>JACKEQ010000099.1 GCA_020632885.1 Alphaproteobacteria bacterium | reverse complement strand
TCCGGGGCCTCCTCGTCCTCCTCGGGGGGGGCCTCGTCGTCGACCTTCGCAGGCTTCGTGGGGTCCTTGCGCTCCTCGACCTCGATCCAGGCGTACGCCCCGCGGTCGTCCTCGCGGCGCTCCACGCGCACGTCGACGTCCTCGCTGTGGAACGCCAGCGCCTTCACGTCGCCGGCGGACGCGCGGTACACGGGCACCTCCTCCGCGACGACGGCACCGGTGTCCTTCGCCGTCCAGGACAGGTAGCTGCCCACCATCGCCACCCCGAGCAGGGCGGCGTACAGCACGACCGTTCTCATGCGCGCCTCCGCATCCGGATGGACACCACGCCGACCCCGAAGACGAGGAGCGGCACCGCGAGCACCGTCAGGTAGAACCACACCCAGTCCTGGCCCTTCGTGTGCTGGATCTTCACGTCCTCCTCGTTGCTGACCTCGCCCGCGAGGTCCTCGTCGCCCACGAGCCAGCGCAGGCCGTCGAGGAGGAGCACCTGGTTGCCCTGCACGCTCTGGATGACGCTGTCGCTCGCCCAGTTCGTGTCGCCGACGACCATCGCACGCCAGCCCTTCCCGTCCGCCTTCTCGGGGCCCGTGACGGCCACCGCGAGGTCGAACACCTCACCGGGCTCGTCGCCGTCCTTCTGGCGGTCGTCGTCCACGTCCTCCCAGGTGTCCGGGAAGCTGCGCACGAGCGTGTGGACCTTGGCCTCACCGCCCGTCTCGGTCTTGGCGATCTTCACGGCAGCCGGGAGCACGACCTGGAGCGTGGTGCCGTTCTTGGAGAGCGTGCGCACGGCCTGGTGGCTGCCGTACCGGTTCGTGGCCAGCAGGACGCGGTCGCCGGGGCCCCGGGTCTGGCGGACGTGCGCCTTGGCGTGGGCCAGGGCGTGCGTGCCCGCGGAGAGGCCCATGTAGCCGAGCAGATCCGTCATCGGGTCCGCGGCCGTGTCCGTCATCACGAGCAGGGCGCCGCCCTGGTCGAGGTAGTTCTTCAGGCTCTCGGACTCCTCGGGGAGCAGGGGCTTCTCGGGGGCCGCGAGGATGACGAGGTCGGCGTCGTCCGGCACCGCGTTCGCGAGGCCCTCGGCCGCACCGAGGTTGGACGCCTTGTAGTTCTGGCTCTCGAGCACCTTCTTGAACAGGGCGAGCTTGCGGAGCGGGTTGTCGCGCTCGCGGAAGTTCGCCTCGCCGTGACCGACGACGAAGTAGGCCGTGCGCTGGCCGCGGGTGACCTTGAGCAGGTGCTTCTGGGCGGTCTCGTCGAGCTTCTTGAGGTTGCGCTTGGACTTCGAGAGGTCCTCGCCGACCTTGAACTTCTCCTGGCTCTCGCCCATCCGGAAGGCGACGAAGCCGTTGTCGCGGATCTTCAGCTCCTCCGAGAGGGCCGGTGCGAGGGCCTGGTCGACGCGGGTGACCTTGAGCATCCCGCCGCTCGCGGCCTCCAGCGTGCGGAAGTAGGGCTCGACCTCCTCGCCGACGTCGTTGCCGGCGGGGAAGAACAGGATGGCCTCGACGGGCTCGGTGAGGGTCTTCACCAGCGCCACGGTGGACTCGCCGGCCGCGGTGGTGCGGAAGTACGCGACGTCGCTCGACCACTCGTGGCGGCTCGCGAGGTAGTTCACCGGGAACACGAGGGCCACGGCGAGAGCCGCGGAGAGGGCCTGTGTGGCGGCCTCCTTCGCGGCACGGGGCGGCAGGACGCGCGGGTGGAGCGCCAGGATGCGGTCGACTGCCATGGTGGGCGCCATGCCCACGAGCACCAGGATGGGCCAGATGGCACCGAGGGCACCCTTCCAGCGCCAGATCGACTCATCGTCCTTCAGGAAGGCCGACACGGCGGACTCGAGGGTGAGCCCGTACACCACGAGCCCCGCGACCACGACCGCGGACGACACGAGCGCGAGCTGGTGCGCGGCCTTGGTGCGACCCTCCGAGCGGCCCATGGCCGCGACGCGGATGCCGACCGCCGCGAGCACGACGAGCAGGCCGAAGCCGCTCACGACCGCGCGCTCCGTGCCCGAGCCGAGCATGCGCTCGCCGAGGAACAGGGTGAGCAGGCCGGCCCCGAGGAGCTGGCTGCTGCCCGAGAGCTGCGTGCTCACGACCCCCGTGAGGCCCACCAGGCCGCCGACGGTGAGCCCGACGAGAGCCCCCTCCATGCTGCCCTGGGAGGCGCCGGCGAGCAGCCCGAGGACCGCGAGGCCCCCGACGATGCCCGCACCCATTGCGCGGTTCATTCGTGCCTCCGGCTCTGGAGCACCGTCGTGGCGAGGGTGAGGAAGACGAAGGTGACGGAGAGGTAGAAGATCACGCCGCCCGAGAGCAACCGACCTTCCTTGAAGGCCTCGAAGTGGCCCTGGTAGAGCGCGACGTAGGCGAGGACGTCGGTGAACGGCGGGTCGGTGACCTGCGAGCCCGCCCACCCGAGGAGCATCGCGACCGTGATCACACCGCCGATGACGCCGGCGGGGAGCTGCGTGCGGAACAGCGAGCTCGCGAACACCCCGATGGAGGCGACGGAGCTGCCGAGCAGCATCAGCCCGAGGTAGCCGACCGCGACGTGGGCCAGGCTGATCTTCCCGTTCACCAGGATCATCGCCGGCATGTAGGCCGTGAGCGCCACGAGGAGCCCGAGCATCCCCATGGCCCCGAAGAACTTCCCGAGCACCACACTGCGGTCCGAAACGGCGCTGGTACGCAGCAACACGTCGGTGCCGTTGTCGTGCTCCTCGGCGAGCGTGGGCATCGTGAACAGGATGGCCGCGATCATCGTGAGGCCGCTCGTGAGGTTGAAGAACTCCTCGAGCACCTTGTGGCTGTACTCGGCGCCCTGGCCGAGCGCGACGAAGTTGAAGAGCAGCCCGTCGATGAGCAGGCAGCCCGAGATGATCGCGAAGCCGGCGTAGCTCCGCAGGTAGCCGACGAGGTCGCGCCGGGCGACGAGCCAGGTGTTCATGCCGCCTTCCCGGTGAGGCCGAGGAAGATCTCCTCGAGGTCGTCCTCGGGGCCCTCGAGGAGCCAGAGGGTGAAGCCCGCCTGGATGAGGTCCGGCACGAGCTTCGCGCGGCCATCGCGCTCCTTCAGCTCCACGTGGGCCACCGCGGTGCCCGGGTGGGTCGCGAGCAGCGGCTTCGCGGCCTCCACGGCGGGGTGAGCCGCGAGCCACTCGACGAACCGGGCCTCGTCGCCCTTCACGGTGATCTGGATGCGCCGCTCGCCGCCGCCCGCCCGCTCGGCCAGCTCGGCCTCGGTGCCCTGGGCGACCAGCCGTCCGCCGTCGATCACGAGGATCCGGTCGCAGGTCTGGCTGATCTCCGAGAGGATGTGGCTGCTCACGATGACCCCGCGCTTGTCGGCCAGCCCGCGGATCACCTCGCGCATGCCGACGATCTGGCGGGGGTCGAGACCCGAGATCGGCTCGTCGAGGATGACGAGCCGGGGGTCGTGGAGCACGGCCTGGGCGATGCCGACGCGCTTGCGGTAGCCGTGGGACAGGGTGTCGATGATCTGGTCCTCGCGGCCCTGGAGCTGTGCGAGCTCGATGACGCTCGGGAGACGGCGCTGCACGTCCGCCGCGCTCATCCCCTTCAGGCGCCCGATGTGCGTGAGGAACGCCGAGACCGTCATGTCCTTGTAGAGAGGCGGGCTCTCCGGGAGGTAGCCGATGCGGCTCCGCACGGCCTCGGGGTTCTCGGTGACGTCGTGCCCCTCGAACTTCACCTCGCCCTCGGAAGGCGTGATGAGGCCCGCCAGGATCTTCAGCGTGGTGGACTTGCCCGCGCCGTTCAGGCCGAGCAGCCCGATGATCTCGCCTTCGCGGATCTCGAAGGACACGTCCTCGAGGGCGGCGAAGCTGCCATAGTACCGGGTGAGGTGTCTGACCTCGATCATGGGGTCTCCCCGAATGCCGGGAGTCGGTAAACACTGCTCCATGGGCCGTCAAGCCGGCCGAGACGGAGGATGACGATGCCGCGCTTCGTGGCCGCCAGCGGACCGAGCCTGTACGACGCCGCCTTCCTGGGTGTGGCGCGCGACGGATCCCACTGGGTGGGTGTCGTGCGGCGCGCCCCACCACAGAGCAAGATGCCCCTCGACATCGGCTTCCGGCTCGGCACGCGCAACCAGCTCACGGGCCTCTGGCGCGACCCCGAGGGCGGCCTGTGGGTGGCGGGCGACAAGGGCGTGCGCACGAACATGGACCCCTGGGGCCCGGATGCCGACCAGTGGGAGCTCCGCGAGCTCGACGCGCCCCTGACGGGCATCACGGGCGTCGACCG
>JACKEQ010000098.1 GCA_020632885.1 Alphaproteobacteria bacterium | reverse complement strand
CGTGGACGCTCCGGAGGCTCGTGGAGGTCCTGCACCGCGTGGCCGAGGCCGTCGCCTACGCGCACCGATCGGGCGTGGTGCATCGCGACCTGAAGCCCGACAACGTCATGGTGGGCGCCTTCGGGCAGGTCGTCGTGCTGGACTGGGGCGGGGCCGTGGTGCTGCCCTGGAGCGAGCTGGTGGACGTCGACGCCCTGCGGGCCCGCGAGGACGCGGTGCTCTCGGGCACGCCGTCCTGGATGGCGCCGGAGCAGGCCACCGGGTCCGGGATCTCGCTGCGCACGGACGTCTACGGGCTCGGCGCCATGCTCTTCGCGGTGCTCGCGGGCCGCGGGCCCTTCGGAGACGCACCGGCCCCCGAGGTGCTCACCGCCCTCCGTCAGGGTGACATCCCGACGGTCCCGGCCTCCGACGACGCCCCCGCCGAGCTCCGCGCCCTGTGTGCCCGCGCCATGGCACCCGACCCCCAGGACCGCCACGAGGACGCCGTGGCCTTCCGCGACGCGGTGGACGCGTGGCTGCAGGGCGACCTCCGTCGTCGCCAGGCCACCGAGCTGCTCGCCCGTGTGGAGGGCCGCCAGGACGGCCGTGGAGCGCAGCTCGCCCGCGCCCGCGCCCTGCGTGAGGAGGCGGAGGCCGCCCTCGCCGACGTCCCCCCGCACGCCGACGAGGTCCACAAGCTCGCCGCCTGGGAGCTCCAGGACCGCGCCCGGGCCCTGGAGCACGAGGCCGCCATGAGCGACGTCCAGGACGAGCTCGACCTGCACGCCGCCCTCACCCTCGACCCCCGCTCGGCACCCGCCCACCTCGCCCTCGCCGAGCGCTACCTCCGCGAGCTCGAGGCCGCCCGGGCGGAGCGCGACACCACCGGCGCCGCCCGCGCCCGCGCCCGCATGCACCACCACCTCGACGCCCTCCCGCGCCGTCATCCCGGACGCCGCGCCCTCCTGGCGGGCTTCGGGCCCCGCCGGGTGCGCGTGTGCACGGACGTCCCCGCGGAGGCCGTCCTGGAGCGCTTCGAGGAGCGCGGGAGGCGCCTGATCCCCGTGCCGGTGGGGTCCCTGGGCACCACGCCCGTGGACGTCGAGCTGGAGCCCGGCAGCTACAGGCTCGTGCTCACCGCACCCGACCGCGACCCCCTCGTGCTGCCCGTCCGGCCGGGCGACCCCGAGCCCTTCGTGCCTCCTGGGTCCAGCGAGCCCGTCGTGCACGTGCTTCCTGTCCCCGGGCTCTCGGGCTGCCCCGTGCCCGCGGGCTGGTTCGAGGCGGGCGGAGATCCCGGCGCGGACGACAGCCTCCCGCTCGCGAGGGTGTGGGTGGACGCCTTCGTCATGGCCCGCTTCCCCGTCACGAACGCCGAGTACATCGCTTTCCTCGACGCGCTGGTGGACGGGGGGGACGAGGGGGCCGCCCTGCGCCACGCGCCCCGCGAGCGCGCCGGGGCCATGGGCGAGCTCGGGGCCCTCGTGTACGGACGGGACGCGGCGGGGCACTTCCACTGCCAGGTGGACGCGGACGGAGACCCCTGGGACCCCGACGAGGCCGTGACCCTGGTGGACTGGGAGGGTGCCAGCGCCTACGCGGCCTGGCGGGCCCGCGTGGACGGGCTCCCCTGGCGTCTGCCCCGCGAGCTCGAGTGGGAGAAGGCCGCCCGCGGGGTGGACGGTCGCCTGTTCCCCTGGGGCGACCACCTGGACCCCTCGTGGTGCTGCATGCGCGATTCGCACGCCGGCCGGCGCCGCACGCCCGTCGTGCACGCGTTCCCGACCGACGCGAGCCCCTACGGCGTGCGGGGTCTCGGGGGCGGCGTGCGCGACTGGTGCGCGGACGCCTACCGCCCCGACGGGCCCGCGCTGGCCGACGGCCGCGAGGTCCTCCTGCCCGACGACGACCCGACCGCCAACCGTGTGGAGCGCGGGGGCGCATGGTACGGGTTCGCGAAGGACAGCCGCTCGGCCAACCGCTTCAGCACGGCCCCCACGGCCCGGTTCCACAACATGGGCTTCCGCCTCTGCCGTTCCTGGAGGGACGCTTGACCCTCGACGAAGACCTCGCCCTCCTGAAGGAGGCCCTCGACCCCGAAGACCCCGAGGCCGGCCTGGCCCTCGTGCGCGTGGGTCGCGTGGCCAGGGGCTCCACGGCCCGGGACGGCGAGATCGCGCGCCTGCGCACCATGCTGGCCCGCACCCCCGCCATCCTCGGGGCCACCGAGCTCCAGCCCGCCGCCGAGGCCGCCCTGGACGGGCTGATCGCGGCCCTCGGCGCGCGTCGCGGCATCGTCGGGCTCCCGGACGGTGCGGGCCTCTCCATCCTCGCGGCCCGCGACTTCTCCTCGGGCGACCTCGACGATCCCGCCGACCAGATCTCCCGCACCGTCGTCGACCAGGTGCTGCGCACCGGAGAGCCCGTGGTGGAGGACGACGCCCGCGGTGCCGGGGCTTTCGCGGAGCAGCGGAGCGTCCGGGTGCTCGGGCTGCGGTCGGTGCTCTGCCTGCCCTTCGACACGCCGGGCGGTCGGGGCTTCGTGTACGTCGACAACCACCGCGTGCGCGGGCTGTTCGACGCCGCCGCGCTCGAGGCCGCACGGGCGTGGGTCCCGCTCATCTCCAGCGCGCTCTCGGCGGTCGCTTCGCGGCCGGCAGCCGATCCGTCCTCGCCCTTCCCGGGTTTCCTCACGCGCAACGGGCCCCTCCGCGAGCGGCTCCTGGAGCTCGCCCGGGTCGCCCGGTTCGACGCCAGCGTGCTCCTCCTCGGCGAGACCGGCACCGGGAAGTCCCTGCTCGCCCAGCAGATCCACGCCGCCAGCCCGCGCCGCGGGGGTCCCATGATCCACGTGAACTGCGGCGCCCTGCCGGAGTCGCTCATCGAAGCCGAGCTCTTCGGAGCGAAGAAGGGCGCGTTCACGGGTGCGGTGCAGGACCGTCAGGGACGCTTCCAGGCCGCCCACGGCGGCACGCTCTTCCTCGACGAGATCAACAGCATGCCCGAGGCCTGCCAGGTGAAGCTGCTGGTGGCCCTCCAGGAGCGGAAGGTCACTCCGCTCGGCGCCACCGAGCCCGTGGACGTGGACGTGCGTGTCATCGCGGCGATGAACGACCTGCAGGAGGGCGCCGGGCTCCGCGAGGACCTCTACTTCCGCCTGGCCGTGTTCCCGCTCACGGTGCCCGCCCTCCGCGAGCGTCCGGAGGACGTGCCGGCCCTCGCCCAGGCATGCCTGACGCGGATCGCCCGTCGTTACGGGCTCCGCGAGATGCACTTCGCTCCCGAGGCGCTGGAGACGCTCGTGGCCCACCCCTGGCCCGGCAACGTGCGCGAGCTCGAGAACGCCATCGACCGCGCCGTGCTCCTCGCCGAAGACGGGGTGGTGCGCCGCCTCGATCTCCGGGCGTCCCCATCGCGGCTTCGGGAGGTGCCGGCACCGGTGGCGGTGCAGCGGTCCCCGACCCCGGTCATGACTTCACCCGCGCTCCCCTCGGGGAGGCGGGTGAGGTCGGGGGTGAGCGAGGCGGAGTTCCTGGAGGCGTGGGAGGCCGCCGGGGGCCACGCGGTGACGGTGGCGGAGCGCCTCGGGGTGCGCGAGCGGAGCGTCTACCGGCTCAAGAAGCGCTTCCTGCCGGATTGATCAGCTCCGACGGCGGAAGGCCAGCGGAGCGAGGAGCAGGCCCATCAGGCTCCAGGGCGCGGAGGTCGTGGAGCAGCCACCCGCGGAGCCGGTCTCGGCGCGGGCGACCACCTGGAGCTGCGTGGGACGGGCGTTCCGGTGCACCACCGTGATGTACCAGCGGTCGCCGGGACGGACGCGCTCGAGGTCGATGGTCGTGGGCGAGCCGGTCACCACGTCACCCCTGCCGCCGCGCTCCAGCGGGTAGGCGATGTTCATGCCCTCGGCCACCTCGGCCCGAGCGAGCTTCATCTCGGCGGGCTGGCCGCGACGCACGCGCACCTCGTAGTCGAGCTCGCCCAGCTCCTCGCCCGCCGCAGCGAGCCACTCGAGGTCCACGGTCATGGACCGCACACCCTCGGGCACCACGATCTCGAGGGGCCAGGCGGTGCTCTGGGCCACCGGGAGGCCGCCCATCACGGCCTGGGTCACGGGGACGTCCGGAGTCAGCGCCAGGGTGCGACCGCACGAGGGCAGCTCGCGGTCGGCCACGACCTCGCGCACGGCCTGGAGGTCGCCCGTCTCGAGCACGCCCTCGCGCTTCAGCATCCGGGCGGCGCGCATCAGGCTCTCGCCCCAGCTCGCGAAGGTGGGGTCGGCATCGAGGAGCTCGACGGAGCGCAGGACCAGCGCGTCGGCCGCGTCCGCACCGAGCGCCTCGCGCAGGGACCACGCGGTGGC
>JACKEQ010000097.1 GCA_020632885.1 Alphaproteobacteria bacterium | reverse complement strand
ATGCGCCTGGAGGGCGTCGAACCCCCACCTGCCCGATTAAGAGTCGGGAGCTCTGCCTGTTGAGCTACAAGCGCGATGATCGACGAGGTGGGACTTGAACCCACGGCCTCCCGCGTATCAGACGGGCGCTCGGACCAGCTGAGCTTCTCGTCGTCGTTCATGACCTTCGAAGGTCACAACGGGCCAGGTGGGACTCGAACCCACGCCTGACGGTGGTTAACAGCCACCCGCTCTGCCACTGAGCTACAGACCCATGCACCCATGGGCGCCCCGCGGATGCAGCATCACCCGCGGGGCGCCCCCGCAACGCGCCGGACGAGATCCAGACCTGGGTCCAGATACCGGCCAACAGCCGTCGAACGGGGGGAATCGAACCCGCCACCTCCCGCGTCACAGACGGGAATCCTGACCTTTGGACCACGTTCAACGTATGTACCAGGCAGGAGTCGAACCTGCGTCCTCCACCTTCGCACGGTGGCGCCCTTCCTCTGGGCCTCTGGTACGTGAGTGGAGGACGCCTCCGCCCTGCTGGAGGGCTCGTCCCAGTCGGACAGCCCATGGCCAGGGGCGGATCGGCGTGCTCCGGGGTCCCTTCCGGACCCCGCGGCTCGATCTCGAGCCGCACGTCGACCACGACATACTCGCGATGTCAAGGAGCTGGCGCCCGTGAAGGCACCAAAACGAATGCACACTACACCACTGTGCAGACATACTGCACCGTTCCGGCATGCAGCCGGTCGGCCGGAGCCGGAGAACGGGGGCCAGAACGACGAAACCCCCGGGTCCACTGGGGAGCCGGGGGTCTCGACGCTGTGAGGAGGCCTGAGCCTACCTGCGTCTATCCACCGTCTCCCGGCGACGTATCCAGAATGTCGAGAGCCAGATTCCTGGCGTTGGCGTCGAACGAATCACCCATCTCGGGCTTGCGGCTCGAAGGGAGCAGACCAGGGAGGCCCTGGAAGGTTCCGACGAACGACGGTCGACACGCACCCGCCACGCACAGTCGGCTCGGAGCAGAGGCCCGATGCGACCGCTTGCCTGCCCGATACGCCTGGAAGGACGAGCCTTCCGTGGCGCGCGCGAGCACGACCGCTGACGCGGTGGTGAAGCTCGTGCTGGCGGCGAAGAGGGACATGGAAGACTGCCTCGAAGGGACTGAGGTGTGGCGTACGCCCAGCGGGCGCTCATCTCGGGACGCGGGAGGCCATCCCCCCGCTGACATTGGTAATGTAACACCGCCCGATCTCACTGTAAAGCGTTTCATCAACAAACACATCGGCAACCCGTCCAGCACGGGAGACTCCCCTCCCCCGATCCCTGTCCGGTCGCCTGTCGATCGGTCGTCGAGGAGGGTGTCGCCGTGCTGGTCAGGGGACCGCTCCCGTTTTAGGATGGGCGGGCGAGGGAGATGGATGGCCAAGGACCCCTACGGGAACGAGATCGAGGACCCGTTCGACAAGGCGATCGCGCAGGGCGTCATGCGCTCCACATGGAGCTCGGCGATCGTGGCGATGGCGTTCGCGCTCTCGAGCGGATGCTGCGTGCCGGTGAGCTCGGTGATCGCGCCGACGATCGTCCCGCTGCTCGTGGGCGCCGTGTCGCTCTGCGCGCTGGCGGCCGGCATCAACGTCGCCATCCGGGTCTTCACGATGCAGCCGGAGCACAAGGAGCTGGTGCCCAGCTGGCACCCCTGGGGCGCGCTGGGCCTCGGCGCGCTCGGAGCCTTCCTCGGCGTGCTCCAGCTCCTGTTCGTCACCATCACGTTCCTGCTCGCGTCGCTCGCGAGCTGACCGTGGACGGAGGAACCCGGGTCGCCGAGGTCCTGGTCGCCCACGGCGTCCGTACGTTGTTCACCCTGGTGGGCGGGCACATCTCGCCCATCCTGGTCGCCGCCAAGCGGCTCGGGATCCGGGTGGTGGACGTCCGCGACGAGAAGAACGCCGTGTTCGCGGCGGACGCCATCTCCCGGCTCTCGGGCATCCCCGGTGTGGCGGCCGTCACCGCCGGACCTGGCGTCACCAACACGATCACCGCGATCAAGAACGCCCAGCTCGCCCAGGTGCCTCTCGTGGTGCTCGGCGGGGCCACGGCCACCATGCTGCGCGGTCGGGGCTCCCTCCAGGACATCGACCAGATGGCCCTCGTCGAGCCGCACGTGAAGCACGCTGCCCGGCCGAACCGGGTCCGCGACGTGATCCCCGCCCTCGAGAAGGCGATCCGCATCGCGCGCGACGGCGTGCCCGGCCCGGTGTTCGTCGAACTCGCCGTGGATCTGCTCTACGACGAGGCCACCGTGCGCGAGTGGTACGCGCGCCAGACCGACAAGCCCGACAAGAACCTCGTCGAGCACGCCACCAGCGCGTACATCAAGGCGCACCTGGCGCAGCTCTTCATGGGCACCGACGATCCCGCCATCCTCCCGCCGCGCCTGGTCGTGCCCGCGGAGCCGTCCGCGAAGTCCGTCCAGCAGGCCGCTGAGCTGCTCGACGGCGCCGCGCGGCCCGTCATGGTCCTCGGGAGCCAGGCACTGCTCCGCACCGCCCAGTCCGCGGAGCTCATCGCGGCCATCGAACGTATCGGCGTGCCCGTCTACCTGTCCGGCATGGCCCGCGGTCTCCTGGGCACCGATCACCCCCTCCAGCTCCGCCACAAGCGCCGCGCGGCACTGAAGGAGGCCGACGTCGTCCTGCTGGCCGGCGTCCCATCGGACTTCCGGCTCGACTACGGTGCCCACGTCAGCCGCTGTCGGGTGATCGGGATCAACCTGTCCCGCGAGGACCTCCGCAAGAACCGGAAGCCCGACGTGGGCATCGAGGCCGACCCGCACACGAGCCTCGTCCGGATCGCGGCCGCCCTGCGCGGGTCGCGCGAGCGGTCCGGCTGGATGGCCACCCTCCGCGAGCGCGAGGCGGCGCGGGACGCCGAGATCGTCACGATGGCCGAAGAGGAGGTCGACGGCGTCAATCCGATCGCGTTCTTCCGCGAGCTCGACGGCTTCCTCGGTGACGACGCCATCCTCGTGGGTGACGGCGGCGACTTCGTGGCCACCTGCGCGTACACCGTCCGTCCCCGCGGTCCCCTCACCTGGTTGGACCCCGGCGTGTTCGGCACGCTCGGTGTGGGAGCCGGCTTCGCGATCGGCGCGAAGGTGGCCCGTCCGGACGCCGAGGTCTGGGTGATCTACGGCGATGGTGCCGCGGGGTTCAGCATCATCGAGATCGACACCATGGTCCGGCACGGCCTCCCCGCGATCCTCGTCATCGGGAACGACGGTGGGTGGACCCAGATCCTCCGCGACCAGATCGTCATCCTCGAGGACGACGTGGCTTGCCGCCTGGAGCGCATCGACTACCACGTGATCGCGGAAGGTTGCGGGGCGAAGGGCATCCTCGTCCGCGAGCCCTCCGAGATCCCCGACGCTCTCGCGCAGGCCCGGGCGTGGGCACGCGAGGGTCACCCCGTCCTCGTGAACGTCCACATCGGCACCACGGACTTCCGCAAGGGCTCGATCTCGATGTGAGCCCGCGGGCGGCCGTGTGGCTCGTGCTGCTCGCGCTGGTGGTGCGCGAGCTGGTGACGGGCGCCGTGGGGCTCGCGCGGGTCGGGGTCCTGCTGGCCCTCGCCGGGTCGGATCCTGTCGTGGTGGGCACCGTGTCCGCCGTGCTGCCCGTGGCGGGCACGCTGGTCACCGGTCTGGCGCTGGCGTGGGTGGTCCTGCGTGGCGAGGTCCCGCCGGTGGCCGTGCATCCCGCGGTGTTGGCCGGGGCCCTCCTGGCGCTGTTCGTGGGGCGGGGGGCGCAGGTGGCGGCGTCGGTGGGCCACGCACTGGCGATCTCCTCCCTGCCCTACGACCAGGTGCAGACGGTGATCACGACGTCCTCGGCGGGGTACTACGCGGCCGCCACCCTCGATGGGTTCGTGCTGGCGGCCCTGTTGGTGGTGGGGTGGATCCGGGCTCGGGCCGGGCTTCCTCTTCCACATACGGCCGTACCTGAATAACCCCCGTGGCAGCGGGGGAGAGGGCGGGCTTTCCGGGGTCCACGAGGTTCCCCCTGGATTTCCTCTTCACAGACTCACGGATCTCCGATAACCCCCGTGGCAGCGGGGGGGAGGGTGGGCCCTGAGCCCGACCCCCTCTCCCAGGAGACCGGAGCCCCATGGAACCCCTGGTCGACCTCCTCTCCGGCCGCGACGTCGTCGTGCTCTCCGGCGCCGGCCTCAGCACCGAGTCCGGGATCCCCGACTACCGCGGTCCCCAGACCCGCCAGCGCGTCCGGAACCCCATCCAATACCGCCAGTTCGTCGACGACCCCGCGTGGCGCGCCCGCTACTGGGCCCGCGCCACCCTCGGCTGGCCCCGCATCCGCGACGC
>JACKEQ010000096.1 GCA_020632885.1 Alphaproteobacteria bacterium | reverse complement strand
TCATGCGCATCTCCATCATCGGCAGCGGCAACATGGCGCGCGGCATCGGCACCCGGCTCGCCAGCGTGGACCACGAGCTCGTCGTGCACGGGCGCGACAGCGACAAGGCCCGCGACCTCGCCGAGGCCCTCGGGGCCACCCACGCCACGGACCTCGCCGCGGCTGCGAACGCCGACGTCATCGTGCTCGCCACGCCCTACCAGGCGAGCCTCACGCTGGCCCGCGAGCTCGCCGACGCCCTCGACGGACGCATCCTGGTCGACATCTCCAACCCGCTGAACGCCACCTACGACGGCCTGGTCACCACGGACGTCTCCGCCGCCGAGCAGATCGCGCTCGCTGCCCCCGCGGCCCGCGTGGTGAAGGCCTTCAACACGACCTTCGCCGGCACCCTGATCGAAGGGGGTGTCGGGGGACAGGCGCTCGACGTGCTCCTGGCCGGCGACGACGACGACGCGAAGGCCGTCGTGGCCGGGCTCGTCGAGGAGGGCGGGCTCGTCGCGATCGACGCGGGACCCCTGCACCGCTCGCGCCAGCTCGAGGGCATGGCCCTGCTCGGCATCACGCTCCAGTTCCGTCTCGGGACCGGCTTCGGCACCGCGTGGAAGCTCGTCCGCCCGTAGGCGGCCGAAGGAGGAGGACACCATGGCCAGGATGATCGAAGGCAGGTGGGAGGGCGACTGGCGCCCGACGGACGAGGACGGCGACGGTGCGTTCCTCCGCAAGGACAGCGTGTTCCGCGACACCCTGCCCCCCACCCGACCGGAGCCCGGTCGCTACCACCTTTTCGCCGCGTGGACGTGCCCCTGGGCCCACCGCGCCCTGCTCGCCCGGACGCTGAAGGGACTCGAGGACGTCATCGACGTGCACTTCGCGAACACCCTCGGCGACCACAGCTGGGAGTTCGAGGACCCCTCCATGTCGCCCCACGGCGACCGCTGGCTCTACGAGCTCTACCTGCGCGCCGACCCCGCCTACACGGGCCGGGTCACGGTCCCCGTGCTCTGGGACGCCCGCGACGGGCGCATCGTGAACAACGAGTCGTCCGAGATCCTGGCGATGCTCGACCGCCTCCCGAGCGACGCACCCTCCCTCCGCCCCGCGGACCTCCTGCCGGAGATCGAGGCCTGGTCCGCCCGCATGTACGGGGCCCTGAACAACGGGGTCTACCGTGCGGGCTTCGCCACGACCCAGGAGGCGTACGACGACGCCGTGGTCGGCGTGTTCGACATGCTCGATCAGCTCGAGGCCCACCTGGAGGGCCGGGATTGGCTGGTGGGCGACCGGCCCACCGAGGCCGACGTCCGCCTGTTCGTCACCGCCTTCCGGTTCGACGCCGCCTACCACTCGCTGTTCCGGTGCAACCTGCGCCGCTACGCCGACCACCCGAACCTCCTGGCCCACCTCGAGCGCATGCTCGCCCTGCCCGGGGTCGCGGACACGTGCGACCTGCACGCCATGCGCGCGGGCTACGCGTCGGTCCGCGCCATCAACCCCACGGGCATCGTGCCCATCGGGCCCCACCCCCTCCCCGGGGTCAGCGGATCCCCACGGAGGTCGCCCGCTCCACAGCGAGGTCGATGAACGCCCGGACGCGAGGGGCCAGGTGCCGGCTCCGGAGCCACACCACTCCGGCAGAGGACCCACGCCGGCACCCGCGGCGAGCAGGGCGGCCACGGGCCGGTAGTCGTCGGCGGTGAGGTCGGAGGTGGCCGGCCACGCCGCGAGGTACGTGTGACCGTGAGCGACCGTGCGGTGCGCGGCGAGGTCCTCCGGGCCCGACGGCGCCCCGTGGCGTGCGAGGTAGGTCGGGCTCGCGTAGACCCCGATCCCGATGGGCCCGATCCGCCGTGCGACCAGGTCCTCGCGGCTCGCCAGGGCCCCGACGTGCGTCCGGAACGCGATGTCCACGTTCTCCTCCACCAGGTCCACCACGCGGTTCGTGAGCTGCAGCTCCACCCGCACCCCGGGGTACGCCTCGGCGTACGCCGCCATCACCTCGGCGAGGAAGCTCGTGGAGCCGAAGTCCATGGTGGCCGAGACCCGGATCGCCCCCCGCGGCGTGGCGTCCGAGTCCGCGAGGTCCCGCTCCACGTCGGCGATCTCGCGCAGGGCGGGCGCGCACCGGTCGTAGAGGGCCTGCCCGTCGTCGGAGATCTCGAAGGACCGCGACGCCCGCTTCAACAGCGCCACACCCAGCTCCGCCTCCAACCGCGCCACGCGCCGGCTGACGGTCGACTTCGGCACCCCGAGCCCATCGGCGGCCCCCGAGAACGTGCCGGCCTCGACGACCGCGATGAAGGTCTGCAGGTCGTTCAGGTTCACCGCCCGCCTCCGGCCCCGCGCTAACCCCGTCGGATTCTCCTGGCGCCCCGGTCGCCGGGAACCTAAAGTGAAGTGAATTCACTTCGAGGACGTCATGGAAGCCGCCCCCACCCCGAGAGGCCAGCGGACCCGCGAGCTGCTCCTGTCCGCCGCCGTCGAGGAGCTCGTCGCCCACGACGGCGCGATGGAGCTCGCGGACGTCGCGAGGCGTGCAGGGGTCTCGGCGGGCGCTCCCTACCGCCACTTCGCGTCCAAGAGCGCCCTGCTCGTGGCCCTGGTGGACGCCTTCTACGACAACTGGGAGGCCGAGGCGTACCGCCCCACCTTCGAGGAGGTGTCCGACGACTGGTGGGTGCGCGAGAAGCATCGGATCCTGTGCACGGTCGCGTTCCACTACGCCCACCCGCTGGGTGCCGTGATGCAGCAGCACCTCGTGGCCGACGCGGAGGCCTCCAGGCAGCAACGGGTCCGCACCGACCGGCAGATCCACGGAGCCGTCGTGAACGTCGCGCGCGGCCAGGCGCTCGGCCGGGTGCCCGCCCACATCGACGCGAGGCTCTGCGGCCCTCTCCTGATGGGAGGCGTGAACCAGGCCCTGCACAGCGCGCTGGCCGGCGAGCGGATGGACCCCGAGCGCGTCGCG
This sequence comes from Alphaproteobacteria bacterium, assembly GCA_020632885.1. Classification (GTDB taxonomy): domain Bacteria; phylum Myxococcota_A; class UBA796; order UBA796; genus JACKEQ01. The sequence goes on along the minus strand of JACKEQ010000096.1, from coordinate 1,548 downwards.
CTCCAGCTCCAGGGGTTCATGGGCCGCGTGCTGTGCATCGAGGACGCGACATGAACCGCGACCGGGAGCTCCAGATCCTGGAGGCGTCCCTCGGGCTCGCCCTGGAGGCCCGCCGCCCCCTCGGTGCCGAGGAGACGTCGGTCCCCACCTCCGACTACGTCGATCCCGACCGCTTCCAGCGCGAGCTGGAGGTGTTCCGGCGTTCGTACCTCCTGGTCGGTCTCTCCACGGACCTCGCCGAGCCCGGCGCCTTCCTCACGGCCGACGTGATGGGCTCGCCGGTGCTCGTGGTGCGCGGCGAGGACGGCGTGCTCCGGGCCTTCCTGAACGTCTGCCGTCACCGCGGCGCGACGGTCGAGCTACGCCGGGCGGGCCGCTGCAAGCGCTTCGTCTGCCCGTACCACGCGTGGACCTACGGCGACGACGGGTCCCTCCGGAAGGTCCGCCACGCCGAGGGCTTCCCGACGCTGCGCCCGGAGGGTCACGGCCTCGTCGAGCTCCCGTGCACCGAGGCCGCCGGACTCCTCTTCGTGTGTCCGACGCCCGGCGCCGCCCCGGAGCCCCTGCCATTCGCCCTCCTCGCGGAGCTCGGGTCGGTCGTCGGTCCCCGACCGCTCGCGGTGGCGTCCACCGGCCGTACCTGGCGGATGAACTGGAAGCTCCTCGTGGAGGGCGGCATCGAGTCCTACCACTTCCGCGTCGCCCACAAGGACACCATCGCGCCCTTCTTCACCGACACCCAGTCCACCCACGAGCGCATCGGCCACCACATCCGCTCGGTGCTGCCGAAGCGCTCCATCACCTCCCTGGCCGACGTCCCCCGCGACCAGTGGCACCTCCGCGACCACACCCACGTCGTCTACAGCCTGCATCCGAACGCGGTGATCCTCCTCCAGCGCACGCACTTCGACCTGCTGCTGATGCGTCCCCTCGCACCCGACAGCACCCACATCGAGGTGATCACGGTGGGGAGCGCCCCCACGGAGGGCGAGCTGTCCGACCGGGCACGCGCGTACCTCGAGCAGAACCACGCCATCTCCGTGCAGACGCTGGACGAGGACTTCGTCCTGGGCGAGCAGATCCAGCGCGGCATCGCCACGGGCGCCAACACCCACTTCCGCTTCGGCCGCTTCGAGGACGCGCTGACCGACTGGCACCGTGGCCTGGACGCGCTGGTCCACGGGGGCAGCCCCTGACACACGACGCTATCGACCCGTGCTCACCGAGGCGTAGCATGGTGTCCCGGGCGCGCTGACCTGCCCCTGGAGGTGCGATGTCCGAGCTCGACCGTTGGCGCGAAGACCCCGAGGCGTTCTGGCTGGAGCAGGCCTCCCGCCTCGCCTGGACACGCCCGCCCTCCACCGCCCTCGAGCGCCACCCCGACGGGTCGTGGACCTGGTTCCCCGACGGTGAGATCAACGTCTGCGCGCTGGCCCTCGATCACCACGTGGAGCACGGCCGGGCCGACCAGACCGCCCTGATCTACGACTCTCCCGTGACCGGCGCGAAGCGCACCTTCACCTACCGCCAGCTCCGCGACGAGGTCGC
>JACKEQ010000095.1 GCA_020632885.1 Alphaproteobacteria bacterium | reverse complement strand
CGGCTCGTGGCCATCCACGCGCCCGCGGACGACCAGGTGGTCGTGGTCCGCGAAGATGGCGCGTTCGGTCGGGTCACACCCGAGGGGCTGCAGATCCTCGGCGAGGTCGAAGGAGCCACCGCGATCGCCGTGTGGGGCGGGCGGATCTGGATCGGCGCGGGCGCGAACGGCCTCTGGCGGGCCGGCGGTGGCGAGCTCGTGTGCGTGCGCGACGACCGCCCGTGCGTAGGGCTCGAGGCCCACGCGGACTCCCTGCTCGTGGCCTGCTCGGACATCGTCTGCAGCACCGACGACGGCGAGCGCTTCCCGGGTGGGTGCCGCGGGGCCCTGGAGCCCCTGCGGCTCCAGCGCTGATCACCTGCGGCGCCCGCTCCACCAGGCGACCAGCGCACCGTTGGCCGCCAGGAAGATGGCACCGAGGATGGCCAGCGGGCGCGACAGCTCCGGGTTCGTGACGGCGATGAAGAAGGACCCGAACCACACGAGCACGGCCGGCAGCAGCCGCGCGTTGAGCGACGTGGCCGCGAAGGCCGTGATCGAGCCGAACACGAAGAGCTGCATCGGGTGCGCGAGGTGCGGGTCCACCCCCGCGAGCCCGAGCCCCAGCGACATGGGGATCCCGAGGGCCGGGGCCAGCGCCACCAGCGCCATCACCCGCCGGTTCACGCTCGACTGCAGGAGCCCGGGGGCTGCCGGGATCAGCACCAGGGCGGTGACCATCAGCAGCGCGATGTTCGACACCACGCGCTTCGCGATGGTGGGCTCGGTGCCCATCACGAGGCTCGTGAGCACGGGCACGGACACCCACGCGAACCCGAGGGTGGTCAGGGTGATCACGCGCCAGCGCCAGGCGGTCGTGGGGTCGTGGTCGCGCTGGAGCGACCGGAGCTCGGTCCAGGTGCGGTCCTTCCGTTCCTTCGCGGCACGGACGCGCTCCTCCAGGTCGTCGGGCGGGTCGACGAGCTGGTCCACGAGGAGCACCGCGGTGCTCTCGTCGCCCGCCTCCAGGCTGTAGCGCACCATGCCCACGAGGAGGTCGCGCAGGCCGGCCTGGGCACGCGGGTACACCGGACGCGCCTCGATGGCCGCCTGGTAGCCGAACCGCGCGGCTCCGAAGAGGTCGTGGATCACGCGGGCCTCCTGGCCCGTGTCGATGGCCTCGCGGAGCTCGGCGGCCGTCTGGTCCGCGCGGTCCACGAGCTTCTCGGCCCCCCGGTGCTCCAGCCAGAGCTCGAGCTCCTCGCGGAACGCCCGCAGGGTCGCCGGCCGACGGGAGCGCTCCCGCGCGAGGGCCCGCGCCAGCAGGTCGCGCAGGCCCTCCGGCCACTCGCCCGCCAGCGGAGGGTCGACCGTCAGGATCTCCTGGATCACCCCGCGACCACGCGTGGTGTGCGGGGGCTTCCTCGCGAGGATGCGGTAGAGCAGCCCCCCCGCGAGGTACACGTCCGTGCGCACGTCCGCGGGCTCCTGCCGCACCTGCTCGGGGGCCATGTAGGCGGGGGTACCGAGGATGCCGCCGGGGTCGCTCACGTGCGGGATCCGCCCGGCCGTGCGCTCGGTGAACCCCGCGGCCAGCCCCCAGTCCACGACGTAGACCTCGTCGTTCGGGCCGATCATCACGTTGGACGGCTTGAGATCGCGGTGCAGGATGCCCTTGCCGTGGGCGTACTCCACGGCGCGGCAGACCTCGACGAGGATCCGGAGGTTGCGCCCCAGCCGGTCCGGACGCAGGCGGTCGTCGATGGAGGCGCTCCAGGCCACGCCATCCACCCGCTTGAGCACGATCTGGGGCTGCCCGGCGTCGTCGATGCGCACGTCGTGGATCGGGATGATGTTCGGATGATCGAGGGCCGCCGTGACCCAGGCCTCCTGGAGCAGGTAGGCGTTGGCGTCCACCGAGCGCTGCTCGGGGAGCACCATCTTCACGGCCACCTCGCGGTCCAGCACCGCCTGGTGGGCCGCCACGACCTCGCACATCCCGCCGCGCCCGAGCGTGCGTCCGAGGGTGAGCACGTCGCGGTCGACCTCGAGCAGGATCGCCGGATCGAGGGAGGGGTGCTGGGTGCGCAGGGTGGCGCCCGCGGACACGGCGTCGAGGGTGTTGGGACCGGGATCCTCGGACATCGGCCGGATTGTACAGGGTAACGATGAACCTGTGACCTGGCGTCCGGACGCGTGCTGGGTGACCTCGTGCCCTGGAGGTCTCCATGCGCGTTCGCATCGCCGTCGTCGACACCGGCATCACCCCCGATCCCCGTCTCCCCCGGGAGCTCCCGACCTTCGCGCCTTCATCGGACGGCGAGCCCGTGCCGGCCCCCGGCGTTCAGGCTCCGCGCGGCGTGGAGGCCGCCCTCGCCGTGCTCTCCGGGTGCCCCGACGCCGACGTGGTCGGAGTGCGGGCGTTCGACGACCTGGCCACCGCCGACGACGTCCAGATCGCTGCGGCCATCGACGCGGCCGTCGCCCTCGACGCCCAGGTGATCGTGATCGGCATCGTGAGCGACGAGGAGCTCGAGACCATCGCGGCCGCCGTCTCCCGCGCCCAGGCTGCCGGGGTCCACGTGGTGGCCCCTGCCAGCGAGGGCATGGTGACGTGGCCGGGCCACCAGGACGGCGTCTTCCGGGCCCGGACGGTCCCCTCCCTCCCCTACGAGCAGCTCGTCTGGATCGCGCCCGACGGCTCCGGAATGGACGCCTTCTACTTCGTCGGGCTGGTGGTCCCGGGCGGTGAGGTCTTCGACCCGATCGTGTCCGCGGCCCTCCTGGGTGGGTTCATGGGAGCCGCCATGGTCGCCGGCGCCACCGACGCCGCGTCGATCCACCAGGCCCTGCGCACCAGGGCGACGTCACCCGAAGCCCTGGAAGCGCAGGGTGAGGACGAGGAGCTGCCGTTCCCGGAGCTGGCCTCCGCCGACGGCGCCACGCGCGCGCGCCTGTTCTGGACCTGGTCGTTCCGGATGGTCCAGCCCGCACTCTCTCGTCCCGAGGCCGACCCCGATGGGGTCGCGGCCATCCGGCAGGCCCAGATCGACGGGCTCATGGGCGACCCGACTGCCTGGCTCACCGAGGTGCCGCGCCACCTCATGGCCCTCTCCGAGGAGAACCAGGAGCTCGCCACGATCGTCGCCAACGTCTCGCGGATGTTCGCAGAGGGACGCCCCGAGGCGCTGTCCGTGCTCGCGGGCGTGGCGCGCTACTTCGCCCAGACGCCCCACGAGATCGAGCTCCAGGAGCGCGACGTCCGGGCCGTCCCCGCGACGAGCCAGGATCGAACCGTGCGGACGGAGGCGGACGTGGCAGGCTGGCTGCTCGCCGTCGCGCCGCACCTGCGCGTGCGACCTGGCTCCGAGCTGGAGGCGGGTCTCCTGGCTGCCCGGGATCGCGGGGCTCCCCTGCCGCGTGCTCCCCACACAAGCTCCATCGAGGCCGGGGCGAACCTGCTCCACACGTGGCTGGAGATCCTCCGGTATGGCGCGACGACGTCCCGGCCGGTGTTCCTGGGTCTCGCCAGCGCGTTCGGTGCGTCCATGGCGGCCTACGTGCCCCGCGAGGAGCTGGTCGGCAGCCCTCGGCGCGCCCGCCTCCACCCCGACGACCCGCGGCTCCCGGACGGGGTCGACCTCGAGGACCTCCTCGACGACGTCTACCTGGCCGAACAGCTCCATCGCCGGATGCACTGGGACGTGCTGGATCCCGCGCTCGACGCCTGGCTCCGGCGGTGCCTGGAGGCCGCGCAGAGCACGGTGCCGTCGGACGCCCTGGACGAAGTGCTCGCCACGTGGACGGCGGGCGGGGCCAACCGCATGGCCGCCCGCTGGCCGAGCCTCGAGGGCGTGGTGGAGCCCGTGGCCGTGCCGTGGATCCGGGCCGAGCGCGCGCTCCAGCCCCTCGCCGGGAGGTCGCGGGAGGCCGCCCTGGCGTGGACCGCCGTGCACCTCGCGATCGACGGCGGCATGTACGGGGACGACGACAACAGCTGGGTGGGCGGCGTGCTCTCCCTCACGAGCATGATCGACCCCACCTTCGACCGCCTCGCTGCCGTGGAGCGGCTCGTCACGGACCTGGGCTGACGGGGAACACCGCCTCCCAGCCGGGCGGGACCCACGCGAAGTCCGCGGACCAGGTGTGCACCCGGTGCGTCGGTGCCCCGTCGTGCTCGAGCTCCCGGCCGTCCCACACCCACGCCAGCACGCTCCCCTCGAGGTTCCGCGCATCGAGGCCGAGGGCGCGCTGGTCGCGGGCCCAGTCGCTGCTCCGCTGGCCCACCGTGCAGTACGCGATGAGCGCGACGTCACCGAAGGCCTCGGGGTCGGCCTCCACGGCCTCGCGGTCGATGGCGCCCGGGATCCGCGACACGTCGCGCTCCTCGGGGGGCCGGACGTCCACGAGCACGGCCTTCCCGGAGGCCACGAGCGCCGCCGCGTCCGCGGGCTCCACCTGCGGCACCCGACGGTGGGTCGCGCTCACGTAGGCCTCGGTGAGCTCGAGCTTCGCCCGCGGTCCGCAGCCGAGCAGGAGCACGATCACGACCGGCCCCCCGGGGCCCACCACACCACGACCAGCGCTCCGGGCCCGCCGACACGGGTG
>JACKEQ010000094.1 GCA_020632885.1 Alphaproteobacteria bacterium | reverse complement strand
CGGCCGGCATCGGGTAGTAGTCGTCGACGACCTCGGACCGCGGGACGGGGTAGATCGAGCGGAAGTGCGCCCCGGCGGGCAGCGTCCCGTTCGGGTCCAGCACCTCGTAGGTGTTGCCGGACGCGAGACGACCGCGGATCGAGGCCACGTAGGACACCGAGGGCTGGGTCGGATCCTCGACCTGGGGGTGGGTCGTGGCGGCGACGACCACGTGGTTGTTCGTCAGGTGTGCGCCGGGGCCGCGCAGGTAGATGTAATAGGGGTTGCGGACCGATGGGCCGTCGAAGAGCAGCTCGTTGCCCTCGATGAACGCGGACGAGTACAGGCCATCGCCGCAGTCGAGGGTCAGATCGACGTTGAGCGCGTAGTTGCGCGAGGCGTGGAGGGTGCTGTCGGTCAGGTAGAAGCGGGTAGTGGGGGTGTCGCAAGCTGCCCTGCGATCATAGGCGATGATCACCCCTTCGCCGAGCTCGAGGTGGCTCCTGAGGATTGTGAAGTCCTGGATCTTGACCACGACGCCGAGCCGGTACGAGTCGGGGCTCCGCTCGATGGTGCTGTAGGCGATGAGGACGTCGCTCGTTCCATCGGTGACGCCCGCGGTGAACTGCGACCCCAGGTTGCCCGAGATCGTGCACTGCTCGATGACGATGTTCCCGGTGAGCCCCGCCGACGCGTAGCCGGTGTTGTTGGCGAACTTCGGCGTGGGGCGGAAGTCGGGCTCCACGTCGATCCCGGCCTTGGGTGAGTAGCCGCGGTAGTCCGGATTGTCGGTGCGGCCGGCGTCGACGAAGCTCGAGCCGTAGACGAGCATGTCGTTGGCCATGAAGATGCTCAGGTTGTTGCGGCCATTGTTGTGGGCCGAGACGTTCAGCAGCAGGCCCCCACCGTCCTGGGCGTAGACCTTCACCCGACACTCGGAGCGCGGGTAGCCGGGGCACTCGAACTGCCCGTTCGGATCGAACTGCTCGAGCGGCACGATGGTCTCCGAGTCCGGCGACTGTACGCCGAGGCCGAGCCCGTCGCGTGCGTAGTGGTGCACCTCGAGGTTCGAGAGCACGTAGTCATGGCAGGCCGAGGTGGTGATGCCGTTGCAGTTGTTCTCGGTGTTGGTGTCCCGAGGCAGGAACAGGTCTACGGATCCGTCGAGCTCGAAGCCGTCGATGCTGAAGCCCCGAGAGGCCGCCATGTCGAAGGGGCTCACCGTCTCGTAGCGCGAGCGATCGTAGCCGCCGTTCGAGAAGTCGATGACCTGGCGCGGGGTGGGAGCGGAGACGATGCGCGCGCCGCAGCCGTGGAACGCCACGTCGTTCGCGCCGACGTAGCGGATGTGCTCGACGCTGTTCCCACGCCCTGGGACGCCCGCGTTGATGCACGCCTTGCGCCCGCACCGGTCGACGTACTGCTGGATCTCATAGGTGCCAGGGGAGAACACCACGTGAGCGGGGGTGCTGTAGCGCGCCCGGCCCGACACCGCGGCGGCCACCGCCTGCAGGCCCGCGTAGTCGTCGAGGCCGTCGTCGGGGGTGGCGCCGAGGTCTTGCACCCGCAGGACGTCGGGGCGCTCGGCACAATCCGTGTCGCAGAAGTTGGTGCAGGCGGGGTGGCAGGTGGGCGCCGCCTGCGGATCCAGGGGTGACACGCACTCCAGGCCGCCCGAGCACGTCCGATCGGGCTGACAGGGGCAGCCCTCGTCGACGTGGCCGTCGCCATCGTCGTCGACTCCGTTGCAGAGCTCGGGGCCCTGGTCGGCCCGCGCGCTCGGGATCACGAGGAGTTGCGTTGCGCCGCAGAGGACCGCGGTCAGGACGAAGGTCGGGTTCATCGGAGCTCCCTCGCGAGGCGTCTTGCGCGCCCCGTGCGCGCAACGATCCCCGTCCCATCTGGAGGCGGGGCCCTGGGGAGCTGTCACAGAAAATTACGCGAGGTTCAGGATCTCCAGCGCGTCCTTGAGCTGCTTCCAGCGCTGCTCGAGGCTGCCGGTGTAGCCCAGCGACATGCGCACCAGCCCACCCGTCAACCCGGCCTGCGCCTGGATCTCCGCCGGCACCTCGCTCGAGGTCGTCGTCGCGCTCGCGGTCATCAGGGTGTCGAAGTAGCCCAGGCTCACCGCCATGTAGCCGAAGCGATCGCGGTTCTGCAGGAGCTCCATCAGCTCGTTCGCCTTCCTGATGTCGCCGAGGTCCAGGGTGAAGATGCCGCCGTAGCCGTACTCGGGGTTGCGGATGCGGTCGAAGTCCGCGCGCCCGGGGTGCTCACGCAGACCCGGGTACATCACCCGCAGCCCGAGCTCGTGCAGGCGCTCGGCGAAGACGCGGCCGCGGTGGCTGTGCTCCTTCACCCGCAGCCCCAGGTGCGGCAGCCGGAGGCTGATGTTGTGGGCCATCTTCGGGTCCATGGTGGGGCCGAGGAGCATCAGGGCGCCCTCGTGCAGGTCCATCAGGCTCTGCACGAACGCCTTCGTGCCGCAGATCGCCCCTGCGATGATGTCGGAGGCGCCGTTGATGTACTTGGTGAGGCTGTGGACCACCACGTCCGCCCCGTGGCGCGCGGGGCTCACCATCAGGGGGGTGAAGGTGTTGTCCACCACCAGCTGGGCGCCGCCGGCGTGGGCGATGTCGGCGAGGCGGTCGAGGGGCGCGACCCGGAGGGTCGGGTTGGCCAGGACCTCGGTGTAGACCATCTTCGTGCGCGGGGTCATCGCGGCGCGGACCGCCTCGGGATCCCCGGTGTTCACGAAGGTCACCTCGAGCCCGCTCTTCTTGGGGAGGAAGTCCTTGAACAGGGCCCAGGTGCCGCCGTACACGGTGTCGCTGCACACCACGTGGTCGCCGGGGCCGGTGAGCTGCATGGCCACCGCGGCGATGGCGGCCATCCCGCTCGCGGCGCAGTAGCCGGCCTCGGTGCCCTCGAGCGCGGCGAGCTGTTTCCCCAGCACGTACACGGTCGGGTTGAAGTGGCGCCCGTAGAGGAAGCACCCCCCCTCAGGGCCGCTGCGCCCCTGGAAGATGTCGGGCATCGTGCTCGCCTGCATCACCGTGAAGGTGGTGCTGGCCTCGATGGACATGTTCACCCCGCCATGCTCACCAAACTCGTGGCGCATGCCGGCCAGGGCTTCGATGGGGTCGAAGTTCTTCGCGGAGTCGGCCATGGGGCCTGAGTATGCCCTCAGGGGGTAGGGGACAAGCCGCGGGCGGGGCCCCATTTACTTCGGTCGGAGCCTCGCTCATCCTGAACCGGTGACCACCCGGAATCGCGTCGGGGCCCTTGCGCTCTCCGCATCCCTGATGGCGTGCGGCGGCGGCGCCGACGTGCTCGATCTGCACTTCCCCGACGAGCTGGTGGAGGCGCCCGCGCGCTCGGTCGAGCTGGCCGTCTCGGCCGACACCGACTGCGCGACCCTCCTCACCGTCGATCACGACTCGCTGGAGTCGGTGGGCACGATCCTCGCGCGCCGCACCCTCCGCTACCCGGTGTCACCGGACGCGGCGCCCTTCGAGGACATGCCGCGGGGCCAGGCCCTGGCCGTGGACGTCTCGGTGCTGGATGAAGGTGGCTTGCAGATCTCCCGGAGCTGCGTGACCACCACCCTCGAGGCCGACGCCAAGGTCGTGGTGTCCATGGAGATGCACGGCCTGGCGCTCTGCGAGGCCTCGCCCACCGCGCTCGACCTGACCCTCCTCATCGACACCTCCACCGGCATGCGCGACGCGACCATCGCGCTCGAGGGCGATCTGCTGACCCACGTGGAGGCCTTCGTGGCCACCATGGGGGTGACCGGGGGCGTCCGCTTCTCGATCCTGACCCACGGGCACACCGCGCCCGAGGAGCTCCTCGCGCCGACCGACGACAAGCAGCTCGTGACGTCCGCCCTGGAGTCGCTGCAGGGCGTGGCCGCGGGCGACGCGGTCCACTACGAGGGCCTGACCCTGGCCGCCTCGCTCCTGCGCGATCGCGCGGTGTGCGGGCGTCGCCCCGCGATCCTGTGGATGGCGGGGGGCGCGGACGAGAGCCCGCCCGGCGCCTACGAGATCGCGGCGGTGGGGCTGGCCGGCACCCGCGGCGAGTTCTTCGACGACATCTACTTCTACGCGGTGGGGGTCAGCGATCCGGCGGTGGCCGCGATCCAGCTGATGACCGACGGCCTGAGCGTGTCGGACTGGCGCGGGGCGCGCTCCGGGGTCGCCCTCGACGCGGCGCTCAACGACGCCCACTTCCGCCTGCAGGGGTTGGTGGAACCGTAGGTCACACCTTCGCGGGCGCGTGGTCCCCGCGGTGGGAAGGTCAGCTTCGGCTGGCCTTGAGGCCCAGGCCAACCCTGGTGTACCGAACGGGGTCATGGCCGTCCGAAAGGCGAAGTCCGCCGCCAAGCCTGCGATGCCCGCGAAGCCAGCCAAGGCCGAGAAGAAGCCGAGGGTCTTCGGGATGTCTTTCGGGAGCGTCTACCCGCTCTACATCCAGAAGGCAGAGCGGAAGGGGCGCACGCGCGCAGAGGTCGACGCGATCATCACCTGGCTCACCGGCTACGACGCAGAAGAGCTGAAGCGGGTGGTGGACGACAAGACGGACTTCGAGACCTTCTTCGGCCAGGCGCCTCGAATGAACGCCAACGCCGGGCTGATC
>JACKEQ010000093.1 GCA_020632885.1 Alphaproteobacteria bacterium | reverse complement strand
GACGAGAAGCCGGACGGGCCCGTCGCGAAGCGCCGGAGCCTCACCGTGGGCCTGATGGACGACACGAACGTCGAGGTCCTCGCGGGCGTCGAGCGGGGCGATCAGGTCGTCGTGGTCGGCCAGAGCAACCTCAAGGAGGGCGCGCGGATCCGCACGGCCAGCGCGAACGCGCGGGCGGTGCCCGCCGAGGCACCGGCGGAGGGCGGTTGACCGAGGAGAGCCCTTCCGGCCTGACCGGGTTCGTGGTCACGCACGTCGTGGCCGTGACCATGACGTTCCTCGCGGTGCTGGTGTTCGGCTTCGTGGGCTACCTGCGCCTGCCGATCGAGCTGATGCCCGACATCAGCTACCCCACGATCACCGTGCGCACGGCCTGGGACGGCGCGGCCCCCCAGGAGCTCGAGAACCGGGTGAGCCAGCCCATCGAGGAGGCGCTCGCCACCCTCGACGGCCTCGTGACCCTCCAGAGCCGCTCGCGCGCGGGCTCCTCGGACGTCGTGCTCGGCTTCGACTGGGGCACGGACATGGCGGCGGCCTCGCAGTCCATCCGGGAGAACCTGCAGACCACGCGCCTCCCGGACGGCGCGGACCGCCCGCTGATCCTGCGCTACGACCCATCCCTCGAGCCCTTCATGCGGCTCGCCCTCTCCAGCGACGCCGAAGGCGCGGATCCCCGCACCCTGGCCCGCCTCCGGGCGGTCGCCGAGCTCGAGGTGAAGCGCGAGCTCGAGGCGATGAGCGGCATCGCCGCCGTGCGCGTGCGCGGGGGCTTCGAGCGCGAGGTGGGCATCCGGGTGCGCGAGGACTGGATGGTCGCGCGCCAGCTCACCCTCGACGACGTCCAGCGCACCCTGGCCGCCGAGAACATCAACATCGCGGGAGGCAGCGTCTACGAGGGCGACTCCGAGCTCCTCGTGCGCACGCTCAACGAGTACGCCTCCGTCGACGAGCTCCACGACCTCACGATCCGCCGCAACGACGGGGTGGTCGTGCCCCTCACCGACGTCGCCGTGATCGAGGACGGCCACAAGGAGCGCGAGGTGCTCTCGCGCCTCGAGGGCCGGGAGTCCGTCGAGCTCGAGATCTTCAAGGAGGCCGGCGCGAACATCGTGGAGGTCGCGGACCGCGTGCGGGTCGTGCTCGACGGCAACGGCGCGCCGCCCGAGATGGGAGGCACGAAGGGCCTGAAGGACGGGCTCCCGGAGGGGATGACCCTGGTCGTGCTCGACGACCAGGCCGGCTTCATCGCGGACGCCGTGGGCAACCTGCGATCCACGGCCCTCGTGGGCGGCCTGTTCGCGGTGCTCGTGCTCTTCCTGTTCCTCCGTGACTGGCGGGCCACCGGCATCATCGGCCTCGCCATCCCCGTGAGCGTCGTGATCGGGTTCGCGCCCCTCTACCTCTGGGGCGTGAGCCTGAACCTGATGTCCCTCGGGGGCCTGGCCCTCGGGGTCGGCATGCTCGTGGACAACGCCGTGGTCGTGCTCGAGAGCATCCAGCGCTACCGGGAGGACGGCCTGTCCCGCAAGGCGGCTGCCGCGAAGGGCACCGCGGACGTGGGTGCGGCCGTCATCGCGAGCACGCTCACCACCGTGGCCGTGTTCGCCCCGATCGCCTTCGTGGAGGGCGTTGCCGGCGAGCTGTTCGGCGACCTGGCCCTCGCCGTCGTGAGCTCGCTGCTCGCGTCCCTCGCGGTGGCCCTGCTGCTGGTGCCCACCCTGGCGGGCATCGACGCGGACGTCGGGCGCACCGAGGGGCTCGCGAGCCTCGTGGCCCCCGGGGAGGGCGGGCTGCTGCGTCGCGCGGCACGCTCGGTCGTCGAGGGTCCCCGCGCCCAGCTCCGCGAGAGCTTCGCGTGGATGCGGGAGCGCCTCGTCCGCTGGGCCGCCCTCCCCTACGTGCTCTTCCGGTTCGTCGCGCTGGTGCTGGCGCGCGCCCTGCTCGTGACGACCGTGCTCGTCACGGCCGTCGGGGCCCGGGTGGCCAGCCGCGTCGTGGGCCTGGTCGTGTGGCTGCCGGCGCGCGTCGCGTCCGTGGCGGCCGGGGCCTTCGGGTGGGTGTTCGACCGCGTGGCCCGCCTGTACGGGGCGTTCCTCGATGCCGCCCTCCAGCACGGGACGGTGCTCGCCCTCGGCGCGGTCGCCCTGTTCGTGCTCTCCCTCCTGCTCGTGCCCCTCCTCGGCACCGAGCTCATCCCGGAGGTCCACCAGGGCCGCTTCGCCATCGACCTCGCACTTCCCGTGGGCACGCCCCTCTCGCGCACGGAGCGCGTCTCCGCCGAGGCCGAGGCCATCGCGCTGGCCCATCCGGAGGTGCGCACCACGTACGCCACCGTGGGGACGGACCGCCGGGCCGACGCCCGGGCCGAGGAGGGCGAGAACACCGCCCGGATCCGAGTGGAGCTCGAGCCTGGCGGGAACACCGCGCGCAAGGAGGCCCGCGTGATGGAGGTCCTGCGCGGCGAGCTCCGCGGCCTCGGCGAGCTTAAGATGTCCCGGCCGAGCCTGTTCAGCGTGTCGACGCCGGTGGAGGTCGTGCTGTTCGGGCAGGACCTCGACCAGCTCCGCGAGGTCGGCGACCGCGTGGCGGCCCGTCTCGGCGAGCTCCCCGGGCTGGCCGACGTGCGCAGCAGCCTTCTCGACGGGCACCCGGAGATCCGCATCGCGTACGACCGCCAGCGGCTCCACCGCCTGGGCCTGGACCCCGCGAGCGTCGCGAAGGCCGTGCGCGACAAGGTCCAGGGCGTGGTCCCGACCGCGATCCGCCAGGGGGCCGAGCGCATCGACCTCCGCGTGCAGCTCGTGGAGTCCCACCGCGACACCCTCGACGACCTGCGCCGCCTGAACATCAACCCCGCCCTGAAGCCCGTGATCCCGCTCGAGGCGGCCGCCTCCCTCGTGGAGGCCGTGGGTCCCTCGGAGATCCGCCGCTACGACCAGCAGCGGGCCGTCGTCGTGAGCGCGAACCTCGCGGGCTTCGACCTCGGCAGCGTGGGCTCCGACATCGACGCGGCCCTCCAGGGCCTGGAGCTGCCCCCGGAGATCACCTGGACCGTGGCCGGGCAGTCCTCCGAGATGCGCCAGTCGCTCTCGAGCCTCCAGTTCGCCCTCGCCCTCGCGGTGTTCCTGGTCTACGTGATCATGGCGAGCACCTTCGAGAACCTCGGTCACCCCTTCGTGATCCTGTTCAGCATCCCGCTCGCCCTCGTGGGTGTGGTGCCGGGCCTGCTGCTCACGGGTCAGGCCGTCAGCGTGGTCGTGTTCATCGGCCTCATCGTGCTGGCGGGCGTGGTGGTGAACAACGCCATCGTGCTCGTCGACACGATCAACCGCCGCCGCGACGAGGGCACGCCCGCCCTCGAGGCCGTGAAGGTCGCCGGGCGCCTCCGCCTGCGGCCCATCCTGATCACCACCGCCACCACCGTGCTCGGGCTCCTGCCGCTGGCCCTCGGCATCGGCGCGGGCGCGGAGATCCAGCAGCCGCTGGCCATCACGATCATCGCGGGTCTGTCGAGCTCCACGGTGCTCACCCTGGTGGTCGTGCCCGTGGTGTACACGCTGTTCGCGGGGGTGCTGTCCCGTGACGCCGGATGAGCCCACCCTGCGCGAGCAGCTGCCCGCCCTCGCCTACGACCGTCCGGTCACCGTGCTCATGGGCTTCCTCGCCCTGCTCGTGGTGGGGCTGATCGCCTACACCCGCATCCCCGTGCAGATGATGCCGTCCGGCATGGACCCCCGCTTCCTGTTCGTGTGGGTGGGGTACCCGGACAGCGCGCCCCTCGAGACCGACGACCGCATCGTGCGTCCCATCGAGGAGCAGCTCGCCACCGTCAGCGGCCTGATGCGTGTGAACAGCTCGGCCGCGGCGGGCGCTGCGACCTTCCGGCTGAACTTCTGGGGCAGCACGGACATGGACGTCGCGTACAACGCGGTGGTCGACCGCCTCGAGCGCGCGATGCCCGAGCTGCCCGACGACGTCGACCGCTACCTCGTGTTCCGGTTCGACCCCGCCGACTCGCCCATCCTCTGGGTGGGTGGCGTGCTCCAGCCCGACGTGGAGGACCCGTACCACCTGATGACCCGCGTGGTGCAGCCGCGGCTCGAGCGCATCACGGGTGTGGCGAGCGTGGACGTGTACGGCGTCCCCAAGAACATCGTCGCCATCGAGTACGAGCGCGACAAGCTCTTCGCGCACCTCGTGGACCTCGGAGACGTCCAGGGACGGCTGGCCACCGACAACTTCCAGATGGGCTCGGGCCGGGTCACCGAGCAGGGTCAGGTCCGCCCGCTGCGCGGTCTGTCCGAGCTCGGCGCCGACGACCTGCAGACGTTCCCGGTCCGCGATTCCCTCGTGCTGGGCGACATCGCCCGGATCCGGCGGGGCGGCGTGTACTCCACGGACATCTGGCGCGTGGACGGCGAGGACGCCGCGGCCATCGCGATCAAGAAGGAGTCCGGCGCCAACACACGCGAGGTCGCCGCCCGCGTGGTGGCCGAGCTGAAGGCCCTGGAGTCCGACCGGCGCGTGCAGGGCACGAAGTTCCACGTGTTCTTCAACCAGGGCGACCTCATCGACGAGAGCATGGCGACGCTCTCCAACACCGCCCTGTCGGGCGGCCTGTTCGCGCTGGCGATCCTCTGGTTGTTCCTCCGTGAGTGGCGGATGACGCTGCTCATCGCGACCTCCATCCCCCTCTCCCTGCTCCTCACCGTGGGCGGGCTCTACTTCGCGGGCATGGACCTGAACATCATCAGCCTCATGGGCCTGATGCTCGCGGTGGGCATGGTGGTCGACAACGCCATCGTGGTGGTCGAGACCATCTACCGGTGGCGCGCCGAGGGTGCGGACCGCCGGAAGGCCGCCGTGCAGGGCACCGCGGAGGTCAACCTCGCCATCCTCGCCTCCACTGCCACCACGATGGTGGTGTTCCTGCCCGTGATGCTCATGTCGGAGAACGCCCAGCTGTCCTTCTTCATGAAGGTCATGGGCATGCCGGTGGTGCTCGCGCTGGCCGCGAGCCTCGTGGTGGCCCTCGTGTTCGCCCCGCTGGCCACGCGGTACATGGGCGAGGCCGACATCAAGCCCGACCCCGGCTGGCTCGTCGCCCTCCGCACCCGCTACCAGGCCGTCCTGCGCTGGTGTCTCGGGCATCGCGCCGACACCGCCATCGCGCTCCTGGCCGCCGTGATGCTCACCTTCGCCGTGGCCGTGCCGGGCGTGCGCTGCACCGGCAACGCCGAGAGCAACCTCAACGACTTCCGGATCCGCTTCAGCGTGCCGCCCCAGGCGGGTCCCCGGGACCGGGACAGGGTCGTCGCCGCCTTCGAGGCGATGCTCGAGGCCCACCGGGAGGAGTGGGGCGTGCGGGTGTACAGCGCGGATCTGGAGGGCGACCGCAACCGCGGCGAGCTGCGCGTGTTCCTCGAGTCCGACGGGCCCATGGAGCGCGAGGAGGTCATGGAGGCCGCCCGGAAGGCGCTGCCGGACGATCTCGCCGGCGTGACGGCCAGCGTGGGCTGGGACGACGGGAGCTCGGGGGGGAGCACGCTCCAGCTCCAGATCCACGGCGAGGACATGCCCACCCTGCTGGCCCTCGG
>JACKEQ010000092.1 GCA_020632885.1 Alphaproteobacteria bacterium | reverse complement strand
GGTGGTCGAGGGGCTACGCGTCGCTGGCCTCGACCGCACGACGCACGCCCTCGGGCACGTCGTCGGCCACCCACGCACCCCTCTCCCCGAGCGGGCGGTCCGGGCCCACGGTGCTGTCCGCGAGGGTCTCGTGTTCCAGCTCGGCGTTCACCTCGGCGCCGAACAGCACGACCCACGCGGTCATCCACAGCCACGTGAGCGTCACGGCGACGCCAGCCAGGGCTCCGAACGTCTGGTTGTAGCTCCCGAAGGTCTCGACGTAGAGCGAGAAGCCCGCACAGCCGACCAGCCAGAGGCCCGTAGCGACCACCGACCCCACCGAGACCCACGCCCACCGCGGTCTGCGGCGGTCGGGTCCCACGGCGTAGACCAACGCGAGCGCGAGCAGCATCCCGAGGGCGAGCGCAGAATAGCGGAGGGCATCGAGCGAGCCCGACGGCACCCGGTCCACCAGATCGAGGGCCGGCAACACGGTGAGGGCGCCGAGCGCCACGGTGAGAGCCACCAGCCCCACGACCGTCACACCGATCGACTCGGCGTTCAGGAGGACGAAGCTGCGTCGCTCGCGCTCGTCGTAGACGATGTTCAGGCCGGCGAAGAGGGCCTTCGTGCCCCGGTTCGCGGACCACACCGACAACGCGAGCCCGAGGGCGGCGCTCCAGGTGAGCGTGGAGTCGTCCGTGCGGGTGAGCGAGCCCAGCTGCTCCGTCAGCAGGCTCACGAGTGCACTCGGCAACACACCGCGGGCTGCATGCACCAGCGTGATGACGTCCGTGGGTGTGGACCACACGCCGTAGAGGGACGCGACACCCGCCAGCGCCGGAAAGAGCGCGAGCAGGCCGTAGAAGGCCACCCCGGCGGCCACGAGCGCGAGCTCCTTGCGTCCGATCTCCACCCAGATCCTGCCGGCCACGCGGCTCCAACCGGCGGCCGAGAGCCCGAGGGGCCCGCGGGGTCGGAGGCTTCGCGGGGCCCGCTCGGCGAGGTCGTCAGGCGAGCTGCTCCCGAATCGAGCCGAGAAAGGCGTCGAGCCGCTCGGCGGCCGCCTCCTTCGCGTCGCCGTAGCGCTCGCGGATCCGGCCCACGAGGTTCCCCTTGCGGCCCTTCACCTTCTGCATGTCGTCGTCGCTCATGACGTCTCCTGGTCGAAGCTCACCAGAAGACTATGCAGACTTGTCCTGCATTGCAAATCTGTCAGTGGCCCCAGGTACCCGAGTGCCACAGCACACCCCCCTGGGCTCCCGTGATCACGAGGTTCCCGTCGTCCTGCACGTCCAGGCGCGCACCCGGATGGCCATGGGTGCCCGCGTGCCACAGGGGGGCGCCGCTCGCGCCGTACACGACGAGGTTCCCGTCACCCTGCATCACGGCCCTCGAGCCGGGGTGCCCGTGGGTGCCCGAGTGCCACAGGGGCACCTCGTCCATGTAGAGCACGAGGTTGCCGTCCTGCTGCATCACGAGCACGAACCGACCGTCGCACGACCAGAGCGTGTCGTCCGCCTCGAGCCACGTCGTGCCCCCGATCGTGCCGCACGTGGGCGGGCTGTCGTCCTCCTCCGGTCCCTCGGGCTCCACGACGGGACCGTCGTCACACGCGCTCCCGCTGGTCGCCTGGAGCAGCGGGAACGGGTCGATGTCGTCGTAGTAGGCACCCTCGGGCGAGACATTGAAGTGGAGGTGGGTGGAAGCGGTCCCCGTGCGGCCCATCGTCCCGATCAGGTCCCCCGCCCGCACGATGTCGCCCGGCTGGACGAAGGCCTGGTCGAGGTGGCCGTAGTAGTACTCCCACCCGCAGGCGTCGCGAATCCTCACCCGCAGGCCCGACGTCGCGCTCACGACACCCACCCTCCGCACCTCGCCGTCCGCCACGGCCACCAGGGGTGCCCCCTGGTACGCGAAGACGTCGATACCGTGGTGGGCCCCGCCCCAGTCCGAGTTGGCGTGGGCGTCGGGACACGAGGTCTCGCAGGTGCCCGTCCCGCAGCTCGCCGCGTCGTAGCCGATGTTGTGGACGTCGGCGACGGGGAAGGTGTCCATGAGGGGCTCGCAGGTGGTGCGGACGAAGCCGTCGTCGTCGAGGGCGAACCCCTCCGGCATCGTACGGTCCGGACCACAGGCGACGAGAACGAGCGCGAGAAGAACAGAGCGGGACAACACGCACCTCCTGGTGACGCGCTCCCCTACGCCGGGCCCATCGAACACCCCCGCACGGGCGTCGAAAACGAGACGAAAACCCTACCTGCCGACGTACCCGAGCGCCCACTCGATGGCGTCGTCGGCCTCCTCGAACAGACGCATCGGGAAGGGCGGCCTGTTGATCCGGAGGAAGAAGTTGCCCGTGATCTCCGACACGCGCGAGCGCACCACCAGCGCCACGCACGCGTTCTGCGCAGCGCCCAGCTCGGCGAACGCCTGCCGCGCGCCCCGTGTGGTCCGCGACTCGTTCGAGAGCACGACCATCGGGATGTTCCCCTCGGGCTGCAGCCTCCGCCCCGCCTGCATCATCTCGCAGGCGGTGTCCCAGGTCTGGAGCGCGCGAGGCACCTGGTCACACACCACGAACCCCCGCGCATCCCGCCACACCAGCGCCGTGGAGACCTCGATGATCTCCTCGCGCGGCGGGCGCGGGATGAGGGCGGCATGCGTCATCGCATCCGCTCCAGCAGCTCGATCCCCTCGGGGCCGATGGGCTGCCCCACGTGCGGCACGACCCATTCGACGGCCGCCTCGACACTCCCGAAGAGCCGCGTGGGGTACGCAGGACGGTTGAGGCGCAGGAAGAAGTTGCCCGTGACCTCGGACACCCGCGAGCGCACGATGAGCGCCACACAGGAGAGCAGGGGCGCCCCGACCTCGGCGAACGCCCGGCGGCCGTCCCGCTCGGTGCGCGACTCGTTCGTGATCACGATGGCGGCCTGCTTGAAGCCGGGCGCGAGCGAAGCCCCCGCGAGGAGCATCTCGCACGCGGTGTCCCAGGTCTGGGTCGTGCGCGGCACCAGATCGCTGACGACATAGCCGTCGGGATGGAGGTTCACGGTGCCACCCGAGCAGTAGAGGGTGGTCACCGGCTCGAAGCCGAGGTGGGTGGGCGGGGTGACTTGGGTCATTGGAGGAGCATGCACCGTGTGCGGGTCGACTCCAAGCACAACGCGATGACATCGACGTCGTGCCGGCGGATCACGAGGCTTCCGTGTCCACCCTGCGTGCCCCCATGCCCTCGGTGACGAGCCACTGCCGGGCGCGCCCCTCGTCGCTGAAGACCTTGAACGGGTACTTCGGCTTGTTCATCCGCATGAAGAAGTTCACGAGCATCGTGCCCACGGTGCTCGAGACCACCATGGCCACGGCAGCCAGCTCGTCCGCCGTGGCGATCCGCTGTCGCGCGCCCTTCGAGATCGGCTGGCCGTTGAGCAGCACGAGCACGGCGGCGCGCTGACCCGCGAGACGGCGCGTCTCGCGCATCAGGAGATCCGCGAGCTCGTCCGTCTGCGGGACGTCCTTGTGCTGACGCGAGACCACGAACCCTTCGGGCTGGAGCTCGAGGGTCGCGTGCGGCAGTTCGATTCGGTCGGTGTCCATCTCCCCCCCGGGACCGTGGAGCAGACTCCACGATGGAACATTCAAAAGCTACGCGAAACGTCGCCAGCCTGCAAGCGATGGTTCCTGTCGCCTTCCCTGGTACATCAGCTGGTGAGCAGGTCGGTCATGCGCGACAGCACGAGATCCAGGTCGCGCCCCTTGGAGAGGATCGACTCGGCGCCATGGGCCAGCCGGGCGCGATCGGTCTCGTCGATCTGCTTGGCGGTGAGCACCACGATGGGCGTCCGGAAGTCGGGATCCGCGGAGAGCGCGTGGACCACCTCGAACCCGTCGAGCACCGGCATCATGAGGTCGAGGAGGATCACGTCGGGTGAAGCCGAGCGGTACTTCTCGAGCGCGTCGGCGCCGTTGATGGCCTGGACGACCTGGAAGCCCGCCCCCGTGAGCATGCGGGTCGCCACCTCGCGCGCGTCACGATCGTCGTCCACCACCAGCACCGTGCGCCGCGCGTCGCCCGCGTGCCGGCCCACGACCTCGAGGAGCCGCCGCCGATCTACGGGCTTGGTGAGGTAGTCGTCCGCACCGAGGGCGTACGCGCGCTGCGCGTCGTCGTGGATCGTGATCATCACGACCGGGATGTCGCAGACGATCGGATCGCTCTTCAGGCGCGCCAGCGTGGTCCACCCGTCCATCTCGGGCATGAACACGTCGAGCGTGATGAGCGAGGGGCGGAGGGTGCGCGCCAGCTCGATGGCCTGGATGCCCCCGCTCGAGACCACGACCTCGCACCCGAGGGGCGCCACGTGCCGGCGGAGCAGCTCGTGGGCCACGGGATCGTCGTCGACCACGAGCACGGTGGCGCCCGGCGGCCGCTCCATGAGCAGGCGCTCCGGCGGGGCGTGCGCCGCACCCTCGAGGAGCGGGAGGGTGAGGGTGAAGCACGAGCCCTTCCCCACCTCCGACTGGACGGTGAGGGAGCCCCCCATGAGCTTCGCGAAGCGCGAGCAGATCGCCAGGCCGAGGCCCGTGCCGCCATGCAGCCGGGCGGTGTCGGCGCGCTCCTGGGTGAAGGGATCGAAGATCGCCTCCAGACGGTCCGCCGCGATGCCCGCACCGGTGTCGGCGACGTCGAAGTACACCCGGCGGGGCTCGTGATCGAGGGGGTCGCGCCGCACCCGGAGGGTGACGGTGCCGTTGCTCGTGAACTTGGACGCGTTGCCCAGGAGGTTCATGAGGGTCTGGCGCAGCTTCATGCCGTCGGTGCGGAGGGCCACCCCGGGGGTCCAGTCCACCTCGAGGGCCAGCGCGTTCCCGCCGCGGCCGAGCGCCGGGCGCACGGTGTCCGCGACGTCGGCCACGATCCCCTGCACGTCCACCGACTCCACCTCGAGCTCCATCTTCCCGGCCTCGACCTTCGAGAGGTCGAGCACGTCGCTGATGAGGCGGAGGAGGTGCTTGGCGGCCCGGAGGATCTTCTCGACGTCCTCCAGGGTGTCGCCCGCGCCTGGGGTAGCGGACAGATCGTCGACGATGAGCTCGCTGTAGCCGATGATCGCGTTGAGCGGCGTGCGGAGCTCGTGGCTCATGTTGGCCAGGAAGGTGGACTTCGCCTGGTTGGCTGCCAGAGCCGCGTCGCGCGCGACGCTGAGGTCCTGGGTGACCGCCTGGAGCTCCTCCACCATCATGTTCAGGCCGAGGCCCACGGCGTCGGTGTGGTCCTCGCCCCGCATGCGCAGGTGCACATCGAAGTTCCCGGCCGAGTACTCCAGGAACAGGCAGGACAGCTCGGTGAGGTACCCGTCGAGGTCCTCGAGGCGTGACCGGTGGTGCTCGTGGGACTCCGCCAGGGGAGCGAGCGCAGCGGCCATGGCGGGGTCGAGCCCATCCGCATCGGCCACCTCGCCCGCGAGGAACCGGCGGACCCACTCCGCCACCCTTTCTGCCTGCTCGGACACGCGCCCCCCCGGACCGGACCACGACGTTCGAAGTACCCCATCAGAGTGGCTCTCGCCAGCCCGATGCGTGTGTTCGCACACTTTGTCCGCACAGACGTCTGCGCAACGAATCGGCACGCCATCGCTAGCCTTGAGCGAAAAATTCCGGACGAGGATCGCGTCGGCAAAATCGTTTTGGAACCTTTGTCAAACACGATGCCACAGCAGTGTGCTCGCGAGGTCTGGAAAAGAAGTCCCGACCGGTGCAGCCGGTGTGTGGA
>JACKEQ010000091.1 GCA_020632885.1 Alphaproteobacteria bacterium | reverse complement strand
TCCATGAAGCTGTAGGACACGTCGAGGTCGATGGACACGGAGGGCGAGAGCTTCTCGACGATCACCCCACCGCGCACCATGCGGTTCAGCCAGCCCACCCGCACGGACGTCTCGAGGGTGGTCTCGGCGTAGATCCAGACCTTCCGCTCGGCCGCGCCAGACGGGGAGCCCATCAGCGCCACGGACTGCTCGAGGGAGGCCTCCAGACCCATGGGGAACGTGCGGTCCTGGAAGGTGTCGTACTCGGCCCATGCCCGATGGCGCGACCAGCCCGTGGTGCGGCTGTAGAGCCACACGGCGTCGTCGCGCACGTTGAATTCGCCGCGGCCCCGGACCAGCGGGCGGAACATGAAGTCGCGCGGGTCGTCGGGGGCAGCGGCGCGCTTGAAGACGCCCGGCTCCGCGACAGCCTGCAGGGTGCCCACGAAGAAGCCGCCGAGCTGCGTGGTGCGCGCGTGCAGCCCGAGCTCGTACCAGTAGAAGTAGATGGCCCCACCGGGCCCGAGGTCGGTGGTCTCACCGACGTCCCACCAGGCCGTGCCCAGCAGACCGAGGCCCGCCGGGGTGGTCTTCACGCCGAGCGTGCCCTCGAAGCGCGGCCCCGCGAGCGCGCTGGCGAGGAGGAGGATCACTCGGGACGACGACCGGACTGGGCGATCAGGGTCCAGTCGTACTCCTTGTACGTCACCTTCCCCTCGGCGGGCACGAGCCCGTTGTACCGGTGCACGAACGGCAGCACGCCGGCCTCGCCTCCGAAGTCCTCCGCGTACCACTGGAAGATGCTGCTCACCGCGACGGTGCCGTCCTCCATGACCTGGACGTGGGCCGGATCGTTGACGAAGGCCCGCGTGGCCTCCTCGAGGGCCGCGTCCACCGTCTCCGGGCGCACGGCCTGGGACGGGAACGCGGGGCAGCTCATGGACTGGCAGTTGAGGAAGAAGTGCACGCGGGGGTCCGCGAACTCCGCGCGGATGATGCCGTTCTCGAGCTTGTACAGGCTCACCTTCTGACCGCCGATCCGGTAGCGGGTGCTGTAGAAGTACTCGACCTTGTCGTCGATCACCGAGACCATCTCGGGACGGTCGAGCACACCGCGCACCGCGAGCGCGTTGTAGGCGTCGAGCCAGTACGCGAGGGCCGCTTCCTTCGTCGGGAACAGCTCGGGATGCGAGGCAGGCGAGACCACCGCCAGGTTGCCGATGAAGCGGTCGAGCGCCTCCGGGTCGTCCTGGAGCGTGCGGTAGTCGATGAGCCCGCCGTCGACCCGGCCCGAGAAGGCGCGGTCGTAGAGGTCCCAGGGGAAGGCGTCCGCGGAGGCGGGGGCCTCGACCTCCACGCGCGGCTCCACGGTCTTGAAGCAGCCCGCGAGCAGGGGGAGGAGAAGGGTGATCACGAGAGCCTCCTTTTGATCCACGACGGTCGGGGCAACGTATTACCCGCGCTAGGATACGCCCGCCCCACCCCGGAGGATCACCATGGGTCACCTCGACGCCGCCGACATCGCCCACATCCGCGAGCGGCTGGCCTCCACCTGGGACCGCCTCACCCCGGACAACCGGGTGCCCAACCAGATCCTCGGCCGCAAGCGGGTCATCGGCTGCGTGTCCCTCGAGGTCACCCAGCGCTGCAACTTCGACTGCGCGATCTGCTACCTCTCGGAGAACTCCGAAGGAACGCCGGACCTGCCGCTCTCGCACATGCTGGAGCGGGTCGACCGCATCCACGCGGACTACGGCAAGGGCACCAACGTCCAGATCTCGGGCGGCGACCCCACCCTGCGCGACGAGGACGAGCTGGAGGCCATCGTCCGCCACACCAGCGAGCGCGGGCTCGTGCCGTCCCTGTTCACCAACGGCGACCTCGCGAGCCGCCGGCTCCTCGAGCGTCTCACCCGCGTGGGGCTCGCGGACGTAGCCTTCCACGTCGACCTCACGGAGAAGCGCAAGGGCTACAAGAGCGAGGAGTCGCTCTGCGAGGTGCGCCAGGAGTACATCGAGCGCGCCCGCGGCCTGCCGCTCAACGTCATCTTCAACCAGACGGTCTACAAGAAGAACTTCCCCGAGGTCCCGCTCCTCGTGGACTTCTACAAGCGCAACGCGGACGTCGTGGGCATGGCGAGCTTCCAGCTCCAGGCCGACACGGGACGCGGGGCCAACCGCCGCCGGGACGACCAGGTGATCAGCATCGAGACCGTGGGCCGCAAGATCGAGGAGGGGCTCGGTGTGCCGCTCTCGTGGGACGCCGTGCGCGTCGGGAGCCCGAAGTGCCACAAGATCGCGTACGCCGCGATCGTGGACCCGAAGGGCCGCGCCCATGCGGTGGACATCCTCGACGACCCGAAGGTCGTGGGCGACCTCCTCGACACGTACGACGACATCTTCTTCGACCGTCGGCACCCCCGCCGTGCCGCCGCGAAGGCCGTCGTGGAGGCCGTGCGGCGCCGCTACGTCGGCAAGGGGCTCGCGCACTTCGGCCGGCACGTGCGGGCCAACTGGCGGCCGCTGGTGCGCGGTCGCGGCCGGGTGCACAAGCTCTCCTTCTTCATGCAGAACTTCCAGGACGCCACGGCACTGGACCACGAGCGCATCGACAACTGCTCGTTCCACTGCATGACCGCCGACGGCGGGGTGAGCATGTGCGTGCACAACGCCTACCGCGACCACTACATCAAGGGCGGGTGCGGCTACCCGGCGGCCTACCAGGACAGCCGGACGCGCGACGGCTTCCACCCGACCGACGCGGGCCGTCTGCCCGCCCAGGCCGCGAAGTAGCCCTCCTGTCCGAATGGGTAGCGCTGGCATACGTCTACGCGCCCCCCAGACAGGAGGAATCCCATGTCCCGCATCGCGCTCCTCGCGCTCCTCGCCGGCTGCTCCAGCGGCTTCAACTCGTCGATCTCGGACGGCACGGCGCTCGCCGACCTCGATGCCACGCAGATCTGCACGCTGCAGGAGGAGCAGTACGACTACTTCGACAAGACGTACTCCCAGTCCGACGCCTGCACGCTCGGCGCCGTGTTCGCCGCGGCCTTCGAGGTCGCCTTCGACCCCACCGCCGACTACACGGCGAGCTGCGAGGCCGCCTACGACGAGTGCATGGGCACCGAGCCCGAGGTCGAGGCGTTCGAGTGCTACGACATGACGGTGCCCGAGGGCTGCTCGTACACCATCGCGGACTTCGAGACCTGCCAGGACGAGTCCACCGAGGCCATCCAGGCGTTCCTGAAGGAGGGCTGCACCGAACCCGACGCGAACGCCGAGCCGCTCGCGGGCAGCTCGATGTGCACGGCGCTCTCCGAGGAGTGCGGGGTGTACTTCCTCTGACCGTGGGTCAGAAGAGCCCGTCGGGGACGAGCAGCTCCGCGTTCGTGGTGTTGCCCTCGTCCTCGGCGTGCTCCAGCACGCGCCGCCAGGTCGGCCAGAACCAGCGGCTCACAGCCAGCCCGACGCTCCCGCCGTCCTCCGTGGCCGAGAGCACCGCCCGGTCCGGCGGGCTCTCCGCGAGGAAGTGCGCGGCGTAGAGGAACACGACCTCTCGGTGATCGACGCCCAGCGGCATGCGGTCGCCGACGACCCGCAGGGCCTCGTCGAGCCGGACGAGCCGGCGCATCCAGCAGGCCTGGGGCGAGCCGTCCCACTCCGTCGACGGCGGGCGCGCCCAGGAGGCCGCGCGCTGCTTGAAGGTGGTGTGCACCTCGGCGAGCAGCGTCTCCGCCACGTCGAGCGGGATCTGGCCCGCCTGCGCGATCTCGATCGTGCTCCCGCGCGCTCCCGCCCAGGCGAGGAGCGGCTGGGTGACCGCGCTCACGTGGGCGGGCACGTCCAGCACGTCCAGCACGTCGTCGAAGGGCTCCGACGCGATCCAGCGCCGCGCCAGGATCTCTCCCTGGAGCGCCTCGAGCATGCCGTGGATCCGGGGCTCGAGCAGCATGTCGAAGGCCGCCTCGGGCCCGGGGACGTCGGCGTCCGGCGGGGCCAACCACGCGCGCCACCGCGCCGACGCGCCGTCCACCGGCTCCACCAGCCAGCTGAGCTTCCCGTAGGGCTGACCGATCCCCGTGAGGGCCGCGAACCCGTCCCGGCGCCACGCATCGAGGGCGAGCAGGTCGTCGGCGGACGCCTGGGGCACGAAGAGCACGGTGCGCTCGAGCAGCTCGTCGACCTCCTCGGCCGTGAGACCCAGGCTGCGCTCGAGGGCCCGCTTGAGGTTCCCGTCGACGTAGCGCCCCCGGAAGGCGTCGAGGGGACCGAGCCCATCGCGCGACACCCACGGCAGGAACATGCCCGTGCGCGGCAGGGGGGCGGCAGGGGCGCTCGCCACCACGTGCGCCCGCTCGAACCGGACCGTGCCGCGCGCCGTGACGCCCGGGAAGAGCTGCGCGAACGCCTTCTCGGGCGGCAGGTGGGCCTCGAGCCAGTGGGCGACGGTCTCCTGCTTGAGCCAGGTGCCCGCTCGGCGATCCACCTCGTCGCGCAGGTCGTCGAGCTCCCAGCCCGAGATCCCGAGCGCATCGCGCAGCACGTCGTTGTCGAAGAGGATCGCGGGCCGGGGGACCCCCGTGAACGTCTGCGCCAGGTGCGGCTGGCTGAAGAGGGCGAGGGCCATGGCGATCGCGATCCGCCGCGGCGGCGGGCCCGGGAGCTCACGCGCGTCGTCGGGGCCGACCTCGCGAGCGACCCCCGCGAGCGTCGCGCGCAGGCGTCCCTCGAGCACGCGCGTGCCCACCGGGTCGCCCCGGACGAGCTCCCTCTGGCGCAGGCCCCGATAGAGCCTGGCGAGCCTGGAGGCCTCCGCCATCTCCCCCCCGTGGAGCCGCAACGTACCACCGGTGGCGGGGACTGAGCACGAACGTCTCACCGGATCGGGGTCCGACGAAATACGGGCCGGTGCCGGGCGTAGGGCTGGCGGGAGAGTGCCGATGGTGACGTGGTTGGGGGTCCTGCTGCTCGCGTGCAGCGGGTCGGGCGGCGAAGACGACGGGGAGAAGGACGCGAAGCCCGTCACCGTCGTGAACGTCCAGACCGTCGAGCCCGGCGTCGTGGTCGAGCGCCTGGCCACCATGGCCACCGTCGAGGCCGAGCGCTCCGCGGATCTCGTGCCCGTGGCGCCCGGCATCGTGCGGTCGATCCACGCGGACGAGGGCGACCCCGTCAGCCGGGGCGAGCTCCTCGCGGTGCTCGAGAGCGTGTCTCTCCAGGCGGGCGTGGAGCGCTCCCGGGCGGAGGTCGGGCGGCTCCAGTCCCAGGTGGCCCAGCTCGAGGCCCTGCACGCCCAGGGAGCCGTGTCCGAGAAGGATCTCGACGACCTGCGGTACCAGCTGAGGTCCGCCCGCGTGAACGCCGCCGAGGCGTCGAAGTCCTTCGGACAGACCCGGATCAGCGCACCCTTCGACGGTGTCGTGGCCCGCCGGGACGCCAGGGTGGGCGAGCTGGCGAGCGGGTCCCGGGTCTTCCAGGTGGTGGATCTCGACTCGCTGCTCGTCCGCGTCGACCTGCCCGAGCGCGACGTGGCCCGCGTGGAGGCCGGCCAGCCCGCGCGCCTCACGTCCGCCTACGACGAGGAGGTCCGCGGCACCGGGACGATCGACCGGGTCTCGCCCGTGATCGACCCGTCGAGCGGCACCTTCCGGGTCACCGTGGACGTCGACGACGACCAGCCCCTCCGCCCCGGGCAGTTCGTGAAGGTCGAGCTGGAGGTCGACCGGCACGAGGGTGTGCTCGTGGTGCCCCGCAAGGCGGTGCTCTGGGAGGACGGCCGGCCCCACGTGTTCGTGATGGGCGACCCCGACCCGCCGGAGCCCCCGAAGGAGGGTGAGGAGCCGAAGGAG
>JACKEQ010000090.1 GCA_020632885.1 Alphaproteobacteria bacterium | reverse complement strand
CACATCGCCCACGAGGCGCTGCTCGGCGTGAAGGAGATCAAGCTCCACGCGCTGGAGACCAGCGTGCTCAAGCGCTTCCACGAGCCCAACGTCGAGATGGCCAGCGCGCTGACCATCGTGGCCACGATGATGCGCATCGGGAAGCCCGCCCTCGAGGTCGTCGGCGTCACAGGGCTCGTGCTCATCGTGGTGTTCTTCCTCGCCACGGGTCGTCCGCTGGACGGGGTGCTCGTGCTGATCGGAAGCTACGCCGTGGCGGCGTACCGCCTGCTGCCCACCGTACAGCAGGGCTTCGCGTGGCTCATGACGCTCCAGGCCGAGGCCGCAGCCGCCCGCATCGTCCTCTCCCACATCGACGCCCCGCTCCCGACCGTGACGGGTGCGGAGCCCGTCACCCTGGAGCGCGAGATCGCCCTCGAGGGTGTGCGCTTCACGTACCCGCAGACCGAGCAGCCCGTGCTGGAGGGGATCGACGTGCGCATCCCCCGCGGGAGCTGGGTGGCGCTCGTCGGTTCCACGGGGTCGGGCAAGACGACGCTCGTGGACCTGATCATGGGGCTGCTCCAGCCCGACCAGGGGTGCGTCCGGATCGACGACCGGAGGCTCGAGGACCTGGCGGACGCCGCCGCGTGGCAGACCCACATCGGGTACGTGCCGCAGAGCCTGTTCATGAGCGACACCACGGTGGCGGGGAACATCGCGTTCGGCCAGGACACGCCCGACATGGACCTCGTCCGCTCGGTCGCGCGGATGGCCTGCGTGGCGGACTTCGTGGAGACCGAGCTCCCCCAGGGCTACGAGACCGCCATCGGGGAGCGCGGCATGCGGCTCTCGGGCGGGCAGCGCCAGCGGCTCGGCATCGCGCGGTCGCTCTACCGCAAGCCCGAGCTCCTCGTGCTCGACGAGGCCACGAGCGCCCTCGACAACCGCACGGAGGCCGCCGTGGTGGACGCCCTGCGCGAGAACTTCGCGAGCACCACGGTCATCATGATCGCCCACCGCCTCTCGACCACCCGGTACTGCGACCAGATCCTCGTGCTCGAGCGCGGGAAGATCATCGCGCGGGGCAGCTACGACGAGCTCCTCGAGACGAGCGCCTACTTCCGGACGCTGGTCGAGGCGAGCAACGAGGCCCCAACCGTCAGAGAAGCACCTGAAGAGCCAGATGCTTCAGATACCGTGTCTCCGGTACTGCTGGAAGAACTGGGTGATCTGTAGCCTGCTCGCCCCGCCGCACAAGGCGTAGCGTGCGGTGCGCGTGCTCGGCGGCCTTCTCGAGGGCCTCGAGGAAGCGGTCCTCCTGGACGTGGTGCGAGCAGGAGCTCGTGAACAGCAGCCCGCCCGGCTTCACGAGGGTCATCGCGAGGGCGTTCACGCGCGTGTAGCCGCGAAGGGCGTTGCCAGCGGTCTTCTTGGACTTCGCGAAGGCGGGCGGGTCGATCGCCACGACGTCGAAGCGGTCGCCGCGCGCCACGAGCTCCTCGAGGGTGCGCGTCGCCTCCGCGGCCAGCACGGTGGCGCGGTCGGCGAGCCCGTTCAGGTCGGCGTTGCGCACGGCGGCGGCCGCGGTGGCCTCGGACTTCTCGACCAGCACGGCGCGCTCGGCCCCGTGCTTCAGGGCCTGGAGCCCGAAGCCACCGGTGTTGGCGTAGACGTCGAGCACGCTGGCCCCCGCGCACAGACGCCCGCACTCCTGGCGGTTCACGGCCTGGTCGTAGAAGTGCCCGGTCTTCTGGCCCCCGAGCAGGTCGATCCGGTAGGTGAGCCCGTACTCCTCGATGTCCACCGACTCCGGGGGGTCGCCGAACCACACGCCGCGACCGGGCTCGAGCCCCTCCAGCTCGCGCACCTTGTTGTCGTTGCGGAACACCGCACTCGCCGGGGCCAGCACCTGCTTCACGGCCTCCTCGAGCACGTCGAGACGGTTCTCGAGGCCGACCGTGGACACCTGCACCGCGAGGTGGTCGCCGAAGCGGTCGACGATGAGCCCCGGCAGGAAGTCGCCCTCGGCGTGCACCACCCGACAGGACGTCCGGCCCGGCAGCACGCGCTCCCGGTAGGCGAGGGCCTCGCGGAGGCGCATCGTGTAGAAGAGCGGGTCGTCCAGATCGTCGTGGCGGGCCCGGCTGTACAGGCGCACCGCGATGAGGGACGAGGGCGAGAGCAGCCCGCGACCCACGAACTTCCCCTTCGCGTCGAAGACGTCCACCGCGCTGCCCGGGGGCAGGTCGGCGAAGCCGGCCTCCAGCTCGTTGCTGAAGATCCAGGGGTGACCGGAGGACGAGCGACGCTCGCGCTTGGGGCGGAGGGACAGACGGGGGATGGACATGCGCACGGACTACCTCGACGCCGCCCCCAGGTCATCTACAATCACGTCCCACAGGAGGCGCCATGCCGCTCACCCACGTCGACGCCGCCGGGAACGCCCGGATGGTGGACGTCGACGAGAAGCCCGTCACCGCCCGCAGCGCCACGGCGCGGGGGTTCATCCGGCTCGGCCCGGAGGCCCTGGAGGCCGTGCGGAGCCGCTCGGCGAAGAAGGGCGACGTGCTCGCCATCGCCCAGCTCGCCGGTATCCAGGGGGCCAAGCGCACCAGCGACCTCATCCCCCTCTGCCATCCGCTGCCGATCACCGGGGTGGACGTGCACCTCGACGTGGAGGGCGACGGCGTGCGCTGCCTCGCCACCGCACGGGCCACCTGGCGCACCGGGGTGGAGATGGAGGCCCTGACGGCCGTGAGCACGGCGCTCCTCACGGTGTACGACATGCTCAAGGCGGTCGACCGCGGGATGGCGATCGGGCCCATCGAGCTCGTCGAGAAGCACGGCGGCCGCTCCGGCGACTGGGTGCGTCCATGAGGCTGCCCGAGTACGACACGGCCGACGCCACCGAGCTCGCCTCCTGGGTCGCGCGCGGGGACGTCCACCCGAGGGAGCTCGTCGCGGCGGCGATGGAGCGCATCGAGGCCCGCAACGGCGCCCTGAACGCGGTCGTCCACATCGACGCCGAGCGTGCGCTGGAGGCCGCGGAGCGGCTGCCGGACGGGCCCTTCAGGGGGGTGCCGTTCCTCCTCAAGGACCTCGGGGCCGAGGACGCCGGGCAGCCGTGCACGAGCTCGTGCGCGCCCATGAAGGACTGGCGGGCGCCGCGGGACAGCGAGATCGTCACCCGGTACAAGGCCGCCGGGCTGAACGTCGTCGGGCGGACCAACGCGCCCGAGCTCGGCATCTACGGGGTGACCGAGTCGCGGTTCCGGGGTCCCTGCCGCAACCCGTGGGACACGACGCGCACCCCGGGCGGCTCGTCCGGCGGTTCGGGGTCCGCGGTGGCCGCGCGCATGGTGCCGGTCGCCCACGCGGGGGACGGAGGGGGCTCCATCCGCATCCCGGCCGCCCACTGCGGTCTGTTCGGTCTCAAGCCGTCGCGCGGGCGCGTGCCGATGGGCCCGTACATCAGCGAGTCCTGGGGTGGGCTCGTGGTGCAGCACGTGGTCGCGAGGTCCGTGCGCGACTCCGCCGCCCTGCTGGACTGCACGGCGGGCCCGGAGGCCGGAGCGCCCTACGGGGTCGAGCGCCCGGAGCGTCCGTTCCTCCAGGAGGTCGGGCGTGACCCCGGTACCCTCCGCATCGCCTGGACCGCCGAGCCGCTGTTCGGGGGCACGACCGACCCCGAGAACCGCACGGCCGTCGAGGAGGCCGCCCGCCAGCTCGAGGCGCTCGGCCATGTGGTGGAGGAGCGCCTGCCGCCCTTCGATCGCGAGGCCCTCGTCCGCGCCTACCTGAGCTTCGTGGCCGTCGGGACGGCGTCCGAGCTCCAGGGGATCGGTGCGCACATCGGGCGTCCGGTCACAGCGTCCGAGGTGGAGCCCGTCACCTGGCTCCTGTCGCGCATCGGGCACAAGCTCACGGCCATGGAGATGCAGGGCCACCGCGAGGCCATGTACGCCGCGGGGCGCGCGATGGGCGCCTTCTTCGCGCAGCACGACGTGCTCGTCACGCCCACGTGCGCCGTTCCCCCCGTCCCCATCGGCACGTTCACGAGCAGCCGTGCGGAGCTCCTGCAGCTCGGGTTGCTGCGCACCCTCGACATGGGGGCGCTCTACCGGGTCGCCCTCGAGCAGCTCGCGGCGGACGCGCTGTCGGCCACGCCCAACACGATGCTCTTCAACCTCACTGGCCAACCTGCCGTCTCGATGCCGCTGCACGCCTCGCCCCACGGGCTCCCCATCGGCGTGCAGGCCGTCGGGCGGTACGGCGACGAGGCCACGCTGCTGCGGTTGGCGGCCCAGCTCGAGCCCTCGTTCGTGTCTGGCATGCCTCCGGGCTTGGGTTGAGCGGCCCCGCCCGTTAGACGACCGGGTCAGGAGTTCGACGGTTGGCGTACAGCCCGGGACCATACGGAAAAATCGCGAGATTCGTCCTGGGTCGTCGCAGATTCATCGGGCTCGCGACCGTCCTGATCGTGCTCCTGAGCGCCGTGCTGGGCCTCCCGCCGGACGTCGATCCCGACGTCCTCTCGCTCCTCCCGGGCGACGAGCCTGCCGTGAAGGCCGTGCGGGAGCTCCAGGACAGCGAGGGTGGAATCTCGCTCGTCACGCTCTCGTTCACCTCCGACGACCCCGACCTGCTCGACGCCACGATGCGGCGGATGGCCACGAAGCTCGGTGACCTCGAGCGTGTGGAGTACGCGCTGTACCAGGTCGACCCCGAGCTCACCAAGCAGCTCGGGCTGCTCCAGCTCGAGGCGAGCGAGGTCGACACCCTCAACACGCGCCTGCGGGCCGCGCTGTCCCTCGGGTCAGCGCTCAACCCCATCGTCACCCAGCGGCTGATGGCGATGGGACCCCTCACCGAGCGCATCCAGAAGCTCTCGGAGGCACCGGACCTGCTGCAGGGGGGCGCTGGGCGCGGCCGGATCCTGGTCCGTCCCACGGTGAGCTCGCACGATCAGAAGTTCGCCGCCCTCGTGATGGCCGACATCGAGAGGGTGCTCGCGGCCGAGGAGACACCGGGCGTGCGGACGGCCTGGGTCGGCGGGGCCTACCGGCACGTGGTGGAGGACTCGCGGGGCATCAAGTCCGACCTCTTCTGGACGACGTTCGTGAGCCTCGGCCTCGTGCTGCTCGTGACCATCGTGGCGTTCCGGAGCTGGAGGTCGACGCTGCTGGTGTTCGGGCCGTTGATCGCGGCGAACATCGTGGTGCTCGGGCTGGTCGGGGTGTTCCTCGGGAGCCTGAACACCTACACGAGCTTCGGGACCGCCATCCTGATCGGGCTGGGCATCGACTTCGCGGTGCACCTCGTGGGTCGCTACCGCGAGTACCGGGCGCAGGACGTCGGGCTCGAGGAGGCCATCGAGCGTGCGTGGGACCGGACGGGCCCGCCGTGCATGACGGCCGCGCTCACGTCCATGGCGGGCTTCCTCGCCCTGGCCGCCGCGGACTTCCAGGGGTTCGCGCAGCTCGGGGTGCTCCTCGCGGTCGGGCTGCTCGTGTGTCTCGTGGCGATGCTCGTGTTGCTGCCCGTCCTCATCCCCTCGCTCGACAGGGACGCGCCGCCGTTGCTCGGGACCGTCGGGGAGGGCGAGACGTCCCGGTCCACCTACCGGCTCGCGCCCCTGGGTCTGGCGGTCGCCCTGGCCTCCACGGTGCTCGTCGGGGTCCTGGCCGCGCCCAACCTGCGGTGGGAGTACGACATCTCCGAGCTGCGCCGCGAGGGCATGGCGTGGTCCGAGCTGTCCGAGGAGCAGCGCAAGCTCGTGAAGGAGTCGTACTCGCCGATGTTCGTGGCCACCACGAGCCCGGCGGAGCTCACGCGCCTGCACACGACCGTGGCCGAGGCGCTGGAGGCGGGTCGGTTGCCGCACATCGCGCGGGCGGTGAGCGTGCAGACCGTGCTGCCTCCGGACCAGGAGGAGCGCGT
>JACKEQ010000009.1 GCA_020632885.1 Alphaproteobacteria bacterium | reverse complement strand
TCCATGCCCAGCAGCCGCGTCGCCAGCGCACCGATCACGGCGGGGTCCGCCCCGTCCTCCAGGGCCCTCGACAGCGCCAGACCCGCCAGCGGCGTGGCGCCCATGCCCATCGCGATGGCCGTCAGCTCCAGGGGCTCGTGGGCATCCAGCAGCTTCCGACCCACTTCCGTCGCCTCTGGACCCTGCATCAACACCGGGTGCGCTGCATCCAGCAGGTGCAGCGTCTCCAGCGCGTCGTCCGTGGCCTCGGGCACGCCCGTCACCACCGTGCGCTCGCCGTCCACCTCCACCACCAGCTCGCCGTCGATCACCAGCCAGCGCACGAAGGCCACGTCGTGACCCTCCGGCCACACCATCTCCAGCACGATCTCCATGGACACCCCCATCCACCAGGTATCCCGCCGCGTGTCACCAGGAGCACGCGACCCCGGGCTCGTCGTCCAGGCGCACCATCGTCGGGTCCCCCCGACCTTCGCGGCCCACCACGTCCCACACCGAGCCCCCGTCCCACGCCCACGGGCTCGACGTCGTGCGCTGGCGGTACCCGCAGTCGTCCAGCTCCGCCGTCCGGTCCACCGTCCCGTCCCGGGCGACCGCGAACGACGTCACGGTGTCTCCCAGGCAGGTCACCACGAGCCGCTCGTCCGCGTCGAAGCCCGTCAGGCACCGGCCCTCCGCGGAGACCCGGTGGGTGGCGAGCTCCGCGCCGTCCGCCGGGTCGTACCAGACCACGACCAGCTCGTTCGAGACGTAGTCCTGCGTGGCCCAGACCAACGCGTCGCCGGAGGGCGTCGGGAGCAGGTCGAACCCACCCACCCAGAGCAGGTCGCCCGTCGCGTCGTCCACGACCCCCGCGATCGGCCAGCGGTCCTCCCCGGCAGCCTCGAAGTGCGCCGTCAGCCCCAGCACCACGTACCCGCGCGACCGCATCCACCGCGGCTGGAAGGTCCCGGAGAACCCCTCGTCGAACCCGAGGGTGACGTCGTCCGGCAGGTCCACCCGCAGCCGTTCGCCGTCCAGCTCCACCCGTGCGGGACGGTGCGCCTCCATCGCGAGCGACCCGCCCATGAGCCCGCCACCCCGGTAGTCCCAGGTGCTCTCGGTGGTGACGATGGCCTCCTGGTCGTCGCTGAAGGCGGCCTCCAGCAGGATGCGGTCGGGCGTACAGGCGAGCAGGGCGAAGACGATCACGGTCCCTCCAGAGATGCGTCTGGACTACCCGGCGACCGTGCCCGCTTCGCTCACGGACGCTTACGCACGGTAGGGTGGGCCCGGAGGTCCCATGCTCGCGCTCGCCCTGCTCCTCGGCTGTCCCGCCCACGAGGGGCCCATCGACGTCATCCTCATCGACATCCCCGCTGCGGAGGCGATCATCGAGTGGACCGTCGCGGGCGGGGATGCCTGGCAGGTCTGCACGAACGGGACGACCGACCCCGAGGCCGTGGTGGGCTGCGGCCCGTACGGCGTCGGAGACCCCGGTGACTACAGCGTGCGCGTGACCTGGGACGGTCGCGAGGCCGTGCAGGACGTCACCCTCGAGCGCGACGGCAGCTACGAGGCCAACGTCGCGCTGACGTTCGAGCCCGCGGACTTCCCGACTCCATGAGCCGTTCCCTGCAGTGGCTCCTCGCTGGCCTGTTCGCTGTGGCGTGTGTGGCCTTCGCGCTCTCCGAGGTCCAGCTGGTGGTCACCGCGGACGTGGCGGACGGGACCGTGGTGGCGCGGGTCCCGCACCAGTCGGAGGACGGCACCACCTACGAGCTCCACTACGCGTTCACCTACGAGGGGCGCGAGCACCGGTTCGTGAGCCCGATCCAGCGAGGCGGCCCCGGCGTGCCCGTCGTGGGCGATCGGGTGCGCATCCTCGTGCCACCCGGTGAGCCCGAACGGGCGTCCCCCGGCGGCGCGGGAGACCTCTTCCTCTACGTGATCGTCGGGCTCGTGGCGTTCGTGCCGCTGGTGATCGTCGCGAGTGTGAGCTCCGAGGCCAGGCTCGGGGAGCTCGCCGCCGAGGGCGTCGTCGGCGCCGATCCCGCCGAGCTCGCACGGATCCAGGACCTGCCGGGGCTGCAGGTGCAGTGCAGGGTCGTCGGCTCGGAGCGGGTGGAGGGGGAGTGGGTCGTTCTGGTGAGGGGCGGCGGACGGGTGTTCACCAGCACGCCCGTCCACATGGACCTCGGGGCCCTCCTCGACCACCGCTCCGTGACCGTCTGGGTGGACCCCGACGACCGCGAGCGGTACGCCTTCGACCTCGGGCCGATGGTGGCCGAGATCGCAGCGGAGAGGGCGGAGTCGACTCCGTGAGTCAGCCCATCTCGAGCTGCCAGCGCTCCAGGTCCGCGATCCGGTCCCGCAGCTCGGCAGCGCGCTCGAACTCCAGCTTGCCCGCCGCCTCGCGCATCTCCTTCCGCAGCCGCACCAGGATCTGCGGGATCCGCGAGGGGTCCTCGCCCGGCGAGAGCTTCGGGCCCTTCGATGCCCCCCGCGTGGGCGCGACCTCGACGTAGTCGCCCGCAACCAGCTCCGCGAGCGGGTTCTCCACGGCGTTGCGGATGCTCTGGGGCGTGATGCCGTGCTCGGCGTTGTACGCCTCCTGGATCGCCCGGCGACGACGGGTCTCGTCCATGGACTTCTGCATGTTCTCGGTGATCTGGTTCGCGAAGAGGATGACGTGCCCGTTCACGTTCCGCGCCGCCCGCCCCATCACCTGGATCAGCGACCGGTGGTTGCGCAGGAAGCCCTCCTTGTCGGCGTCCATCACGCACACCAGGCTCACCTCGGGCAGGTCGAGCCCCTCCCGCAGCAGGTTGATGCCCACGAGCACGTCGAACTCCCCGAGCCGCAGATCGCGCAGGATCTCCATACGCTCCAGGGTGTCGATGTCGCTGTGCAGGTAGCGCACGCGCACACCGAGCTCCTCGTAGTAGTCGGTGAGCTCCTGGGCCATGCGCTTGGTGAGCACGGTGACGAGCACCCGCTCGCTGCGCTCGACCCGCGTGCGGATCTCGGCGAGGGCCTCGTCCACCTGGGTGTCCGCCGGACGGACCTCGATGGTGGGGTCGAGCAGCCCCGTGGGCCGGATGATCTGCTCCACGATGCGCTCGCCGGCCTCCTGGAGCTCCCAGTCGCCCGGCGTGGCGCTCACGTAGATCGACTGGTTGCAGAGCTGGCGGAACTCCTCGAACTTCAGGGGCCGGTTGTCGAGGGCGGACGGCAGCCGGAAGCCGTAGTCCACGAGCGTGCGCTTGCGCGCGCGGTCGCCCCGGTACATCCCGCCCACCTGGGGGATGGCGATGTGGCTCTCGTCCACCACGAGCAGCCAGTCGCTCGGGAAGTACTCGATGAGTGTGGGCGGCGGCTCGCCCTCCTCACGCCCCGAGAGGTGCCGGCTGTAGTTCTCGATGCCCTTGCAGCGCCCGATCTCCTCGATCATCTCGAGGTCGAACATCGTGCGCTGCTCGAGCCGCTGGGCCTCGAGGAGCTGGTTGGCCGCGTGCAGCTCCCCGAGCCTCTGGGCGAGCTCGACGCGGATGGCCTCCATGGCCCGCTCGAGCTTCATCTTGGGCGTCACGTAGTGGGACGCCGGGTAGATCGCGACCTTGTCGAGGGCCTCCTTCTTCGTGCCCCGCAGCGGGTCGAAGAGGTGGATGGCGTCGACCTCGTCGCCGAACAGCTCGATGCGCACGGCGGTGTCGTCCTCGTAGGCCGGGAAGACGTCGATCACGTCGCCCCGCACCCGGAACGTCCCCCGGTGGAAGTCCTGCTCGTTGCGCTCGTACTGGATCTCCACGAGCTTCGCGAGGATGTCCTTGCGCGGCGTCTCCTCGCCCACCGTGAGGTGCAGGAGCATGCCCTCGTAGGCCTCCCGCGACCCGAGGCCGTAGATGCAGCTCACGGACGCCACGATGATGACGTCGTTGCGCTCGAGCAGCGCCTTGGTGGCCCCGTGCCGGAGACGGTCGATGGCCTCGTTGATCAGGCTGTCCTTCTCGATGTAGAGGTCGCTCGAGGGGACGTACGCCTCCGGCTGGTAGTAGTCGTAGTAGCTGACGAAGTACTGGACAGCGTTGTCCGGGAAGAGCTTGCGCATCTCGCCGAAGAGCTGGGCGGCGAGGGTCTTGTTGGGCGCCAGGATCAGCGTGGGCTTCCCGGTCTTCGCGATCACGTTGGCCACCGTGAAGGTCTTGCCGCTCCCGGTGATCCCGAGCAGCACCTGCTCCTTCGCGCCCTCGGCGAGACCCTGCAGCAGACCCTCGATCGCGCGGGGCTGATCGCCGGTGGGTGCATGATCGGACACGAGCCGGAAGGGCCGCGTGGCCTTCGGCCGTCCGACGTCGCGCTGCAGCGGGGGCCACTGGGCCATGCCTCACCTCCGTTCAGTATGCCGTCCTAGCCCGACGCGGGCCGGCGTCCACCCACGGTCAGGGTTTGTCGCGGGAAGGAAACGGGGTCGCGGAGCGTTCGGGCCATCGTGTAGATTGAGGCCGTCGGGCCCTGTGGTCCCCAGGAGTGTGTGATGCCTTCTCGTCTGTTCGCCGCCGCCGTCGTCCTCTGCGGGTTCGCTCTCCCGGCCTTCGCGGCCCCCACGGTCGAGCTGATCGACGCCGGCTCGGGCGCGAAGACGTCGCTGGTCCTCGCACCGAAGGTGGGTGCGGACGAGTCCATGGAGATGGTGCTGGACCTCGTGGTGGGCATGGACATGGGCGGCGAGAGCCCCAAGGTCACCGACGCGCCGCCCGTGAAGATGGTGCTGAAGGGCAAGGTCGTCGAGAAGACGCCGGAGGGGAACTACCGCTACGACTTCACGCTCACGGACGCGGGGATCGAGCCCTACGAGATCAAGGTGGAGATGAGCGACGCCCGGCGCAAGGAGATCGACGCGATCAACGCCCAGGTCCGCGAGCAGGCCGAGAAGTACCGCGGCACGCGCGGCTCGCTGGTGGTCGACGCCCACGGCGGCCTGGTGTCGTCGCGGGTCGACTCCCCCGGCGAGCCCTTCGCCAACCTCGAGAAGAGCCTGGCCCACGCGATGGTGCCGATGCCCTCGGAGCCGGTGGGCGTGGGTGCGAAGTGGAAGGCGGTCGACCGGGTGAAGGAGAGCGGCCTCTCCCTCACGCAGACCATCACGTACACGGTGAAGGCGATCGACGCCGGCCACGTGGAGCTCGAGATGGAGCTCGCCCAGGCCGGCGATCACGACTCGTTCAAGATGCCGAACCTGCCCGCTGGCACGAAGGCGGAGCTCGTGGGCCTCGCCAGCACCGGCAAGGGCACCGCGGTGGTCGATCTCGGTCGGCTCCTGCCGCGCACCACGGTGCTGGAGCAGGACTTCGAGTCGCGCGTGGTGGTGGTGAAGGAGAACGAGAACATGGGCATGCACATCGGCATGACCATGGACATGGACCTCTCGATCAAGCGCCTCTGACGGCTCAGCCCTCGAGCAGGGCGTCGATCGTCTTCTGGTCGGCGCCCGGGAACGTGTAGTCGCCGAACGCGTCGGGCCCGACCCACGCGAACGTCTCGATGTTCCCGACACACGGCTCGCCCTCGATGGCGCACCGGTACACCGCCAGGGTGAGGTCGTAGCCGTCGTAGCCGTGCACCACGTCCATCAGCAGCGGGCCCACCGTGCCCGTGCACCCGATGCGCTCGGCGAGCGCGCGGTGGATGGCGTCCTCGTCCGACTCGCCCTCGCGGACCTTCCCGCCCGGGAACTCCCAGAGCAGCGGGAGCACCGCGTGGGCGGCCCGCTGCACGAGCAGGTACCTCCCGTCGCGCACGATCTCGGCACTCACCACCCGGATGCTCACCATCCCACCCTCCGAGCGCCCCGCCTATCCCGGTCCGTCCGTGGATGGCGCCCGCCTCGCACGATAGGGGGGCGGCATGATCCGAGACCGCATCCGCCGGGGTGTGCGCCGCGTGAAGCGCGGAATCGCCCGCCGCCTGTTCGACCCCTCCGACAGCGTGGTGAGCGCGGCGCCCGTCAGCGCGCCCGCCTCGCCCTTCGCCGCTCCGCCGGTCCCCCCCGCGGCTCCCGAGCCCGTGGAGGAGGAGCCCGGCGCGGACGTCCCGCCGATGACCTTGGAGACCGTGGAGGCCCTGTTCGACGACATGGTGCGCCCGGCCCTCCAGGCCGACGGTGGCGACATCCAGCTCGTCCGCGTCGATGGTTTCGACGTGCACGTGCGCCTGATGGGCGCCTGCTCGTCCTGCCCGAGCTCCACCGTCACCATGAAGATGGGCGTGGAGCGGCTCCTCGAGGAGGAGTTCCCCCAGTTCCGGAACCTGATCCAGGTCCCCGCGTGACCCCGGGCACCCTCGACAGCCTCACGCCGTCCATGCTCCCCGGGCTCATCGGGCCCTTCCTGGCGAGCCGGGTGCGCGGGGTCCACGAGGGCCAGGTCTCGCCCCTCCTCGACGGCTGGAGCCACGAGGACTTCCGCACGCTGCTCGATCACGTGCGCGACCTCGGGCGCGAGCACCGCGTCTACGAGGCCCACCCGCGCCTCCGGCCCCTCGCGCGCGACTACATCCGCCTGGTGTTCCCGGACTGGTCGCTCTCCGGGCAGGACCACCTGCGGCGCGCGCTGCAGGACGGGTCCGCGGTGATCGTCACGAACCACCTGTCCTACATCGACGCCATGGCCACGGACGCCGCCCTGTCCTGGTCGGGCAACGCGGACCTCGCCGACCGGATCGTCTACATCGCCGGCCCCAAGGTGTACCAGGAGCTCTTCCGGCTCCTCGCGGCCGCCTCGATCCACAACCTCCCCGTGCCCCAGAGCGGCCGTCTCGGGCACACGGAGGCCCTCCCGCCCCGCGAGCTGGCCCGCCGCGTACGCGCGTCCCTCGACGCCAGCCGGGCGGCCATGAAGGGCGGTCGCGCCGTGCTGCTCTACCCGGAGGGCGCCCGCACCCGCACGGGTCGCATGGGGTCCTTCATCCAGGCCACCCGCCGCTACCTCGAGGGGGCCGACTTCCTGGTGCCCGCGGCGATCGCCGGCACCGAGCGCGCCATGCCCGTCGACGGCGAGGTCCTCCAGCCCTCCTCCCTCACGCTGTCCTTCGGTCCGCCCGTGCCCCTCGCGGGTGTGGATCCGCGGGAGGCCCTGACGGCCGCACATCTCGCGATCGAAGACCTCCTCCCGGAGCCCCTGCGCCCGGACGGATCGGCCCCCCGCCTGCGCTGACCCCGCACTCCCGGGGTGACACCGACCTGCCACCCTGGCGTCGATGATGATAGGCTCGCCCTCGTGCCAGGGGGACTGTCCTGATGGGAGAGACGTGCTGTCCGGCGATGGACCTGCAGTGGAGCCAGCGGCAGAGCGGCGCCCACTACGAGGACGTGTACTACTGCGCGTCCTGTGGCCACGTACACCGCTCCGAGAGCTACCTGCTCCCTCTCCGCTTCCCGTTCAACAACCACTGCGTCACCTGCGGTGGCGACCAGCAGATGGTGGGTCCGAACGAGATCCGCTGCACGCAGTGCGGGATGACGGATTCGGAGGATCGCGCGATCCACGACAAGTACGCGCGGCTCCACCCGGACGGTGACTACTACCTCGCCGCCAAGGCGCTCAAGGAGACCGGCCGCTACGTGCTGGCCCTCAAGCTCGCCACCGCGTCGGTGAAGTGGGGCCCGGACCCCACGGAGGCGATGATCCTCCGCAACAACATCCTCGAGGCCCTCAACCTCTACGATCAGGCCCTCGACGAGGCCTACGAGTGGGTGGAGCGCCAGGGCGGCCCGCCCATCGTGTGGGGGCTCGTGGCCAACCTGGAGGGGGCCGTCGGCAACCTGCCCGGCGCGCTCACGGCCCTCGAGAAGGGCGTGAAGCTCGACGGCGCCAACCACCCCGAGTGGTGGACCGACTACGCCGAGATCAAGCTGCACCTGGAGGACCGTCAGGGAGCCCTGCAGGCCGCCGGTCACGGGATGAAGGCCGACGCCACGCGCGCCCGCTGCATCGCCGTGATCGTCGAGGTGGGCGAGCGCTACTACGCCAACGGGCAGTTCGCGCAGGCCCTCGGCGCCTGCAGCCTCGCGGGCGACCACCAGGAGGAGTACGAGTCGCTGGCCTGGCTGCGCGCGCGTATCGCGGCCGCCAACAACGACACGAAGTACCTCGTGCACTGGCTCGAGGTCACCACCAAGCTCAATCCCGCGCACGCCGAGGCGGCCGAGATGCTCCTGCCCTACAAGAAGCCCAAGGGCTGGTTCGGCTGGGGCGGCTGACCCCGCCCGTCAGAACGGGCGGAGTCCCAGGGCCCAGGGCAGCAGGCGCGCGATGTTCCGCGCGTCGTCGATGCCGCGGTGGGCGGTGCCTTCGAAGGTCAGCCCGACCCTCTGCAGGGCCCCGCCGAGCCCGCGCTTCTTGTGTCCCTCGCGCTCGGCGAACGCCGCCTTCACGTTCAGGTGGTCCCTCGCGAGCGGCAGGCGCACGTTGTTGCGCTTCGCCTCCCGGTCGAGCTGGTTGCGGTCGTAGTCACCCCAGCTGCAGAACCGTGGTGCCACGGGCCCCGCGAAGCGCCCGAGCAGCCGGATGGCCTCCGTGAAGCCGGGGGCTCCGTCCACCTGGTCCTGGCGGATCGTGGTGAGCTCGGTGCAGAACCGCGTGAGGCGCGTGTGGATCACGGGTCGCACGAAGGTCTGGAAGCTGTCGGTCACGGCGAACGACACGGGGTCCACGAGCACGGCGCCGATCTCGATGATCTCGGTCTCCGCGCGGGGGATGGAGTGGCGGTCGCAGCACGTGGCCTCGAGGTCGATGACGAGAAACGGTCGCATGGTGTCCTCCCTTGGCTGACGTCGGGAACATCGCCGGTCCCGGGGATCCGCACCCGGACAGATTCCCGGACACGTTCGACTGGCCGGAGGTGGTGGACTGGCTCGTGCGTCGCAACGGGTCCCTCGCGGCGACCGCGGAGCTGCTGGCGGCCCAGCGGCGGCATCGCGAGAACGTCGACAGTATCGAGCGCGCCCTGCGCCGCCTGCGCACGGCCACAGGCGACGGAGGCACCTGGGGAGCCCGTGTCATCGAGGCCTTCGGGCTGCCGGACGACGTCCGGGCCCGGCTGGCCTGGATGGGCACCTACCACTCGCGCTTCACCGACCTGCCCACCCCGGTGTGCGCGGATCTCCTGCGGTTCTGGGACCGCCCCGCCATCCGGAGGTCTGCGGAGGCCGTCTGGCTGGACCTCGGGCGCACGGGGCTCCACCTGCGTCGCCGGGAGACGGAGGCCGCCGCGGCGCTGCTCGCGCAGATCGACGGACCCCGGCTCCCTCCGGAGGCCCGCGTGGAGGCCGCGCTGGTCGGGAGCTTCCTGGTGAGCCGCTCGGATCCCGACCGGAGCGCGAGCCTCCTCGACGAGGCCGAGACGCACCTGTCCACCCTGGACTCCTCCGACGACCGGGCCTGCCTGCACGCCCGCTGGGTGGACCAGGTGGCCTACCGGCTGAACCTGCCGCGCGACAGGACCCCGGACTACGCGGCGGCCGAGACGCTCTACCGCACGATCGACCCCGGAGGGCCCCCGTTCGCGCGGTGCCGCCGGCACAACGGGCTCGGCTGGAGCCTGCACCGGCAGGGCCGGCGGGCCGAGGCCCTCGCGGAGGCCCG
The DNA here is from genome assembly GCA_020632885.1 of Alphaproteobacteria bacterium. GTDB lineage: Bacteria > Myxococcota_A > UBA796 > UBA796 > JACKEQ01. Next base: position 196,448 of record JACKEQ010000009.1, on the reverse strand, counting down.
GGCGTCCGTGCAGGTCGCAGGCGATGCGGGTCACCTGCGCCTGCGGGCCATGGCGCTGGGGTTGCTCGCGAAGGTCGCGGAGGGCGGGGAGGCGGAGTCGGCAGCCGCCCGGGGACGCGAGATCGCCGCACGTCTCGCGGACGACCTGCTCACCGCGCGGTTCTGACGTTCATCCGGCGCGGAGCCAGGCCACGGCAGGCTCACCGAGGGCCCGGTGGGCGGGCTTGGCCGCCGCACGGTCCACGACCGCGGCGAGCGTCTCGCGGCCTCCCGGCTCCAGCAGGCTCCGGAGCGTCACCAGCGGGCCCGGGAACGTCTCCGGACGGTGGAAGGCGTGGAGGTGGCCCGCCGGCTTCGCGAGCAGCACGCCGAGCATCCAGCGGACGACCGCGGGGGACGCGGGTGTGCCGTCCACGAGCGCCACCTCGGGGATCGGGGTCTTGCGGAGGAACGTGGGCAGCGGCGCGTCGGGGAGCTCGCCCACGAAGGCCTCCCAGGCGGCCGGGCTGGGCTCGTCGGGAGCCTGTGCGGCCAGGGCGAGGAGCGTGCGCGCGCGCCATCCCGCCCGGGCGTCGCGCTCCCAGTGGTCGAGCAGCACCCGGCGGGCCTCGGGTGTGCCGATGACCCCGAGGGCGTCGAGGGCGAGGCCCACCATCACCTCGAGCCACTTCTCGTCGCTGTAGGGGCCGCCGGCCTCGTGGGGCTTCGTCCGTCCCACGCGGGGGTCCACGTCGCCCGCGAGCACGGCCTCCAGCCGCTCCACCACGGCGTCGGGCAGGCCCGTGGCGAACGCCTGGTACGCCTCGCTGGAGGACCGCTGGAGCAGCCCGTCCACCATCAGCGGGGCCGCCGAGGGCTCCATCGACACGCGGATCACCTTCGAGGTGGCGCGCCTCCACGCGGGGAGCGCGGCCAGCTCGTCGATCATGGCCTGGCCGCCGGGGCAGAGGTCGATGAGGAAGCCGCGATCCGGGTGGCCAGCTCCCGCCTTCTCGGCCAGGGAGGTGAGGTCTCCCCCCGCCGCGGCGAACGCCCGGAACCGGGCCGCGTCGTCGATGGACATGCCGAGCCAGTCGCCCAGGCGCGCAGCGAGCCCCTCCAGCGTGGGCACCTCGGAGGCTCGAGGCCCCTCCACGCCCGGCGGCCGCGCGGGCGGCGAGGTCACCACGGCCGCGGCCATCGCAGCGCGCGCGCGCTCGAAGACGGCGTCGGTCTGGGGGCGGCCGGGGGCCTCGAAGGCCTCGAGCGCCTCCAGGAGCTCCCTGTGGCTCTCGCCGAAGGGGGTGCCCGGATAGCGATTGGCCCGCGCCCGGGCCTTCTCGCGCAGGGTGAAGCTGTCCCAGGCGATGTGGTGGTAGGGCGCACCCTCCGGCGTCTCCAGCAGGCGCGCGTAGGCGAAGCGCGCGTTCACCTCGGCGTTCATCGCGGGCACCACGACCTCGTGGAAGCGCTGCAGGCTCGCCTCGCCGTCCACCGTGCTGGCCAGGAGGAGCAGGTTCAGGGCGTCCTCGAAGAGGTCCTGGAACGTCTCCTCGAGCAGCTCGAACCCCGTCAGGAAGCCCAGCACGCCGACCCGGTCCCAGCAGGTGACCCCCTCGACCTCGAAGGCGGGGTCGACGAGGCGGGCCCACTCCCGGATGTGGATCGGCGTCATCGAGCGGGCCCAGCGATCGAGCGCCTCGGGGGCGAGGAGCACGGACGCGACGCCCCGAAGCGCATTCGCGAGGGCCTCTTCCGAGGTGTGGGTCCAACTCCGGCCCTCTTCGATGATGGCCATCTCGCTCGGGGTGGGCTGGCGCATGTCGACCTCCGGGGGTCCGGTACGCCGCACCCGAGGCCGAGGCAAACAGATACCCAGCGGTGTAGGATGGCTTTCCCTCTCGATGCGCCCGCGTGTCGAACGGGGGAGGAGGTCTCATGCTGTTGTTCCTCGCGGCGTGCGGCAGCAGCCAGCCCGTCCCGACCGAGACCGATCCGGCCCACACGGGCGCCGGGGCCGCACACTACGACCGCGACCGGCTGCTCGGCGTCGAGCTCACCATGGACCCCGCGGACGCCGAGGCCCTCGCCGAAGAGACCCGCTGGATCCTCGAGCTGCTCCAGGGCCAGTGCCTCGCGGCGCCGTTCCCGAGCCCGTACGCATGGTACGAGGCGGACGTGCGGCTCGACGGCGCGACGGTCTCCCGGGTGGGCGTGCGCAAGAAGGGGCTCGTGGGCTCCCAGTCGTCCACCAAGCCCGGCCTCAAGCTCGACAGCGACCGCTTCGTCGACGGTCAGCGCTTCCCGGACGGTACCGAGCACGTCACGCTGAACAACAGCGTCGCGGACACCTCCCTCGTGCGCCAGTGCCTCGGCTACGACCTGTTCGAGGCCGCCGGCATCCCCTCGCCCCGCTGCAACTTCGCCCACGTCACCGGTGCTGACGACGACCTCGGCGTCTACATCCACGTGGAGCCCTACAAGCGCGACTTCCTCGAGCGCCGGTTCGGCACGGCGGACGGCGACCTCTACGAGGGCGCGCTGTCCGACTTCCACCCGGACTGGATCCACTCCTTCGACCCCAAGACCGACGCGACCGACCCGTCGCTCGGGCCCCTCCAGGCCGTGGCCGATGCCCTCGAGGCCCCCGACGAGACCCTGCTGGCCGAGCTCGACGCGGTGATCGACCTCGACGCGTTCAACACGTACTGGGCCATGGAGGTCCTGGTCGGCCACACCGACGGCTACGCGGGCAACACCAACAACTTCTACGTCTACAGGCCGGACGATCGGCTGGTGTTCCTGCCCTGGGGCATCGACATGATCTTCATCGACTACCGGCCGTTCGGGGGTGACGATCGCCAGGCCGTGATGGCCAACGGGCGCCTGGCGCGGCGCCTGATCCTGCATCCGGAGGGTCGTGCGGCCTTCGAGGCCCGCCTGCGCGAGCTCCTCGACACCGTCTGGGACGAGGACGCCCTCCTGGCCTCCATCGACGCCATGGAGGCCCTCACCGCTCCGGTCACGCGGAACCCCTCGGGCCAGGCGTCCGACCTCGAGCAGGTCCGGGAGTTCGTGCGCGGTCGCCGGGCGGTGATCGTGGACGAGCTCGACACGATCGGGCTCGGCTGGGACGCCGATCCGCGCGACCCGCCGTGCCTCGACCCCGTCGGCACCGTGGACCTCGTCTTCCAGGCCCAGGTGGGCGGGCAGATCCCCTGGGTCGCGGGCTCCAGCACGCTCACCCTCTCGCTCGACGACCAGCCCGACGACGTGCTCGCGGGCGGAGCCATCGTCGACCCCGGCGAGGCCATCCTGGCCACGGGGGTCGCCGTGGACGGGGGCTACCTCGTGGTCTACGCGGACCTGGAGCCCGCGGACCTCGAGGTGGGCACCCATGCCCTCGACCTCCGCGCGCGGTCGGCGAGCCTCGTGCTGCTCGACGGGGAGGACCTCGCGGACCAGCACATCGAGGCCGTGCTCGGCGACGCCACGCTCACGGTGGAGTCGGCGAACGGGCAGACGATCAGCGGGCGGATCGTGGGCGACGTGCTCGCGCTGCCGTTCTGAGGCTCACTGCGAGCAGGTGATCTTGCCGTACGCGACCTCGCACCGGCCGCCGGGCATCCGGGCGCACTTCACGTCGCCGTACGCCACCTGGCAGTCGAAGCCGCAGGCGACCTTGCCGTACGCGACCTCGCAGGTGCCCCCGGGGTACTGCGCGCACTTCACGTCGCCGTAGGCCACCGTGCACCCGTAGCCACACGCGGTCTTGCCGTAGGCGGTCTCGCACTCCGCGTCGGGAGCCACGCCCCCGCTCGCCCCGCTGGCCACCACGACCCCGCTGGACACGACCTGGACGGTGGTGGGTGCCGGGGCCTGGCGGTCTGCGACCACGAACTCCACGCCGGCGGACTTCAGCGCGCCGAGGCCCTCGGGGGCCACGTGGATGGTGACCCAGTCCAGCGGGACCCTGCCGGCTGCCATGTCGGCTGCCTTCTGCTCCTCGGCCGCCCTGGCGGCCCGCTCCTCGGCCCGAGCACGACCCTTCGCGAGACGCTCCTCGATCCCCGCGGACTTCTCCCGGGCCTCGGCGATCTCGGCCTCCGTGAGCGTGAGGACCTGGTCGGGAGAGGGGACGTCGGTGACCTTCATCTGCGCGAGGATCCGCTTCACCGAGCCGAACCAGTAGTTCCGGAACCCGATCCCGCCCGGTGCCTCGCAGCGACGCTCGGTGGCGTGCACGAACAGCTCGGCGCGGTCGTACCAGGTGACCCAGAAACACCCGTGGGTATCGGGCCGGTTGAGCTCCTCGGCGATGAAGGTGAGCGCCATCCCGGGCGTTCCCGACGGGTACGCCTGGACGCGGGCCACGACGTCCACCCGCGTGAGGATCGGCTCACGCCAGGAGGGTCCGTCGGGCGCCAGGGCCACGGCGGGGTCGAGCGCCTCGTGCATCGACTCGAGGTGCACGTCGTCGACGCGGATCGTACGCTTCGTCCGGCTCCCCAGCGAGCCGACCATCTCGTCGCGGAACAGGCGGTTCCACTGGGTGGGGAAGGTGGTCAGGGTGGCGGGGTCGGTGAACGGGACCTCGCCGAACACGCGGACCAGACCGAAGTCCAGCCCGGTCCAGGCGAGCTCCTCGGTGGCCCCAGCCGTGGCGGCCATCCAGAGGGCGAGCAGCACGGCGGCCTACTTGTGGCGGAAGACGATGCGACCCTTGGTGAGGTCGTACGGGGAGACCGCGACCGTGACCCGGTCGCCCAGCACCACGCGGATGCGGTAGCGGCGCAGCTTGCCCGCCAGGTGCGCGTGCACCTCGGTGGACGCGTCCGTCTCCACGAGGAAGTGCCCGCCTGGGAACACTTCCTTGATGATGCCTTCGATCTCGATGAGGTCGTCCGATGCCAAGTACGTCTCCTCCGACGGGCGGTCCTAACGCGCTGGTACGCCCTGCCAACCAGCAGGGCGCCGGAAGCCACCGCCCTGTGACGCGGGGATCGCGACCCTGCCCGTGCCCGCGGGGGCCCCGGAGCGCCCCGGGATCGCGCGGGATGCCGTGGGCATTCAGTGGTCTGACCACCCGACGACCCGGCCAGAAGATCAGTAACTCACCTGGTGAAGCGAGATCTCGTAGGCGTCGCACGTATCATGGCGGGGCAGGCGGCGTTTGCGCTGTACGGACTCCCCGGCGCCGACCTCGCCGAGGTCGATGGTCCAGCGGGTCTCGCCGCACTTCACCTGGGCGCTGACGGCCGTGAGATCGCGGTCGTTGCGGTTCTCGAGGTCCACGGTGACCTCCACGCGACCGCCTGGGTAGCGGGCGAACCGGGCGTCCAGGTCGATCCACGGCTTGGCGTCGAGCTTGCGATCGTGCGCGTCCCGCCGGGTGAACGTGACCTCGCGCCGGTCGGCGTCGATCGCCATGTTGAACCCGCCGGCCACGTTGAGCCCGAGCAGCCCCACGGTGTCGGCGGATCGGCAGGGGTCGCAGGTGGCGATCGCCACCCCGTCGAGCCGCAGGTCGCCGAGCCAGACGTGATCCACGGCCAGGATGTGCGCGTCGCGCTCGCCGTTCGCGGTGTGCAGGCGGAGCACGGGATCGTCGGGGCGCTCCGAGAGCCCGAGCTTCGCGAGCACGTCGGTGGGGAGGGTGGTGTACGTGGCGCCGGTGTCGAGCATCATCAGCACCTCGAGCTCCACGTCACCGCGCTGGAACACCACGGGGATCGCGAGGTTCCGGCCCTCGCCCTCGTACGGGAGGACGATCTCGTGGTCGAGCAGGTCGCGTGCGGGGGGCAGGGGAGCCGGCACCACCTCGACGGCCTGGGCGAGCTCGGGGGCCGCGAGCTCCGGCTCCTCGGGCAGGCTGTCGGCCACGCGCTCGGCGAAGTCCTCCCAGCCGGCACTGCCCATCAGGAGCGACAGCCCCGCGGACACCGCGTCGCGGCGCTCTCCGGGGAAGTACACCGGCAGCACCGCGAGCCCCGCGAGGGTCCACGCCAGCGTCGCGGCGAAGAACGCGCGCGCCCGGTGTGTCGCTGCGGTGGCCGCCATCACCGGCGGCAGGAACACCACCAGCGTGGCGCCCACGCTCACCGCCCACGGGGTGCCGTGCCGGTGCAGGCCGAGGCCGATGGCCGCCGCGTAGGCCACGCTTGCGGGCACGACGCTCGCCAGCGCGAGCGCCGCTGTCGCGCCGGTGGCCTTCATGGGCGCGCCCCGGTGAAACCGAATAGTCCCCCGGGCTGGAGGACCCCATGGCGCGCGCGACGTGGTTCTGTGTCGACATCGAGTGCTCGGGCCCCGTGCCGGGCCTGTACGACATGGTGTCGCTCGGGGCCGTGCCGGTGGACGGCGACAGCCTCGCCATCGGCGAGCCCTTCTACGTCGAGATCCGCCCCACGGCGCCCCGTTGCGACCCCGGCGCGATGGCCGTGAACGGGCTCGACATCGAGGCGCTGAAGCGCGAGGGAACGCCGATGGAAGAGGCCCTGACGGCCCTCGACGCGTTCGTCGGGGCCCGCACCGCAGCGGGCAGCAAGCCGGTCTTCGTGGGCCACAACGCTCCCTTCGACTGGTCCTTCGTGAACTACGCCTATCACGCCAGCGGGCGGTCCAATCCGTTCGGCTACAAGGCCCTCGACACCAAGGCGCTGGCCACCGGGATCCTCGGGTTGCACTGGTTCGACAGCAACAAGGAGGAGCTGGAGCGCCACCTCGACCTGCCGCCCGTCGAGCCCGGGAAGGTGCATCGCGCGGACTGGGATGCTTGGTACCAGGCGCACATCCTCGTCGGGCTCCTCCGTCTGCAGGCACGCGCATGAGCCACGACGATCACGACGATCACCCGCGTCGTTCGTCTGCTTCCCACGACGGCCGGGCCTCCGGGGGCCCGGGTGGACAGGATGACGCGAACAAATCCGGTAGAGTTCCGCAGATGAGTCGCGAGGTCACAGAAGCACACTACCTCCACGAGCGCAGTGGACTGGAGGCCGTGCTGCGTCCGCCGGTCAAGCAGCCCACCGCGCTGGCCTGGGTGCCCAAGCGCGAGGTGCTGATCGTGGCCACGCGCGACGGGGAGCTCGTGAGCGTGGATCCGGTGCTCGGCACGCGGGTCATCACCGAGTCCATCGGCGAGGCCGGCGTGCTCGCGCTGCACGAGGACCGCAAGCGCTACCTCACGATGAACCGCCAGGGCGGGTGGACCGTCGGTACCCTCGACGGCGAGACCCTCATCAACGCCCGCCACACCTACCTCGGCGGCATGGACGGCTTCTTCGCCGGCGAGTACGTCGTGATGCTCGGCGACGAGGGCGACGGCAAGCGCACGCTGTCGATCTTCAAGGAAGACCGCCGCACCGCGCACCTCAAGCTGCCTTCGCGCGTCTCGGCCACCGTCTCGGCCAACGGCGGCCTGCTGCTGCTCCGCTCCACCCACGCGGGCCTCGAGGTCCTGCCGCTCGGCGCGCTGAAGAAGGGGAGGTCCTTCCAGAAGGGCATGGAGTCCACCATGCACCGGCTGCGCCCCAGCGGCCCGCACATCCTGGGCTTCACGAGCACCGGCATCGCGATCTGGAACGAGAAGGGCGGCCAGCCGAAGTCCATGCGGCTCCCGGACCTCACGGCCGGCGACATCTCCCACGCGGGCGAGTACCTCGGGCTCGGCACGCGCAACGGTGCCGTGGCCCTCTCGAGGATCTCGAGCCTGGAGAAGCGCGTGCACCCGGACCTCGTGCGCGCCTTCAACAGCCCCGTCACCAGCGTGGCCTTCTCGCAGCGTGGCCGCTGGCTCGCCACCGGCGCGGAGGGTCTCCGCATCTGGTCGTGGGAAGACTGAGCCACGGCTCAGCCGGGCGGCCCACTGCGCTCGCGTGGGCGCCTGGAACCGACGACCTGATCGTGGCCATGGAGAGCGGGGAGCTCGTCCGGGGCGGGCCCGCCGGCACGGAGGGCGTCGTTGCGTTCGTCGGCGAGGTCGCGGTGCTCGCCCTGCACACCGACGGCCAGCGCTACCTGACGGTGGCGCCGGGGTCCTTCGCGGTGGGCATGCTCGGCGGCGAGACCCTCGTGGTCGGCAAGCACGGCTACGCCCGCGGCCTGGAGGGCTTCTTCATCGGCGATCACGCGGTGCTGCTGGGGGACGAGCCGGACGGGCGTCGCGGCCTGTCGATCTACCTGCGTGACCGTCGCGTCGCGCGCCTGGCGCTGCCTCCCCGCGTCTCCGCCATGGGCTCGGACGGCGACCTGGTGCTGGTGCGCGCCACCCAGGCCGGCCTCGAGCGGCTGCCGCTCGCCGCGCTGAGGGCGGGCACGACCTTCCGCCGGGACGCGGAGCCGATGCAGGTGCGGCTGGTCAGGAGCCGCTCCCACGTGCTCGGTCTGTCCACCCGCGGGGTCGCGGTGTGGGGTCCCGGCGACGAGCAACCGTCGTCCGTCGTCATCGCGGACCCGACCATGGCAGCGGTCTCCCACGACCGCCTCGCGGTGGGCACGCGCGTCGGCGCGGTGGCCCTCTTCAGCCTCGCGCACCTCGGCGACCGCGCGCAGTCGGACCTCGTCTGCGCCTTCCGGGGTCCCGTGACGTGCGCCGCCTTCTCGGAGGACGGCAGCTTGCTGGCCACGGGTGCCGATAGCCTCCGGATCTGGTCGACGGGCTACGGGTGGCCGCCGCGAGGCGACCACGGGAGCATGGCGGAAGCGTAGGGCGCGCTGGCGCCCGGGCGCTACTTGACCGTGAAGGGGTAGACGGTGCGGAGGGTCTCGGGGATCCGCATGAACGTGTCGTCGTCCACCGGTGCCAGGAGATCCTGGGACTCGAGCGCGTAGACACCCGCGACCAGGGGCTCCTTGGTGGTGAGCACGAAGAAGCCCTTGCTCTTGAGCGGCGTGATCTCGAGGGGCAGCTCGGAGTCCGCCACGAACAGGTTCACGGGGACCTCGGTGCGCGTGCCGCCCGCCACCGTGGCCATCTCGGTGGACTCCACGAACTTCAGCTTGCGCAGCTTGAGCCCGAGGCTCTTGATCTGGGCGATCGAGAGGTCGATCTTGTAGACGATCTTCACGTCGCCGCCCTCGAGGAACACCTTCTCGCTGGGGGCCTCGATGCCGTACAGCGTGTCGCTCGCGTGGCCCAGGCTCTTCACCGTGCTGGGCTCGACGCGGCGGTAGTCGCCCACCGTGACCGCGTAGAAGCCGTCCGACTCGGGCTTCTTGTAGAGGCGGAAGGTGGGGGCGGCCTTGTCGCCGTCCTTGATCTCCACCGTGGCGCTCTCCTGGATGTAGCCCTCCTTGCCGGCCTTCATCTCGTAGGAGCCCGCGGCGATCGTGCCGAGCGAGTACACGCCGTACTCGTCGGTGAGCGGCTTCTCGCCAGCGCCGACGACCGTGGCACCCTCCACCGGGTTGTTCCAGATGTCGACGACCCTGCCCTTGAGCTCGGGGGTCTCGTTGCAGGCGAAGAGCATGAGCAGGCTGATCATGGGGGACACCTCGGTGTACGTGCGCATACTGCCCCGTCGCGGGCCCGGCAACAAACCCCGGCCCTACCGCCCGCGCGAGAGCACGCCCCGGATGGGCTCCAACGAGAGGGTGCCGACCTTCGCGAAGGTCTCGATCATCGAGTAGCCGAGGGTCGCGAGACCCAGGAGACCGCGCAGGCGCTCGAGGGCGTGACGGTCCTCCTCCGTGGGCTCCTCGATGGCCTCCAGCAGGTCGATGGCCTCCTGGAACCGGTCGCGCGCCTTCCCCACGAGCCGCAGCTCGCGCTCGCGGAAGATGCGGCGCACCACGCCCCAGATGTCGGTCTCCGCGCGGTAGTGCCGCTTGCGGACGCCCGGGAGCACGGCCCGATCGGCCACGCCCCAGCGCTCGAGCTCCGTGAGCCCCATCGAGACGGCCCCCGTGGACAGCCCTGTGCGCTCGGCGATCTCGTCCGCCGACAGGGGTGCCGTGGAGAGATAGAGCAGCGTCCAGATCCGACCCGTGGAGCTCTTGAAGCCCCAGAAGTCGACGAGGTCGCCCATGGTGGCGCCCGCGATCTGGATCGCGCGTTGGCGGGGAGTGGTCACGACCTTCGGGTAACCCGGTCCTCAATTCCTTCAAAATCAATTGAAAAAATTGAAGGTCGTGGATAGGCCCAAGGCCATGGAGGAAGGATGGAGCCAGTGGCCAGACCCCCCCGCCGGGACGCCCCCGCCGGCCTGATCGCCGGGGCGCGGCTCACGCGGATCGACGGGCCTGCCGATGCGCTGGCCCTGGTGGCTCCCGAGCTCGCCGAGGCGGAGGACATCCTGCACGAGCTCGTCGCGAGCGACGTGGCCGAGGTGCCCGCCATCGCGCGCTACCTCGTGGACGCTGGTGGCAAGCGGCTCCGGCCCGCCCTCACGGCCCTCGCGCGGGTGGCCCTCGGCATCGAGGAGCCCATGGTGCGCCTGATGTGCACGGGCGAGCTCCTGCACCTCGGCTCGCTGCTCCACGACGACGTGGTGGACGAGGGCGACCTCCGGCGCGGCAAGCCCACCGCCCATCGCCTCTACGGCGCGCCGGTGGCGGTGCTCACGGGCGACTTCTGTCTCGCCCGGTCCATCCTCCTCGCCGCCGAGGAGGGCGGGTTCCGCGCGGTCACCGAGCTCGGCCGCACGGTCACCCGGATGGCGGAGGGCGAGGTTCTGCAGCTCAAGCGCGCCCACGACCTCGCGACCGACGTGGACGGCTACCTCGACGTGGTGGACCGCAAGAGCGCCGCGCTCATCGCGTGGTGCGCGGCCGCGCCCGCCTGGGCCACGGGCGACGACGAGGCCGCAGAGGCCCTCGCGGTCTTCGGCCGCGGCGTGGGGCGGGCGTTCCAGCTCACCGACGACGTGCTCGACTTCCAGGGGGGCACGGGCAAGCGCGGCGGGGCGGACCTCCGCGAGCGCAAGGTCACGCTGCCCCTCATCTTCGCCATGGAGCGCGACCGCACGCTCCGCAACCGCCTCGAACAGGGCGCGCCCGCCGAGGAGGAGCTCCCGCTGCTCGTGGAGCGCGTGCGGGCCACGGGTGCGCTGGACCGCACGCTGGCGGTGGCCCGGGGCTACGTCTCGGAGGCCTTGGGCGCGCTGGATGCCCTGCCGTCCGGGGTGGGTCGCGACGCTCTCGCGGTGCTCGGCCGCTACCTGGTGGAGCGCTCGCTGTGACCCGGCGCATCGTGGTGGGCATCGGGGGGGCCAGCGGCCAACCCTACGCCCAGCGCGTGCTGGCCTTCCTGGCGGACCATCGCGACACGCTGGACCTCGACGTGCACGTGGTGTTCTCGCGCACCGGCCGCCTCGTCTGGCAGGACGAGGTGGGGGAGGACGCTGCGCAGTACGGCTTCCCGATCCACCCGCCCGGCGACATGACGGCCCCGTTCGCGTCGGGCTCGTCGCGCTTCGACGCCATGGTGGTGGTGCCGTGCTCGGCGGGCGGCCTCGCGCGCATCGCCCACGGGCTGTCCACCGACCTCATCGGCCGTGCCGCGGACGTCATGCTCAAGGAGCGCCGTCCGCTCGTGCTCGTCCTGCGCGAGTCGCCCTACAGCCTCATCCACCTCGAGAACATGGCCGCGGTCACCCGCGCCGGCGCCCTCGTGATGCCCGCCTCGCCGTCGTTCTACAGCAACCCCACCACGCGCACGGCGCTGCTCGACACGGTCACCGCCAGGATCCTGGACCAGCTCGGCATCGACAACGCCCTCATGCGCCGCTGGTCGGGCCGCCAGGCGCAGCGTCCGGACGCTCCTGCCGCTCCGCCGCGTCCAGACCCCCTGCCGGGCGGGCCGGTCCCCCCCGCCGCAGGCGGGGACCCCATCCGGCCCTGGCGCGGGGGTCCGGACGCTGCCTCCGTGCCGGCCCATCCGGACGCTCCAGCCGCTTCGCCGCGTCCAGACCCCCTGCCGGGCGGGCCGGTCCCCCCCGCCGCAGGCGGGGACCCCATCCGGCCCTGGCGCGGGGGTCCGGACGCTGCCTCTGTGCCGCCGCATCCGGACGCTCCAGCCGCTTCGTCGCGCCCAGACCCCCTGCCGGGCGAGCCGGTCCCCGCCGCCGCCTCCACGTCGGAGACCCCATGAACCTCCCACCCTCCGTCCACGCCGTCGTCGAGGCCGCCGGCCTCGGCCCGATCGCGCAGAAGGCCCTCGCTGGCGAGCGGCTCGACGACGCCGACGCCATCACCCTCTTCGAGAGCCCGGACGTCGTCGCCATCGGGCTCCTCGCCAACGTCGTGCGCGAGCACCTCCACGGCGAGGTGAGCTGGTTCAACCGCAACCAGCACATCAACGCCACGAACGTCTGTGAGGCGAGCTGCATCTTCTGCAGCTTCAGCCGGCTGAAGACGGGGGACGACGCGGCGTACACGATGACCTTCGACCAGGCGCTCGACCGGCTGAAGGCCCTCCGCGACACGTTCGTGTCGGAGGTGCACATCGTGAACGGGCTCAACCCGGACCTGCCCTTCGACTACTACCCGGGCCTGCTGAAGGCCCTGAAGGCCGAGCGCCCAGACCTGCACATCAAGGGCTTCACCGCCGTCGAGATCCACTACTACGCCCAGAAGTACGGCATGACCGTGCCGGACGTGCTGGAGCACCTCCGCGCGGCCGGGCTCGACAGCCTCCCCGGCGGTGGGGCGGAGATCTTCGCGGACCGCGCGCGACGCAAGCTCTGCCACGACAAGGTCGACAGCGACGGCTGGCTGGACATCCACCGCACGGCCCACCAGATGGGCTTCCGCACCAACGCCACCATGCTCTTCGGGTCCATCGAGACCCTCGAGGAGCGCGTGGACCACATGCGCCGCCTGCGCGACCTCCAGGACGAGACCGGCGGCTTCCAGACGTTCATCCCGCTGAAGTTCCACAACGAGAACAACCGGCTGCGCAACGTCGCCGAGACCACCGACACGGACTGCTGGAAGACGCTCGCGATCGCGAGGCTCTACCTGGACAACTTCCCGCACATCAAGGCGTACTGGCCCATGATGGGGATCCAGGTGGCCCAGGTGGCCCAGATGCTCGGGGTGTCCGACATCGACGGCACCGTGCGCGAGGAGCGCATCTACCACATGGCCGGCGCGAAGACCCCGCAGGGCCTCACGCGGCCGGAGCTCATCGCGCTGATCGAGCGGGCCGGGCGCAAGGCCCTCGAGCGCGACACACTGTACGGCATCGCCGCCGAGACGCCCGCCCTGCTCGAGGTCTCCGGGCCTGCGGCCCCGACGCGGATCGCCGGGGTCGGCTACCTCAACGCCTGGCCGCTCACCGCCTTCATCGACCGCGAGAAGCACACGGTGCTCGAGGACGTGCCCTCCGCCATCGCCACGACGCTGGCGGAGGGCTCGGTGGACGTGGCCCTCGTGCCCGTCGCCGCCATCCTCACCGAGGGCGACTGGCGCGTGGTGCCCGGCATGGCCATCGGTGCCGACGGTCCCGTGGAGAGCGTGCTGCTCGTGGCCGAGACCGAGCCCGAGCAGTGGACGGAGGTCCTCCTCGACGGCGAGAGCCGCACGTCCGCCGTGCTCGCCCAGATCCTGCTCACGAAGGGCCCGCTGGCCGCCCGGGTGGGCGAGCTCACCTTCCGCCGCGTGGGTCCCGGGGAGGCCGTGCCGGCCGCCGGGGGCACGGTGGCCGCGATGGTCATCGGCGACCGCGCCCGCGACCTCCCGGGTCGGCTCGGCGTGCGCTTCGACCTGCCCGAGGTCTGGAAGGCCTGGACCGGGCTTCCCTTCGTGTTCGCCGTGTGGGCCGGGCGCCCCGGGCTCGATCCGCGCATCGGGGGCGACCTCCGCGAGGCCGCCCGCCGCGGCCGGGCCGCCATCGCCGAGCGGTTCACGGGGGCCGACCGCTCCTACCTCCAGGACCGCCTGCGCTACGACCTCGACGACCGGGCCCTCATGGGCCTCCGGCGCTTCGCCGCCCTCGGTCGGGAGGCGGGGTTCTTCGCCCATGGCGACGTCCAGCTCCTCGGGCCGGAGTCCGACCGCGTCACCCGGCCGGACACCTCGCGTCTCCCCACCGAGCTCGCCCTGCTGGCCCTGCCGGTGCACGAGCTGCTCGCGCGCGCCACCGCCGCCCACAGGCCGCCCACCACGGTGCGGTGGGGCCTCGAGGGCGCGACGGGTCCGGCGTACCGGGCGCGTGTCCCCGCCGACCCCGCTCCCATCCGCGCCGCCACGGCGGACGAGCGGGTGACGACCCTCGCGGCCCTCGAGGCGTCCGGGCACACGCCTGGCGAGCTCGCGGCTGCCGGGCTCACCCACGTCACCCTCGACGACGGGGGACCCCTGCTCACCGAGGCTGCCCGCCTGGAGGCCGCGACGGCGGCGCGCCGCGCGGGTCTGGTGCTGGAGGGAGCCGTGCCCTTCGGCCGTGGGGAGACCCCGGAGGCCCTGCTCGACCACGTGCGCTCTCTCGAGAAGCTCGGCGCCGTGCGTACGGTCGTGCGGGCCGCGCCCTGGCGGGGTCCTGGCACCGAAGGGCAGGGCACCGCGGCAGACTGGCTGCGCGCGGCGTGCTGGGTGCGCCTCGTGAGCGGTCTCGACCTCGTGGTGCCCTGGCGGACCGAGGGCCTCGGGGTGCTCGCCCTGGGGCTCCAGGCCGCGGCGGACGGCGTCGAGGCCCTGCCGGCCGAGGAGGGCTGGGAGGATCGCGCATGGAAGCTCGACCGCGCCCTGCGCGACGCGGGCTTCGAGCCCATGCGGATCGGCATGGAGACCCCGCCGGCCCGCGACCGTCGCATCGCCAGGCGCCCCGATCGCCGGCCGATGCGCGCGGACCTCCGGGGCTGATGCGCGTCAGCGGCGAGGGCGCCCTGCTCGACGGGCGCATCGCGGGTCCCACCACGGTCACCGTCGAGGGCGGGCGGATCGCGGAGGTCCGCCCCTGGGCCCCGGCCGACCCCACCCCCGAGGGCCTGCTCCTGCCGGGCCTGGTGAACGCCCACACCCACCTCGAGCTCGCCTGGGCCCACGGCCGGGTGCCCGGGGGTGCGGGGTTCGGGCCGTGGATGGCGTCGCTGTCCGCGCTGCAGGCCGCCGATGGGCCGGCCCATGCCGGGCAGGTCGCGCGCTCCCTGCTGGAGACGGGCACGGCCGCCGTCGTCGACGTCTGCGGAGGTCCGTCCACCCTCGATGCGCTCGTCTCCGCGGGCCTCGGGGGCCTGGTGCTGCGCGAGGTGCTCGGGCTCACGCCCACGCTCCAGCCCGCCCTGCATGCCCGGGCGAGCACCCCGCCGCGCCGCGTGGGTCGGGTGGTGGAGCGCACGACGCCCCACGCGGTGTACTCGATGCACCCTGCGCTCCTGGAGGCCGCGCTCCACGCCGAGGGGCTCGGCCACCCGGCCTCCCTGCACATCGCGGAGGACGCGGATCACGCGCGCTTCCTGCGGGACGGCGGGGGCCCGCTCGCGGACGCTCTGCGCGCCCGGGGGGTCGACCTGTCCGCCTGGGAGCCGCCCGGCACCGACGAGCTCACGCACCTCGAGCGGCTCGGGCTCGCCCACGACGTGGTGCTGGTGCACGGGGTGCTCTTCGACGGCGGGCATCGCCGGAGCCTCGTGCGCCTCGGGCTGCCACTGGTGCTCTGCGTGCGCTCCAACCTGCACATCTCCGGACGGACCCCCGATCTCGCGGGTCTCGTGGCGGACGGCGTGCAGCTCGCCCTCGGCACGGACTCCCTGGCCAGCAGCCCCGATCCGGACGTGCTCGGCGAGGTGCAGGCCCTCGTGGGGCTCGCCCCGGACGTGCCGCTCGCGGTCTGGCTGCACGCGGCCACCGCAGGGGGTGCGGACGCCTTCCGCCTCCCGTGGGCCGGGCGTCTGGAGGTGGGTCGGGAGCCCGGGGTGCTGCGCGTGCATCCGGAGCGCCCATGGGAGGCGCGCGAGTGGGCCGTGAGGCCCGGAGGGACGGCATGAGCAGCGCGGTGGTCACCTACAGCAAGATGATCAAGCTCTCGCACAGCATCTTCGCGATGCCGTTCGCGTTGGCGGCCGCGTGGCTGGCCTCCCGCCAGGTCGAGGTCACCCTGCTCCAGATCGTGTGGATCGTGCTCTGCATGATCACCGCGCGGAGCAGCGCCATGGGGTTCAACCGCATCGTCGACCGCGACATCGACGCGGCCAACCCGCGCACGGCGAGCCGGGAGATCCCGAGCGGCCAGATCTCGGTCGGGGCGGCCTGGGGCTTCACGCTCGGCAGCGCGGCCCTGTTCGTGCTGTTCTCCGGGTTGCTGGGCACCACGACACTCTGGCTGTCGCCCGTCGCGATCGGGGTGGTGTGGGGCTACTCGCTCATGAAGCGGTTCACGGCCTTCTGCCACCTCTGGCTCGGCATGTCGCTCGCTCTCGCACCCACGGCGGTGTGGATCGCGCTGACCGACGGCTACGGGGCGGTGCCTGCACTGCTCTCGCTTGCGGTGGCCACCTGGGTGGCCGGCTTCGACATCCTCTATGCCACCCAGGACCAGGCCTTCGACGCGGAGAACGGTCTGCACAGCATCCCGGCGGCCCTCGGCATCCGCGGGGCGCTCGGGGTCTCCGCGGTGCTGCACGTCGTCACCATGGGCGCCCTGGCGGCCCTCCCCGCGGCCATCGCGCTGGGTCCGGCCTACTGGGTGGGCTTCGTGGTGATCGGTGCCGTGCTGGCCTACGAGCACGCCATCGTGAAGCCGGACGACCTGTCCCGCATCGACAAGGCCTTCTTCGACCTCAACGGGTACGTCTCGCTGGCCTTCCTGGTGTTCGTGCTCCTCGCATGATAGTCCTCCCTCCACAGGGAGGACTTCTTGTACGCGCTCACCCCGAACGAGGTCGCCGCCATCACGGGCCTGGACGAGCGTCTCGTCCGAAAGGACCTGGAGCAGGGCGTGGTCACTGCCGAGTCGCCGCCCCGCTTCGGCCAGGAAGACGTCATCTACTTCATGGCGCGCGCGCTGTTCGCCCTCGAGCTGGGCACGAGGGAGAGGCGGCGCTTGCACAGCATGATCGAGGGGGCCCTGCGAGGACGTCGGCAGACCGTCGAGCTGGGGACGGGGTGGACCCTGGACCTCGCGACGATCGAACGGACGGTCGACGAACGGATCGGTTCTTTCGATGCCTGGAAGGCCGGCCTGACGATCACGGACTCGGTCCTCGCGGGCGAGCCGGCATTCCCCGGTTCTCGTCTGGCGGTCCGACGGGTCGGTGAAGCCTTGCGCAACGGCGTGTCGCGGGACGAGCTCCTCGAGGACTATCCCTACCTGACGGGTGCGGATCTCGACTTCGCCGCGCTCTACACCACAGCGTATCCGAGGGTTGGACGGCCACGTGCACAAGCTGCTCCTGGATGAGAACATCTCACCCTGGGCGGCGGTCCAGCTTCGCAAGCATGGGCACGATGTGGTGCACATCCGCGATCGGGGCATCCTCGGCCAGAGTGACCCCGAGGTGTTCGCCCGTGCTCTCCTGGAGGACCGGGTCCTGGTGACGGCGAACATCGGAGACTTCCGAAAGCTCGCCTCCTGCGCGGAGGTTCACGTGGGACTCGTCCTCATCGAGGATGGATCGCTGGGAAGGGTGGCACAGCTCGAGGTGCTGGAACGGGTCCTCGAGGAGCTTGCCGGCGAGGTCGACCTCGTCAATCGCGCTCTGGTCGTCAGAACCGGAGGCGATCTTCGCTTCGAAGTGATTCCGCCCACCCGATGAGCGGCGGGGTGCTCGCGAGCCCCGGCTACCACGGACTCTACCTCATCGATGCGCTCCCCGAGGGGCAGCGCGTGGTGGGTGACCCGATCCAGGGGCTGCCCGGGGACGACGTCGCGATCCTGGGCGCCACCTACGACACCCCGCGCCTTCCCGTCCCCTGCGGAGACGTCTCGGGCGATGGGCACGACGACCTCTGCATCGTGGGGGAGTCCACGCGGATGCTCGCGTCTCCCGTGACCGATCTGGGCTTCGCTGGACGACGCGGTGGTCTGGGACACCCCGCACCTCGAAGACCGCTTCGGGATCGCGCTCGCGAGCTTCGACGTGGATGGCGACGGCCACCTCGAGCTCCTGGTGGGCGCGGAGAGCGATGGGCCCACCCGCGCGGGTGCGGTCTACAGCATCGACGATCCGCTCCGGGTCCGCACGAGCCCCTGAAGCCCCGTCAGGCCAGGGCTTCCGCGACGGCCTGCTCGTACGGCGTGTGGGGCACGTCGCCGAGGAAGGCCTCCAGGCGGCCTCCGTCCATCCGGACCGGCTGCTCCCAGAGGTACCGCATCTCGAACAGCTCGCGGACCATCGGCACGAACGGGCGGGCGAGGTGCATCCACATCCACGGGAAGCCCTTCGTGCGCCGGTCCGGGTCGCCGAGGGCCGCGCGGACCGCCGCCACGAAGCGGTCTCCTTCCACCACGTGGCCCGCGAAGTTGAAGCTCGCGTGGGCCGGCAGCTCGGCGCGGCGCTCGGCCAGGATCACGAGGGTCTTCGCGGCGTCCGGCAGGAAGGTCCAGGCGTGCGGGATGTCGCGGGCGGCCGGGTACTGGATGGCCCCCCCTGTCCGCGTGCCCGACGTCAGGTGGTACATCCACGTGCTCTCGCCGATGCCGCCGAAGAAGTCGCCCATGCGGAGCACGACCGTCTGCACGGGCGCTTCGTCCAGCATGGCCTCCAGGCGGTTGCGGATCGCACCCTTCCGGCTCGGGCAGTCGCGCGAGGCGTCCTCCGTGAGCGGGCGGCTGAAGTCGCCCCCGAAGTTGTAGACGTTGCCCGGGAAGAGCACCGTCGCCCCCGCACGCTCGGCGGCGGCGAGCACGGCCCGCGTCAGCTCGATCATGCCGGGGTCCCAGTCGGGGTAGGGGAGGTTCAGCGCGTGCAGGACGACCTCGCTGCCCTCCATGGCCGCCTGGAGGTCCGCGGGCACGCGCGCGTCGCCCTCCACGAGTGTGAGCCCGGGCCGCGGCGCGACCCGGGTGGTGTCGCGGACCAGGGCCCGCACGGTGTGACCCGCCGCGAGCGCGGCGGTGGCGACGGCGTCCCCGACGCCTCCGGTGATCCCGAGGATGGTGAGCTGCATGACGACCTCCTGGAGACAGGGTCACCGGTTCGCGACCGCACCACCAGTGAACAGATCGGCTATGCTCGATTCATGGATGAATCACTCGTGGACTGGGACGCGCTCCAGGCCCTCCTGGCGGTCGCGGAGGTCGGCTCGCTCCGGGGGGCCGCCGCGCGGCTCGGCATCTCGCAGCCCACGCTGGGCCGCCGGCTCCGGGCGCTGGAGGACGCTCTGGGCACCGTGCTCGCGGTGCGCCACGCCCGGGGTGTCGAGCTCACGGCGGAGGGCCGGATGGTCGTCGACCGCGCCGAGCACATCGCATCGGAGGTGGACGGCCTGCGACGCGCGCTGTCCGGACGTCGGGAGGCGCTCGTCGGCCGGGTGCGCGTGAGCTGCACCGAGCCTGTCGCCATGGAGGTCCTGCCGCCCATCCTGCTCGCGCTGGGCGGGCGTCATCCCGGGGTCGCGGTGGACGTCGTGGTGGACGCCCACGCGTCCGACCTCGATCGGCGCGAGGCGGACGTGGCCATCCGGATGTTCCAGCCCCGCGGAGCGCGGCTCGTAGCGCGGCGGGTGGGCACGTCGGGCACGGCCTTCTACGCATCCCCGGATCTGGTGGCGCGCGTCGGGCGGCCCGCGTCCTTCGAGGACCTGCCGCGCTTCCCGCTGCTCGGTCCAGACCGCGACCCCCTGTTCGTGCGGGCGGCCCGGGAGATGGGCTTCGATCTCGACACCTGTCGCCACCGCACCGACAGCTTCGGCGTGACCCTCCGCTACGCGCGCGCAGGGCTCGGCATCGGTGCGCTGGTCACGTCGATCGCGGACCGCGACCCCGGGCTCGTGCAGGTGCTGCCGCCGTTCCAGGAGTACCCCGTGTGGCTCGTCACCCACCCCGACCTGCTCGGCTCGGCCGTGGTACGCGTGGTCTGGGACGCCTTCGCGGACGCGCTTCCCGAGTGGTTCGGTGCTGGGCCGGGTTGACCATCCTGCAGCGCTGCACGACTACGGGCACTTCCGACCCACGGAGAGTGCGGAACCGGGGTAGTGCGCCGCCCCCGGACGCGGCACGTTGGGAGCAGTTGGAGGTCGACATGCGAACCCTGGTCCTCGTCTCCCTGGTGCTCTCCGTCGTCGCTTGTTCCGGCGAGGAGGGCGATCCCCTCCAGGATACCGTCGACGTGGCCGCCTCGGCTTCTTCCCAGACGTCTGGCTGCGGCGACATCCAGGTGGTCGTGCACGACGAGAGCGCCACCCACGCCCTCTTCCTCACGGTCTCCGACGACCTCGCCTGGGACGCCGCGAACGCCGGCCAGGCGCTGTCGCGCACCTACGCGTTGCCCGATCCGGCCGTCTCGATCGTGGCCCGGTGGGGTGACGACCTGGTCTACCTGCACTGCAGCGATGTGGTCGAGCCTGGACGGGAACCGACCGTGGACGGCGAGGCGGTCGCCGTCTCCGGCTCGCTCACCGTGACGGTGGTGCCCTCGGGCCGCCCCGTGGAGCCGTGGGACTTCGGCGGCATGGCGACCCTCGAGCTGCTCGGCGTGACGCTCGAGGACGCCGAGGGCGGTACAGCCACGCTCCCCGACACCGTCGTGGCCGACGTGTACGTGGGCTGGCTACCGGGCTGACGGACACCCCGGGTCATCCCTCCGGGAGCACGAAGCTCGCGAACGCCTGGGCCTCTCCGCCATCGCCCATCGGTCCTACGCCGACGATCTCGGTGTCGACGATGGCGTCGGATGCATCGAGGAGGTCCACCCGGACGTCGAGCAGACCGAGGGGCGCCGGGTCGAGGAGCCCGGTGCCCGCGTCACACGCGAAACGCTCGTCCACGTCGGGCTCGATGCGGGCTCGTACCGCCCAACCGGACGGGCAGCCCACCACCTCGCCGGCGTCGAAGATCTCCCACGCCACCTCGATGCGCGAGGTGCCCTCGACATCTCCAGCGCAGGCCAGGAGCAACGACAGCATCAGGGACTCTCCAGCAAGCAGCATACACCCGACGCACACCCTGCAACCTTCCGGCGATCCCATGCGTCTGGTGTTCCAGGAGGTGTGGATGTTGTGGATGGCGGCCGCCCTGGCGGGCAGACACGAGATGACGGCAGAAGCGGAGGCGGAGACCCGGGAGCGCGTGGACGAGCTGCGGGAGTCCGTCCGGCCGACGGAGACCCGGCTCGTCTTCGTGGCCCCCGCGGAGAAGGAGGACAAGGTGCTGAAGCAGGTTCAGATGCGGGTCATGGGGTACACCCGGGTGGTGCCCTGGACGCAGGCAGGTGGGCTGCTCCCCGCTCTCTCCACCGGGGCGCCGAAGACCCTGGCACCGCCGGCGCTGCTCCCGGCGCTCGAGGAGCTCGCGAGCGCGGACGGCGGATCGCGGGTGCTCTTCGTCGTCCCGGCGCAGAAGCCCCGGGAGTCCACGCTGTGGCAGTACGTGGAGGGTGACCTCGTCCGCGTGGAGTGAGCCGTCCGGGAGGCCGGACCCCCCTCACCCCAGGGCTGCGCGGACCGCGTCCCGCTTCTGGAAGGTGTCGAGGGCCGGCCCCGCGAGCCGCCCGGCCACCCGCCCGGCCACCTGGGCGATGGCCTCCTGCACCCGCGCGTCGGGCTCGGCCCTCTGGAGGGCGAGGAGCACCTCCAGGCGCAGACCGTCGGCCCCAAGACCCTGGAGGCACTTCAGGCCCCGCTTCGCGGCCTTGCGGGCCGTGCTCGTCTGGCCCACCTCGAGCAGCGCCTTGCTCGCGTCGAGCGCCACGATGGCCGCCCGGAACGAGAGCATCGGCGGCGGGCGCTTCAGGGCCCAGATGGCCAGATCCCTCGCCTCCGTCGGGTTCTCCGGGGCCAGGATGCGCGCCCGCAGGGCCGCGTGGAGCCCGGGCGGGTCGTCGATGCCGGAGTCGGGCAGGGTGCCGCGCTCGGGCAGCACCTCCTCGGCCTCCGCGTGGCGCCCGAGGTCGAGGAGCGCCCGGGCCGTGCGGAGCTGGGGCTCCACCCGCGACCGATGGGCCTTGGCGAACACCCGCGCCTGGCTCGCGGCGTCGAGGGCCTCGTCGGTGGCCCCGATGGCGAGCAGCGCCAGCGCCAGCAGGCTGTAGGCGTCCGGCAGCCGCGCCGAGAGCTCCCGGCGGCGCGCGACGTCCACGAGCTGCTCCGCCCGCCGCACCGCGTTGCCCCAGTGCCCGGTCATGTTCGCGACCTCGATGGCCCGCGAGAGCACGGCCGCCCGCACCTGGGCGTCGCCATCGAGCGCCAGCAGGTCGTCGGCCTCGTCGAGGAGCTGGGCGGCCTCCGGCAACCGTCCCTGGAACACCCGCACGTGGGCCAGGCCCCGCCGCGCCCGGGCCTCCCCGTCGCGGTCGGCCACCTCCAGGGCCCGCTCCAGCGCCGCGCTCACCCGGGCCTCCGCGGCGTCGTACTGCCCGCCCGTGAGCAGGATGTCGCCCAGCGCCCGCATCCCGGGGGCCCAGCTCGCGTCCGACGGCTCGAGCTTCTCGAGGGCCTCCTCCAGCGCCGGCTGGGCCCGCCGCCGGTCGCCGAGCCGGAACCACGCGCGACCCAGGTCCGCGAGGAGCGCAGCCTCACCGTCGGATCCGTTGGACCGCGCCGTGGAGAGCCCGAGCTTCAGGGCCGTGAGCGCCCCCTGCCAGTCCTGCCGCGCCAGCCGCGCGCGGCCCTCGAGCGCCTTGAGCTCCTCCCGCAGCGCCATGGCCTCGGGCTGGGGCAGGGAGGGCTCCACGGCCTCCCGGATGGCGTCCGCCCGCTCGCACACGTCGAGCACCTCGAGGGGCAGTCCGTCCCGCTTCGCCGAGCGCTTGGCGGCCGCGACGTAGATCGGGTACGCCTCCGCCGGACGCCCCGCGGCGTCGAGGTGCTGGGCGACCTCCAGGTTGGCCGTCGCCCGCCGCCGCCTCCCGCCGAGCGCGCCCGCCACGATGCCGTGGAGCTCCTGGCGCCGCGCGGGATCGAGGGCACCGCGGAGCACGCGGGCCGCGATGGGGTCCCGGAAGGTGAAGGTCTCGGCGGTCTCGTCCTCACCGAGCTCGAGCCACCGCTCGCCCACCAGCTCGTCGAGGGTGCGGGCGGTGCCCGGATCGTCCGTGCAGCGCGCGAGCAACGAGGCCCCGGCGGGACGGTCGACGACCGCGAGGAGCTCGAGGATCTCACGCTCGCGGTTCCGCACCCGCTCCAGACGGGCCAGGAGGGCGTCCGCGAGCTGCTGGGGCACGGGGAGCTCGCCCTGGCGGAGCTCGGTCATCGACCGCGCCAGCTCGAGGCGCTCGGCGCCGCCCGTGAACCAGCCGTCGCGGAGGAGGGCGTCGAGCTGGTCGAGCATGGGGCCGGGCACGCCCCCGTACGAGGTGTGCAGCCGGCGCCCGAGCACGCTCGCGGCCGCACCGAGGATGCCGCGGTCGCGCATCATCGACACGGCGGCCCGGGAGTCGACCGGGCCCACGGGGATGAGGTCCGCCGGCATGCCCGTGGCGGTGCCCGTCACGAGGTCGCTGATCGCGTCCAGGCTGCGCGCCGAGGCGAGCAGGAGGATCGGCTGGCCCTCCTGGCTGATGAGCTGGCGGAGGGTGCGGGCGAGGGCGTCGATGGTGCGGCGCGGGGCGCGGTCGAGGTCGTCGATCGCCAGCACGGCCGGGCCCGGCAGGAGGGTGGCGAGGATCGCCCGGCCCAGCGCGCCCCCGATGGACCCCTCGGGGTCGAGGCCCACCTGGGTGGCGAGGGTCTCGAGCGGGTCGTCGTCCCACCCGGACGTGTAGAGCACCTTCACCGAGCTCGCGTCGGCGGCCTCCACCATCACCGTCATGAGGTGGGACTTCCCGGTGCCCTCGGCGCCGTTGAGCACCACGCAGCCCCCGGCACCGTCCACGAGGGCCCCGACGCGGCGGGACCAGCCCTGGAGCTCGCGCTCGCGGCCCTGGAGGGTGGGCCGGGTGGCCTTGGCCTCGCCACCGAGGGCGGCGAGCACGGCGCTGGCGCTGGCGTAGCGGTGGGCGCGGTCCTTCTGGAGCAGCCGCATCGCGACCCGCTCGAGCACCGGCGGCACGTCGGGGTCGAGCTGACCCGGCGGCACCGGGATCTCGGTGAGGTGCCGCGCCAGGTAGCCCGCGACGCTCTTCGCCTCGATGGGCCGCCGGAAGCAGAGCATCAGGTAGAGCATCGCGCCGAGGCTGTAGAGGTCCGCCCGCGCGTCGGCGTCCTCGTCGCTCGTGATGAGCTCGGGCGCCATGAACGCGACGGTGCCGACGAGCCGACCGGCCATCGTGAGCTGGGTGATGTGCGTGGTGCCGTCCGCACCGCCCTTCACGACCCCGAAGTCCGAGAGGCGCGGCACGCCGTCCGGGGTGAGGAGCACGTTGCTCGGCTTGATGTCGCGGTGGATGAGACGCCGGTCGTGCACGTACTGCAGCGCCTTGCAGAGCTGCACGAGCAGGGCCTCGATGCGCTCGAACCGGTCGGGCGGGGGGTTCGCCTTCCAGCGGTCGATGAGCCCCTCGAGGTCACCGCCGTCCACGAGCTCCATCGCGATCCACGGGTATCCCTCGTGGACCCCCGACTCGTAGACGCGCACGATGTTCGGGTGGTCCATGCGCGAGAGCGCCTTGAACTCGCGCTGGAAGCGCTTCACGTCCTCGGGAAGCACCCGGGCCGGGTTGAGCACCTTCACGGCGTAGGGGTCGCCGTGGGGGTCGATCGCCCGGAAGACCGACGCCATGCCGCCCGCCCCGAGCGGGGCGTCGAGGGTGTAGCGGCCGAGCTTGTCGCCGACGTCCGGGTGACGTCCGAGCCCGCTCATGCCTCTCCCCACCCGCGGGCCAGGAAGGTCTTGCCGTCCTCCCGGGGCAGGTTGGCGGCGAGGGACCGCGCCAGGCTGTTCGCGATCCGGGCGTGCCGGGCGGCCTCTTCACCGTCCGCGAGCTCGAAGAGCTCCTGCCGCACGAGGAGCTGGTAGAGCCGGTAGCCGATGCGCTCCGCGGAGTCGCTGGCGCGCTCCAGCAGGGCGAGAGCCTCCTCGCGACGACCGAGCAGGCGGAAGGCCTGGGCCCACGCGAGGTCGGTGCGCACCTGGGTGTTCTGCCAGGGCTCCTGGGGCGGCTGCTTGCCCGCGAGCACCGCGGCGGCCTCCTCCTCGCGACCGAGCTTGGCGAGGGCCACGGCGTGCCAGGCGTCCACGAGGTGCCGCTGGCCCTCGTTGTCGTACCGATCGAGCAGGGGACGCGCGCGCTCCAGGGCCTCGAGGGCCTCGTCGGGACGGTCGCTGTCGAGGGAGAGCTCGACCTTCACGAGCAGCGCCGAGAGCTCGTCGGGGGCGATGCCGTGGTGCCGGCAGTACTTCAGGGTGTCGGAGATCGTGCGGGACGCGTCGTCCATCCTGCGCAGCACCCGGAAGGCGTTGGCCCGCCACATCAGGCCCACCGCGACCCCGTGCACGTGGCCGACCTCGCGGGACTGGGCCACCGCGCGGTCGATCTGGTCGAGGGCTTTGCGGAGGATGCCCGTGGACAGGTACACCTCGGCGAGGTTGCAGCGGATGATCGACAGCGGGCCGACCATGCCGAGCGCCTCCATCTGCCGGGCGGACTGCTCGAAGTGCTTGCGGCCCGAGAGGCTGTCGCCCGCGCAGGTGTGCCCGATGCCGAGGCCGTTGTTGGCCCAGGCGGCGTTCCGCTCGTCGCCCACGGTGGTGGCGATCGACAGCGACTCCCGCCAGAGGCCGAGCGCCCGGTCGAGGTCGCCCGACATCCAGGCGTGGGAGCCCTGGTGGTACAGCGGCCCCGGGAGCAGCGTCTGGTCGCCGGCCTCCCGCGCCTTGTCGACCGCGCGCTCGAGCTGCCGGAGGCCCTCGCCGTGCTCGCCCTTCCCGCGCAGCCGGGTGCCGAGCTCGGTGGCCACGCGGGACTGGAGGCCCGGCTCGCCCACCACGTCCGCGAGCTTCTCGGCCTCGCGCAGGCTCGCGAGGGCGGCGGCGGTCTGCCCCACGGCGTGCTCCGCCATGGACCGCTGCAGGAAGAGCTGCACGAGCTGGGTGTCCGCGTCGTCCAGCAGGAGGTAGGGCCGCGCCGTGGGCTCGATCTCGAGGGCGCGCCCGATGAGCGCCATGGCCTCGCCGAACAGGCTCTGGCGCACGTGCCGCTCGATGGAGAGCTGCAGGAACGCGTACGCCTTGGTGGCGAGCCCCGCGGCCTGGAAGTGGAACGCGAGCTCCTCCACCCGGGGCCCCAGTCGCCCGCGGTAGTGGCGCTCGAGGGCCTCGCCCATCCGGCGGTGGAGCCCCGCGCGCGCCTCGGCCGTGAGGGACTCCAGCAGCACGTCGTGGAAGCGGCTGTGCGAGAGCTCCACCCGCTCGACGTCCGCGTCGCGGTCCTCCACGACGATCTGCGCGTCCACCAGCTCGTCGAGACCCTCCATGGCCTCGTCCTCGTCGAGGTCCACCACCTCCACGAGCACGTCGAGATCGATGCGGCGGCGGGCCAGCGCGATGACGCGCCCGACCTCGAGGGCCTCCGCGGAGAGCGGCGCGATGCGCTCCTTGAGCGCCTGGCGCAGGGACGCCGGCATGGGCAGGCGCGACCGCGTGATCTCCGCGGCGTCCACGACGATCTCGTAGCGATCGTCGTTGCGCACGATGAGCCCGTCGTCGAGCAGGCCGCGCAGCATGTCCGCGATGAAGGCCGGCGATCCCGAGCTCTCGGCGTGGATCCGGCCCGCCAGGGCCAGCGAGGCGGTGCCGTTGCCCAGCACGCTCACGACCAGCTCCTCGACCTCGGAGGCACCGAGGGGCTCCAGGGTCTCGGTGTGCACGGGCGGCAGCGCGCCCACCTCGCGGAGCACGTGCTCCTCGGGGGCCTCGTGGGAGAGCAGGAACACCACGGGCTCGCTCGCGAGCTCCAGGGTGTTGCGGATCAGGTAGGTGAGCAGCTCGACGGTGGCGGCGTCCGCGTGCTCGAGGTCGTCGAGGGCCACGACCACGGGCGCGTTCGCGAGCAGCAGGTCGCGGAAGGCCGCCAGCACGGGGTAGCGCTCGGGCGGGGTCTCGCCGCGGAAGACCTGGTCGAGCAGCGGCACGGGCACCGGGCGCTCGAGCTTCTCGTAGATGCCGAAGAAGGCGCCGAAGGGGCGGTCCTCCCGCCGCGAGCGACCGCGCGCCACCCGCAGGCCCAGGCGCCGGGCGTAGTTGAGGCCGGCCTCGAGCAGGCGGGTCTTGCCCTGGCCGTTCGCCCCCGTGATCAGGATGGCGCCGCCGAGCCCGTGCTGCTCGACGTCGTCGAGGGTGTCGCGCATGCGCGCGCGCAGTGGCCCCCGGCCCACCGTGCGTGGCGGCCACTCGTCCATGTCGAGCGCGTCCGTGGGATCGCCGAGCACGTGCAGGAGGTGGGTGGCGCTCGCGTAGCGGTCGGCCGGCTTCTTCTGGAGGAGCCGGTTGCAGATCGCGTCCAGGTGGGCCGGGACCAGGGGGTCCACCTGGCGGGGCGGGACGGGCACCTCGTGGAGGTGCTTCTCCATGAAGCCGTGGATGGTGTGCGCGCTGAACGGGCGCTTCCCGGTGAGCAGCAGGTAGAGCACACACCCGAGGGAGTAGAGGTCCGCCCGGGCGTCGAGGTCGGTGGACGTGATCTGCTCGGGGGCCATCCAGGCCACGGTGCCGATGACCTCGCCGACGGCCGTGAGGTCTGCCCCCATCTCCTTCACCACGCCGAAGTCCATGATCTTCGCCGTGCCGTCGGGCAGGACCATGATGTTGCCGGGCGTGACGTCGCGGTGGACCATGCCGCGCTCGTGGATGTACGCGAGCGCGCGGGTGACCTGCTTGAGGATGAGCTCCACGCGGGCGAAGCGGTCCTCCGGCTGGAGCGCCGCGAGGTGCCCGAGCTCGTCGCGCAGGTCGCGCCCGCCCACGAGCTCCATGCTGAACCACGGACGGTCGCCGATGAGGCCCCACTCGTGCACGCGGAGGACGTTCGGGTGGTTGAGGCGCGACAGCGCGCGGAACTCGCGGCGGAAGCGCGAGCGCGCCTCGTCGGCGTGGGCGAGGGGCAGCAGGAGCTTGAGCGCGAGCCGCTGCTCGTTGCGGGTGTCGCGCACCTCGAGCACGGTCGCCATGCCGCCCCGCGCGACTGCGCGCACCACTTCGTACGCACCGATGCGCGCGCCGGGCTCGGGATCCGCGCCCGAGAGGTCTGCCGGGTTTTGCGCGGCCAGTGGGTCGTCGTGGTGATCGAGGGGCGAGGACACGCCGCTGTCTCCTTCCGTCGGGGCCGCGCACACTCTATATTGCGGGGAAGGCCCCAGGGGGCCCGGAGGACGGATGCATCTCGAAGCGTACGCGCACACGGACACTGGCCCGGTTCGCGAACACAACGAAGATTCGATGCTGATCGACCTGGAGGCGGGCGTCTTCGTGGTCGCGGACGGCATGGGTGGCCACGCGGCCGGCGAGGTGGCGAGCGCCATGGCGGTCGAGGCGGTCCACGAGACCCTCGTGGGGGCGCCCGACCCCGACGAGACCCGCCTGGTGCGCGAGCACGAGACGGACGACCCCGCCGACGTCCTGCGCGAGCGGCTCCGCTACGCGATGAACCAGGCGTCCATCCGGATCCGGCGCGAGGCGGACGCCCGCCCCGAGACCAAGGGGATGGGCACCACCCTCGTGGTGCTGGTGATCGACGGCGAGCAGGCCCACCTGGCCCACGTGGGCGACTCCCGCGCGTACCTGTACCGCGAGGGCCGGCTCATCCGGCTCACCCGCGACCACACGGTGGTGCAGCTGGAGATCGACGCGGGCCGGTTGTCGCCGAAGCTCGCGCGCGAGATGCCCAACAAGCACATCCTCACGCAGTCGGTGGGCTACCACGGGCCCGTGGAGCCGGACACCACCACGCGGGTCGTGGAGCCCGGCGACATCTTCGTGCTCTGCAGCGACGGGATGACGGACCCCATGGAGGACTCCGTCATCCAGAAGATCATCGACGACACCCCGCTCGATCTCCTGGCGAACGTGCTGGTCGACGAGGCGATCAAGCACGGCACCGAGG
Source organism: Alphaproteobacteria bacterium (assembly GCA_020632885.1). GTDB lineage: Bacteria > Myxococcota_A > UBA796 > UBA796 > JACKEQ01. The sequence goes on along the minus strand of JACKEQ010000009.1, from coordinate 167,394 downwards.
ACAACGTCACGGTGGTCGTGGTGGGCGCTTCGGCCTGACGTGACTCGGGCGGAGCACCCGCCCGCGGACAGCGTCAGGCGGCGCGGAGCTCCTGGCGGGCCCAGCGCAGGACGTCCTCGTCGACGCGGATGTGCGTGCTCCTCGCGCACCACGACGTCGATGTGGCGGGCCTCGTCGAGGCGGACATCGCCGAAGGCGCCACGCGCCCCCGGAGCCCCCGAGGGTGACGCCGAGGTCGAGCCCCACGCGTGGGGTGAGCGCCCAGGCGCCTGCGGGGAGCACGAGCGCGCCGATGAGGGCGTAGCGGACGTCCATGGAGCCTCCGGTCCGGTGATCCTACAGGATCCCCGAGGGCTCCGCGGTCACGCGGCCCGGAGCTCCCGGCGCGCCCAGCGGTAGACGTCCTCGTTCAGGCGGACGTGGGTGCGCTCCTCCAGCACCACGACGTCGAGCTGGCGGGCCTCCGCGTCGTCCCGGGTCGCGTCGCGCCGGGCGGCGACCTCCTCCGCCGAGGCGGCTTCGTTGATCACGCCGTCGAACAGGGCCTCGTGGGCGATCCGCACGAGCTCGGAGCGCCGGTTCAGCACGGGACGGTGGGGGAGGGCGAGCGGCGCGATCCTCCGGGTGCCCGCCCGGAGGTAGGCCATCACCGCGTGACCGGCTTCCTCCGCTGCCGCGTGCAGCGCGCGTCCCACGAGGGCATCGGGGGCACCGAGCGCGTGGAGACGGCTCGCGAGGTCCACGAAGGCGCCCACGGCGCTGTGCTCGGCGATGGCGCTCTCGAGCCAGCGGGTGGGGTCGCCGGTTGCTTCGGGGACCACGATGGAGCCGTCGGGCGCGCGCAGGGGCCGACCGTCCATCGTGCAGAGGAGCTGGGTGCCGAGGGCGAGCGCCCCGGCCACGGTGACCCCGGCGGGCCGGGTGGAGCGCTCGGGGTTGAGCCTGAGGGGCGCCACGTCGCGGGCAGCGGCACCCGGGGGGCGGATCGCGCCGAAGGTCCGGGCCTGCAGCGGTCCGAGCACCCCCTCGGCACCCACGTGAAGACCGAGCCGTCCGCCGTGGAGGATCGCGAGTCCGAGCTCACCACCGCTGGAGAGGTAGGCACCGCAGTTGCCCCCGACCTCCACGGCACCGAGGGCGCCGACCCCGATGCGGTAGGCACCGTCGAAGGAGACGCGCACGTCCCCGAACGCGCCGAAGGAGCCGCGCAGGTCGTCCCGCCAGGGCTCGTGGGGCGGGAGGTTGGTGGCGCCGCCCAGACCCAACGACAGGTTCTGGCCCAGGTTGGAGCCGGCACCGAAGGTGTAGCCGAGCGAGAGCGCCACGCGCGGCTCGATCGCGGCCGCCGAGCAGGGGAGCACCAGCGCGCCGATCAGCGCGTAGCGGATGTCCATGTCGTCTCCTGCCGTGCCGCCGTCAGTATACAGGGGACGGGGAGGATCCATGGAGAAGGGTGCACGCGTGAAGGTGGTCCGGGGCCGGAAGGTCCCGATCGGCACGGTGGGCACGGTGTTCTGGGTGGGCGACAACCCCTACGGAGACGGCCAGCGGCTCGGGATCGAGGGTGACGACGGCGAGACGTACTGGACCGCCGGGAAGAACTGCGAGGTCACCGAGGAGGAGGCGCCGGAGATCGAGCCGCCCGAGAAGGGTGCGCGCGTGGCCTTCGAGGAGGACGGAGAGGCCCACGAGGGCGAGGTGTTCTGGTCGGGGCCCGCGAAGTCGGGCAACGGCTTCCGGGTCGGCGTGCGGTGCGACGACGGCGAGACGCGCTGGGTGGACGCGCGGAAGTGCACCCTGGCCGCAGATCCCGCCGAAGAGGACGAGCCACCGCCCTTCTGACGGCTACTGCGGTCGGAGGAGGCCGGCGTACAGGCGCGTGATCCGATCCGCCAGCACATCCGGATCCGCGGGCGTCACCCGACCCACGAGGTGCTTGCTGCGCCAGAGCGCGACCAGGCCGTGCACGAGGGTCCAGGCTGCCAGCATCGCGTCCTGGGCCTGCGCGGGCTCGATGGCCCCGTCGGCCACACAGCGCCGGATGGCTTCCTGCAGCGGGCCGCTCGCGCGGTCGGCCGCCGCCCGGTACCCCTCGTCGCGCGCGTGGAGGAGGTCCTGGCGGAACATGATCTCGAAGCGCTCGGGGTGCTCGAGGGCGAAGGCGACATAGGCCCGCCCCACGGCAGCCAGCGTCTCGCGACCGGACCTGCCCGGCACCACGGATCCCTGCATGGCCTCGCCCAACGCATCGAAGCCCTCGGCGGCGAAGGCCGTGAGGAGCCCCGCCCGGTCGCCGAAGAGCACGCCCGGGGCCGCGTGGGACAGGCCGGCCCTCGCAGCCACCCTGCGGAGCGAGAGGCGCGCGACCCCTCCGTCGGCGAGGACGTGGGTGACGGCATCCAGCAGGCGTCGTCGGCTGTCGGTCAGGGTGCAGCCTCCATGGGGGCGTAGCCCCCGGCGTCGTGGAAGTCGGTGGTGAGCCACTGCATGGGGTCCACGGGGACCTCGTCCACCACGATGCCCCAGTGCAGGTGGGGACCGGTGGACCTGCCGGTGCTCCCGAGCAGCCCGAGGGTGTCGCCGCGCGCGACCTCCCGACCCTCCTCCACGCCCAGCGCCTGGAGGTGGCTGTAGAGGCTCACGACGCCCTGCCCGTGGGCCAGGAGGACGGCGTTGCCGTGCACGGCCTGCATCCGCGCGAGGCGCACCGTGCCGGGCATCGCGGCGAGCACGGGCACGCCGGGCTTCCGGGCGATGTCCTCGGCGTCGTGGTGGCTGCGCCGACCGTCCGGATACTCGCGGTAGGTGCCGAAGGCCGAGGTGTGCGTGCCCTCCACGGGCAGCGTCGCGGGCCCGTCCCAGCGCGCTTCCGGGAGGTCCTCGGCGTACACGGGGTCCCGCTCCGCCCGCATGCGCTCCACGTCGGGCTGGGCGACCTCGGCCGTTTTCTTCGACAGCGGGAGCTTGCCCGTGAACGGCCAGTCCACCGGCTCCACCTCCACCGACGCGGTCCAGCGGGAGGTGTTCCCGAGCGCGTCCACCGCCTCCACGACGAGCGGGTGGGGGCCTGGCTCCGTGCGGATCGGGACCCCGACCAGCGCGCGCTGGCCGCCCTCCACGGGGTAGAGGGGCCGCTCGCGGTCGAGGAACACGAGCCGCAGCTCGGCCGGCTCGTCGGCGGAGAGGAACACGGGCAGCGTGTGGCCCTGCTCCACACGGCGGGAGACCGCCCCGAGCAGCACGGCCGGGCCTTCGTGGTCGAGGGTGACGGGCACCTCGACGGTGGCGGTCCGCGACAGCGTCGTGCGCGCGGAGAACACCAGGGTGTGCACACCATGGGCGAGGCCGGCGACGTCCAGGACCCCCTCGCCGGGCTCCAGCACGCCCCGCTCCACCCCGTCCGTCGCCCAGGCGATCTGCGCCGCGTCCGTGCGCACCGTGACCGGCACCCTATGGCGGTGCGGGCCGTCCGCGACGACGACGTCGAGTGCCGGGGGGGCGCAAGCGAGCAGGCGCCACCAGAGCATGGCGACTCCGGGACAGTTAGGGGGAGGGGTCGGATTGGAGCCTATATGACCCGGGCCACCGTGCTCGCTCTCACCCTGCTCGCGTGCAAGGGGCAGCCGGGAGGCCGAGGCCCGGTCGGGCCGGTCGAACCGCCGCCATCGCCCGTCGCCAGGAGCGTGCTGGACACCCGTGAGTACGGCGTGCTCACGCTGGAGAACGGCCTGCGGGCGGTGCTCGTGCACGATCCGGACGCGCCGGCCGCGGCCGCCGCGATGGTGGTCCGCGCGGGCCACCTCGCCGATCCATCCCGTCGCGACGGCTTCGCGCACCTCGTACAGCACGTCCTCCCGCTGGGCTCCGACGCCTTCCGCGATCCGGACGCCTACCGGAGCTACCTCCAGGACAACGGCGGCACGGCCGGCACCCGCCTCCACGCCGAGTCCACGCTGTTCCACTTCGACGTGCGCCCCGACCGCCTGGAGCCGGCGCTGTCGAGGTTCACGCGCATGTTCGTGGCTCCACGTCTGTCCCCTGTCGCCGCCTCCCAGGAGCGCGCGGCCATCGACGCGGAGCACCTCGCGGCGGTCGCCGACGAAGCCCGACGGGTCCGCGAGGTCGAGCGCCGCACGCGCAACCCGATCCACCCCGCGAGCCGCTTCGACGCGGGCGATGCCCGAACGCTCGCCGGAGACGATCTGGCCACCGAGCTCCAGGCCTTCTTCGCGGCCCACTACCGCGGGCCGGAGATGACCCTGGCCGTGGTGGGCCGGGAGTCCCTCGACGACCTCGAGGCCTTCGTGCGTCGCGAGCTGGCCCGCGTGCCCGGCGGGCGGGCCGAGCGCCCAGCGCGTCCGCCGTTGTTCCTCCCCGAGCAGCTCGGCGTCGAGATCCGTGTGCGCCCCCTCGGTGACGTCCGCGCCCTCGAGCTCGTCTTCCCCGTGCCGCCGGTCGGTGGGTACCCCCGGGAGCGGCCCCTGGACTTCGTCGCCTCCCTGCTCTCGGACCCGTCCCGGGGCTCGATCCTGGCGGCCCTGCGGTCCAGGGGGTGGGCCACCGGCCTCACGGCGAGCGCGGACGGTCCGGACGACGCGTCCCTCCTCCGGGTGCACATCGACCTCACCGCCGAGGGGATGGCCCACCGCGACGACGTGGTCACCCTGTTCTTCGACGGCGTCGAGGTGCTGCGCAGGGCCGATCTAATGGCCCTGTACGCCGAGCACGACCGCCTCGGCGAGCTGCGCTGGCGCTTCGCACCCGAGCTCCCGCCCGACGACCTCGCCGTGACCCTGGCGACCTCGCTGCTCACCTTCGAGGCCGAGGAGCTCCTCGAGGGGCCCTACCGCTTCCGGGGAACCGACCCCACGGTCTTGCGTGACGGCTACCTGGCCGCGTTGACTCCGGCGGGCCTGCGGCTCGTCGTGGTGGACCCCGGGGTGGTCACCGACCGCGAGGAGGCCGTCTACGGCGTGCCCTATGCGGTACAGGCCCTCTCGGAGGCCCGCCGTGCGGCCTTCGTGGACGGGGAGTCGGGCGCCGCGCTCTCCCCCCCCGACCCGAACCCCTGGATGCCGCGGGCGACCACCCCCCTCGCGGGTCCGCCGACGTCGCTGGAGCGCGTGCCGGACGCCTCGCTCGAGGTCTGGCACGAGCTCGATCCCTCCGTCGGACCCCGCGCGGCCGCACAGGTACGGCTGACCGTGGACCTCGCGGACCCGAAGGACCGGGCGCGCAACCGCGTGCTGGCGGCGCTGCTGGCGGACCGTCTCGCGGGTCCCGCCCATCGGATGGCCCAGGCGGGCGTGGAGCTCCGGGTGTCCGCCGTGGCCGGTGGCCTGCAGGTGGACGCGGTCGGCTTCGATGACCGTCTGCCCGAGGTGCTCGGGGTGGCCCTGGCGTCGCTGGCGGCCCCGGCGATCGACGGCACCGCGCTGGAGCTGGCGAAGCTCGAGGTCCTGCGCGGGCTCGGGGTGTCGAACGACCCCCTGCAGGCCGTGTACGCCGCGGTGGACGACCTGCTCCTGCCCGGTGTGGACGGGCGCGCTGCGGAGGCGGCCGCCGTGCGGGCGCTCACCGTCGACGGCATGACCGCCTTCGCCGGTCGGTACGCGTCGCGGGCCCACGCGCGGATCCTCGTGCACGGGAACGTCGCCCGCGAGGGGGTCGCTCCCTACGCGGAGGCCGTGAAGGCGGTGGTGGCCTCGGGTCCCGTGGCCCTGCCCACCGCGCGCCAGCTCCCCGCGGGAACCCTGCGGGTCCGGATGCCCCAGGCGGGCACGGAGTCCGCGCTCGCCGTCGTGTTCCAGGGGGCGCCCGACACCCCGACGCGGGCGAGGCTGACGCTGCTCGCACAGCTCCTGCGCACCGACCTGCACGCCGAGCTCCGGTCCAGGCAGCAGGTCGCGAGCCGGCTGTACCTCGGGAGCATCGACCGGGGCGGGCTCCCCGCGCTGCTCGTGGGCGTAGGGTCCACGTCCCGGGCGCCGGACGACCTCCTGGAGCGCCTGGATGCCTTCCTGGCCGAGCGTCCCGCGCTCCTGGGTGCGCTCGACCCGGCTGTGTTCGGCGCGGTCCGCGACGGTCTCGCGGACGCCCTCGAGGCTCCCGTCACCGACCTGGACGCGCGCACGGCCCGCCTGCAGGAGGAGGTCGAGGGGAGCCCCGCGGAAGCGGTCGCAGCGGCCCTCCGGGCCCTCACTCCGGCCGACATGGAGGCGTTCGCGAGGTCCGTCCTGGTGGACGCCCCGCACCGGTTGGTGGCCGTGAGCCCCGGGAGCGCTCAGGCCGGCGGCGTGCGAGCCGATTGTGAGTACCCGGGATGCGGGGTGGTCGATAGCTACCCCACCCCCGAGCGAGCACGATGAACGAAGAGACCCCATGGGGACGGTTCCCCGACCGCGAGCAGCACCCGGCGTTCGGCAAGGCCTACAGGCGCCTCACGCCGGAGCAGAAGGCCGCGGCGGACGTCGCCATCGCCGAGGCGGCCGACAGGATGCACGCCCTGCTGGGTCACCCGCTCCTCGAGACGCTCGCGTGGCCGGGCCTCCCGCGGGAGACCGCCCGGCTCGTGGACATGGCCGAGCGCACCTGCCTGGCGATGGGCGTGTTCCGGCTGGCCATCGCGGGAAGGCTCGGGTCCCAGCGCACGATGCTCTCGGACGGCCTCGACCTGGCCGCCGACGATGTCGATCAGCGGGCCGTTCGGCTCGCCCTGCACGCGCTCTCCGCGGGCTATCCGCTGCTGGAGAAGGTGCGCGTCCAGGAGAGTGCTGCGTACCACCGGCTGCTGAGCGGGATCTCCCAGGCCTACCCGGGCCTGGGGTTCGCGGTGGCCCAGGTGCAGAGCGACCCCGCTGCCGCCCTCGACATGACCCTCGAGACCGGCCTCCAGCACGGGATGTTCGGGTCCGTGGTGGCCCACCAGAAGAAGATCCGGCGCGACGTGCAGAAGGCCACCGAGGAGGTCGTCGGTTCGGGCTCGCTGCCCCGGGAGGCCGCGGTGGCGCTCTGGCTGCTCGCCATCATGGGCCTCGGACGGGTGTTCGGCGAGGACGACAAGACCCTGGCCTACGCAGACTGACCTCAGTGGTATAGGCTGGACGGAGGCAGGTGGTGACCTGCTACAGAAGTCAGGAACGATGATGTGGACCTTCCTCTCCAACCACGCGCACGTGCTCGTCTGCCTGCGCCAGGACCCCGATCTCCGGGCGCGTGACCTCGCCGACCGGGTCGGCATCACCGAGCGCGCCATCCGCCGGATCCTCCACGACCTCGAGGTGGACGGCTACATCGAGATCGAGAAGCGCGGCCGGCGCAACCACTACCAGGTCTGTGTGGGGGCGCCGATGCGCCATCCCGTCGAGGCGGGTGTGGACGTGGGCTCGGTGCTCGACGTGATCGTGGGTCAGAACGACCAGGAGAACACGACCGCGATCGCCGGGTGATCCGAGAGGTCGTCGCCCTCGGGCGACACCATCTCCGTGGCCACCCGCCAGCTCTGCGGCTCGACGGTCACCTCGTCGCCGGACCGGAAGAAGAAGCGGTCGATGTGCTCCTCGCCGCAGGCGAGCGCGGTGCAGACGTCCTGCAGACCCGTGGCCTCCAGGAACGCCCCGAGCGTGTCGGCGTCCCCGGGCCGCGTGTCCACGCGGAGGTTGGTGTCTCCCGCCATCAGGATCGGGCCGTCCACCCCCTCGAGGGCGGCTGCCAGCTGGGCGAAGTTGCTGGCCCGCGTCGCGATGTCGTCTTCCGAGCCGCCGGCGTCTGCGTGGTGGTTCACCACCGTGACGGGTGCCTTGTCGTGGAAGTGCGTGAGGGCTGTGGAGAAGCCCTTCTCGGCCAGGCAGTCGCTCCCGTCGTCGAGCACGCCGTTGCAGTCCGTCCAGCGCGTGCGCTCCACGGGGTCGAAGGGGAAGCGCGAGAACCGGTTGAGCCCGTCGTTCACGAGCTCCTCGACGGGGATGGCGGGCTCGGAGCGGTACGGGTGGTCGGTGCCCACCACGAGGTCGTCGTGGTAGGCGAAGTCCTCCTGCACGAGCACCAGATCGTAGGGCACGAAGAGCACGCCCATCTGCGGGATGAAGCGCTCGGGGTCGCTGCTCGACAGCCCCTGCGGGAGGCCGGCCACGTTGTACGTGAGCGCCTCGAAGGTGCCGGAGTGCGTGCAGGCGAGGGCGAGCAGGACCATCATCGCTTCAGGAAGCCCTCCAGGCGGGCCTTGATCTCGGGGCCGCACCACACGGGCAGCACGTCCTCCTCGAACCGCCGGTCCACCTCGGCGTCCACGACGTCCACACCCTCTCGCAGGGCCTGCTTGGCCGCGGTGTACGCGCCGCGCGGGTGGGCCGACCAGGCCTCGAGCACCGCGCGTCCGCGCGCGACGGGATCGTCGTCCAGGGCGTCCACGAGGCCGAGCCGCAGGGCGTCCTCCGGCCCGTGCAGGCCGGCCCCGAGGAAGATCTCGTGGTGGTGACGGGCGGGCAGGCGGTCGCGGCAGACGGCGAGCACCCGTGGGGGGAACCGCAGCCCGAGGGCGATCTCGTTCAGGCCGATCCGCGCCCGGGGGTTCGTGGTGGCGATGCGGTGGTCGCACACGAGCGCCAGGATGCAGCCCCCCGCGATGGCGTGTCCGTTCACGGCCGCCACGGTCGGGGCGGGGTGGTGGTAGAGGCGCGCTACGAGGGCGGTGAGGAGGGTCAGGAACACCCGCATGCCGTCGAGGTCGGCCGCGTGGACCTCCTTGAGGTCGAGCCCCGCGCTGAACGCGTCGCCGGCTCCCGTGAGCAGGAGCGGGGCATCCCCGGCGGCGTCGAGCTGGCCGAGCAGCTCCTCCATGCGGGCCGTGCCCAGCGCGTTCTTCCCGGGTCCGTCGATCGTGATCGTGCGCACGTGTCCTCCGGTCGGGAGTGTACACTCGCGCGGTGCTCGTACGACCCGCCGTTCCCGCAGACGCCGAGGCCATCCGCGCCCTCGATCTCGCCCTGGTGGCCGACGGTCGGGGCGAGGTGCGGGAGGCGGCCGACGTGGCCGAGGTGCCCGCGATCCGGGAGCGTCTCGCGCGCGGCGGTGCGTTCGTGGCCGAGCTCGACGGCCGGGTCGTGGGCAACGGCTCGCTCCACGTGTTCACCCCGGCGCGGTGCCGGCACGTGGCGTCCCTCGCGGTGGGCGTGCACCCGGACGCCCAGCGGCGTGGGATCGGCCGGGCCCTGATGCACCGGATCCTCGAGGAGGCCCGTGCGGCCGGGGTCCATCGGCTGGAGCTCTACGTCCGGGCCGACAACGACCGGGCCCTGGCGCTGTACCGATCCCTGGGGTTCGAGGTGGAGTCGGTGCGCCGCGACTTCATCCGGCTGGCCGACGGCACGCTGCTGGACGACCTGTGCATGGTGCTCCTCACCCCGTGAATGTGGTAGACCGCGATCCCGGAGGCCGCTTGGAACTCTACTGGGCCCAGGGGAGCGTGAGCTCCTGGCGGGTCGTGCTGGCGCTGCTGTTCAAGGAGCTGGAGGTCGACGACCGGCTGCTCGACATGGCCAACCGCGACCACGTCCAGATCGGGTACACGTCGCTGAACCCCCGCGGACGCGTGCCGACCCTGGTCGACGGGGAGGTCGTGGTCGCCGAGCCCCTCGCCATCCTCGGCTACCTCGATCGCGCCTACCCCAGGCTGCCGCTGTTCGGTCCCACCTCCGCAGACGCCGCGCGGATCTGGCAGAAGGTCGTCGACATCGACACGTTCCTCACGCCGGCCGCGCTGCCCACCGCCCACACGCTGGGCCGTCAGCTCCGCCTGGAGCAGCCCCTGCTCGGCGAGCTCCGCGAGAAGGTGGCCGAGGTCCTCGTGGAGCTCGATCGCCTCGAGGCCCACTGCGAGCGTGGCCCGTTCAACGCGGTCGACGCGATGCTGGTGCCTGTGCTGGCCGTGCTCAAGCGGGCGTCCCTCATGCGCGGGGCCGATCAGGTGGGCCTGCTGCCCCTCGACTGGTCGCGGTGGTCGCAGCTCCTCGAGCGCTACGAGGGCGTGAAGAAGCTCGAGGGCTTCGCGCGGAGCTGGCCGCCGCACTGGCAGTGAACGGAGGTCCCTGATGGGCATGTGTCTGTACCTGGAGCGTCGGGCCGACATCGACGACGTGATGGCCGGCGGGCCCGTCGAGACCGACGTGGGCGAGGTCTGTGACCTCCACAAGGCGTGGCACATCCTGCACTTCGTGCTCGCGGGCGACGCCTGGGGCGGCGAGGTCCCCGAGGGCTTCCTGATGGCCGGGGAGACCGTGGACGCCGTGGACTGCGGCTACGGTCCGGGTCATGCCCACGATGCCGCCACCACCCGCGAGATCGCGAGCTTCCTGCGCGAGACTCCCTGGGAGGCGCTGGTCGCGCGCTGGGACCAGGACGCGATGGAGGGGGCAGACGTCTACTGCACCTCCAGCGAGGAGGAGGACCAGGAGTTCGCGGAGGGCTACTACAACGACCTCCGGGCCTTCGTGGCCCAGGCGGCCGAGGCGGGCGAGGGGCTCCTGCTCTACATGAGCTGAGCCTACCGGAAGGCCCGGTGCACGGCCTCTCCGTGCAGGTCCCAGTGGGAGAGCGTGACCCCGCCGTCCCACGGCCACCAGCCGGCGTCCGGCCCGAGCTCCACGTGGAAGTCCTGGGCCGGCATGTAGCCCTCGCCCACGAGCACCCAGGTGCGGTCGCCCGCCGTGGCGACATCCAGCAGGACCACCGCGTGGCCCGGGCTGCCGGGCTTCACCAGCAGGTCGCCCGGGACGGGGGCCCGATCCACCGCGACGGTGTCGTGGGCCGACAGCGAGAGGGTGCCCGCCCACATGAACACCGCGGCGAGGTAGGCCTCCCAACCGCCCTTCGTGCCGGGCTTCCACGCGAGGTGGTTCCCCACGACGTACGGCCGCTCGCCGCCCTCCCACCGCGACCAGGGCATGGGATCGCCGCTCGTGGCGTGGAACATCACGGGCTCCCCGCGATCGTGGAGCCACTGGGCGCGCAGACGGATGGCGGAGTCCGCGCACTGCTGCAGGTCGCCGGGCACGAGCGGGAGGTCGATCACCCGTGCGCGATGGCCCACCTCGCCCCCCTTGTACGTGCGCACCGGCCGGTCGACCTCGAGCACCTCGAGGGTCCGGAGCCAGGTCCCGAACGCGTCCGGGTCGACGCGCTCCGCGCCCGGCGGGGGCGGGAACGCCGCCGGGATGGGGGTGCCCGCGAGGGCGCTGGCGAGCACGAGCATCGGTGCCTCCTCCACACAGCATGACACCGCACACACGCCGGGGTTCTCAGGATCGCGCGGGTGGGCTAGAGTGCACTGGTCCGACCACCGGCTGATCGGCTCCCTCCCCCGGATCCCCCGTGCTCAAGCCCATCCAGAAGACCTCCCTGGCGACCTCCGTCTTCGAGCAGGTCCGCGATCTCATCCTCTCGGGCCGCCTCGAGCCCGGTGAGCCCCTGCCCGCCGAGCGTCAGCTCGCCGAGAGCCTCGGTGTGAACCGCTCGGCCGTGCGCGAGGCCCTCAAGCGGCTCGAGCAGGCGGGCCTGATCACCATCCAGCACGGCGGGAACACCCGTGTGCTCGACTTCAGCCGGAATGCCGGGCTCGGGATCCTGGAGGCCCTGCTGGTGCACGCCCCCGAGCGTCGCCAGGACCTCGTGGCCTTCCGCCGGGCCCTGTTCCCGGAGTTCTGTCGGGAGGCCGCCCGTCGCGCCACCGCGGAGGACGTCTCGCGCCTGGAGATGCTCGCGGGTCTCGCGGCCGCCGGCGACGCCGAGCAGGTCCGGGACCTCACCGAGGAGTTCTGGAACGTGATGGTGGACGCCAGCCACAACATCGCCTTCCGGCTCGTGTTCAACATGGTCCGGCGGGTCGACCTCGAGCTCCCGCCCGCCGGCGCCCAGGACCTCGTGGAGCTCACGAACGCCGTGGCCGCCGGAGACACGCGGGGAGCGGCCCTCGCCGCCGAGGGGCTGCTCGCATGAGCCGCGCACCCTGGGACGCCGACCACAACGTCACGCCAGAGCAGTTCTCCCGCGTGCTCGAGCGGCGCTTCCCGGAGTTCGAGCGGCCGGACGTCGTCGCCCTGCGCCACGGGTGGGACTACCTCACCTTCCGGGTCGACGGCGACTGGGTGTTCAAGGTCCCCAAGCGGGCCAGCGTCGTGTCCCGGATGCGGCAGGAGGTCAGCCTGCTGACGGCCCTCCCGGCCATGCCCGCCGCCGTGCCGCGCCCCGCGTTCCACGGCGTGGCCGCGGACGACATGCCCTACCCGTTCTTCGGGTATCCGTGGCTCGAGGGGATCGTGGCGAGCTCGCCCGGGGTGGACCGTCGGGCGGTGATCCACGCCGCCACGGGGTTCCTCGACGCCCTCCACAGCATCGTGCCGCCCTTCGCCGTCGAGGGGTGGCCGGACGGGACCTGGGAGCAGCGTGTGGGCCGGCTCCACCGGGTCCGCGACCAGGTGCCGTCGCTCCGTCCGTCCCTCGAGTGGCTCGCGCGCAACGAGCCCGTGGGCGGCCGGAAGACCCTCCTGCACGACGATCTCGGACCCGAGCACCTCCTCCTCCACCCCGAGACCCGCGAGCTCGTGGCGGTCCTGGACTGGGCGGACGCCTCCCGGGGAGACCCCGCCCGCGACATGATCGGGCTGTTGCTGTGGGAGCCCGTGCTCACCGCGGAGGTCCACGTGGAGCGGGGCGGTGACGATGCGTCCCTCCGGCGGGCCCGTGCTCACGCCCTCCTGAAGGGCCTGCAGACGCTCGAGGACCACCTGCGCTGGGCGCCCGACGCCGTGCCCGCGTGGACCGAGACCCTGCTGGCCCTCCAGGGCACCGTGCCCGGGCTGGGCGACTGATGGACCTGTCGCCGAAGTGGGCGTTCCGGGCCCTCATCGCGTCCATGCTCCTCCTCTCCGGCTACTGGACGGTGGACGTCCAGGTGCGGCGGATGCGGCTCTTCGGGAGCACGGCCAGCCTGGAGATCGCGAGCGGCGGCGAGGTGGTGTTCGGGCAGGCCATCGACGGCGACGAGATCTCCGTGAAGCACGGAGATCAGACGTTCACCGTGCGTCTGCTCGGGATCAAGGCCTTCGACGTGAGCAACGAGCCGGGTCTCGGCGACCCGGGGCAGCGCGCGATCGACACGCTCCAGCGGTATGCCGGGAAGAGCGGGCGGGTGCTCTTCCCCGAGCGCAACGTGGACGGCGCGGGCCGGCTGCTCGCCTACCTCGAGGTCGAGGGCACCGACGTGGGCGCGGAGCTCGTCAGGGACGGCTGGGCGCTGGTGTACACGAAGTACCCGTTCAGCGAGATGGAGGCCTACCTGGCCCTCGAGGAGCTCGCGCAGGTCGAGCACCGCGGGCTCTGGTCGAGCCCCAAGGCCACGGAGCGGGCGCTGAAGGTCCAGGCCGGCTGGGAGGGTGAGCCGTGATCCGCTTCCTGATCTCGCTCCTCGTCCGGTTCCGTCGCACCAGCGGCGAGGCCCTCCCGCGGGTCACGCTGCTCTCGCTCACCCTGATGTTCTACGCGACGAGCGGGTTCATGTACTTCGAGCTGGAGGGCGCGCCGGACCTGCAGTGGACCGACGCCTTCTGGTGGGCCATCGTCACGATGACCACGGTCGGGTACGGCGACCTCTTCCCGAAGACCTTCGGTGGACGCTACCTCGTCGCGGTCCCCACGATGCTCTTCGGCATCAGCATCCTCGGCTACCTCCTCTCGATGGTGGCCGCCTTCCTCATCGAAGAACGCAACCGGGAGCTCAAGGGCATGGCCGACGTGAAGCTCGACGGACACCTCCTCATCATCCACTTCCCGAACCTCCAGCGTGTGCTGGAGGTGGAGGAGCAGTTCCGGCACGACGACAAGACCCGCGGGAAGGGCCTGGTGCTGATCGACCCCGACCTCGAGGAGCTGCCGCCGGAGCTCGTGGAGCGCGGGGTGCGCTTCGTGCGGGGCAACCCGGTCCTCGAGGAGACGCTGCGCATGGCGTCCGCCCAGTCGGCCTCCCAGGCGATCATCCTCGCGAAGGTGCCGCACGACCGGAGCACGGACAACACGAGCCTCGCGGTGACCCTCACGCTGGAGCACATCTGGCCGGACCTCCACACGGTGGCCGAGTGCGTGGACCCCGCGAACATCCAGCTCCTCGAGCGCTGCGGCTGCGACTCGGTGGTGTGCATGGACGAGCTCGCGTCCCAGCTGCTCGTGCAGGAGGCCCTGGACCCCGGCGTGAAGGCGCTGGTGCACGAGATCACGAGCAACACGTACGGCCAGGAGTTCTACACGGTGCCCACCCCGGGCGCGACGTGGAACGAGTGCCAGCACAAGCTCGTGGAGATCGGCGCCCTGCCGCTCGGGCTGCGTCGCGACGGCAAGGTGATGATCAACCCGCCCGGCTCGGAGGCCATCCGGCCGGGCGACATGGCGCTGTGCATCGCGCCCGAGCGGCCGGTCCTCTGACGCTACCCGGAGACCGGGAGCACCACCTCGAACACCGCGCCCTTCTCGCCGTTGCGGGCGCGCACGAAGCCGCCGTGGCGCTTCACGATCGTGCGGCAGATCCCGAGCCCCAGGCCGTGGCCGGGCATTGCGCCCTCGGCCTGGAAGCCCGTGCGGAACACGTCGTCGAGGGCGCCCTCGGGGATGCCGGGCCCCTCGTCGTGGACGCGCAGCACGGCCTGCCGGCCGTCGTTCGTGAGCACGGCGCGCACCGTGCCCCCGCGGGGCGTGTACTTCAACGCGTTGCCGAGGAGGTTCGCGATGACGCGGGCGAGGTCGTCGGCCAGCGCCAGGACGGGTGCGGCCACGAGCTCCTCGGCGAGCGTGACCCCCTTCCGGCGCGCGTCGAAGCGCTGCTGCGCGATCCCCATGCGCACGAGGGGCGCGAGATCCACGACCTCCCGCTCGGCCTGCTCCTCGGTGAGGGCGGACGTGGCGGTGGTCATGGCGAGACGGTTCATGCGCCGGACATCGCGCAGGGTCTGCATCGCCCACTCGGGCAGCTCGAGCTCCTCGAGCTCCTCGAGCCCCATGTCCACCGAGCCCGCGAGGTTGCGGACGTCGTGGGCGGCCTCCCGCGCCACCCGCGAGCGCCGCCGGGCCTCCGCGAGGTTGCGGGCGTTGGTGAGGGCGACCGACGCGTGGGCGGCGTAGGCCCGCGCGAGGCCCACGAGCTCCTTCATCTCGTCGTGGCCCCGACGGGCGCTGTCGGCGTAGAGCGCACCGATGATCGTGCCCTTCGCGGAGAGGGGCACGCAGAGGACCGCGCGGAGCTGCATGTTCATGACGCTTCGCGCGGCGGAGAGCTCGGTGTCGCTGATGTCTGCGGTGACCACCTCGCGGCCCTCCGCCAGCGCGTACTTCGCGACGGACAGCGACGGCTCGCCGCTCTGGCCCGGCCCGTAGGCGCGGGCCACCACGTGGCGTCCCTGGAGGATCACGAAGGCCCGATCGGCGTCGAGCAGCTCGAGGACGGCGTCCGCGACGGACTGGAGGACCTTCCCGACCTCCTGGTTGCGCCCGAGCTCCAGGGCGAGGTCCACCAGGCGGCGGAGGCTCGAGACATCCTGTTCGGGTGCGCCAGCCAAGCGTCCTCCAGTCGGACAGCCTACTCCAGGCGGGGAGCGTAACGCTCGGTAACGGAACGCGGCAGCCGGGGTGGGGAGCGGTATGCCATCCGTATGACTTCGAACCCCAGCGATCGCCGAACCTCCCTCCTCCGACCCTGGCCGCGCGGGCGTGGCCGCTGGTTCGAGGGCTCCCGACCCGACGGCTCCGACGTCTGGGTGCAGGCCCTCGAGGCCCCGCCCGACGGGGTGGTCACCTGCCTCCCGTGGACCGCGGCCGTGCTCGACGTGCACGACGGGCCCGACGGCTGTCTGGTCACCTGGTGGCACCCGACCGGCACGCCCCTCGACCCCGACCTGGAGCACGCGCTCATCGAAGGTCCGTTCGACGAGCAGGAGGCCCTCGAGCTCCTCGCCGGTCTCCTCGCCGCCCTGGCGGTGCTCCACGCCGAAGGGGCCGTGGTGGGCAACCTGGATCTCCAGAGCGTCCTGATGTCCCCCACGGGCCCCTACCTCCTCGACTGCGGGCTCGATCCGTCCGTGCCCGGCGGGTTCGCCGAGCCGGACGCCCCCCGCGACGCCGCGGCGGACCTGTTCGCCCTCGGGTGCCTCGTCGCCCGCACCACCGGCCGGGTCCACCCCGCCGAGCTCCCTCCTGGCCCGCTGCGCCGGGCCCTCGACGCTCTCGTCCTCCCGCGCCCCCAGCGTCCCACGGCAGCCGCCGTGCTGGAGCAGGGTGCCGACACCCTGTGGCTCTCGGACACGGGCTTTCGCCCGGGTCTGCACCGCTGGGTCGATCTCTCCCGCAAGCCCGTGCTCCGGAGCCTCCTCGCCGCGCTCGCCCCGACAGCCGCTCTCCCCCCGGGTCGGTCACTCCCCCGACAGGCCTTGATCGAAGCGGTCTGGCCGGGGCAGCGCTTCGTGGGGAGCACCGGACGCAACCGCCTCAACGTCGCCCTGTCGACGCTGCGGCGGCTCGGGCTGCAGGACTTCCTCGTGTTCGACGGCCACGGCCATCGGCTCCGGGAGGGCATCCAGATCCTCGGAGCCTGACGTCAGGAGGCCGGGATCTCCACGGCCACGCACGAGTCGAGCTGCCAGGCGTCCGGGTGGATGGGCTTCACGCCGCCCTGTGCCCGACCGGACCCGCGCACGTCGAGCCACCGGCGGATCCACCTGCGGGAGCTCTCGGCGTAGCGGTGCTGCCAGCCGTTCGGGCCGCGCGTGCGGGCCTCGAGCATCCACTGGAGGTGCAGCGGGAACTCCGCCACGGGCCTGCCGTCGTGGGGGCCCTCGGTGAACACCACGCCCTGCTCGGTGCTGGCGAGGGGGCCGTCCTCCGGGGGGCGCCCGATGGCCCCGGCCCAGTCGAGCAGCGCCTGGAGGTCGTCGCCGACGTCGTGGCGACGCAGGAGCCGCGCCAGGGACAGCCCGCAGGCGGCCGCGTCGTCGGTGGCGCGGTGGGCGTTCTCGAGGGGGACGTCGAGCCGGCGGGCGAGGTCGCCGAGCTTGTGGCTCGCCGCGTCCGGGAAGAGCTTCATGGAGAGGTCGACGGTGTCGATCTCCGCCACCGGGCAGGGCCACGAGAGCCCGGCGAACCGGAGCTCCTGCTCGAGGAACGCGAGGTCGAAGGGGAAGTTGTGGGCCACCGCCAGGCCCGCGGCGAGCCGCTCCTGCACCTCGAACGCGATGTCCGGGAAGGTGGGGGCGTCCATCACGTCGCTGTCGCGGATCCCGGTGATCTCGGTGACCTTGCGCGGGATCGGGATGCCGGGGTTCACGAACTGGCTGAAGTCCTCGCGGTCGACGATGTCGCCGTCGGGCCCGAGGGTGAGCGTGACGATGCCGATCTCGATGATCCGGTCGCCGTCGAACGGGTTGAGCCCGGTGGTCTCGGTGTCGAACGCGACGATGGGCAGGTGACGGAAGCGCATCAGCGGGCCAGGAGGTGCTTCACGGCGTCGCGGGCGGCCCGCTGGGCGGCGTCGCGGTGGGTGAGCCACTGGACGTGGGCGTCGGGGCCCACGGCGTTGGTGATGCCGAGCACGACCACGAACGGGATTCCGAGCTGGTCCGCGGCGCACGCGACCCCGAAGGCCTCCATGTGCTCCACGGTGTAGCCGTCGGCGATCCGGCGCCCGAGGGTCTTGTCGGTGGTGATGGCACCCACGGTGAGGACGTCGTGGCGCGGGAGGTCGATCCGCCCGAGCAGCCCGGCGTCGCAGCGCAGGGGGGCCGGTGCCCGCGGCACGTAGCCGAGGCCCATGGCGGCCACGCCCCACGACATGCCGAGCCGCTCGGCCACGATGGCCTGCCCGATGGCCGGGCCCCCGGTGTACGCGCCGGCCGTGCCCACCATGATCACGGCGTCCGGGCGGGTGGTCGCCAGGATCCGACCTGCGGAGGCCGCGGCCACGACGGGCCCCACGCCCACCACCTCACCCTGGAGGTCGCCGAGCTCCTCCCGCGCTGCCGCCACGAGCAGGGGCACGTCAGCCCTCCACGAGCTGCTTGGCGCGCGCCAGCACGGCGTCCGCGTGGCCCTTCACCCGCACGGGCGACCAGACCTCCGCGACCTTCCCGTCCGCGTCGAACAGCACGGTGCTCCGCACGATGCCCATGTAGGTCTTCCCGTAGTTCTTCTTCTCCTGCCACACGCCCCAGGCCTCGATGACCTGGCGCTGCTCGTCGGCGAGCAGGGGCATGGTGAGGTCGTACTTCGTGGCGAAGCCGGCCTGGCGCTTCACGGAGTCTGCCGAGATGCCGAACACGTTCACGCCGAGCGCCGCGAACTCCGGGGCGAGGTCGCGAAACGCGCAGGCCTCCGTCGTGCAGCCCGGCGTGCTGGCCTTCGGGTAGAAGAAGAACACCGCCGGGCTCCCGCGGAGGGCGCCCCACGTGACCTCCGCGCCGGACTGGTCGGTGAGGGTGAAGTCGGCGACGGTGTCTCCAGGCGCGATCATGGTGACGGGCTCCGCGAGAGGGGGTTGAGGGGACGTCCACGGACGCGTGGGAAGAGCTCCCCGTCCCGTAGCACGGCGCGGCCGTGCGCCCAGACGCTCCGGGGCCATCCGCGCAGGATCCGCCCGGCGAACGGGCTCCATCCGGCGCGGGAGAGCGTGGCGGAGTCGGTGACCTCGCGCTCCATGCAGGGGTCGACGAGCACGACGTCCGCGTCGTAGCCGACCTCCAGGCGACCCTTGCGCGCGAGCCCGAAGGCCCGGGCCGGCGCGTCGGACAGCCAGCGCGCGAGGTCGGTGAGGGCGAAGCCCCGGGCCTCCCGGGCCGTGAGCATGGCGGGCAGGAGCCACTCGATGGTGGGCATGCCCGACGCGCTGTGCGGGTAGGGGACACGCTTGGACGACAGGCCCTGGGGGCAGTGGTCGCTGCACACCAGCGGCACCGAGCCGTCCTGGAGGGCGCGCCAGAGGGCCTCCCGGTGGCGGGCGGTGCGGATGGGCGGGTTGCACTGCAGGCGCGCGCCCACCTTCTCGACGTCCGCCGCGTCGAAGGCGAGGTGGGGCAGCGTGACCCCCGCCGTCACGCGCGGGTTGGCGGCCTCCACCACCAGCCGGACCTCCTCCTCGGACGTGAGCTGGAAGAGGTGCAGGCGGGTGCCGTGCCGGGCGGCGAGGTCGAGGGCCAGGCGGGTGCCCCGCACGACCGTCTCCACGTCGCGGATGTGGTGGTGCAGGGTGACGTCGGGGTTCTCGGTGTAGATGGCGTAGCGCGACGCCAGCCGCCCGCGATCCTCGGCGTGCACGGCCAGCACGTGGGGGTAGCCCGCGAACCAGCGCTCCGCGTGCTCGCGCTGGCCCTCCGAGCAGTCCAGGGCCAGTCGTGCCCCGACCACACCGTCGAGCCGGGCGACCTCCTCGAGGTTGTCGGGCCGCGCGCGCACCCAGAGGCCGTGGTCGATCACGCAGGACTCGCGGGCCAGCTCGAGCTTGGCGGCCAGGGTGCGGCGGTCGTGGGCGTCGTCGGGGTGGTCGTCGGGCACCTCGAGCACCGAGGTCACCCCGCCCTTCACGGCCGCCAGGCTGCCGGAGTGGAGGTCCTCGTCGCCCTTGCGGGTGTAGGCCCGGAAGCGCGCCTGGGCGTCGATCAGCCCGGGCAGCACGAGCGATCCGCGGGCATCCACCACGTCGTCGCCCGCGCGCACCTCGGCCCGCGGGGCGATCTGCGCGATCACCCCGTCTTCCAGCACGAGGTCGCCCGTCACCACCCTGCGCGGGAGGACGAGCTGACCCTGCTGGAGCACGGTCCTGGTCGGGGTCGTTCTCGGCACGACGTGAGGGGACTAACGCGGCGCGCCGAGCACGTCAGAGACGGCTAGATGGGTCCGGTGGACCCCATCCTCCAGTCGTTGCGGGCGCTCGCCGCCGGGGTCGCCCTGGACGCGGGCCTCGACGTCGTCACGGGCGAGCCGGGGTCCGGCTGGGCGATCGACCCCCGCAGCGGCACCATCCACGTCGACCCGAACGACCTGGCGACCCTGCCCGAGGCCGAGCTGCACGGGCTCCTCTGCCACGAGGCCGCCCACGCCGCCGTCACCCGCTACCTCTGGCTGGTGCCGCCCCACCTGCTCCGGGAGCCCGGCATCGCGATGCTCCTCAACGCGCTGGAGGACTGCAGGATCGAGGACTGGCTCGTGAAGCGCCTGCCCGGCACGGTGCCCTGGGTGGAGGCGTACAACGACCGGCTGTTCCCCGCGGACGGCACGCTCGAGGGCCGCCCTCCCTTCGTGCAGTTCTGCCTCGCCATCGTGCACGCCTGGTGGCACGGCGAGCTCCCCGCGGGTCTGCATCCGGCCGTCACCGAGGCCCTCGCGTCCACCCGCGAGGCCCGGCGCGCCGTGGTGGCCGAGGCCCCGCCCGTGCACGCGACCCCCACCTCCGACCCCGCGTATGCCGGCAGCCGGGTGGCCCGGGTGTTCGAGCGGCTCGGTGAGGGTGCCGTCGACGGGTTCGAGCAGCGCGTGCGCCTCTCGGCCGCGCGGGCCTGGCAGCGCACCTGGCAGGACGTGGTGCCCGTGTTCCGCGAGCTCGTGGCGCTCTCGCCGCCCGACGAGGTGAAGGCCACGGCGGCCGCCCACATGCGCGCGCACACCGCCCGCTGGGCCCGTCCGCCCACGCGCCGTCGCACGCTGCCTCCGGTGCGGGAGGACCTCCTGCAGGCCGCCGTGGAGCCGCCGCCCACCGACGACTGGGACACCGCCCGCCGCGACGTGCTGCCGCTCGTGGACGCCCTCGCGCGCCACCTCGAGGCCATCCTGCGCCCGCGGAGCCTGCCGCGGTGGATCGGGGGTCAGCTCGCGGGCCAGCGGGTGAGCCTGCGGGCCGCGATGCAGCGGGAGGCCCGGCCCGAGAAGCTCGACGTGTGGGAGCGCAAGACCCTGCCCGAGAAGCCCGACCCCGCGTTCCTCGTGGCCCTGGATCTCTCGGGGAGCATGCAGGGAGCGGGCATCCACTGGGGTTTCCGCGGGGTGGTGCTGGTGGCCGAGGTGCTCGAGCGGCTGCGGCTGCCGTTCGCCATCTGGGGCTTCCAGGACGTGCCGATCCCCTTCAAGTCCCGCCACGAGCCCCTGGCGGTCGCGCGGCGGGCGCTCTCGGGCATGCCGCTCGAGGTCGTGGCGAGGCGACCGGGCGGTCACAACCGGCCCGAGCACAACTGGGACGGCCCGGTGCTCGCGGCCCTCGGCGCCAGGCACTCGGGCACGGCGCGCACCCCCGTCCTGCTCGTGGTGAGCGACGGGGCGCCCTCCGGTCCCGAGCGCGCCGAAGAGGCCCTGCGGGTCGCGATCCACGGGCTCCCCCGCGACGTGGAGCTCGTGGGGATCGGCATCGGGCCCGAGGCGACCGGGGTGGCAGGGCTCTACCCGCGCTCGGTGGTGTGCGCGCTGGAGGACTTCCCCGTCGCCATCGCGCGCTGCCTGCGCGACGCGCTGGAGTAGCGCTGCCGGGAAAAGGTACCGTCACCCGGGGGCCGTGGGGGTGAGCATGGCGACGAGGGCGCCGAGCGCGGGGCTCGCGTAGACCTTGTCCGACAACGCACCGCCCTCGCCGCGCTTCGCGAGCACCACGTACGCAGGGCCCCGGTCGGTCAGGGTGTCGAGCGTGACGGGCTCGCCCAGCCAGGCCATGAGGTTGCGGGCGGCGTTCACGTAGGCGCGGGTGGTGTGGGGCTTCCGACCGGCCTCGAGGAGCCAGGGGTGGAAGCGCTCCAGGATGGACTCGGGATCGAGGGTCTCCAGCGGCGCGGGCGCGTGGCGGGGCGTCACGGGCCTGGGGTCCGGAGGCGCCTCGGGTGGTAGCGCTGTGGGTGCGGGCTCCGGTCGGGGCGCCTCGGGCTCCGGAGCGGTCGCGGCCAGCTCCATCGGCTGCCGCAGGAGTGCCAGGACCTGCTCTGGCGGCAGCCCAGCGGACCCCGCGCGGCCGGAGAGGAGCGCCTCGGCGAGCTCACGCTTCTCCTCGTGGAGGGCGACGATCTGCTCCTCTACCGTGCCCTCGGCCACGAAGCGGATGACGGTGACGGGCTCGGTCTGCCCGATGCGGTGGGCGCGGTCGGTGGCCTGGTCCTCCGCGGCCGGGTTCCACCAGGGGTCGAGGTGCAGCACCCAGGTCGCGGCGGTGAGGTTGAGCCCCGTGCCGCCGGCCTTCAGCGAGATCAGGAACACCTCGCCGTGCCCGGCCTGGAAGGCGTCCACCTCGCGCTGCCGGGCGTCCAGCGCCATCTTCCCGTCGAGGTAGCGGACCGTGAAGCCCGCCTCGTCGAGGGCCTCCCGGACCAGCCCGAGGTGCCGTGTGAACTGGCTGAACACGAGCGCGCGGTGGCCGCTGGTGCGGAGGTCCTCCAGCGTGCGGACCACCGCCTTGAGCTTGCTGCTCTGGAGCGGCGAGCCATCGTCGTACAGTCGCGGGTGGCACGCGAGCTTGCGGAGCTTCAGGAGCTCCGTCGCGACGCCCAGCGCACCCTGGGTGAGCCCGCCCTCGATGCGGGCGACGCACTCGAGCCGGGTCCGCTCGTAGAGTGCGCGCTCGGCCGGGGACAGGGTGACCGACCGCACGAGCTCGGTGCGGGATGGCAGGTCCCTCGCGACCTCACCCTTCGTCCGGCGCAGCACGAACGGGCCCACCAGCCTCGCCAGGCCGGCGCGCACCCGGGTGTCGCGCTGGGACTCGATGGCGGACACGAACGTGGTCTGGAACCTCGCGCGGCTCCCGAGCAGGCCGGGTGCGAGGAAGCGCAGCAGGCTCCAGAGCTCCTCGGTGCGGTTCTCGACCGGGGTGCCCGACAGGGCCAGGCGGAACGCCCCCTGGAGCTCGAAGGCCGCACGGGCCCGCTGGGACGAGGGGTTCTTGATGGCCTGCGCCTCGTCCAGCACGATCGTCTGGAACGGGATGGCCGCGAGCGGCTCGGCGTCCCGCAGCAGGGTCCCGTAGGTGGTGAGCACGAGCTCGCCCGGGCGGAGCGCCTCGAGGGTGCGGGTGGGACCCCAGTGGGTACGCACGGTGAGTGAGGGCGCGAAGCGGGCGACCTCGCGCCGCCAGTTCTCGATGACGGAGGCCGGGACCACGACCAGGGCAGGCCCCCCGGACGCCCTGGCGAGGAGGAGGCCGAGGGTCTGGAGCGTCTTCCCGAGCCCCATGTCGTCGGCCAGGCAGGCGCCGGGTGCCCAGTGGGCCATGCGCTGGAGCCAGGCGATGCCGCGCTCCTGGTAGGGGCGGAGGGTGGCCAGGAGCCCGTCTGGCACGGGCCAGTCGCGGGCGGCCGCCTCGTGCAGGCGGTCCGTGGTGTCCGTCCAGTCCGGCGGGGCGTCGAGGGTCGCCCCCTCCTCCACGAGGGGGTCCAGGAGGTGGGCGTGGAGGGGGGACAGCTCGACGGCGCCATCCGACGTGCCCCCGGCCGCGATGAGGTTCGCCACGTGCTGCTGGAGCGCGTCGGAGAGCCCGACCCACTGGTCCTTCCCGAGGGCGACGTAGGTGTGTCCCTCGGCGACCGCCTCCAGCAGGGCCTTCAGGGGCACGCGCTGGCGGCCTGCCCGCGCCGACCCGCCGATGCCGAACCAGTCACGGCTCCGCTCGACCTTCAGGTCGAGGTCGCGGGCATCGAGGCGACCCGCGAGCCCGGGCACGGCGCCCGCCCAGCGGAGCTGGAGGTGCCCGGACCGCTCCCGGGCGGCCTCGATCACCCGGAGAGCATCCTGGAGGTCGGGGACCAGCCATCGGAACCCGTCGCGTCCCGCGGAGGGCAGCCCGAGCGGAGCGAGTGCTCGCTCTACCTGATCGGGCTCGCGCTCCAGGTCGCGGACGAGGTGCACGGTGGCCCCGTCCCGCTCGCTCGCGAGCAGGGCCGATCCCTGTCCGGGCTCTGCGGAGGGCACCTCTGGGAGGGGCTGGACGCGCGCTTCCACGGCGAGTCCCTCCTCGGTCATCTCCATCCGCAGGACCGGCCTGGGGTCGGCCTCCACACTCGGACCCAGAACGCCCGGGTCGGCCTCCAGACCGACGCGCGCCGCCCATCGCGGCAGCCGCTCCAGCAGGGCGGCCCGGCCCTCCTGGGGCACGGTGAAGGGCTCCTCGAGCAGGCGCTGGATCGTCCATCGCATGGCCTGACCTGCCCGCCCGATCGTGAGGGCACCGCTCCCGAAGCGGAGGAGGAGATCGGCGTGGCCCACGAGGTCTTCCTGGGCGGAGAGCTCACGGCCTCCGAGCTTCACGACCACCGCCACCGACCCGTCGCGGTCCACGAGGCCGAGGGCGACCCTCCCGTGGCGGACGTGGATGGGGTCACCGCGCCGGCCGAGACGATCGCAGAACACGCGCGGGTGGCCGACCAGGGCGTCGATGCGGGCGAGGGGGTCGAGGTGGAGCTCCTCGGTGGAGCGCTCGCGGAGCACGTGGTCTGCAGGCTCGGTGCACAGGCCGGCGTGCACGCGGTCGATACGCTTCAGCACGTAGCCCGTGCCGGTCTTCTTCTGTCGGCAGCGCACGGGGACGATGTGCAGGCTCGTCGAGCCGACGATCTCCCAGCCGAGCAGGGGCTTGTCGTCGGGTGGGGGCTCGGGCACCTCGAGCAGGCTGTCCAGGCTGGCCAGCCCGCGCTCCCACGCGGGGCGGGCGAGCTCGGCGAGCAGGGCGTCGGGCGGCCGGGTGACCGCCTGGAGCATGTGGAGCGTCGACTCCAGGTTGGAGCCGCGCAGCTCGAGGGGCCGGATGCGCAGCCACGCGGGCCCATGGGAGAGCGTGAGCCTCTCGAGGTCCAGCTCCACGCGCGAGTCGAACGATGGTCGGGGGACCCGGAGCGTCCGACTGTCGCGGTAGTCCCGGTAGAGCAGGGCGCGGGCCGCCTCGAGCTCGGGGTGCTC
Source organism: Alphaproteobacteria bacterium (assembly GCA_020632885.1). Taxonomy (GTDB): domain Bacteria; phylum Myxococcota_A; class UBA796; order UBA796; genus JACKEQ01. Next base: position 142,452 of record JACKEQ010000009.1, on the reverse strand, counting down.
CATCGCACGCGCCCACGTCGGGCGCTGCTCACTCTCGAGGGCCGCGAACGCCGCGCGTGCTCGGGAGTGGCGCTCCAGCGCCTCCAGGACGGGGCCGCTCACCCAGCGTGCTCGCCGCAGGGACTCCCGCACGGTGTAGTGGCTGAGGTGCACCGACATCCCCGCGTCCCGCGCGACCTGGCCCGCCATCCACTCCAACAGGTCGGCGACGCCCGCCTCCTCCGCCCACTTCCGGACCTTGGCGGCCCCCGCGCTGGGACCCGGCGGTGTGGGGAAGCTCCACTCTCGCTCGCTCTGCTCCGCGCCGAGCACGGTCAGCAACCAGCGGTGCTCGGCGGGCCAGCGCGCCGCGGCCTGCTCGGCGGATCGGTGCTTCGCCGCCAGGTCGCGGGCGAGGGCGGCATCCACCGCGTCGAGCCCGACCAGCGCACCAGGGTCCCACCATGCCTTCTTCGCCACCTGCTCCCTCCGTGCGCCGTGGGCTATCGTGCGCTCCGGAGGCCCGCTTGCCCAGCCGAGAGTGGTTCGACGCCGTCCCCCTGAACGTCCCCCTGCCCGACGGGCCCTGGACCACGCTCCTGCAGGAGCTCGGGTTCGAGGCTGCGTTCGGAGAGTCCGCCTTCCCGGACGAGCTCCTCACGGACCTCCTGGTCTCCGCGGGCCGGCCCGTGATGTCCGACGAGTCGCGCCTGCTGCGGTGGGTCACGCCGATCCCCAGCGGACCCACGCCCACCGAGCGTCTCGTGGACTGCCTCTCGCGGGGCAGCGCCGTGCCGGCCGCCCGGGAGCTCGGGCTGCGCGGGGACGCCGATGCCGTCGGGCCGCTGCGCATGCTGCTCGGCACCGTGCGCCCGTGGATGCGCGGGTCGATCTGGGTCGCGCTCGCGCGGCTCGGGGTCGCAGGCGAGGGCGTGCGCGAGTGGGAGCCGGACGCCGTCGAGGAGCAGCTCCTGGCCCGCCTGTTGCTCGGCGAGGTGCTGGACGAGGTGCCTGCCAGCCTGCCCGACGCGTTCGGGGCCTGGCTGGAGGCGCCCACGGCGGCCGGTCTCACGGCTCTCCTGGAGTGCACGTCGTCGGGCTCGGTCCTCTCCGAGGCCGTCGCGCTGTTGGCCCGCGTGTTCCCGGCCACGCTGGACGAGAGCCTGGTCGAGGTGACGTCGCGGGCCACCGAGGAGCCCGCCTGGCTCGAGACCCTGCTCGCTGCGGGCGACGACGTGCTCGAGGAGCTCGTGGAGGTCCTCGGCGCCCCGGACTGGCGGGCCCGGATGGGGGCGGCCATCGTGCTCGGCAGCCGTCCCGAGCTGCCCGAGGTCGCCGTGGAGACCCTGCGCGCCGCCCTCGCGGACGACGACAGCGACGTGCGCCGCGAGGCCGCCCTGGCGCTCCACCGCCACGATGCGTCCGTGCCGCTCGCCGAGTGGACGTCCATGCACGGCTACCCGACCCGCGTGGCGGCCGTGGTGCCGGGCTTCTCGGGTCCTCCGGTGAGCGGGCTCGCGTTCGGCGCCCTCCTGCAGTCCTGGCACGGCCAGCTCGGCGCGCGCCTCGTGCTCGGGCTGGCCCTCGAGGACCCCGCGCTGCACGCCCCGCTCTTCGACCGCATCGCCAAGGACCCCACGCGCGACCAGCCGATCGAGGTGCGGCGCGCGGCGGCGGCCGCCAGCCTGCTCGGTGGGGTCGTGCCGACCGCCATGCCCGAGCTCCTCCGGGTCCTCCTCCGGGGTGAGGGCGAGGCTCCGGCGTCCACGCGCGGGCTGCGTCTCGAGGCGCTGCTCGCCCTGGCGGCCCGGGACGCGGACTGGGAGGTGCGGGTCGCCGCGCTGCGGCTCGCGGCCCGGTGCGGTGGGCTCGAGGCCCATGTCCCCCTGCTGCAGATCCTGGCCGAGAGCGACTCCGACGGCACCGTCCGGGAGATCGCCGCCGGGCTGCTGCCCGCGCGCTTCCGGTCCGAGACGCCGGGCGATCTGCTCGCGTCCAGCATCGTGCGCGACCCCGCGGACGCCGAGAGCCGCTCCCGTGCGCTGGGCCGGCTCGCCGAGGTCGCCCCCGAGCGCACCCGGGGGCTCGCCGAGGCCCTGTCGTCCTCCGACGACCGCGACCTCGCGCTGATGGGCTCCCGTCTGCTCGGGCGCTTCGCGGCGGAGGCCGCGCCGGACCTCGCGCGGCGTGGGCTCGCGGGGCTGAAGTCCGAGAGCTGGGTGCGTCGGGAGGCCGCGGCGGCGTTGCTCGGCAACCTGCCGGCGGCGGGGTTGGGTGCAGATCTGGCCGAGGAGCTCGCCGAGGTGCTGGAGGTGGTGGGCACCGACGACGACGACGCGGACGTGCGGCGCATGGCGGCCTGGGCGGCCGTCACGTTGCGGGGGGAGCGATGAGCCTGCGGGGACGTCGGGTGGCGCTCACGGGCTCGTTGCCGGGCACGACGCGCCAGGAGTTCAAGGACCTCGTGGCGGAGGCCGGGGGCGAGTACGTCTCCCGGCTGGACGCGAGCACGGACGTGCTCGTGACGGGCGACAGCCCGCTGCCGTCGAAGGTCGAGTCGGCGCGGGGCTCCGGGGTGGACGTCGTGGCGTGGAGCACGCTGCGGGCCCGTCTGGACGGGGTCGTCGACGAGGACGTGCCGCTGGCGGACGGCCCGGTCGCGGGTCCGCCGACGGTCGAGGTCACCGACGAGCACGTGCGCGTGCTGGATCTGGTGTTGCCGCGCGTGGCGCCGGGTCCGCTCACGCCGTCGCGGGAGGCCTTCGGGGACTACGTGCTGGACGCGCCGACGCTCGGGCTGCTGCGGGGCATCGGGCGGGCGGTGTCGTTGCGTCAGCCGTGCCTGATCGAGGGCGACACCTCCACCTCGAAGACCAGCAGCGTGCGGTACCTGGCGTCGCTGGTGGGTGCGGAGGTGGTGCGGCTCAACCTGAACGGCCAGACCGACACGGGGGAGCTGGTGGGCCGGTACGTGCCGGACGGCGCGGGCTGGCGGTTCGCCGAGGGCCTCGTGCCGCAGGCGATGCGGAACGGCTGGTGGGTCGTGCTGGACGAGGTGAACCTCGCGGAGCCGGCGGTGCTCGAGCGTCTCAACCCGTGTCTCGAGCGGGTGCCGGAGCTGGTGCTCACGGAGGGTCCGGGCACGCGGTTCGGTCCGGGTGGGGATGTCGCGGTGCATCCGTCGTTCCGGGTGCTCGCCACGATGAACCCTGCGGAGTACGCGGGGCGTTCGGTGCTCTCGGAGGCGTGGCGCGACCGGTTCACGAGCCATCTGGTGGCCCGGCCGGCGGGGGAGCTGGAGTACCGGCAGCTCGTGCACCACGCGCTGACGGGGGAGCACCCGCCATTGGAGCAGGGTGCGGTGCGCTGGTCGCCGGCGGCCCTGGCGGGGACGGGTGACGAACGGCTCGGTGCGGACGGGCTGGACGAGCTGCTCTACCGGCTGGCGCCGCTGTTCGCGGGGCTGGACGAGATGACGCGGGTGGTGGCGGGCAAGGCGGCGCCGCTGGGGGTGGAGCGTCGGGAGCGGTACGTGTTCTCGCGGCGGGGGTTGCTGGGGATCCTGGATGCAGTGGCGACGCTGTCGCGGTTCGATCCGCTGGCGGGGCGGGTGATCACGGCTGCAGACGACCCGCCGGCGGCGGTGGGGGAAGCGGTGCGGTCGGCGTTGGTGGACCGGATGCGGGGCGAGGAGGATCGGGATCGGGTTCGCGTGTTGCTGGAGTCGCTGGGGCTCTGAAAAGGCGGGTTGCAGAGTGGACGGTCGGGAGGGGCTCGGGTAGAGTCGGTGACCCCCCCAGGTGCTCGTGGACCGTTGTGGACATGGAGCTGAGATGAACCTTCCTTCCTTCCTTCCTTCCTTCCTTCTTCTGAGCCTGTTCGCGGCTGACGCGCTGGCGGCGGTTCCTCTCGAGGACTGCACCAGCGTAGACGCGCCAAGCTCTTACAACACCGCGACCTGCGATGTGAACGGGGCGGATGCCTGCTGGTACGACTCCACCACGGAGACCGTGCGCTGCATGTATGAGGACTACGGGTGTGAGACCAACCTGAATGCCTTTGTGGTTTCCTTCGATGCCTCGCGCCCGAAGGCGATGACCTCGTTCGGTTCGTGCAAGATCAGTGGCGTGACGCTGAAGTTCTGCTGTGTGGCGAATCAAGCCGAGGTCGTGGATCTCACGGGCACCGCGGCGCATGACTTCATCAGCCTTCACTATGAGGTCTCTCCGAACACTTGGGACCTCGGCGCGGGAAGCGGCCGGATCGTCAGCGTGTTGGGAGGTCCGGGCCAAGATCAGATCTGGGGTTCGAACACCAGTGTGGTGGGGTACGAGGAGACCCTGATTGGCGGTCCGGGTGATGACACCATCCGGGGCGGGGCAGGGGACGACAAGATCTACGGAAACAACGGTGGGGATAGAATCGAGGGCGGAACGGGCGACGACTGGATCTGGGGAGGCAACGGCGATGACGACCTGGACGGGGGCGAGGATGTGGACCACATCTACGGCCAGGCCGGCCACGACGACCTATCCAACAGCACCGTCGGCGATGTCGCGGATGGCGGGCCGGGAAACGACGACATCGCCTGCTTCAAGGGGGACTGCTTCGGGGGCGATGGCAACGACACCATCTACGCATCGATCGGGGACCCGAGCGCGGCGCTTCGGATCCATGGCGGCCCGGGGAACGACGAGCTCTTCGGAGGGGACGGACCCGACGTGATCTACGGGGGGGCGGGTGTCGACGACATCAAGGCGGGTGCCGGCAACGACGTGATCTGCGAGTCGGCGCGATGGACGCCCACGGCCTTCTTCGACACGGTGAGCAGCCCGGTGTACCAGGAGATCCAGGGTGATGCCGACAACCCGCAGGTGGCGGAGAACAACATCTTCTCGTTCATCGAAGCCGATCACGACGCGTTGTTCGCTCCTGCGCACCACGACATCGATGTGCTCTGGGTGGATGTGAGCGCCTACGTTCCGGACTTCGATCCGCTCATGCAGGCTGCCCCTCCCTATCAACACACCACAGGCGTGCATCCGGACTGTGTCGCCATCCGCAACGACTACGGGCTGTGGTAGCCCTGGGTCTGATCGGCTGTCTCCCTGCGCCGGAGGCTCCGCAGCCTCCGGTGCCGGCTGAGAATCCGGGGTGGGTCGACGTGCTGGCGTTCCCCTGTGCCCTCCACAGCGACGGCACAGTTGCCTGCTGGAGCTCAGAGGTCTGGCCCTACGGGCAGATTGGTGGCGAGTACATGAGCACCGGCGTGGTGCAGCTCTTCGGCGAGAGCTCGGTGGGGGACGTGTTCGGGTTGAGCGCCACCGGGCGGTACGTGAAGGTCGTCTGCAACGGTGGCTACTGTGAGAGTTGGGATGAAGTGGGGCTCGTCCAGGCCAGCATGACGGCGGGAATCCGTGACGACGACTCTCTGACGGTCCCGTTCCTCGAAACCCGCAACGAGGATCTCGACTTCGATGGACGCTGGCTCGTCCTCGATCGCAGTGGAGTGCTGGCCATGAACGCGCGACACGATGTCTGGTCGCTGTTCGACATCCCGGACGGGGCGAGCCCGTTGCACTTCGACCTGCCTGGCCGAAGCCCGAGAGCGCTGACGGGCTGGGTCGCCAACGGGCGAATCGAGGGAGCCTGTGTGCTCGACGACGCCGGGGCGATCCACTGCGCCGGGAGTGATCCCTATTGGGACGCCATGCCGTTCGGAGACGACGCGTACGTCTTCATGGACGGCTCGCGCCGCACGGTGTGTGCGGTTCGCGCCCGGGACCACCGCATCCTCTGTCACGACGGCTCCACATACGACTTCGGGCGCATCCGGGCGTTCGCGGCCTACGGGTACGCGTACTACGACGAGGACGGGGTCTACCACTCCCAGTCCCTCGACCAGATCCCCTCGCTGTGCGCCATCACGGAGCGCAACGCGATCCGCTGCGCGGGGCCCCGCTACCTCTCGGACATCCAGGCGCAGCTCGAGGCCGTGAACGCCGAGCACGAGCTGCCCGAGTGGATCCCGGGTCGTCGGTGATGCCCCGGGGCACCGGTCACCGGCTCCGGAAGCGCTCGGCCTCCATGAGCGCGGCCGTCATGAGCTGGACCTTGCCCGCCACGAGCACCAGGGACATCGGATTCGTCGCGTCGGCAGTCAGCTCCTCGATCTCCCCGGCACGCCGATCGAGGTCCCGGACCCACGCGAGCACGGGTCCGTGACGGGCGATCGCCTTCTCGTCGCCATCGAGCTGCTGCTCGGTGAGGTCGACGGCGGCCTCGAGAGCGCGTGTCTCGGTGCGCAGCCGAGCAGCGGCAGCGGCGACGTCGTGCAGGCTGCCTCCCGATGTGGCTGCGGTCCCAGCCTCTGCAAGCGCACCGACGGCCGTGACCACCCCGGGCAACCCCGCGTCGAACCGTGCGAGCGCTCGGGCGACCTCCTCCTGCGGCAGGACCCACGGCCGCACCTGGGGCCGACCGTCCGGGTTCAGCTCCGCAGGGAGCTCGCCGACCTTGAAAGTCTTCGACCTGTCCGCGCACACGAGCCGCACCTTCGCTGGCACCGACCCGTCGTCGATCTCGAAGTGGCCGCGCAGGTCGACGCGCGTGGTCGTCACCCCCCCGACCTCGACGAGACAACCCATGAAGGCCCTCGCGGGGTCGATCACCCGCACCGGACCCGCGGTCGCGACGGACATCACCAACAGCCACACGGCCCCTCCGACTCTCGGGTTCGAGCAGGCAGACGCGCTGCTATTCCTCGCGCAGCGTCGCGAAGTCCAGCCCCAGCTCGTCGTGCACGAAGGCCTCCAGCACCTCGTCGTCGAGCTCCAGCAGGCGCCCGCCGTCCACCAGCGCCCGCGCCTCCTCGATGTCCACCTCGCCGTCCGCCTTCACGGCGACCACCAGCAGCTCCAGCAGACCCAGCTTCTCGCCCTGGGCCAGCTCGCCCGGCAGCCGGTCGAGCGCCGCCATTGCGGCCTCGTGGTAGCGCTCGGTGCGCTCGCCGTCCGCCAGGAACCCCGACGCCTCCAGCTCCTCGGTCGGGAACGCGCGCGCCAGGAAGGCCGCCTCGTTCGCGTGCAGCTCGTCGTCCGCCGCCACGATCAGGCCCGCCACGTGCAGGCCGAAGGCGAGCTCCAGCTCGTCCAGGTCGAAGTCCATCCGCCCCTCCGCCCCCATCCTACTTCTCCGCGTCCCCGTGCTCACGCACGATCGCCAGGATCGCCTCGCCATAGCGGCTCACCCGCGTGGGACCCATGCCCGGCACGGCCTCCAGCGCGTCCAGCGACGCCGGACACGCCCGCGCGATCCCCTCCAGCGTGGCGTCGTCGAAGACCATGTACGGCTTCCAACGACGCCTGCGCGCCTCGCGCTGCCGCAGGTTCCGCAGAGCCCGCTGCAAGGGCGGCACGGCCGGCCGGCTCCGCGTCTTCCCGGGAACGCGCACCGGCCGCTCCGGCAGCCACACCGTCGGGTACTTCCGGCCCCTCGGCGCGAGCCGACCGTCCGCCAGCAGACCCTCCACGGCGAGGATCAGCGTGCGCTCCGGGACCCCGGACAGCGCGCCGAACGCGGGGTTGCCCTCCAGGCCCGCCTTCTTCACGGGCTTGGACCGGCTGCCGCGCAGCGCCAGCGCCACCAGACGCTTGCCCACGGGCTTCTTCAGGTTGCGCACGAGCTCCACCACGAGGTCGAGCTGATCGTCGTCGAGGACCCGCGCCTCCTCGTCCGCCCGCTGCTCCCGCGCAGCCTCGGCCCGCTCGCGCCGGTCGGTCGTCGCCGCCTCCACCTGCGCCCGCACGGCCGCCCCGTCGGTGCACGCGTCGCACACCCCGCACGACCCCTCCCGACCGAGCTCCACCCCGAACCAGTCGGCGATCCGGGCCTGGCGGCACCCCGTGGACCCCGCGTACGCGAGCATCGCGCGCCACCCGGCCTCCTCGCCCGGCGTGGGTCGCTTCACCACCCGCTTGCGCGTCACGACGTCGCCAGGCGCTGTGAGCAGCACGGCCCACGCCTCGGCCCGATCGCGCCCCGCACGACCCGCCTGCTGCACGTAGGACTCCAGCGTGGGCGGCGTGCTCACGTGGGCCACGAGCCGCACGTCCGGCAGGTCGATGCCCATGCCGAAGGCCGTCGTGGCCACCAGCACCCGGGCCTTCCCCTCGACGAACGCGTCCTGGGCGTTCGCCCTTGCCGAGTCCGTGCGGCCGGCGTGGTAGTGGGCCACGGCGTAGCCCCGGTCGCGGAGGTCCTGCGCGACGGCCACGACCCGCTTGCGCGTGCCGGCATACACGACGGCCCGCCCGTCCGTGCCGCGCCGCCCGAGCCCGAGGCGATCGAGCCACTCGGCGACCCGCGCGACCCGCGACTTGTCGCCCCGGTGCTGCTCGACCACGAACCGGAGGTTGGGGCGCAGGAAGTCGCCGTGCACCCGGACGGGGTCCCGCAGCCGCAGGCCGGTCTGGAGCTCGTCCACCACGCGCGGCGTGGCGGTGGCGGTGAGCGCCAGCACCGGCGCGTCCCAGAGGTCGCGCAGCTCGTGGAGGCGCTGGTAGTCCTTGCGGAAGTCGTGGCCCCACTCGGACAGGCAGTGGGCCTCGTCGATGGCGAACAGGCCGACCCCGATGCGGTCGAGCCAGCGGCGGGTGCCGGTGAGGGCCAGCCGCTCGGGGCTGACGTAGATCAGCGCCGCTCCGGGGGCGTCGCGCTGTGCCTGGCGCTTGGCCTCGGCGTCCTGGCCGCTGTGCAGCGCGACGGCCGCCACGCCGCGGTCGCGCAGCGCGCGGACCTGGTCCTCCATGAGGGCGATGAGGGGGCTCACGACGACGGTGGCGCCCCGCCCGGCGCGGTGGAGCACCACCGCGGGCACCTGGTAGCACAGGGACTTCCCGCCGCCCGTGGGCAGCACGACGATCGCGTCCCGTCCCCCCAGCGCCGCGGACACGGCGGACGCCTGCCCCTCGCGGAACGCCCCGTGCCCGAAGACCTCGCGCAGCACCGCGCGGGCCGCCTCCATGGCGTCGTCCAGCGCCCACCTCCACGACCGGTGGAGTAACGCGGAGCCCTTGGGCTATGCTGCACGGCCCCCACCCGAGGTGTCCCCATCGCGCGACGCTCGCTGCTCACGAGCCGCTCGGGCCGGAAGACGTCCATCTTCCCGGCCCCGCCGGAGCCGTCCGCCGATCCGCTGGAGCCCCCGGAGCCCACGCCCACCGCGGCTCCCGTGCGGCTGCCCCCCAAGCTCGACGAGCGGGTGCTCCGCGCTCCCACGCCTCCCCCGATGCTCCCGCGCCGCGGCGTGCCCATGCCGGCCCGCCCGCTGGCCCTCGAGCCCGTGGACCCCACGCCCTCCCTGGCCGGCCCGCGCCTCGATCAGTACGTCCGCAACCAGGACCCCGGCGAGCCCGTGCCCATCCTCCGCGACCTGCCCTTCGGCAACGCGCTCGGCACGGCCGACACGCCCTTCTTCATGGACAGCGGCCCCACGGGCTCGGTGGATCTCGACGAGGCCGACACCGACGGCATCCCCACCGGCCTGCCCGACCTCCTCGGCTTCACCGACGTCGCCCTGGAGCCCTCCGCGGAGCCCGCCAGCCCCGAGGAGCCCGCGCCCGTGCTGGCGCCCGTCGAGCCCGCGGCGGCACCGCGTCCCGTCGCACCGGTCGACGACACACCCACCTTCGGGCCCGTGGGGCTCGGGGTGGCCTTCGTACTCGGCCTGGTCGTCGGGGCCGTCGCGGTCGTGCTCCTGTAGGGTCAGAGGCGGTTGAGCACCGCCGCCACGAGCCCGAGCAGCAGGAGCGCCACGAAGAGCCAGAAGAGCAGGCCCATGCCCGCGCGCGCCTTCCTGGCGCGGTCCTCGTCGAGCACGACCTCCACACGCGCCGCACCGCGCGGCACGACCCGCACGCCGTCCTGCTCCTCGAGGTGCGCGAGCACGGCCGTGCGGAGCTTGCTGTGGCCTCCGGTGTGCCGTCCGCGACCCGTGACGAGGATCACGGCGCCACTCGCCAGGTCCGCGGCGAGTGCGGCGTCCACGGCGGCCAGACCGAGCCGGACGGAGAGCCCGTGGAGGTCCACGAGCGGCAGTCCGTCGGCGATCCCGAGATGTGTGGTGGAACGCCAGGGGTCCTGTGCCGACCAGGGGAGGGAGGCCGCCTCGCGCTCCACCGGCGCGAGGGCTGCGGCGAGGGTCTGGAGATCCCGATGTACCGTCATGGTACAACCTCGCCCGTTCCCCGGGGGATGTCGATGGAGATGCGTTGACGATGAGCGAGCACGACGAGCTCGACGATGTGCTCGAGCACCTCCTCCTGGGGGGCACCGAGCCGCCCCACGCCGACAGCGAGCACCCCCTGGTGCGCAAGCTCCACCGCGTCGTGCGCGCGCGGCTGGGCGACTCGCGGGTGTTCTCCTACCTGTCCACCATGAGCCACGAGCTGCGCACGCCGCTCAACGCGGTCATCGGCTACTCGGAGCTGATCCTCGACGAGCTCGACCACTACGACCCCGACGCGCTCAAGCGCGACGTCACCCGCATCCACCACGCAGGCCGGCACCTCCTCGGGCTCATCGACGAGGTGGTGGACGTCTCGAAGCTCGAGTCGGGCTCCGCGGAGCTCGCGCGCACCACGCTGGACGTGCGGAGCTTCCTGCAGAAGAGCCTGCCGGGCTTCGCGGCCATGGTGGCGGAGCGCGACAACCAGCTCGAGTGGTCGATCGGCTCGGGCCTCCGGGTGCGCACGGACGCCAGCAAGCTCCAGGGCATCCTGCGCATGCTCATCCAGCGCGCATCGCGGGTCACCCAGGCCGGCCGCATCGTGCTGGAGGTGCTGCAGGAGGACGAGGAGCTCGTGTTCCGCGTGGTGGACACCGGCGACCGCATCCCGCCCGAGGAGCTCGCCCAGAGCTTCCTGACCTTCGACTCGGGCCAGGGCCGCGGGGTCTCCACGGCCTTCCGCGTGGCCCAGCTGCTCGGCGGCGTGCTCACGGCCGAGACCGGCACGGAGGGCTCCACGTTCACCCTGCGTCTCCCGGCCCTCGACATGGTCACCGAGGACGACGAGCCCGTGCCCATCGTGCATCCGGGCGAGCAGGTCGTGCTCGTGATCGACGACGACCCCACGTCCCACGACCTCGTGGCGCGCCACCTGGCCACCTCGCCGTGCCGCGTGGTGTCGGCGTTCTCGGGCCCGGAGGCGCTCCGGATCGTGGAGACCCTCACCCCCGACGTCATCGCGCTGGAGGCCGTGCTGCCCGACATGGACGGCTGGGAGGTGCTCGCCCGCCTGCGCGCGAAGCCCCACCTCGCGGCCACGCCGGTGGTGATGATGTCGATGCTGCCCGACGTCGGGGGGCGCGCCGTGGGGCTCGGAGCGGACGCGTTCATGACCAAGCCGTTCGACCGTCTCCTGCTCCTCGACCACGTGCAGCGCCTGGTGGGCGAGGCGCGCCGGCGGATCCTGGTGGTGGACGACGAGCCGGACGCCCGGGAGCTCGTGCGCCGCGCGCTGCTGCCCGCGGGTCACCTGGTGGACGAGGTGGAGGACGGTGCGGGTGCGCTCGCCTACCTGCAGCGCCAGCACCCGGACCTCATCCTGCTCGACCTGATGATGCCGGAGATGGACGGCTTCGAGGTGGTGCGCCAGCTCCAGAGCGACCCCGAGCTGGCGCGCATCCCGCTGGTGGTGCTCACGGGCATGACGCTCTCGGAGAGCGACCGGAAGCGGCTCGCGTCCACGTCGGTGGTGCAGAAGGGCACGGGCGACCGCAGCGTGCTGGAGAGCATCGAGGCGGCCCTCGTGCGAACCCAGACGCCGGCTACGGTCCCGCGGGCGCAGACGCCGAAGGACTAGAGGTCGCTTCACAGCGACCTGCTTGCGTCAGCCCTCGGCGGCGCGCTTCAGGGCGTCGGTGACCTGGCCGGGCGTGATGACCTCACCGAGCGGGATGGGGTCGCCGGCCTTGGGGAGCACGAGGTAGAACGGCACCCCGGCCTTGCCGTAGCGCTCGAGCCACTTCGTGATCGTGGCGTCCTGGCGGGTCCAGTCGGCCTTCAGCGGCACCACCCCGTGGGCGGCCATCGCGGTGCGCACGCTGGACGTCTCCAGCACGGTCTTCTCGTTGACCTTGCAGGTGAGGCACCACTCCGCGGTGAAGTCCACGAACACCGGCGTGCCCGAGAGCTCGGCGACGCGCTTCTCGCTGAACGCCTGCCACGGGATGTGCTCGCTGAAGTCGAGCTCCGACGCGCTCGCGGTGGTGTCGTCGCACACCGCCGTCTCCGCGAAGGCGAGGTCGACGTACATCCAGGCCCCGAAGGCCGTGAGCACCGAACCGGCGACCCCCGCGGCCATCTGGCGCTGCAGCGTGGCCGCCACACCCCCGAAGTGCCCGAACACCCAGCAGCCCGCCCCGACGAACCCGAGGAAGGCGATGAACCCCATCAGCCGGTCCATGCCGATCTGCGCACCGAGCACGCCGACCAGCCAGATCGTCGTGGCCACCAGGGTGAACCCGAGGAGCTGCTTGAAGGTCTCCATCCACGCGCCGGGACGCGGCAGGAAGCGGTAGAGCGCCGGCACGAACGCGATGACCAGGAACGGGAAGGCGAGCCCGAGCCCGATGAGCCCGTAGATGGCGAAGAGCTCGGGGGTGGACGCCGAGAGCGTGAAGGCCGTCGCGGTCCCGAGGATGGGCGCGGAGCACGGGGTGGCGAGCAGCGTCGCGAACACGCCGGTGAAGAAGTAGCCCACGGGCCCCTCCTTCATGCCTGCCTCGCTCGCGGTGCCCGTGCCCATCGCGGGGATCTCGAACACGCCGAACAGGGAGAGCCCGAAGGCGAACACCACGGTGGCCAGGCCGGCCACGTAGGGCGGGTACTGGAACTGGAAGCCCCAGCCGACGTTCCCGCCGAGCGTGGAGCGCGCGACCACGACGGCCGCCGCGAGGGCCAGGAAGCTCGCGAGGATGCCGGCCGTGTAGGCCAGACCCGCGGTGCGCTGGTCCTTCGGGGTGATGTCGGTCTGCTCCACGAGGCTGTAGAGCTTGAGCGTGAGCACCGGCAGCACGCATGGCATGATGTTGAGCAGCAGCCCGCCGAGGAACGCGAAGAGCAGGTTGCCCAGCAGCCCGACGTCCGATCCGCCCGGCGCCACCGAGGCCGCCACGACCTCTGCCGATGCAGGCTCGGTGTGGGGGGCCTCGGGGGCCTTCGCGCCACCCGGCAGCGGTGTGAGGGACGCGGTGAGCACGGGGTGCTCGGACTTCGTGACCTCGGCACCCTCGGGCTTCCAGGGGAGCGCGGACTCCACCTGCACCGCCACGGGCTTCCCGTCGACGATCACCTGGAACAGCCCGCCGATGCGGTCGGACTCCGGCGGAGCGTCGAGGAGGGTCTCGCCTTCGATCTGCACGACGAGGGCGTCGTCGAGGTGCCCGACCTTCGTGCTGCTGATCATCCAGCCGTCACCGACGATGGGCGCGAACGCGAAGCGGCCCGTGTCCGGCTCGATCCTCGCGGGACCGGAGAGCTTCAGGGCCGCCTTGAAGGGCGCGTAGGGCAGCACGGCGTCCTGGGAGAGCAGGAGCTCGGCCGTGAGCCCGACGTCCTCGGGACGTGCGGGGTGCTGGGCGGCGTAGTGGTCGAACAGCCCCGACCATGGCGCCGGCGCGGCCACCGGGCCCACCTCGAGGGGCAGGGTGAGCTCGGCGCGGCCCGGGATGCAGCTCGTGTTGCAGACGAGCCACTCGGCGGACGCGGCCAGATCGAGCGCGCCCGGCGCGGCGTCCGCGGGCACCGTGACGTCGGCGAACAGCAGCACCTGGTCGTCGTAGCCGAAGCTGACGAGCTCCTCGGCCTCGAAGCGCTGGGGTGCCGGGTAGGTGTAGGGGCCCGCAGACCAGCCCTCCGGGAGGGACCAGGTGATGCCGGTGGGCAGGCCGATCTCGCCGGGCGACGTCCAGTAGGTGTGCCAGCCGTGCTGCTGGGTGAGGTGCAGGCCGACGCGCACCGTGGACCCTGGCGCCACGCGGGTGTGCTCCGCGATGAGCCGCGCGCGCACGGGGTGATCCGTGCCGTCCTGGTTCTTCGGCTGCACGTCGGCGCGCGGATCGAGGGTCCCGAAGTCGACGGTGGGGGGCTTGGGCGGCGCGGGCGACGCGGTGCCGCCGGCGTGGGCGCCGGCCAGCAGAAGGGCGAACATCGAGGCTCCTCCAGGGCCCCAGACTATCGCCCGGGGGCCCCTCGCGGACGTCATTGGTTGTCGGTGTGACGCGTGACCGCGTGCGCGCGTTCGTGTATGGTGCCCCGATGGCAGTGCGCTACGAGCTCGTCTGGAAGGGGGAGGACGGCACGGATCGTTCCGTGCCGGTCGGGGATCTGCTCACCCTCGGTCGCGGCACGCGGAACGACGTCGTGCTCTCCGAGGAGGAGGTCTCCTGGGAACACGCGCGGTTCTGGGTGGAGGGCGAGCAGCTCTACCTCACGGACGTCGGCAGCACGAACGGCACGTTCGTGGACGAGCGGCGGATCCGCGACCGCGTCGAGGTGAAGGCGGGAGCGCGGGTGCGCTTCGGCACGCGCTTCGAGATGGGCGTGCGCACGGTGGAGGGCCCGGCCCGGGTGAAGGAGTCCACCTGGATCGTGGAGGACCTCAAGTCCGGCGTTCGTCGCCCCCTCAAGCTCACCCTGGTCGTGGGCGACTCGTCCGACGCGGACTTCCGCATCGCCGGCGCCGCGCGCATGGAGTTCGTGGCGATCGAGGACGGCGTGATGCTGGTCTCCGGCGGCACGCGGCGCGCGCTGCGCGTCGGCGAGGTCGTCGAGGCGCCCGGCGTCCAGCTCCGGCTGCTCGAGCAGCGGCGTCAGCCGCCCCAGCGCACCGCCCGTCCCCGCTGGGGCGAGGGGCACTACCACGTGGACGCGTCGCTGGACGGGCGCTCTCCGATGGCCACCATCACCGACGACGAGGGCAACGCGCTGGTGGTGGAGGGCGAGACCCGCGCCACGCTCGTGTACGTGCTGGCCGAGGCCGTCGTGGCTTCCCGCCAGGCGGGCACGGCCCCCGACGAGGAGGGCTGGCTCGACGACCTGGACGCCGTCACCAAGGTCTGGGGGCGCACCGCACCGTCCGAGGTGAGCAACCGGCTCTCGGTGGTGGTCTACCGTCTGCGCGCCGGCCTGAAGAGCTCCGGGCTCTCGCCGGACTTCGTCGAGCGGTCGCGTGGCCGGGTGCGCATCCGGGCCGCCCGCGTGAGCCTGGGGTGATCCTGCTCGCGCTCACCGCCCTCGCGGGCGACGCGCAGCACCCGAGCCACTTCGATCTGCGCGTGGGTACGGGCCTGATGCAGGTGCCGAGCCACGTGTACACGGGGCGGAGGCTCGCCTGGCCGCGGGTGAACGTCTGGATCACGGGCCTCTGGGAGCTCCCGGGCAGCGGCGGGGTGCAGCCGGTGTTCGGCCTGCACACGGCCCTCGGCGGCTACCTCTGGGAGGGCGGGCCCACGCCGTTCGACACGGGGCTCTTCCGTCTGGAGCCCCGCGGGGGCGGGCGGATCGACCTGGTGGAGCGCCTGACCCTCGACCTCACGCTCGGGGCGGCCTTCGATCGCACGACCTCCACGCGCGCGGGCGCCGTGCTCGCCTCCAGCCTGGCGTGGCTCTCGCGGGACGAGCGGTGGTTCCTGAACCTCGAGACCCGCCTGGCCACCCGGATCTACCGCCAGCCGGACGACGGTGGGCACCTCTACAACCCCGGCGGCTCCGGCTTCCTCGTGGGCGTCGGCGTCCGCTACTGAGGCACCAGGAGCTGTACGTCGGCGATGGCCCGGAACGCCTGGGTGTCCGCACCCCCCGGCACCAGGATCCCCTCACCCCACCACGCCGCCCCGGTCCCGTGCACGGGGAGCGGCATGGGCTCCCAGACCTCCCAGGTGTCGTTGGACGGGTCGTACACCTCCACGTCCGCGAACACCCCGCCCGGGACGTCCGCCCCCTCGCCACCCAGGATCGCCACCCGACCGTCCGGGAGCGTGGCGCTGGCACTGCCGGCGCGCGCGGTGGGCATGGGCGTGCGGGCCGTCCAGGTGTCGCCCTCGAGGGCCCAGACGTCGTCGCGCACGTTCCCGAGGCCGTCCTGCCGCCCTCCGAGCGCCAGGAACACGTCTCCACCGGCCCCGACACCGTGGTCGCGCGCGCCCGGTAGAGCGGGCAGCACCTCCCACGCATCGGTGGCCGGCGTGTAGCGGAACGACGCGTCCACCGTGGGTCCGGCGAGCCCGCCCGCGAGCACCACCCTTCCGTCCACCACGCCCACCGCTGCGGCCCCGACGGCCTCGGGGACCGGCGCCAGGGCCTCCCACACCTCCGACCCCGCCGGAAGCCGCCAGGCGTCGGCCATGGCCGTGAACGACCGCCCGGAGAGCGCGCCCAGCACGACCAGATCGCCGTCCACGAGCGCTGCGTTGAGGTGGTGGAGGGGCTCGGGCAGGGCGGGCCCCTCGCGCCAGACGCGGTCGGTCCCGAGGATCCAGATCTCCTGGCGCACCTGGATGGTGTCGTCGAAGCCACCGAGCACCCAAGCCGTCCCGTCGTCACGCGCGAGCACCGCGACCTCCTGGAGCGGGTGGGGCAGCGGGGGCAGGGTGTACCAGCCGGGCTCGATCGCCCCTCCCGGAGGGAGCGTGCTGGGAGCTTGGCAGCCGAGGATCGCGGAGAGGAGCATGCCGGTACCCTATCCGCGCATGTGCACGCCCGACGAGCGGGGTATGGGGGCCGCCATGCGAAACCTGACCCTGCTCCTGCTCGTGGCGTGCAAAGGCGCGTCGAAGACCCCCACCCCCGCGCCGGAGACGGCCGCCGAGAACCCGGTGGCAGCGTCCGTGGTGGCCGCGATGAACCCGGAGGTCGGCGCCTGCGACGACTTCTACGAGTACGCGTGCGGCGGCTGGCTCGCGAACACCGAGCTGCCGCCGGACCGTCCGAACATGACGCGGTCCTTCACCACGATCTTCGACGAGAACCAGGCGGTGATCCGGAGGATCCTGGAGGAGGCCTCGAAGGACGCCGGCGACGACCCCGTGAAGCAGAAGCTCGGCACGTTCTTCGGCACCTGCATGGACGAGGCGGCCGTGGAGGCGGCGGGCACGAAGCCCCTCGAGCCCCTGTTCGCCCGGATCGACGGCGTGAAGACGCGCGACGACGCCCTCGAGGTGGCCGGTGAGCTCATGTCCTTCGGGCCCAACCCGTTCTTCTCGGGCGGCACCTGGGCCGACCCCAAGGACCCGAACACGAACATCCTCTCCGTCATGCAGGAGGGCCTGGGTCTCCCCGATCGGAGCTACTACGTCGACGAGACGGACGAGCGGAAGGCCGTGCGCGCGAAGTACCTCGAGGTCATGAAGGACCTCTTCGTGCTCACCGGCTCCACGCCCGAGCAGGCCGAGAAGGACGCCGCCGCCGTGATGGCCTTCGAGACGTCCCTCGCGAAGCACCACTGGGAGCGCGCCGAGCTCCGGGACGCCGAGAAGACCTACAACAAGATGACCGTGGACGAGCTGAACGCGCTCGCCCCGAGCGTCGACCTGAAGCGCTGGTTCGCGGGTGTGGGCATCGAGCCCCCCGCGGGCGGCGTGATCGTCGTCACCCCGAGCTACTTCGAGGGCATGGATGCCGTGGTGAAGGCCACGCCGGTCCCCGTGCTCAAGACGTACCTCCGCTGGCACGCCATCGTCTGGGCCAGCCCGTTCCTCACCAAGGCCATCGACCAGCGCCGGTTCGCGTTCTTCGGCACGGCACTCTCGGGCACCACGGAGCAGGAGCCGCGCTGGAAGCGGTGCGTGAACCGCACGGACGACGCGATGGGCGAGTGGCTCGGGAAGGCCTACGTCCAGGAGCGCTTCGCCGGCGAGAGCAAGGAGGTCGCCGAGGAGATGGTGGCCGGGATCTTCGCGGCGTTCGAGAAGAACCTGCCGAACCTCGCCTGGATGGACGAGACCACGCGCGGCCGGGCGGTGGAGAAGGCCGACGCCTTCCGCGCCAAGCTCGGCTACCCGAAGACCTTCCGCGACTACACCGAGATGGAGGTCGTGAAGGGCGATCTGCTCGCGAACATGCGGTCGGCGGGGGCCTTCAACGCGAAGCACCAGCTCGACAAGGTCGGCAAGCCCGTCGATCCCGACGAGTGGCACATGACGCCGCAGATGGTGAACGCCTACTACAACCCCACGGGCAACGAGATCGTGTTCCCGGCGGGCATCATGCAGTCGCCGTTCTTCGACAAGGACTTCCCGCGGGCCATGAACTTCGGGGCCCTCGGCATGGTCATCGGCCACGAGCTCACCCACGGCTTCGACGACGAGGGCCGCAAGTACGCGCCCAACGGCGAGCTCAAGGAGTGGTGGGAGCCCGAGGCCAGCGAGCGCTTCGAGGAGCAGGCCGAGTGTGTGGTCGACCAGTACAGCAGCTGGGAGATCGCGGGTGTGAACGTGAACGGCAAGCTCACGCTCGGCGAGAACATCGCGGACCTCGGCGGTCTGAAGGTGGCCCACCTGGCCTACAGCGACTGGGTCGCGGAGCACGGCGAGGAGCCGAAGCTGGCGGGTCTCACGGGCGAGCAGCAGCTCTTCGTGGCCTTCGCGCAGGGCTGGTGCACCCTCGCCACCGAGGAGCTCCAGCGGGTGCGCGTCGCCACCGACCCCCACAGCCCGCCGAAGTTCCGGGTCAACGGCCCGGTGATGAACCTGCCGGCCTTCGCGGAGGCCTTCGGGTGCGAGAAGGGCGCCCCGATGGCCCCCGCGGACCGCTGCGAGGTCTGGTGATCAGGAGCGCACGCCGAGGGTGACCTCGCGTTCCTCCCGGCCTCCGCCCGCCAGCACGGCGATCGTGGCGGTGGACCCCGGCGCGAGGCCGTCCAGCACGGCCCGCAGCGAGGGCACCCCGCGCACGACCGCGCCCTGCACGCCGAGCACGATGTCCCCCACGGTGAGCACGCCGTCGGCGGGGCTCCCGGGCTCCACGGCCACCACGAGCAGCGCCTCGTCCTGCCCGGCCACGTCGCGTTGTGCGGGCGTCAGCGTGGCCGCCGCGCCGCCGATCCCGAGGTAGGCGGGCTCCACGGAGCCCCGGGCGAGCAGCGCGGCGATCAGGGGCTCGAGCGTCGCGGCGGGGAGTGTGGTGCCCCCGCGGGTCAGGCGGCGGGTGTTCATGCCGATCACCGCACCGTCGGCCGCCACGAGCGGACCTCCCGAGAAGCCTGGCGGCAGGGCACCGTCGACCTCCAGCCATGCGGTGACCGTGTCGCCGTGGTGGGTGCGCCAGGCGCCGCCGACCTGGCTCACGAGGCCGAGGGTGGCGCGGGGCCCCGCCGCCATGGGCAGCACGAGGCTCCCGACGCCCGGGAGGGCGGCCCAGCGGACCGGCGAGAGCTCGGCGTCCACACGCACGACGGCGAGGTCGAGACCCCGGGCGACCCCGATCACCTCGGCGTCCGTGGGCTGGCCCTGCACCTCGATGCGCCCGAGGTGGCGCAGCGCGTGGGCCGATCCGATGGCGTGGTGGGCGTCGACGGCGAAGAGCGTGGACACCCCGCGCCGCGTCACGTGGGCGAGGAGGTGGGGAGCGATGGCGGCCACGGCGGCGGCGAGGTCGTTGGAGAGCGTCTGGAGCATGGCTCCTCCTTGTTGCCTCACCATCCTGGGCTCCGGACGACCGGAGCACAGCTGCCCGTTCGGGGAGGCTGCCCGATCGGGCAGGGTTGCGCCGCATCCCGGCGTGCGCACCTTGCTCCCATGCTCACCTCGCTGCGCGTGAACCTCGCCTTCCGGGACGCCGACGTCGGCGAGACCTGGCTGGACGCCCTCGACGACCGGGTGCTCCTCGTCGACGACGACCCGGACGTGCGTCTCGCGGACCAGGGGGCCCCGGACGCCGTGCCCACCGTGCTCCTCACCGACGCACCGTCCGGGGAGGCCTGGGCGGCCCAGCTCCCGCCCGACACCGCTGTGGACACGGTGTGCGCCGCGCTGTGGGCCGTCCACCACGGGCTGGTCGTGCTCCCCGGACCCTCGGCGGGGCCCGCGCTGACCCCCCGCGAGCAGGAGGTCCTCGAGCTGCTCGCCCTCGGCCTGTCCAACCGCGAGATCGGCGATGCCCTGCAGATCTCCTCGCACACGGCCAAGTTCCACGTGCAGGGGCTCCTCGAGAAGCTCGACGCCACCACGCGCACGGAGGCCGCGGTGCGCGCTGCCCGCCTCTTCCTGGTATGACCGGGGCCGGAGGGCCCATGGACTACCGGGAGTTCGTGCCGACCGAGGCGGACGAGGCGAGCGTGGTGCGCGCGCTCTCGGCGTGGCGGGACATCCACGTCGCGCAGGAGCGGACCGACCCGCTGCCCGCGGGGGTACCGGAGCTCTTCGCCGCGCCCGACGCCGCCGGCGCCTTCGCGCTCGGGGAGAGGCTCGTGGGCGAGCACTTCGCGATGCTCTACGCGGCGGAGGCCGACTGCGTGCCGCTGTTCCGGCTCGCCATGGAGGGCCACGGCATCTCGCGCTGGGCGGCCTTCGACCGGGGCCCGGACTTCTTCCTCCTGCACGCGTGCATCCAGGGCTCGGCGGGCGTGACGCGCTACCTGCTGTCCCGGGGAGCCGACCCCCGGGTCCTCCACGAGAACGGGCCCCGCGAGGCGTTCACTCCACTCATGTGGGCGATCCAGGGACGGAATCAGGGGTGTGTGGAGGCCCTCCTCCACGATCCGCGTACGGACGCCGACAGGATCGACGGCCGTGGCGGGACCGGGGTGGCCTGGGCGGTCGCCCGACGCAACCCCGACGCCCTGCGGGCGCTGCTGGCGGCGGGGGCCTCGGCGACCGTCGACGATGCCGTGTCCGCGGCGACCTCCCGGTTCCGCGAGGGCCTGGAGATGCTCCTCGACCACGGGGTCGCGTGCGACACGACCGGGAAGGGCACGGGCCTGGCGCCGCTCCACGGTGCCGTCGTGGCCCGGGACGCGGACACGGTGGGCTGGCTTCTCGGGCGCGGCGCGCCCCGGGAGCTGGTGTCGCGGAAGAAGCACCGCAAGCTACCTGGGGGCCTCTCTGCCCTGGAGATGGCCCGGACGCTCGGGGAGGCCGAGGTGGTCGCGGTGCTGGAGGCCGGGTGACTTCCCATCCGTCGAGCGGCGACCGATAGGATCGGGGTATGCCGGCCGTCCCACCGCACGAAGAGCCCACCCGGGGACCCGCCCTGCGCGCCCAGCTCCGCGCGCTGCGGGGCTCGGACGCCGGCACGACCGAGGCGGTCCTCGCCCGCGCCATGGCGGCGGCGGACGCCCTCGATCACGACACCGCCGACGCGCTGGCCGTCGAGGTGCTCGCGGCCACGGCGGATCCCGATCGGCGGGGTCACGCGCTCCTCGTGCGGGCGTCCTCCGCCCTGCTGCGGGGGGACGCGCGTTCGTCCTGGGACCTCGCCCGGGAGGGCCTGGACGAGGCCCTCGAAGACCCCCTGCTCGCTGCCGAGCTCCACACCCAGGTCGGCATCGCCCTCAAGCAGCTCGGCCTGCGGGAGCGCGCGTTGCAGAGCTACCTCGGCGCGCTGGCCCAGCTCGAGCCGCTCGAGGACGTCGCATCCCGCGAGGTCCTCGCGATCGTGCACAACAACCTGGCCACGCTGTACGCGGCCGAGCGGAACCTGCCCCTCGCGATCGAGCACCTGGAGCGGGGCCTCGCGGAGGCCCTGGTGCTGGACGGACAGGAAGGGCTGGTGGTGCAGCAGCGCATCAACCTCGGCATGCTGCTGCTCCGCGCCGGTCGGGGCGAGGCCGCCGTGAGCCATCTCACGGCCGCCCACGAGCTCGCGGGGCCCTCCGTGCCCGAGGCCATCCGGATGCGGGTGCTGGAGGGGCTGGCGGCGGCGCGGCGTGCCGCCGGGGATGCCGCAGGTGCCGTGGAGCTCGCGCGTCGGGCCGTCGACTACTGGGACGCGTCCGGGAATCCCCTCCGCCGCGCGGGGGCCCGGCTGGTTCTCGGTGCGGCCCTCGCGGCCGTGGACGACCCCGAGGCCGAGCCGGTGTTGCGCGACGGCATCGCGCTCGCGGAGGGGCACGAGGACGTCGCCAGCGAGCTCACGGAGGTCCTGGCGCGGCGGTTGGAGGCCCTGGGACGGTTCGAGGAGGCGTGCACCTGGCACCGCCGCCGGATCGCGCTGGAGCAGGGGCGCCTGGACGCCGACCGGACGCGGGCCATCGAGGAGCTCCGGAGCCAGCACGCGCTGGAGCACCACGAGCGGGAGAACGAGCTGCTCCGGGGGCGTACGGCCGAGCTCGAGGCGGTGGTGCGCGAGCGCACCGAGACCCTCCGGGAGCGCAACCAGGCCCTGGAGGTGGCCCGCGACCGGGCGCTGGACGCGAGCCGGGTGAAGTCCGCGTTCCTGGCGATGGTGAGCCACGAGCTCCGCACACCCCTCAACGCCATCCAGGGCTACGCGGAGCTCGTCCGGGAGGCACTCGAGGAGGCCGACATCCCGGCGGCACTGGAGGACCTCGGCAACGTGGCGGGTGCGTCCGGTCGGCTCCGCACACTCATCGAGCGGATCCTCGAGCTCACGGACCTGGAGACCGCAGCGCCGGGAGCCCGCGAAGAGGTCGACGTGGCCGGGCTCCTGGAGGGCCTGGTCGGCGGCAGGGGCACGCTGCGCGCGGATGCCGGGGGGTTCCCCCTGGCCCGGCGGCACCTCGAGCAGGCCGTGGGCCACCTCGTCGACAACGCGGTCCGGTTCGCCGGGGGTGTGGAGGTCTCCGCCCGCCTGGGTGCGGAGCTCGAGGTGGAGGTGGCCGATCGGGGTCCCGGCGTGGATGCCGCCCTGCTCGGCCAGCTCCTGCAGCCCTTCCAGCAGCGCGACATGTCGTACACCCGGCGCCACGGGGGCCTCGGGCTCGGCCTGGCGCTGGTCCGGCACCACGTCCGGCTGTTGGACGGCGAGCTCCTCGCGGCCCCGCGGGAGGGCGGGGGCACCGTGTTCACGGTGCGGGTACCTCGGCCTTCTCCAGATCGAACCGCACCCGACCCAGCTCCCGCTCGTCCTCGGTCGTGACGCGCACACGCCAGGAGCCCGGGCTCAGGTGCCGCTTGCTGCTGTAGGTCCGGAAGCCTTCGGGCCGCCCGCCCGTGATCGCGAGCGGGATGGCGTCCGTGCGCACCCACCCCTTCTCGGGGTCGTCGTGCTCCCAGACGTGCAGGACGCGCGTGGACATCGCCTTCGGCAGGTACACCGGCGTCTTCACCCGCACCCGCAGGCCGGGGGTCCACACGAGGGTGGGCGCGATGCCGAGCCGCGCTGCGGCCTGCCCGAAGAAGCCCGCCTCGTAGCCGTCGTGCTCCTCGGGCACGACCTCCGAGCCCATCAGGGTCAGCGGGATGGGCGGGATGAGGTCCAGGCGGAACGCGAGCAGCTCGAGGAACACCACGGCCCCCACACCCATGGTGGACCCGAGCAGCAGCCGGTTCACCCGGGAGAGGTCCACGGTCACCCCCGGCCAGCGCACCGCCGAGAGGGTGTGCACGCCTGCCGCGAGGAGCATGGCGACGAACAGCGGCAGGCCGCTCCCGATGAACGAGCCCGTGATCACGGGCCCCGCGGCGAGGACGTAGTGGAACGAGAGCACCGTGAGCAGGGGGACCCAGAGCTCCGGCAGCTTCAGCCAGCGCGGGAGGAGCTCGTTCACGGTGGCGGCCGTCGCGAGCACCACGAGCCAGAGCGCTCCGCGGAGGAGGGGCGCACCGCGCACGTAGTAGATGAGGTAGGCCGAGAGCAGGCTCCCGAGCAGGAACTGCCCGCCCATGTGCACCCAGTGGATGCGCTTCTCGAGCCAGCCCGGCATCCCGGTGGCCAGGTGCACCCGGAGCTGGAGCACGGTCGCGAGGGCGAAGCCCAGCAGGTAGACCCCGAGGAACAGGTTGTCCCAGAGGCGGTCGATGCGCAGGGTCATGAAGTCCCAGAGCACGCCACCCACGAGCATCGTGGGCCCGTGGAGCGGCTTGGTGCGCTCGAAGGCCCGCCGTATCGGGCCCTTCGGGGGCTCCTCGGCCTCCGGCTCGGCGTCGGCGGTGCCCTCGGGAGTCCCGGGCGCGTCGGGGTCCTCCGGTGCGTCGGGGACCTCCGGCGCGTCGGGGACCTCCGGCGTCTCCGCGACGTCGGGCCCGTCCTGCGGGCCCTCTGGACCCTCCGGTGTCACTCGGGCTCGGAGGCCTCGCCGGAGAGCTCGCGCCACAGGAAGGCGTACGCCAGCGCCCGCATGTGGGCGGCCTGACCGTTGTCCGCCGCGCCGCCGTGCCCGCCTTCGATGTTCTCGTAGTACTCCACGGTCTTCCCGGACTCGATGAGGGCCGCGGCCATCTTGCGGGCGTGGCCCGGATGCACGCGGTCGTCACGGGTGGACGTGGTGAACAGGATGGGCGGGTAGGCCTTGTCGACGTCGATGTTGTGGTACGGCGAGAAGGTCTGGATGAACTCCCACTGGGCGGGGTCGTCGGGATCGCCGTACTCGCCGGCCCAGGATGCGCCCGCGAGGAGCTTCGTGTAGCGCCGCATGTCGAGGAGCGGCACCTGGCAGACGATGGCGCCGAACAGCTCGGGGTAGAGCGTGTACATGTTGCCCATCAGGAGGCCACCGTTGGACCCGCCCATGGCGCCGAGGTGCTCGGGGCTGGTGACCTTGCGGGCGGTCAGGTCGCGCGCGACCGCCGCGAAGTCCTCGTAGGCCCGGTGGCGGTTCTCCTTGAGGGCCGCCTGGTGCCAGCGGGGCCCGTACTCCCCGCCACCGCGGATGTTCGCGATGACGTACACACCGCCGTCCTCCAGCCAGCCCGCCCCCATGTGCCCGCTGTACCCGGGGGTCAGCGAGACCTCGAAGCCGCCGTACCCGTAGAGCAGGGTGGGCGCGGTGCCGTCGAGCACGAGGTCCTTCCGGCCGATCTGGAAGTACGGGACCTTCGTGCCGTCGTCGGAGGTCGCGAAGTGCTGCTCCACGACCAGACCGTCCTTCTCGAACACGTCCGGGAGCTTCTTCAGGACCTCCGGTGCACCCTGGCCGATCGTGCCGTAGGCCAGCGACGAGGGCGTGAGGTAGTCCGTGACGATCAGGAAGTAGGCATCCGAGGTCTCGGGGTCCACCGGCTGGAAGATGAGGTTGCCGAAGGCCGGCGCGCCCTCGAGGTCCGCGCGGGTCCAGCCGTCCTTCCCGTGCGTGAGCACCTGGATGCGGCTCTTCACGTCCTGGAGCACGTTCAGCCACACGTGGCTCTTGGTGAAGCCCCACTCCTCGAGGCTGGAGTGCTCGTCGGGCACGAAGAGGGTCTCGAGCTGGCCCTTGCCCTTCTTCCACTTCTTGTAGTCGGCCGCGAGCAGCGAGCCCGCCTTGTGGGTCACGCCTCCGTGCTCCCAGTCCTTGCGCGGGTGGAAGAAGATGCGCTCCCGGTGCACGGTGGCCCGCACGTCCTCGGGCTTCTCGATGTGGATCGGTCCCTTCTTGGCGTCGAGCTCGAAGAGCTCGTTCGTGTAGAAGGTGGTCATGCGGTAGGCGAAGTCGCGCTCGAAGCCCTTCGTGGCGTCGTGGTCGGCCCCGGCGGCGATGTCGGCGGCCTGGCCCTCGAACACCAGCTCGGCGCTCTCGAGGGGTGTGCCGCGCGTCCAGCGGCGGGCCGTGCGCGGGTAGCCGGACTCCGTGAGCGAGCCCTCGCCCATGTCGGTCATCACGAAGAGGTGGTCCTCGTCGATCCAGCTGACCTCGCTCTTCGCCTCGGGCACGACGAAGCCGTCCTCCACGAAGGTCAGGGTCTCGAGGTCGAACTCGCGCTTCACGTCGGCGTCGGAGCCGCCCGGGGAGAGGGCGAGCATGCAGCGACGGTAGTCGGGGCGCAGGCAGGTCGACCCGTGCCAGACCCAGTTCTTGTCCTCCTTCTTCCCGAGGGCGTCGAGGTCGAGGAGGATCTCCCAGTCCGGCGTGTCGGTGCGGTAGCTCTCGAGCGTCGTGCGCCGCCAGAGCCCGCGCGGGTGCTCCGCGTCCTTCCAGAAGTTGTAGTAGAGGCCGGCCCGCTCGGTGACGTACGGGATGCGGTCGTCGCTGTCGAAGATGGCCTTCAGGCGGGCGCGCAGGTCACCGAAGCCGTCCACCTCCGCGATGGATGCCTCGGACGCCTCGTTGCGCTCGCGGACCCAGTCCAGCGCCCGCTCGCCCTCGACCTCTTCGAGCCAGAGGAAGGGGTCTGCGTCCGCAGCGAGAGCGGGAGAGAGGAACAACGACATGAGCATGGAGCCTCCTGGCCGCCCTGCTATCCCATCCGGGCCGGCGGGTCGGACTGCATCTCTGCACTTGGGCTGGGGGCGGGTGTGGTGTAGTCTCCCCCAACCGCCGGGGTAGCGATTGGGGACGACGAACGACGACGTGCGTGGTGCCGTGGAGGCGTGTCTGGACACCCTCCGCGCCGGTGTGGTGCGCGCGGTGGAGCAGCTGGCTTCGCAGGCCGCACAGGCCTCCACCACCTTCGCGATGGCGCCCCCATCGGCCTTCGTGGCCCTCTCCCGCCCGTTCCTGGTCGAGGTGGAGTCCGCCTGGGCCGACGCTCTCGAGCGCCTGGACCTGTCTGAGGCCGAGGAGGACACGCTCACCCAGGTGTTGCGCGTGGAGCGGGCCTGGCTGCAGGGGCTCCTCGAGGGTGGCGTCGTGGTGCTCACGCTGCGGGAGTCGTTCCCCGAGGGCGACTGGGACGAGGAGCGTCCGGTCACGGAGGCCCTGTCCAAGCGGCTGGTCGGCCCGCTGACCGACCGGATGCGGGTCGCGCTGCTCGACTGGGCGGACGACGTGGGCGCGGCCCGCGCCCGTCCGTCGCGCGAGCCCAACCGTCCGCCCGATGCGGACGTACCGCCGCCTCCTCCCAGCAGCACGCCGAGCCCCGTGCCGCAGCGGCGGGCCATGCCCCCTGCCGAGCCTCCCACGCAGATCGAGGGTCTGCGCCCCCTCCTTCCGCCCGCCAAGCCGAAGGACCGCCTCGAGCTCCTGCTGGCCTACGCGGGTGAGCTCGGGGTGCGGATCAAGAAGGTCCCGACGGACCCCACGCCCGCCTGGCTCGAGAAGCTGCAGACCAAGCTCGAGGAGATCGGTGCCAAGCGGGGTGTGCCGAGCCCGTTCTCGTTCGCCGAGAACGACGACACGCGCGGCACCGAAGAGACCATGGCCTTCGTGCTGCCTCCGGACCCCAGGGCGGAGGCGGCCCGGCAGGCCCGGATCGAGCAGATGCTCGCGAAGGCCGAGCGGGCCGGGCTGAAGCTCGGGTCCATCCCCGACCAGCCCTCGGACGACTGGCTCACCGACCTCGAGGAGAAGCTCGACATCGCGATGGAGGCGTGGCGTCGCGAGCGTCGCGAGCGTCGCGAGAAGATCGCCCGCCAGCGCAAGGAGCGCATCGCGCGTCTCCAGGCCTACGCGGCCGAGCTCGACGTCGACCTCGGCAAGATCCCGCCGTTCCCCACGGAAGACTGGCTCACCCGGGCCGAGCGCCGCATCGCGGGCGAGATGCTCCCCAAGGTCGAGGGGGTCAACGACAAGGGTCGGGCCGAGCGGCTCGCCACCCTGCTCGCGCGGGCGTCCGATGCCGAGGTCGAGCTCGAGGTCCCGCCGGACCCCGACGACGTCTGGCTCGGCTGGGCCGAGAGCCAGGTCGACAAGGCGCTCGGCGGAGGTGTGGCCCTCGCGGTCGACGGCGACCCCGACGACCAGCACCAGCGCGTGCCCACCCTGCTGTTCGAGGAGGACACCGTCCAGGAGCAGCGCTGGCCCATCCCGTCGGAGCAGGAGCGGTTCACCATCGGCCGCGCGCGCAACAACGACATCCAGATCCGGCACGACGGGCAGCTCTCGCGCCAGCACTGCGCCATCGATCGCGAGGGCGATCGCCTGCTGCTCTCGGACCTCCGGTCCACGCAGGGCACCAAGCTCAACGGTCAGCCCGTGCGCGGCGCGCTCCCGCTCACGCCGGGCGACGTGATCACCATCGGCGACACCAAGCTGGTGTTCCGGCTGGTCTGATCAGACGAACCGGGCGAAGGCCACCTGCAGCGCGATGAAGAGCTCGTCGCCCATGGCCCACCAGAGGCCCAGGAGGCCCGCCGAGCCCGTGAGGATGAAGCCGAGCGCCATGGCGAGCCCGCCGGCGAACAGGTGCGCCTCGTAGCCCTGCAGGAGCGGCTCGGGCTCGGGCGCCGGCACGTGCCCGATGCCCATGCGGTACATCGGCGTGTACACGAGACCACGGGGACCCTCCACCTCCAGGGGGGGCAGGGGGCGCGGCGTGCGGTCCAGCGATGGCCGGGGCACCGTGAGGGCCGGCGGTGGCGGGCCGGACGGGGGCTGCGGCAGCTCGGGCGCGGGAGCCGGGGTGGCAGGATCCATGTCCTCGCCCGGCGGCGCGCCTGGCACCTCCGACACGGGCTCCGCGAACTCCGGCTCGAGCAGGGCCTCGGTCTCGGGGTCCACCATCGCCGAGTCGGCGTCCGGCGAGTCGATGATCCTCGGCGGATAAACGGTCATGTCCAGACGCGCCCTGCGGGTGGGCTTCTCTGAGAGCAGGGAGCGCCGTCGGTTCTTCTTTGCCACGCGCCATCTTCGTCCGCGCGGGGCGCGAGCGCAACTGTAGGGGGCCTGTCAGAAGGCCTGGCCGTTCTTCGGGAAGCGGATCTGGGTCCCGGAGCTGTCGCGCAGGACCAGCTCGCCGTTCTCCACCGAGATCCGCAGGAGCTGCGTGCCGTGCGTGATCTGGAGGTCGAGGTTCTCGGTGGCCTGGATCACCACGGACCCGTTGCGCTGCTGGGGAGCCGGCTGCGGCGCGGTGGCCGCGTAGGTGGGCTGGGGCTGCGCGTAGACGACCTGGGGCTGGGGCGGCGGGGTCTGGACGTAGACGACCTGGGGCTGCGGAGCCGGCTGGGGCGATGCCTGGAAGACGGGGGCCGGCGCGGGCGTCGCGGGGGCCTGGGCCACCTGGGGCGCGGGTGCCGGCGGAGCCGCCTGGGGGAGCGGGGGTGCGGCCGGTGCGGCGGGCGCGGCGGCGACCTGCTCGGGCTCCTCGGGCGCGACGGGCACCTCCGGCTCGGCGTCCGGGCGGTTGGGGTCGAGCTGGACGACCTGGCCGAGGCGGAGCTCCTTGCGCTGCCAGATGAGCTCGGTGCGGGTGTCGTCGTCGAAGATCAGGTCGCGGTCGTAGAGATCCTTCCCGAGCAGACCCTTGATCTTCAGGTTGTGCACGCCCGCCTCGATGTCGACGCGCAGGGCCTCCAGGGGCTGGACCGTGCCCGCCTCCTCGCCGTCGATGTAGAGGTTCACGGGCATGCTGCTCTTGAGCTGGAGCTCGCTGCCCGCGAGGGCGGTGGTGCTCAGCGTTCCGAGGGCGAGGAGGAACAGGGCGCGCATGGGGCTCTCCGGCGACGATGTGTGGAGGTGGGACACCGCATCCCGGTGCAGGTGTCACTGCGGCTGATCGATTCTACGAACCGACCCCCGCCTCCATTCGAGAAAACGATCGTCCTACCTCCGTCCGCGACCACGCCCACGGCCCCGTCCGCGATCGTGGGACCTGTTCTTCTGGGGAGACGCGGGCTTTGCGGGCGGAGCCTGCTCGGGGGGCTCGACGTCGCGATCGGGCGGGTAGTACCGGTGCACCTCCTCGCGGAACTCCTGGAAGCGCCCGTCGACGATCGCCTCGCGCATGCGGCCCATGTACTGCTGGAACCACGCGATGTTGTGGATGCTCGCCAGGGTCGCCGCGAGGATCTCGCCCACCTTGAAGAGGTGGTGGAGGTAGGCCCGCGTGAAGCTCGTGCACGTGTAGCAGGTGCAGGACGGGTCGATCGGGAACATGTCGTTCCGGTAGCGACGGTCGGTGAGCCGGATGCGACCCCGGATCGTCCACACCACGCCCGACCGCGCGTGCCGCGTCTGGATCACGCAGTCGAACATGTCGACGCCGCGCGCCACGCCCTCGACGAGGTCCACGGGTCGCCCGACGCCCATGAGGTAGCGGGGCGCCTGGGTGGGCATGTGGGGCGTGGTGTGGTCGAGCACCTCGCACATCACGGCGTGACCCTCGCCCACCGACAGGCCACCGATCGCGTAGCCGTCGAAGCCGATGTCCGCGATGGCATGGGCGGACTTCTTGCGGAGGTCCGGCCAGAACCCGCCCTGCACGATGCCGAAGAGCGCCTGGTCCTCGCGGGTGTGGGCCTCCTTGCTGCGCGCCTCCCAGCGGGTGGTGCGGTCGACGCTCGCCTCCGCGTAGTCCCGGTCGGTGCCGTACGCGATGCACTCGTCGAAGACCATCGCGATGTCGGAGCCGAGCGCCTGCTGGATCGCCATGGAGCGCTCGGGGGACAGGAAGGTCTGCTTGCCGTCCACCTCGTACTGGAAGGTCACCCCGTCCTCGGTGACCTCCTTCTCCAGGCTGAAGACCTGGAAGCCCCCGGAGTCGGTGAGGATCGGCAGGTCCGTCTGCATGAACCCGTGAAGACCGCCGTGCTTCTCCACCAGCGCCTCACCCGGGCGCTGGGAGAGGTGGTAGGTGTTCGCGAGCAGGATCTGGACGCCCGCGGGTCGCAAGCGGTCCGGTGCGACCGAGCGGATCGCGCCCTGGGTGCCGACGGGCATGAACACGGGCGTCTGCACCGCGCCGTGGGCGAGGTGGATCGTGGTGGCGCGCGCGGCACCGTCGGTGCCGTCGAGCTGGAAGTCGACCGATCTCAAGGGGCCTCCGCCCTGCGGGCGTCGAGGGCCTCCATGGCGCGGAGCAGGAGACCCCGGGTGCCGCGGAGGGTGCTGGCGATGCCGAAGGTGAGCGTGATGTTGCGCAACCGGCGGTCCGCGTGGACCCGGGAGAGCACGGTGCCCCGGATCTCCTCGAGGCGGACGGCCGCATGCTCGGGGGGACAGTCCACGAGGACCGCCAGGAAGGTGTCCTCGCCGAGGAAGCCCACGAGGTCCACGCGACGCAGCCCGCGCTCCAGGGCCGCGGCGACGTGCCGACGGCAGGCGTTGGCGGCCTCCCGCCCGTGCTCGACGGACGCGTTGCCGAGCCCACCGACGAACGCGAGGGCGACGGAGACCGGGCCGTCTCCGCGCTCGGTGCGGGCGACGATGCGCTGCAGGGCCTCGAGGGAGCCCGCGCGATTGAGGACCTGCGTGAGCTCGTCGCGGTCGCGCCGGTGGTCGCGGAACCTCTCGAGCCGCGCGTCGACCCGGGCGGCGAGGTCGGCGTCCTCCGAGAGGATGTCGTCCGCTCCGGTGGTGCCGAGCTCCTCGGGTGTGCCGTACGCCAGGATGGCGATGTGCGTGCGCCCGATGTGCTGGCGCATCACGGCGATGGCCTCCCTGGTGCGCGACGCGGGCCCGGGGCCGAGCACGACGGCTGCCGGGTAGACCCCGTGCAGGGTGGCCGCGACGGCCTCGTAGGCGCCCGGGGTGATGGCCTGGAGCCCGACGCCCCGCAGGCGCTCGGCCTGCTCCTCGGCCCAGGCGGGTGGACCGAGCAGGGCGACCGCGGCCGCCTCGGTCGGTCGGCTCGTGGCGTAGCGGAGGTGGGCGAGCAGCTCGGGCAGGGCGATGGGATCGGCGAGGTAGCCGTCCGCCCCCACGCGCGTCGCGAGCCGGCGTGCCGCCAGGTCGCGCGAGGGCCCGTACAGGTAGAGCGGACAGTCGAAGTCGCCCGCGAGCGCCACGACCTCCGGGGCCTCGGAGGCGGGCAGCACGATGGCCTGGGGCCAGTCCACCGTGAACATCTCGCGCAGGGTGGCCGTGTCGGGCACGAGGACCAGCGGCTCCACCACACCGTCGTCCTGCTGGGCGATGGACTGGAGCTGGCGCTCGGTGCCCACGAACGCGATCGGGGCGAACGGAGACGTGCCGATGCCCGAGCGGAGCTCGCGGACCAGGGGCCCGAACGTGAGCCGCGCCGAGCTGTGGGCGCGGGTGGCGAGGCGTCCGGCCTCGCGCGAGATTCCGGAGAGGCCGAGCGAGCCGGCGGTGTCGGAGATGCGTTTGAGGGAGTGGGCGACGCTGGCGCGGGTCTCGGGGGTGCCGTCGCTCTCGAGGATCGCGACGAGGTCGCGCAGTTGTTCCGGCAGCCCGGCGAGGAAGCCGGACTTCAGACGCTGGCGGGCGCCGTGGCGGCGCGCAGCCGGACCGGCCATGGGGATCCCTCCGACGCTGCAGGGTAGTGCGGCGGGGTGCCGACAGCAATGCAGGGGGCTTGCGGCGCGTTCGGCGCCGGTCTACAGCGGCAGCCATGCGCGCTTGGGTGTTCGACGTGGAGCTCTCTTGCCGGAGCCGGTGAGCCTCGGGAACCTCGGCTGGGAAGCCTGGGTGGCCCTCGGGACGGTGGTCGCCGTCACGGTGGGCATGATCCGCGAGTGGCTCGGACCCGATCTCGTGATGTTCTCCGGGCTCTGTTTCCTGGTCGTCTGCGGGGTGGTGACGCCCACGGAGGCGCTCTCGGGTTTCTCGGAGACGGCGGTGGTGACCATCGCGGTGCTGTTCGTGTGCGCCGCGGCCATGCAGGAGACGGGCGCCCTTCGGCTCGTGAGCCGCGTGGTCTTCGGCGACGTGCGTCACCCCGTGGCGGCCCTGGTGCGCCTGCTCGTCCCGACGGCCCTCATGAGCGCCTTCATGAACAACACGCCCATCGTGGCCATGTTCATCCCCATGGTGCGCCAGTTCGCCCTGAAGATCGGGGTCGCCCCGAGCAAGATGCTCATGCCCCTCGCCTTCGCCACGATGTTCGGTGGCACGTGCACGCTGGTGGGCACCTCCAGCAACCTGATCATCAGCAGCCAGCTCGAGCGCTCGGGCCTCGCGACGCTCGGCATGCTCGAGATCGGGAAGATCGGTGTACCCAGCACGATCCTCGGGATCCTCTACCTCGTGTTCGTCGGGCGCCACCTCCTCCCGGCGCGCAAGGACCTCCTGGAGTCCGTGGCCGAGGAGGCGCGCGAGTACCTCGCGGAGGTGGAGGTGAAGCCGGAGGCCCGGATCGTGGGCCAGAAGGTCGAGGCCGCCGGACTGCGGCACCTGGACGGGCTGTTCCTGATCGAGCTCCGCCGGGAGGACGGCCACGTCGTGCGTCCCGTGGCCCCCCACGACCGCATCCTCGCGGGTGACCACCTCGTGTTCAGCGGGGAGGCCGGCAAGCTCGGCGAGCTCCTGATCGAGCTCCCCGGGCTGGTCCCGTCGGGCGAGGTCCACCTCGGCGGGCGCGGGCTGTTCGAGGTCGTGATCTCCCATCGCTCCGCGTTCGTCGGCAACACGGTGAAGGAGGCGGACTTCCGGCGGCGCGTGGACGCCGCGATCCTCGCGGTGCATCGCGCGGGCGAGCGGATCGAGGGCCAGATCGGCGAGATCGTGCTCCAGCCCGGCGACACGCTGCTGCTCTCGGCCTCTCCTGGGTTCTACCGGACGTTCCGCAACTCGGCCCTGTTCTACATGGTGAGCGCGGTGCCCACCGAGCTCCCCTCCCGTGCCGACAAGGCCAACCTGACCCTCATCACGCTGCTCGGGCTCGTGGTGATGCCGGCGGCCTTCGGGGTGCCGATGCTCGTGGCGGCGATGGCGGCGCTCCTCGTGCTGCTCGTGGTGGTGCAGGCGATCTCGCCCCGCGCGGCGCGGGCCAGCGTGAGCTGGAACGTGCTCGTGCTCATCGGGAGCGCGTTCGGGATCGCGCATGCGCTCGAGTCCACGGGTGCGGCCTCGGCCCTCGGACGGTCGCTCGTGGACCTCACCCAGCCCCTGGGGCCGCGCGCGACCCTCGCCACCGTGTACGTCCTGGGCGTGGTGTTCGCGTCCTTCATCTCCAACGCGGCCGCCGCGGCGCTGCTGTTCCCGATCGCGGCCACCGCGGCCACGGCGGGCGGAAACGACGTGCGGCCCTTCGCCATCGCCCTCGCCATGGCCGCGAGCGCGGGGTTCTCCACCCCGATCGGCTGCCAGCCGAACCTCCTGGTCTACGGGCCGGGCGCGTACCGGTACGGAGACTTCACGCGGGTGGGCCTGCCGCTGAACCTCATGTTCGCGGTCGTCGCCATCACCTTCGTGCCGTGGATCTGGCCGTTCTGAGATCTCGGGAAGCTCGCTTCCCGATCGGAAGCGAGCTTCACGGATCGCGAAGAGGGCGGTGTGCACGAGATGGTCGCGACGATGGGTGGCCCTGACGTCCACCAGAACGGGGATTCTGTTCTGAAATGGATTTCCCGTCCTTCTCGCGAAAAGACGGCGTTCTGCCGTGCCAGCGAAGTTGGCACGGTGCCTGCAATGTCCCATCGCGACACCCGGGAAACCGGTGATGACCGAGAAGACCGTGGGCTCCGGCCCCGTTCCGACGGTCGGTCGAACCCGATCTTTGACGTCAGAGACTCCAAGAGGGTCAGCCGGGTCGCGCGAGCGAGTCGGCAGACGAACGACCAGACAGACGGCGCCAGCAGGCCCGTGAAGCTCTCCGGAGCGTCACGAGCAGGAACTGGAGCCGGGATGCAGCGCAGGTGAGGGAAGGCGGCGAGAGCGGCACATGGGGCGACCCGTGAGCGAGCGCGCGGCTGGAGGCTCACCGTCCCCCGAGGTGTCGGGGCGTGAGTTGGTGGTTCAGGAACCCTGGAGGAGACACGAAACCCATGGAAGGAGAGAGCTTCGTGACCCCGATGGAAACGTCGGAGCGAGGCTCGGTCCCACGCGCGGAAGAAGACCCGGAGGACGGTCTGCGGGGAGCCTGTGAGGGCTCTGCGTAGCGAACGTCGAGCGGGTAGCGCGCACCGTGAAGCCACCGAGAGGCCCGGGAGACCGGGAAGGTAGGGGGTGTGAGGAGCGAGGCGCTGCGTGTGGGTGGGATTCTTCGAAGGGTGAAGCGCGTACCCGGGGCCCCTGTCGAGTGACACGGCCCCTGCCGACGGAGTCGTCGGGGGAGCACGTTCGTCCCGGCCGCCGTGGAGACACGGTGGTGGAAGCCTGGTCTGGCGACAGAGCAGGTGGAGCGGGAGGACGACAGGCGAAAGGGTACGAATCCTGTCCGGCTGGGCTGCAAGATGCCTGGGTCCGGCGAGGAGGCAACCGTCGAGGGGGTGAGAGACCCCGAGGGCGGTGGAGGCCGGAGGTCGCGTGGTGGCGACATCGGCAGGCGGCGCGAGCCGTCGGGCACCGCGAGAGCGGAGGGCCCTCCAGGCTTCGTCGGGATGCTGGAAGCAGGACGTTTCACGAGGACGAATCTCCAGGAGAGGCTGGCTGGGAAGCCGGGAGCGAGGTCCACGGCGGCCGCATCGCGAGGTGCGCGTCGACGGGGAGGGAGCTTCAGGAGTACCGGCAGGCGGGCTCGCAGACCGCGTCGAGGAGGACGCAAAGCTCATGAGGGTCGCCCTGAGCATCTGGAAAACAGGTGTGGGGGTGGCCACCACGGACAGTCCCTGAGGACCCCGGCCGGTGACGGTGGAAGGTCGAGAGGGAAGCGGGAGAGACCAAGGACCCGCTACGTGGTGGACACGATGGAGGAGGCGCGGTGACGTGCCATCACCCCGTCCGTACCCTGGAGAGCCGGCGAATCCTCGCGGGCGCGAGGGCGTACCGACCGCTTCGGCGGGACGGCGTCCGAAGGGAGCACGCTGGGTGAACAGGTCTCTGGAGGAGACGTCTCCATCGGTTCGTGGGTGTCACACCAAGAGCCCCGCTGGCTTCGTGCCGGCGGGGCTCTTCGCGTTTCAGACGTCAGCAGGTCGGGTCCGAGAGCGACCGGCGCACCACCAGGGTCTTCCAGATCACGAGCGCGCCGTCGTCCGCCTGCTCCCAGTCGAACAGCAGGCTGCCGTCGGCGTTCCCCGAGAAGATGTTGTCCGAGCTGGTCGGGGTGTCCGGCTGGCCGCGGCTCACGTACGCCGGGTGGTTGGCGTACACGTCCTGGATCAGGGTCTCGTCGAAGCCGAACTGCGACGTCACCGAGGCCTCCCCGCCCACCCGCACCTGGAAGTGCACGTGCACGGCGCGCCCGCTGTACCAGCCGGGCATGCAGGAGTCGAAGTCCACGCGCCCGTCGGCGTCCGTGGTCTGGGTGCCGCGGAACCACCGCGACGCCCGGGCCTCCGAGTCGCCGTTTGTGCACATGTTCGCGGCGTCCGAACCCGAGTACAGGCCGTTCGGAGCGCAGTGCCAGATGTCCACGACCGCCCCCTCCACCGGGTTGCAGTCCACGTCCACCACCCGGAACGCGATGCGGGTCGGCAGCCCGTCGATGCCCTCCGAGATGTCCTTGCGCTCGATCGTCTCGGCGTAGCAGGGACCCAGCGTGAGCTCGCACTCCTGCACGCACACGTCGTCGAACGTGACGTCGTAGGTGGTGCGGAGGGCCGCCGTGCCCCCCGTCGCCCAGTCGCCCTCGATGGTCCCCGAGGTGGTCCCCGGGATCGCGCCGTCTCCCGCGCACGCGAGCGCCGTGCCCGCCAGGAACCCCACCAACACCTGCCGCCGATCCAGCTCCATCGGTCACCTCCTGGGACCACCGTAGGCAGGGGCGTGTTGCGGAGATCTGAAGCTCCGGCACCCTCGCGCCCCGGCGCGGCATACTGCAGTCCCATGCCCACCGTGCTGCTGGTCGAGGACGACGCGAGCCTCGGCGCCCAGATCACCGCACAGCTCGAGTCGCTCGGGCTGGACGTCGTGCGCTGGACGCGCGGCCACCCCATCCATCCGGACATGCCGCCGGATGCCGATCTCGTCGTATTGGACCTGATGCTGCCGGGTCTCTCGGGCTTCGAGGTGCTCGAGCAGCTCCGTGCCTGCTCGGACATCCCGGTCCTCGTGCTCTCTGCACGGGACGGGTCGGAGGACAAGGTGCGCGCGCTCCGGCTCGGGGCGGACGACTACCTCGCCAAGCCGTTCTACCCGGAGGAGCTCGCCGAGCGGGTGCGTGCGCGCCTACGGCGTCCGGTGCTCCTGCGGAGCCACCGCGTCACGCTCGGTGCCCTCGTGCTCGACCTGGAGACCCGCGAGGTGTGGGTGGACGACGCGCCCGTCGCGCTCACGCCCGCCGAGCACGGGATCCTGGAGGCCCTCGCCAGGCGGCCGGGGGCCGCTGTCACCCGGCGCTGGCTCGTGGCCAACGTGCTCGATCCCGACCGCGACGGAGGCCCCCGGACCCTCGACGTGCACGTCTCCAGGCTGCGCAAGAAGCTCGGGCCGGGCCTCGTGGAGACCGTCTGGGGCGTGGGCTACCGGCTGGCCGGCGACCGGGTGGACACGTGAGGATCCGCGGGCGCATCGCGCTCGTCACGTTGCTCGTCACCCTCCCGCAGCTCGCCCTGCTCGTGGCCTGGGACGCGTCGTCCCGCCATCGGGCCGCGGAGGCCGTGCTCGCCGGGATGGCCGAGCGCGCGGTGTCCGAGCCGGGTGCGCGCGCCGCCTGCCTCGCGAACCCGACGGCCTGGGCCCGCCCCGAGGGGCCCCACGGTCCACCCGGGCCGCCTCCCGACGGCCCCCGTGGCGGGCCTCCCGGAGACCGCGCGCGCGGAGAGGGGCCCCCAGACCGGCCACCCGGAGGGCCGCCCCACGGCGTGCGGGTCATGCCGCCCGAGATCCACGCCTTCACGTCCGAAGCATCCCCCGTGCCCTACGACGAGCTCCCGGTGGGGCTGGTCGTGGCGGTGCCCACGCTGGCCATGCTCGACGCGGGTGTGGAGGTCGTCGTGCGGACCGGCTGGGAGGGGCCCTGTGCCGTCGTGGCCGTGCGCGGGAACACGGTGCCGGGGTTCCTGGGGAGCGTGCTGCCCGCGAGCCCCATGTGGATCGGGCCCGCCCTCGCCGTGGGCACGGTGATGTGGCTGGCCGTGGGGCCCGTCGTGGGCCGGGTCCGGCGGCTCACGCGCGCGGTCGAGGCCCACGAGCACCCCATCGCCCTCGACGGTGACGACGAGCTGGCGGAGCTCGCCCGGGCCTTCGACGCCGCCGTGGACGCCCGGGAGGCCGAGGCCGCGGCCCGACGCCAGCGCGAGGAGGCGCTCCGGGAGTTCGTGGCGAACACCGCCCACGACGTGCGCATCCCGCTCACCGTCCTCCGCGGTCACCTCGTGGCGCTGGAGACGACCCACGATCCGGAGGTCGTGCGCGCGGCCATCGTGGAGGCCCACTACCTCGGGGCCCTCCTCGACGACCTCGCCGCTCACGCCCGGCTGGAGGAGCCCCGCATGGACGGCCCCGTGGAGCTGGAGGGAGTCGTGGAGCGCGTCGTGGGCCGGCTCGCCCCCCTGGCCCGCCGCGCGGGGGTCACCCTGCACCACGGCACGCCGGGCGAGCCCGTGGTGGTGGCGGGCGACGTCACCCTCGTGGAGCAGGCGCTCTCCAACCTCGCCTACAACGCCGTGCGCCACAACCGGGAGGGCGGGAACGTCGCCGTGACCCTGGACCTCGAGGGGGAGGGCTTCGTGCTCGCCGTGGCCGACGACGGGCCGGGGATCCCCGCGGAGGAGCGGGCGCGGATCGTGGAGCGTGGGTTCACGGGGACCACGGCGCGCAACCGGGACACCGCGGGCGAGGGCCTCGGTCTCGCCATCGTCGCGCGGGTGGCCGCCCTGCACGGCTGGACCCTCACACTCGACGATGCGCCCGAAGGTGGCCTGCTCGCCTGCCTCACCGGCGCCGTCAGGTGTCCGCAAGGAACCGGGGGGTAGAGGTTCCCCAGGAGGGGAAGATGGAGCTCTGGTTCTGGCGTGGGGCCACCGCGGTGGCCGTGCTCGGCTGGGTGTCGACCTGGTGGGCCGCCCTGGAGATGCCACCCGCGCCCTACGTCGTGGAGCCGGTGGTGCGGGAGGTCGCCGCGCGCCCGGTCGTCCGGGTGGTGCAGCGCGACGTCCCGGTCACGGCGGCCTCGATCGCGGCTCCGGCGTCCGTGGAGGCCATCGAGGCGAGGGTCCGAGCGGAGGTGGTCGCGGAGC
Organism: Alphaproteobacteria bacterium; assembly: GCA_020632885.1. Classification (GTDB taxonomy): domain Bacteria; phylum Myxococcota_A; class UBA796; order UBA796; genus JACKEQ01. The sequence goes on along the minus strand of JACKEQ010000009.1, from coordinate 103,475 downwards.
TCGAGGAGGAGGAGCGCACCCGCCGGGAGCGCCGCCACGCCGAGCGTTTCGAGGAGATGCTCGATCGGGTGGCCGCGTTCGCCGAGGCGGAGGACCTCACCATCACCGAAGAGGAGGCCCTGGAGCGCGCGGTCCGGGCGATGCACGAGCGGATGCGCGCGCTGGGTCCTCTGGAGCGCGGGGGTCCGCCCGATCCGGCGCACCGGGAGGCGATGCACGCGAGCTTCCAGCAGATGGACCAGGACATCCGGGCAGCCCTCGGCGACCCCCTCGCCGACGCCTTCCACGAGAGCATGCGGCCGCCCGGGGGCCCGCCGCCGCCGCCGCCGCTGTAGCCCTCACCAGTCGGCCGGACGCTCCGGCAGGCCCGCGGCCAGCAGCCCAACGGCCACGCACAGCACGGCGTGGAAGACGTCGATCCGCAGGAAGGGCCCGAGCGTCCCGGTGGTGCCGACCACGAGCCCCGCGAGGGCGAACAGCAGAGCACCCACCGCAGCCATCGCGCCGCGTGCCCGCTCCGGTCCCGGGAGGGTCGCCAGACCCGCCACGAGCACCACGATCATCGCCAGGGCACCCACCACCGTGGGGTAGAGGTCGACGGGGAACGCGAGCCCGAACGCCGCGAACCCCACCACGCTGGCACCCATCGTGTTCATCCGACCGTCCCGTCCCGGCCAGCCGAACCGCGTGCTCGCGTACTGCACGGCCATCAGCGGCAGCCCGGCGCAGGTCGCCAGCGCGCTCACGAAGCGGTGGAGGTCGGCCAGCTCGGGGTTCACGCCGAACCGCAGCATCCCGATGAACGCGGCGATGCCGATGAGCAGGGTCCCCGTGGACACGTAGCGCTCGCCTCGCCTGCGGAGCACGAGGGTGCACCCGAACGCCACGAGCATGAGCGCACCGTCGGAGATGGCCGTCGAGAGTTGGATCGTCTGCCTCCGACCTGCGGATAACCGCGGTCGTGTCACCGGCCGGTCACGACGGGCGGCGGGCTTCCTTCAGCGCGCGGATGGCAGCGGCCCGGTCTGCAGCCCCGAACACACCCGACCCGCTCACCAGCGCGGTCGCGCCGGCCTCTGCGAACCGCCAGGCGTTGTCGGGCTTGATGCCCCCGTCCACCTCGAGGTCAGCGTTCGACCCGAGCGCATCGAGCCGCTCGCGGAGCCAGGCGATCTTCCGCAGGCTGCTCTCGATGAGCGACTGCCCGCCGAACCCGGGGTTCACGGACATCACGAGCACGAGGTCCACCTCCTCCAGCACGTACTCCAGCGAGGAGGGCGGGGTGTGCGGGTTGAGCGTGACCCCTGCGCGGCAGCCGAGCTCGCGGATGGCCCCGAGGGTGCGGTGGAGGTGCGGGGAGGCCTCGACGTGCACGGTGAGGGTGTCGGCCCCGGCCGCGCGGAAGTCCTCGAGGTAGCGCTCGGGCTCCACGATCATCAGGTGGACGTCGAGGGGGACCGCGCCCGCCGCGGCCTTCACGGCCTTCACGATGGGCGGGCCGAGCGTGAGGTTCGGCACGAACCGGCCGTCCATCACGTCGACGTGGATCCAGTCCGCGCCCTTCGCGATGACGTCGCGGACCTCGTCGCCCAGCCGACCGAAGTCAGCCGACAGGATGGACGGTGCGACCTTCATCTCAGCTCCAGAGGGGATCGTGGGCGCGCAGGTGCCGCCCGTTCGCGAAGTCCCTGCCCGACACGGGCTTCTTCCCGGGCGTCTGCAGGCTCGTGAGCTCGAGGGCCCCACGCCCACAGGCCACGGTGAGGGGCTCGGTGGTGATCACGGTGCCCGGGGTGCCCTCACCGTCCACGGGGCGCGCCTCGAGGACCTTCAGAGGTCCCTTCGCCCCCGCGATCCAGCCGCCCGGCCAGGGGGTCATGGCGCGGATCCGGCGGTCGAGGTCCGCCGCGTCCTGCGCGAGATCGAGCTGACCGTCGACCTTCTCGATCTTGGGCGCCCAGCACACACCCTCCTCGGGCTGCGGCACGGGCTCGAGCTCACCGAGCCGGGCAAGGGTGGCCACGGCGACCTCGGCGGACAGGGCGGCCAGCTTGTCGTGCAGCGTGCCGCCGGTCTCGCGGGGGTCGATCGGGATCCGCCGCTCCAGGTACACGTCACCGGTGTCGAGGCCCTCCTCCATGCGCTGCGCGCACACGCCGGTCTCGGTGTCGCCCGCGAGCAGGGCGGCCTGGATGGGCGCCGCTCCCCGCCAGCGCGGCAGCAGGCTCGCGTGCAGGTTCACGGCCCCGTGGCGGGGCGTGTGGAGGTGGAGCGGCTTGAGGATGCGTCCGTAGGCGATGACGACGGCCACGTCGGGCGCGAGGGCCGTGTAGCGGTCCGCGAAGGTGCCGGAGTGGATGGCGCGGGGCTGGGCCAGCGGCAGGCCGAGCTCGCGGGCGGCCTCCGCCACGGGCGGGTCCCGCAGGGCCTTCCCACGACCCGCCGGGCGGCTCGGCTGCGCCACGACGAGCTCGATCGTGTGCCCCGCTCCGTGGAGCGCGCGCAGGGTGGGCACCGCGAAGTCCGGCGTGCCGAAGAAGACGACGCGCACTCAGAACTTCCCGGAGAGGCACATCAGGTTCAGGCGACGCAGGGTGGCCTCGTTGGGCGGCTGCCCCGCGTGACCGCGCTCCTTCAGGTAGGCCGCGTACAGCTCGGTGAGGGGGGCCACCGACCAGGCAGCCCGGTCGGCATCCGTGATGGCGTCCGTGGCCACGGGGTGCATACAGCCCCGCGGGTCGCTCCCGATCAGGCCGAACTGGGTGCCGAAGTCCTGCGGCAGACCGCGGGCGACGAGCGCCCGGTCGTGGGCGTTGGTGTAGGCGAAGTGGGCGAGCGGGAGGGCGTCCAGCGCGGCTTCCTGAGCGTAGGCGGCCGCCGCGTCGAGGTCCTTGGCGCTCGTGGACGTCAGGAGCACCAGCGCCGCGTCCAGCATGGCCTGGCGAGAGCACATGTAGCCCTTGCGGGCCGCCTGGACGCGCGCCATGCGGTCGCGGTGCTCGGGAGCCGTGGACATCACGGGGGTCGATCGCGAGAGCTCGACCAGCTCGGCGAGTTCGGCGGCTGCGGTCTGGGCCCCCTCGGGGTCCTTGGCGCACTTCTTCCCGTCCTTGCCGGGCTCGAAGGGAGGCGGGGCCGCGAGGGCCAGGGCGACGAGGAACATCATGCGGTGACCCGGACCTTCTTCTTGAGCGTGCGGAGGTAGCGGGCGCGCTTCATGCGGCTCGCGCGGTCGAGGAGCACGGTGCCCTGCAGGTGGTCGAGCTCGTGCTGGACGATGACCGACTCGTAGTCCTCGAACCACGCGCTCTGGGGCGCGCCGTCGAGGGGGGACACCCACTCCACCTTGATCTTCCGGGCCCGGATGACCTTCACCTCGATCTCGGGGACCGAGAGGCAGGTCTCGTACCAGGGGATGGTGTCGTCGCTGCGCTCGACGATCCGCGGGTTGACCATCAGGAACAGGCGGTTGCCGCGCTCCTCCTTGGGCGAGCTGTCGATGACGACGATCCGACGCGGGTCGGAGACCTGCGGGGCCGCGAGCCCCACGCCGGGAGCGGCGTACATCGTCTCGGCCATGTCGCGCATGTGGGCCTCGAGCTCCGGCCCGAGCTCGTCGGGCTCGACGTCCCGAGCGGCCATCTCGAGGATCGGGTGCGGTGCCGTGATGATGTCGAGGATCGCCATCCTGCCTCCTGCGGGCCGCATATCACACCCGTGCGCGGACACGCCTCCGGAGGGCCAGGAGGGCCGCCAGGACGAGCGCTCCCATGGGTGCGGGGGCCACGCGGCAGCCCGTCCTGCGGGTGGGCGCCTGCCCCTGCGGACCGCCCGGTGGCGGCGTGAGATCCCGGGGCCCGTCGCCCGCCCCGCACCCGCGCGGGACGTCCGGCGACGAGGTGCCCGGCGTGGCCTCGAAGACGTTCGACGACCCCGGAGTGGGCCGGCCCACCCGCCAGTCCGCGGCGAGGTCCGTGTCGACGCCGTCCTGCACGCGCGCGATCGAGAGCCCCGACGCGGGGTCGCCGTACGGAGGGGCCACGGTGTCCGCGTCGTCGACGATGCCCGGCTCGGGGTCGTCCTCCGCGGGAGGCCCGTACACGACGGTGTCGACGGGTGTGCCCTCGCAGTCGAACAGCCGCACGCCGTCCCGGCTGGTGCTGCCGTTGCCCACGGACAGGCCCTCGGCCACGACATCCACCTCGGGCACGAGGGCACCTCCGACGACCACGAAGCCGCCCGCTGGGATCGTCGTGTCTGCCGGGAAGACGACGTCCAGCACGGCATAGTCGCTGGTTCCGGCCGCGAGCGCCCAGCCGTCCAGGCGCACGGCGGACGGCCCGCTGTTGTGCAGCTCGATCCACTCGAGACCGTCGTCCACACCGTCGGGGTCCGGCAGGACCTCGTTGATCCGCACGCCACCGGCGAGCTCGCAGGCCAGCGGCTCGAACGGGATGTTCGGCGCGCCGGGCGTGGCCTCGGGCGCCACCACGAAGTCCAGGCCCGACTGGTCCGTGTCGTGGCCGTCCTCCACGCGCTGCAGCGCGCTTCCCTCCGGCGGCAGGGGGGCCAGGCTGCGCGCCGCCTCGCCGAGGTCGTCCACCAGACCGTCGGTGTTGTCGGCGCCGTAGATCACCGTGTCTGCCGGGAAGCCCGCGCAGTCGACCACCCGCACGCCGTCGCCGCCCGTGCCGTTCCCGAGGGTGCCCTGGAGATCGTGGGTGCGCCCGGGGACCGCGGAGCCCCCGACGAGGAGGCGCCCACCGGGCTCGAGGGTGAGCGGGCCGAACGTGATCCGGGCCGTCCAGGACGAGCTCGTGGCGGACTGGACCTCCCAGCCGTCCAGGTCGATCGGGGCCAGACCGGCATGGAAGAGCTCCACCCACTCGAGCCCGTCGTCGGTGCCCTCCGGGTTCACGAGGAGCTCGTTCACCACCAGGCCCGAGCCGAGCCCACCACAATCCGGCGGCTCGGTGACGTTGGGCTCGCCGGGTGTCGCGAAGAGCACCAGGAAGTCTGCTGTGGAGTCGTCCGTGTCGATGCCGTCCACCCGCCCGATCGACTCCCCGGAGCCCGGCCGGGGGGCGAGGGAGGCGAGCGCACCGGTGTCGTCGAGCCATCCGTCCGTGTTCGACGTGCCGTACACCACCGTGTCCGCCACGGCCCCCGTGCAGTCGCGGAGCTGGACGGCGTCCGCGTTGCTCGCGTTGCCGAGGGAGAACCCCGGAGCCACGACGTCGGGCGACGACAGGGCGGACTGCCCGACCAGGAGCACGTCACCGCCCGCGATGAACGTGCCGGGCGGGAGCGTCGCCAGGGCCGTGTAGTCGCTCGTGCCCGACGCGATCACCCAGCCCGAGATGTCTACGGCGCCCTGGGTGGCCACGAGCTCGACCCACTCGGCATCGGTGTCGGTGCCCGCGGGGTCCGGCAGGAGCTCGTTGATCCGCACGCCCGCGGAGGCGGGGTCGCACGACGGGGCTGCACCGCCGTTGGGCGCTCCCGGGGTGGGCGGCGACAGGGGCACCCAGTCCGACGCGGTGTTCGTGTCGGCACCGTCAGCGGCCCGCGCGAGCGACACGCCCGAGCTCGGGACCGGAGGGACGACCGAGGGCACGGCACCCGCGTCGTCCACGAAGCCGTCGCTGTTGTCGGGCCCGTAGATCACGGTGTCCACGACGTTCCCAGCGGCGTCCAGCAGCCGCACGGCATCACCGCTGGACCCCGCGTTCCCGAGGCCCAGGCGGGCGCCGGGGGCCATGACGACGTCTGCCGGGACGAGCTCCTCGCCGAGCAGCAGGAACCCGCCAGCCGGGATGGAGACCGGCGCGAAGGTGTGCTTCACCGCGAGGGACGACGTGCCCGCCTCCACCTGCCAGCCCGCGAGATCCACGGGGGCCGCGCCGCTGTTGTGCAGCTCCACCCACTCGTTCCCGCCGTCCGTGCCCGCGGGGTCCGGCAGGAGCTCGTTGATCACGATGGCCGCGTGGGCGCAGAGCGCCGAGAGGAACAGCACGGTCCGCCTCCGCCCACGAGCTTAGCCCGCCCTCACCGCACCGGGCGGGGGTGCGCCCCGTACTTCCGGTGGATAGCCATCCGGCGGAGGGAATGATGCGCGGAATCGGGAACATCCTCATCGGGCTGGTCTTCATCGGCGGCGGCCTGTCCGGCCAGCTCGCCCTCCTCGGCACCGACTCGCCCATGGCGCTCGCCTTCGTGGGTCTCCTCATCCTCGGCTTCGGGGTCTACCAGGCCATGAGCGGCCCCCGGGACGAAGAGGCGTGATCGCCCTCGTCGGGGTCGCCTCGGCGGCCCTGTTCGAGGACATGACGTCCACGTGGCTCGGCGTCACGGGGGAGTGGACCAACGAGGTCCGGCTCGCCGACGTCGACGCGGACGGCGACCTCGACGTCCTCCTCGCGAACGGCGGCGACTACGCCAGCCCCGGCACGCCCGAGGTCTCCCGCCTGTTCGTGAACGACGGCACGGGTGCGCTCACGGAGCTCGCCCTGCCGGGCGGACCCGGCCTGGCCCGCTCCCTCGCGGTCGGCGACCTCGACGGCGACGGGCTCCCCGACATCCTCGTGCCCGGTGCCTACCAGCGCGCTGCCCGGGTGCTCGCCGGGCAGGCGGGCGGCGGCTTCGCGGTCGTCGACCGTGCGCCCGGGGACCTCCAGAGCATCGGCGACGTCGAGCTCGGCGACGTGGACGACGACGGCGACCTCGACGCGGTGCTCGTCGACTGGGGTGGGGCCGACCCGTTCGGCAGCGGTGGCGGGCCCGTGCTGCTCTGGCGCAACGACGGGGGCGTGCTCACGGCCGACGCTGGGGCCTTCCCGGCCGTCGCGGTGGGGATGTCCTGGGACCTCACCCTCGCGGACGTCGACGGCGACTTCGATCTCGACGTGCTCGTGTCCAGCAAGCTCGACGGGAACGGGCGTCTGTTCCTCAACGACGGCACCGGCGGGTTCACCGACGCGAGCGAGCGGCTGCCCGCGGCCTCGAACAACTACCAGTACGAGCCCATGGACCTCGATGGCGACGGGGATCTCGATCTCCTGACCATCAACGACGGCAACGGCAGCCGCAACCGGGTGCTCGTCAACGACGGGTCCGGCACCTTCACCGCTGGCACCGCGGAGTGGCTCGGGGGAGGTGCGAACCTCACCGAGGACGACAACGTGGCCCTCGCGCTCGACGCGGACGGGGACGGTGATCCGGACGTCGTGGTGGGCTCCCTGTCGGGTCCCGACCGTCTGCTGATCAACGAGGGCGGCCACTTCGCGCTCCAGGCCGGCTCGGCGTTCGGCGGGCCCTTCACGGGCGGCACGCTGGCCCTGGCCTTCGGCGACCTGGACGGCGACGGCAGGCTGGACGCCTTCATGGGCCAGGGCGAGGCGGCGGATCGGGAGAAGGTCTACCGGGGCACGGACATCGCGGCCGACGTGCTCCCTCCGGTGCTCGCGGGCGTGGAGCCCGTGCCCACGGCCTTCCCGGCGCGCTGGCACCTCCGGGCCCACGACCGGCAGACCCCGGTGCGGGCGGAGGACCTGCGGGTGGAGCTCGTCCAGGCAGGCGTGCGCACGGCCTTCCGGCACCTCGGGGGCGACGTGTTCGCCGTCGAGCTCCCCGGTGCGGGCGGAGAGGTCTGCATGACCGACCGGGCCGGGAACGAGGGGTGCTTCGCGCTGGGCGACGGGCCTCCCCCGCCCCCCACACCCACGCCGACGGACCCCGACCCCGTCGAGGAACCCGCGGGCTGCGGTTGTGCGCAGGGGCTCGTGCCCACCGGCATTCTCGGTCTGCTCACCCGCCGCTGACGGCGTCCGCGCGAGCATCGGTGCAACGCGATCGGTCGCCTCACGCCCCCTCGAACGTGACCGTCGAGCCTGCGGGGACGTCTTGCTTCGCGAGAGCGGCGAGGAGGAAGCACTCGCGCTCGTGGTGGGTGGGCTCTCGGCGCAGCAGCCACTCTCGGAACGCCGAGACGGCGATCCGGTGGCCGTCCGGAGTGGTGACGGTCGCCCGGATCGCTCTTCCGACGGGGAGATCGGTGGCTCCATCGAGCACGACGACGAGGCCCCGTCCCGAGATCATGAAGGTCTCCACCACCTCGAGTGGGCCGAGGAAGCCGTTCATGCGCGTGCGTGTCGGCGGCTGACCCGGTGAGTGATCATGTGGCGAGCCGCAGGCGCCGCTCGAGGAGCGCGCGCGTGAAGGTCGCCCGCAGGTAGAAGCCGACAGGGCCGGCCTGCACCCAGTCGCCCTCCTCGCCGAGGGTCCAGGTCAGCGAGCTCGACGTGGCCGCCTTGGGGCGGAGCTGCAGGGCCACCCCGCGTCGGGCGTCGACCTCGCCGTGCTCCCCGAGCGCGAGCATCGCGGAGAGCTCCTCCCAGTCGGCCCGGAGCACGGCCTCCTCGTCGGGGTCGGGACGCCAGAGCACGCCCTGGCCGATGAGCCGCTCACCGGGCGGGCCGTCGCCGACGATCGGCACCCAGAGCACCGCCGCGAGCTTCTCGCGCACCCGGCTCGCCTCCCAGGTGTGCGCCATCGAGCCGTCCAGCGGTGCGCTCGTGACGAACGTGGACTCCCGCACGCGCCCGTCCGCGCCGAGCGGCAGGGTCTTGAGCTCGATGCCGAGGGCCTCGAAGTCCGGGACGGGCCGGGAGGACGCCGATGCGCCGAGGGCCGCCTCGAGGAGCGTGCCGATCCACCCCTTGTCGCGCTTGAGGTCGCGGGGCACCGTGGCCCCGATCGCGGCGGCCAGCTCGTCCAGCCGACGGCCGGCCAACGCGGTCGTGCGGAACAAGAGAGCGGCCTCGTCGGTTGGTGGGTCCGCCCATCGCATGCCACACTGTAGCCGGGAGCGCTCTTCGATGTTCGGTCTGTGGGTCTTCGCCACCATCGCCCTCGCCCAGGACGCCTGTCCGGCCGGTCAGGTGCGCTCGGAGTTCACCCTGGGCAACTGCTGCTGGCCCGGTCAGGCCTGGAACGGCAAGGCCTGTGTGGGGATCCCGCGCTGCCCCGAGGGCATGAAGACCCTCCCGGACCGCTGTGTGGTGCCCGAGCCGCCTCCGCGGCCCCGCGCCGCGCCGGTGGTGCTCCGCAACGTCGTGTTCGCGGGCAGCGAGTTCTCGGGACAGGTGCTCTCGATCGACGGTGAGGAGGCCGGCAAGCTGCCCAACGCCTTCGAGCTGCCCCTCGGCGAGCACGTCTGGGCTGTGCACAACGGGCGCGGCGAGCTGCTCCTCGAGGGTGCGGTGAAGATCCGCGAGGGCGAGGGCGACCAGGTGGTCATGGTCCGCCGGCCCGCCGTCGAAGAGTAGGCCTACCGCCCCAGCCCGAGGATCTGTGCGCCCCGCCTGGCGAGGAGGGGCAGCAAGGTGGCCACACGGCTCACGCGTCCGAGGCCGAGCTCCGCGACCGCGTGCCCCAGGCGCGCGAGGTCCGCGTTGGCCGGGAACCAGAAGACATCGGGCTGGCGGCCCTTGTCGACGATCAGGGTGCGCGGGCGGGTGAACGTCGCGTAGGCGTGGCGGCTGCCGGCGACACCGGTGCCCGTGTGCTTCACGCCGGTCCACGGGAGCTGCGGGATCGCGCCCGTGAAGCTGTGGTTGTTCACGTAGGCCACGCCGACCTCGAGCTGGCGTGCGAGGGCCTCGCCGCGGGCCAGATCGCGCGTCCACACCGAGCCGTTCAGGCCGTAGACGCTCGCGTTGGCGGCCTCCACGGCGGCAGCGGCGTCGTCGACGCGCACGATCGCCACCACGGGCCCGAAGGTCTCCTCCTCGATCACCTTCATGCCGGGCGCGCAGCCGTCCAGCACGGTGGGACGGTAGCCGTAGCCCTCGCCGCAGCGCTGGCCGCCGGTGCGGAGGATGGCGCCCTTCGCGATGGCGTCGGCGACGTGGTCCTCGACGATGGCGAGCTGGGCGGGGTTCTGCAGCGGGGGGACCTCGCCGTCACCGTCGGGGTGGACCGCGAGGGCCGCCGTCACCTGGACGAGGCGGTCGACGAAAGCGTCGGCCACGCCGCGCTCCACGTAGATGCGCTCGACGCTCGAGCAGTCCTGCCCGGCGTTGTGGAAGCTCCAGAACGCGAGGCCTGCGGCCGTGCGGTCCACGTCGCAGTCCGCGAGCACGATGGCCGCGTCGTTGCCGCCGAGCTCGATGGAGCTCGGGATCAGGCGGCCGGCCGCCTGAGTGGCCACCTTCCGGCCCGTGGCCACGCTGCCCGTGAACACCACGGCGTCCACCTGGTCCACGAGGGCCTGTCCGACGGCGCCGTCGCCCTGGACGATGCCGACGACGTCGGGGCCCAGGACCTCCTGCAGGAGCCCGTGCAGCCAGATCCCGGAGCGAGGCGTGTGCTCGGAGGGCTTGATGACCACGGTGTTCCCGGCGAGCAGGGCGGGGAAGAGCGGCTTGAAGAACTGGAGGAGCGGGTAGTTCCAGGGTGCGATGACGCCGACCACGCCGCGTGGGACGCGCTGGATGACGGCTCGCTTGCCGGGGAACTCGATGGGCGAGAGGCGGACGTGCTCGTCGCGCAGGGCGTCGCCTGCGAGGGCGGCGGCTCCCTTGGCGTAGTTGCCGGCGATGACGAGCTCGCTCATCAGGCTGTCGGTGGGGTGGCGACCCAGCTCGTCGCCGAGCACGTCCATGGCCTCCAGGCGACGCTCGACGATCCGCCGACCGAGGAGGGTGATGCGCTTCTGGCGGGTGGCGAGCGGGAGGGCGGCCCACGCGGGCTGGGCGGCGCGGCAGCGGGCGACCACCTCGGCGACGGCGGAGGGTTCGGTCCAGCGTACGGGGACGAGGGCGCGGCCGTCTGCGGGACAGCGGTTCTCTTGGGGCATCCGGGCTCCTGCGGTCTCCGCTCTTAGCTCGCCGGTGGGAGGTGTGCGCGCCAGTCGGGCTGGGCCGGATCGGGCAGGAGCTCCCGGCAGGTGCGGAGGTCGAAGGCCACGGCACCGGCGGCGGGCCCCAGGGGTGGGACGGGCACGCCGAGGTGGGCCGCGACGGTGGTGTAGAACGCCTCGCGGGTGGGGACGGCGGTGACCCCGATCACGACGGGCGGGGCGGGCCTCTCGAGGGCGCGGATCACGAGGGTCGCGGCGTCGTCGTAGTGCACGAGGGGCAGGGGGGCGTCCGCCGGACCGGGTCGGACCTGGAGGGTGCGGGCGAAGTGGGCTGCGGGTCCGCGGGTGGCGGTGTAGAGGCCGCCCAGCCGGACGATCGTGCCCCGGTCGCCCATCCAGTCCCGGAATGCCGCTTCGGTCTCAGCGGCCTCCTGCGCGCGCGCGCTGGCTCCGGGTGGGCTGCCCGCGGAGACCTCGCCCGCGTAGGGGGCGTGGTAGCCCGTGGTCGACACGAGCACCGCGCGGTCGGGTCGGCTGCCGGCCAGACGCGCGATGGCCTCGGCCTGTGCGGCGCTGCCGGGGAGGGCGAGCACGACGAGATCGTCGCGCCCGGGCGTCGGCCAATCGAGGGTCGGGATCGCGCCCAGGGCGCGCAGTTGCGCCCATCGGGCCTCTGTCCGCGTGATGGCGCGACGAACGCCGGAGGTGCCCGCGAGCACGCGCGCGCCGAGCGTCCCGGCGCCGAACACTGAAATGCCCATGAAATCTCCTCGTGCCGATGAGAACCTATGGTGGCCCCGAGAGGAAGCATGTTGGTCGACGCCGCGATGTTGGAGATGCTCGCAGAGCTCCGCATCCCCGGACAGCCGGATCCGGTGACGGAGATCCTCGCCGTGTTCGAGGCGGACGGCCGGCGTGTGCTCGGCATGCTGCGCGTGGCCGCGCAGGGCCAGGACGCGCGTGGGGTGCACGAGGCCGCCCATCGGATGAAGGGGGCGAGCGCCAACCTGGGTGCCATCGCGCTCCAGCAGCGGCTCCTCGTGCTGGAGCAGGCCACCCGCGACGGTGGGCTCCCGGACGGGCTCGACGACGAGGTCACGGAGGTCGCGGACCTGTTCTCCCGCACCCTCGTGGAGCTCGACCGCCTGGCGCGCGCCCAGAGTCGCTAGGTCCGGCGTCCGTGTCCTATTGGGGGCGGAGTGCCGCGGCGGGGTAGACGGCCGGAGCGGCGGTGCGACAGGGGTTGGAGTGCTGGGGGTAGGTCGGAGGGTAGACCCGGACTGGGGCGCTGCTTCACGGACGACCGGACGGTTCCGCCCGGCTGGGGCGGAACCTGCCCGGGAGCTCAGCTCAGGGGGGCCTGTGACGGCCCCCCTCCGCCTCCCCCCGCCCCGGCGCTACGCTGAGCCCGGCCGAGCGGAGCTCGGTCCGGCCTCTGGCGTGCCATCGGCCGTGCGCAACCTGGGGCGGGTCGAGGAGGAGGAGCAGGGGACGGCGCACGACCGAGGCCGCGTCGTGGCTGCGCCCTCTGGGCGCCCGAGCGTTTCGCACGACGGGGCGGGGATGACGCCGTGGACGGAGTGCCGGGGCGGGGTGGGCGCACACCGGCGGCCCGCGTCGTCCGGGATCCCCACAGTCCGTCCCACGCGCGTACGACGGCCTTCCCGTCGACGACCTCCCCCGAGAACCCCAACGCCTCGACCCGGCACACACCCCCCCTTCGTCAGGACCCGGGCCTGAAGCCGAGCAGTCACAAGCTCGAAGGCGCAGGCAGACTCGCGCGCGAGGGCCAACCCGCCCACGCCGACCCCTCCGTGACCCCTCGTGCGCGATATGCCGACCGCGCCGAGGGCCGGCAAGGCCGCCTCAGCGGCCGCGCAGCGACCGGAGGGAGCGGAGTGATCAGCTCCCCGCCGGGAGGCCGTCCGGTCACGCACGCCTCCGGAACGCTGGGAAGTCCGACCCTTCCACACCCGCCGATCCGAGAATCCCGAGCAGTCCGCTGTCCGTCCACGCGGGTACGACGGCCTCCCACTCGTCGACGACCTCCCCGAGAACCCCAACGCTTCGACCCGGCACACAACCCCCCCTTCGTCAGGACCCGGGCGTGTAGCCCAGCAGAAACAAGCTCGAAGGCGCAGGCAGACTCGCGCACGAGGGTCCCATCCGCCCACGCCGACCCATCGAACCCCCTCGTGCGCGACACGGGTCACTCGACAGGACGACGATTTCGCTTCGCGAAACCCTTCGCCTGTCGAGGCCGCCCGCGCCGAGGGCCGGCAAGGCCGCCTCAGCGGCCGCGCAGCGACCGGAGGGAGCGGAGTGATCAGCTCCCCGCCGGGAGGCCGTTCGCCCACGCACGCTTCCGGAACGCCGAGAAGTCCGACCCTTCCACACCCGTCGATCCGAGAATCCCGAGCAATCCGCCGTCCGTCCACCCGCGTACGACGGCCTCCCACCCATCGACGAACTCCTCCTCGAGGCCCAGCAGCCACAAGCTCCAAGGCAGACTCGCGCACGAGGGCCCATCCGCCAACGCCGACCCCCCGAACCCCCGCAGACCCGGGTCGTCCGGGATCGGCCGCTACGGCCTGCCGCCACCCGGGCCGCCACCCGGACCCCCGCCCGCGAAGGCGGTGCCCTCGGCGACCGTCACCACATCGCTGCCGTCCACCCGCACCACGTACGAAGCACCTGCCACCACGGCATCGCTGGAGTACACGAGCGTCTGGAACCGCTTCTCGGCCGTGAAGGACGCCACGGTCGCACCGCCCTCCTCGGCGATCTCCACCGCCGCCCCGACAGCCACCATGGACGTCAGGGTCGCCGCGATCCAGGGCTGCTCGGAGCCCGACTCCGGCGCTTCGGGCATCCCCGCGCTCCCGACCGCCAGCAGGGTGCCGCCGTCCACCGCGATGCCCGCGTTGGCGTCCAGCGCACCGTTCATGCTCTGGGTGGGCCCCCAGACCACGGTGTCCCCACCGGCGATCACGAGCGACCCATTGGAGTCGAGTCCGTCACCGTCCGCGTCGATCACGAGCCGCCCGCCCATGAGCCAGACCTCTTGTCCCCCGTCCCCCATGGGGTCCTGCGTGGCCCCACCAGCGCCGTTCACGCCGTCGTCGCTGGCACGCACGTCCACCGTCCCGGCCGTGACGGCCACGTAGAAGCCCTCGAGCCCCTCGGTGCTCGCGGTGACGGAGAGCTCGCCATCCTCGATCACCAGGGCCTCCTCGGCGTGCACCCCGTCGTCTGCGGCCGCCAGCACGGTGGTCCCGCCGGTGAGCAGGACGTCCGAGGCCGCGTCGATTCCGTCGTCGCCCGCGTCGATCGTCAACGTGCCGCCCTCCACGAGCACCCAGCCGCGCCCGTCGTCCTCGTCGTCCGCGTGCAGCCCGTCCCCGTCGCACGACAGGTCCAGGTCGCCGCCCGCCACCACGAGCGCGTCCTTCCCGCGCAGGCAGTCGTCCGCAGCGGTCACGGTGAGCACGCCCCCACGCACGACGAGGTCGTCCTCCGAGGTGATGGCGTCCCCACCCGACGCCACCACCTCCAGCGCACCCTCCCCGGCCACGGTGAGGTCGCAGGCCGCGTACACCGTGGCGTTCGGGGCCCCGGGGTCCCAGGAGGTCGCGCTGTCCGCCAGGAGGCTCGTCGTGCCCGCCTGGAGCTGGAGGAGGACGTCGTCCGCGGTGTCGACGCGGAGGGCAGGCGCCGACCCGCCCTGCACGGTGACGCCCGCGAGCACGAGGGTCACCAGCGCGTCCTCGGGCGCCCCAACGCGCACCTGGCCCACGAAGGAGCCGGTGAGCACGTAAGTCCCGCCCGCCGTGATCGTCAGCAGGCCGTCCGTGACGGTCGCCCCCTCGCCGTCCACCGTGCCGGACGTTCCGTCCAGCTCGATGGACACGGCGCCCTCGAGGGTCCACTCGTCGTCGCTCACCCGAGAGGCGTCGACGTTCCCCGCGAGCACCTCCTCCGCGGAGAGCCCGGGAGGTGCGACCCCCGGCACGGCCGTCACGACGGTGTCGGTGGTGTCGGTGGTGTCCGAGGTGGGGTCCCCACAACCGAGGAGCGCGAGAGCGAGCACGTGACCTCCATGCTCTTCGCGTACCCGGGACCCGTCCCGGGCCCCAACGCGCCTTCAGGACTCCGCAACACCCTCAGATCACCATCTCCTCGGTGCTGTCGAAGGCACGGCCGAGCTGGAAGCACGTGAGGTCCACCGCGTGGCCGTCCAGGTCCAGGTGGTCGAGGTCGTGGCCGGCAGTCGCGAGGGCCGTGCCGATGCGCGCCGTGAACGGGGCCATCATGGCGCCGTGCCCGGAGAACCCGACGAGCCGGACGAGGTTCGTGCGCCGGCGGTCGAAGCCCAGGAACGGGTTGTGGTCCGGCGTGGTGCCGTAGTAGCCGGCCGTGGTGGCCTGGATGCCGGCGAACTCGCCCACCGGCGGGATCCACTCGGCCACACCGGCCCAGAGCTCGAAGGGCAGCGCGTCGAGGTCGCCCGTGTGGGCGTACGCGGGCTCGATGTGGTCCTGGTCCTCGTAGGAGAAGGCGGGCTCGGGCGGCGTGTCGTGCTTGCGACCCATCTGCAGGAGCTCGCCGTTCTCGGGCTTCACGTAGGTGCCGTCGGGGCAGATGGTGAGCGGCATGCCCGCGAGGGTCTCGGCCGTCATGGGCCCACCGCGCTGGATGAACCAGAGGTACCGCTTGAGCGGCTCCACGGGCAGGTCCTCGGCGCCGAGCACGCGGGCCGTGCGGCGGGTCCAGGCGTTCGTGCAGTCCACGAACAGGTCGGCCTCGAGCTCGCCCTTCGCGGTCTGCACGGCCACCAGCCGGTCTCCCGCGGTGCGAGCGCCCGTCACCGGAGCCCGCTGGAGCACGGTCCCACCGAGCTCCCGGACGCGCCTGGCGCCCTCGTTGTAGACCACGTGGGGCAGCAGGAAGCCGTCCGTAGGGCACCACGTGGCCCCGAGGAGCCCCTCGCGCGCCACCCAGTCGAAGCGCTCGACCAGCTCGGCCGCCCCGAGGGCCTCCACCTCGGCGAGCCCGGCCTCCCGCTGCATGACGACGCGCTCGCGGGCGCGCTCCCACTGGACCTGGTCCGCGTAGAGGAACAGGTAGCCGTTCTGCACGATGGGGCTCTCGCCGTGCTCGGTCTCCGCAGCGAAGCGGCGGTAGAAGTCCACCGCATACCGCATCCCGCGCACGGTGCCGGGTGTGGAGAACTGCTGCCGGATGCCCGCGGCCGTGCGGCTGCTCGAGCCGGCCCCGACGTGCTCGGCCTCGGCGAGGGTCACCTCGAAGCCGGCCAGCAGGAGCTCCCTCGCGGTGAGCACCCCGTTGATCCCGCCACCGATCACCACCACGCGCGCCATCGTCCCTCCGGGGGCGCGTTCTATCACCTTCCGTCGGCCCGGCCGCTCGCAGGCGCCTGGGCGTTCGCCATCAGGATCGCCTGCCGCTCGGGGTCGTTCGGGACGCGCGTGGCGGCCTGGAGCCACGCCTCGGAGGCCGCTGCGGGGTCGCCGCGCAGGTGGTGCACCAGTGCCGTCTGCACCCACGGGTCGGGGTCGGTGGGGTGGCAGCGGGAGGCCAGGGCGAGCTCCTCCCGGGCGCGGTCCAGCGCGCCGGGCTCCTGGTCGCGCAGGTCCATCCAGCACAGCCCGCGGTTGTGGTGCACGTCGCCACGGCTGTCGTCGTCGACGGGCGAAGAGGCGGCCAGGGCGGCCTCCAGCGCCGCGAGCCCCGCGCGGGGACGTCCGGCGCGGCGGTGTGCGGCCCCCACCCAGTTCAGGAGAGCCGTCACCACGAGCGTCTGGTCCTCGGCGTGGAGATCGGGCCTCGGAGCACGACGGTCGGCGAACACCTCGAGCAGGAACCCGGAGAGGTCGACGTCCTGGGACTCGAGCTGCTGGAGGATGGCCGCCAGCTCCAGGAGCTCCCGGCGGGTCCACCCGATGTCGGTTGCACCGGCGACCCCGAGCCGCTCGAGGTCCTCTGCCGTGGTGGCCCCCGTGCAGGTGTGCCCGGCGAAGGCGAGGGTGCCGGCCCAGCGCAGGCCGTCCTCGGTGATCCCGCGCGCCACGGTGGGCATCCAGGCGGTCACCTCCACGTCCTTCCCGGCGAGGCGGAACCGGAACGCGCGCGAACCCTCGCCCTCGGGCACCACGCGTCCGCCGACCCCGGAGACCAGCCAGGGCGCGGCGGCGACGAGGGTCTCGTGGGGCACATCGCCCTCCCGGTAGAGCGCGAGGGGACCGTCCAGCCCGCGTGCGGCGAGCTCCACGCCGAGCACGGGCAGGAGGCGCACGGCCTCGAAGAGGTCGAGGTAGACGTCCCCTTCGATGCGCGCGGCCAGGATGGGGCGTCCCTGGCGCCTGCCCACGAGGAGGTCGGGCGCCCCATGGGCCTCGAGCAGGCAGGGGCCCAGCGGGACGAGCGCCGGGGTCGGGCCCTCCAGGACCACCACACCCTCCCAGGGCCGGAGGTCCGCGGGGAGGCGCTCCTCGCCCAACCGGAGCGGGGAGGGCAGCCACGGCGTGCCGTCGTCGTCCGTGAGCACGACCCGCTCGTGGATCTTCTGGAGCGCCAGGGCCACGTCGGGCGGGAGATCCGGCGCGGCGGGTGTCTCGGGGGGGCGGAGCCACGGGAGCAGCGCCCAGACGACCGCTCCGAGGCCTCCTGCCGCGACCCCCAGCGCCACCACCTCGAATGCCGCCACCGTCCGACCTCCTGTCGTGTCCCTGGTTATGGGGGCCGGCCACTCCCTGCCATCGCCCCCGGAGGTGTCTCCATGCACCAGGTCGAGACCGTCACCGCCACGAAGACGTCCGCGCCCCCGAACGTCGTCGCGCCCACGCCGACCGCCGAGGACCTGCGGGTGGCGTACACGGTCGCGGTCCGGTCGCGTGCCGCTGAGGAGCACATCGTCCGTCTCGCGAGCCGCGGCGAGGTGAAGTTCGCGATCTGGGGCCCGGGCGAGGAGATCCACGGCACGGCCACCGCCACCGCCCTCTCCAAGCTCGTGAAGGACCCCGCTCACTTCGGCATCGTGCCGCACTACCGCTCGGGCGCCCTGGTCAGCGCGTGGTGCACGCTCCACGGCGACGACGACTTCACGCTGCGCATGCTCCGCCAGCAGTTCAGCCGTGCGACGGACACGATGACGGGCGGACGGCAGATGGTCTACCACCTCCAGATCCCCGAGCTGGGCGTGCTCCCCGTGCAGTCCCCCGTGGGCATGCAGCTCGGCAAGGCCGCGGGCTTCGCGCTCGGTCTGAAGAAGAAGGGCGTCACCGACGGCATCGCCATCGGCATCGTGGGCGACGGCACGACGGCCGAGGGCGACATGCACGACGCGATGAACGCGGCGAGCGTCTGGCAGCTCCCGCTCATCGTGATGGTCACCGACAACGGCGTCGCCATCTCCACGACCCCCGAAGAAGGCCGGGGCATCAAGGACTTCGAGGCGTACGCCAAGGGCTTCGGCATGGCCCACTTCGAGGCGGACGGCCGCGACTGGTTCGACGTGTACGAGACCACCTACGCGTGCGCCCGCTACGTCCAGGAGAACCAGAAGCCCGCCCTCCTGCACGTGCACCACATGCCGCGCTTCAACGGGCACAGCTCCGCCGCCGACATGACCTTCGACCTCGGTCAGGGCGACCCCATCCTCACGTTCGGTGCTCTCCTGAAGGACCGCGGCGTGCTCGAGCCCGGCGAGATCCTGAAGCGGATCGAGGGCACCGGGCGCGACTTCTTCGCCCACCACGAGCTCGGCAGCCTGATGGCCGCGGAGGACGAGGCGATCAAGGGCATGCTGCACCGGGTCCGCGAGGAGCCGCACCCGGACCCCGCCACGATCTTCGACCACGCGATGGCGCCCTTCCCGACGGATGCGGAGAGCGCTCACGGCACGGGCACCACGAACGTGACGTACGCGGGCGCCATCCGCAGCGCCCTCGACAAGCTGATCACGCGCCAGAACGGCCTGATCCTGGGCCAGGACGTCGGTCGCCTCGGCGGTGTCATGACCGCTACGGCGGGCCTGAAGGGCAAGCACCCGGACCGCGTGATCGACGCGCCGCTCAACGAGCCCCTGATCGTCGGTACGGCCACGGGCTTCGCGCTGCACGACGACGTGATGGCGCTGCCCGAGATCCAGTTCGGCGACTACAGCCTCAACGCGTTCCACTGGCTCGTGTACCTGGGCACCATGCGCTGGAGCACGATGGCCCAGGCCACCGCGAAGCTGCTCCTCCGCATGCCCACCGACCCCTTCGGTGGCGGCGCGATCTACCACTCGATGTCGGTCGACGGGTACTTCTGCAGCATCCCCGGTCTGGTCGTGGTCATGCCGTCCACGAGCTTCGACGTGCACGGGCTGCTCCTCACCGCTGGCGACTACGACGGTCCGGTGATCTGCCTCGAGCCCAAGTGGATGTACCGCCAGTCCCTCGGCCCCGCGTTCCCGGGCGAGCCGACCGACCCCGCCGAGATCAACGCCATGAAGAAGGCCCTGATGCGCGCCGACATCCCGGACCTCCCGGACGTGCGCGTGCCCTTCGGCAAGGCGGCCATCCGCCGCGAGGGCAGCCACGTCACCGTGGTGGCGTGGGGTCGTGCGGTCTGGACCGCGATGGCGGCCGCCGAGAAGCTCGCCGGGCAGGGCGTGGAGCTGGAGGTCATCGACCTCCGCACGCTCGTCCCGCCCGACATGGACGCCGTGATGGCGAGCTGCGAGAAGACCGGCCGCCTCATCGTGGCCGCGGAGGACCGCAGCTTCGGCGGGTTCGTGCGGCAGATCCAGGGTGAGGCCGTGCAGCGGCGCCCGGGCCTGCCCACGCGCGCCCTCGGCCAGAAGCAGGTGCCGGGCATCGCCCAGAGCCTCGTGCTCGAGGACGCCACCGTGCTCACGGCGGCGGACATCCAGGTCGCGGCCCACGAGCTGCTCGCCACCGAGGTGAAGGGCGGGGGAGGCTCCACACGCTGGGTGGCTCCCCGCTACTTCGTGAGCTGACGCGGATTGTGCGGGTCTGTACGGGTTTGGTATCCGTACGCGACCCGCGTGTGACGCCGTGTTGTGATGGGGGCCGGAGGTGGCCCCCATGCTCGTGACCCTCGCCCTCGAGGCCTTCGCGGGAACCCTGTTCGTGGAGACGTCCGGGAGCGACGGCTCGGCGGACTGCAGCAGCGCGAGCCCCTGCGCGACCCTCGAGCACGCGGTGGCTCTCGCGTCCGCCGGCGACACCATCCAGCTCGGGGCGGGCGTGTGGTCCAGCACCGCCGCGAGCTACCCGATCGACGTCACGGGCCTGACGATCCAGGGCGACGCCGTCGGCTCGACGCGGGTGGCCAACGGGCGATCCCGGCTCGTGAGCGCGTCGGGGAGCACGGTCCTCCGCGACCTCACGCTGAGCGCGTCCGGCGTGCCCCTCGATGCGTCCAGCATGGCGGGCACGCTCACGGCCGAGCGGGTGGCGCTGGTCGGGGGCGGTGGCACCGCGCTCCGGCTCTCGTCCACGGCCTCCGCGACCCTGCGGCTGGAGGACACCGACCTGACCGGCGGGATGCGGCTCACCAACGAAGGCCCCCTGGACCTCGTGATGAGCGGCGGGAGCATCACCACGACCAGCGAGGCCCTGAAGCTCAGCGGCGCGGCGGATCCCGCCGATGCCACGCAGGTCACCCTCTCGAGCGTGGACGTCCACGGCGACCTCCTCGTCTCTCCCGGGCCGGGCAGCCTGGACCTGCTGCTCGCGGGCACCACGGTCGCGGACGGGGACGGGCTCCAGCTCAGCTCGTTCAGCGGGGCCGACGTGAGCGTCGGTCTCACGGGCGGTACGTCCCTGACGAGCGACTCGCGCGCGCTCGGGTTCGGGCTTGGCGGCGGGAGCCTCGACGTGGACGTCGTGGGCTCCACGCTCAGCGCGGGTGCCGAGCCCCTCGAGCTCACCGCTTCCTCCGCTGCCGTGGACATCCTGCTCTCGGGCTCCGCGCTCACCACCTCGGGCAACCAGTCCGTGAGCCTGCTCACCCACGGTGGACCCACCACGTTCCGGGTCCTGGGGTCGGCGATGGCGGACGCCGCGACGACGGCCGACCTCGCGCTGGACCTCGATCTCTCCGGAGGGGACGTCGTCGTCGAGCTCGACTCGAGCGCGCTCGACACCGACGGGAAGGTGAGCATCGCGTCGCAGGCCGGCGCCTCCGTGGACATCGGGATCGACGGGATCGGCGTGATCCCGGGCGTCGCGGTGGGCGGCGGGCTCTCGGTCTCCGTGTTCGACGCGGACACGCACCTCGGGGTCGCGTTGGCCGGGAGCGCCATCGGGGGGCCTGCCCTCGTCTCCCTGCAGAGCAGCGCCGGACCGGTGGACGTCACCCTGGACGGGAGCTCCCTGGTCGCGAGCGGCACCGGCCGGGCCCTCGACCTCCTCGCGGGCGTCACCGGCGGGGGCACGATCGACGTGACCGGGAACAACGTCGGCGGCGAGCTGCGCGTGCGTGACTCGGGCACAGCGGTCTTCGACCTGCTGCTCTCCGGGAACACGGTGACCAGCACCGCGGACTCCCTCGTGGTGTTCCGCTCGAGCGGCGTGGGCTCCGTCACCGTCGCGGACAACCAGGTCACCGGGGTCGAGGGCATCGACGTGGTCTACCAGGACAACGTCGGGGCGGTCGCCGTCACCGGCAACGACGTGACCTTCACCGGGGACCTCGGGATCGACCTCTCCGGCGGCGGCCCCGACATCGCGAGCGTCACGGTCTCCGGGAACACCGTCTCGGGCGGCGTGACCGGCGTGCGTCTCAGCCAGGACGACCTCACCGACACCCCGATCGTGCTCGCGGACAACGACATCAGCGGTGCCAGCGACTTCGCGATGGACGGCGTGGTCTACGACACCTCCGGCTTCGACATGACGATCTCGGGCAACACGCTCTCTGGCTCGGGTGTGGACTTCTCCTTCTCGTCGGCCTCCGGCACCCTGCTCGTCGAGGAGAACACGGTCTCCGGAGCCGCGGAGGAGGGCCTGGCCTTCGGGACCGACGGCATGGTGGAGGGGGTGATCCGGAGCAACACGGTGACCACGAGCGGCATCGGGATCGAGCTGGTCTCCTCGGGAACCGACACCTGGACGGTCGCGTCGAACCGCCTGGAGAGCAACAGCACGGGGCTCCGGCTCGGCGTGGACGACGCCACCGAGGCCGGGCTCCTCGGCAACTTCGTCGCGCACAACGGGCTCGGCATGGACCTCGTCTTCTCCGGGACGGCCACCGGGACCTCGCGCACCACGACCTTCGACGACAACGGTACCGACGTCTACGTGGGATCCGGCGGGGCCCCCGCGGGTGCCAGCTCGGAGGACTTCTGGGGCACCACCGACCTCGCGGCCATCGCGGCCCGGATGGACGGCGAGGGCTTCGACCCGGTCGTCCCGCTCGGCGACACGCTCTCGTTCGCCCTCGACGACACGGTGGGCTCCGAGGACGGCGGCGAGGTCGTCACCATCGTGAACACCGGCGCGAGCCCGTTCGTCGACACCATCGGGTCCTCCACCGCGGCGCTCCCGATCTCCGTGCGCTTCGACTCCGTCGAGGCGGTGGTGACGTACCTCGACGAAGACACCCTGCAGGTCGAGGTCCCCGCGGGGGCCGTCGGCTACGTCGACGTCACGGTCACCAACCCCGGCGGCCAGACGGGCACGCTCGGCGCGGCGTACCAGTACGTGGAGGCCGGGTGTGACGACCTCTGCGTGCTCATGCCCGACCTCGTCGCCTATGTGAACGCGTCCTGGGGCTCGGACGTCGTGGACGCCGGTGCGAAGGCGTCCCTGCAGCCGGACACGCTCGAGGCCCGGCTACGCGAGATGCTCGAGCAGCTGAAGACCGGCGGTTGCCTCACCGGCGACACCTTCGAGGGCGTGGGGGGCGCGTACGGCGGCAAGCTGCTCGTCCTGCAGTCGACGACGGGCACGGGCACGCTCGCCGGCTCCTACACGAAGTCCCCGAAGTCCTTCGTGGCCGACCTCGGGGCCACCACCTCGGGTGAGGGGTTCAGCGACTACACCTCGGCGAAGTGGGTCGGAACGCGCAGCGATGGCGGGTGGGCGGCCGGTGTGGTCGCGCGGGTCGCGGGCTCGCGAGGCGTGTTCCTCGGCCTGCACGGGACCTGCGACGGCACGGGCACCGCCCCCGACGCGCTGGAGCCCTGGTACGGCGACCTCTCCGGCTGGCCCTGACCTCAGGGGAGCAGGCCTGCCAGCCGGGGCTCGGCGGCGGCCTGTCTGCGGGCCTCGTCGCCTCCGAGCTCGATCGCGCGGGTGAGGAGGGCGCGCGCCTTCACGGGATCGCTGGGTGCCTGGATGCGCGCCAGGGCCACGAGCGCGGTGGCGGGGTCCTTCCCGTTGCGCGCCAGCCAGGCCCAGTGCACGGTGGCTTCCTCGGTGCGCCCGCGCCGCTCGAGCAGCCAGGCGAGGTTGTGGCGGGCGGGCTGGAGGTCGGGGCGCGACGCGACGACGCCCGCGAGCAGGGCCTCCGCCTTCTCGGGCTCGCGCTCGAGCAGCAGCGTGGCCAGGTTGTAGCGGGCCTCCACGTTCACGGGGTCGGACGCCAGCGCCTTCCGGAACAGGGCCTCGGCCTCGTCCCGCCGGCCCTCGCGCTTCAGCAGGCTGCCGAGGTTGTTGGCGGCCAGGGCGTGCCCGGGGTCGCGGGCGAGCACCTCGCGGTACTGCTCCATCGCCCGGGCCGTGCTCCCCGCGCCATCCGCGGTGACCGCGAGGTTGTAGCGGGCCGTGACGCTGGTCGGGTCGATGTCGAGGGCCTGCTCGAGGTAGGCGAGGGCGCGGTCGTGGCGGCGGGTGGCCAGGAAGACGTTCGCGACCCCGATGTAGGCCGGCACGAAGATCGTGTCCGCCTTCAGCGCGGCCTGGAAGGCGTCGAGGGCCGCGTCGTGCTGGCCGCGGCGGGTGCGGAGCTCGCCGAGGGCGTTCCAGGCATCGGGGTTGCTGGGGGCCGCCGTGGTCGCGCGCACCAGGGTCGCCTCGGCGTCGTCGGGACGGCCCAGGGCCTCCTCGGCGGCCGCGAGGTTCAGGAGGACCTTCGTGTCGCCGGGATCGCGCTTCTCGAGGCCCTGGAGCACGACGAGGGAGCGTGCGTGGTCGCCGCGACGCCGCAGGGCGCCCACCAGGGAGAGCTGGGCGGCCCAGTTGTCGGGGTCCGCCGCGATCACCTGGTCGAAGCACGCGATGGCGGCGTCCATGTGCGCATCCCGCACCTGTTGCTGGCAGACCTGCAGGTCGACCCAGCGGTGCGCCACGTCCTTCGGATCCGGGCGTTCTGCAGGCGTGGCCCCGAAGTCCGCGAGGTAGCCGAGGGTCTCGAGCATCTCCCGGGTCTGCTCGTCCACCGGACCGCGCTGGAGCGCGTCGAGGTCGTCGTGCTCCACCCAGGACCGCAGGGTCGCGAGCTCGGGTGGGGGAGCGCCGGGGTCGAAGGTGTTCGCGAGCTCGGCGGGCAGGTCGGTGTAGAGCTCCGGGCGGGGGGCGTCGATCACCTTGCGGTCACCCGCGTCGAGGGCCCGCAGCTCCTTCCAGCCGAAGTGCATGCGGGGGTTCATGGACTCCATGTACACGCCCGCCCGCGACGGGACGGACGCACCGCGGGCGAGGACCGGCGCGAGGTCGACGCCATCGGCCTCCTCGAGGGGCGGGAGCCCTGCGAGCGCGAGCAGGGTGGGGGCCACGTCCACCTGGGACACGACCCCCCCGATGCGGGCGGGCGGGATGCCGGGTCCCTTCACGAGCAGGGGACGTGCGTGGCCGACCGGTACACGAAGATGCCGTGGGTGTTCTCGCCGTGCTCGCCCAGCGAGTCGCCGTGGTCGGCCGTGACCACCAGCAGGGTCTCGGGGTCGAGGGCGTCGGCCAGCCGTCCGAGCTGCGCGTCTAGCCAGGCGATCTCGCCGTCGTAAGGGCTGTCGCGGAACAGGACGTCGTACGGAGGCGGGGGCTCGTAGTCGGCGTGGGCGTCGAAGAGGTGCAGCCAGAGGAACAGCGGGCCGTCGGCCGCCTCGAGGCGTCGGAGGGCCTTGTCCACGCTCACGTCCGCGCGGACCTCCTGGAACATGAACAGCTTGTCGTGGCCGCCGTACAGGTCGTCGTCGTATCGCTGGAAGCCCCTGTCGAGCCCATACCGGGAGTCGAGCACGGCGGCGCTCACGATGGCCTCGGTGGCGTAGCCCGCGGTGCGGAAGCGCTGGGCGAGGGTCTCCACGTCCTTCGAGAGCGTGAACGTCCCGTTGTTCCGGGCGCCGTGGTGGTACGGGTACAGCCCCGTGAGCAGCGACGCGTGCGTGGGCAGCGTGATGGGAGCCACCGAGAGCGCGGTCTCGAAGAGCGCCCCCTGCTCCGCGATGCGATCGAGCACGGGGGTGCGGGCCTCCGCGTGCCCGTAGGCCCCCAGGTGGTCCGCCCGCACCGTGTCGAGGGTCACGAGCACCACGCTACGGCCCTCGGTGGCGTAGGGAGCGCGGCAGGCGAGCAGGGACATGACGAGGAGCAGGACACGACCTCCGCGGCGACCCTACCCCGGACCCGCCCGTCACGCCGGGCGCGATACCAAACCCCTACCCGCTGACCCTGCGCGCGGCATCGCCCAGCAGGACGAGCTCGCCGAAGCTCGTCCGGCGCCGTGCCGGCGGGCGGATCGGCAGCCGCACGACGAACGTGGAGCCGACCCCCATGTGGCTCTCCACGGACAGCGAGCCCCCGAGCAGCTCGCAGAGCCGGCGCGCGATGGCGAGCCCGAGCCCGGTGCCCCCGACGCGTCGAGTGACCTCCGCGTCCGTGCGCTCGAAGGCCTCGAAGACCGCGTCCAGACGGTCCGAGGCGATACCGACCCCCGTGTCCACCACGGTCACCACGAGGTGCTGGAGCTCCGCCCGCGCCACGAGGGTGATGCTGCCCCGGTCGGTGAACTTCACGGCGTTCGCGAGCAGGTTGAGCAGGATCTGGCGGATCTTCACGGCGTCGCTCGTGACCGTGGGGAGGTGGGCGATCTCCGTGCGGAGCTCGAGCCCCTTCTGGCGGGTGAGCGGTGTGATGGTGCTCACGAGCTCGTCGAGGAGGGCGTTCGGATCGAACGGGGCGTCCTCGACCTCGATCTTCCCGGCCTCCACCTTGGAGAGGTCGAGGATCGCGTTGATCAGGCCCAGCAGGTGGGTGCCGGACGCATGGATCCTGTCCAGGTCGTCGTCGAACCTGTCGATCTCCGCGTCGTGGGCCTCGTCGCCGATGAGCTCGACGTAGCCGAGGATCGCGTTGAGCGGCGTGCGCAGCTCGTGAGACATGTTCGCCAGGAAGCGGCTCTTGGCGGTGTTGGCGGCGAGGGCCCGGTCGCGCGCGAGGGCGGCGGCCTCCCTGGCGGTCTGGGCGTCGAGCCGGGCTTCCTCGCTCTGGGCGATGGTGTCCTCCAGGTCGGCGAGGATCGCGCGGAGCGGCAGGAGCGTGGCGAGGAGGAGGGCGAACGAGACGCCGACGTAGCTCCCCAGCGACGTGAGGTCCGAGCCGCTCACCAGGGCGAGCGGCCGCAGGTAGGCCACGAGCGTGATCCCGAGCATGAACGCGATCCATCCGCGCACCTGCCGCCACGGCGCGAGGGCCAGCATGGCGACCTCGACGAGCACGATGAAGATGTCCGCCACGCCGAGCAGGATGATCTGCACGAACGGGTCGAGCTCCGGCCGGTACACGAGCACGAGCGAGACCGGGTAGAGCGTCCAGCCCGTGAAGAGCAGGCGCCGCGCGGTGTCCCAGTACCCGCGCTGTGCGGCGATCAGCACGGCCACGTAGAGCGCGGAGAGCAGCGCGAGGCCCACGACGGTGGCCAGGCTCACCCAGCG
The DNA here is from genome assembly GCA_020632885.1 of Alphaproteobacteria bacterium. Classification (GTDB taxonomy): domain Bacteria; phylum Myxococcota_A; class UBA796; order UBA796; genus JACKEQ01. The sequence continues at coordinate 76,707 of JACKEQ010000009.1, read as the reverse complement.
GATCGGACCCTCGCGGAAGAGGCCCGGCAGTGGCGTGAGCAGGCTCACCGAGGCGCACAGGAGCAGCGCACGGACGACGACGACCATCCGTCTCCGGCTGCGCGCGTCGTGGGCGGGTCCGTAGCTCATGCGAGCTTCACCTTATGATTTCGCCGGGCTCCGCGTCTACGGTCACGAGGTCCACGACGGCCTTCCCGCCGGCCGCGAGCAGCATGCCCTCGCTCCGGACGCCACGAAGCTCGGCGGGCGCCAGGTTCGCCACGACCACGACCTGCCTGCCGACCAGGGCCTCGGGTCGGAAGCGATCCGCGATCCCGGCCACGATCTGGCGCGCCCGGGGCTCGCCGATGTCCACCCGGAGCACGAGCAACCGGTCGGCCGCCGGGTGGGGCTCCGCGCTCACCACCGTGCCCGCGCGCAGGGCGACCTTCGCGAAGTCCTCCCAGCTGATCGTGGGGTCCGCGGCGGGCCGCGGCGGGGCGGGCGGCTCCAGGCGCTCGGCGATGACCCCGGGCATCTCGCGGAACCGCGGGAACAGGGGCTCGCCCACCTCGATCGGTGTGCCCTCCCGCAGCGCGTCCAGCGGGAGCTCGTCGATCCGGGCACGCTCGCGCACGTCGCGGAAGGCCGCGCCCACGTCGTCCTGCCCGAGCCGTTCGAGGAGGGTCGCGCACCTCTCGGGCATCACGAAGGCGAGCAGCGCGGCGGCCACGTTGCACACCTCCAGCACGTGCCGCATCACGGTCGCGAGCCTCGCGTCGTCGCCCGCCTTCGCGAGGGCCCAGGGCTGCGTGTCGTCGATGTACTTGTTGCCCGCCCGCACGAGCGCGTTCACGGCCTCCAGCGCCTTCTGGAACGCGAGCTCGCCGAGGTGCAGGTCCACCTCGCGCACGGCGACCGTGGCGTCCCGCCGGAGGCGCTGCTCGAGGTCCGTGAGCTCGCCGATGGGCGGCACCTCGCCCCCGAGCCACTTGGCGGTCATCGACAGCCCGCGGTGCGCGAGGTTGCCGAAGTCGTTCGCGAGGTCGCTGTTGTAGCGCGCCAGGAACGCCTCGTACGAGAAGCTCCCGTCGGCGCCGAAGGCGATCTCGCGGAGCAGGAAGTAGCGGGTGGCGTCGAGGCCGAACGCCTCCTTCAGCAGCAGGGTGTCGATCGTGTTCCCGAGCGACTTGCTCATCTTCACGCCGTCGGCCGTCCACCAGCCGTGGGCGAACAGGGCCCGCGGCAGCTCCACGCCGAGCGCCATGAGCATCGTGCTCCAGTACACCGCGTGGGTCGTGAGGATGTCCTTGCCGAGGAGCTGGAAGTCGGCTGGCCAGCGCCCGCTGTCGTCGAAGTTGCCGTCCGCCCGGTAGCCCGCTCCGGTGAGGTAGTTCAGCAGGGCGTCGAACCACACGTACGTCACGAAGTCGGGGTCGAAGGGCAGCTCGATGCCCCAGCTCATCCGCTCCTTCGGCCGGCTGATGCACAGGTCGCCGAGCTCCTTGCGCAGGAACCCGAGGATCTCGTTGCGACGGCTGGCAGGACGGATGAATCCGGGATGCTCCTCGATGTGCGCGATCAGGCGGTCGCGGTACGCGCTCATCCGGAAGAACCAGTTGGTCTCGGTGATCTCCACGACGGGCTGCCCGGTGTCCGGACACTTCCCGTCCACGAGGTCCTTCTCGGTCCAGAACCGCTCGGCTGCAGTGGAATACCAGCCGGTGTACGTGTCGCGGTACAGCTCGCCCGCGGCGTGCAGCCGGGAGAGCGCGCCCTGCACGACCGCGACGTGATCGGGGTCGGTGGTGCGCATGAACCGGTCGTAGCCGATGCCGAGCTCGGCCATCATCGCCTTCCAGCGCTCCACCATGGCATCGCAGTGGGCCTGGGGCTCGAGGCCGCGTGCGCGGGCCGCCTCGAGCACCTTCTGGCCGTGCTCGTCGGTGCCGGTGAGGAACCAGGCGGACCGGCCGGCGAGCCGGTGGAAGCGGGTGATGGCGTCCGCCGCGGTGGTCGTGTAGGCGTGGCCGATGTGCGGGTCGCCGTTGACGTAGTAGATGGGCGTCGTGACGTAGAAGGTGGTGTGGCTCACGGTCGACTCCGGACCGGGACGATATCCCCTTCGTCCGGGAGGACGCATGGTTCGCGCGATGGGTTTCAGCCAGGGCCCGTTCAATCCCCACGACTCGGGTCGGCTGTGCCGGGGCCGGGAGCGGTGGATCGACGCCTGGGAGGCCGAGGGTCCCGAAGAGGAGGAGGAGACGGTGGAGCGGCTCGTGGTGAGCGGCGCCGCGTTCTCCGACATGTCTGCGGCGGACGCTGTTCGCGGCCTCACGCACGCCGGTGTGGACCCCGCCACGCTGATCACCACCCTGTTCCCCCGGAAGTCCTTCCTGGCCTTCATGGAGGACGGCCACCCGGCCGACATCCCGGAGGAGGCCCGCGGGGTCGAGCTCTACGACGGCTACCGTGCCGGGGGACGCGTGGAGAGCGCGCTCGTCCGCTGGTACACCCGCGTCTCCGGCGTGAAGGGCGTACGGGCGCTGCTCGCGCCGGCACCCGAGGGCTCCGACGTCCCTCCCGCCGAGGACCGCCTGCGCGGCTTCCTCGTGCTCGACGGGGCCGGCACGGAGGAGGAGGACGACGCCCTGTTCGAGGCGGTGTTCCCGCTCGTCGGGCTCGCCACGCGCGACTCGCCGCCCGCCCGCTTCCAGCCGGCTGCTCTGCCCGAGCTCGTGCAGCGCGTGCGTGCCGTGATCCTCGTGCACCGCGACAAGCACGGGCTGGCGGTGGGCATCTACACCCACGAGCCCCTCGACGCGCTCGGGCGGCTCGAGGGGCTCGCCGAGAAGGCCGGCTGCCTGCTGGTGCCGTTCGCGATCCCGCCGATGCTGGCCCGCTGGGACCGTGCTCTCTCGGAGCTCCGGGAGGAGTGGGACGACGAGGAGCAGGGCGACTTCCCGGTGCCCGAGCCGGAGGGCGGGTACTCGTGGGAGAACCGTCGTCGCCGGCGCCGCGACCGGCGCCCGCGGGGCTCAGCGGGAGACGCTCCAGGGCTGTGAGACGCCGTTCAGGGTCATCGTTCCCTGCATGGCGTTGGTGCCGGCCGACCCGGTGAACGACAGGCCGGCGCCGTCCGCGAACCGCACGCCGTTTCGCGTGAACGTGCCGCGCACGCGGTGGGCCGCCGATCCGGCGGCGTCCATGATCTCCACCGCTCCTGTGAAGTCGTTTCCGGTCTGGGACTGGATGCGCAGCAGGAAGCCCTTGTCGCCGACGGACCCGCCCCAGAGGCCCTTCATGTCGCCGAGGGCCGCGGGATCCCCCACAGCGGCCTCTGGGGGCAGGGCGGGCACGCTGGGCGCGGGCTTCACGACGGGTGCGGGAGCCGTGGGTGCCGGCTTGGAAGCGGCCGGCGCAGGCTCGGGTGCGGAGGGCACGGGCCTGGGCGCGGTGGGTGCGGGCACGGCCTGAGGCTCTGGGCGCACGACCGGGGCAGGCTGCGCCACCGGGGCCGCGACGGGTGCGGGCACCGCGACGGGTGCGGGCACCGCGACGGGCGCGGGTGCCTCGACGGGCGCGGGCACCGCGACGGGTGCGGGCTGGGGCGCATCGGCCACCGGCGCGGCGACGGGAGCCGGCACGGCTGCGGGAGCCGGTGCGGCGATCGGTGCCGGCTTGGCGTCCGCGAGCACCGGCGCGGGGGCGGGAGCCGGCGGCGTGGCCTCGGGCCGGAACATCGCGAACCCGCCGATCAGGAGCGCCACACCGAGGGCTCCGACCGCCACCGGGACGAGCGGGAACCCCGAGCTCTCCTCCTTCGTGGGAGCGGGTGGGGGCGACGCGACGACCCTCGTGGGCACGGCGGGATCGGTGGCCCGGAGATCGGGCGCGGGAGCAGGGGCGGGTGTGTTGCCGGTGGCCGCGGCCTGCGCGATGGCCCGCGCGAGCTCCGGGGTGGGGCGGGCCGAGGGGTCCGTGGCCTCGTTGTCGGCGCGCACGGCCGCCTGACGACGGAGCTCCAGCTCGTCGAGCGGCGGGATGGTCGGCATGTCCAGGGTGGTGGACAGGGTGGGCGAGGACACCCGGCGCACGGCAGGGCTCGCGGTGCGGACCTTGCCGCGCGTCTGCACGAGCCCGGGCTGCACGGTGGCGGCCGGCAGCGAGTCGAGCGTGGTGAGCTCGCGCGTGACCTTGGCCCCCGCGTTCACGGGCGTGGCCGCGAGCTCGGGAGAGGACTCCGCCCACGGGTCGTCGAGGGTGATGTCCTCCATCCGCATGATGCCCGTGCCGGTCACGGGTCCGTCGGTGAGGGGCTCCTCGTCGCTGTCGTCGTCGGTCGCCTCGGGGTCGAGCGTGCCCGTTCCGGGCGAGGGCTCGTGGGCCTCCAGACGTGTGGTCTCGCCTTCGCGCGCCCAGTGCGTGCCGCCGAACTCCTGGCCCGCGCTCACGCCCTCCACCCAGGAGTCCTCCGCGTCGAGCTCGCGGGTGAGCACATGGCGGAGCTCGCCCTCGTGCTGCAGCAGGAACATGGCCTCGTCGGCGTGCGCGGGGTCGTTCCGGGTCATCCGCGCCCAACGCACACGACGCGCCAGGGCCTCTTCGGCTGTCTCGCCGATGGGGTCCAGGTAGTCGATGAAGCGCTCACACCGCACCGAGGAGAGGAACTGCTGCAGGGCCTCTTCTTGCATGCCCCTTTCTACCAAACGCGGGGGGTCCAAGGCCATCCCTGTCCCGGCGCTAGCGTCCGTCGCACACAAAGTCGACGTCGAAGCTCCACCGCGGGGGACCGATGGTCCGATCGCGCCCGTGGGCCAGCGCGGCGAGGTACGCGCTTCGGGGGATCTCGGTCGCGCCGAATCGCGCGAGGTGCGCCGTCGTCATCTGGCAGTCGATGCACGTGCCGCCCCATCGCTGGAACTGACGGACGAAACAGGCGAAAGCGACCTTGGACGCGTCCGGGGCGTGGGCGAACATCGACTCGCCCGCGAACACCGAGCCGATGGCGACACCGTAGAGGCCCCCGACGAGCATGTCGCCGTCCCACGCCTCGATGCTGTGCGCGTGCCCACTGGCGTGCAGCTCCACGTAGCTGCGCTTCATCTTCGGCGTGATCCAGGTGCCGTCCTGGCCCGGGCGGGGCGTGCGGCTGCAGGCGTCGATGACCTCGGCGAAGGCCTCGTCCATGGAGAGCCGGAAGCGTCCCTGCCGGATGCGCTTGGCGAGGGAGCGCGGGATCTTCAGGTCGTCCGGCCACAGCACGGTGCGAGGGTCGGGCGACCACCAGTAGATCGGCTGCCCGCGCGAGAACCAGGGGAAGATGCCGATGCGGTAGGCGAGCAGAATGCGGGCGGGGTCGAGGTCGCCGCCCACCGCGATGAGGCCGGAGGGGTCGGCCAGGCGGGGGTCGGGGAACAGGTGCTCGCGGGGCAGTGCGTAGATGGGCATGTAGCGATCGGCTCGTCGCGAGACTAACTTGAAGGACCCGATGGAGATGCCCATGCGTGCCCCCTGGATGTTCCCGCTGCTCCTGCTCGGCTGCCCGCCGGCCACCACGCCCACCGAAGAGGCGGACACCGACACGGATACCGACGCCGACAGCGACACGGACACGGACACCGACGCGGACACCGACACCACCCCGCGCACGGACGTGATGGGTGTGGTCACGGGCGCGGACGACACGCCGATCGCGGACGCCCAGATCCGCTTCTGCCGTGGCCAGCTCTGCCTCAACGCGAGCACGGACACCACCGGCGCGTTCCACTTCGACCAGGTCGCCGCGGAGCCCACGAGCCTGGAGGTCCTCGGGCCCTTCGGCGCCGGCTACGCCACCTCCTTCGCGGCCGTCGAGCTCACCGAGGGCGTACCCCGCACGTTCGACGTCACGCTCCTCCTACACGACACGCCCTCCACCCTGAACGCCACGGCCGAGTGGCACACGGTGGGCACCGGGCTGCGCATCGAGGCCGCCGTGTCGGACCTCCATCCGCCGGCGTTCGTCGATCCCGCCACCGAGGTGGCCGGGGTGTTCGTGCCCGACGCCCAGCACCCGCCGCTCGATGGCCTCACCGACGTCGTCGCGGTCTGGTTCCTCGAGCCCTTCGACCACCACGCGCCCAACGGGCTGCCGATGGAGATCGACAACACCTTCGGGCTCGCGGAGGGCGACACCGTCCAGGTACGCGTGGGCGACTACGCGTCCAGCACCTGGCTCGACGCCGGCACCCTCACCGTGAGCAGCGGCGTGCTGACGGGCTCCGCGCGCCTGCCGCTGCTCTCCACGGTCGTGATCACGGGGCCCGTGGCCCCCTGAGCGCGTGAGCTGCCGTCAGAGCGCCTTCACCGAGACGCCCGTGGCCACGAGCTCGTACTTCGGTGCGAGCTGCTTCGCGACGGCCTCGGCGTCCCCCTTGGCCTCCGACTTCAGGTGGGCGAGGGTCTCGGGGTCCAGGGGCTTCGCGACGAGCGTGCCCTCGACGTCGGCCATCGTGCCCGCGCCGGTCTTCGTGTCGGTGGGGACGCCAGCGTCGTGGTCCTTCATGGTGACCCGCAGGTAGTTGCCGTCCTCGTCGGCGAGCACCATCCAGCACCCGGCCTTCTGGCAGACGTTCTCGATGCGGCCCTGGACCCGGACGGTCGTGTCCACGGCCTGGTCGGGGTGGGCGAGGAGCTCGCCGCAGGGCGCCGCGGCGTCCTTGGTGAACGGCGAGCCGTAGTGGGACCAGCCCCCCTCGACGACGGCGGCCTTCGTGGCGCCGTGGTGGTCGTCGTGGCCGCCCTCGTGCCCCGCCTCGTGGGCGTGGTCCTCGCGGGCCGCGTGCTCGGGGGGGTGGGCAGGGGGTGTCTCGGTGGCGCAGCCAGCCAGCAGGGCGAACACGAACATGGGACCTCCAGGGTCTAGAAGATGCCGGGCACCAGGCGCGCGCGGTCTGCGAACGCCTCCAGCCAGGCGGGGTTCCGGGCGAGGACGGCCTCCTCCGTGCGGATGCGGTGGGCGAGCACCACCGCGTTCAGCGCGCTGAGGCCGAGGGCTGCGATCCACGCGGTGTGGAGCAGCGGGAGCGCCGCGATCTCCAGGATCACGACCAGGTAGTTCGGATGACGGATGAACCGGTACGGGCCCGTGGTGGCGATGCGGTCCGCGGGCGGCTCCACCACACGCACGTTCCAGGCGTACCCGATGGTGGAGAGCGTCCACACCCGCAGGGCGGTGGCCGCGAGCAGCACGCCCACCGCGAGGGCGGTCAGCGGCGGCAGGACGGGCCGATCCAGCAGGAGGACCTCGGCGAGCGGCGCGAACACGAGCCCGACGTGGAGCACGACCATCCAGGGGAACAGCCAGGGCTCGGCGATCACGTCGTCGGGGCGCTCGCGCATCCGGCGCACGCTGACGACGACCTCGCCGAGGCGCATGAGGCCCGTGGCCGCCAGCGCACCCACGAACACCGCGAACATCACGGCACCACCGCCAGGCTCGTGTGCAGGCGGCCCCGTGACGTCGTGAGGGCGAGGGCGAGGGCGGGCTCGCCGTCGCGGTTCCACACCTGGCTGACGGTGGAGGGACCGCCCTCCACCGCGGGTGCACCCCGGTCGTCGTGGGTGAGCGTGAGGCCCTGACCGGAGAGGGCGGAGGTCCAGCGCGATGCCGCCACCGCCACGGGCTCCTCGGGCCCCACCAGGGCCACCGCGCGCTCGGAGCAACCCACGATGCGCTGGCCGACGCCGGCCTCCTGCAGCGTGTCCGCCCACATGGGGCACGCACCGACGGCCAGGGGCGGCTGGGCGAAGCGGTCGCCCCCGCACCCGACGAGCAGGACGAGTCCCAGGACCTCCGCGCGGGCTATGGTCGTCGGCATGGGCGTCCTCCTAACCCTGCTGGCGGCTTTCGCCGGGTCTCCGCACCTGGTCGTGGTCTCCCTCGACACCACGCGCGCCGACGCCCTCTCCTGCTATGGCACCCCGCAGCCCATGGTGGACGCGCGGCCCGCCGAGCCCCGCACGCCCTTCCTCGACGGGCTGGCCGCGGAGGGTGTCCGGTTCGCCAGGTTCTTCGCACAGACCCCCACCACCCTGTCCTCCCACGCCACTCTGTTCACGGGCCGCGGTCCCCACGGTCACGGGGTCGTCCGCAACGGCTTCCCACTCGATCCCGGGATCCCCACGCTGGCCGAGCGGCTGGCGGGGCAGGGCTACGACACCCGGGGTGTGGTGGGCGCGGCGGCCCTCGAGGGCGACACCGGCATCCAGCGGGGCTTCGCGCTCTGGGACGACGCGAGCCCCACGCTGCGGGGCCTGATGTACCAGGCGCCGGCCGACGAGGTCGTGGGGCGCGCGCTCTCCGCGGTGGACGCCCGCGCGTCCGACCGTCCCCTGTTCCTGTTCGTGCACTTCTTCGACGCGCACAGCCCGTACGAGCCCCCCGAGCCCTTCCGCTCGCGCTTCCTCGACCCCGGATACACGGGCCCATGGCGGGACCCCGAGAGCCGCCCGCGCCAGGTGGCGCAGGGGCTCGTCCAGGGCCGTTCCCACGCGCCCGAGCACGCGAAGGCGATCAACGGGCGCTACTACGGCGAGGCCGCCTGGCTGGACGTGCAGGTCGAGCGCCTGGTGGACGGTCTGCGCGCCCGCGGGATCCTCGACGACGCGCTGCTCGTCGTGGTGGGCGACCACGGCGAGGTGCTCTCGGAGCGTCCGGAGTTCGGCTGGAGCCACGGGAACGACGTCTCCGACGGCGTCCTGCACGTCCCCCTGATCCTGAAGGCCTACGGAGACGTCCCGCTCGCCCGGAGCACGGTCGTGGAGCGTCAGGCCGCGATGGAGCACCTGGCCCCCACGCTGGAGGTCGCCCTCGGCCTCGAGCCCACGCTGGGCCAGCCTGTCTGGGACCTCGTGCGTCCCGGGCCGGTCCTCGACGTCGAGGGCTGGCCGGAGCACCCCACGCGCACGATCTTCCAGGAGGCGACGAAGCCCCGGGGACAGGAGTCGCAGGACGCCTGGAACAACCTCCCCTTCGAGCGTGCCGTGCGCGCCGGGGGGCACGTGGTGCGCGCGTTCCCCCTGCGCGGCCGGGCTCCCGAGGTCATCGAGGGCGATCCGGCCCTGCTCGCCGTGCTCCAGCCGATGCTCGAGCGCTGGGACGCCACCGCCCCGCCCCACCAGGACGCGGAGATGGCGGACCACCAGCGCCGCGCGCTCGAGGCGCTCGGTTACCTCTCAGACGACGACCCCTGACGGAGGTCCCCATGTGGCTCCTCGCCGCGCTGTCCGCGTGCACGCCCACCGCCCTGCTCGACCCCGCGGCCCTCCCGCCCGAGACGCCGGGGGTCGTGCTGCTCGCCACGGCGAGCACCACCCTCGTGACCGTGGGGGGCACCGTGGTCACGGAGCAGTACGTCGACATCGACGAGCCCACGGACGACCGGGACGGCTTCCGCTACCAGATCCTCGACGGTGCGGGCGAGGTGATCTACGAGCGCACCACCAACGGGCCCATGGTGGTGCAGGCCTTCCTCGGGTACTGGAGCGACGCCGCGGGGGTCGATCTGCTCGACAACCTGCCGGTGCTCGGGCGCTTCCCGCTGCACGTGCCGCTCCTCCCGGAAGGTCGCGAGGTCCGCTTCCAGCTCCGCGACGAGACCGGCGCGTACCGGGAGGCCGGCTCGTACGATCTCGCGTACGTCGAGGGCGACGACATGGGCACGTACGACCTCGTCACCGGGTTCGAGACCCTCCACTCCAGCGGGCCGTCGTCCAACCGCATGGACCTCGTCATCCTCGGCGACGGCTACACGGCCGAGGAGCAGGGGCTGTTCGCCGAGCACGCCGACCGGGTCGCGGAGGCCCTGCTGGCCGAGCCGCCGTACGACACGCTCGCCCCGTTCATCAACATCCATCGCGTGGACACCCCGAGCGCCGAGTCGGGCGCCAGCTTCGACGGCCCCACCGCGGGTCCCCGCGACACCGCCTTCGGCTCGATCTTCGCCGTCGAGCTGATCAACCGGCTGACGGGCGGCAACTACAACAGCGTGGCGGTGTTCCAGTCCAAGCAGTGGGAGGTGGCCCAGGCGGCGAGCGTGGTGCCCTGGGACACCGCCATCGTGCTCATCAACACGCCGAAGTTCGGCGGGATGGCCGTGCACGTGGCCTCGGCGACCACCGGCTTCGACGGGTTCGAGCGCACCGCCATCCACGAGATGGGCCACAGCTTCGGGCTCCTCGGCGACGAGTACGCCTACGACGCGTGCATCCAGGACCCCCGACTCGGCCTCCCGGTGAACATCACCCGCGATCCGCAGGACCCGCCCTGGGCGCACTGGATCGACGACGACGTGCCGCTCCCCACGCCGAGCACGTCGTCCTGGCAGGGGCACGTGGGCGCCTTCTCGCCCGCGTACAACTGCGGCGACCTCTACCGGCCGCGCCAGAACTGCACGATGCGCGACTCCACGCGCGGGTTCTGCCCGGTGTGCACGGAGCAGATCGTGCGCCGGACGTTCCGGTTCGCGGACCCCGTGGACGGCCTGTCCCACGGCCGGATGGAGGGGCCCGTGGAGAACGTGGAGCTCGAGTGGTCCCGCGACGGCGAGGTCTTCGCGACCTCGGCGCCCGGCGAGCGCGTCCGGCATGGCAAGCGGCCCTTCGAGGTGCGCGCGACCTACGTGACCGACCACGTGCGCGTCGGCCTCGACGACCTCACCCAGGTGTACCGCTACGCCCCATGAGGAGCGGTGGCGCACCGCGCTCGTGGTCCAGCAGCCAGCGCTTGCGCTCGATGCCGCCGGCGTAGCCCGTGAGGCTGCCGTCGCCGCCGATCACCCGGTGGCAGGGCACGAACAGGGCGGCGGGGTTGGCTCCGTTCGCCCCGCCGACCGCCCGGGCCACGGAGCCCAGCGCGTCCGCGATGGCGCCGTACGAAGCCGTCCGACCCCACGGGACGGCCCGTACGGCCTCCCAGACCCGCTTCTGGAACAAGGTGCCCTCGAGGTCCAGGGGCACGCGGCGGGCGAGGGTGTCGTCGCCGGCCATCCAGGCCTCCAGGGCCTCGCGGACGCCGAGCGGGTCGCCCCCGGTGGGGGTGCCGTCCACGAAACACGCGGTGTGCACGGCCTCTCCGCCGGTCACGGTGAGCGGTCCCACGGGGGTGGGGACGACGACGGTGAACGGCATGGGGCCTCCTCCAGCACGACGGTTATACCGGGCTGTCCTCTGGAGCCTTCATGACCCTCTTCTCCCTCCTCGGGCTCTCCGCCTTCGCCACCGAGCTCAACATCGAGGCCGCGGACGGCCAGACGGCCGTGGTGCTCGTCGACGACTTCGTGAAGGGTGAGACCCCCGTGACCACGGACGTGGACGGGGGAGAGGTGACGCTGGCGTTCCGCGACTCCATGTTCGGTCCCGTGCTGTTCTCGAAGACCGTGACGATCCCGGCTTCGGGGAGCGTCACCTTCACCGTGGACCTCGACGCGCGCGAGGTGCGCACGGCGGGCGGCTCCGCGACCCCCGCGCCAGCACCCGCTCCGGCCCCTGCGCCCGCTCCGGCCCCTGCGCCCGTGCCAGCACCCGCGCCCGAGCCGTCCGCGCCGGCCGTCACGCGCCTGCAGGTCGCCGGTAGCGGCGCGAAGGTGCTGCTGGACGGGAAGGACACCGGGAAGACCGCGCCCGCCACCCTCGACGTCGACCCCGGCCGCCACGTCGTGCGGCTCGAGAAGGGCTGCGAGGCGGGTGAGGAGACCGTGACGGCCACGGAGGGCGACACCACGAAGGTCGACGTGCCGATCGTCGCCGCCAAGCACATGCTGAAGGTCGAGACCACGCCGAAGGGTGCGGAGGTGATGGTCGACGGCGAGGTGCTCGGCAAGTCGCCGCTCGAGGTGAAGCTCGCCTGCGGCACGCGCGAGGTGAAGGCCGTCAAGGAGGGCTTCCAGGCGGCCTCGAAGGCGGTGGACCTGAAGGCCGACGAGAAGGTCGCGCTCACCCTGGAGCAGGAGAAGTACGGGTCCCTCGCGATCGACGTGCAGCCCGCGAACACCACGATCAAGCTCGACGGCGAGAAGGTCGGCACGGGCAGCGTCAAGCTCGACCAGGTGCCCGTGGGCGTGCACGAGCTCGTGCTCGAGCGGAAGGGCGAGGTGCTCGAGCGCAAGGCGGTCACCGTGAAGGAGAACGGCGAGGTCATGCTCTCCATGGTGGTCTCCGACGCCAAGGCCGACCCCACCGCACCTCCGCCCGACGGCTCGACGCCCCCGTCGGAGCGCCCGGCCCGCAAGAGCCCGGGTCGCCTGGCGGCCAACGGGATCGTCACCGCCGCGGGTCTCGCGGTGCTGCCGCTCGGGTTCTACAACTACGGTCAGGCCCGGAAGGCCTACCTCGACTACCAGGACATGCCCGACGGCACCGAGCGCGACTCGTTCTACCGGAGCCAGGTCCAGCCCCGCCAGAACCTCGCGTTCATCGAGTGGGGAGCGGGTGGCGCCCTGTTCGCGACGGGGGCCGTGATGTGGATCACGAGCCTCGCGGACGCTCCGGTGCGGGTGGCACCGATGCCCAACGGGCTCGTGTTGAACGGGCGCTTCTGAGGCTCAGCCCTCCGGGGGGATCGCCCGCAGCTCCACGATGTCGACCGACGCGTTGTCGAACTCGTCGCCCTTCATCTTCACGTTCAGGCCGACCTCCCAGCGCTCCTGGAGCGTGGGGTCCTTGGTGGCGGCGTCCTTGAAGCTGTGCTCGGTCATGTAGACCGGCTCGCCCTCGCCCTCCTTCTCGGGCTTGATCGTGCCCACCATGGTCTGCCCGTGCTTCGGCACGTCGCCCTGGATCGGGATCTCGAGCTTGCCGAGCTCCGCCTTGCTCGCGTTCTTGATGGTCACGAGCACGGAGAGCCCGGTCATGTCGTAGTCGCTCTTGTTGCCGAACATGAAGTGGAAGATCGTGGGGATGCCGTCTTCCGGGGGCTTCTCGTTCGGGGCGAGGGGCACCTGCAGCCAGCTCGCGTTCACCACGTCCACGTAGTGGTCGGGGTTGTAGAGCGGGTCGTACTTCTCCTTCACGCTCGCATCACCCAGCTTGTACATCGGGAGCACGCGCGTGACGGGGATCCAGCCCTCCTGGCCCCCGCGGGTGCGCACCTTGTAGAAGGTGCCGCGCTTGGCGAGCAGCTCGAGCGGGTCGTCCTTCGCCACGGGGGTCGTGGGGGTGCTGTTCGCGTCGGGCTTGTCGGTGAGCGTGACGCCGGCGTTGGTGACGATGACCTCGCCGTACGACAGGCCCTTGCCGCCACCCACGATGCGCTCGTCGCCCTGGGGGAGCATCTGGATCAGCGCGATCACGCCGATGCCGCCGACGCCGATGACGGCGAGGAGCGCGCCCAGGAGCACGATCGGGAGCATGGCGTTGCGGGGCTTGTAGTCGAGGTCGTCGTCGTCGTCCTTCGGGAAGTGCTCCTGCAGGGCGGGGATCTCGCTCGCGTAGATCCACTCCGAGGTCTCGGGCGGCTGGACCATGTCGCCGGGATCGAGCTCGCCCTTCCGCACCAGCTCGATCAGCTCGGGGAGCCCGGCCACTGCGAACTGGTTGTCGCCCCGGGTCACCTTCCACTGCGCCATGGGTCCTCCTCGCGTCCGGGCAACCTACCGCACCTCACGGTGCCGGGCGCGTCGTTGACAACGACCTCACCTCCCGCGGGCGAGCTCGTCGAGCAGGGCGGCCAGGATCCGCTTCTCGTCTTCGGTGGGGCGGGCGATACCCGAGAGCAGCCGGGCCGAGCTGGCCTCCCCGTGGTGGGCGCGTTGCCAGAGGCGCTGCTGGTCGCCCTCGGAGAGCACCAGCACACCGAGCCGGTTGCGCATGGCGACCCACTCGGGGTCCTCGCCGCGCTCCTCCTTGAGCTCGCGGAGGGCGCGCGCCGCCGAGCCCTCCGGTGGGGCACCCTGGAACCATCCCTTCAGCCGATCGAGCCACATCTGATCACTCCGGCCGCCGAAGGCGGCCTGCGCGGCCCGCTTTGCGCGGGCCTTGCCTCCTCTTGACGATCACCACGCCCTGGCTCGAAGTATGCTGGTTTCCCGGCCATTCGCGGGCCAGGACGTGTTGACCGTCAAACGGAATGGCGCGCACGTAGCTCGCAGAAGCCCGGATGTCCCGCCGGTGTCATTCGGCCCAATCGCGGGCGACCCGGGGTACGATCGAAGTGTCCGGGGGCATCAAGGCTCGGCGCGCGAGACCGATCGGTGTGCGGGCAGGAGGCGGGGATGCAGGTGGTGCAGCGGACGTGGCGGGCAGGCTCGGGGTGGGACGGTCCCCTGGAGGCGCCCGGCAGCGGTGCGACGGTGGTGGTCGCCTTCGGCGGGCGCGTGCCCGTGGACGTCCTCGAGGACCTCGGCCGCGCCCTGCCCGGCGCCGCCTGCATCGGGTGCAGCACGGCGGGCGAGATCGCGGGCGACGAGATCCTGGACGACGGGGTGTCCCTCGCGATCGTGAGCTTCGAGTCGACCACCGCCCGGGTGAGCACCGTGCCTGTGGCGCCGGACGCGGGACGGGCGCTCGGCGAGGCCCTCCAGGGCGAGGGGCTGGCCCACGTGTTCGTGCTCTCCGACGGCCTGCAGGTGAACGGATCGGCCCTGGTGGCCGGTCTCCGGGAGCAGCTCGGTGACGGGGTGGTGGTGACGGGCGGGCTCGCCGGAGACGGATCCCGCTTCGGGTCCACCTGGGTGTGGTCCGGGGGCCGGCCGCTGGAGGGCCACATCGTCGCGCTCGGCCTGTATGGCGACGTCGAGGTCCAGCACGCCTGCGGCGGGGGCTGGGAGCCCTTCGGGATCGAGCGGACGGTGACCTCCTCCCGCGACAACGTCCTGATGGCGCTCGATGGGCGGCCGGCCCTGGCGCTCTACAAGGAGTACCTGGGCGACCTCGCCGACGAGCTGCCGGCGACCGGGCTCCTGTTCCCGCTGGCGCTCCTGGATCGCCACGGCGACGACATGGTCCGGACGATCCTCGCGGTGGACGAGGAGGCCCAGTCCCTCACCTTCGCGGGCGATGTCCCCGAGGGCTCGCGCGTGCGGCTCATGCGCACGACCCTCGACAGCCTGGTGGACGCCGCGGCGGAGGCGACGGCCACGGTCTCCGGAGGCGGGCCGGTGCTCGCGCTCGTCGTGAGCTGCGTCGGGAGGCGGCTCGTGCTCGCGGATCGCGCGGAGGACGAGCCCGAGGCCGTCTCCGACCAGCTCCCCGCGGGCTCGGGCCTGCTCGGGTTCTTCAGCTACGGCGAGCTCTCGCCGACGGCGGACGGCACCTGCGACCTCCACAACCAGACCATGACCCTGACCGTGTGGCGGGAGAGCACGTCCACTTGAGCGGCACCCTCCATCGCAGCCTGGAGCGCCACCTCCGGCGCCTCGGCATCGATCCCGAGCGCGGACCCAGCACCCCCGAGCAGTGGGCGGCGTTCCTGGACCGCGTGAACGGGTCCTTCGAGGCCTTCGACCGCGAGCGCTACGTCGTGCAGCGGAGCATGGAGGTGTCCAGCCGCGAGATGGAGTCGCTCCACGAGGCCGTGCGGCGCGACAAGGAGCGCCTGTCCGCCGTGGTGGAGGCGCTGCCGGAGGCCGTGGTCTGGCTGGACGACCAGCTGGCCGTGGAGGACGGGAACATCCAGAGCGTCGGGCTGCTGGGTCGACGCAACGCCGGACGGCGGATCGCGGACCTCCTGGAGCTCCTGACCGCCCAGAAGGTCCCCATGGCCCTGCCGACGTCCGTAGAGGGCCTCGGGGGCGGCCTGGAGGAGCCCGACGGCTGGGTGAGCCTCCCGGACGGGCGGCGGATCCCGGCGGCGTGGACCCTCGTGCCCGTCGAGGGCGACCACGGCGAGGGGGCCCTGCTCGTCGTCAGCGACCTCACCGAGCGCAAGCAGCGCGAGCAGGCCCTCCGGGCCGCCGAGCTCGACGCGGAGGTCAGCCGGCGCAGCCGCGCGTCCAGGGGCCGCTTCCTGGCCGACATGTCCCACGAGCTGCGGACTCCGCTCAACGCGATCCTCGGGTACACGGAGCTCCTCATGGAGGAGCACGAGGCCGCCGACGATCTCCAGCGCATCCATCGGGCGAGCCGCCACCTCCTGGCGCTGATCAACGACCTCCTGGACCTCTCCAAGATCGATGCGGGCAAGATGCAGTACGACCTGCGCGACGTGGCGGTGGGGCCCATCGTGGAGGACGTGCTCGACACGCTCCGGCCCGTGGCGGCCGAGCAGGGGAACGCGCTGCGTGCGCGCCTCGCGGAGGCCACGGTGGTGGCGGATGCCCGGCGGCTCTCCCAGTGCCTGCTGAACCTCGTGGGCAACGCCTGCAAGTTCACGACGGACGGGCGCGTGGACGTGGAGGTGGAGGTCACGGCCCAACGGGTGCGACTCCACGTCCGCGACACGGGGGTGGGCATCGCCCCCGACGATCTGGAGCGGGTCTTCCAGGCGTTCGCCCAGGCCGACGAGGTCTCCGGGCGCGGGACCGGCCTGGGCCTGCCGCTCACCCGGGCCCTCGCGGTGGGCATGGGTGGCGACCTCACGGCCACCAGCGTGCCGGGCGAGGGGAGCACGTTCACCCTGGTGCTCCCGCGGGCCCGCTGATCATCCCGACCGCAGCGACTGGAGCGGGGGCGGGATGTCGGCCGCGCTGCCCTCGGGGCGCACGTACTGCCGGCAGCGCGTGCGGACGGCGTCCTCGAGCCAGCGCAGCCAGACCGCCTCGATCTCGGTGACCTCGGGCACGACGAGGAGGTCGAGGACCCGGTCGTAGAAGGAGACCTTCAGGAACCCGGTGGGCCGATGACGGCCGCGCTCGTGCTCGAACACGGTGGCCACGCCGTGGATGGACTCCCAGGCGATGGTCCAGCTCGTCGAGCGGAGCTGGGTGGCCTCCATCCGCAGCCGGAGGGGCTGGAAGGTGTTCCCGCGCAGGGTGTACTCGGCCGCGTCGAGGGCGACGGAGCCGGGGGGCTCCTCGAGGCGGTAGGTGTGGAGCATGGTGTGGTCTCGCTCGCTGCGCTCCAGCGCGATGTCGAGGGCCGTGCGGCCACGCAGGATGGGGTCGCGGTTCCAGCGGTCCCAGCCCTTCCGGTCCCACTCGACCCACCAGGGGATGCCGAGGAGGAGGGCCGCCGAGCGGCCCAGCCAGAGGACGTCGGCCGTGGTCCACGGGAGGTCGCCGGGAGGCTGGAGCGCCGCGTAGAGGAGGGGCTCGGCGGCCCCGTTGACGAACAGGTTGGCAGGGTGGCCGGGGTCGCCGACCAGCCGGAGGGCCTGGCCGACGTGCGGGATCTGGCGTCGTCCCCAGCCCACGAACACGCCGTCCTTCGACACCTGGACCTCCCCGAGCGGCGACAGGCTCTGGAAGGGCAGGGCGGCTCCGACCGCGGCGACACGTCGGGCGACCCTGCCGAGCGGGTCGCGCCGGAAGCGGAGCACGCCCTGTGCGAACTGCACGCGGTCGGCGAGCGAGGGCGGGACGACCAGCTCCATGCCCGGACTATAGCGGGGTCGGCAGGGTCCGCGAGCCGGTCGGCGGCGCGATGCCGTCGTGGGTGAGCACGTACCCCACGAAGTCCACGATGGCGGCGAGCCGGGGGAGCACCGGACGGAGCAGCCCGGCCTGCAGACGGAGGAGGGCGGGCGGCACGGGCACCTGCACGGGCGACCCCGCCAACCGTGCCGTGATCTCGGACCTCGTGAGCACCTCGGGTCCCCCGCAGCCCAGCACGGCGGGCCCGTCGTGGAGCACACCCGCGAGCACGTCGGCGAGGTCCTCCTCGTGGATCGGGTTGGTGCGGGCGGACCCGTCACCGACGCGGGGGGCCAGGAGGCGGAAGGCCTCGAGGAACGCGAGCTCGCCGAAGAACCCGGTGGGTCGCACGGCCGTCGACGGGATCGGGCTGGCGGCGAGGGCGTGCTCGACGGCCCGGTGCGTGTCGACGTACACGAGGGGCCGGTCGTAGTCGCCGAACACCGAGAGGTACACCACCCTGGAGACGCCGGCCCGCTCGGCCTCGGCGAGCAGGGCGAGGTTGCCGTCACGGTCGATGGCCTCGAAGGTCTGCTCGGGGAACAGGGGCCGCGGGGCGAGCGAGGCGCCCACGAGGCTGTAGAGGACGTCCGTGCCGTCCAGGGTGCCGCGGAGGGTCTCGGGCCGCGTGACGTCGGCGCGGAGGTCGGTCGAGGACCGCGAGAGCACGCGGACCTCGTGGCCGGCGGACGCGAGCCGCCCGACGAGCGCGCGTCCCACGACCGACGTTCCCCCTGCGACGACGACGGAGCTCATCCGGGTCTCCTGACGGAGGGTCAGAAGGGGACCACCCCTTCCGACCGGACCTTCTCGACGAAGTCGGCGACCGTCATGGTGCCGAGGTCGCCGTCGTCACGGGACCGGATGGCCACGGTGCCGTCCTCGGTCTCCTTGGCGCCGATCACGGCCATGTACGGCACCTTCTTGCCGTGGCACTCGCGGATCTTGTAGCCGATCTTCGCGTCGCCATCGTCGAAGGTCACCCGCACGCCCGCCGCCCGCAGCGCGTCCAGCACGGCGCGTCCGTGCTCGAGGCTCTTCTCGGACACGGTCATCACCCGCACCTGCTCGGGGGCCAGCCACACGGGGAAGTTGCCCGCGTAGTGCTCGATCAGCACGCCGATGAAGCGCTCGAAGGAGCCCACGATGGCGCGGTGGATGACGACGGGCGTGTGCAGCGCGTTGTCCGCACCCACGTACGACAGCTCGAAGCGACGGGGCAGCTGGTAGTCGAGCTGCACGGTCGCACACTGGTGCCCACGGCCCAGCGCGTCGTAGATGTCGAAGTCGATCTTCGGTCCGTAGAAGGCACCGTCGCCCTCCTTGATCCCGAAGTCGATGCCGCGCCGCTCGAGGCCCTCGCGGAGCGCGCCCTCGGCCCGATCCCAGAGGTCGTCGTCGCCGAGCTTCTCCGCCGGACGGGTGGAGAGGTGGATCTTCATGCCCATGCCGAAGGCGCCGTACACGCGCTCCACGAGCTCGAGGAGACGCTCGATCTCGTCGGCGATCTGGTCCTCGGCACAGAAGATGTGGGCGTCGTCCTGGCTGAACTGACGCACGCGGGTGAGGCCCGAGAGGGCCCCGGAGAGCTCGTTGCGGTGGAGCACGCCCTGGTCGTGCACCCGCAGCGGGAGCTCGCGGTAGGACCGCTTGCGCGACCCGAAGATCAGCATGTGGCTCGGGCAGTTCATGGGCTTCATACCGAGGATGCGGTTCTCGCCCTCGGCCTCCTCGCCCTCGTGGAAGTGGCCCTCCGCGAAGTGGAAGAGGTTCTCCTGGTAGTGGTCCCAGTGGCCGCTGGTCTCCCAGAGCTTCTTGTCGAAGAGCTGGGGAGTCCGCACCGCGACATAGCCCTCGGAGAGCAGCATCGAGCGCATCCGGTCGGCGAGCACGTGGTAGACGGTCTCGCCGTTCGGGAGCCAGAAGGCGCAACCCGGGCTGTAGTCGTGGAACATGAACAGGTCGAGCTGCTGCCCGAGCTTGCGGTGGTCGCGCTTCTTCGCCTCCTCGAGGCGGAAGATGTACTGGTCGAGCTCCTCGCGGGTCGGCCAGACGGTGCCGTACAGCCGCTGGAGCTGCGGACGGGTGGAGTCCCCGCGCCAGTAGGCCCCTGCGATCTTCAGCAGCTTGAAGTGCTTGCACTGGCCGGTGCGCATGACGTGCGGGCCCGCGCACATGTCGACCCAGGTCTCCCCGGTCTTCTTGCTCGGGTTGCGGCACACCGAGATGGGATCGTCGAACCCGTCGAGCATCTCGACCTTGTAGGGCTGCCCGGCGGCCACGAGCTGCTCGCGCAGGGCGACCCGGTCGACCTTCTCCATCTCGAAGGGCTGGTTCTCCTTGACGATCTTCTTCATCTCGGCCTCGATGGCCGAGAGGTCGTCCTCGGACAGCGTCACGTCCGGGATCTCGATGTCGTAGTAGAAGCCGTCCTCCACGGGCGGTCCGATCGCCAGCCGCGCGGCGGGGTGCAGGCGCTGAACGGCCTGCGCCATGACGTGCGCGGTGCTGTGCCGGAGGCAGTACAGGCGGTACTCCTCCTCCGACCCGAAGTCGTTGCGATCGAAGCCCTCTTCCTTGTCCATGGAAGTCTCCATGCGCGGTCGTCCACCTGACGACGGTGGGCCGCAGTGCCGTCCAGTCGGCTCGGATGGCGTATGTCCGCGCTATGGAGCCCGCAACAGGAGGGAGCCGATGAAGGTCGTGGCGGTGTGCGGGAGCCTGCGGAGGGCGAGTCTGAACCGGCGTCTGCTGGTGGCGTTGGCCGCGCGGGCGCCCGAGGGGGTGCAGGTGGACATCGCGGAGCTGCGCGGCATCCCGGTGTACGACGGCGACCTCGAGGACGCGGAGGGCCTGCCGGACGCGGTCGTCGCGCAGGACCGCATCGCCTCCGCCGACGCGCTGCTCATCGGGTCGCCGGAGTACAACGGGGGCGTCCCGGGGCCGCTGAAGAACGCACTGGACTGGTGCAGCCGCGGAGGGCGCGCCGAGGAGGTGTTCGCCGGGCGTCCCACGGGCCTGTGCGGCGCCACACCGGGACCCTGGGGCACCCGGATGGCCCAGCAGGCGTGGCTGCTGACGTTCCGCCAGCTCGGCGTGGAGCTGTACGGCGGGCAGCTCTACGTGCCGCGCGCCCACACCGTGCTCGCCGAGGACGGCACGGTGGAGGCGAAGACGGGCGAGCGCCTCGCCCGGTTCATCGAGGGCTTCGCGGCGTTCGCCACCCGCTGATCCGCTGATTCAGTCGAGCGGGCTGCGCACCAGCGGCGGGTGGGAGAACAGGTCGAGGCGATCCTCGTCCGTGTTCTGGGTGACCCACATCCGCAGCTTCACCTCCTTGCCCGCCCACTCCGGCGCGGACGGCGAGAACTGGCTGCCGATGAGCGGGGTGACGAGGTCGGCCATGCCGTTGCCGCCCGTGCGTGCCCCGTCGTGCCAGGGCGGGTCGCCCCAGAGCGCGGCGAGCGGCGCCAGGAGGCCCTCGCCGTCCTGGTTGCGCAGGGAGAGCATGCCCATCGAGGACGACACGGTCTGGTCGATGGCGATCTGCACGGTGGATCCGTCACCACAGGTGGCGCTCACCCAGCCGTTCGCCGAGACGGGGTTCCACGCCTCCACGAGGTCCGGGACGGCCACCGTGCGCACGGTGTCGCCGTACGAGCGCCAGGTGATGGCCTCGATGCCGCTCGGGCAGGTGACGGGTGCGAGCACGATGGACATCAGCCCACCCGCGTCGGCCGCCTGGTCGATGGTGCCGGTGACCTCGACGATCGCTCCGGGCAGCTCGTCGCGCTTGCGGATGACGCGACGGATCGTGGAGCGCGTGGCCTGGGCCTGGCAGGAGGGCAGCTGCCACTCCTCGATGCGCGCGTTCTCGAGGCCCCACTCGCCGATCGTGGTGGCGATGGTGCCGCCCGTGCCGACCACCCGGCCCGACGCGCACTCCATGAAGGGCGCCTGGAGCAGGAACTGGCTCGGGATGTCCGCGGGCGTGAGCTGGCCGCGCGCGTGGCGGATCTCGCCGGGGTCGTACGCCCAGTCCAGGATGGTGCGGCTCTCGGGCGCCAGGACGACGGTGGCGTCGACCCGGACGACGTCGTAGCCCCCGAGGTCGCCGAGGAACTGCGCGCGGATCGGGAGCAGGGTGTTGCCGCGCTCGATCACGAGACCGGCCTCGCCCTCCCAGGAGCCCGGCGGCATCCGGAGGTTGAACGGCACCGTCACGGCTGCCCCGCCACCCACGCCCGAGTGGAGCACCTCGAGCTGCTGGGCACCCAGGGGCGCCTGGGTGTCGATGGCCGCGCCGTAGGCGATGCGGGCCTGCTCGAGGGCCTCGGCGGCGTAGGCTTCGGCGGCGGTGACGCGCTGGGGGTGCAGGTTGGGCTGCGTGAGACCGAAGTTGTTCACGGCCAGGGCATCGAGCCGGGCGTCCAGCGCGGTGCGCACGGCCGCCCCCACCGCGCCGTCCGCGGGTGCCACGAGCTCGGCGGCCTCGGTGAGCTGGCGGGACTGCTCGATGGCCGTCCAGACGCGGTGGTTCAACACCTTCTCGGACCAGGAGGAGAAGCCGTCGCCCACGCCGTTCGCGACGTCGCCCGGCAGCGGGTGCGTGGCGCCGGGGTCGTGCGTGGTGAGGTAGTCGTTCAGCGTGGTGTAGCGGACGAAGGGCAGGTCCGCGATGGCGTCGAGCTCGCGGTCGAAGTTCTCCCAGCTCTCGGCGTCCGCGTCGAAGTGCAGGACGAGCAGCGTGTCGCCGGGGTGGTTGGCGTTCAGCTGCTTGACCCACCCCCGCAGGCCGCCGTGATCGAGCAGGTCGCCGTGGTGGTACACGGGCATCGCCGTGAGCGTGCCGCCCGTGGCGGGGTCGTAGAGGTTGAACGGGTTGTGGGCCTGGGCGCCCTCGAGCGGGATGACGTTGCGGGGCCCGGTGAAGCCGTTGGCACCGTAGTAGAGCGTGGTCCACTCCATGCCCGCCTGGGTGTACCAGGAGAGGTGGTCCGGCGAGATCATGGAGTCCGCGGGCTGCACGCCGGGCACCCAGGTGCCCACGTCGAGGCTCGTGAGGTCCTTGGCGCGGTCGAGGGCCTGGTCGAACTCCACGCGGGTCAGGCTGGCCATGGGGGCCGCCGTGGAGCTCATGAGACGCACGTCGTCGCGGCCGCTCGAGATGCGCGTGCGGATGCGCTCCAGGAGCTGCGGTGCGTGCTCGGGCATGCGCTCGTGGGTGGTGCGGGCGTTCTCGAAGACCCAGTCCGCGCGGACGTCCGGACGCTCGTCGAGCCAGTCCAGCACCGCGGTCATCACCCGGATGTCCTGCCCGAAGCCGTCCTCGGTGGGGGTGTCGCCGCGCGTGGAGTGGTAGAAGTTGCCGAAGAAGGACAGGGCCACGTAGACGGTGCCGTTCTCGGCGGACGGCGGGCTGTCGCCCAGACCCTCCTCGAGCCCGAACACCTCACCGCTGCGGAGCACGCCCACGCCGCCCGCCACGCCCACGGCTGCACCCGTGCCCACGGCCGTCGCGAGCTCACCGTCGAAGCGCCAGAGGCCACGGGTGGCGGAGGCCACCGAGAGCCCGCCGTCCACCCACTCGACGTCGATGACGTCCGAGGGCCCGAACAGCGGCGTCCACGCACCGTCGCCCGAGCCCCGCACCACGCCCTGGTCCATGGTGCCGACGTAGATCGTGCCGTCGTCACCCACCGCCACCGAGGTGGGATGGTCGGACGGGAAGGCCTCGTCGGGCGTGGACCACGTGAGCCCGCTGTTGTCGGAGAGGTAGACCCGCCCGTCGATCAGGCCGGTGAACTGCTCGGGGATCAGGCCCGACGGCAGCATCGCGACGGACACGACCCGCCCGTCGCGGGCGTCCACGTCGGTGAACACGATGTTCGTGTCGCCCGCGCTGCTCGTGTCCGCGCGGTCCCAGGTGACCCCCTCGTCGCTCGTGTAGTAGAGCCCGCCGATGGCGGAGAGCCAGGTGACGCCGTCCGACGCGGAGGTCGTCATGCCCGTGGGGATGGGCTTGAGGCCGGGCCGGATGACCTCGAGGAGCGGCGACTGCAGGCCGTTCACGCGGTCCCAGGTGCCCGAGCCGGCCCAGTTCCGGAAGAAGCCCTGCCCGTGCACGTGGGCGAAGAGCCACTCGCGGGAGCCGTCGATCGTGCCGAGGAAGGTGACGTGACCGGGGGGGAGGTCGCCGCGGCTCACGAAGGTGAACGCCTCCTCGGGCGACTCGCGCAGGGCGAAGTCGTCGCCCAGAGCGAGCCAGAGATGGCCACCCGTGCCGGAGGCCAGGGCCACGACGTCCTCGAGCTGCTCGGTGCGCGTGAACCGGTAGGAGGGATCGGGCTCCTCCGTGGGCGTAGGGGGCTTGCAGGCCGCCAGCAGCGCCGCGACGCAGAGCACGATCGGTTTCCTGGGCATCCTTCCTCCGTGGGCGGGGGAGCTTAACCGCTCGCGCGCAGACCTGCGGGACGCCGGCTTCCGGGGTAGGAGGGGCACCATGCAACCGGTCGACGTCGTCGTCATCGGATCCGGCCCGAACGGGCTCGCCGCCGCTCTCCGGCTTGCTTCTGCCGGGGTCTCCGTGCGCGTGCTCGAGGCGTCCGCCACCCCCGGTGGGGGGATGCGTTCGGCGCAGCTCACCCTCGAGGGCTTCGTGCACGACGTGTGCTCGGCGTGCCATCCGATGGGCGTGCTCTCGCCGTACCTGCGCACCCTGCCGCTCGCGGACCACGGGCTGCGCTGGGTGTTCCCCGAGATCTCCGTGGCCCACCCGCTGCCGGGCCGTCCGGCCGCGCTCCTCGGCGGATCGGTGGACGCGACGGCCGCCGGGCTCGGTGTGGACGGGGCGGCGTACCGCAGCCTCCTCGATCCCCTCGTGCGCGACGGCGAGGCGCTGTTCGAGGGTGCGCTCGCCCCCCTGGGTCTCCCGAGGAGCCCGCTCGTGATGGCCCGGTTCGGGACGGTCGCATGGCGTTCGGCCGTGGGGCTGGCCCGCAGGTTCCGCGACGATCCGGCCCGGGCGCTGGTGGCGGGATGCGCGGCCCACGCGACCCAGCCGCTCGAGAACCCCCTCACCGCAGCCATGGCGCTCGTCTTCCTCGTGGCCGCCCACCGCTCGCCCTGGCCCGTGGTGGAGGGCGGCACCGGCCAGCTGGCGCGCGCCATGGTCCGGCTGCTGGAGGCCCGTGGGGGCGAGGTGCTCTGCGGGCAGCGCGTCACGGACCTCCGCGACCTCCCGCCCTGCCGTGCCGTGCTCTTCGACACCTCGCCCGACCAGCTCGCCTCCCTCGGGGGGCCATGGCTGCCCGAGCGCTACACGGCCGCCCTGCGGCGCTTCCGGTACGGCCCGGGCGCCTTCAAGCTCGACTGGGCCCTCGACGGGCCCATTCCGTGGGCCGATCCGTCCGTCGGCCGCGCGGTGACCGTGCACCTCGGCGGCACGCTGGAGTCCATCGCGGCCCACGAGCGGGCGGTGTTCGCCGGTCGCCACACCGAGGACCCCTACGTGCTGCTCGTGCAGCAGAGCGCGATCGACCCCACGCGGGCGCCGGCCGGGAAGCACACGGGCTACGCGTACATCCACGTGCCCCATGGGTCCACCCGCGACGCCACGGACCTGATCGAGGCCCAGGTGGAGCGAGCGGCCCCGGGGTTCCGCGACCTGATCCTGGCGCGCCACGTCACGACGCCCGCCGACTTTCATGCCTACGACGCGAACTACGTCGGCGGGGCGGTGACCGGCGGCGTCGCGGATGCCGCGCAGCTCTTCACGCGGCCGGTGGCCCGTCTCGACCCGTACAGCACGCCGTCTCCGCGCCTGTTCATCGGATCGGCGTCGACCCCGCCGGGCGGCGGGGTGCACGGCATGTGCGGCTACCATGCCGCGGGTTCGATCCTCGGACGTCTCGGGTCCCTCGACGCCCGCAGCCCATCCGCCTGGGGAAGCCCGTGATCCTGCTGTTCCTCGCCTGCTCGACACCCACGCCCGATCCCGCCCGCTCCGCGCCGATCCAGGCCCGCCAGGCGATCGCCTCCGACGTCCAGGCCGCCCACCGGCTGCGCATGGAGGGCGACAGGCCGGGAGCGCTGGCCGCCTACGAGGCCGCGATCACCCGCGACCCCGACGACCTGCTCGCCCGTCTCGCCATCGGAGAGCTCCTCCGCAGCGAGGGGCGCTGGGAGGACGCGCTCCCCCACCTGCGGCGCGCCGCCGAGCTCGCACCGCAGAGCCCCGTCCCTCACGAGCACCTCGCGGTCTGCCTCCACGAGCTGGCCCGCCACGAGGAGGCCCGTGCGGCCCTCGACCGTGCGGAGGCCCTCGGTTCCGACCAGATCGGCGTGCTCGGGCCGGTGATCCGCCGCTGACGTCCGTCGACCCGCCTCCGTTTTCGCGCTACCCTGCGGCACGGAGACGCTTCCCGATGACGATGACGAGAGCCCTCGGTGCCCTGCTGCTCGCCCTGCTGCCGGCCGTGGCGGGCGCCGCCTGCCCGGAGCCCCGGTCCAACAACGACCTCGTGGTGGCCCTCGAGGACGCCACGGCAGCCTTCGGGAAGCTGGAGATCGACGCGTTCAACAAGGCCGCCGAGGAGGCCTCCGCCATCCTCGTGTGCCTCGACGAGCCCATCTCCCGGCCGTCCGCCGCGGAGTACCACCGCGTGATGGGCATCCAGCTCTTCCTGTCCCGGAACAGCCCGGCGGCCCAGAAGAGCTTCGCCGCCGCCCGGTCGGTCGAGCCGGACTACACGTTCCCCACCGACCTCGTGCCCGAGGGGAACCCCATCCGCGACGACTACACGGCCGTCGACCCCCAGCTCGGGCCCATGGAGATGGCCACGAACCCGAAGTCCGGGAGCATCCGTCTCAACGGGTCGCGCTCGCTCAACCGGGCCCGTCCGCTCCCCGTGATCTTCCAGCTCCTCGACGGGCGGGGTGCCGTCACCCAGACCGTCCTGGTCGGGCCGGACACCGATCTCCCGTCCTACGAGCTCGAGGGCCCGGCCACCAACGAGCCCCGCCCGCCCAAGGAGGCCGGCGCGGGTCCGTCCAAGCCCCTCCTCTTCGGTGCGGTCGGTGCGGCGGTCGTGGCGGCCGGCCTCTACGGGGGCGCGCTGGCCACCAAGGGCTCCTTCAACGGCGCCACGGACCCCTCGGTGCTCGCGGGCAAGCAGAAGACCGCGAACAGCCTGGTGATCACGAGCGGCGTGCTGGGCGCCGTCGCAGTGGGCTCGGGCACCACGGCCTTCCTCGTCTCCGGGCGCTTCTGAGCCCATGCTCCAGCTCGAGCCCGGCTACACCGTCGACCGCTACCGGTTGGTCGAGAAGCTCGGCGAGGGCGGGATGGCGGTGGTGTACCGGGTGGAGCACGCCACCCTCGGCACGCCGCACGCGCTCAAGGTGCTCACCATGGGCGGGCGGCAGGTCAAGGACCGGCTCGTGCAGGAGGGCCGCGTGCAGGCCACCCTGCAGCACCCGCACATCGTCGCGGTCACCGACGTCCTCGACATCGAGGGGTCGCCCGGTCTCCTCATGGAGTACGTCGACGGGCCCGCGATGGACGAGTGGCTCGCGAAGTACAAGCCCACCGTCGAAGAGGCGGTCGTGGTGTTCCGGGCCATCGTCGCCGGGGTCGGCCAGGCCCACGCGCGCGGCCTGATCCACCGGGACCTCAAGCCCGGCAACGTGATGCTCCAGGTCACCGACCAGGGCGTGGTGCCCAAGGTGGCGGACTTCGGGCTCGCCAAGGTCACCGACGACTCGGGTGGCGGCGGCTCGATGAAGCGCACGCGCACCGGCATGACCATGGGCACGCCCGCGTACATGGCGCCCGAGCAGATCAAGGACTCCAGCTCCGTCGACCGTCGCGCGGACCTCTACAGCCTCGGGTGCATCCTCTACGAGCTGCTCACGGGGGAGACCCCGTTCCAGGGCGACAACATGCTCGCCCTGTTCGCGGCCATCGCTGTGGGCAACTACACGCCGATCCGCGAGCGGGTGCCCGACGTCCCGCGGAACGTCGAGGAGGTCATCGAGGCCCTGATCGTCGAGGATCCCGACGACCGCCTGGCGGACTGCGCATCGATCCTCGACGTGCTCGACGGTCGCGGGAAGAACCGCACCGCCATGTTCCCCATGAACGACGGCGTGCTCGGGCCTCCCGCGCCCATCGGCGAGGTCGGGCGCACCACGCTGGCCCTGAACTCGCCGGCGGCGGACGTGGCCCGCGCCATGACCCGCGGGGTGCAGGCACCCACCGCGATCAGCCAGGCCCGCTGGACCTCGAACGCGCCCGTGTCGGTCGCGCCGGCCACGAATCCCCCGACCCGCACGCGGGATCCGGACGCCCAGCCCGCGGGCGCCACCGTCTCCGTCACCACGATGGAGCCCGCGCCCGGCGACAGCTTCGATGCGTCGACCTCGATGGTCCGGCCGGTCGCCCGCGGCGCCATGGGGGTCGCGTTCCTCGGGGGTGCCGGCCTCATCGTGTTCGGAGGGGCCGTGGTGGCCTCGATCCTCGTGGCCCTGTTCGTGTTCGCGCCGGGCTCCACCGACACGCCGGAGCCCGCCCCGGTGGCCGATCCGCGCCCGGTGGCCGCCCCGGATCCCGCGCCCGCCCCGGATCCCGTCCCTGCGACGCCGGACCCCGTCCCCACGACGCCGGACCCCGTCCCCGCCGTCCCCGATCCTGCGCCCGTGCGTCCCGATCCCGCACCTGTGCGCCCGGACCCCGCGCCGGTGCGTCCCGATCCTGCGCCCACGCGTCCCGTGCCGCGTCCCGACCCCGTGCCCGCGCCGCCCCCCGTGCCGGAGGCCCCGCGGCCTGCACCGGTGGCGCCCGCGCCCGCCCCGAAGGTCACGGGCGGCACGTTCGCGTTCTCCGGCGACGTGCGCGGTGTGGTGCTCAAGGACACCGCGTCCGGCCGCACGTACTCCGCCGGGCAGACCGTCCCGCCCGGGTCCTACCGGGTGATCGTGGACGGTGCCTTCGGCGGCAGCACGGTCACCGTGCGCGAGGGCCAGCACCTCGATCTGAAGTGCGTCGGCGTCATGAACAGCTGCAGGGCCCAGTAGGGCCCGGGGCTCAGCCGAACCGGTAGGACAGGTGCATGCGCGCCTGGCGCTTCCACCAATCCCAGTCGTGCCGGACCTCCTTGCCCCAGATGTCCTCGCGGTGAGGGATGTTCTTCATCCGGCAGACGTGCGCGAGCGCCTGGGTCTCCTCGATGCAGCCCTCCTCGTAGGCCCCCTGGCCGCACACGAGCGTGAGGAAGGTGTTCCGGGTGCGCTCGAGGGCCGGGCCCTGGAGGTTGGGCACGAAGGCCAGCGGGTTGTTGAAGTACACGCTGGGGGAGTCGTAGCCCTCGGTGAGCGCGCGGGCCTGGTAGCGACCCGACATGCACAGCGCCCACTGGAAGGTCTCGGGGTGCTTCAGCGCGAACAGCGCGGCGTACATGCCGCCGAGGGACGCGCCCGTGACGGCGATCGGGATGTTCGGGCTGTGGCAGTCCCTGCGGATGTGGGGCACCAGGTGCTCCATGACCCACTGCTCGTAGACGGCGTGCCGCTGCATCCGCCACTCGGGGTCGGTCTCCTTGCGGGTCCACGCCTCTGCGACGTTGCTCTCGGGACAGTAGAGCTTGATCTTCCCGCGGCCGATGAGGTCCGCGAGCACGTCCACCATCCCCTGCGACTTCCACTCGTGGGCGAAGCCAGCGGCGCTGGGGAACGCGATGACGGGCTGGCCGTAGTGGCCGAAGCTCCACATGTGGACCTTGCGACCCATCGGGCCGCCCTCGAGCATCTCGTGCTTTCCGACCATGATGACCTCCAGGAGCGCGGCGGCTATCACACCCGTGTCGAGGCGGGTAGAAGAGACCCAGGAGGACGCGTGGACCTCGCAGCCCACATCGAGAGCTCCGGCACGATCGCGGACATCGCGGCCCACCTCGCGAACCTGGCGCCCGACGCCCGGTGGGCGTCTCTGGCGGCCCTCCAGAAGCGTCACCAGCGCACGCTCTGGCTCAAGGCGGAGGCCTCCAGGCCCGTGGAGGCGGGCGATCTGGTGGAAGGTGACCAGCCCGTCGTGCACCGCGGCAAGAACAGCCTGCCGCTCTTCCGGGACTTCGAGAAGCGCTTCGTGCGCGAGGGCGATCGGATCTGGGGCTACAACGAGGGCCGCACGCGTCGCTTCCTCGGGCCGGGCTACTTCCTGGCGCGCCCCACGGGAGCGGAGGAGAGCGCCCGCGCCGCGTGGCTGGTGGACTACTTCCAGGTCCCTGCCGCACCGCCGTGTCCGGGGTGGCCGGAGGTCCGGGGCAACGGTCGCGGGCTGTCCTTCTTCGTGTACCACCACACCCGCGACTACCTGCGCGTGGTGGGGGACGGCGTGCTGATCGGCAGCGCCCACCGCGTCGTGCTGGGTCGCGAGCGGCGCCTCGACAGCTACTTCCTCCTGCACCGGACGTGATCATCTGGACGCCCGCGATGCTCGAGACCGGGACGACCCGGGCGGACACCGCGCGGCTGGTGGTGGGTCCCTGGCGGGTCGACCTCCACACCGGGTACGACCCGCTCTACGGGCACGAGCGGTGCACCTCCGTCTCCCACGCAGCGGCGCTCGCGGGCGAGCTCGAGGCGGGCGTACGGGCCGCGTGGGGAGAGGACGGGCTCCGCTGGCTGGTCGAGCGTGTGGCGGAGGCTCCGGTGCGCTTCGCGTCCACGCTGGAGGCCGACCGTCGGGCGGCGCAGGCCTGGGCACTCCTGCCGCGCGAGGCCTCCGATCCCGGCTGGCGAGCCTCCGGGCGTCCGCGCTTCTCGGAGCCCGTGGCGGCTGGGGGCGCGAGCTGGGACGGGCGGAGCACCCTCACGCTGGCCGACGGGTCCACGCGGTCGCGGTACGGCGACGCCCGCGGGGCGCTGGCGACGACGCGGGGCGTCTGGGTCGTGCAGGACGGGCTCCTCGTGGCCGTGGACGGCCTGGAGCCCGCCTGGATGGGCGCGCTGGCCACGACCTGGGCGCTCGGGGGCGAGCGGGCGTGGGTGCAGCCGGTGACCCTGGCGAGAGCGGGGGAGGCCGTGGCGGCCCACGTGTATTGTGGTCTCCCGCCGGAGAGCGCGATGGGCGCGGCCTTCGTCGGGGTGCGTCACCTGCGGCTCGATCCCGACGTCGGCCCCGTCGCCGTGAGTCGCTGAAGCCGCTATCTGACCGGCCGGAGGGCAGGATGCGCCACGACCCGCACAGCTACGCCGATCTCACCCAGGCCCGCACGGTCCACCTCGATCTCGAGCTCGACGTCCGCATGGACGCGCGGGTCCTGGAGGGGCGCGGCACCCTGACGTTCGCGGAGCCCGCCAGCGGCCCCGTCGACCTCGACACCCGCGGGCTGGAGATCCTCGAGGTGCGCGACGCCACGGGGCCCGTGGGCTTCACCCTGCACCCTGCGGACCCCGTGCTCGGCAGCCGGCTCACCCTGCAGCTCGAGCGCGCCACCCCGACCGTCACGCTCACGTGGCGCACCTCCCCCGACGCCAGCGCCCTGATGTGGCTCGATCCCGCGCAGACGGCCGGCACGCGGCCGTTCCTGCTGAGCCAGTGCCAGGCGATCCACGCACGGTCCATCGCGCCGCTCCAGGACACGCCGGCGGCGCGGATCCGCTACGACGCCCGGCTGCGCGTGCCGGACGGGCTCACCGCGGTGATGTCGGCCGCCCCGGGCGTGGCCCGCGACGGCTGGCTCGCGTTCGCGATGCCCCAGCCCATCCCGCCCTACCTGCTGGCCTTCGCGGTGGGCGACCTCGCGTCCCGCGACCTCGGGCCGCGCACGCGCGTCTGGGCCGAGCCCGCCACCCTCGAGGCCGCCGCGTGGGAGTTCGCGGACGCGGAGTCCATGCTGGAGACCGCCGAGTCGCTGTTCGGGCCCTACGCCTGGGACCGCTACGACTTCGTGGTCCTGCCGCCGTCGTTCCCGCTCGGGGGCATGGAGAACCCCCGGATGACCTTCCTCACCCCCACGCTGCTCGCGGGCGACCGGAGCCTCGTGGGCGTGCTGGCCCACGAGCTCGCCCACTCGTGGACCGGGAACCTCGTCACCAACGCCACGAACGAGGACTTCTGGCTCAACGAGGGCTGGACCGTGTGGGCGGAGCGCCGCATCGTCGAGGTGCTCTACGGCGAGGAGGAGGCCCGCCAGCAGTGCGTGCTCGGGCGGCTCGGGCTCGAGGCCGTGATGGAGGCCCGCACCCGCGGCGGTCGCCGCACGGCCCTCGTGTACGACCAGGCCGGCCTCGACCCCGACGCCGAGTTCTCGCGGGTGCCCTACGAGAAGGGCTTCCTGCTCGTCACGGCCCTCGAGCGTGCGGTGGGACGCCCGCGCTTCGACGCCTTCGTGGCGGACTACATCGCCACCTTCCGCTTCCGGTCGATCTCCACCGCCACCTTCCTCGACTTCGTGCGCGAGCGGCTCCCGGACGCGGGCGTGGACCTCGATGCCTGGACCACGGAGGACGGTCTGCCCGCGGACGCCCCGACGTTCCGGTCCGAGCGGCTCGAGGCCCTCGAGCGGATCGCCCGCGAGGGCGGCGACCTCACCGAGGCCCGCACCACGACCGAGAAGCTCTGGGTGCTGGCGCGGCTCCCGTCTTCGGTGGACGCCCGGGAGGCGGCCGGGCAGCTCGGCATCGACGCTCTCTCGAACGCAGAGCTGCGCGCGTCCTGGCTCGCCCTGGCCGTGCGTACGGGCGCGCGGGGCCTGGAGGACCAGCTGCGCGGCTTCCTCGACACGGTCGGGCGCACGAAGCTCCTCGAGCCCGTGTACGCCGCCATGGTCGCCCGCGACGACCTCCTGCCGCTGGCCCGCGAGCTCTACGCCGCGAACGCGCCCCGCCTGCACGGGTCCACCCGTCTCAAGCTGAAGGCCCTGGGGCTGTGACGCTCGACGAGATCCTGGCGTTCTTCGACCGGATCGGCCTGCCGTACCGCACGGCGGAGGTGACCGCTGGCTTCCTCCCGGGCCTGATGACGGACCGGGGCTGCCTGCTCGTGGACGCCGCGCGCCTCACGCACCCGGGCGACGCGCTCCACGAAGCCGGCCACATCGCGGTCGCGCCGGCCGATCAGCGGGCCTCCCTCACCGGGGACGTGTTCGCGTGCGGGCAGGACACCGGCGATGAGATGGCCGCCATCGCCTGGTCGTGGGCCGCCCTGCAGGCGATCGGAGGTGCGCCGGAAGCCCTCTTCCATGCTGACGGCTACAAGGGCAGCTCGGAGGCCTATATCCAGGCGTTCACCTCGGGAGGGGGTTTCGGCTACCCGCTCCTGGCCTGGTACGGCATGACCGCGATGCCGGGCCAACCGGACGGCTTCCCGGCGATGGGGCGGTGGATGCGGTGATCGTCACCAGCGGTGGCTGGCGTCCAGCCACGCGGGGTCGATGGAGTCGACCGCCTCCACGGCGACCTGGATGGCGGCGCGCTCCGTGCGGGCGATGAGGTCCTGCTCGACGGCTTCGCTCTGCACGCGCGCCGCGATGATCGCGCACACGGTGCCCGCGCCGATGCCGTAGACGCTCGCGAGCTTGAACAGCGTGCCGCTCTCCATCTCCATGTTGAGCACGCGCAGCGCCCGGTACTCGTCCAGCATCCCGCGGTTCCGGCGGAGGAGGTGCTTGTTGAACGAGGTGTCCGCGCGCTCCTGGCCCTCGAAGAACGTGTCGACGGACGCGGTGATCCCGACGTGCCAGTCGAGCCCGCGGGCCTTCGCGGCCCCGGCGAGGGCCATCGTCCAGAACGGGCTCGCGGCGGCGGGGTAGCCCGTGGGGGCGATGTCCTCCGCGGCTCCCTGGCGGCAGAGGGCGGCGCGGGTGATCACGACGCTGCCGGGCTTCACGTGCTCCTGCAGGGAGCCCGACGTCCCGATGCGCAGGATGTGCCGCACGCCGACCTGGGCGAGCTCGTTGACCACGATGCTCGTGGAGGGCGCGCCCATGCCGCTCGTCGCGGCGATCACGCGCCGACCCCCCGGGGTCACGCCGATGTGGCTGTGCAGGCCCCGGTGCGTGGAGAGCGTGCGCTCGAAGGTGAGGTGCTCGTTCGCGATGCGGGTGGCGCGGTCGGGGTCGCCGCACAGGAGGACGGTGTCGATGCCCTGGACGTCCTCGGGCCCGAAGCCGATGTGGTAGCGCGCGGTCATGGGGTTCTCCGAGCCGCGGAGGATAGCGCGGCCGGCCCTGCGCGTCAGGTCGGCGGCGCCAGCGCGTACCCCACGCCCCGCACGGTCACGATGCGGGTGTCCACGCCCCACGGCGCCAGGCGGGCGCGAAGCTCACGGATGCGGCTGTCGTAGCCGCGGTCCATCCCGTCGTAGGCGATGCCGCGGATGCGCGCGTAGTACGCGGCCCGGTCGACCGGCTCGGGTGCGGTGCGCGCGAGGAGCAGCAGGAGGTCGAACTGACCGGTGGTGAGGGGGACGGGCTCCTCGCGCACCGACACCAGGCGCCTCGCGCCATCGATGGAGAGCTCGCCGTCCGTCCACGTGGGGCTGCTCTGGACCCGGCGCAGGCCGGCGGCCACGCGGAGCACCAGGATGCGCGGGTCCACGGGCTTTCGCACGAAGTCGTCGCCGCCGAGCTCGAAGGCGAGCAGCTCGTCCACGTCGGTCCTCCGGGCGGTCAGGAACACCACAGGGCCCGTGTAGCCGCCGCGCCGGGCCTTGTTGCAGATACCGAAGCCCGTCATGCTCGGGAGCTCCACGTCCAGGAGCACGAGGTCCGGCTGGGTCTCGAGGATCAGGTCGAGCGCGCGCCGGCCGTCGTCGATCACGACCGTGTGCCCCTGGAGCTCGAGGAGCTCGGCCGTGAGCTCGGCGAGGTCCCGGTCGTCCTCCACGAGCAGGATCCTGGCTACGGGACTGGCCTCACCGGCCGTCTGCATTTCGCCTCCTGCTGCGATGGTGGCCCGTCGTGGGCCGCGCTGGTGTGGAGGTTGCGTATCACCAGGCCATCACCGGCCAGGTGGAGGTGTCCAGCGGCGGTACCCACGGGTTCCCCCAACCGTCCGGCCACTGGTCGCAGTGGTAGCCCGCGGCCCCGCAGAACCCGGTGCCCGCGGCGATGGAGAGCTGGGGGTCCACGAGGGCGAGGTCCGCCTCCAGCAGGTCCACCGTGAGGATCGACCCGTCCACGGCCACCGTCGGTGTACCGAGCGGCGTCCAGCCCTGCTGGCGCACGCCGTACAGCGCAGCACCCGTGGGCCCGAGGGTCACCACGTGGGCCTGGAAGGTGGAGCCCGGGTTGTGCATCCAGAGCTCCACCACGGGGTCGGGCGCGATGGGCCCTGCCGCCGTCAGCTCGACGGTGAGCGTGCCGGCGTCCCGGCGCCAGCGGGCCTCGCGGAGGTCGAGGGACGCGCCGGGGAGGGCATCACCGGCGGGGTCGAGGGGCAGCACGGCCCACGGCACCCCACCGAGGGCGAGGGAGACCGGGAGCACCCAGGTGCCGCGGTCGCCCACGCAGGTCAGCACCAGGGGCAGGGTGTCCCCAGGGGATCCGCCCACCGCGGTGACCGTCGTGGGCTGGAGGGCCACGGAACCGGGAGGGAGGTCGCCGTACGGGTTCGTGCCGCCCGTGACCGTGGCGGCCGGTCCGGTGGACGCCAGGGTGCAGGTCATCGGCCCCGTGGACAGCGCACCGTCGTTGCGCACGGTGATCAGGACGTGCGCGGTCTCGTCGGGGTCGAGCACCCCGTCACCCCCGACCAGGACGGACCCGATCCCGACGGACGGCCAGGGCACGGGGACGTCGGTGGAGACCGTGAAGGACTCGGCGTCGTCGAGGAGATCCAGGGCCAGCGGCAGGGGCGTGCTGTCGGTGTGGGACGCGGCGACGGTCACCGGCACCTCGACCACGGCCTGGTCTCCGCGCTCCCAGGCGCCTGCCGCGATCACGATCGGCAGGCTGGTCACCGCGAGGTCCGGGTGCAGCGCGCGCGGCCAGGCCACCAGGGCACCGGACGTGGCGCCACCGAGGTTCTGCAGCCCCAGGCGCACGTGGCCGGGCTGTCCCGGGATCAGCGGGTCGGGGTCGAGCTCGAGGCCCGTCAGCGCGGGGTCCGGGCGGTCCGGGAGCCAGAAGATCGCCTCCTGGCCGGCCTCGATGCGACCCCCGGCCGCGGACTCCACGAGGCTGCCGTCGAAGTCGATCCCGAAGCGGAGGAAGCGGCCTGCGGCCTGGGACCGCACACGGACGAACCAGCGCAGGCGGCCCGGCGTGCTCGGCAGGAGGTCGACGTGCTCGCCGAGGTCCACGGTGAGCGCATGCTCTCCCGCCTCCAGGATCCCCTGCAGGACGGGCTCCTCGGCGTGCGGCATGCGCGGATCCCCCGAGCCCACGCGGATGTCGACGGTGCCGCGGGCGTCCGTGCTGAGCCGCACCCGACCGGTGGTGGGATGTCCGACCAGTAGACCATAGGGCCACCGGGTCACCTGGTCTCCATCGTCGAGGAGCAGGTCGGTCTGCACGACGTGGTTGTCGGGCTGCTGGGCGGCCACGGCGAAGGGCAGGTCGACGACCACCCGGGCGCCGTTGCCGAGGGAGCCCAGCGGGACGGGCGTGTTGAAGCCCACCCAGCCGTCCAGGGCCGCTCCGTCGAGGGTGACGGGGCCCGAGGGAGCGCCGGGGTTCTCGAGGGTCACCCGCAGCACGTCCGTGGCGCCGGGGTCGACCTGCGGCTGCTCCACGCCCACCACGCGGACGTCCGGGCCGTACCCGCCCACCCGGACGTCGTCGATGGACCAGGCGGCCGTGACCGTGCCCTCGTAGCGCCAGGCCAGGGTCACCCGCTTGCCGCCGAAGGCCGCGAGGTCCGCGACGGGGGCCCAGGTCCAGCGGTCCTCGGGCGGCGCGAGCTCGGCGACCTCCACGAAGTCGCCGTCGGCCGGATCGGGGCTCCCGGTGCTGGCCCAGAGGCTGTGACGGGCCGGCGTCCCCGCACCTCCGCGCTCGCGCCAGCGCACCTCGGGGGCCTCGATGCCCACGAGGTCGATCGTGGGCGACACGAGCCACCCGTCGAAGGCCGGCACGCCCGCGTAGCCCGCGGGATGCACGGCGAAGCCGTCGCCCCCGATGCGCCAGCGCTCCCCGCGGAACCCGAGCGTGGCGCTGCTCCAGCCGAGCTCGTAGAGGCCCCAGGCGTAGCTCGTGGTGCCCGCGAAGCCCTCCTCGTACGGGGCCGTCCGCGCCACCGGCAGCACGGACACCCGCGCCGGATCGGCGGCCCCGGCGTCGGGCCAGGCGGAGGGGACCCGCCAGTCCGAGGCGTCGTAGGCCCGGATCCAGTACTCCACGCCGGGTGCACCCACGACGTCCGTGGGGATGGCGGCCTCCCAGCGGTCGTCCACGGGCTCCATGGGGACCAGGGTGAAGGCGAGCTCCCCCTCGCGCCGGACGTGGAGCTCCAGGGCATCCACGCCGTCGGGATCGGTCGCGGTGGCGGACACGAGCATGGAGGCGCCCGTCTCCACGGGCCCCGCGAGACCCTCCGTCGCGACCGAGGGTCCCTCCAGCACGATCGGCGTGGGCGGCGCCTCGGTGGGCGCGGGCGACCCGCAGGCCGCGAGCAGGACCAGGGTGCCTCGCATCCGCGCCTCCGGGGGCATCCTAACCGGCCGATCGGGCTCCCGAGGGCGTCCAGGTGAGCCCGAACATCAGGTCGGCGGCCTTCCCCTCCGTGCGGCCACCCACGCCCAGGGACCAGCGATCGTCCAGGTCGTACCCGAGGCCCACGGAGGCGGTGGTGGTGGCGCGGACCGCCCGCCCCTGGAGGTGGGCCCGGTCGCAGTCGAGGGCCGGGAAGAGGCCATAGGGGCCGATGAAGAGCATCAAGCCGAGGACCTCCTCGGCGTTCGGGCAGTCCGCGCCGTACTGCTGGACCGACGACAGGCCCAGGCCGGCGTCGAGCTCGAGGTGGAAGCGGCCGGGCGTTCGCACCGACGTGGTCCCGAGCACGCTGGCGCGGCGGAGGTGGACCCCGTCCAGCTGCGGGGTGAACACGCTGTTCCAGGCGGTGGCGCGGCCGCCGAGACGGACCGTCTCGGAGACCGGGGTCTCGACGGACAGGGCCTTCACGGACGGCCCGAGCTCCGCGGTGAGCGAGGGGGCGGCGAGGGCGGCGGTGAGCAGGGTGATCATGGCGACTCCTTCCTTGTCGTGCCCCCTCATCACCGGTCGGGGTTCGCTCGGCGCTTACGGCCGCTGACGGGGACGCCGACCGCGACGGACCCAGGGATCGGGCTACGACGGCCCGAGAGGATGACGACCATGATCGACGGCCTTCGCTGGGTGCACATCGGGTGCGGCACGGTCGCCCTGCTCACGGGCTACGCCGCGATGGCCGTGAAGGCGGGCTCGCCGCGCCACCGGCTCCTCGGGAAGGTCTACGTGGGCGGGATGGTCGGGGTGACGCTCACGGCCGTGCCCATCGCGCTCTACCGGCCGAACCCCTTCCTGCTCGGGGTGGCGCTGTTCTCGGCGTACTTCGTGTTCCGCGCCTGGGAGACGGCCACCAACCGAAGCTCATCACTCCGGCCGCCGAAGGCGGCCTGCGCGGCCCGCTTTGCGCGGGCCTTGCCTCCTCTCGACGCTCACCACGCCCTGGCTCGAAGCCTACTTGTCTCCCCGCCATTCGCTGGCCAGGACGTGTTGACCGTCAAACGGAACGGCGACGTGACCCTGCGCGCGCGGGCCGTCGCGATGGGGCTTGGGGTCGTCTCGGCGTTCGGCGTGCTCGGTGGGATCGCGTCGTGGCCCGGCGGGTTGGCGGTCGTGGCCGTGGTGTTCGGGTGCATCGGGCTGCTGGTGGCGTTCCAGGACCTGCGCCGGTTCGCGCGGGGACCGCTGAAGGGTCGGGATCGCATCGCGCAGCACCTGGTGAGCAGCGGTGCTGCGCTCATCGCGACGACGACCGCCATGCTCGTCACCGTGGGGCGCTGGCTCCCCGACGCCATCCCGGGCTTCGTGTGGTGGCTCCTGCCCACGGTGCTCGTGACTCCGCTCCTGGTGCGCTGGTCGGGCCAGGTGCAGAGGGGCGAGCTCCGCTTCTGATCACTCGTACAGCCAGCAGTAGGTCACACACTGGAACGACGTGATCTGGCCCTGGCCGTTGCGGAACGCCAGGCAGTCGAAGCCCGCGGGACACTCGCTGTCGTTGCAGTCCACCCCGCAGTAGCCCTGGAAGCAGACGTTGCCCTCGCCGCACTGCACGCTCTGCTGGCAGGGCCGGCAGTACTGCTCACCCGCGTCGTAGCAGGTGCCCGTCGTGGTGTCGCAGACCTCCCGGAACCCGCAGT
Source organism: Alphaproteobacteria bacterium (assembly GCA_020632885.1). Classification (GTDB taxonomy): domain Bacteria; phylum Myxococcota_A; class UBA796; order UBA796; genus JACKEQ01. Next base: position 37,836 of record JACKEQ010000009.1, on the reverse strand, counting down.
CGAGCTGGGTGTCGATGCAGCCGGCGTCCACGCACTCCTGCAGGAGCAGGTCGCAGGTGCGCCCGGGCCCGCAGTCCGACTCCTGCCGGCAGCCGTCCACGCACCGGCCCTCCAGGCAGAACGTCTCGATGGGGCACTGGGCGGAGGTGGCGCAGGCGGTGTCCACGCAGGACCCGGCGACGCAGGTCTGCCCCCAGCCGCACGGACGCTCGGCGGTGCACACGTCGCCGGCGGAGGGCGCGGATCCGCAGGCGAGCAGGAGGAGGGCGGCGATCACAGGTCCTCGTTGTAGGACACCGACAGCCAGAACGACGGCGGGGGCGCCTGGTCCTCGGTGAACACGAGCGCGTTGCCCTCGACGTCGTAGGTGAAGTCGACGTCCAGCAGGAGCTCCCGGACGAAGCTCGCCTCCGAGGTGTCCGCGTACAGGCGCACCTCCAGGGTGTCGAGCAGGGGCACCCTGGAGAGCTCGAAGCGCGTGGAGACGCCGGTGAGCGTGAGCCCGAGCTGGCTCACGATGGGCGCGAAGTCCTCGGCGCAGATGGACGCCGTGAGCCCGCCGGTGCGGTTGGCCGCCGCGAGGTAGCGCTCGCCGTACGTGCCGAAGCCCGTCTCGCTCGTGCAGGACGGGGCGCCAGGGGCCGGCGGCAGCGCGTCGCCGACGACGGCGCTCACCGTGACCCGGCTGGGGTCGCGGTAGCCCGCGAGGCCCTTCACCTCCATGAAGCGATCGAGGTAGCTGTCGACGGGCAGCGGGGAGAGGTCGTCCTCGTCGCTCACGAACAGCAGGGCGAACCGGGCGCCGTCGCGGAGGAACGCCTGGTTGTCGTCGGTGTAGGCGGGCTCCTCGAGGGTCAGCCGCGCGGCCTCCAGCCCGAGCTCGATGCCGATGCCGAGGGTGCCCTGGCTCACGGCCTCCGCGAAGAGCTCGTCGGCGTCGGGCATCCCGGCGTCGATCCAGCGCAGATCGTCGTTCAGCGAGAACCCGGTCTCGAGCACGATGTCCACCGGCGCGCCGCAGGCGTCCGTGGAGCGCCCGATCACCACGATGCCGCCGGGCTCGAGCAGGAAGTCCGGCAGCACGGCGTGGTTCCGGCCGCGGTCGGACAGCTCGAGGCCCCCGAGCTGGAGCGTGTCGGGCGAGCGGCTCGTGAGCTCGATCCACTCGCAGCGCCGGTCGTCCTCGAGGGACTGCGGGTGGAGCTCGGTGATCAGGAGGTCCGCCGCCGTGGGCGCCCGTGGCCCGGTGTCGGGCCCGGTGGGCACGTAGCGCTGCACACGTCCGGTGCCGCAGACGATGTTGGGCTCGCCCGGCGTGCCCTGCTCGGACCCGTAGAACGCGCCCTGGCGGCACCAGGCCCCCCGGACGTCGTTGTCGGTGGCGAGCGTACGGTCGCTGGAGAGCCCGAGGGAGATCCCGTCCTCGAAGCCCCAGTCGCGGGTGTACTCGACGCGGTCGATCTCCCCGGACGGCCCGCGCAGCACGACCTCGTCGTCGCCGCCCTGGAGGCGCCCGCGGTACCGCTCCGCCTCGACGTCGGTGGTGGTGACGGCGATCCGCCAGTCCACCTCGGCCTCCACGAACCTGCCGAGCAGCGCGTCGAAGTTGCGGGCGAGGTTGTCCTGCTCCTCGACCATCGAGCACGAGTTGTCGACCACGATGAGCAGGTCGACCTCGTTGGCGCGGTCCTGCTGGTAGGTGTCCGTCCAGCGTGCGTCGGTGAACCCGTACTCGGTGCACGCGAGCAGGAGGGCCGGGATCACGGGCGCCTCGCGACCACGAGGGTCTGGGCGGCCCGCCCCACCGGGCCCTGCGCGTCCATCAGCGCGCTCTCGGCCAGCCCCGCGCCGTCCGGGCCCGCGAAGGAGCGCACCTCGAACCGCAGCCACCCGTCGTCGGGCTCACGTCCGAGGAGCACCGTGAGGTCGGGGTTCACGAAGGTGTGGCGCCGCACGTCGAGGGGCGGCCCCATGCCGCTCTGGGCATCCGCGAGGAGCACGAGCCGCTCTACGGGGTGGGTGGGCTCGCCGTCGACGAGGGCCACCCGTGGACGTCCCCAGAACACGACGGGCGTGCGGCCCCAGGTGCCGGACGCGAGCCGGAGCTGGACGGCGGTGTGGTAGGCGGGCTCCCAGGCGAAGAAGGGGAAGCTGAAGTCCGACAGGGTGTGTGGGGCGTCCGGCGGTGGCTCGGCGGTGACCGGCAGCGGCGCCCGCCGCACGCGGAGCACACGGGCCCGGATGGCCTCCCGGCCGTCCGCCAGCAGCGTCGCGTCGAACCGCTGGACCTGCCCACCGAGGCGGTCGGGCTCCACGCGGACCTCCAGGTGGGCGTCCACGGGCACGGGACGGGCGTACTCCGCGGCGAAGCGGGCGACTGCGAAGCCCTCGGGACCGGTGGCTCCCTCGCCCCAGCGCGCCACGGCCCCCGCCAGCAGCGCACAGGGCGGGCCTCCGTGCTGGTGCGCCGGATCCCAGGGCCCCCGGGTGAGCGGGGTGGCCCGGAGGTGCTCGCCGTCGCGGAGGTAGAAGCTCATGGGACGGGCGGCAGCTCGCCGAGGACCGTCGTGAGCAGGGTGTCGGTGACCGCGAAGGTCTGCGCGTTGCCGTGGAAGGTCATCATCACGGCGATCCCGCGGTTGGTCTCGTGGCTGACGAGCAACGGGGCGTCCTGCAGCGTGACGAAGGCCGTGCCGTCCCAGGCCTCGACATCGCCGCGCAGCCAGACCGTGGTGTCGGGATGCACGTCGGTGATCACGGCCCAGTTGCTGAAGTTGTAGTCCAGGACCACCTGGTCCATGCCGAGGGTCTCGGCGAGCCGGTCGTCGGTGACCCGCGCGACGACGATGCCCGGCTGGCCCTGCTGCGCGTCGTCCAGGGCGGTGTCGTCGCCGAGGAAGTCCACGGCGTCGGGCCAGGTGCGCTCGAAGAGATCGTAGGCCCAGTCGGTGACCAGGACGCGCCCGCCGGACCGCACGTAGCCCTCGGTGGCCTCGAGCACGTCGGGGTCGGCCACCAGCGCGTCGTCCGGCGCGTTGCGGTCGTACACGGTGCGCCCGAGCCCGCGGGTGCCGCTCGTGACCAGCACGGCCTCGTAGGCCGGTCGGCGCGCCGAGAGCAGCGACTCCACCGGGAACCCGGAGACGGGCTCCTCGGACCACGTGGCGTGGCTGATGAGCCCCTCGTAGATGTCGTGGTTCACCCGCAGGCGGTCGAGCGACGGCGTGAGGTCGTCGAAGTCGCCGTACGTGACGGCGACCGCGGCCTCCCGCGTGCTCGACAGTCCGGTCTCGCTGCAGGCGATCAGCGCGGGGAGGAGCATGCGGGCAACGTAGCCCAGCGGACGCCGGGCTACTTCTTCTTCTTGCCGCCGCGCTTCACCAGGTTCTCGAGGAGCTTGCGGCTCATGCCCGTGAAGTTGGAGATCCGCGTGAGACGCTCGTCCTGGTAGGCGAGGTTGATCGTCATGAGCGCGAGGTCGAGCACCTTCACGAGGGCAGCGTGGGCCAGCACGGCGTCCATGCCGCTGCCGAGCTCGGTCTCGATGGCCTGACGCCCGCCGAGCCGCAGGCTGTTCATGACGCCCTCGACGAACTCGGGGTTGATGTCCTGGGCCACGTGGACCTCGCCGATCCGGTACTGCTGCTCGTAGAACGGGCGGCCGTACTCGCCCGCGAACAGGCTCATGGTCCAGCGGATGTGCGTCTTCTTCAGCGCGTCCACCCGGCCGTCCACGATCGCGGCGGTCTTCGGGTAGGCGAGCAGGGCGTCGTAGAAGGCGTCGGTGATGCCGGGACCGTGCTTCTCGAACACGGGGGCCAGCGAGGCGAGGCGGGCCTCGTCGTCGGGTCCGAGCTTCAGGAAGTCCTTCATCTCGGTGTAGATCACGAAGTTCTCTTCCATGGTGTCTCCAGGTCCGGTGGTTCAGGTGCTCGCGAGGAGCAGCAGGGAGGCGACGCCCAGCAACAACAGCAGGGCGACGGCGACCAGGGGGAGCCACGGTAGGGTGCGGGGGGGCGCCGCAGGGGGGGCCTGCGGCATCACCGGCTCGGGCTGTGAGTCTCGAAGGGCTTCGGGGGGCGTGGGGGTGTAGCTGTCCGTCGGGTAGGGCTCGGTCACGCCGCCGTCCCCGGGCTCGGGGAGGGGCGGGAGCCCGTGGAGGGCGGGATGGTCGGCCACCGGCTGTGCGGTGGGGCCCGTGGGCTCCTCGTGCAGCTCGCCCGGCTCGCTCTCGGGAAGGTCCGGGAGGGTGGGCCGCGGCGCGGCAGGCCGCGTGCGTCGGGGTTTGCGGCGCACGGTGGGCAGAGAGCGGGCCGGGACCTCCTGCACGGGGGGCTCGGGCGGGAGGCCACCGCCGGACATGAGGTCGAAGCTCTCCCAGGGCGTGAGCGTCGGGCCGTTGACGTCGGTGGGTGCGGGTGGCGTCGGGTCGAAGCCCGGGAGCTCCGGGGCGGTGTCCTCGCCGGGGTCCGTGGTCTCGTCCGGCGTGTCCTCCGGCTCCTCCTCCTCGGGCGCGTCGGGCGGGGCCTCGCGGGCGTCGGGCGGCTCCGGGGTGTGCGTGCGTTCCGGCGAGGGCGCCGGGGTGGCGGGCAGGATGTCGAGCTCCTCCGTGATGTCCGCGATCAGGTCGGTGAGGCCCGCCAGCAGCCCGGAGTCGAGGTCGGGTCCCTCGTCCTCGTCGTGCTCGACCGCCCAGTCCAGCACGGCCACCGCGACGTCCGCCAGGCCCAGCTGGACCTCCAGCACGTCCGCGAGGCTCTCGGCGGCCATCTCCGCCGTGCCCGACGTCGCCAGGGCCACGAAGGTGTCGAGGGAGATGAGGTGGGACGGAGGGGCCGAGCAGAGCACCACGCGATCGCCCGGCTGCAGCACGACGGGCGCGTCGTTGGTGTGCAGGAGCAGCGGGTTGCCCTCGTCGCCCTTGCGGCGGGAGCCGAGCCACGGATGCCACTCGGAGGTCGTCCGGTCCGAGTCGGGGGCGATCGTGAGGAGGTCGCCGAGCCGGAACAGCAGGGCCGTTCCGTGGCCGGTCTGCGCCACCGAGAGCCGACCCTCCCGCACGGTGGCCGCGACCAGGGTGCCGCGGTGCTCGCTCCGGCCATCGCCGAGGGACTCGCGGATGGCGCTGTCGACCGCGCGGGCCGTGCGCTCCATGTCGTCCCTGGCGTCCTCCCGCGGCACGAGGCTGCGCAGCTCGCGCTGCAGGGAGGTCTCCACGACGTCCGCCAGCTCGGGATCGAGGGCGTCGGCCGAGGGCACCGGTCCGAACGCGACGACCCGCAGGGTCTGGGCCAGCGTCTCGCTGACCACGACCCCACGCTCCGAGACCCCGAGGTCCCAGGTGGCCGTGACGCGCTCGGGCGCCCGCATGATCAGGCCCACCGCCGCCGCGCGACCACACCGAGGAAGCGCGTGTCGACCTCACCGTCGACCTTCATGCTCCAGGTGTGCTCCACCTGCTCCCAGTGGGCGCCGAAGGCCTTGCGGCAGCGCTCCTCCACCTCCTCCGGTGTCTGCTCGGGATCGAGGTCCTTGGGCACGAGAGCGGAGTGGTAGAGCTGCAGGTCGTCGAGCAGGGTCTCGGCGAGCCGCCAGGCCTTCTGGTGCTCCTCGGAGCGCCAGCCGCCGTCCGCCTGATCGATGGTCTCCTGGAGGCTGCGCGTGGGCCGGAAGCGCACGCGGTGCCGCCCTCCGATCCACATCTTCCGCCGGTTGGTCACCGAGCGCACGACGCGGCCCTGACGCCAGGCGCGGCTCCAGCTCCCGAGGCCACGCACGCTGACGGTCTCCCCGCGGAGCAGGGCGTCGCGCACCTCCTCCGCGAGGCCTTTGAGGACGGCCTTCACCTGGCTTCGGGGGATGCCGGTGCGGGTGGCGACGGCGTCGACGAGATCGGTCCAGGTCATGGGGTCTCCGGGACTTTGAGGGTCTGCAGGGTGCGCTCGACCTCCTCGAGGGCGGAGGTGGCGCGCGTTCGGAACTCGGTGGAGTCGTCGGGCACGACAGCCAGCATGCGACGCAGGCGCACGGCACCCTCCCGGAGCTCCTCCAGGAAGCGCATGCGCTCGGCGCTCGCGTAGCGGCGGGTGGCGTCGACGACCTCCTCGGCGAGGTTCAGCGGGATGCCGGTCACGGCGGCGACGTCGGCAGGATCGGACGCGGCGACCGTGTCGATGGTGAACAGCCCGGCGGAGTAGAGGCGCTGGAGCCGCTTGGGCCCGATGCCCGTCAGGCCGCGGAGCTCCTCGAGCAGGGGCACGGTGCCGCGGTCCCACTGCACGAGCTTCGTGAGCCGCTCGGCGTCCTCGTGCTCGAGGGTGGCTCCGAAGCGGGGCAGCCAGTCGCGGAGCTGGGCGAGGGCGTTCTGCCGCGTGCGGCTGTTGGCGGGGCCGGACGTGGCGGGCCCGATGAGGTCGAGGAGCTCGTGCAGGAGCGCCTCCTGGTCGGTGTCGCCCGCGGCCGACGCCAGGCGGAGGAGGGCGTCCACGGCGGTCCCCGCGCGGCTGAGCGACACGGGATCCGTGCGACGCCCGAAGGCGCCGGCGGCGAAGGTGGCGAGGATCTCCACGTACTGGCCGGCGATCCGCCGGGAGACGTTCCGGACCTCGTCCGAGGGGGCCAGCAGCTCGTCGAGCGAGTCGTCCTCGTCGAGGTCGAACGCGTCGTCGTCCAGGGCGTCGTCCGCGAGGACCGAGAGCAGGGCGCCCCAGTCCTCCTCGGAGACGTTGACGCGCCGCTCGCTCACGACGCCTCCCGGACGAGCGTCTCGAGGATCTCGGCGAGCTGCTTGCGCAGGATGTTGGTGTGGCGTCGCCAGGTCGCGCGAGGCGGTACCTTGACGACGAGGAACAGCGTCTGGCCCGAGTCGAGCGGCAGGGGGCGGATGACGGTCCGCCCGCGGGCCGGATCGAGCAGGGCCACCTCGTCGACGTCGGTGAAGCCGAGGTCCCGGCGCGCCCGGACGAGGACGTCGTCGAACAGGCTCACCACGGCGGCCGTGTACTCGGCTTCGTCCTCACCGGCGGACGCGATGACCAGGCCGTCCTGGGTGCACACGAGGGAGCTCGGGTACCCCCCGGCGTCGTTCGTGGCGGCGAGCAGGGACGTCACCCGCTCCTGGATGCGCTCGGAGGCCATCGGTCACCCCAGCAGGGACGAGAGTTCCTTGGCGGAACGCTTGAGGTCGAGGAAGATGAGACCGAGCTTGGCGCCCGTCGACGCGAGGCAGGCGAGCACGGCCTCGCTGCCGCAGCGCGTGAGGATGACGAACCCGTTGTCGCCGCGGATCATGACCAGCTCGAAGCTGCCGCGCTCGAGCTCGGACACGATGCGCTCGCCGAGGCCGAGGAGGGCGGCGCCCATGGCGCCCACGCTGTCCTCGTCGAGGTCGGCGGACAGCGCGCTGGCGATCATCAGGCCGTCGTTGTCGATGACGGCGGCTCCCTCGACGTCGGGCGTGTTGTTGGAGAGGGAGCGGATGATCTTGGTGATCTGGTCGGTACGCGACATGGTGACTCCTGTCAGGTGGCGGTGTTCTGGAGCGTCTGGATGCGCTTCAGGTTCTGGAGGGCGATGCGGCTCCCCGGCTGCTGCTCGAGGGCTGCGTTCATGTGGGCGATGGCCTCGTCGAACCTGCGCTGGCGGGCGAGACGGCGGGCCTGGAAGAGCAGGTCGTCGAAGCCGAGGGCGGGCACGACGGGCCCGGTCTCGACGACGGGCGTGGGCATCTCGACGGGAGCGGGGGCTCCGCCGATCTGGAGGTGCTCGAGCTCGACGGGACCGGCGTGGGCGAGGGGCCGCAGGCGACCGGCATCCTGGAGCGCCGACAGGGCCGGCAACACCCGTACGAGCTGGAGGCCATGGTCGGTCACGAGCCGGGCGACAGGGCGCTGGCCGTCGGCGGGCAGCGCCTCGGTGGTGCCCTCGGCGAGCACCATCGGCCCGAACCGGTGGAGGTCGTCCACCACCCGGAAGCTCTCCACGATGAGGGAGTGGGTGGCCATGAGCGCGGTGCCCGGCGGGCGGGTCACATCGTCGATGCGGAAGGGACCCGAGGCGCGCACGAGGGCCTCGATGGCGGCGTCCATGCCGTCGAGCCCGTGGAACCGGGCCCCTACGAGCACGCCGTCGTAGAGATCGAGCTCACCGCCACCCACGTTGAGGCAACCGGTGAGCCCGTCGGAGTCGGCGAGCTGGAGGAGGGACGCGAGGCTGACCGCCCCGAGGTTCCCCGCCAGAAGCACGTCAGGCATGGCGGGCTCGCTTCAGCTCGGCCTGGATGGCCTTCACCACCTCGGCGAGGATGGCCTTCTGGGTCTCCATCACGCCCGTCCCGGCGGACGCCACGGCCTCGATGGCGGTCGCACCCTCGGGGTTGAGCTGCGCGTTCATCACGCGCAGGGGCAGGACGTCGTCGAGGTCGCGCTTGTTCCACTGGTAGACGTGCGGGACGTCCTCCAGCGTGCGGCCCATCGAGGCGAGGGTCTCCACCATGTCCTCGCGCGACTGGAGGTTCGCCTCCTCGCGCCGCGACCCGGAGTCCGCGACGAAGACGATCCCGTCGGCATCCTGGAGCACGGCCTTGCGGGTGGCCGTGTAGAACGACTGGCCGGGGACCGTGAAGAAGTCCACCTTCACCCTGAATCCTGCGATCTTCCCGAGCACCACGGGGAAGTAGTCGAAGAACAGGGTGCGCTCGGTCTCGGTGTCGAGCTGGACCAGCGCGCCGCGCTGGGTGTCGGCAGTGAGAGCGTGAAGTGAATGTAGGTTGGTCGTCTTCCCGGATAGACCAGGCCCATAGTAGACGACCTTCAGCGTCATCAGCCGCTTGGCTGCCTGGATGCGCATGCGTCGTTCCCTCCCGACGGTTCGATCGTAGGGGCGCATCGGTTTCCGGGGCATCGGGCTTTACCCGAACTTGATGCAGGGTGGATCCCCGGTGGATCCTCGGGCGATCTCCTCCCGGCACATCGGGGTCTTCCCTAGGTGTTCGGTGGTCTGCAACGGTCTGTTCGCTGCATTGGCCACCTGGGCCCCCTGTACACTGTCAACGGGGGAGAGAGACCGTGGGCCGACCCATCGTGCAGCGGGCCTGGGCACCCGTGCGCCCGACTGAAGTGGATCGACGGCGCCTGGAGGCGATCTGTGCGTCCCATCCGGACGGCACGTGGTTGCGCGGGCTCTTCGAGGGCTACGAGGCGGAGGTGGACCGCGAGCGGGAGGTCCTGCTCGATCGCCAGGCCGAGCTCGATGCCCTCGCGTTCTCCATCGCCCACGACCTCCGGCAGCCCCTCCTCGCCGCCGCCCTGGGGCTCGCGGGCCAGCGGGAGGTGGATCGGGACTTCGTGACGGCCTGCGTGGCGGGATCGCTCTCGAGGGTCGACGCCCTGCTCCGGCTCGCGGGGCTCGCCGGGGGGCCCACCCGTCCGGCGGATCTCGATCTGGACGCGTGGTGCGCGGCCGCGCGGCGGCGGCTGGCTGCCGAGCACGACGGTGTGGTGTTCGTCGTCGAGGCCGTGGGCGGGCCGCTGGTCGCGGTCGACGCCCCGCTCGTCGAGGTCGTGCTCGACAACCTCGTCGACAACGCCGTCCGCCACGGAGCCCGCCCGGGCCGGCCCCTCCGGGTCCAGGTGCGCCACGAGGCCCGCCTCGACGGGCGCGCGCTGGTGGTCGAGGACGACGGCGCGGGTCCCGGTGCCCGCTCGCGGCGCACGGGCCTCGGGCTCGCCCTGGTGCACCGCGTCGCACGCAGGCTCGGCGGGGCTCTGGATGTCCGCCTCGAGCCCGGCCGTGGCGGCCGCTTCGAGCTCCTGCTCCCCCCTCCGGCCCCCGACCTCGAGGAGGCGAACCCGTGACGTTCCGCATCGGCATCGTGGACGACCACCCGCTGTTCCGGTTCGGCATCCGTGCCCTCCTGCGCGAGCTGCCCGACGTGATCGTGGAGGGGGAGGCGGCCGACGCCTCCGAGGCCCTCGCGCTGATCGCGCGCTGCGACCTCGTCACGCTCGACCTGGACCTCCCGGACATCAGCGGGACCAGCCTGCTGGAGCGGGCGCTCGGGCTGAAGCACCACGCGCGGCTCCTGGTCGTGAGCATGCTGGACGAGGAACTCTACGCGGAGCGGTGCGTGCGCGCGGGGGCCAGCGGGTTCCTCGCCAAGACCGACGCGCCCGGTCAGCTGTTGCGCGCGGTGGAGGTGGTGCGGCGGGGGGAGATCTTCCTGTCCCAGCGCGTGCTGCAGGGGGTCGCGCGGCGGCTGGCGGGCGGTGGCGACACCATCGACCCCATGGGCTCGCTCTCGCCCCGGGAGCTCGAGATCTTCCGGCTCATGGGGAAGGGCGAGAGCTCCGGGGGCATCGCCCACGTGCTCCACATCAGCACGAAGACCGTCGAGGCCCACCAGGCCAACCTGCGCCGGAAGCTCGGGCACGGGTCGATGCTGGATCTCCGGCGCGCCGCCCTGCTCTGGTGGATCGAGGACGCCCGCAGCGCCGGGTGACCAGCTCAGTCGAGGGTGAAGGCGGCCGTGGTGACCAGGGTGGAGTCGCCCTGGTGGTTCCAGCCGTTCACCGGGAGCTGCCAGATCCGACCTTCCACGGCGGAGATCGCCTGGAAGCGCACGGGGCCGGCGGCCAGCTGGGACAGCGTGCCGCTGCCGAAGGTCCAGGTGCCGTCGTCGAACGGCAGGACGGCGGCCATCGCGCCCTGCCCGGTGGCGTCGAGGGTGCCCGTGACCGACATCGTGAAGAGGCCGGTGGGGTAGACCCCTGCGGGGGTCCAGGCGAGCGGCAGGGGCTCGAAGCGGTCGTGGGTCGTGCCCGCGAGGGGCGTGGTTACGCGGTAGTCCATCGGGACGGTGGGCTGGGCGTCGTCCACCGTGAAGGCCGGGATGCCGTCCGGGCTCCCGCTCACCCGGATCGAGTAGGTCTGCCCGAAGTGGTAGTCGGCGAGGGTCAGGTCGCGGCCCCGGTACACGATCTGACCGGTGGGTCCCGACACGTCGCGGTGGAGCGTCACCACGTTCGTGGGCGACTCGAAGAACACGTGCTCGCCGGCGTCGATCGTCAGGGGCTCGGGACAGTCGATGGCCTCCGGTGGTGTGGGTGCCACGAAGACCCCCTCGATGTCGAAGGGCACCGGGCCCGAAGGGGGTGAGAAGGGCGGCCCACACGGGGGATCCAGGGGCACGATGAAGGTCGCGAAGGCCACCACGTCGTCGGTGGTGGAGCCGTCCGCGTGCAGCGTGCGGCGCACGTCGAACCCGCGCGCGAAGAAGGCGTTCAGCGGGTCGGGGGCCACCGGCAGCACCTCGAAGGCGTCCTGCACCAGGAGATCCTCCGCCGCGCCGTCCAGGAAGACGTCGCGGAAGCCCGCGCTCGCGGCGTTGCTGACCTTCATCCGCCCTTCGATCCGCGTGTCGCTCACGGCCTCGAAGGCGAGCCAGGTGAAGTCCGCGATGGGGCTCGTCTGCCGCCAGAACTGGACCTGCTCGGGGGCGAAGCCGGGGTCGAAGTGGGTGTTCACGGCCTCGATGACCACGTCGACCTCCTCGCCCTGGGAGACGACCGGGGGGTCGAAGGAGGCCGTCAGCACGACGCGATCGACGGTGAAGCCGCCGTAGAGCACGAGCGGCGTGCCCCCGCTCTCCACCACCACGTCGCGGTCGCCCGGCAGCGCGTTCCCCGCGACGGCGATGCGCGCCACCAGCGACGTGGGGCTCTCGACCTCCACGGACACCGTCTGCACGTCCTGGCCGAACCGCGCCCAGGTGGTCCCGGGCTCCCAGTCCGTCCCCACGCCCGTGATCCGCACGGACGCCACCTCGCCCATCCGGGCCTGGCCGGGGTCGACCTCGAGGTGCTCCTCGATGACCGTGAGGGCGTCCTCCAGGACCCAGGTGGACCCGTCCACCACGAGGGTGGCGTCGAGTGGCCCGGTCGGTGCGTCGGGGGCGACGGAGAGCTCGGCCGTCGCGGTGAAGCCGTCCAGCACGGCGAAGCTCGCCAGCTCGAGCCCGTCGTTGGCGAGGTCGAGGGTGGTGCTCTCGAAGGACAGGGAGCTCCGCAGGGAGTCCAGGGTGAGCCGGACGTCCGTGCCCTGCCCGACCACCGGGGGATGGAGGGTGAAGCGCTCGCCACCCGGGAGCTCGAGGTCGGCGAGCACGGGCGGAGGGGGCTCTGGTGCGCAGGCCGAGAGCCCGAGGATCAGCAGGGGGGTCCGCACGCAGTCGCCTCCGCGGAGAACCTAGCTCACGCAGGCGACGTCGGCGTGTGCGGGTTACGGCTGGAGCCTGGAGGACGCATGGAGATCCTGCTCACGGTCGGCCTGTTCGGGCTCGCGATGGCGGGCCTGTCGATCGGGGTCATCCTCTCGGACCGCGAGCTCACCGGCTCCTGCGGGGGGGCTGCGCGCCTCGAGGAGGAGGGTCACGGCTCCTGCAGCGCCTGCGGCCGCAAGGCGGCGGACGTCTGCCCGACGGATGCGGAGCTCGTGCGGATCGCCCAGCTCGGCCACCCGAACCCCGCGCACCACCGGTGATCGCGCTCGTCCTCGCGGCCTCCGCGGGGACGCCCGAGCGGGTGCCGATCGACGTCGAGGCCCATGCCCTGGCCCTCGCGTGGTCGGCGGATGGCGAGAAGCTGGCCGTCCAGGTCGGCGACATGGACCGCCACAGCGGCCTCTGGGCCGGTCCACCCGGGGAGCTCGTCCGGGTGACCATGCCGGGGAGCTCCCCCTTCGCCACGCATCCCCACTACGCGCACCCCGTGTGGCATTGCGAGGGGTCGCTGGTGTTCGAGGGCCGCCACGAGGGCTCGGCGTCCCGCCTGTACTTCGTCGTCATGAGCGCGGGCTACGAGCTCCTCTCCGTGGACCGTGTGCAGGGCGACCTCGCCTACCCGACCATCGGTCCGGGCGGCCGCCTGGCCTTCGTGGGGGGCGAGCAGGCCGACGTCATGGCGTACGGCACCAGCGAGCCTCCCCAGGCGCCGGTCACGCCGCTGACCCACACGGCCGCCCAGGAGGCCTGGCCCGCCTGGGACGTCGGCGATGCCCGGGTGGCGTTCGCGCGCGGCAAGGGCGACCTGGACATCTGGGTGCGCGAGGCCGACGGGAAGGAGGTCGAGGTCGCCGTGCGGCCGGGCGTGCAGACCCGTCCGGCCTTCGACGCTGCGGGGCGGGTCGTGTACCTCCAGCAGCGCGACGCCGCCTGGGATCTGCTCGTCGAGGACGGCTCGGGCCCGAAGGTCCTCGCCAGCGACGTCCGCCTGCCGACCGCCCGGCTGGCGCTCACGCCCGAGCGGGACGCGGTGATCGTCGCGCCGGGACGCGGCGAGGTGTCCGTGCTGCGCGTGGTCCCCACGGACGGAGGCCCCGTACGGGAGCTCCGCACGGGCCTCGTGGCGGTGGGCGACCCCGCGGTGGTCGGCGGTGCGCGCCCGCGGGTGGCGTTCACCGCGCTGCCCGAGGCGACGGCCACCTGGCGCGCCGCCTGGATCATGGACCTCTGAGTTCGGTCGCGGGCTGTCCCAACCAGGCGAACGCCGCAGCCAGAGCGTCCTTGCCGCCCGTCTCGACGACCTCGCCGTGCGCCATGATCAGCCGGTCGAAGTCGAGGTCCAGGATGCGGGCGAAGTCCTGACGGGCGCACCCGCGGTCCATGGCCACCCGCTCCAGCAGGGACGTCCGGCAGCCCGGGTAGGCGCACGCGCAGGTGAACGCGGCCCGGGTGAGCCACGGGGCCGTGGGCGGCACGTTGAACACGAGGTCGGTCGTGATCAGCGTGCGGCTCGGCCGGTGGTGCAGCAGGACCTCGTTCGTGAGCCCGAAGCACGTGAGCGGCACGACCTCGACGTCGGAGCCGAAGGGCTGCACGTCGCCCTCCAGCACACCCGTGAACGCGACGTCCGGCCGCTTCTGGGGCAGTCCGGCGGCCGCCCAGCCCTCGGCCCCCCGCGCGACCCACGGGCCCACGAAGAGGTGGTGGAGCTTGTTGGGCGCGACCACCCAGCGCACCTCGCCGAGAGGGGCGAGCGTCTCGGGCTCCACGCCGAGGGGCGAGTGCACGAGCAGCCCCCCGTCGAGCTCCAGCACCGTCATGCGCGCGCCCACCTCGAGACCCAGGAAGCGCAGCGGGCCGGCGAGGGTGTGGATCCCGCCCGCCAGCTCCTTCACGCCAGCCCCTCGAGGCTGAAGCGCACCACGGCGGCGGCGATGGACTCTGCGTCCAGCGGTGCGTCCGACTGGACCACGTAGCGGTCGATGACCTGCCGCACGGCACCCAGGATGCAGGTCGCGGCGACGTCCCGGTCGGTCGGGCGCACGAGCTCGAGGCCCTCGCCCACCGTGAGGGCCGCCACGAGCCAGGCCTGCAGCCCATCGTTGAAGCCCTGGAGCTTGGCGTCCACGGCCTCGTCGAGGCCCACGGCCTCCCGGAAGATGATGCGGGTGAGGGCGCGGTTGCTCTCGGCGGTGCGCAGGATCCGCACCAGGATGCCCTGGAGCTGCTCCTGCATGGGTGCGGCGGACGGCCCGATGTCCATGCCGCGCACGCTCGACCGCAGGGTGGAGAGCAGCTCGTCGAGGAGCTCGCGGAAGACGGCCTCCTTGCTGTCGAAGTACAGGTAGAACGTCCCGCGCGCGACGCCTGCGGCCTTCACGATGTCGCTCACCGAGGCCCCGTGGTAGCCCTGGTGGGCGAAGACGAGGAGGGCGTGCTCCAGGATCTGGCTGCGCCGTTCCTCCGCGCGCTTCGAGCGGGTCATGCGCCCTGCCAGTACGCGTCCACGCGGGCCACGATGGCGTCGCGGACCTGCTCGGCGAGCTCGGGGATGGCGCTGTCCGGCAGGCCCTTCGTGGGGATCGGGGCGTCCACGTACACCGTGACCTCGTGGCCGGGCCGGATGAGCCAGCTGCCCTTGCGGTTCACGCGGTACATCCCGGTCACCGCGACGGGCGCGATGGGGATGCCGAGGTCGCGGGCGATGAAGAACACCCCGCGGCGGAAGGGCCCCACGCGACCGTCCAGGGTGCGGTGCCCCTCGGGGAAGGCGAGGATCGAGTGCCCGCGGGCGATCTCGTCGCGCATGTTCTGCATGATCTCGGGCGTCTGCCCTTCCTTCCCCGACCGGACCGGGATGGTGCCCCGGGCCTTCATGAACCAGCCGTACACCGGGATGTCGAAGTGCTTCTCGAGCTCGAGGCCCTGCTTGAAGTGCGGGGTGGCGTCGTAGAGGGCGACGTGGTCGAAGAGGTTCGTGTGGTTCTGGCAGAACATGTAGGGCTGCGCGGGGTCGACGGCGGGGTCGACGACGGCCTTCCAGCGGGACCCCGTGAGCGCGATCTGGCCGCGGCAGTAGAGGCGGTTCAGGAGCTCGGTGCGGTGGGACGGCAGCACCGTGGCGTTCAGGGCGGTCATGGTGCCGAGCATGGGGACCATCCACGCCATGCCGGCGCCCCAGAGGGCCGCGGACACGAGGTGATCGCGCTTGCGGACGGGATCGAGCTCGACGCTCACGTCGGACACAGGACCTCCAGGGCGCCGGGCAGGACCTCGACGCGGGTGAGGTGGAGGGAGCGGACCTCGCCGTCGATCATGACGTCGACGGGGCCGGGCAGGTCGAGGTCCACGCCGGTGCAGCGGACGAGACCGGCGTTGGGCAGGTCGAGGTGGGTGCCCGCGAAGATCTTCGGGAAGGCCCGCAGGAACGCGGTGCGCGACATGGGCCCGAGGCGCACGAGGTCGAGCCGGCCGTCGTCGATGGCGGCTCCCGGGGCCATCTGCATGGCCCCGCCGGTGTACTGGCTGTTGCACAACGAGAGCATGACGAGGGGCTCGGTGACCCAGTCCGCACCGTCGACCCGGTAGCGCACGACGGGGGCGGAGAGCCGGGAGAGCTCGACGAGCACGGCGAACACGTAGCCGAACGCGCCGAAGCGCTTGAACCGGCGGTTGGTGAGGGACCCGGCGGCCGCGGAGAACCCGAGGCCGGTGAGGTTGATCGAGAACAGCTCGCCGTCGTCGTGGACGAGGCGGAGCACGTCGACGGTGCGGGTGGTGCGGTCCTCGAGGGCGCGGCGGGCGTCCTCGGGGCCGTTCACGCCGATGTCGCGGCCGAAGGAGTTGCCGGTGCCGAGGGGCAGGATGCCGACGGTGGGGCGGCCGGACCCTGCGGAGAGGGCGCCGTTGACGACCTCGAAGAGGGTGCCGTCGCCGCCGACGGCGACGAACACGGACTCGCCGGCCTCCCGTCCTGCGCGGACGAGGGCGGTGGCGTGCTCGGGTCCGACCGTGGTGCGCACGTCGACGTCGAGGCCGTCGAGCCACCTGGCCGCCAGCTTCCCGGCACGGCCGCCGCCTGCGGCGGGGTTCACGAGGACGCGCATGTTCCCTCTCGGCGAAGGGCGCACCTAACGCGTCGGCGCACGGCTCGGTCGGGGCTCCCGGAAGGGACGTTCCCGGATAGGATCCCGGAGGAGGTGGCGTGGAGCCCATCGTGCTGGAGAGGCTGGAGCTGCGTGCGGTCCGGGGGATCCCGGAGCTCACCCTCGACTTCCAGGCCCCCGAGCCCGGTCGGGGGCAGTGGACCGTGCTGCTGGGCGAGAACGGCTCCGGGAAGACGACGATCCTGCAGGCGGTCGCCAAGGCATTGCGCCCGCGATCGGAGGACGGTGCCGTGCCGTGCCGCGGCGTCGCCAGCCGGGAGTATACGCTCCATCTCGCAGAGCCGTCCGGAAGGTCGCAGTGGCGGACCCTTCCGTCCAACGCAAAGAACATCGAGAGGGCCGAGACCACGTTTCCGGCGGTCGGGCGGGACGTGCTCGGGTATGGCTCGCGGCGAGGCGGAGCCCTCGGGGGGCCCGATCGCGACGTCAGCTTCGACCCACCGGTCGCGGGGGAGCTGGACCGCGTCTGGTTCGTGCCGTCGCTCTTCGACCCCAATGCCCGCCTCATCCACGCCGAGACCTGGCTCCGCAACCGTGAGCACGCGGCCCTGAAGTCCGGGGGCGGCGCGCCCCAGGCCTTCTTCGAGAGCGTCGTGCAGACCGTCCTGGCCCTGCTGCCGGGCATCGAGTCCCTCGAGGTCGGTTCCGACGAGGTCACCGTGCGCGGACCCGCCGTCCGGGAGTGCGCCCTCGCCGACCTCGCCGACGGCTACCTCACCACGCTCGGGTGGACCCTCGACTTCATCGCGCGCTGGTCCCACGTCCACGCGGACCTCGTCGACGGCGACTTCCGGGACAGGATGGTCGCCCTCGTGCTCGTCGACGAGATCGACCTGCACCTCCATCCCCGCTGGCAGCGCACGATCCTCCAGGAGATCCGCGACACCTTCCCGGTCACGTCCTTCGTCGTCACCACGCACAACCCGCTCACCATCCAGGGCGCCCGACCCGGCGAGGTCCACGTGCTCCGGCGCCACGACGACGGGTCGGTCACGAGCCGCCAGATCGACCCGCCGCTCGGGGCCGACGTCGACGACCTCCTCACGGGCCCGTGGTTCGGGCTGTCCACCACCTACGACCCCGACACCGTGGAGAAGCTGAGGGAGCACGCCGACCTCCTCCGGCGTGGCACCCCGCGGGACGACGCGGGACGTCAGGAGCTGGAGAGCACGCTGCGAGATCGCCTGAGCGTCTTCGGCGCGACCCCCGAGGACCGTGAGTTGCTCGAAGAGGCCGCGAAGTCCGGGCTCGAGGGGCTCGCCGGAAAGCTCTCGCGGATCCGGGCCGCGCGGAAGTGATCCGGTACCCGAGCCGGCCGGAGGACGGGCGCACCGCCTTCGAGGCGCGGGCCGCTCCGCATCGTGTGGCCGTGGCGGCCCTGGTGCGCGAGGACGGGACCCCGGACATCGCGCGCATCGGGGCGTACATCGAGCAGAACGAGATCTGGCAGACCGGTGTGAAGGACGCGTACTTCGCGCACCAGGACCAGCGGTGCGCCTACTGCGAGCGCATGGTGACCGACTACGGAGACGTGGAGCACTACCGGCCCAAGAACGCCGCCTACCTGGTCGATCCCGAGCATCTGGGCGAGGAGCTGGAGTCCTTGAACAACGTCCGCGGCCGACGGTTCCTCGAGCCGCCGACTCCCGGCACCCACGCCAGCGGGTACTGGTGGCTCGCCTACGAGTGGTCGAACTACATGGCGACCTGCCAGATCTGCAATCGTATCTGGAAGAACGCTGCCTTCCCCATCGAGGGAGGCCACCTGACGGCGCCAGAGCCCGGGCAGGAGGCCACCGAAGCACCGCTGGTCCTCGATCCGTACGGCACGGACGATCCCGCTGAGCACCTCGCCTTCGATGAGCTCGGTGCGGTCGAGGCTTTCGGGGGCTCCGTGCGCGGGCGCGCCACGATCGACGTGCTCGGTCTGGACCGGCCGAGCGTCCGGCGTTCGCGGAAGGAGAAGGCCGAGGGAACCTGGTTCCTCCTCGCGAGGATCGAGCAGGCGGTCGATGGAGGGGACCTGGACGCCGTGCGCGAGCGGTTGGCCGACCTGGCCCGCCTCGGTGCCGCCGACACGGTGCACGCCGGGATGGTCCGCTGCATCGCCACCCAGAAGCTCGGGATCCCGTGGGAGGAGGTCGAAGCTGGAGGAGGCTTCTGACCCCGTGGATCAGAGCGACTCCAGCGCCCCCCGGCCCACCGTCGACCGGATCTGCTCGGCCAGGACGGCCCGCTTCAGCTTCATGGACGCCGTGCGCGGGAACTCCTCGTCCCAGCGTAGCACCCCCGCCACCCGCTTGTGCTCGGGGAGCTTCCGGTTGGCCGCCGCCACCTCGGGGAGGCGGACGTCACCGCGCACCACGGCCACCAGCTGCTCCGCCCCGAGCTTCGCGCCGTCCGGCCAGAGCCAGTCCGCCGCGAACACCGCGATCTCCTCGGCGGACAGCCCTCCGAAGGCCCCCTCCACGTCCTCCGGGTACACGTTCTTCCCGCCCGGCGTGACGATCATGTCCCGCGACCGGCCCACCAGGTGCAGGTGCCCGGCCGCATCCAGCCAGCCGCGGTCGCCGGTGATCAGCCAGCCGTCCTCCGTGAAGGCGGCCGCCGTGAGCTCGGGGGCCCCGTCGTACCCCGACATCAGCGTCGGCCCGCGCACCTCCACGTCACCGACCCCGTCCGCCCCGGCCCGCAGCACGCGGACCTCCACGCCGGGCACGGCGGGCCCGACGCTGTCGGCACGGAAGGGTGCCATGTCGTTCACAGTGACGACCGTGCACGCCTCGGAGAGCCCGTACCCGATCACCACGCCCACCCCGATCCGGTAGAAGAACGTCGCGAGGTCCGGCGGGACGTACGCCCCCCCGACGAACACGAGCTCGAGCTTCCCGCCGAGGCCCGCCAGCACGGGTGCGAGGAGGTTCTGGGAGAGGGCGGGCAGCGGGCGACGCTCGGTGGCGGCGGCGTTGGCGGCCACGAGCCCGTCCACCGCGAGCCGCTGCCAGGCCGGGAGGGCGTCGAGCTTCTCCTGCACACCGTCCCGGAAGGCCTCGAGGAGCCTCGGCACGGCGGCCATGTGCGTGATCTGGTAGCGCTGCAGGGTGCCCCGGAGGTGCTCGGCGCGCAGGGTGCGCTGGTGCACCACGGTGGCCCCACAGGCGAAGGGTGCGAGGAAGCCACACATGAAATCGATGGCGTGGTTCGTCGGCAGGAAGCTGAAGAACCGCTGCCCGGGCTGCATGGGGTAGAGGGCCAGGAGCGCCTCGAGCTGGGCGAGATAGGCGCGGTGGGGCAGCACGCAGCCCTTGGGTGTGCCCCCGGTGCCGCTCGAGTAGACGACGGCGGCGGGGTCTTCGCGGCCACGATCGACGACGGGCGGCGGCGGGGCGTCCGGGAGGGCCTCGAAGCGGGTGTGGCCCGCGGGGAGCTCGGCGCGCTCGGGCGCCTCGATCACCAGGCGCGCACCCTCCCAGGCGAGCTTGCGCCCGAGGCCGTGCTCGGCGACGAGGAGCCGCGGGCGGGCGAGCCCGAGCAGGACGTCGACGTCGGCGGGGGTGAGCTTGTAGTCGAGGGGCACGACGACCCCGCCCACCCGGAACACGGCGGCGGCCGTCACGAGCCACCGGGACTGGTTGGTGGCGACGATGGCGACCCGGTCTCCCGGCGCGTGGCCCTGGGCCAGCAGCCATGCCGCGACCCGGCCGACCTCGGCGCGGAAGCGGGCGTAGGTCCAGCGGTGGACCTCGCGGTGCCGGGACGCCTCGATCAGGGCGGTCTCGGACTTCCAGGTGAGGCAGACGTCCTCGAGGAAGGCGCCGAGGTGGGCGTACAGGCCGGCGTGCACGGGGTTCATCGCCAGGCCCTAACCCAGCGACGCCCCTGCTGGTCGGCCTCCTCGAGCACGGCCGCCGACGTGGTCGCGTAGGGGCCGGAGCCGCGGAAGGGACCGTGGACACGGGCCAGGATCTCGGCACCCGCGTGAGCGTACAGGAGACCGTGCTCCTCGGGGTCGACGGGGCCGTACGCCTCCAGGAACGCTTCGTGGACCGACGGTGTGCCGTCGACGTGGGCGCGCATCCAGAGGTGGGCGACCAGGTGCCCGAGGTCCTGGGCGGGTCGGCCCCAGTGGCAGAGCTCCCAGTCGATCACCGCGAGGGACGGGCCCACGAGCACGCTCGGGAGCCAGAGGTCACCCATGATCAGGCACCTCCCGGGCTCCAGGAAGGTCTCGCCGAGCTGGCGGCCCCGGTCCGCGAGCGCTGGGACCCACGCACCCAGGGCGAGGTACTGGACCGCGTGGCGCGTGTGCTGCACGGGGTCGTTGCGGAATCGTCCGGCCAGGTCGGGCTGCTGGGCGCTCCGGGTGTGCAGGCGGCGGAGGAAGGGACCGAGCTCCACGGCGCGGTGCGGGGCGGAGGAGAGGTCGGGCAGGTCGCCGAGGTCCTCGAGCAGGAGCGTGGAGCCGGCGGCGCCGAGCACGCGGGGCACGCGGATGTCGCCCGGCACGTCGGCCAGCTCGTCGTGGAGCGCCTGCAGGGCGGTGCGTTCGAAGCCGCTCCTGGAGGGGTCGAGGGGCACCTCGGGCACGGCGGCGACGTGGGGCGGGGCGTGCTTGAGGATGGCGGTGCCCTCACCCGTCACCCGGAACACGTGGTTCAGCGCCCCTCCGGAGAGAACCCGGGCGTCGGTGGCGGGGAACCCGAGCTCCCGGGCGGCGTGGAGCGCGTCCTCGGGGGTCATGGACCGTACCGGTAGAGGTGGTTGGCGAACGGGACGGACTCGCCGGCGGACAGGAAGGCGCGGACGAGGGCTTCCTGGGCGGTGCGGGCTCGCACGAGGGACGCGCGCACGGCGTCTTCGCCCATGCCCGGCCCGCTGGGCTTGTGGCCGGTGACGACGGCGGCGCACGTGATGCCGAGCTCGTTGGCGAGCACGACCTCGGGGGCGAGGGTCATGCTGTTCACGTCGAGGCCCATGCCGGCGAGCACGGCATTCTCGGCGGCGGTCTTGGTGCGCGGGCCGGGGGCGTACCAGAACCGGACGCGCCGCGGGCCGAGCGGGATGCGGTGTGTGGCGGCCAGGGACTCCACCTGGGCCGTCAGGGCGCGGGAGAACAGGCCCTCCTCGAGCACGAGGTGGCCCTGGCCCACGGTGGGCTCGGTGAACATCGTGGCGGCCGTGCCGTCGGGCAGGCGGTTGTCGAGCCAGACGAGGTCGTCCACGACGAGCGGGGTGTCGAGGGGGAGGTCGGGCTGCAGGAGCCCGACCGAGCTGGTCACCAGGAGCGACTGCACGCCGACCTCGGCGAGGGCGGCGGCGTGGGCGCGCCAGGGGATCTGGTTCGGGAGCCAGCGGTGGGGCAGGCCGTGTCGGAACAGCACCCAGCCGCGCGGCGCGCGGTGCAGCGTCACGGCTCCCCACGCGGTCGGGACGGCATGGGGCGCGAGCTCCGCCTCCAGACCGTCGAACGCGGAACCCAGCACCACCCCGATCATGCGGGGAGCATACCGTCAGGCCGGTCGCGGGACGTGCTGATCGACGAGGACGGGGTTGCCGTCGGGGTCGACGACGACGAAGTGGGCGGGGCCGGTGGAGCTGGTGTCGGCCTCCTGGGCGAACGCCATTCCCTCGGCGCGCAGGCGCTCCTGGAGGTCGCGGACGTCGGTGAAGTGGTCGAGGGGCTCGGCTCCGTAGCCCCAGCCCGGGTTGAACGTGAGGATGTTGCGCTCGAACATCCCCTGGAAGAGCCCGATGGTCACGGACCCGTTGCGCAGGACCTGCCAGCCCTGGTCGGGGTCACCGCCCATGGGCTGGAATCCGAGCTTGGCGTAGAACGCGCGGGACGCGGCCAGATCCTTCACCGTCAGGCTCACCGAGAATGCTCCGAGCTCCATCTGTCACCTCCTGGATGCTGCCCGGTATGGCGGCGCGGGGGGCGGCACTTGCCAGATCTTGCGGAGCTCTTCGGGGAGGTGGTCGACGGGTGGAAGTCCGTCGTACGCGCGTGGGACGGACAGCGGATTGCCCGGGATTCTCGGATTGGCGGGTGTGGAAGGGTCGGACTTCGCGGTGTTCCGGAAGCCGTGAGTGAACGGACGGCCTCCCGGCGGGGAGCTCTTTCACTCCGCTCCCTCTGGTCGCTGCGCGGCCGCTTTGGCGGCCTTGCCGGCCCTCGGCGCGGTCGGCATATCGCGCACGAGGGGTCACGGAGGGTCGGCGTGGGCGGATGGGCCCTCGCGCGCGAGTCTGCCTGCGCCTTCGAGCTTGTGACTGCTGGGCTGCACGCCCGGGTCCTGATGAAGGGGGGGTGTGTGCCTGGTCGTTCAGGTGGGGGTCGAGGCGGAGGTCGTCGATGGGTGGAAGGCCGTCGTACGCGCGTGGACGGACAGCGGATTGCTCGGGATTCTCGGATTGGCGGGTGTGGAGGGGTCGGACTTCGCGGTGTTCCGGAAGCCGTGAGTGAACGGACGGCCTCCCGGCGGGGAGCTCTTTACTCCGCTCCCTCCGGTCGCTGCGCGGCCGCTTTGGCGGCCTTGCCGGCCCTCGGCGCGGTCGGCATATCGCGCACGAGGGGTCACGGAGGGTCGGCGTGGGCGGGTGGGACCCTCGCGCGCGAGTCTGCCTGCGCCTTCGAGCTTGTGACTGCTGGGCTTCAGGCCCGGGTCCTGATGAAGGGGGTTGTGTGCCGGGTCGAGGCGTTGGGGTTCTCGGGGGAGGTCGTCGAGGATGGTGGCGTTTGGGTACGCGCGTGGGACGGACTGTGGGGATCCCGGACGACGCGGCGCGGGTGTGGGCCTACCCCGCCCCGGCACTCCGCCCACGGCGTCATCCCCGCCCCGTCGTGCGAAACGCTCGGGCGCCCAATGGGCGCAGCCACGACGCGGCCTCGGTCGTGCGCCGTGCCCTTCTCCTCCTCGTCGACCCGCCCCAGGTTGCGCACGGCCGATGGCACGCCAGAGGCCGGACCGAGCTCCGCTCGGCCGGGCTCAGCGTAGCGGCGGGGCGGGGGGAGGCGGAGGGGGGCCCCAAGGCCCCCCTGAGCTGAGCTCCCGGGCAGGTTCCGCCCCAGTCGGGCGGAACCGTCCGGTCGTCCGTGAAGCAGCGCCCCAGTCCGGGTCTACCCTCCGACGTACCCCCAGCACTCCAACCCCTGTCGCACCGCCGCTCCGGCCGTCTACCCCGCCCCGGCACTCCGCCCACGGCGTCATCCCCGCCCCGTCGTGCGAAACGCTCGGGCGCCCAATGGGCGCAGCCACGACGCGGCCTCGGTCGTGCGCCGTGCCCTTCTCCTCCTCGTCGACCCGCCCCAGGTTGCGCACGGCCGATGGCACGCCAGAGGCCGGACCGAGCTCCGCTCGGCCGGGCTCAGCGTAGCGGCGGGGCGGGGGAGGCGGAGGGGGGCCCCAAGGCCCCCCTGAGCTGAGCTCCCGGGCAGGTTCCGCCCCAGTCGGGCGGAACCGTCCGGTCGTCCGTGAAGCAGCGCCCCAGTCCGGGTCTACCCTCCGACGTACCCCCAGCACTCCAACCCCTGTCGCACCGCCGCTCCGGCCGTCTACCCCGCCCCGGCACTCCGCCCACGGCGTCATCCCCGCCCCGTCGTGCGAAACGCCCGGGCGCCCAATGGGCGCAGCCACGACGCGGCCTCGGTCGTGCGCCGTGCCCTTCTCCTCCTCGTCGACCCGCCCCAGGTTGCGCACGGCCGATGGCACGCCAGAGGCCGGACCGAGCTCCGCTCGGCCGGGCTCAGCGTAGCGGCGGGGCGGGGGAGGCGGAGGGGGGCCCCAATGGGCCCCCTGAGCTGATCTCCCGGGCAGGTTCCGCCCGGCCCCTGACTACCGAGTTTCCCGGGCGAGCCGGCTCGCCCGTTTGCCTCGGTGGGGGCGGAACCGTCCGGTCGTCCGTGAAGCAGCGCCCCAGTCCGGGTCTACCCTCCGCCGTGCACTCCAACCCCCGTCGCACCGCCGCTCCGTCCCTCAGAACGCCGACTTCGCGACGTCACCCAGCGGCACGAACGCGCCGTCCGTCATCACCACGAACGGACGCGCCTCCAGATGCAGGCCGCCCTTCCCGTCGTGCTCGATGACATGCAGGGTCCCCATGCCGAAACCCATCGGCCCGCGGCTGTAGTAGTGCGCCTGCAGGGTGTACGGGAACGCCTCCGGATCCTCGATCGCGAAGCACTCCGGGCCATAGCCCGTCGTGATGTCCGCGTAGAGCGTGCCCCCGCTCTTCAGCGTGCGGTCCGAGTAGTACGCGTGCCCGCCCTTCGCGTCGTAGATGTGGAAGTCCACGTCGTTCGCGTCCGTCTCCCACCCGAGCACGAACCGGAGCTCCGGGCGCCGGGCCGGCTGCACGTCCAGTCCCTTCAGGGCCCCCGACACGTCCGCCGTGGGCTCGGCAGCCTTCCAGACCGCCGCGATGATGGCGGCATCCTCGCGCAGGATGCGGTGGGCAGCCTCGAACCGGTCGAAGCTCTGCTCCATCGCGGCGCGCAGCACCGCCAGCGCCTCCGCGTGCTCCCCCTGCCGCGCGAGAGCCCACGCCAGCAGCCGATGGCCCGACGGATGGTCCGCCCGCTGGGACACGGCGATCCGGAAGGTGTCGCTCGCCAGCGGCAACCCCACGTCACCGAGGGTCTCCAGGCGCTCGCCCGCCAACCGCCGGAGGTCCGCGCGGGAGGGGAACAGGTCGATCAGCGAGCCATACGCCCGCGCCGCGTCGTCCTTGCGACCCATGGCCTCCCAGATCTCGCCGAGAGCGATGAGGGCCAGCGGATCTCCCGGCGTGCGCTCGTGCCACGCGAGGGCGAAGGTCTCCGCAGCCACCAGATCGCCCGCCAACATCAGGGACTTCGCCTGCCGGAAGTCACCCTCCCACGCCGCCAGCGGGTCCGCCTGAGCCGGCTTGTCCTCGGCTACCGCACCCGTGACCATGCGCTCGTCGGCCTCCTCCTCGAAGGCATCCCGCACGTCCGCGTGCCGCCGGGACGAGCGCGACGCCTCCCGCATCCGGGGCTCGGGACGCGGGGATGGCGAAGGCGCTGCAGACTGCCGTGCCGGCGGGGGCGGCGGGGCCGGCGCCGCGTCACGCGCCAGATCCATCTCCGGCGCGCTCGACGACCTCATGGGCTCGGCCGGAGCCTCGTTGGCCGCCACGGTCTTCTTGGCCTTCTCCTCCTCCTTGGTCTCGACGACCCGCTCGTCGTCCTCGGGCGCTTCCACCTCGCCGGCCTCGCCATCCCGGAACAGCACCGGCGCCTTGCGGACCATCCAGTCCAGACGACCCTCCTTCACGACCAGGATGTCCGTGAGGGCATCGCGGGGGATGCCGAACCGCGCGTAGTCGTCCTCGGTCTCGAGCACGAGCAGGGCCGTGTGGGGCGAGAGCACGCGATTGCGCGTGGAGACCTCGACGATCTCCGCGATGATGGCGTCCCGTTCCTCGGCGCTCGCAGCACGCCCCTTCTCCTCGAGCAGCGCACCGATCTCGGCCTGCGCGGACGCCCGCACGAGCAGCGGCCCATCCGAGGTGACCTCCTGGAGACGACCGACGCTCCGACCGTCGAGCTTCAGGTCGAGCGCCGCGCTGCGCGCCAGATCCGCGTACACGGTGAGGCTGTCGCCGGGCTGCAGGCCGCTGACCCGCTGGGGCCAGACCCACTCGGCCCCCGGGATGCTCACCTCGAGATCGCCCGCCGTGCCGAGCGCCAGCCGACGGCCGAGCTCCCCGGCGGCGAGGGCGTCCGCGTCGAGCACGACCCCATCCCGCTTCCCGGAGGCCACCCACGCCCCGAGCAGCGCCTCGTCCCGCGCACCCCCGCGGACCACGGCGTCCACGCGCCCGATCTTCGCGGCCTTCACGGCCTCCACGAGGGGTCCGGACTCCAGCGCGCCCGCCGTGAGCACACCGTCCGTGAGCACCACGAGCCGGTCGGGGCTCCCGATGCCGCCCACCGCGGCCTTCAGGTCGGAGGCCCCCATGGCGCCACGCTGGCGGAGGACGTCGAGCTCGCGGGTGCCGAAGGCCTTGGCGGGGCCCGTGTACACCGTCTCGATAGACTGATCCCACGCGACCACCCGGACGTCGCCCTTCACGGCGGCCACGACGGCCTTCAGGTCGGCCAGCACGCTCTCGAACGCGAGGGCGCGGCTGGCGCTGGTGTCGACCAGCACCGTGACGTCCTTCAGGGGGTCCGCACCCACGGTGAGCTCGGGCTGGAGACGCACCACGGACGTGTGGGCCCCCCGCATCGCCATCCGGGCGGGGGCGTCGACCCTCAGGGAGAGGTCGCCCTCGGGGACGGCGTACTCGGTGCGGAGGTGGTGGGCCTTCCCGCCCGACCAGACGGTCGCGTCGAGCAGCCCGAGCTCCGGCAGACCGCCGGTGGGCAGCGACCAGGGCTCGCCCACGTCGAGGTCGTGGGACCACGCGATGATGATCTCCTTGCTCGACCGGGGCTCGATCGGGAACACCCGCGCGCGGAACTCGTTGCCCGCGTCGTACTCGAGCAGCGCGGGGTCCGAGCGACGGTGCAGGAAGTCCTCGTAGGCCCGGCGCGCGGCCTGGAGCTCGACCACCTCGCCCTCCTGCCAGTGCTCGCCGATCTTCATCGCGAACCGGCTCACAGCGGCTCCGGTGGGCAGCGTGATCTCGAAGCGACCCTCGATCCGGCGGTCCTCCGGGTTGTCGAAGGTGAGGTGGAGCTCGGTGAAGGCGAGCGGCCCGTCCACGACGGCCTCCACGCGCATCTCGCGGAGCGCCAGGCCCGTGCCGTCGGCGGCGGTGAGGGACAGCGGCGCTGCGGCCGACGCGGTGTCCACCCAGGCGAGATCGGCGGCAGGGGCGGCGCGGGTGGACGTGGAGCAGGCGAGCGCCAACAGGAAGAGCATGGGGAGACCTCCGGAACACCCCGCCAACGGGAGGGACCGCCCGAGCTTACAGCGCGCGGCGCAGCGCGACGTGGAACGTGGTGTGGGCGGCCTTCCGGTCGACCTCGATCGTCCCGCCGTCCGCCTCGACCTGCCGCCGGCAGATCTGCAGGCCGAGCCCCGTGCCCTCCTCGCGGGTCGTGAAGCGCTCGCGGAACATGGACTCCAGCACCCGGTCGGGAGGTCGGTCGCCCGCGTCCACGACGTCGAGCCGCACCCGCTCGCCATCGGTGTGCCCCTCCAGCCGGATCCAGGGGGCGGGGTGGTCGGTGAGGGCGTCCCCGGCGTTGAGCAGGAGGTTCACCAGCACCCGCACGAGCCCGGAGCGCTTCGCCTGCACCGCCAGACCCGGCGGGATGGCGATCTCCACGGGCACCCCGCGCAGCCGGTGGGACGTCAGGGTCACCGCCTCGCTCGCCACCTCCCCGAGGACGACGGGCGTCGTGGGCTCCAGGCTGTCGCGCCGGGCCTGGCGGGTCACGCGCCGCACGAGCTGGAGCACCTGATCCAGGGCCTTGCGGGTGAGGACCAGGGCCTCGTCGAGCTCCTCGCGGTCCACGGGCTCCTGGCGGGCCACCTCCTCCACGAGGTCGACCCCGGCGAGGGCGGCGCTCAGCGGGTTGCGCAGGTCGTGGGTGATCCGGGCGGTCTGCTCCCCCACGCTCGCCAGCTTGCCCTGGGTGTGCAGGAGGTCCACCTGGTGCTCGATGAGGGCCTCGTTGGCCTCGTGCTCCCGGGCCAGGGCCTCGAGCTGCGCGCCCACGCGGTGGTTGCTCGCCCACGTGATGCGCATGGCCTCCGCGTAGTTGGCCAGGAAGAGCAGCGGGATCGGCGTCCCGCTGCCCCCGAGGAAGGTCTCGACGATGCCCATCAGGGCCGTGAGCAGCACGCCGGCCATGAGCAGCCGCTCCTCGCGGTGGTCCCGCCAGAGCTCCCGGAGCATCAAGGCCGTGGAGGCGATGGCCACGACCACGAGCAGGACCGCGGTGAGGTCGGCGAGGGGCAGGTGGGAGTAGACGTTGCCGTTGGCGAGCAGCAGGCTCCAGTCCGACGGGCGCGGGACGGGCGAGAAGAACCGGCTCGTGCCCCCGAGGGCGGTCCAGACGGCGTCGACGGCCGGGACGCAGGCCAGCGCCACGAGGGCCCGGCGCATCAGGCGGATCTTCGGGTCCCGGAGGTCGGCGAAGGTCTGCACGGCCAGGATCCAACCGCACAGGCCGAGGGCCCCGAAGACCCACACCAGTCGGAAGATCTGCGTCTTCACCGACGGCGCGGTGGGCACCAGGGTGGCGGCCACGACCCCCGCGTTCAGGGCCCCGGACACGGTGAAGAGCGCGTAGGCGAGGCTCGTCCGGGCGCGGGTGAGCTGGTGGTCGAGGAGGTGGGTGATGGCCATCCACGCGAAGACCGCACACGTCCCCACCGACGCGCAGAGCACGGCCAGGGCGAGCGGGTGGTAGATCGGTGCGTCCATGGGAGCCCCTGGCTCCCTTCGGCACGCACCCCCGACGGCTTTACGGCTCGAAGGGGTCCGGATCGACAGGCAGGTACGAGAACGTCACGGTGCCGGGGGCGTCCGCGTGGATCCGCCAGTCGTGGGGGCGATCGAGGGGCTCGACGTCCGGGCGGCCGAAGCCGGGATCCGCGGAGTGCTCCACCCGCAGGGAGTCCGGCTCGGGCAGGAAGGCGAGCTGCACGTCGGTCACGGGGCGGGCGGTGTCACCCAGCACGCCCACGCTGGTGCCTGGCCCGACGCAGATGTCGGAGACGGTGCCCCCCGTGCGCTCGGCGTAGCCGAGGTAGAGCGTGCCGGCGCGCCCGAGCCCGTCGCAGTCGACGTCGGTGAGCCCAACGACCGCGTGGATGACGACGGGCGCTCCGCTGTCCTCCTCCAGGGACCGGAGCCACTGGTTGAACTCCTGGAGGGACGGCACCAGCGTACGGTCCTCCTCGTCGGAGACGAAGAGCACCTCGAGGGGCGCCTGCGGACGGCGGAAGCCCTGGTTCTCTGGGGCGGCGGCGCGGGTCTGCAGGAGCTGGTACAGGGCGGCGCGCCCGGTCTCCTCGCTGGACCCATCGGTGCCGACCAGCACGGCGGAAGCGAGCCTGTCGGGGGCGTCGGGCGACTGCGGGGTGAGGAAGCGCTCGCCGAGCCCGAGCGGACGGAGCTTGCCGGCCACCTGCGCGTGGTCGGTGTCCGTGGTGGTGATGCCGATGTGGAAGTCGACCCCGCGCGTCTCGAGCCGCTCGATCAGACCGTGGGCGAGCTGGGCGAGCTGGGCCTGCTCCTCGGCCATGGAGCCCGAGTCGTCGATGACCAGGAGGATGTCGACCGCACTGCCGGGCACCTCGAAGCTCTCGGAGATCCGGGTCCGCGGGACCGCCTCGCCGATGCCCGTGCCGTACACCAGGGCCGTGGCGGCGAGCCCGCCCACCACGGTGTCCAGGCGGCGCCCACCCACGCCATCGGTCCAGCTGATGGCCGCGTTCTCGACGTCGGTGGCGTCGGGGTAGAGCGGGATGGTGACCGTGACGGGCGCGGCGAACGCGAGGCCGGCGGGATCGAGGGCCCAGACGTCGGAGATCTCGCCCGGCCCGATGGACCGCCACGTGAGCTCGACGTCCGCATCGAGTGCGCCCGGGGGCACCATGACGGAGCCCCCCTCGGACACGAGCGTGCCACCCTCCGCGCCGATGGTGTCGACGGCGGCCTGGGGTGGCTGCTCGACGGGGGGGACGTCCTGCACGCAGGCGAAGAGGGCGAGGATCAGGGACACGAAGACCTCCGGAGGTCGAGCCTACCCCGCCCGGCGCCGACCCGCTGACCTCAGTGCGGTTGCGGGTCCACCGGCAGGTAGGAGAACGTCACCGTGCCGGGCGCCTCGGAGGCGATCCACCAGTGCTGCGGGCTGTCGAGCGGCCCGACGTCCAGGCGACCGAAGGCGGCGTCGGCGGAGTGCGTCACCACGAGCGAGTCGGGCTCGGGCGGGAAGCTCAGCTGCACCTCGGACTCCGGGCTGGCCGTCGCACCGAGCGCAGCGACGCTGGGGCCCGGTCCATTGCAGAGGTCCGAGAGCACACCACCGGTCCAGTTCGTGTAGGCGATGTAGTCGGTTCCCGGCTCCTGCACGGCCTGGCACGTGCTCCCGGAGAGGCCCGTGACCGCATGGAGCACCACGGGGACAGGCATCGCCTCGACCCAGGCCCTGAAGTCCGCGCGCGTCGGCAGGGAGGTCTGGTCGTCCTCGTCCGAGTAGAACAGGATCTCCAGCGGGACATCCGGACGGCGGAACCCCAGGTTGGCCGGGAGGGTCGCGCGGGTCTCGAGCACCATGTAGGCGGCTTCCCGTCCGCACTCGTCGTAGTGGCCCTCCGTGCCCACCTGCACGGCCGACGCGAGCCGACCGACCGCGTCCGGGGAGAGCGGAGTGAGGTAGCGCTCGTTGGCCCCCATCGGGCGGAGCTTGCCCGCGACCGGCTGGTTGAAGGTGTCGGTGGTGGTGACGCCGATGTGGTAGTCCACGCCCTCCGCGTCCAGGCGCTCGACGAGCCCTGCCGCGAGGCTCGCGAGCTGGGTCTGCTCCTCGGACATGGAGCAGGAGTCGTCCACGACGAGCAGGATGTCCACCGCGTTCCCGGGCACCTCGAAGCTGTCGGTGACCCGGAGCCGCGGGACGGCCTCGCCGGTGCCCGACATCTCGACCGTGGCGGTCGCCGCGAGGCCCCCGACGACCGTCGGGAGCCGGCGGGTGGTGGCGTCCGTCCAGCTGATCGCCGCGCTCTCGACGTCCGTGGCGGTCTCGTAGAGCGGGATGGTGACGGTCAGCGGCTGCGCGAACTCCAGACCCGCGGGCTCGAGGGCCCAGACGTCGGAGATCTCGCCAGGACCGATCGGACGCCAGGTGAGCGTGACCTCCGCGTCGAGCGCCCCCGGCGGCACGACCACGGAACCGCCCTCGAAGACGAGCGTTCCGCCGTCGGCGCCGACGGTCTCTTCGGCCGATGTCGGCGGCGGTGGGGTCTCCGAGGGCTCGGTGGGCTGGAGACACGCGAGCAGGACGACGAGAAGGGGCATCTGACCTCCGCCCCGAGGGTAGCGCATCCAGGGTCCGGGTGCTACCGTCAGCCGCGCGTCGGCCCGCCCGGCGCACGGAGGCCCCCCGATGCGCTGGATGCTCGCCCTTCTCCTCGTCGCCTGCAAGGGTGGTGAGACCCCTGTCCCCACCGAGCCGACGCCGGACCCCACCCTCGAAGATGCGGACGGCGACGGTGTGACCCCGGCCGATGGGGACTGCAACGACCTCAACCCCGCCATCGTCCCGGGCGCCGACGACTGGGTCGGCGACGGCATCGACCAGGACTGCGACGGGCGCGACGGGGTCGACCGCGATGGCGATGGCTTCACGGACGCGCTGCTCGGGGGCGACGACTGCGACGACGCGGACGACGCCGTTCGGCCGGGTGCGGTCGAGATCTGCAACGGCATCGACGACGACTGCGATCGCGCGGTGGACGACCTCGACCCCGATCGCGTTCCCTCGGTGACGTTCTATCGAGATGCCGACGGCGACGGGTTCGGCACCGACGCCGATACCATGCTGTCGTGCGACGTCCCGCCGGGCTACGCGGCGGACGCGACCGACTGCGACGACAGTCTGGTCCTGGTCCATCCCGGCGCCGACGAGCTCTGCAACGACCGCGACGACGACTGCGACGGGGACGTGGACCTCGACGACGCGGACTATGTCGGCCCCACACCCATACTCTACGTGGACGCAGACCTCGACGGGCACGGCGACCCGGCAGCGATCGCGGAGGTCTGCTCGGTGCGCGCGGGCGCCGCGCTCGCGGGCGACGACTGCGACGACACGGACCCTGCGACCTGGCAGGTGCTCGACTGGTATGCCGATGCCGACGGCGACGGTCGGCGCGGGCCCCTTCTCGGGGCCTCCTGCGGTGCACCGGTCCCGGAGGCGCTGCGCGAGAGCGCGCTGGAGGACTGCAACGACGCCGATCCGCTCGTGTACACCGAGG
The DNA here is from genome assembly GCA_020632885.1 of Alphaproteobacteria bacterium. Taxonomy (GTDB): domain Bacteria; phylum Myxococcota_A; class UBA796; order UBA796; genus JACKEQ01. The sequence continues at coordinate 5,431 of JACKEQ010000009.1, read as the reverse complement.
CCGGCTGGTGGGCGGACACCGATCACGACGGCGTGGGCGCGGGGGCCACGGTCCTGGCGTGCAATGCACCGGTGGACCACGTGCGGGCGACGGGCCCCGAGGACTGCGACGACGCCGCCGACCAGGTGTACCCGGGGGCTCCGGATGCCTGCGACGACGGGATCGATGCCGACTGTGACGGGGCTCCCTGCCGCTACCGGCACTGCGGTGATGTCCTGGTCGCCGATCCCCTCGCACCCACGGGTGTCTACACCATCCACACCGGGCCGTCCGGCTCGGCCCGCAACCTGTTCTGCGACATGGACACCGACGGGGGCGGCTGGACGCGGGTGGTGCACGCCACCGTCGCGCCGAACGACCGGGCACAGGGCTACTCCACGTCCCTCGGCGCCGGCAGCCCGATCGCTTCGAACGGGATCTTCCACGAGCTGCGCGCCGACCTGCCCATGTCGGACCTCCGCGTGGGCTGCAAGGCCCTGGCGACCGACCCCGACTGGACCGTGGACCTCGTGTTCTACGACAACCCCTGGTACGCCGAGATCACCGCGGGCACCGACCTGGAGTCGTGCTTCAACGAGGGCGACGGCGTCGGGTACGACACGCCCGCACCCGCGCGGCGGAACCTGCTCACCGACGAGGTCCGCGGGCTCGGCGACGACTTCGACCGCGGGTACCTCTCGGGCGAGGCCACCTGCGACGACGGGTCCTTCGTGGTCGACTTCGACGACGGCGGGCTCGGGGTGTCCTCCGACACCCGCTGGGGCCGGGAGGGTGCGGTGAACGCCTGCGGGCTCGGCACGGGCGAGGTCTTCATGATGTGGGTGCGGCCGTCGACGGTCAGCGTGGACCTCGACGGCGACGGGCACACCGCACCCGGGGCCGGCACGGGCACCGAAGACGACTGCGACGACGGGAACCCGACGGTGGCGACGGGCTTCCCGGAGCTCTGCGACGGTCTGGACAACGACTGCGACACCCTCGCCGACGCCGTGGATCCCGACGTCGTGTTCGTGGGGTCCTCCGTGGATGTCGACAGCACGTGGGCGGCGGGCACCACGACCTGCAGCGCGGGTCCGGTCACCGTCAGCTCCGGGGTGACGGTCACCGTCGAAGCGGGGGCCCTCGTGGATGTCGATCTCGTCGTGGACGGCGCGCTCGTGGCGACGGACGGGGTGGACCCCGTGGTGCTCCAGGGGGTCACGCTGACGGGCGGTGGGCTCGTGTCGCTCGACGGCGTGTGGGCGGTGGGCGGCGACCTCACCCTGCCGCCGCTGGCGACCCTGACGAACAGCCAGCTCGACGGCACGACCCTGCGGCTGGTGGGCGACCAGGCGGGCGTCACGCTCACGAACAACGACCTGCTCGACGTGTTCCTGGATGCCACGCTGGCCACGAGCGACCTCTCGGCCACCCAGAACTGGTGGGGCACGACGGACTCCTCGGTGATCGAGGGCTTCATCCACGACGCCACCGACGACGCCCTCCTGGCGTGTACGGTCACCTTCGAGCCCGCCTGGCCGGGTCCGGGTGGGTCCGTGCCGTGACGGCCCTGCCGCGGCTCCATCTGTTCGAGCTCGCGGACCAGCCTTGGTTCCCGCGCACGCTGGCGGACGCGGGCACCGCGTACCTCGCCACCCTCCAGGAGAAGGCGGGCCTCGGTGCCGTCGTGGCCCCGCTGGTCGAGCGGGGGCTCGCACTCAGCGGGGCGACCCGGATCGTCGACCTGTGCTCGGGGGGCGGCGGGCCGCTGCTGGCGGCACGGGAGCACCTCGCAGCGCCCGTCCCCGTCGTGCTCACGGACCTCCAGCCCAACGTCTGGGCCGACCGCACCGGTCCGGGCATCACGGTGCATCCCGAGCCGGTCGATGCGACGGCCGTCCCGGCGGAGCTCGCGGGTCTGCGCACCGTCTTCAACGCCCTGCACCACTTCCGGCCCGAGGGGGCGCGGGCGGTGCTCCGGGACGCGCAGGAGGCCGGTCAGCCCATCCTGGTCGTGGAGCTCTCGGAGCGCGGGCTGCTGCCGCTGACGGTGGGCACGCTGTTCATCCCGCTCGTGGTGCTCTTCGTGATGCCGCTGGTCCGTCCGGTGCGCCCGCTGTGGCTCGTGCTCACCTGGCTGCTCCCCGTCCTGCCGCTGACCATCGCCTGGGACGGCTGGGTGAGCCACTGGCGCACGTACGGGCCGGAGGATCTCGACGCTCTGGTGGCTCCGCTGGCGCGGGAAGGGTGGGTCTGGGAGCACGGCCGGGACCCCGCGGGCCCGGGCCATGTGACCTGGTTGCTCGGTCGCCCCGAGGTCACACCGAGAAGTTCAGGAGCATGACGAGGGGCAGGAGCACCCCGGCGCCCAGGAGGCCGAGCACGAACCCCGTTCCCGAGGCCCCGATGTCCACCAGGAGGGCGGGGAGGGGCGGGAGGCCCACGGTGAGGGCCCGGGCGAGCGCGTAGACCCCGCGGATGCCGGCTCCGACGGGGGCCACGAGCATGCCGACCGTCACGGGGCCCCACCAGTCCGCCGCGTAGTCGTGGGACCGGAAGCCGCCCACCTCGAGCCCGAGCGAGGCGGCCGCCCACCAGAGCAGACCGCCGACCACCGCGGCACCCAGGGGCGTCGCGAGGGCGCCGGCCTTCCCGAGGCGTCCGGGGAGGTCGACGTGGTGGGCCGCCAGGGTGCCGACGAGCCCGACGCCCACGAACACCGCGAAGCCCGCCGCGGTCCGCGGGTCGGCGGCCTGCAGGGTGGGCAGCGCGCAGAGTGCGCAGAGGGCGGTCTGGACGAGGGCGGTGAGGGGGGTGGGGCGAGCTTCGACGAGGCGGGCGAGCATGTGCGTTCTCCGTGAGCACCCCTCGGACGGGCAGCCCGCGGAAGGCCCGAGGAACGCGTGTGGATCGGGTGTGAAACGAGCCCTGGGTCAGCGACGACCGAGCAGAGCGCCCAACCCGGGCCAGCCCGGCCCACGACCCACCGTGCAACCCCGCCCGTCCCCATCGAGCTCCAGCGCGTAGCGGTAGCCGAACCGCTCGCCCGCACGGGCCGTCTCCGGGACCGAGATCACCAGCAGGTGCACCCGGTCGCCCGGCTCCACCGCGACATCCTCGCCCAGCCCGTGGTCCTCCAGGACCCCGCCCGCCCGCTCCACCACGAGCTTCGGCACCAGGTTCGACGGGCTCCCCAGCGAGCCCTCGGGCTCCGCGTCGAGGTCGGCCACCAGCACGCCCCCCTCGGTCACGTCGAGCTGCAGGTGGTTCCACGCCCACGCGTCCGGCAGGAGGTCGGTCGGCGGGTCCTCGAGCCCGCGCGTTGGCTCCACCACGGCCGTGATGCGGTGATCGGGCTCGCCCTGCCCCCAGTACCGGATCCCCTCCTCGTAGAGCTCGGCCAGCCGGTGGTCACCGAGGGCGTGCGTGCGTGCGAACGCCACGAAGAGGTCGCGGAGCCCGCCGTCGGTCAGCGCGTCCAGCACCACCAGCGCGTCGTCGTCGCGGTGGGCGTCCATCCAGGCGTCGCGCATCACCCCGGGTCCCCGGGCGTCCGAGACCGCGTACAGGAAGGCCGCCGCGTCGTACTGGCGACCCTCCTCCTCGCGCGGGCCGTCCCACGCGGCCATGTCGAGGGCCACCTGCGGGTTGAGGAGGTACACCCCCCAGTCCGGCTCCCCGTCCCGATCCAGCGTGAACGGCACCGCCCAGTTCGCCGACGCCTCGTGGAACCACGCGCCGTACCGGCCGGCCGTGAAGCCGTCGTCGTGGACCTGGAGCGTATGGTTGAACTCGTGGGCCGCGACCCACGCGGCGTTGTCGGCACCCTCGGGCGTGCCGTGGTCGGTGACCAGGTCCGGCGACACCGCCACGTACGGGAAGCCCTCCCCGTCGATGTCCACGAAGCCGCCGGAGAACGGGATGCTCGGCAGGCCAGGACCGGTGTCCGCGACGTACACGTTCACCCGCCAGGCGTCGGAGCCCGGCGGCTGGCGCCACCCGAGCGTCTCCACCTGAGCGTTCCACGCCCGCTCGAAGTCCGCGCCGAGCGCCTCGATCGAGGCGGTGTCGGCGTCCAGATCGTCACCCCAGCGCAGGGCGAAGTGATCCGTGAGGTGCACCTGGCTGGCCCCGTAGGCGTCGCGGTCCTCGAGCACCGCGGGGGCCGGACCGTCGGGACGCGCGGGGATGCGGGCGACCGGCGGGCGCGGGGAGGCGCAGTGGGGCTGGGGGAGCGCAGCGGCAGAGTGGACCTGCTGCGCCCACGCGACGGTGAGCAGAGACAACATGGGGGCTCCAAAGCAAAGGCAAACGGCGCGAACGCCTGCCTGGAGCCTACCACGCGGCGGGGGGGCGTCAGCGCTGGAAGGGGTCGGAGAACCGCGGGTCGGTGGTGATCGAGAGGTCCGTGAGGGTCTCGAGGAAGGCGACCAGCGCGGCCTTGTCGTCCGTCGACAGGTTCAGCACGCGCGGCTGGCCGGTGCCGGCGTCGATCAGCGCCCCGTCGAGACCGGGCACGTTCGCCACCTCGTGGTCGTAGAACTCGACGACGTCGAGCAGGGTGGCCCGGCTGCCGTCGTGCATGTAGGGCGCCCGGAGAGCGACGTTGCGCAGGCTGGGCGCCTTGAAGCGGCCCACGTCGTTGGGGATGCCGTTCTGCCCGCCGATCCCGTCGTCCGCTGTGTCGTTCAGGCCGTTGATCCGGGCGAAGAGGGGCTGGAACACGCCGGGGTTGGCGTTGGGGGCGGCCGGCGGCGGGCCACGATCGAGGTGGCACACCACGCAACCCGGGTTGCCGTCCCCGAAGAACAGCTGCTTCCCACGGTTCTCCTGGGTGGTGAAGTTGCTGAAGTCCGCAGCGGGGTTCCCGCCGGCCAGCACGATGCCCTCGTCGTACCGCGAGCCGGTGGAGACGATGGAGCGGACGAACTGCGCGAGGGCGAGGGAGATCCGGTCGCTCGTGACGGTGGAGTCGCCGAACGCGTCCTCGAAGAGGTCGGGGTACCACGGCGCGCTCTCGACACGGCTCACGAGCTCGGGCAACGTGAGGCCCATCTCCACGCTGTCCTGGATGGGCCTCAGCACCTGGTCCTCGACGGAGGTGGCGCGCTCGTCCCAGAACATCCTGCCCGGCTGGTAGGCGGCGACGTTCACGAGCGGCATCGAGCGACGCCCGGTCAGTCCGCCCTCGAAGCCCACGGACCGGACGAGATCGTCGGAGAAGCCGAGCGCCTGGACGTGGCAGGTCGCGCAGGCCACCGTGTGGTTGGCCGAGAGCCGGGTGTCGTAGAAGAGCACGCGACCGAGCGTGGCGCCCGCATCGGTGATCGGGTTGGTCACCGGGGTGTTGTCGCGGGTCGTCCACGCGGATTCCAGCCAGGTCGGGATGACGGGCGCATAGCCGTACGGCGTGGCGGGGAGCACCGGCCACGGCTCCGCGGTGTCCGTGTCG
>JACKEQ010000089.1 GCA_020632885.1 Alphaproteobacteria bacterium | reverse complement strand
AGGAGCCCGGATGCTCCCGTGTGCTCAGGGGGCGCCGCACACCCAGGTGAAGGCCGGCTCCACCCAGGCGGTCGCGACGCCGTCGTCTCCGGTGTCCGCACGCGTGTACGCCCAGTCCACGACGCCCGACCACACGTCCTCGTCGAGGGTGCCGGAGATGGCGAGGTCCACGGTGTCCACCGTGGCGGGATCGGTGTCCGGGGTGATCGGCCCCGTGACGTCCGCGAGTGCCAGGGTCCCGGAGAAGGAAGCCCCACCCGCCGAGGAGATCTCGACCTCGACGTCGAGGGTCTCGTCGACCTGGCCGGCGACCACGAGCGCCACCGTCGCGGGGAACACGACCCGATCCGGGCACGCCAGGTCGAGCTGGGGGCCATTGGCCGGCTGCTCCACCTCGCTGTGCACGAGCTGCGCGGGACCCGTGGGCGAGACCGTGAGCTCGGTGTCGTCCGTGGCGAGCGCCGTGCCCGTGAACACACCCGCTGCACGCGCCCTCACCGCACTGGCGGCCTCCGTGTGGTCCGGCGCGACCTCGCCCTCCGCGAGGTCCACCCGCGACACCTCCACGCACCCGTACGCGTCTTCGTCACCGATCTGGCTTCCGCAGCCCGCCAGGCCCAGCAGGAGCAGGCTCGTCGTCGTCCGTGTCATCCGGTCCTCCATCGTCCCCATGAGGGCAATCTGCCCGCCCGTGCGTGGTACCGCCACCCCGGAGGACGTCGGAATCGAACGATTCGGGAGGCGATTTCGGACAAGGATGCTCGATATTGCTGTAGTGTGGGCCCATGATGGAGCTGGCGAGCCGACAGATGGTCCGGGCACTTCGGGGCGGGCGCAGCCAGGTCGCCTTCAGCCGGAGGCTCGGCTTCCGCAGCAACGTCGCGGCCGAGTGGGAAGGAGGGCGCCGGGAGCCCACGCTGGTGGGGTTCCTGGAGGCCGCCCAGCGCGTCGGGGTCGACGTGCACGGGGCCATCGAGCGGTTCCATCCCCCCGCTGCCGCGGCCTTCACCGTCTCCACACCCGCCGCCTGGCTGAACGCGCTCCGGGGGGGCACCTCCCAGGCCGCGCTCGCCGAGCGCACCGGGCTCTCGCGGCAGCAGATCCAGCGCTTCACCACCGGCGCTGCGGTCCCGCGCCTCTCCGCCGCGCTGACGCTGGTGGACGGGATGACCGGGCGGGCGCCCGATCTGGTGGCCGCCCTGGTGGACATCGAGCAGGTTCCCGCCCTCTCCGCCCGGTGGCGGGCGAACCGGGCGGCGGCACGGCTGGTGTTCGATCGGCCCTGGTCGGCGGTGGTGCTCACGGCCCTCGAGACCTCGGCGGTCCGGTCGAGGCGCCGTGACGACGCCTGGCTCGCGGAACACCTCGGGCTCACGGACGAAGAGGTGCGCGAGGCCCTCGACGCGCTCGTGTCCGCCGGTCTGATCCGGCGTCGAGGGGGAGGCTGGGAGGTCGTGCGTACGCTCACCGCGGACGTCGGGGTCTCGGACGCCGATCGCGCGTCGCTGCGGGCGTTCTGGGTGCGCGCCCTGGCCGATCGGGTGGCCTCCGGGACGGGGAACGCGAGCTACAACCTGTTCAGCGTGCGGGAGGAGGACCTCGCGCGGATCCGGGAGGTCCAGCGGGCCGCATACCGCGAGATCCGGTCCATCGTGGCTGCCAGCAGCCCGCCCGAGCGCGTGGCTCTCGTGGTGCTCGGCCTCGCCGCGCTGGACGGGGCTCAGGAGGTGTAGCCGAGCTCGCGTGCGAGAGGACCGCAGATCCGCTCGACCAGCGCGGGGTCGACGTCCACGCGCTCCCCGGGCGGGGCGGGGTTCTCGCGCACCGACGTGTCGAGCCAGGAGCCGTCCACGTCGTCGTCCACGCCCAGGGTGCGCACGGCCGCGCCGAGCGTGGCGAGCTGGAGGTCGCGGTCGTCGGCGAAGAGGTCCTCGTAGCGGAGGTGCACGTAGCTGGCAGCCCGGTCGCGGATGGCGAGGATGCGCTCGTTGCTGTAGCGCCAGCGCCACAGGGCGCGCTCCACGCGGCTGGCGCGCCACCATCCGTCCGGACGGGGCGAGGGGTAGGGGTTGGCGAAGGGCGCGTGGTCGATGAACGGGCGGAACTTCGTGGACGCGCGGAACTTCCGGATGGAGCGCACCCAGTCGGTGGGGTCGCGGGTGAGGTGCACGAGGTGGAGCGGCTCGACCTCGTCGGCGAGGATGTCGGTGAGGGCGACCAGCATGGGGTTCACCTCGACGTACAGCGTGCCCGCGGGCAGTGCGTCGAGGCGGCGCTGCAGGCCCTCCCGGAAGCGGGTGCGGACGACCTCGGTGCCGGGGCCCACGAGGTTGCGGACGTTGGAGAGCACGAGGTTGGTGCGCGACCCGCGCGGCTCGTGCACGCTCACGACACCCGGCAGGTGGCGCTCGAGGGCCCGCGTCACGAAGACGGTGCCGGTGCGGCCGGAAGAGAGGATGAACCCGACCCGCTTGTCGGTGGAGACGATGGGCATGGCGTGCGGGTATCCCGCTCAGCGGGGGCAGGACGGACGGGTGTAGAGGGTGCCCGCGGCCCAGCGCCGGTGGGGCTGGAAGCCCATGCCCGTGAGGCCCGTGAGCACCATCGTGCGGCGGCCCATGTCGGGAGGCACGAACACGATGTCGACGCACAGGGCGTCCATGTAGCCCTTGAGCCGGTCCCAACGCGCCGAGGACGGGTGCCCGTTCACCATGAGCTTGCCGAGCTCGACACGCTGGTGGCCGGCGTCGGGACCCCAGAGCGGCGCCATGTGCTCGTCGTACAGGGGGCGCGCCGTCACCAGCCGTGGCGGGTGGGAGCGAGCAGGGATCCGACCGGCCACCAGGGGCGGCGCGAGCACCATGGAGGTCGGCTTCGCGACGGCCATCACGGCGTCCACGATCTCCCGCACGTCGGGGTCCACCTTGTGCTGAGGGGGGCCGTAGAACGTGCGCTTGTCGAGGTGCACGGTCCACTCGCCGGCCAGGCAGAACCCGAGGAGCAGGAGGGCCGCCACGGGTGCCGTGAGCCGCTGGACGCGGTCGGACACCGACGGATGCATCGCCAGCGCCACGGCGAGCGCGACGAACACCGGCAGGGGGAACGTCCAGTACGTGCGCCAGCGGAAGTGTGCGGAGACGAGCTCGGCCAGGGCGGCCGGGAGGAGCCCGCTCCACACCACCAGCCAGCCCAGCAGGACGAAGCGGCGCAGCTCGGGCGCCGCGGGCAGGCGGGCGAGGCGGGCGAGAAGGGGGACGGCGAGCAGGGCGGCGAGCGCGATCGGGCCCCGCCAGGTGGGTGAGAGCACGACGGACACGTCGAGGTCGAAGGACGCGGTGTCCGCGATCGCGTGCGGCCGGGCCTCGAAGCGGAGCGCCAGCAGCGTGAGGACGGCCGGCACCGCCGTGAGACCCGCGAGCACGGCGGCCTTCGCGCCCTCCCGGGTGGGACGCACGGCCGCGAGCACCGCCAGCGCACCGGCCACGGGTGCCATGAGCAGCGCGGTGGACGTCAGCACCCCGGACGCCACCATGGCCAGCAGCAGACGCACCCACGCCACCGGGTCCGGCGACCGACCGTACCGGAGACCCGCGGCCACCACGAGGGGCAGCAGCACGGTCACGAAGGCGCTCTTGCCCTGGAAGACCCGCACGGGCCCGTAGTTCCCGTAGGTGTGGTCCGACGCGCCCCACACCACCAGCACCACGACGAGCACCAGCACCTGGAGCCACGCCACGCGCGGAGCGACGAGCTTGGCCACCGTCCAGCCGGCGATGGGCCCCAGGAGCCCCCAGAGGGGCGGCGCGAGCACGTAGTAGGCGGTCTCGGCGGAGGTCCCGGTGAGGCGGGCGAGCACGGCGACCAGCAGCGCGTACGACTGTCCGCGGTGGGCGGGTTGCTGGAGCGGGAGGGACGTGTCGCCGTAGATCGTGTCGAAGGACAGGACGGGCAGGTCGGGGTGATCGAGGTGCGCCGTGACCGCGCTCGCGTAGTAGGCGTCGTCCAGGCCCGGCCAGTGCACGAAGAGCACGGCGGAGAGCGTCACCAGCGCGGCGACCCCGAGGGCCGCGTGGTCCGCGCGGCTGGCGCGCAGGTCGATGGCGGAGGTCGTGTCCCCGCCGGGCACGGCCACCACGGCCGCCGCTCCCAGCACGACCACTAGGCCCCAGGCCACCGGGCCGGCCGGGACCATCGCCAGGGCGAGCGCCGCGAGCGCCCAGAGGGCTGTGGGCACCGTCAGGGCGGGCGTGTCGGAGGGTCGGTCGGCTGCGGGGGACGGTGCGTGGCCCCACGTGCCCCAGGTCCAGGCCACGGTGAGGAGGAGCGGGAGCCACGCGAGGGCGAAGATCCGATCGAAGCTCGCCCCGAGGAAGACAGCCGGCTGCACGAGCAGACCCCAGAAGCCCAGGAACGCCAGGACGGCGTCGGCCCCGCGGGTCCAGATCAACGCTTCTTGCCCCGCGCCTGGCGGATGACCTCCTCGGCGTCCAGGTGGTCGGTCTCGGACTGACGCAGGAAGTCGGCGTAGCTGCCCTTGAAGTCGTCGATGCCGTCCGGCCGGATCTCGAGCACGCGGGTGGCGAGCTCGTTCACGAACCAGCGGTCGTGGCTCACGAAGATCAGGGTGCCGTCGTAGGCCTTCAGGGCCTGGGCGAGGGCGGAGATGCCCTCGAGGTCGAGGTGGTTGGTGGGCTCGTCGAGCACGAGCACCGTGGGCTCGAGGGCCGCGATGCGCGCGAACAGGAGGCGGGCGGCCTCCCCGCCGGAGAGGTTGCCGACGGCCTTCTCGCTGTCGTCCTTCGAGAGGAGCACGGTGGCCAGGCGCGCGAGCACGTTGCCGAGCCCCTCGTCGGGCACGACGTCCCACATGCAGGCCTGCACGGTCTGGGCGGGGTCGCCGAGGGCCTCGTCGTGGTTCTGCGGGAACCAGCCGGGGGTCGCCTCGTAGCCCCAGGTCGCCGTGCCCGCGTCCGGCTCCACGAGGCCCATCGCGATGTTCAGGAGGGTGGACTTCCCGACGCCGTTCGGGCCGATGACGGCGAGCCGATCGCCGCGCTCGACCGTGAACGACACGCCGTCGAGCACGACCTTCTCGCCGTACGCCTTGCGCACGTCGGTCACCGTCAGGACCTCGCGACCGCTGGGCCGGGCGGCCCTGAACTTGAAGCGCGGGTAGCGCCGGGAGCTCGTCGGGAGCGGCTCGATCTCGATCTTCTCGAGGCGCTTCTGGCGCGAGTTGGCCTGGCGGGCCTTGCTCGCCTTGGCCTTGAAGCGGGCGATGAACGCCTTGTGGTCGGACATCTCCTTCTCGCGCTTGGAGATCTCGGTCTCCTGGCGGAGGCGCTCCTCCTCCTTCAGGCGCGTGAAGTCGGTGTAGTCGCCCTTGTAGAGGGCCACGCGCTGGTAGTCGACGTCCAGGATGTGGGTCGCGAAGTTGTCGAGGAACCGGAGGTCGTGGCTCACGACGACCGTGGTTCCCGGGAAGGCCACGAGGAACTCCTCGAGCCACTTGATCGCGAGGATGTCGAGGTGGTTCGTGGGCTCGTCGAGGAACAGGAGGTCCGGCTCGGAGGCCAGGGTGCGCGCGAGGAGCGCCCGGAGCTTGAAGCCGCCCGAGAGCACCGAGAGCGGCTGCTCGTGCACGGCGGTGGGGATGCCGAGACCCTCCAGGATCTGGCCGGCGCGGGCCTCGAGCTCGTAGCCGTTGTAGCGGAGCACCACGTCCTCGAGGTGCCCGTAGCGCTCGTCGTCGAACTCCGGGGCCGCCAGCACGGCCTCCTTCTCGATCATGGCGTCCCAGAGCTCGCGGTTGCCCATCATCGCGACGTCGAGGATGCGGACGTCCTCGTACTGGAAGTGGTCCTGCTCGAGCACGCCGAGGCGGAGCTTCTTGGGGCGCTGGACGTCGCCCTTCGACGGCGGCTCCTGCTCGGCGAGGATGCGGAGCAGGGTGGACTTCCCGGACCCGTTGGCCCCCACGATCCCGTAGCGCTTGCCGGGGTCGAACCGGAGGTTCACGTCCGTGAAGAGGGTCTGGCCCCCGAAGTTCATGGTCAGGTCGGTGACGGTGATCATGGCCCCCGGTATCGGATGCAGCGCGCGCTGGCCGGCCGCTCCGTGCACTGTCCGCCGGACGGACGGGATAGTCCCCCGCGATGGCCCGCTCTCACGACCGCATCCTGCTCGCCTCCGTGGTCGCCCTGGGGGTCGTCCACGCCTGGCGGTACACGGGCCATGTCAGCGACGACGCCTACATCAGCTTCCGCTACGCCCACCGGCTCGCTTCGGGCTCCGGGCTCACCTGGAACGACGGGGATGGCGTGGAGGGCTACTCGGACCTGCTCTGGGTGCTCCTGGTGGCGGCCGGGGA
>JACKEQ010000088.1 GCA_020632885.1 Alphaproteobacteria bacterium | reverse complement strand
CGCCAGGAGCACCTGGGCCACCATCGCGTCGGCGCCGGCGCGGTTCTCGGCGCGCACGGGCGCCTCCTGCGCGTGGCGCCAGGCCTGCATGGACTTCAGGGCCGCGATGGCCTCGGTGCCGCGCCCCTGGAGCAGGAGGTAGCCCGCGTAGTGCTCCCACGGGTTCGTGGAGCCGCCGACCTGGCCGCGCGTGGCGAGCTGCAGGAGCTCGTCCGTGCGGTCGAAGTCCAGGTTCGACAGCGTCGTGGTGCTGGCGTTGTACGCCTCCACCGTGAGGTCGTACCCCTGCGCCCGACTGCGGTCGATCACGGCCTCGCAGGCCCGCACGGCGGCCGCGCGGTCGCGCACCACGGCCTCCAGCGCGCAGAGCACGTTGCCCCCGAGCGCCACCTGCCAGGGGTCGTCGGAGGCCAGGCCGGCCTCGGCGACCGCCCGGGACTCGTCGAACCGACCGTCCTTCATGAGCCGCCAGCCCCGCTCGGCGCGGCGCTCGGGCGTGCACTTCGCGTTGTAGCGGTCGAGGGACGCGTAGAACAGCGCGCTGTTCTCCATGTCCTCCGCCACCCACCCGAGCTCCTTGAGCAGCGTGCAGTGCAGCCTGTCCGCACCGGCCGGCCGCTCGGCCTGCGGCACGTCCTCCAGGATCCGGTCCGCCTTCCTGAAGTGGTACAGCGCCCGCGGGAGGTTGGCGTCCTCCTCGAAGTACACCTTGGCCACGACGTAGTTCGCGGTGAAGTCGTCGGGGTCCGCCACCAGCACGTCCTCCGCGAGCCGGCGGGCCTCCAGGGGCTTGCGGGCGCGGAGGGCCTGCAGGGCCGCCTCCGACGTCGCGGGCTCCCCGGTGAGGAGGTCCGTCGGGCTCTGGGCGAACGCCGCCAGCAGCAGGCCGATCATCGCTTCAGGGTCTTCCGGGAGAGGCCCTCGAGGGCGCGTGCGCAGCACTCCTTCACGACGTCCTCGGCGGAGCCGCTGCCGGGCGCGAGCTCGAGCCGGTGGGCGAAGACGTAGGGCGCGAGCACGGCGATGTCGTCGCTGCTCACGAAGTCCCGGCCCTTCGCCAGAGCCCGGGCCTGCAGGGCGGGCAGCATCAGGACGAGGGCGCGGGTGGACACCCCCTGGAGCGCCCGGTCCGTCGTCCGCGTCGCGTCCGCGATGTCCACCAGCGCCTCGTGGATGGCGGGCGCGATGTGGACCTGCTCCTTGACGACCTTCCGGGCGTCCAGCACCTCGGTGCGCGTGACGCGGGGGATGGCGTCGCCCGCGCCGCGCGTGACGCTGTCGAGGCTCTTCAGCAGCGCGAGCTCGGCGTCGCGGCTGATGTGCGTCATCCGGATCTTGAACAGGAACCGGTCGAGCTGCGCGGACGGCAGCGGGAACGTGCCCGCGAGGTCCAGCGGGTTCTGGGTGGCGATGACGAAGAAGAACGCGTCGAGCTGGCGCGTGCGGTTGTCCACGGTGGTCTGCTTCTCGGCCATGGCCTCCAGCAGGGCGGACTGCACCTTGGGCGAGGTGCGGTTGATCTCGTCGGCCAGCACGATGTGGGCGAAGATCGGTCCCGGCCGGAAGAAGAAGCGGTTCGTGTTGGGGTCGAAGATCGTGGTGCCCGTCACGTCGCCGGGCAGGAGGTCCGGGGTGAACTGGATGCGGCGGATGGTGACGATCTCGTCGTCGGGCTTGTCGTCGACGATGCAGTCGCCGAGCGCCTTGGCGAGGGTGGTCTTGCCGGACCCCGGGAAGTCCTCGAGCAGCACGTGCCCGTCCGCGAGGAGGGCGGTGATGACGAGGTCGATGACCTCGTCGCGACCCACGACGGAGCGCACGAGGCGCGACCGCAGGCGCTCGATCACGTCCTTCGCGCCGTCGAGCGTGGTGATCGGCGGGGCGAGCTCGTGGGTGATGTGGCGGGACTGGTCGTGCTCTTCGTTCAAGGGGCTCACCTAGCGGGTGCGGTAGGGGGTGGTGGGGTCGAGGAGGCCGAGGAGACGCCGCCAGAGCGGGGTCACGGTGCGCAGCTCGTGCTTCAGCCGGGCCAGCTGGCCGGTCCAGACGACGCGGTCGCGCTCCGGGTCGCCGTCTGCCGGACGCCCGAGGGTGCCGCGCAGGTGGAGGTCGGTGAGCGCCTGGAGCGCGGGCAGCTCGGGCAGCCGGCGCGCGAAGGCCTCCCGGGTCTCTCCGGGCGTGCGGGTGATGCCGGCGTCCGTGAGGGCGTCGAGGGCCGCGCGGTAGCCCACGCGGGCGAGGCTCGGCGGGGCCGCGAACATCGGTGCCGAGCGGCGCCAGGCCTTCACGAGCCCGTGCAGACCGAGCACCCCGACGACCACCATCACGAACAGGCCCGTGGCAGACCATCCGATCCAGGCCCAGATCCACGACCGGTCGGGCACGGGGCCGGGCAGGTCCACCCGGCGGCGCGCGAGGTCGCCGAGGGCCCGCAGCTCCTCTTCGTCGGGCGGACGCGCGGTGGACTGGTCGAGGTCCACGGCGGGTGCCACGTCGAGGGGAACCCAGCCCGCCCCCTCCAGGTAGAGCTCGGGCCACGCGTGCGCGTCGCCGTTCATCACGATGAGCGTGCCGCCCCGTCGGCGGTCCTCCTCCACGGCGTACCCGGTCGCCACGCGAGACGGGATGCCGAGCTTGCGCCAGAGGTACACGGAGGCGTGGGCCGTGTGCACGCAGTAGCCCTTCATGTTGCCGAACAGGAAGTCGGCCGTGGGGTCCGGGACCCCCGCGTGCCGCTCGCGCTTCGTGTACTGCATGTTGTCGCCGATGTGCTTCACCACGGCGACCGCCTTCAGCACGGGCGGCAGGGGGTCGCCGGGCACGAGCCGGTCGGCGAGCTGGGCCTCCAGGTCGGCCAGGATGCGGTCCGCGAGCTCCTGGTAGCGGGGGTCGTCGGGGGCCTCGAGGTAGTGCGCGCGCAGCGCGGGGTCCCAGGTGGGGTCGCCCGCCGGGAGGGGGAGCAGGGCGTCGTAGGGCTTGAACAGCGCGCTGCTGGCGAAGCTGTAGGACCGCTTGAACCGCGCGGGGTCGGGGTTCCCGCGGGGCGCGAACGCCACGGCGGAGGCGGGCGCGAAGGGGGTCGGGTGGTCGACCAGCAGGGACACCGAGCCCCGCACGGGATGCCGGAGAGCGCTCGGGGCGACGTCCACCTGCTCGGCCTGGGTGGGGAAGTGGTCGAGCACGTCGATGTGGGTGCCCGTGACCTCGGAGGGGACCATCCGCGTGCCGTTGAACGCGGGGAGCACGTCCTGACGGAGGTACCAGTAGCCGGACGGCGGCACGTGGTCGTCGTCGAGCAGGACCACCGCCACCGGCTGCGGCGGACCGGACGCGCCGGACGGAGGGTTCATGGGGTCGGGCGGCTCGTCGGACTGTGCACCCTTCCCCTCGCCGTCCTCCGACTGCCCCCCCTGGCCCTCCGACGGGTTCCCCTGGCCCTGGGACGCCTGGCCGTCCTGCGGCTCCTCCTCGCCCATCGCGCCCATGCCGAGGGCCTCCTGGGGATCGGGGGGCTCGAGGCCGGGCAGGCGCGTCGCCAGCAGCAGGGCGAGGGCCGCGAGCACGGGGAGCACGAGCAGACCCACCGCGGGCTTGCGCCGCTCGCTGCCCAGCAGGAGCAGGCCCGCGAGGAGGGCGGTGAGCACGGCACCTCCCGCGAAGAGCACGCGCCCGGGGTCCACGCCGAAGGACCACGAGAGATCCGAGAGCCACAGCGGACGCGCGATGCTGCCGTCGCGGTGGGCGGCGACCGCGCTGGCCAGCAGACCGCCGAGGGTGGCGAGCTCCACGACCTCGAAGGCGGGGCCGCGGTGGGCGAGGAGCCGCAGGGTGGCGAGGCCCGCGAGCACGCTCCCGCCGAGCCCGAGCAGCAGGGAGGCCCAGAACGTGCCGACCGGGCCGAACGCCTCGGGCAGCAGAGCGTAGCGGGTGGCCACCGTCTGCAGCAGGAGCGGGCCGAGCCAGAGGACCGCGATCCCCGCCAGGGCGGCCGGGAGGCGCAGACGCGAGCGCGCGACGCCCTCCCCGATGCCGATGCCGAGGAGCGCCGCGAACCCCGCTGTCGCCACCCAGCTCGCGCCGCCGTAGGGCCCTGCGACGACCCCGAGGGCCAGGACCCAGGCGGCCGCCCGCACCGGATGGGCGAGGCCCTTGACCGCGCGGTCGTACCAGGACGGCTCCAGCACGGGCTCGATCATGCCGCCCCCCGTGCGAGGGCCGCGATGTGGGCCCCCGCGAACACCACGCCCGCCTGCCGGTCCACGACGCGCACGTCCCGGACCCCCGCGACGCGGGTGACCAGGCGGCCGAGCTCGCCCTTGTCGACGACCACCTCGCCCGGCCGACCGGCGGCCTCGGGGCGCAGCACGAGCGTGCGGACGTCCAGGCGTGGCCGTGCGGGCACGATGCGGTCCGCGCAGAGCACGAGCTCCACCTCCCGCGACCGGGCGAGGCCGAGCACCCGGTCGACCCAGGGACCGCCCACGGCGGGCGCGAAGACCACGATGCGGCGGGGGTCCTCCGCACTCTCCAGGAAGGCGGGCAGCCCCGTGCCGCCCTGGTCGAGCGGGTGCTCGGCGGAGGCGAGCAGGAGGGGCAGGAGGTCCTTGCGGTCGCGGATGACGGTGCTCGTGCCGTCGCACCCGAACACCCATTCCGCCCCGAGCGCACCGCACTCCACGGCCGTTCGTGCCGTCCCCGCGGCGGCCTGGTCGTGCCGCCCGGCCACGAGGTACGCGGCGGTCCGGGTGACGGGCGCCAGGGCCCGCTCGGGCGTGCGCACCATCAGGGTGCGGGACTTCGCGAAGACCTTCCAGAGCACGTACCGGATGGGGTCTCCCGCCCCGTACTGCCGCATGTCCTGGAGGTCGCCCACCGGGCTGCCCTCGGGGTGGGCGATCTGGTCGCCGGCCGCCAGACCCTGGACCACCTCCACTCGGCGGAGCGCGCCCTCGGCGGGCAGCACGAGGGCGTCCAGCGGGGCCTCGAGGCGCAGGTCGATCGCGCAGAGCCCGAACGCGTCGCCCACCCGCACGGTTCGCACGACACGGTCCGGACGCCCGCGTCGCTTCGCGGTCCACTGCTCGTGGAGCGTGCGCCCGCGCGGCACCAGCCGCACCTCGACATCGGGGTGGGCCACCGTCCAGCGCACGTCCAGGAGGGGCAGCCAGAGGGGGGTGGCATAGGTGACCCCCGTGGGTCCGGGCGTGCCCGCCACGAGCCGGACCGTCCGGGGCTCTGCGGAGGCCAGCGCCCGCCGGGCGTGCAGCGCGCCGACGAACGTGATGACGAGCGCGCCGAGCAGGAGGAGGAGCGCTGCGGCGCCCGCGACGACCAGCACGTGGTCGACGTGCCCGATGCCCACGATCCACAGGGCCGGAACCGCCACCGCGAGGGCCACGAAGCCGGTCGCCGTGAGCGGGAACAGGCGGTGCAGGCCGCGGAGGACGTCAGCCACGCACGACCTTCTTCGCCCCCTGCTGCTCGAGCCACGCGGCCACGCGCTCGCGTTGATCGCCCTGCACGACGACCAGCTCGTCCTCCTCGCGCGCGCCCACGCCCAGGGCCTTCTTCAGGGCCTTCGCGGTCTCGTCGCGCTCCAGGAGCACACCCTGGATCTCGGTGACGGTCTTGCCCCCGCGCCCCTTGCGGGAGACCCGGACGACCACACGGTGGGCGAAGCGGGCTCCGGGCTCTGGCGGCGGCTCGGGCTCGGGTGGGGTGTCGGGCGCACCGCTGTGCTCGAATCCCTTCGCCCGGAGCAGGTCTCCGAAGCTGCCCATCGTGCCCTCCTCGATCGTCCGACCGCGACGGGCGGCCCGGGTTCCGGGCTATCCTGTAGCGTGCCCGCCAGGTACCCGACGAACCTTCCCTCCCACGCGGACGACGATGCCGTGGCGGCCTTCCGGGGCGCCGCCGTGGACGCCGTCTCGCTCGTGCTGGGCGTGCTCACGCTGCCGTCCGCCGTGGTCGACGCCGTCCAGGCGTACACGATGGACGACCCGTTCCTGTACGCGGCTGCGGCCTGCTACGCGGTCGGTGGGATCGCGATGCTCGCGATCCGCCAGCGTCACCGGGCCGGCCACGACGTGCTCCGGCCGTTCTTCGCCGCCACCGTGCTGCTCTGCGTGGGCACCGTGGCCTTCGAGACGCCGGCCGGTTCGAGCAACCTGCTCGGGCTCGCGGCGCTCTGCATCGTGATCTCGGGCGAGGTGGCGGGCCTCGGGGGCACCCGCCTGGTGGCTGCGGCCGCCGCCCTGTTCCCCGTCACCCTGTTCGCCCGCGAGCTCTACCGTCCCCACCCGCTGCTCGGCGACGTCCTGGAGATCGTGCCCCAGGCGCTCTCCGGCGGGCTCGGGGTGTTCGGGCTCGGGCTCGTGCTCTCCCGGATGGTGGCGGCGTTCGCCCGTGCGGCGGAGCGGGCGCGTGCCGCGGAGCGCGCGAAAGACCGGTTCCTGCAGAA
>JACKEQ010000087.1 GCA_020632885.1 Alphaproteobacteria bacterium | reverse complement strand
GGCGGCATGCCGCGGTCGATGATGGCCTCCGACAGGCGCTTGCCGGCCTTGCCGGACAGGGGGCCGAACTTGGCGGACTTGATGATGTTCGTGGCGATGGCGCCCGGGTGCACGCAGAGCACCTCGAGCCCGCGCGACCGCACCTCGGCGTCGAGGCTCTCGGTGAACCCCTTCACGCCCGCCTTCGCCGCGCAGTACGCCGCGTGATCGGCCACCCCGATGAGCCCGAACAGGCTGGAGACGTTCACGATGGCGCCGCGCCGGGCCTCCAGCATGGCAGGCAGGAACGCCCGATCCGTGTGGATGACGCCCCACAGGTCGATGTCGATGACCCGCTTGATGTCCGCCGTCGAGGCCTCCGCCACGCTGCCGGCGAACGCGATGCCGGCGTTGGCCACCACCAGGCCGGGCGTGCCGCGCTCGGCGAGCACCCGGTCCGCGAACGCGCGCACGGCCGACTCGTCGGACACGTCCACCCTCGCCGCCAGCGGACGCCCGCCACAGGCCGCCACCGTCGCCGCGAGCCCCTCCTCGTCCACGTCGCAGATCGCGAGGCGTGCTCCCCGTCGATCCAGGTCGCGGGCCAGGGCTGCGCCGATCCCCGACGCGGCGCCCGTCACCACCGCGACCGTCGTCGCATCCAAACGCATTCGCTCGCCCTCCGCGCGTGCTACCGTCCAGTGCGCATGGGCACTGTCTCCCTCGGCCGATTCGACCTCCTCCAGCCTATCGCGGCCGGTGGCATGGGCGTCGTGTGGCGCGCCGTCCACAGGCCCGACGGGACGCCCGTCGCCGTGAAAGTGCTCACTCCGAACGCCGCGGATCGCGAGGATTTCATCCTCGCCATCAAGGAGGAGATCCGCGCAGTGGCGGGGTTGAACCACCCCAACGTGATCTGGATCCACGACCACGGCGAGGTGGGCCCGGAGGCTGCCGAGGCGAGCGGAGGCGCGCTCGTCGAGGGCGGTCCGTGGCTCGCCCTCGAGTTCTGCGAGGGCAAGACCCTGCGGGAGCTGGCACCCAAGCTCGACTGGGAGGGCATCCGCGCCGTCCTGCTCGACCTCCTCGGCGCCCTCGCCCACGCCCATGCCCACGGCGTCATCCATCGCGACATCAAGCTCGCCAACGTGCTCGTGGGCGGCGCGCGGCCCGGCATCAAGCTCACCGACTTCGGCATCATGTACGCCCAGGAGCGTCGCGACGGGAAGGGCGACGCCGCCGCACCCGTGAACGCTGGCACGCCCGCCTACATGGCGCCCGAGCAGCTCCTCGGCTGGGAGGACGCCCAGGGCCCCTGGACCGACCTGTACCAGTTCGGCGTGATGGCCTGGAAGCTCATCACCTGGGGTTGCCCGGCCGAAGGCGACGTCCGGCAGCTCATGCTGGCCAAGAACGCCGAGCAGTGGGTGCCGTTCAAGCCCGTGGTGCCCGTGCCGGACGGCGTCGAAGCGTGGCTGATGCGCCTCATGAAGCGCTGGCCCGAGGAGCGCTTCCGGTGCGCCGCCGACGCCGCCTACGCGCTCAAGCAGCTCGGCCGGGCCCCGCGCGGCGAGCGGAAGATCCCCGAGGGGCTCTGGAACGCCGACTCCACGACCCTCATGGGCTCCGAGGAGATGCTCGACGAGCTGCTCGAGAGCATCCCACCGGCCAAGCAGGCCGCTCCCGTCGTCTGCAATCCGCTGCCCCGCGATTGGCGCGAGGTCGAGACCAACGCCACCCTCCCCGCGTCCCTCATCGGCGCCGGCCTCGGGCTGTTCGGGCTCCGCATGGTCCCGGTGATCGGGCGGGAGGCCGAGCGTGACGCCCTGTGGACCGGCCTCGCCAGCGTGCACCGGTCGCGCACCCCCCGGGTGGTCGTGCTCCGCGGGCCGGTCGGCAGCGGGAAGACCCACCTGGCGGACTGGATGTGCCGCAAGGCCGAGGAGGTAGGCGGTGGCATCGCCGTGCGCGGTACCTACGCGATCGGCGGTGGCGCGCTCCAGGGGGTCGAGCAGGCCATCGCCCGCTACCTCCGGTGCATCGGAGCGACACGCGAGGAGGTCGAGCGGCGCGTCGATGCCGTGTTCGACCGCTTCGGCGTGGGCGATGCCGACGAGGCGGCCCACCTCGTGGCCCTCCTCCACCCCGAGGACGAGGAGGGTGCGCCCCGCGTCGAGTTCCGGCACCGGGCCGAGCGCCACGAGCTGCTGGCGCGCTTCCTGGAGCGCCTGGCACGCGAACGGCCGGTCGTGCTCTTCCTCGACGACGTGCACTACGGCCGCGACGGCGTGCGCTTCGCCCGCCACGTGCTCCGCCGCGGTCCGTCCGCCGTGCTCGTGCTGATCACGGTGCGCGACGACGTGCTCTCCCGGTCCCAGGCCGACGCGGATCGCCTCCGCCGGGTCGAGCGTCGCAGCGCGTGTGCGAGCATCTACGTGGGCGCGATCTCCAAGGAGCACCGCACCGAGTTCGTGCAGCGGCTCCTCGGTCTCGAGCCGAGCCTCGCCCGCCAGATCGCCGACAAGACCGCCGGCAACCCGATGTTCGCGGCCCAGCTGCTGGCCGACTGGGTGGACCGCGGGCTCCTGGAGCCGTCCCCCACGGGCTTCCGCCTCCGCGAGGAAGGCGTGGAGCTCCCCATGCCGGACGACCTGCACGACCCCTGGCACGTGCGGATCAACCGGCTCCTCCGCGGCAAGGACGACTGGGTGATCCCCCTCGAGCTCGCGGCCGTGCTCGGGGTGCGGGTGCACACGCGCGAGTGGTCCAAGATGTGCCGGCTGGCCGGGCATGCCGTGCCACGTCGGCTCCTCACGGCCATGCTCCAGAACCGCTACGTGCTCAACGACGAGGCATCGCGCGGGCGGAGCTGGCAGTTCGCGCACAGCATGTTCCGCGAGGCCGTGCTCAAGCAGGCCGAGCAGGGCGGGCGTCTCGAGGGTCACCACGCCATCGCGGTCCAGATGCTGTCCGACGCCACCGGGGGCCGCCGCATGGCGCGCCTGGCCTGGCACATGCTGGGCGCCGGCCAGACCCTCGATGCCATCGACCCCCTGCTCCAGGGCGCCGAGGCCTGCCTGGTGGACGGCGACCACGACGAGGCCACCCGCCTGGTGGAAGCGCGCGAGCAGACGATGGTGGTGGAGGGCGTGCGGCCGTCCGACACCCGCTGGGGCCGGGGCTGGCTGCTGCGCGCCCGCCTCCACAGCCGCGAGGGCGAGTGGAAGGACGCCTCCGAGTGGGCCCGGAAGACCGTGGAGACCGCGCGTGACTGGGGCTGGCGCGACCTCGAGATCGAGGGGCTCGCCCTCCTCGCGTCCAACATGCGCGACTCCGACGCCGCGACGGCCCGCAAGGTGCTCGCGCGCGCCAAGACCCTCGTGGGCGAAGGGGTCGGTGGGCGCAGCAAGGCCACCGTGGGCATCCTCGCCGCCGAGCTGGCCCGCCAGACCGGGCACCTCGAGGAGGCCGCCAAGTGGGGCCGACGGGCGCTCGGCCTGGCCAAGCAGGCCGGCAGCGACCTGATCCCGCAGGCGCTGCGCTCCATCATCCTCGTGGAGATCGAGCGCGGGCACCCCGCCCAGGCCCTGCGTCTGGTCGAGGAGGCCGAGCGCCTCGCGCGCGACAACGGGTCCCGGTACGACCTGGCCCAGGCCATGTTCCTGCGCGGTCACACGAACCGCGTGGCGGGCGACCTCGTGGCCGCCGAAGAAGCCCTCGAGGAGGCCTGGCAGGTCTCCCAGGCCATCGCGGACCCCAACCGGATGGTGGTCAAGGCGTGCCTCGGGCTGCTCTACGTGGAGCGGGGACGCGTGGGGCCGGCGCGCGCCGAGTTCCGCGCGTGCCTCCGGAGCCACGTGCAGCAGGCCCACATCTGGGCCCACCTCGGCATGCTCGTCGCGGCCGCGGACGACCCCGACGACACGCTCTGGGCCGCGCACTTCGAGCCGCTCGTGCAATACCTGGAGCGGGGCTGGTCGGACCCCGCCATCGCGCAGTTCGGCCAGCTCGCGGCAGACCGCGCCGAGCGAGCGGGCTTCGAGCATCGGGCGGTGGACGCCATCCACCTGGCCCGGGCCCAGCAGTCGCTCACGTCCTGATCACCGCTCCAGCACGGTGATCCCGCACACGGCCTCGTCCAGGCCGATCATGCCGCCCGCGTTCTGCGCGAGCCCGAGGTGGGGCGCGCCAGCCTGTCGCTCGCCGGCCTCTCCGCGGAGCTGGCGGACCAGCTCGTCGATCATCCCGAGCCCGGTGGCTGCGAGCGGGTGTCCACGCGCGATCAGGCCTCCGGACGTGTTCACCGGACGGGCGCCGTCGCGCTGGGTGGCGCCGCTCGCCACATAGGCGCCGCCCTCGCCACGACCGCAGAACCCGAGGGCCTCCATCGCCGCGAGCTCGCACCACGCGTTGGCGTCGTGGACCTCGGCGATGTCGATCTGCTCGGGACGCACGCCCGCCGCACGGTACGCCCGCTCGGCCGTGACCTCGGTGACGTCGGGCTCGCCGAGCCCCCGCCACGTCCCGCCGCCGAGCGTGCACCCCCGCACCCGCACGGCGCGCTCGCGCACCTCGGCCGGGAGCGTGCGCAGGAGGGCCTCGGAGACGACGTGCACGGCGGCCGCGCCGTCCGAGATGGGCGCGCACATGGAGCGCGTGAGGGGCTCGATGACCGCTCGGTCCGCGAGCACCGACTCGACCGTCGCGCCGAACCGGTACTGGGCCAGCGGGTTCAGGCGCCCGTTCTCGTGGTTCTTGGCGGCGATGATGGCCAGGTGCTCGGCGGTGGTGCCGTGGGCCCGCATGTGGGCGCGTGCGGACAGCGCGTGCACGTCGAGGAACAGGATCCGCGCGGGCACCGGGGCGAACCCATCGCCGGCAGCCGCCGCGGCCTCCCGGTAGAACGCCTTCCACTCGTCCCGATGCAGCATGTCGATCCCGCCCATGAAGAGCGCGAACGACTTCGCGGGGTCGTCGGGTACCCAGGTCTTCTCGACCCCGATGGCGAGCGCGCTGTCCGCCTGGCCAGCGAGCACCGCGGACACGGCGCCGTGGAGTGCCGCGCTGCCCGTGGCGCATGCCGCCTCGACGTTCACGATGGGAGTGTGCCCGTCGAGCAGGCCCTCGCGCACGGCGGGCTGCAGGGCCACCTGCCCGCGGATGTTGGACTGCCCGAAGACGTTCATCGCGCAGTTGCCGAACCAGACGCCGTCCACCGGCCGCCGCTCCGGTAGCACCGCCCGTACGACCTCCAGCGCGAGGTCGCGATGGGTGCGGTCCGGCCACTTCTGGAACGGGGTGCTCGCGGTCTCCAGGATCCAGGCGCCAGCCATGGTCACCTCCGCGGACCCTCTATGCCGCCTGGCGCTCCAGGCGGTACGGCCCCAGCCCCTTCGCGCGGAGCTCGGCATCCAGGCGCGGCAGGAGGAGCGGCCCGGCGAACACCGCGGCGTACGTCGTGGCCATGTAGCCCCAGGGCATGCGGGGCGTCTCCGCGAACAGCCGGAGGTCCTGCCATGGACGCGCGGCATGGGCGTGGTGATCACCGTGCCGCGCCAGACCGATGAGCATGTAGTAGGTCAGGCCGCCCGCGCTGTCCCAGGAGTCCTCGGGCTGGACGCGCTTGCCGGCTCGCTGCAGCCCCCAGTGCTCCACGAAGTTCACGCCCTCGAGCATCACCACGGCGAACGCGGCCTGGCCGAGGTGCGCGAGCAGCGCCCACGGACCGAGGGCCACACCGACGAGCCCCGCAGCCCCCCACCCCACGACCAGCCCGTGCAGGACGCGGTTGTGGCGATGATCGGTCCACCGGGTCGCGCCGATGCGGCGGCACTCGAGGTCCCAGGCGCTGCGGAGCTGGGCAGGCACCGTGCGCACGAAGAACGGCCAGAACCTCTCGCCGTACCGGGCCGTGGCGGGGTCGTCCGGGGTGGCCACGCGCTTGTGGTGCCCGCGCAGGTGCTCGGTGGTGAAGTGCTCGTAGAGGACTCCCGAGAGCAGGAGGCGCCCGGACTGGCGGAACCACGGGCTGCGCCGGTGCACGAGCTCGTGGGCGAGGACGATGCCCTGGGCGCTGGTGTTGCCCACGAGGAAGGTCGCCACGAGGGCCGGGAAGGTGGGACCCGTGGCCGCGACATAGACGGGCAGGGCCGCGATCACGGCCAGATGGAGGACGGTGAGCACCGCAAGGATGCCGTCGAAGAACGCCGGTGGCAGCGAGCCGTCGGGGTCGCGGACCTCTGGGGGGCCGAGGGTGTCGGCCGCGAGCAGCCCCGCGATCACCGCGAGCCCGACCAGGGACATCCCGACCCCGTGGGGCCCCGTGACGAGGAACAGGAGCGTGCCGGCAGGCAGGAGGAACGTGAGCAGGTGGAGCAGGACACGCAACGGGCACCTCACATACGACGTCGTATGTAAAACGTAACCACATACGATCTCGTATGTCGAACGAGATGCGTCGCGAATGGGCTCCCCGCACGAGCAGCGACGGGCAGGTAGACTCCATCGACTGGAGGCCTGATGTCCCCCGCGCTCCCGCCCATGCTGCCCACGCTGCTGAAGCAGGCGCGAGGGGATCTCCGCCCCGTGCAGCGGGTCCTCGCTGCCCTGCCGCCAGACGCCCGCGGGGGACCTGCACGGGGCACGATCCTGCATCTGCCGGAGTGCACGGCGGAGCTCGCGCGCTGGGCCATCGAGCGCGGCACGCCCGTGGATGCGCTCGACGACGACGGGGCCACCGCGCTCCTCGTGGTGGCGCGCACGCCCCGCAGCCAGATGTCCGTGGAGGACCTGCTGGGGCTCGGCGCGATTCCGTTTGACGGTCACCACGTCCTGGCACGCGAATGGCGGGGAAGCGAGTGCACGTCGAGCCGGGGCGTGGTGAGCGTC
>JACKEQ010000086.1 GCA_020632885.1 Alphaproteobacteria bacterium | reverse complement strand
GGCACCTACCACCTCCGAGACGCCGCCTTCGACGGTCGGATCGAGAAGGGCCTGCTGAAGCTGACGCGCGGGGACTTCGACGGTGTGGCGGGACCCCTGTCGGCCACCGGGACCATCGATCTCGTGGGCGGCCCCCTCTCCCTGGACGTGGAGGGCACGCTCTCGGCCGAGCAGATCACCGCCCTCGGCATCGAGGGGCTCTCGCAGGACGGTCGCGCGGACCTCACGATCACGTCGAACCTCAAGACGGACGACGGTCGCTTCCGCCTCGGTGGGCGCGTGCGCTACGCGCCGTTCACCTACACGCCGGACGTCCGCGTGGAGACCCTGACGGCCGAGCTGTCCGGATGGACGAAGGGGGGTGACTTCGCGTTCCGGGTGGGCCTCGAGGGCGAGGGTGGGCTCGCGTACGGGCTCGGCATGGCGACCCTCGCGGGCCAGGACATCGACGTCCGCAAGACGCCGTCCGGCCTGGTGGCCAGTGGTCCCGTGACCCTCGGTGGCGTCGAGCTCCCGAGCGGTGCGGGCCGCTTCGAGCGCGCCCAGGTGGGCTTCGAGGCGAACCTGCCCACGACGGGCCCACGCGTGGTGGACGCCACGATCGGGCTCGGCGCCTTCGACCTCCAGACCTTCCTCGGGTCGGACGGTACGGCGCGCGTGCACATGGTGGACGACGTGGTGGACTTCGACGTCGGGCTCGACGACGGCGACCGCCAGTTCCTGCGCACCGCCGGCACCTTCGATCTCGGGGCCAGCCACCTGCGCACCAGCCGCTTCGAGCTCGCCCCCACGCCGCGGCTCTCGTGGGTGGGCAACGGGCCCCTGGAGCTCACCCTCGTGGAGGGCGGCGTGTCCGGGAGCCGCATCAGCCTGCGCGGGTCCCACGGCGACCTCGACGTGTCGGGAGACCTCGCCACCGTCGGGAAGGTGGACGGTCGGGTGAAGGTGGTGGGCCTGCAGCTCGACGCCCTCGCGGAGCTCTTCCCGGACGCCTTCGACGGTCTGTCGGGCGTGCTGCGCCTGGACAGCACGATCACGGGTCCCGCCGAGTCCCCCACCCTCGATGGCCTCGTCGACCTCGAGGGCTTCTGGATGGAGGGAGTGGCCCGTTGGCTCGACGTGGACGGCACCTTCCGCGGCGAGGGCGGTGACGTGCGGCTCGACCTCGCCCTCGGAGCCGCGGGCACGCCGTTGGGTGCGCTGCACGGCACGCTGCCCGTCGACCTCGACCTCGCGGCTCCCGGCCTCGCCCCCGCCCGCGCGGTGGACCTCGGCATCGACGTGGCGCCCGGGCTCCTCGAGCGGCTGGAGCAGGTGACCACCAGCGAGCTCGGGGTGCCGGAGGGCGAGCTCTCCGCGCACATCGACGTGAACGGAGCCCTCCGCGACCCCGCCTTCCGCATCCGGGGCGTGGTGGAGTCCGCCGTGCCGGGCTGGATCGAGCCCGGACGCGTGGAGGTGGACGTCAGCCGCCAGGCCAGCACGCTCTCGGGCTGGACGGCGGTTCGAGAGGGCATCGCGGACCGCGCCCAGGTCACGCTCACCGGAGACACCCGGATGAGCGAGGTGTTCGCGTCCGCGTTCGGGGAGACCGAGGTGGCCCCGGACACCTCGGACCTCGAGCTCTGGGTGGACGACATGGTCGTGCACGCCGAGCTCGATCACCTCCCCACCCACAGCCTGCTCGCCGTGGCGGACCTGGAGGTGCCCGCCACGGGCGACCTCGTGGGGGCCCTGGTGGCCTCCGGGAGCCCGTACACACCGCGGATCGACGGGGAGATGCGCTGGGAGTCGGGCTCGGTGGGCGACGTGGCGGTGGACGTGGGGCACCTCCTGCTCCGCCCCGTGGACGGCGGGCTGGACGTGCAGCTCGACCTCCAGTTCCAGGACGGCTCGCTGCTCGTGGAGGGCAAGGCCCCGCTCGCCATCGATTTGCGCGAGGACGCGAGCACCTGGACGGCCGGCGACCTCGACCTGCACATCGAGGCGGTGGACATGCCGCTGGCCCTCGCGTCGGTGGTGGACGGCGTGGGCAACCCGGCCGGGAAGCTCGCCGCGAGCGGCACGGTGAAGGGCACGATCGCCGATCCGCTCGTGGAGCTCGACGCGAGCGTGGACGGGGGGCGCTTCGTCTACGAGCCCCTGGGGCTCCAGGTGTCCGACCTCGTCATGGAGGCCGAGGGCCGGGGCCGCCGGGTCAAGCTCACCAGGCTCGTGGCCCGGACCGAGCCCCTGAACCGCATCGGGGTGTTCGACGAGAACCGTGCGTCGCTCGTGCGCATGACGGGCGCTGCGAACCTCGATCAGGGCGCCCTGGACGAGCTCTCGGCCCGCGTCACCCTCGACGACGCGTGGCTCATGGGCACCTACGACACCGCGATGCGCGTGGCGGGCGACGTGCGCGTCAGCGGCGCCTGGCCCGCGCTGAACGTCGACGGCAAGGTGGAGCTGGTGAACGGCCGCTACGTCTACCGCGCCGACGACGCCGTGGCCGCGGCCCCCCTCCAGCCCGTCCCGGAGCTCGTGATCCACCGCGCCGGCGAGTCCCGCACGTTCACGGTCCCCACCACCCCGCCGGTGTACGAGAGCTTCGACATCGACCTCGCCATCGACCTCAAGCGCAACCTGGAGGTCGTGGCGGTGACGCCGTTCTTCGACGATCTCGGCAAGCTCACGGCCACCATCACCCAGGCGAACGTGAACGCGCGGGTCGGTGGGGACGTGCGGGTCGGGCTGAACCCGGACGCGTCGTGGCGGGTGGGGGGCGAGGTGGACGTGGTGGACGGGACCGTCCAGGTCCTGCGCACGAAGTTCCGGCTCGACGACGGCACCATCACGCTGTTCCCGGACGACCTCGGCGAGAGCCCGCTGGACCTGTCGGCCGAGAGCCACGTCCAGGACACCACCATCGACCTGCGCATCTCGGGCACGGTGGACGAGCCGTCCCTGGCGGCCACCAGCGACGGGTTCGACGACACCCAGGTCCTCGTGATGCTGATCACCGGGAAGTCGGTCGCCAGCCTCACGAGCACCCAGGGGCAGGCGGCCTCCCAGGACGCCGCCCTCGCGGCGGCGGCGCTCCTCACGAGCTCGGTGTTCTCGGGGGCCGCTGCGGGCGCGCTGTCCTTCGAGGCGGACGGCTCCGTGCGCGTCGGGGCCCCGTGGTCTGCGTCGATCTTCTCGGAGCTCGTGCTGCGCCCGTTCGCCGATCAGGACGAGAACGTCGTGTCGTTCGCCCTGGAGTGGGCCCTGGTCCGCGGGCTCCTCCTGCAGGCCGGCGCGGGCGATCGCTACCAGTGGCTCGACGCCTCCTGGGAGACGCGCTTCTGACCCTGCGCAGATTCTTCGCAAGCGCTCCCCGAAACCGCTCGGACCGGCTACCCTTGTCGGCATGGAACTGATCCCCGGCGCCCAGCTCGAACGGTACGTCGTCATCTCCCGCATCGGAGCCGGCCGTACCGCCACGACCTACCATGCCCGGCACGTCACGCTCGGCACCCACCATGCCCTCGTCGTGCCCAACCGGAAGATCCGCGGCCTGCTCGCCCAGCTCGTGAACGGCGCCAAGATCCAGGCCAAGCTCCGCCACCGTGGGGTCGTCTCCTGCACCGACGTGCTGGAGTGGGACGGAAAGCCGGTGGTGGTGCTCGATCACGTCCAGGGCCCGGACCTCGAGCAGTTCGTCTACTTCCACAAGCTCGACGAGGAGCGCATCGACGGCATCGCGGGCGGTCTGATCGAAGCGGTGGACTTCCTGCACGCGAACTCCGTCATCCACCGTCACCTCAAGCCGGGCAACATCATCGTCGAGATCACGCCCGACACGTACGTGCCCCGCATCGCGGACTTCAACATCGCCATCAAGGCCGGCACCACGGCCGTGATGGAGAAGGGCAAGCGCCAGGTGTTCGGCACGGCGATGTACATGTCGCCGGAGGCCACCCACGACACCAACGCGGTGGACTACCGCGCGGACCTCTGGTCCCTCGGGTGCATCCTCTACTTCCTGGTCACCGGCCACCACGCCTTCGCGGCTGACACCACCGAGGACATCTTCGCCCTCGTGCGCTCGGGCACCTACCACCCGCTCAAGAAGCTCCTGCCGGACGTCCCCACGCGCTGGGCGCGGGCCATCGCGTACTGCCTGATCGTCGAGGAGGACGACCGCCTCCAGAGCGCCAAGGAGCTCGCGGACGTGTGGTTCTCCGGCCTCGAGACCCGCCCGAAGGGCGTGGCCCTCGCCGCCCCGGTGGGCAAGGTCACCCTGGTGTTCACCGACATCCAGGGGAGCACGCGGCTCTGGGAGGCCGCCGAGGAGGTCACGCGCCACTCGCTGCACGCCCACGACGCCGTGATGCGAGCCGCCCTCCAGAAGTACGGCGGCTACGAGGTGAAGACCGAGGGCGACGCGTTCATGGTGGCCTTCCCGGAGGCCAGCCAGGCCATCCGCTTCTGCGTGGAGGTGCAGCGCAAGCTCCACGAGCACCCCTGGTCCGAGGCGCTGCTGGCCCGCAAGGAGGCCTCCGTGGAGCCGGGATTCCGGGGTCTCCGCGTGCGGATGGGCGTGCACGAAGGGCTCCCCGAGTGCCGGCGTGTGGGCAACCGCGCGGACTACTACGGCCCGATGGTCAACCGGGCGGCCCGGATCTCCGGAGTGGGCCACGGAGGCCAGATCCTCATCAGCGCCGAGACGTGGGAGCAGGCCCCGCGCGACCTCCGCGCCCAGGTGGTGGAGACCGACCTCGGAGAGTTCCAGCTCCGAAGCCTGTCCGGCACGCAGCGCATCGTGCAGATCGTGCCCAACGAGCTGTCCGAGCGCACATTCGAGCCGGTGAAGGCCGAACGCGTCGCGGACTGACCCCGGGTCTCTGGCGCAGCCGGGCAAACAGATTACGCGCTCGACCTGCCGAGGAGACAGCGCCGTGAAGATCGTCTGCGCCTACAGTGGAGGTCTCGACACCTCCTGCATGATCCCGTGGCTCACCGAGCGTTACGACGCCGAGATCATCACCTACACAGGGGATCTCGGCCAGGGCGAGGACCTGCCCGCCATCCGCCAGAAGGCCCTGAACACGGGTGCGTCCGTGGCCGTCGTCGACGACCTCCAGAAGCGCTTCGTGGACGAGTTCGTGGTCCCGGCCCTCAAGGCGGGCGCGCTCTACGAGGGCAAGTACCCGCTCCACACGGCCCTCGGGCGCCCGCTGCTCGCCCAGCGGCTCGTGGAGGTCGCGCTGGACCACGGTGCCGACGCCATCGCCCACGGCTGCACCGGCAAGGGCAACGACCAGGTGCGCTTCGAGGTGGCCGCCCAGTGCCTGGCGCCCCACCTGAAGGTCATCGCCCCCCTGCGGGAGTGGGACCTGACCACCCGCGAGCTCGAGATCGACTACGCCCTCGAGCGCAACATCCCCATCCCGATCACGAAGGCGAAGCCCTACAGCATCGACCGGAACATCTGGGGCTGCGCCATCGAGTGCGGCGAGATGGAAGACCTCTGGCAGGAGCCGCCGGCGGACGCCTGGATGATGACGTCCGACCCCGCCGAGGCGCCCAAGGGCTCCATCGAGATGGTCATCGGGTTCGACAAGGGCGTGCCCGTGAGCATCGACGGCGAGACGCTCGACACGGTGCACCTCATCGCGCGCCTCAATCAGATCGCGGGCGCCTACGGCGTCGGCCGCATCGACATGGTCGAGAACCGCGTGGTGGGCCTCAAGTCCCGCGAGGTCTACGAGGGTCCCGCGGCCGTGGTGCTGCACATGGCCCACGTCGAGCTCGAGCGCATCGTGCTCGATCGCCCGACCTTCCAGTACAAGCGCAAGCTCGCGCTGGACTTCGCCACGCTGATCTACGACGGCCTCTGGTTCGGTCCCCTGCGCCACGCGATGCAGGCGTTCATCGAGTCCACCCAGCAGCACCTCACCGGCGACGTCCGGGTACGGATCTCCGCGGGTCTCGCGCAGATCACGGGGCGCCGGAGCCCCTTCAGCCTCTACGACGACGGACTGGCCACCTACTCCGACGGCGACACCTTCGACCGCACGGCGGCGGTGGGCTTCCTGAAGCTCTACGGTCTCTCGTACCAGACGTGGGGTCGGGTGCAGAGGACGCGCTGATGGCGCTCTGGGACGGTCGGTTCAGCAGCGGTCCCGCGGAGGACATGGTCCGGTTCAGCGAGAGCCTGGACGTGGACCTCCGCATGTGGCGCGAGGACATCGAGGGTTCGCGGGCGCACGCCCGGGGCCTGGCCCACGTGGGGCTGCTGACGTCCGACGAGCTCCAGACGCTCCTCGACGGGCTCGACCGGGTGGCCGGCGAGCTCGAGCGTGGCGAGTACGTGCCCACGCCGGACCTCGAGGACATCCACATGGCCGTGGAGTCGCGCCTGACGGCCCTCGTGGGCCCCGTGGGTGCCAAGCTCCACACGGCGCGCAGCCGGAACGACCAGGTGGCCACGGACGTGCGCCTCTGGATGCGCACCCGCATGAAGGGCCTGCACGCGGCCCTGGTGGACCTCGTGCTGGCGCTGGTGGAGCGCGTGGAGGCCGACGGCGACGTGCTGATGCCGGGGTTCACGCACCTCCAGCGCGGCCAGCCCATCCTGCTCGGTCACCACCTCCTCGCCCACGCGTTCACGGTGCAGCGCGACGCCGACCGTCTCGCGGACGCCCTGAAGCGCCTGGACGCGAGCCCACTCGGTGCGGGCGCCATGGCGGGGACCCCCCACGCCATCGACCGTCACTTCACGGCCGAGGCGCTGGGGTTCTCGGGCCCGGTGCACAACGCGATGGACGCGGTCGCCGCCCGCGATCACCAGCTGGAGTGCGCCAGCGTGTGCGCCATCGCGATGACCCACCTCTCGAGGATGGCCGAGGAGCTCGTGCTCTGGTCCACCTCGGAGTTCCGGTTCGTGCGCATGGGCGAGGCCTACGCGACGGGCAGCTCGATCATGCCCCAGAAGCGCAACCCCGACGCCGCCGAGCTCGTGCGGGGCAAGGTGGGCCGCGTGCACGGGGCCCTGCAGTCGCTCCTGGTCATGGTGAAGGGCCTGCCGCTGGCCTACAACCGCGACCTCCAGGAGGACCGCCAGGCCCTCTTCGACAGCGTGGAGACCACCACGGCGTCGGTCCGGATCACGGCCGGGATGTGGCGGACCCTCACGGTCACCCGCGACCGCTACGAGCGGGAGCTCGAGGGCGACTTCCTGCTCGCCACGGAGCTCGCCGACTACCTGGCCGCGAAGGGGGTGCCGTTCCGCGATGCCCACCACGTGTCCGGGCGGCTGGTGGCCTGGTGCGAGGCCCACGGCACGGACTTCGGCGGGCTCACCCTCGAGGTCATGAAGCAGCACCACCCCGCGTTCGAGCCCGACGTCATGGGCTGGTTGGTGCCCCGCGCCGCAGCGGAGCGCCGCACGAGCTTCGGCGGCACCGCGCCCAGCGAGGTCGCCCGGCAGGTCGCCCATCTCCGGGGCTGGGTGAGCGCGCGG
>JACKEQ010000085.1 GCA_020632885.1 Alphaproteobacteria bacterium | reverse complement strand
GTAGGTACCGTTGCCGCGCTCCTGGAAGTGAGCCCCCACATCCCAGTCGAGCGACAGGGTGAGCGTTCCGCACTCCGGTACGGTGAAGTCGTGCTTGAGCTTGAGCCCGCTCGTGAACCCGGAGGGCACGTCGAGCGGGAGGACCGCTCCGTCCACCACCACCCATGCATCGGTGAGATGGAGCCTGATCTCCGTGTAGTCGCCGACCGGGAGGTCCGCGAGGGCCAGCTCCTCGGCGAGCCCGTCCACCAGCGCGAGCAGGTCGACCTCCGCAGGCGCCTCGGAGAGGGTCAGCCAGGCGTCTTCGGCCGTCGCCACCTCCACCCGGTCCCACGCGACGTGGACCTCCTGCACGTCGTCCGAAGGAGCGTCGTGCAGCAGGAGACGCACGGTACCCACGCCGTCCGACGCGCGCGGGTCCTCGGGGACCGCGACGTCCACCGAGGTGTCCGGGAGGTCCGTGGCAGCGGGATGGCAGGCGAGAAGGGCGAGCGGCGCGAGAAGACGGGACATGGCAGACCTCCGGGCCCGACGCTACATCCTGCGCTCTCGCGAACAGGTGTCACGCGGCTTTCAGCACACCTTCACCCTGCAACCTCCTCGTACAGGAGGGCCCGCGCACGCTCCACGGTGGTGCGGAGCCCGTCCAGCGCACGTGCGGGGTCCTCGCCCCAGGAGGCGGCCTCCGCCCAGCGTGCGACCATCGCGAGCTGGTCGAGCACGTCCAGGCAGGCAGCACCCAGCTCCACGTGGTCCCATGCAGTCCGCGGAGACGCCGGCGGAGCCGGCTCCACAGGGACCCCGGAGACCTTCCCGTCCTCCCAGGTCGCGACGACTCCGGGCGAGCCGTCGCGGACACACGCACCGAAGGCCCGCTCCACCGAAGGACCGACAGGCAGCCCACGCCCGCCCGTGAGCCGATCGACGACCCGGGCGAGCTCCGCGGAAGTGGGTCCGACCGTGCGTCCCCTGCAGACCCGCAGTCTCCAGCCTGCCGGATCCACCACCAGCGACACGCGTCCCACCGCACGACCGAGCGGTGCCAGGATCCAGCCGTGGGCCATGCGACGCAGCTCGTCCGGGTCGACTCCGTACAGGCGGTTCGAGGGGGGAAGCGGCCTGGCGACCACCGCGGGGACGGGCCCCTCCGGGTCGCGGTCCTCGCTCCAGCCCGCCAGCTCCGCGAGCGCACCCGTGCGGTCGGCGAACCCGTCCGCCTCGGCCTCCCCGAGGGCACGCTCGGCCAGCGGCAGGACCTGCCGGAGCACGTCCTCCGCCTCGAGGAGCTCGAGGAGCTCGTCGGTGTCGAGGTCCCGACCCTCCAGCCCCGCCACCCGCGGCGACCCCCGGAGCAGTGCGGGGTCGGAGGCCCGGCTCGGCCGGGCGAGCGCGTCCTCCCACCCACCCTGCAAGGGCACCCCGAGAAGCTCGATCTCCCCGGAGCGCCAGAGCACCGCATACGGGCTGTAGGCCTCCGCGAGCTCCATCTCCTGGTTCGCCCAGGGACGGCAGAAGGTCGCGAAGGCCGGGATCAGCCGGTCGTTGTCGAAGTGGAACGGCCACCGCGAGCCCCAGAGGGCCTCCCGGATGGACCCCAGCTCCGCAGCGAGGTCGAAGGGACGCCGGGCCCGCGGCAGCCCCTCCCAGACGGGCGGCCAGGGAGGGTGACCCGCGAGCACCGGCACGACGGCGGTGTGCACGGCGTCGTACGCCTCGTCGCAGTAGTACTTGCCCACGGCCAGCACCACGCCCCGTACGTCCTGGCGGCGGCGTAGCAGCTCCCGGGCCGTCGGCAGGAACACCCACGCCAGGTAGTGCTCGCGGAGCTCGGCGCTCGTGCGCCCCTGCAGGTTCATCGGAAGGCCTCCAGCGCACGCTCGCGCTCCCCGGGGTCCAACCCCTGGAAGCGACACTCCACGATCAGCGGGACCCCATCGGCCTTCCGCTCCAGCGCCCAGCCCGCGAGCCAGCTGTCGCGCGTGGCCGGCAGGTGGGCGTCCACCCGGCCGTCGGAAGCGGAGACGTGCACCTCCGCGACGTCCGGCGAGTCGAGGATCCGTCGGAGGACCCGATCGGACACGCCCGCGAGGGCGAGCAGGTGGAGGTGGGCGATGTCGAGGGCCAGGGGCGCACGCAGCTCGAGCGCCCGCTCGAGCTCGGGTGCCGTGGAGAGGGCACGTCCGGGTGGCATGACCTCCACCGCGTAGCCCGCCTGCACGGCCGTCTCGAGCCACCCCTCCCAAGGTCGTCGCGGCGGGTGCAGGCTGTGTCCGGCGCCCGCCCTGCCGAGGAGCAGCCGTCCTTCGCCCCAGACCGGCCGTCGATAGGCGGTCCAGGAGAAGCCGTCGTGGAGACGTACGGGGAGTCGGACCCGGTCCAGGAGCTCGCGGAAGCCGGGCACGGGGAACCACCCCGGCGTGAGCTGGAGGCCCGCGGGCTGCAGCCGGAGCAACGCCTTCAGCCCCTCGATCTGGGTCGCCCCCTGGGCGCAGCTGGCCGCGAGGAACACGTCACCTCCGGGTCGATCGTAGCCCGGGCCACCGCGACAGTCGGCCGGAGACCGGGTAACTGGGGGTGGGGGTCGACCATGCGTACGCTCTTCCTCGTTGCTCTTGCTGCGCTCTCCGCCGAGGCCATGGCCCAGGAGATCATCATCAACGAGCTCTACCGCGACGGGAACATGGGCGCGACGGGCAACGAGTGGGTGGAGCTCCTGCTCCTCTCGGACCTCACGGCCGCCCAGCTCGAGGCCTACACCATCGGCGACTCCAGCAGCGCGACCGCCTCGAAGGTCGGCAAGCTCTCGCTCACGGGCATGGCGTCCATCGCAGGCACCTTCCAGGCGGGCACGCTCCTCGTGATCACCGGCGGCACGGGCCCCGCGGAGAACCTCTCCTACGGCCCGCCAGGCGACTGGTCCCTCGTGGTGTCCTCGGCCGGGAGCCACGTGACCCTCGTGACCACACCGGACATGGCGGGTACCGACGTCGTGTGGGTGGACACGGCGGCGGACGGCTCGTCGATCGTGAACGGCTACGCGGTGAACTGGGACCCCACGCCGGGCACCCTGGGTGCGGCC
This sequence comes from Alphaproteobacteria bacterium, assembly GCA_020632885.1. Taxonomy (GTDB): domain Bacteria; phylum Myxococcota_A; class UBA796; order UBA796; genus JACKEQ01. The sequence continues at coordinate 4,694 of JACKEQ010000085.1, read as the reverse complement.
TCCAACGTCACCATCGGCGTGCCGGCGAGCGGCGCGAACGCCTGGCTGGACGACGTGACCCTGTTCGACTCCGCCAGCGCCTGGTCCACCGGCAGCACGCCCACGCCCGGCCAGCCCAACAGCACGCTGAACGCCACCACCATCGACATCCTGCGCGACGCGGGCGGCGACGCCGACGCGGACGCCGACAGCGACTCGGACAGCGACGCCGATGCGGACGCCGACAGCGACGCCGATGCCGACAGCGACGCAGACAGCGATGCGGATGCGGACGCCGATGCGGATGCGGACACCGACGCGGACGCGGACGTGTGCGCGCAGGCCGTGAACGCGGGGAGCCTCGTGGGGACCGCCGTGGCCACGGGCTCGACCGCGGGCGGGGTGAACGACGTGAACCCGCCCTGCTCGCCGAACAACACGGCACAGGACGGGCACTTCTCCTGGACGGCGCCCTACGAGGGCTGCTTCGCCTTCGACCTCTACGACTCGTCCTTCGACACCGTGCTCGTGCAGCACGCGTCCTGCACGGACCTCTCCGTGCTCGCCTGCGACGACGACTTCCACCCGAACTACCGCTCGCGCATCGAGACGGTGGCGGCCTCCGGGGAGACGCTGTTCTTCACGGTGGACGGCTACGGGTCGTCCACCGGAACCTGGATCCTGGAGGTCGAGGACCTCGGCTGCGCGCCCACGGGCGGCCCACCCGCGAACGACACGTGCGCCACGGCCTCCGCGCTCACCGTGCCGGGCGTCGTCGCGGGGTCCACCACCGATGCCACCGCTGATGCCGCGGGATGCCAGACGTCTGCCGGCGCGAAGGGCGTCTGGTACGTGTGGACGGCCCCCGAGGACGGCCTGGTGTCCATGAACCTCTGCGGGTCGAGCTTCGACACCGAGATCTCGGTGTTCTCGGGCGACTGCGCGGCGCCCGTGTGCGTCGCGAACAACGACGACGCGAGCTCCGTCTGCGGTACCGGGGGCCGGAGCGCCCTCGACCAGGTGGTGACGGGCGGCGTGACGTACCGCTTCCTGGTCACGGGCTACGGCACGGCCACCGGCGACTACGAGCTCGAGGCGGACTTCGTCCCCGGCTTCACCCCCGACGCCGACGCCGACGCCGACGCGGATGCGGACTCCGACGCCGATGCCGACGCCGATGCCGACGCAGACGCCGACTCCGATGCGGACGCCGACTCCGACGCGGATTCCGACGCCGATGCCGACGCCGACGCCGATGCCGATGCGGACGCAGACACCGATGCCGATGCGGACACCGACAGCGACACCGACACCGACACCGATGCGGACACCGACAGCGACACGGATGCCGACGCCGACGCCGACGCTGATGCCGACAGCGACACCGACACCGATGCGGACACGGATCCGCCGCGCGACAGCGACGCGGACGCGGACGCGGACACCGACAGCGACACCGACGCCGATGCGGACGCCGACTCCGACGCGGACGCGGACGTGGGGGCGCCGTCCGAGCCGGAGCTCGTGGGCTGCTGGTGCAGCTCGGGGGGCGCGCCGTCCGGGGGGCTCGTGATGCTCGCCGGCCTGTTCTTCTGGAGGAGACGATGACGCACGTGGGCCACTGCCAGTGCGGCGGGGTGACGGTCACCCTGTCGGCCGAGCCCGTCGACGCCTGCTACTGCCACTGCTCGATCTGCCGTCGCTCCACGGGCGCACCGCTGATCGCCGTGGTGGTGATGCCCGAGGGCGGGATGGAGATCACCCTCGCCGAGGGGGTCACCCTGAACACCCAGCAGACGTCGGGCTACCTCACCCGCCACTCCTGCTCACGGTGCGGCGCGGCCATCCACAACCGGGTCCAGGGCCGCAAGCGGCACGTCGACAACGTGATGACGGGGCTCTTCGACCACCGCTTCCCGATGGACCGGCACATCTACTACGCCGACCGCGTGCTCGACGTGGCCGACGACCTGCCCAAGCACGACGGCTGGGCAGCGAAGTAGCTCAGAGCAGGGCACCCTGGGCGAGGTCGCGGACGGTCTGCCAGCGGGTGCGGACGAAGGCCGGCCAGGGCTCGCGGGTCTGCGCGTGGGACGCGAGCCACGCGCGGGTCCTGGGGTCTGACGGGTACCCGCTCCCCAGCTCGCCCCACACGGCCGCGTGCGCCTCCAGCGCCTCGTCGCGGTGGGTCTTCGCGAAGATCGAGGCCGCGCCCACGACGGCGTACGTGTGGTCGGCCTTGGGCTCGATGGTGAATCGTGGGGCGAGACCGCCGAGGGCGGCGCGCAGGCGGGCCTCCGTGGCCGGCAGCGTGCTCGGGTGGCCGAGCGCGTCGATGTAGACGTGCTCGGGCTCGAACCGCTGGATCAGCGCGACGATGGCGGCCTCCTCGAGGTGGTTGAGGTTGCCGGCGTCGATGGCGGAGGGCGCGATCCGGGTGACGACACCCGTGCCGAGGGACGCGAGCCCCTGCCGAGCGGCGATCCGCCGGGCGTGCGTGAGCTTCTTGCTGTCGGCGGCACCGGCGGCCCGAAGACCCTCGTCGTCGAGCGCCTCCACGAAGAACGCACCCACGACGAGGTCGCCGAACACGCAGCCCCGCCCGGCCTCGTCGATGCCGAGCACCCTCCTCATGCGATGGACGCCAGGGCCTCGGAAGCGGCGGCCTGCACGCGCGCGTCCGCGTCGTTCTGCATGGGCCCGATGCGCTCCCGGAGCATCGCGAACCGCTCGGTGCGACGGAGGAGGTCGGCGAGACCGCGCACGGCGGCCGCACGGACGTCGGGATCGGCGTCGTTCAGCACGAGCGACAGAGGCGGGATCATCGAGAGCGCCCCGACCCGCCCGACGGCCTCCGCGGCACCGGCCCGCACGCCGGCATCGGGGTCCGTCAGCATGTGACGGAGCATGGACGCGCTGCGCTTGTCGTCCAGCGCGGCGATCATCAGGGCCGTGCCCCGCCCGAGGGCCGCATCGCCACCGGGCGCCCAGCGCCGGAGCACGGTGCTCCGCTCGCCATCGGAGAGGGACTGGAAGGCGCTCTGCACGGACGCACGGTCGCTGGGGGCCACGCGCCCCATGAGCTTCACGAGCGCACCGGGGTCGGACGGCAGGCCGGACGGCAGCGGGGCGGGCTCCCGCCAGTCGCGCGGCTCGCGCACGTCCTCCGGGGTGCCTGCGGGCGCGGAGGGCACCATGGCCCGGCTCGGCGGCGGGGGCACGGGGTCGTCGTCCGCGTCCGCACCCTCGGGGTAGATCGTGGGCAGCCGGCTCTCGTCGCGCAGGACCGGCGGCGGAGGCACGACAGGCGCGGGGGGCACGAGGCGCTTCGGGGGCGCGGGGACGGGGGTGGGCGCGGCCTTCGGCGGCGGGTCCGCGAGATCGAGCGGCGTGGGGCCCGCGACCCAGAAGTCGCGCGGGGTGGCCTTGGGGAGGTCGCCCGAGCAGCGCCGGGCGGCCTCGGCGGCGATCTCGCGCACGGCGAAGACGGGGTCGTTCTGCGCCATCCGACCGAGCCGCACGCTCATGGCGGGCCCGGCGATGTTGCCGAGGAGCATCGCTGCACCGGCGCGCACGCGCGGGAAGTCCGAGAGCAGCCACTGGCGCGCGTGGAGCGAGGAGGTGATGTCGACCTGGGTGATCAGCAGACCGAGGGCCTCGGTCGCGAGGTCCTCGTCGTCGCCGCCCACACACGTCTTCAGCGCGGTGAGCCCGTCCAGGTGGGCCTCCACGGCGAGGTTGAACGCGTAGCGGCGCACGCGGGGGTCGCGATCACGGATCAGGGGGTCCACCAGGCGCATCCGGTCGTCGACCGTGAACTGGGCGGCCACCTTGAGGGACTTCAGGCGTTCCTCGGGGTCGGGGTCTCCGGCCTTCTCGAAGCAGACGTAGATCAGCTTCCGCTGGATCCGGCTCACATCGATGTCTTCGATGTCACCAGAAGCGACCTTCTCCCACGTCTCCAGAAGCTGCTCGTCCATGGTTCCCTCGCTTTCGTGGTGTGCATCGGGGAGGCACGTTAGGGTCTCGGCCCGCGCCAGGAAGCCGGCTCGGGGCAACCGAGAGACGCCAGCATCATGCCAGACCATGTGGTGAAGAACGGCCTGGACATCCCCATCGACGGTCCAGCCACGGGCGAGCCCGAAGCCATCGGCACCCCCGCGACTGTCGCCTACTGTCCGGTCGAGTTCAAGGGGTTGATCCCGAGGCTCAACGTCCGCGAGGGCGATCGCGTGAAGCGCGGGGAGCCCTTGTTCCACGCGAAGTCGGCCCACGGGGTGCAGTTCCTGTCCCCCGTCACGGGCACCGTCAAGGAGATCCGGCGCGGACACCGCCGCGTGATCACCGACCTCGTCGTCGAGGTCGATGCATCGAGCGCGGAGCAGCACGTGTTCCCCGCCATCGATCCCGCCTCGGCGGACGCGGCCACGATCCGCACGGCACTCCAGGAGCGCGGCCAGTGGGGTGCCTTCCGCACGCGCCCGCTGGACAACATCCCGCGCGCGGACGCCACGCCCCAGGCCATCCTGGTGGCGGCGACCGAGACCGGCCCCCTGATGCCGGGCGCGGACGTCCTGCTCTCCGCCGCGGACAAGGCGCACCTGCAGGCCGGCCTCACGGCCCTGGGCAAGCTGGCCCCGGTGCACCTGACGGTGCCGGGCGGCTCGAGCCATCCGGCGCTCCAGGGCCTCTCGGGCGTCACCCAGCACTCCGTC
>JACKEQ010000084.1 GCA_020632885.1 Alphaproteobacteria bacterium | reverse complement strand
ACGAACGACGGTGCGCATCCAGCCAGGACACCGTCTCCACGGGCTCCCCGAACCGCGCCTGGATGAAGCCCCGCACCCGACGGAGGACGTCTGCGCGGTCGCGCTCACCGAGCGTGTCGTGGAAGAACCCCTCGGCCACGTACCGTTCCCGGATCGGCGAGCCGAGGTTCACGAAGAATGCGTGCTGTGCGGCGGAATCGACCACGGCGTCCGCACCGGAGAGCAGCAGGAAGGTGGGCGTGGTGATCGCGGCGGCATCCTGCACCAGGCGGTCACCGGCGGCCGCGAGCTCGAGCAGGAGGTCCACCGAGATCGGACGTGTGACCAGGGGATCCTCGTCGTAGCTCACGGCCCGTCCGACATCGTGGGTGAGCATCGACGAGCTGACGTAGCTGGTGACGTGGAAGGGGCCGAACAGGCTCCGCCCGAGCGCGAGCCACTGGCGCGCGAACGGCACGTACAACCGGACGCGGAACGCGGGGGCAGCGAGCACCATGCCGCGCAGCTCCGGTGCGTAGTCGTGCACCCAGCCGGCCGCGATCACGGCACCGATGCTCTGGGCCACGATCATCAGGTCGTCGGTGGCGACGCCGTCGTCCTGGTTCAGATGGGCGACCAGGCAGTCGAGGTCCTTGACCAGGGCCGCGAAGCTCGGCGCGTGGCCCCGGGGTCCGGGAGAGAGGCCGTGACCCCGTGTGTCCAACGCGTAGAACGCGTGGCCGGGCAGGTCCAGCTCGTCGACCAGGTGCGCCATCCGGCCACCATGCTCGTGGCCACGATGCAGCAGCAACACCGCTCCGAGGGCATCCGCGGTGGTGGCGGGCCAGTGGCGGAAGAACAAGACCTCGCCGTCGTGGGTCGTGAAGGTCCGGTGGAGGCACACACGCTCGGTCAGGCGGCACCTTCCACTTCGGCGAGCGCGTGCCCGACGCGGCGGAGCACCGTGATGAGCAGCAGTCCCAGCGCGATCAGGAGCAGGAGGGACATCGCGGGTGGTGGGGTGCCGAACAGCCCGACATACGCTCCCAGCAGCCCGAGCACCAGGGCCCGGTCGGCCTTGCCCATCGGGCCCTCGTACCGACGCGAAGCCCCGAAGGACATGCCCAGGACCCCGGCGAGCTCGGTCCAGCTCGCGAAGAGCGCGACCCACACCACCAGGCTCGACGACACGCCCGGCAGCACCTGGAGCGGGAGGATCAGGGCCGCGTCACTGACGACGTCGGCGAGCTCGTTGAAGATCATGCCCCGCCGTGTGGCCTGACCGCGCTCCCGGGCGATGATCCCATCCATGGCGTTGAGCGCCATGCGCGCCATCATCCAGGCGGGCAGCACCCACCACACCACCGGCACCCACGCGCCCACCGCCGCGAGCAGACCCCCGACCGCCAGGGAGCCGAGCATCGCCGCCATGGTCACCTGGTTCGCGGAGATGCCCCGGGCGGCGGCCAGGACGGCCATCGGCCGGACCAGGAGCTGCAGCGTGGTCTTGAAGGAGTGCATCGACTCTCGAATCTAACCGGGGTCCATCGCGAATCGAGCTCCGACCCGATACCTCCCGCCGGTGGGGGGCGCGTGACGACACTGGCAGGGATTCTCGGGCTGTTCGCGACGAGCGCATGGGCGGAAGAGCCCGACCATGCGATCCACGAAGAGCTGCGGGCGATGGTGGCCGACGCCAGCCAGGCCATCGGGTCACGGGAATACGACCGGTTGCTTCCGCTGCTGTCCGAGGACTTCGAGGGGACCTCGCTGACCCAGGCGTCCATCCGCGGCCGGGACGGCGTGAAGGACTACTTCGAGCTGTGGTTCGGCCCCGAGGGGTACATGGAGTCCATGTCCATCGAGATGCGGCCCGACGCGCTGACCGACCTCTCCGAGGACAAGAGCTGGGGCCTGGTGAGCGGGAGTGGCAAGGAGCACTACGTCGCGAAGAACGGCGACACCTTCGACTTCGACACCCGATGGACCACGGTCGTCGTGCGCGAGGACGACGGGAAGTGGCGTGTGCGTGCCGTCCACTTCGGCACGAATCACCTCGACAACCCCGTGCTGTTCAAGGTGCGCGACAGCATGCTGCTGTACGGCGGGCTCGGAGCCCTGGCCGTCGGCCTCGGGTGCTTCGGGCTCGGCTTCGGCCTGGGGCGCCGGCGCCGGCAGGGATGACGTCACCGTAGCCGCTCGCGGCCGCGCCCGGACAACTGCAATCCGAGCGCGTGCGAAGCAGGACGTTTCCCCGACAGAGCGCCCGGAGCCCGGGCATCGAGAATCGCGAAGGGCGAACCGCCCCTCGCGAGGTCCATATGAGAGAGCAGAGCACCCGAACGACGTGCCGCTGGGTCGTGGCCGTGCTCCTCGCGGCCGCCTGCTCGCAGGATCCGCCCTCCGTTCCTCCCCCGACGGGCGCGCTCGACGTGCGCTGGACCGCCGAGGGTGCCGTGCTTCGGCACCCTGCGCACGACCTCGCTCTGTCCCCGACCCGCTGGGGCCGACCCGGAGCCCTCGTCGACCTCGCCCTCGGAGCCCGCACGGAGGGGCCGGAGCGCGTGGAGTACCCCGCGGGCCCGGTCACCGCGTGGTTCCGGGAGCGCCCCGAGGGCCTGGAGCACGGCTTCGACGTCCACGAGCGTCCCGAGGGTGACGGACTCCTCGAGCTTCGCGTGGGGATCAGCGGCTTTCCCGAGCTGGGCGAGCAGAACGCGCTGTACTGGTCGGATGGGGAGCGGGTGTATGCACGGTACGACGGCCTCCGCGCGTGGGACGCCGACGGACTCGAGCTCCGCGGGTCCATCGACCTCGCCTGCGACACGGGCTGCGAGGCCGTGCTCCGCGTGGACGACGCCGATGCGACCTACCCGATCGTCGTGGACCCCCTGCTCGCCACCGACGCGACCGAGGGCGCCATTCCCGACGGCCTCGAGCTCTCCGACGTCGTCGGGAGCGCTCTGGACCTCGACGGGGACTGGCTGGGCATCTGGAGCCCCGGGTCGGATGCCGTGGTGATGTACCGACGCGACGCCTCCACGTGGACCGCCGTGCAGTCCATCGAAGACACCGCGTTCGGCCGGAATGTACCCTCGCGCTTCGGGCGCTCGATCGCGATCGACGGCGACCGGATGGTCATGGGTGCCGCGGGCACCGTCTACGTGGCCGAGCGCGTCGGTGGGGTCTGGGCTCCGCGCGCCATCGTCGGGAAGCCCGACGACGGCCTGGTGGACCCGAGCTCGGTGCCGACGTTCGGTGCGGAGGTCGCGCTCTCCGGCGACACGCTCGTCGTGCCCGCCCGCGGCGTGGCGGCCGCCTACGTCTTCGACCGCGACGCCAGCACGGACACCTGGTCGCTCGTGCAGACGCTGGCCGGCACGACGGACTTCGGGCGCCTCGTGCGGCTCGACGGCGACCGGCTGTTCGTGGGCCAGTTCCCCACCGACACCGAGATGCACGTGTACGAACGGTCCGGCGGGACCTTCGCACCAGCTACCGTGGTCGCCCCGATCCTCACGGGTGACACCACGCTCACCAAGGGGTCCACGGCGATGCAGGGCGACCGGATCGCCATCGGTCACCACCCCGCCGGTCGCGTCTACCTGCTGGAACGGGACGGTGGGGGCGTGTGGAACGAGGTGGACGCGGGGATCTACGACGGCGGGAGCGAGCTCCAGGACGGCATCGCCCTCTTCGACGGCGGTCTCGCGTACTCAGCCAGCCGTCGCCGCGTGGACGACGTGAAGGGCGCGGGCACGGTCGACGTCTGGTCGGACGACGCGGGGGCCTGGTCGCGGCAGCTCGTCCTGCAGTCGGACGCTCCCGTCGAGTTCGCTCGCTTCGGGTACCGGCTGGACGCCGACGGACCCTGGCTCGCCGTGCTCGAGCCCCGCCGGGAGTCCAGCCCGTCCTTCGTGGGTCAGGCGCTCCACTTCTACGTGCTGTCGTCCGAGGACGCCGACGGCGACGGGTTCGCGGCCGAGGCCCTCGGCGGGCACGACTGCGACGACTCCGATCCGTCGATCCACCCCGACGCCACCGAGGTCCCCGACAACACCGTCGACGAGGACTGCGACGGCCTGGCCCCCTTCAGCCTCTCGTCCGCCGCGCCCGGGGATCTGGTCGTCTCCGAGATCCACGCCCGTCCCTGGCTCGACGGTGCCCTCGAGCCCGCCGGGCAGTTCGTGGAGCTCTACAACACCTCCAGCCAGGCCCTGCTGCTCGACGGACTGGTCCTCGTCACGACGTCTTCCTCCGAGACCCTGTCCACCTCGGCGGCCGTCGGTCCGGGCGACTACGCGGTCCTGGCCGCGAGCGACGTCGGGCTCGACAACGGCGGCATCGTGCCCGACGCGACCTGGACGTCCATCAGCCTCGACGCGTCCGGCTCGCTGTCGATCGAGGGCTCGGTGTCCCTCGACACGGTCGACCTGTCCGGCTGGCAGGTCCCCACGGGAGCTTCGCTCTCCCTCGGCCCGACCCACCTCGACGCCGCAGAGAACGACCTCGAGGCGAGCTGGTGCGAAGGCGTGGACAGCTACGGCGCGAACTTCGGGACCCCGGGTGCCGCGAACGTCTGCTCCGTCTCCCTGGACATCCGATTCCACTGGGTCCTGCCGGATGGGAGCGTGGCGGAGGGGGCGACGGAGGTGGACATCGCCATGGACGGCACGATGACCACCGGCAACGGCGGGCAGGGCACGGGGAGCTGGAGCTCGACGAGCGCGGGGCAGGAGGTCACCTGGACCTACGACACGACGGGCGTGGTGTACTCGGGAGTCCGGGACCTCGGTGCCACCTGCTTCGCCGACAGCCTCATGAGCGGGCTCCCGGGCGACACCTACGGCACCTGGTCGGAGGTCGGCTGTACCTGCGTGCTGCTCGGGGACACCGACGGAGACGGGGTCTGCGACGATGCCGACGTGTGCGAGGGGTCCGACGACCAGGACGACGACGACGGCGACGGGGTGCCCAACGGCTGCGACATCTGCGCGCTGGGCGACGACGGCCTGGACGGCGACGGGGACGGTCTGCCGAACGCGTGCGACATCTGTCTCAGCGGCGACGACGGCCTGGACGCGGACGGCGACGGCGTCCCGGACGCCTGTGACGCCTGCGAGGGCTTCGACGACGCCGAGGACGCCGATGGGGACGGGGAGCCCGACGCCTGCGACGCCTGCCCGACCACCGGAGGCGACGACGACCTCGACGGGGTGTGCGACGACGACGACCTCTGTAGGGGCTGGGACGACGCCCTGGACCGCGACAGCGACGGCATCCCGGACGGCTGCGACGACGACGACGACTGCAAGACGGACGGCAGCGGCGTGTTCGTCGAGAACCCCTACTTCGACGCCATGGTGGACCAGGACCCGACCCTGCACGTCGTGAGCGGTCTGCGCCCGGGAGCCTGCTGGACCGCGGCGGGTACCGTCGGTGCCACCGTGACCGTCGAGGACTGCACCGGCTCCACCGACCAGGACTGGACGTGGTCGGAGACCTACCAGACCTTCGTGCACGCCAGCGGCCTCTGCCTGGACGCCAGCGGGGTCGCAGCCACGCTGGCCACCTGTGATGGGTCGGCGCCGGCCCTGGGTCCCGACGAGCGCGGTCGGATCGGGCTCCAGGACTGCTCGGCCTGCCTCTCGGCCCAGGACCTCTCCGGCTCGAGCTACACCCTGCGTCCGGTGGCCTGTGAAGAGGTCACGAGCGACTTCGGCCAGCGCTGGGGCATCGACGTGGAGCGCGAGTACCCCGACGCCCTCGCCACCCTGGACGACACGACCCTGGCCTACGGCGGGGGCTTCCACCACGTGTCCGTCTGGGGCCCGTACGCGCGGGCGCTCTCACGCACGGAGAACGGGAACGCCTATGTCGCCGTCGGGTCCACCAAGGGGGGCGGCCGGCTCGCGGTCATCTCGGAGTCCATGAGCCTCCCCAACGCCGATGCCGCTGCGCGTGCCTGGGTGGACGCGGCCCCGGGCACGACCCAGACGTACGACTGGGCGGACAGCAAGACCATGGACGCGGACGCCGTGCTCGCTCACCTCTACGGCGGAGGGGGCGTGGTGCTCGAGGCGTCCCACCCCTACGCCCACTACCTCGACACCCATCCCGTCTACACCACCTACGACCCCAAGTCCGTGATCATGCGCGAGGCCGGGCTCTCGGGGACCCACTACGGCTACAGCGCGCCGGGTCCGGCGTGCTGAACGCCCCGATGGGCGGACCGATCCTGCTGATGGCCCGCGAGTCCTGGGGTCCCGTCACCCTCACGCTGCACAACGTGCTCCCCCAGCCCCACTTCGTCGCGGGGGTCGACAACGATGCGGACTTCGCGGCCGAGCTCGCGGCCACCACGGTGCCGTTCACCATGCTCCAGGAGGAAGACGTGTTCGTGCTCGGGCACACGGACGAGATCGCCGCGGCCACCGACTCGATCGAGGAGATGATCACGACGCTCGGCGACCTGTGGCGGGTCGAGCAGGACTTCAGCGGACAGTCCGGTTGGTCCACACCCCACATGTTCTTCTTCGACCTCCGCGTGGAGGGCGGCGGCGCCCACTCCGGCAACCCGGCCTACCTGTCCCATACGTGGGAGCTGAGCACCACGAACCCGTTCTGGCAGACGAGCTTCCTGGGCAAGTGGGGCTTCCTGCACGAGGCCGGGCACTCCTTCTCGAACCCGGGCACCCTCCTGTACCTCGACAAGTACGCCTACATCAGCTGGCGTGAGGGCGAGCCCAACCTGCTGAACATGGTCGCGGTGGACACCGTGTTCGGAGCCGGGAGCCACCAGCAGTGGTCCGGCCGCTCGGACGCCGAACGCCAGGCGACCCGCGAGGCCTTCGTGTGCAACTGCCTCGCCTCCGGGGGGTGTGACGCGACGGACTTCGGGACCGCGGACGTCGTCGACTTCGCGATGTCCATCGCAGACGACCCCGCCATCGGGTGGGACGGGCTCTCCGCGGCCTACCATGCCTTCGTGGAGCCCGGGACCGACCAGCAGGCCCACATCGATGCGGTCGCCGAGACGCTCTCGGCGCAGCTCGATCGGGACTTCGGGCCGTACATGACGGCCTACCAGCTCCCGGTCACGCCCTCGGTGCTCGCGACGCTCGATGCGACCTACCCGACCGACTGGGAGGCGAACCCCCTGGAGGGGCTCGTGTGTCCCTGACTATGCATCTCGGGGGTTGCGGCCCCGGAACGCCTGCCTACCCCTTCGTCGTCCACGTCGGACGACAGGAGGTGAGCATGCGTCCCCGTTCCCGTTCCCTTCAGAGCCTCGTGCGCGACAACCCCTGGGCCGAGGAGGTGCTGGACTGGCACGGCCTGAGCGTCGACCAGGTCGACCCCACCATGAGCCTCGGCACCGCAGCCTGGCTGTTCGGGCGGGACATCCGCCAGATCGAAGCCGACCTGGACGCGGCATCCTCCCTGGCGATCGTGGACGACTCGTTCGAGGCGTTCGAGGTGTTCTCGGTCGCCTCGTGAGGGTGTTCGCTACTCGAGCGCCCGAATCGCGCCCTCGAGGCCGGTGATCTCCCACCAGGACCGCTGGCCGTCCTCCGCGAGCAGCCGCCCCTCGTGCCAGGTCACCGTCCTCACGAGGAGGCCGGTCTTGTCGAGCAGCTTGAGCTTCCCGTTGGACGCCAGACCCACGAGGACCAGACCGTCGGGTGAGTCGGTCGGAATCGCGAGCACAGGTCGATCCCGCGGCCACGCGACGGCGCCTGCCCGCGCCTTCTTCTGCTTCCGGGACTGCGCCACCGTCCATGCGTCCGCGCTCTTCCGGACCCAGAGCGCCGCGTCTGCCGTGAAGACGGCCAGCCCGTCGTCCTCGATCGGTTCGATCGAGAGGATCTTCCCGAGCTTCTTTCCGTCGTGCTCCAAGGTGGAGACCACCGACCGTGCGTCCAGGTCGAAGACCACGACTGTGGCCTTCAGACCCGAGGGCCCCTGGCCCGCGACCACGAAGCCCGTCCGTCCGGACGGGCTGATCGCGAGGTGGTTGGTCAGGTTCAGGTTGTGGTGGGCGATGGACTCCGCGAGGAGGCCACCGAGATCGTGCCGGATGCCGCCGTCGTCGAGGAACAGGCCCTGGCACGTGACGCCGCGGACGGCCGGAGAGGTGAGCACCCGGTCGGCCGTGCGTGCCTCCAGCCCGGTGCCGGACCTGGGGGGGACGAGGTGCACCCGGGAGCCCAGCTGGACTCCGTCGACAATCGGAGCTGTGGGTGCGGGGGCGAGCACCTCCGCCAGGCGCGTGACCTCGAGACAGACGCCATCGAGCCCGACGTACACGTGCCCTTCGCGCTCTCCCTCCAGGGTCAGCGCGACGTCGATGGCCCCGACGAGCGCGAGCTTGCCGTCCCATCTCACGAACAGCGTACGTCCGGCACCCTGATCGCGGGACACGCTGTGCAGCAGACGACCGCCCCTGGCGACGCCGAGCACACCGAAGCCCTTCTTCCGCACCACCGACACGGAGACCACGCCGTCGTCCCGGAGCCGGTAGGCGCGCAGGAGGTCGTCCGAGCCGACCGCAAAGTGCTCCGCATCCAGCCAGACCGCGTCGCGGAGGCGCCCCGTCTCGTCGCCCTCTCCACGACACAGCATCCGCATCGCGCGGGTTCGGACGTCCACCTCCCACACCACGTTCCGGCTCACGACCAGGAACCGGGTGCCGTCGGGATGGAACACCGGCATCCGGGTGGGGCGGTGCATCGCGACGACCTCGGCTGTGGAGTACTGGCCCGGGCTGTTCCGCATGGGCGAGTCGCCGAGGAAGAGGTCGTCGAGCTCCGGCCAGTCCGCGAGCCGGGGGTCGCGAGGGTCGTACGCCGGGACCCCGGGTGGCACGACGTCCACCACGGAGATGCCGACGTCTCCCGCACGGGGCTGGTGGTCCCGGACGATCCCCAGGCGCCGTTCACGCCGCATGGAGGCGAGCTTCCCGTCGAACACCGGATCGCGCGATGGAGGCGGCAGCGACGGATCGATCGGGCGTACCAGCGCGGGGTCGACGGCAGCGACCGGAGGCACGGGACCGGCCGACGGCCGACCGACCAGGAGGGACTCGCGGGTCCAGGGTCCCGAGGCGAATCTCGCGTCGAGCCACACGGCGTCCACGAGGGACACGGCCCCGTGGAGGGCGTGGACGAGGGCCTGGACGAGACGCTCGGGCGGCAGACCCCCTCGGACCGGTGAGATCTGAAAGAAGGCGTAGCGGCCGGAGAACAGCCCGTCGGTGAGGCGAACGCCCAGCGCCTGCATCGCCTGGTACGCGCGTTCGGCGAGGCTCTCGCGCTCCGCATCGCTGGGGGGATGCGTGAACACGACGTCCACGAAGTGGTGCAGCGTGCCCATGTAGTCGTCGGGGCCGTCTCCGTAGAACCTGAATGGGCGGGTCACCTTCGTCCTCCCCGGCCGTGTCCTACCATGGTGGTCCGTCTGTGAGGTCTCGCACAGTCGTGGCGCACACAAGCAGGGTGTGGGTGACCGTCCTGGCCGGCGC
>JACKEQ010000083.1 GCA_020632885.1 Alphaproteobacteria bacterium | reverse complement strand
GAGATGGGCCGCGTGCTCACCACCGGCGAGTTCCCCAACGAGCGCGTGTACGCCGCGGTCGGCGTGGGCGTGCAGAAGCCCCGCTTCGTCCGCACCACGATGGGCGCGCCGATGAAGCACGTCACCGGCGCCACCAAGGACGCCCCGGCGCGCTGGATCCGCGGCTCGGTGCTCACCGGGCAGGCCGTCGAGGCGGACCGCTGGGTCGGCCACTTCGCCCGCGCCGTGCACGTCCTCCCCGACGAGGTGGAGAGCGAGCTGCTCGGCTGGGCGCTGCCGATGTTCGGCACCTGGTCGTTCTGGAAGGCCTTCCTCAAGGGCTACACCGGCCCGGGCGGCCGCGTCGACATCCGCCCCGGCGTGTGGGGCGGTGAGCGGGCCATGGTCCCGGTCGGCGTCTACTCCAAGGTCATGGTCACCCCGGACGTGCTGCCAGAGTTCCTGTTCAAGAGCATCGTCGCGAACGACCTCGAGGAGGCCATCCAGCTCGGTCTCCTCGACATGACCGCCGAAGAGGCGGCCCTCTGCACGTTCATCTGCCCGTCCAAGATCGAGTTCGATCAGCTCCTCAAGCAGGGTCTCGAGCTGTACGAGAAGGAGGCCTCGTGAAGAAGTTCATCGAGAAGCAGTTCGACGCCCAGCGCCACCTCTTCGAGGAGGGCGGCAAGCTGCATTGGGCGTGGCCGCTGTTCGAAGGCCAGGAGACCTTCTTCCTCACCCCCAGGCACAAGACCAAGCACGGCACGCACGTCCGCGACCGCATGGACATGAAGCGCCTGATGATCTTCGTGCTCTACGCGCTCGCGCCGGCCATCCTGCTCGGGATGTACAACGTGGGCTACCAGGGCTACCTCGCCGAGGGCGCCACGGGCTTCACGGCCGTGCAGTGCATCACGCGCGGCCTCGTGGCCATGCTGCCGGTCATCATCACCTCGTACGCCGCGGGCGGCCTGGCCGAGCTCGTGTTCTGCATCGTGCGCAAGCACGAGATCAACGAGGGCTTCCTCGTCACCGCGATGCTCTTCCCCCTCACGCTGCCCCCGACCATCCCGCTGTGGATGGTGGCCGTCGGCATCATCTTCGGCGTGGTCATCGGGAAGGAGGTGTTCGGCGGTGTCGGCATGAACATCCTCAACCCCGCCCTCACGGCGCGGGCCTTCGTGTTCTTCACCTACCCGGCGGCCATCTCGGGCGCGGGCGTGTGGGACGTGGGCGGCAAGGACCTCTTCGCCACGGCCGACGTCACGAAGATCGACGCCTACACCGGCGCCACGCCGCTCCTCACGGCCTCCAGCGCCACCGGCAGCCCGGTGGACGCGCTCACGGCGGCCGGCTGGGACTGGGGCACCATGGCCATGGGCTTCATCCCGGGCTCCATGGGCGAGGTCAGCGCGGTCGCCGCAGCGCTCGGGGCGGTGTTCCTCATCGCCACGGGCATCGCCAGCTGGCGCATCATGCTCGGCTGCGTCGCCGGTCTGCTCACCACGGCAGCGATCCTGAACGGCATCGGCAGCGACACGAACGTCATGATGAGCCTGCCGCCGCACTACCACCTCGTGATGGGCGGGTTCATGTTCGGCACGGTCTTCATGGCCACCGACCCCTGCTCGTCGGCGGTCACGCCCATGGGCCGGCTCATCTACGGCTTCTTCATCGGTGCGCTCTGCGTGCTCGTGCGCGTCGTGAACCCGGCCTACCCCGAGGGCATGATGCTCGCGATCCTGTTCATGAACGTGTTCGCGCCGCTCATCGACTACTTCATCGTCCGGCGGACCACGCGCGCTCGTGCGGCCCGCATGGCCACGGCCTGACGGAGACGGACCCATGGCATTCAGCAACGCGTACACGTTCGGCTTCGCGGCGGCGATCTGCATCGTCTGCAGCACCGCGCTCGCCGGCGTCTCCCTGGCCCTGAAGCCCATGCAGGAGGCGAACGCCCGCCGCGACCTGCAGAAGAACATCCTCCAGGCCCTCGACCTGCCCGGCGAAGGCCAGGAGGTCTCCGGGGAGGCCATCGACCGTCTCTGGAACGACAAGGTCGAGGTGAAGGCGGTGTCCAGCACCACCGGCCAGCCCCTCTCCCTCGCGGAAGCGGACCTGAGCAAGAACGGCACCATCGACAGTGCCGACTTCGCGCTCGCCCGCCTCGCCGTGAAGGACAAGAAGGATGCGAAGGGCCAGCCCATGAAGCCCGAGGTGCTGGGACTGTTCGTCCGCAAGGACAACGGCACGGTCGCCGTCCCGATGTTCGGGAAGGGCCTGTGGGGCGACATCTCGGCCTACATCGCCTTCGACCCCCAGATGACCACGGTGAAGGGCGCCACGTTCTTCGCACCCAAGGAGACCCCGGGTCTGGGTGCCGAGATCACGGCCACGCCCTTCAAGAAGGCCTGGGTCGGGAAGACCATCGTGGAGGGGAGCAAGACCACGCCCATCCGCGTGCTGAAGGGCGCCGAGTGCCAGGAGGCCACCGATCCGCACTGCGTGGACGGCATCTCCGGCGCGACGCTCACGTCGGTCGGCGTCGACAAGATGGTCGACGTCACGGTCGCCATGTACGAACCCTACTTCAAGACGGTGCGCTGAGATGAGCTCCCCCGCTACCGAGGTCGCCGAGCGTCCTCCGCTCTTCGTGTTCGACAAGAAGACGCGGAAGATCGTCACCGACCCCTTCTCCGACAACAACCCGATCACCGTCCAGGTGCTCGGAATCTGCTCGGCCCTCGCGGTCACCACGCAGGTCTCCACGAGCCTCGTCATGGCCGCCGCGGTGACCACCGTGGTCGCCGGGTCGAACGTCGCGATCAGCCTGCTGCGCAACTTCATCCCCCCGCAGATCCGCATCGTCGTGCAGCTCTCGGTGGTCGCGAGCCTGGTCATCATCGTCGACCAGATCCTCCAGGCCTACATGTACGACGTGAGCAAGACGCTCTCCGTGTTCGTCGGCCTGATCATCACGAACTGCATCGTGATGGGCCGCGCGGAGGCCTTCGCCATGGCCAACCCGCCCTGGCAGTCCTTCCTGGACGGGCTCGGCAACGGGCTCGGCTACGGCATCATCCTGTTCACCGTGTCGGTGTTCCGCGAGATCCTCGGCTCCGGGAAGCTCCTGGGCTTCACGGTCATCCCGCAGGCCGCCTACGACATGGGCTACGCCAACATGGGCCTGATGGTGCTGGCGCCCGGCGCCTTCATCCTGCTGGGCCTGCTCATCTGGGCCCAGCGGACGTACACCGGCTACGTCGAGGAGGTCTGACGTGCAGTATCTCTCCCTCGCCATCGAGAGCATCTTCGTCGGGAACATCCTCCTGGCGTACTTCCTCGGGATGTGCTCCTTCCTGGCGTGCTCGAAGAAGGTCGAGACCGCGGTGGGCCTCGGTGTCGCCGTCGTGTTCGTGCTCTCGATCACCACGCCCGTGAACTGGCTCATCCACGCCTTCCTCCTCAAGGACGGCGCGCTCGCCTGGGCCGGCATGCCGGACGCGGATCTCTCGTTCCTCAACTTCATCACGTTCATCGCCGTCATCGCGGCGATGGTGCAGCTGGTTGAGATGATCATCGACCGGTTCAGCCCGGCCCTCTACAACCAGCTCGGCATCTTCCTCCCGCTCATCGCCGTGAACTGCGCCATCCTCGGCGCCAGCCTGTTCATGGTCGAGCGTGAGTACGGCTTCGCCCAGGCGTGCGTCTACGGCACGAGCTCGGGCATGGGCTGGGCGCTGGCGATCATCAGCATGGCCGCCATCCGCTACAAGATGCGCTACAGCCACGTGCCGGCCGGCCTCCAGGGGCTCGGCATCACGATGCTCACCACCGGCCTCATGGCGATCGCCTTCATGGCGTTCGCCGGCATCCAGTTCTAGGAGGCGTCCATGGACCCCATGGTCATCGTCGCCGCGGTCACGGTCTTCACCGTCGTCATCCTCCTGCTGGTCGCCGTGCTCGCCGTGGCGAAGGCCACGCTGGTGTCCGACAACGACGTGAAGATCCTGATCAACGGCGACCCCGGGAAGACCCAGGTGGTCAAGCCCGGCCAGTCCCTGCTCTCCGCGATGGCGGGTCAGAAGATCTTCATCCCGTCCGCCTGCGGCGGTGGCGGCACCTGCGCCATGTGCAAGTGCAAGGTCATCAGCGGCGGCGGCGACGTCCTGCCCACCGAGGTCGGCCAGCTCTCCCTCAAGGAGCGCAAGGAGCACGTGCGGCTCGCCTGCCAGGTGAAGGTCAAGCAGGACATGGAGATCGAGCTGCACGAAGAGATCTTCGGCGTGCAGAAGTTCGAGTGCACCGTGAAGAGCAACGACAACGTCGCGACCTTCATCAAGGAGTTCGTCGTCCAGCTGCCCGAGGGCATGCACATGGACTTCGAGCCGGGTGGCTACATCCAGATCGACGTGCCGAAGTACAAGCTCGACTACGAGACCCTCAAGGGCAACATCCAGCCCGAGTACCACGGCGACTGGGACACGTACAACGTGTGGGCGGGCAAGGCGTTCTGCGACGAGGACGGCGTCTTCCGCGCCTACTCGATGGCGAACTACCCCGCGGAAGGCGACATCGTGATGCTCAACATCCGCATCGCGTCCCCGCCCCCCCGGATGCCCAACGTCCCCGGCGGCGTGTGCAGCTCGTGGATCTTCAGCCTCAAGCCCGGCGACAAGGTCATGCTCTCCGGCCCGTACGGCGAGTTCAAGATCAACGAGACCGAGCGGGAGATGTGCTACATCGGCGGCGGTGCCGGCATGGCGCCCCTGCGGTCGCAGATGTTCCATCTCATGAAGACCCAGAAGACCAACCGGAAGATCACCTACTGGTACGGCGCGCGGTCGAACAAGGAGATGTTCTACGAGGACGAGTTCCGCGAGCTCGAGGAGCGCTTCCCGAACTTCAAGATGTACGTCGCGATGTCGGACCCGCTGCCCGAGGACAACTGGACCGGCCTCCGCGGCTTCATCCACAAGGTGCTCCTCGACGAGTACCTCTCGAAGCACGAGGCGCCCGAGGACATCGAGTACTACATCTGCGGGCCGCCCATGATGCTCTCGGCCGTCCTCAAGATGCTGGACGACCTGGGTGTTCCACCCGAGATGATCCGCTTCGACGACTTCGGTTGAGAACCACGAGAGGCGCCCCACGGGGCGCCTCTCCTGCTCAGCGGAGCGACTTCAGCGGCTCCGGGACCTCCGCCTTGCTGCCGCGCCGGGCAGCACCGTCACGCACCAGGGGCGCCACGAGGTCGTTCAGCCACGCCTCCAGCCCTTCCGGATCCACGGTGGACGGCCAGGACGGGAACCGCGCGAGCTCCACGGTTCCCGCTGGCGTGACGGCCTCGAGCACATGGGTCGTCCACCCGCGCCGCACGCGCACCCCCAGCAGGTCCCGCGCAGCCACCGCCGTTCCGAAGCCCTCGAGGCCCGTGGGCGCCACGAACACGGTGGGCCCCACGTCCGGACCCCGCACGAGGATCGCCCCGGTCCACGACACCACGACGAGCAGCGCAGCGATCATCGCGATGGGCGGCACGGTCACGGCGACCAGCGTGCCGACGAGGGACGTCGCTCCCATGCCCGCGAGAAGAACGCGCTCCTTGTGCACCGGGAGCGGGAAGCGCACCGCCCATCCGTGCTCGACCTCCCACACGTCCACGCCGGCGGGGGGCTTCACGTGCATCAGGGCCCCTCGAGGTGCTTCCCGGATGCGAACCACGCGACTGCCGCGGGTTGTGCGCGCTCCAGCGCAGGACGGTCGACGTGGTAGAGCGCGAAGGCCTCGGCGAACGCCTCGTCGGGCGAGGTGCGCCCGTAGGACGTGCAAGCGCCCGGGACCTCGCGGGCGAACAGGAGGGCGAGCGGGGAGACCGCCGACGAGGCCTCCAGCGCCACGCGCGCGGTCTCCAGGGTGTGCGCCCGAGCGTCGAGGTCCGCACCCAGAGCGCGGATCCGCTCCCCCTCCCGCTCGATGGCGGCCCGCCCGGCGTCCGTCGGGCGAGCGTTGTAGCGCGTGATCGACGCATTCAGCGCGTCCACGCCGCGCTCGTGCTCCTGCCGCAGGCGCTCGTGCTCGGCCCGCTGGGTCTCGAAGCCGACCGTGAGCTCCCGCAAGGCCGAGTCCGCGATGGCGTGGCCGATCTCGTGGAGGATCACGCCCGTGGCGGGGGTGAACGGCCGATCGAGGGTCCCGACGAACCGCGTGGTCGGGGACGCTGCGTCGTCGTAGACCTCGATGCGCACGTCGAGACCCTCCGCGACGTAGGTGGCAGCGTGGAGCCCACCCGGCGGCCGAAGGCGGGCCTCACCGCGCGGGCGGCGGACCCAGCGGATCCCCGCCAGGTGCGCGCGCTCGGCGTCGCTCAGCACCCCGAGGGCCTGCTCGATGGCGAAGGTCACCTGGGGCTCCCAGCTCCTGCCGCCCTCGGTGCTGGGTGGGCCCAGGCCGTACCGCTCCACGAGGGTCGCCATGTCGGGCCCCGCCGTGCTCGAGGGTCCGCCGGGGGCGCTGGCGACCTTCAGCGTGCGCCCGTCCTCCCAGACCGACACCCGCGTGTCGCGGAGCTGGAGGTCGATCTCGCCCTCCCGCACGTCAGAGGAGGTCGCCACGAACAGGCCCACGAGCTCGGGCACGCTCACGGCACCCAGGGGTCGTTCCAGGGACAGCCCATGCGCCGCGAGACCCTGCTTCAGCCCGGCCTCCAGGGCCGCGCGCGGTGGGTCGTCGAACCCGAGGGTGATCTCGTCGTTGTTGTACACGGGCGCTGCGAGCGCCACCGTGACGAAGAGCATGCGGGTCTCCTGACCGAGCCTACCCCGCAAGACCCGCCGACGGCGGCAGGCCGTCCGCGAGCGCGTCGTGCACCGGTGTGGGCACGCCAGCCCGACGTGCGATCCGGAGCAGCTCGCCGTTGAGCCAGGGCTGCTCGGCGGGCCGGTCGCGCAGGCGTCCGTGCACGGAGGAACCGCCCGCGACGCGCTCGCGCCCGTCGATCCTGCACAGCCGGATCCCCCCGACCTCGGCGAGCAGCTCGTCGAGGACATGGGGCACGCCCGCCGCGTCCAGCACAGCCCTGCCCTCCTCCATGAGGTCCGTCGCACGCTCGGGTACACCCGCCCGGAACGCGAGCCCCGCGAGGTTCGTGAGCCACTTGGCGTGGACCCAGGGGAGGATGGGGTCGCGCACGTCACTCTGGAAGCCCGCTGCGCGGAGCGCGTCGCGCAGGGCTTCTCCGCCGGGACCGACGTCCACCCGACCCGGGACCGGATCGCCGTAGATCCGCACGTGACCGGGCTCCAGGTGCTCGGACGGCACCCAGACCATGGTGGCGACCACCCGCGGGCAGCTCGCCTCCGCCCACTGGATCCCGTGCACCCCGTTCTGCCCGACCACGACCGTGGCGGCGGTCCCCTCGAGGGCCCGGTAGACGGCCCGCGCATCGGGGAGGCGGGTGGCCACGAGGACGTGATCGTCCGCAGAGAGGCCGTCGACGTCGAGGGAATCGACGCACTCGGGGAACCACACGTGCACGCCGAGCACGGACGCGACCCGCAGGCCCGTCTCCCGGATGACCCGCCCGTGCTCTCCGCGCTGGACGAGCGCCACGTCGAGGCCGGCGGCCGCGAGGAGACCGCCGAGGCCTCCTCCGATGGCGCCCGCGCCCACGACGACGAGGCGTCTCATTCGTTCTCGAGGATCTCCCGGACACCCGCCATCTCGTCGCGGAAGGCGTCCTTCAGGTCCTCACCGCCCTCCACACGCCGCGCGACGCGCATCGCGAGCATGACGTGGGTGAGCTTCTCGCCGAGGTCGGCGCCCTCGACGCCGAGGATGTCCTCCTCCCGCTCGGCGATTGCCTCCGCGGCAGCCTCGAGGGCGTCGCCCGTGTGCTCCTTGGCGAGCTTCCGGATGACGCTGGCCTTCACGGGGCCGTCCCGAAGTGCTTCTCGACGAACGCGCGGAAGGCCTCCTCGTTGGCCGTGGAGAGACCCTCGAGGAGCTGGCCGTCGCGGTAGACCGCGAAGAAGGGCAGGTTGTCGATCTGCACGGTCTTGCGGGCCTCCGGAGCCTTCTCCCCGTCCACCATGAAGAAGCTCACGTGCGGGTAGTCGCCCGAGATCCGCTTGAACTTGGGCTTGAACATGATGCACGGCCCGCACCAGCCCGCATGGAAGTCGACGATCGCCATCGGCGCATCGGCGAGGGCTGCGGTGAAGGTCCCGTCGTCCAGATCGGTGGCGGCCATGACGCCCTCCAGGTGGGACGGCGCACGAGCGCCGTCCCGTCGTTGGTTCAGCCGATGACCTTCTTCACGCCGTCGAGGGTGGCGTCCATGCCGGCGTCGCCCTGGTGCCAGTTGGCCGGGCAGGTGCCGCCGTGCTCGCGCACGTACTGGTAGGCCTGGACGGTGCGGAGCACCTCGTCGACGTTGCGGCCGACGGGCAGGTTGTTGACGGTGGCGGACTGCACCATGCCGTCGGGGTCGATCAGGAACACGCCGCGGAGGGCCACGCCGTCGAGGAGGACGTCGTAGTCGCTGCAGACGGTCTTGTTGATGTCCGAGAGGAGCGGGTACGCGAGGTCGCCCACTCCGGCCTGGTTGCGGGGGGTGCGCATCCACGCGAGGTGCGTGTGCACGCTGTCGACGGACACACCGAGGATCTCGGCGCCGATGGCCTTGAAGTCCTCCGCGCGGTCCGAGAACGCCACGAGCTCGGTCGGGCAGACGAACGTGAAGTCGAGGGGGTAGAAGAACAGCACGAGCCACTTGCCGGCGTACTGGTCCAGGCTGATCTCGACGATCTCGCCGTCCTTGGCGGCCTCGCCAGCGAAGTGGGGCGCCTTGTTCCCGATGATGCTCATCCTGTCTCCCGTGGGCCGAGCCCGGTGAAAGTCATCGCTCGCCAACGGGTCCACCGGGCGAGGAGCCATTCTGCACACCTGGTCCCGCGCGACAAGGGCAACCGTGCGAGGATCGTCCCCCGATGGATCCCACCCGCTGGCTCGACCCCGAGAGATGGCCGCCGCTGGTCCAGGTGCGCGCGGAGCCGGGTGCCCTGACGGTCCGGGTGCGCGGGACCTGGCGCCCCCGACTGGCCCTCGCGATGGGCGTGGCGCTCGTGGGGAGCGTGGCGCTGCTCGGAGCCGCGATCGTCGCGCTGGTGCGCATGCACGAGCCCATGCTCACGGTCGCGCTGACGGCCGTCCTCCTGCTGGAGGTCGTCATGCTCCTCCTGCCCGTGGGCTGGCAGCTCGTGCTCTCTCGGCTCCGCGCCCAGCACGTGGGCGTCATGCGGCTCCAGGCTCATCACCTCGTGTGGTCGGACCCGGACGAGATCGAGCGCGGTCGCCTGTCGGTCCACGTGATCAGCTCGGTCTCGGCGGGCTCGGACGCAGTCGGACCCTTCCTCGTCGTGCGGGAGGGCGAGGCGATCCACGCGCTGCGCTTCGACGACGACCACCAGGCCGACTGGGCCGCGCGGCTCCTCCTGCACTGGATCGAGAGCTGCCGACGCGAGGAAGACGAAGACGCCCAGGAGGCACGGGCCCGCCTGGCCACGCTCGCGCGAAACCCGACGACGATCGGCTAGGGCACGATCGCGGGGTCGGTGTCGTCGGGGTCGATGAACGACGGGTCGAGGGAGACGCCA
>JACKEQ010000082.1 GCA_020632885.1 Alphaproteobacteria bacterium | reverse complement strand
TGACGAGGCGGGCGTTCAGCCGCTCCACGAGGGGCATCCCGAGCGAGGCCGCGGGCGTGCCCACCCCGGGCTCCCCGTCGCCACCGCCCTCCGCGAGCAGCACGGCCGCCTCGGCGAGCATGCAGGCCGTCGCGCCATACCCGGGGTCGCGGGTGCCCTTCACGTCCACCGTGACCGTCGGGTGTCCGTCGCGAAGGCCGAATAGCCGGATCCCGAAGCCGCCCTTCTCGATCGCCTCCCGGGACGGCCCCTCGCCCGGCGCGGGCAGGAAGCGCCAGAGCACGGGACTGACGCGCCGCGAGGCCAGCCCGGCCGCGAACGCGCCGATGGCGCCGGTCGTCAGGACCGCCTTCAAGCGCCCACGGCGACCACGGCCCACCGCCATGGACTCGTGGTACCGGAACCCCTCGCCGTACCGGTGTCCGAGGAGCTCGTTCGATCGCCGCACGACCTTCTCGTTCACGACCGCCATCACGAACGGCGCGGTCCACACGCCCGCGGCGGCCGACCAGCGCGGTCCGGACTGCTCGCGCCCGTCGGGGCCACGCGTGTCGCACAGGGCGTACGGGTCGGCCAGGACCCGGCGCACGTCGCGGTCGCGGGCCTCCGCCAACACGTTGGCCATCGACGCCAGCGTGCCCCCTGAGAAGCCACCGCTGGCGTAGCGCACCACCATCTCCACCTCGGGGCACGGGCCGCCCTCGCGCTCGATGGCGGCCTGCTGGAGCACGAGGGTGCCGAGGTCGCTCGGGATGCTGTCGAACCCGCAGCAGTGCACGACCTTCACACCGGTTGCCCGGGCGGCCGCGTGGTGCGCGTCGATGGAGCGGCGGACGAACTGCGGCTCGCCCGTGAGGTCGCAGACATGGGTGCCCGCCGCGACGCATGCGGCGACCAGCGGCATGCCGTGCTTCGCGTAGGGGCCGACCGTGGTGCACACCACGCGGGTCTCGGCCGCGAGGGCCGCCAGGGCGTCGGTGTCGTGGCTGTCGGCCACCCGGATCGAAGGCCTGACGTCGGGGTTCCTGGCGGCCAGCTCGCGCTCGAGGGCCTCGAGCTTCCCGGCATCACGACCGGCGATCGCCCACTTCAGGCCGGGGTGGTGATCCTGCAGGTACTCGGCGACCAACCTGCCGGCGAACCCCGTCGCACCGAACACCACCACATCGAACGTCCTGCCCACGGGCACCTCCGGGGGTCAGTATCCTCCGTCCGCCCGGTAGCTCGCCCCCTTCACCACGACCTCGCCGAAGACCTCCATCAGTCGGAGTCGGAGCCGGATCCGCGCCGGCCGCTCGAGGTCCAGCACGCGGACCTCGAGGCGGCGTCGCGGTCTCAGGACGGCGGCGTGGTCCACCAGCCGCTCGACCCCCTCCGGCCAGATCGAGGCGACCTCCAGCACGTCGAGCGCCGGTGCGAGCTCGGCGAGGGCATCCAGGACGGCGACGGACGCGGGGCGGATCGCGAGCTCTCGCAGGTCCGGATGAGCCCGGAGGAAGCGGGCGAGATCGTCGATGTCCCGAGGGTCCGGGGCGCGATGCCAGGTGACGGAGAGGGACTCGAGACCCGGGTTGTCGACGGCCGCGAGCAGCGGCGCCAGCGTGTCGCTGCGGAGGAGCGGGCGCTCCAGGGTCAGCGCGCGCGGGCCGCCCTGCACGGCGACCCCGTCCAGACGCCCGCGGAGACGGAGGTCCTGGAGGCGCGGGCACGCCCGGAGGTCGAGGGCTCCGGGTCCGTCGACACCGCGGAGCTCCAGGGCCTGGAGCCACGGGGCGTCCAGGCGGGACAGCTCGCCGATGGGACCCTGCACCCGCGCCAGCCGCTGGGCGTGCGGCGACCCGAGCAGCGGTGGGAGCAGCTTCGCGAGGGAGAGGGGGCCGCCCGGCTGCACGGTCAGGGACACCAGGAAGCCGAGGGCGAACACCGGGGTCACCCGCGGGTCCTGCAGGGCGCGCTCCACCTCGGGGTGCACCGCGGCGAGCGGGCTGTACCAGTGCTCCCGGGAGCCCTCGAGGAGGGCCTCGGCCTCCGCGAACAGGCCGGCACGGGCGAGCGCCATGGCCTCCCCGCGCGGGTCGCCCCGCTCGATGAGCCAGTCGGCGAGCACGGCCCGATCGCCATCGGGCAGGAGCTCCGGCGCGGGCCGGGCCGGCCGCGGGGCCCCCACCCCGCCAGGCAGCAGGGCCCGGAGTGTGGGGACCGTCGTGAGGTCGCCTGGCGTGTGACCGGACGGGGTGGAGCTGGTGGGGTCGGCCCCCGCGTCGAGCAGCGCGCGGACGAGCTCTTCGAGGCCCTGCTGTGCGGCCGTGTGCAGCGGCGTCCACCCGAGCAGATCCCGTCCGTCCACGGGCACGCCGAGCTCCGCGAGGATCGGCACGCAACGCGCGGCACCGTAGTGGCGCGCGAGCACGTGGAGGGCCGTGCGCCCACGGTTGTCGCGCACCGCGGGGTCCAGGCCCCCCTCCAGGAGGCAGCGTGGGTGGGCGTTCTGCGCGTCCACCGCCCGGGTCACGAGCGCCAGGGGCCCCGACCCCGTCCGGGTGGGGTCGTGCCCGATGGCGAGCAGAGCGGCGGTCGTCTCCCGCACGACCCGCTCACGCTCCTCCACCGCCCTGCCGCGCCAGACCCGCGGTCCGGTACCTGCGAGCGTGAGGAGGAAGGGCTGGGCGTCGGGGTCCACCGCTGCCCCCGCGAGGCGGCGCACGGTGGCGGCGTCGGCCCTGGACACCGCGCCGGCGAGCTGGTCCTGGCGCGCCCGATCCACCCGTCCCCGCAGGGCTCCCGGCCGATCCGGGGAGAGCTGGAGCACGATCCTCTCCGCGTTGAGCGCGAGCCAGCCGAGCCCCGTCGCGTACAGCGCATACAGCGGCTCGAAGGGGTCGACGGACCCTTGGTGCCGGGCCGCGCGCTCGACGGTGCCGAGGAGCCACCGCAGCCCTGGAGCCGCCACCGTGGGGTCCTCCACGCCATCCAGCGAACGGCCCGGATAGCTCGGCCTCCAGCCCCGCGTGCCCCGCAGGCCCGCGCTCGTGAACGCCCAGACCACCTCGGTGGGCGCGGCCCCCTCGAGCCCCTCCAGAGCCCAGATCCGCCGTGCGAGCTCCCGGGCGGCCCGCTCGGCCTCCACCATCGCGGCGCTGGCCATGGCCGTCCACACCTGCTGAACGGCGATGGCCGGCAGCCTCGCGACCGGTCGGAGGCGGCCTTCCCGCACGTCCACGCGGCTGCCGTCGTCGAGCGGGCCCTGGATCGGGACCTGGAATCGCCGGTCGGCGGCGGTCGCCCGGAAGGTCGGGTCGAGAGCGTCCTCGAGGAGCGCCCACGATGCCCTGGGGTCGCCCACGCCCTCCACGCGCCGTCGGAGGATGGACTCCCCCGACCGGGGCGCGAGCATCCAGGCGGCCTCGATGGAGGCGGGCTCGACGGGCGACGTCATGGATGGCACCTTAGCCACGGATGGAACACGAACACCAGGCGACCCGGCCGCGCAGCGCGGCCCACGAGGCCCAACGCGCAGACGAGGTGCTCGAGGCGCCGCGGGTACCGGTGCAGGAGGTCGACCCCCGCCTCGCGGCTGTGGGCGCCGTGGTCGTGCGCTGGGAGAAGCTCCGCGTCGCCTACAACCTCCTGCTGGGCCTGTGGACCGTGTTGCTCACCCTGCCCCTCCTGTTCCGGCCGTGGCTCTCGTTCACCTTCCTCGACATCGTCTTCGTCGGTGCCATCGTCGCCAACGCCGCGTTCACGGCGGCCCCCCTGCTCGAGTCCTACATCACCTGGTTCGTGGGACCGAACCGGTTCGTCAGCCCCGTGCTGTTCAGCCTCGGCACCCTGTTCACGATGCTGCTCGCCGCGGCCACGGTGTTCGCCCTCCCGATCTGACGTCGGTCGCGCTGCGCGCAACACACCTTCAATCCGTACGAAACAGCACGTGATTCCGGGGGTGACGATCCCCGGGCTCGCTCCGTCTCACGCCCACGGTCGTTTGCGCCGACGGGGTTCCCAGATCCCGCGGTCGCCACGACTTCCCGTTGGCTCCACGAGAGGACCTCCGCTATGCTCGTGCTCTCCCCCCCATCGACCGTTGACAGCGCCCTGTCATCGGTGTCGCGGCCCGCGCGACATACGGTATTCCCATGCAGATGACCCTCGACCACCGCTACAGGCTCCTCGGAGTCATCGGAGAAGGCGGTGCGTCCGTGGTCTACCGGGCCCTCGACCTGCAGAGCGGCGAGCTGCGCGCCGTGAAGGTGCTGGACCCCTCGCGCGACCGGAACGCCACGGGCCTGCGGTTCGTCCGGGAGGCACGAGCGCTCTTGAGTCTGCAACACCCGCACATCCTCCCCCTCTTCGACGTGCGGCTGGGTGAGCAGCCCTACCTCGTCATGGAGCTGTGTGGCGGAGACACCCTGCGCAAGCGGCTCCAGCGCGCGGGTCCCCTGCCGCTGTCCGAGGTCCTGGCCATCGGAGCGTGCATGCTCGATGCGCTGCACTTCGCACACTCGCGAGGTGTGGTGCACCGGGACGTGAAGCCCGACAACATCCTCGTTCGCTCGGACGGATCGTACGTCCTGGCGGACTTCGGCATCGCCGTCCTCGCCGCGGATCGGTCGCGGGAGACCGCCGAGGGCCTCGCCATCGGCACCTTCGCCTTCATGGCGCCGGAGCAGCGGCTCGATGCGAGCTCGGTGGACGCGCGCGCCGACCTCTACGCGCTGGGCGCCACCCTCTACGAGCTCGCCACCGCCCGGCCGGCCGCGGATCTGTTCATGGCGCAGCCCGGGTCGTCGCGCTGGGACGGCCTGCCCGCGGCCTTCGTCGACCTGCTCGTGCGCGCCTGCCGCTACAAGCCCGAAGACCGCTTCGCCTCCGCGCGCGACATGGCCGTCGCGCTCCACAGCGTGGCCAGGTCGGTCTACGAGGCGCGCCAGGCCGTTCCCGCCTGAGTCTCGCTCGACGGTCAGCCGGGAGGCTGGGCGGCGCGCAGGTCCCCGAGGTCGATATCCAGGCGGGCACCGATCGTGCGCAGCCACCCGGCCATCAGGGGCGCCAGGGGCGGCCCGACCGGGAGCGCCTCCGGGGTGCACCGGACATTGAGGTAGCCTCCTGCCATGGTGGGGCCGAAGGTCACCACGACACCTGCCTCCTCCGGCGGGACGTCCACGAGCCCACCGTCACGGTCGGCGAGGTGGAGCACGACCTGCTCGGCGGGCCGGGTCGGCACGACCAGCCCCGCCCTCCCCGCGCGGTGGTCGGCGCTCCAGGCGAGCACGGCGTCCTCGAGCTCCTGTGGCGTCCCGCCGAGCGGCACGCCCTCGATGGCCGCGAAGTGCAGCGTCTGGTGGTCGAGGCCCATGCCGTCCACGAGCATCGCGAAGGCCGCCCCCACCCGCGGATTGAGCTCGGTGGGCAGGAAGCCGTCGACCTTGAGCACCCCGTCCAACGTGAACATCCCGCGGTATCCGAGGGTGGACGAGAGGTGCTCCGCCACCCGGCGCACAGCGGTGCGCATCCCGGTCCGCGCGGGCTCCGGGCACTCCCACGAGCTCGCCGCCGCCGCGTAGCGGAACGTCCGCCCCTCCCGGAACACGAGCATCTCGCACGGCCGGAAGACGGCGACCCCGTCGTCCATCACGAACGCGTGGATCGAGCAGGGCAGCCCCTCGAGGAAGGGCATGACGCGCAGCCGATCGCAGTCCCGGGCGAAGAACGCGAGGGCCGCGTCGAGCTCGGCGTCCGTCACGCACCACCGCACGTACGATGCCCCGCCGTTGAAGCCCGCGCGGGTGTCGCCGGCGAGCACCACACCGTCGCCGCGGTCGAGGGCCTCCCGCGCCGCCTGTACCGCATCGCGCTCGACGGGGACGACCCGCCAGGGGGCCACCTGCAGGCCGGCCGCCTCGAGGACCGCATCGATGACGGTCTTGTCCTCCAGGGCCTGCCAGGCCGCCGGACGCGCTCCGAACGTCGGTCTGCCGGCCACGGGCCCGCCCGTGCTGAAGAAGGCCCGCCAGACGCGCGCCTGCCGCTCGGGGTCCCAGGCGTCGATGGCCGCGACGACGTCGTCCGACAGGGCGTCGAGGGCGGCCTCCGCCGCGCGGAGGCCCTGCATCATGCCCTCGGCTCGCACATCCGCCGTGTAGACGGTCCGGATCGTGGGGTCCAGCTCGCCGGCCCCGGGCGTGCAGGCCACGACGAGGACGTCCGGCGCACCGAGGTCCAGGAGCGACCGCGCCATCCGGCACCCGAACGCCGCCGCGTCCACGGCCACGATCCACGGGGTCTTCGCCACCTCGGCCCGCAGGGCCTCCACGAAGGGCACGATCACAGCGGGAACTCCGTCACCGAGCCGTCGAAGGAGGGCTCGAAGCGCAGCCGGGATCCGGCGGGGTCCGCGGGCCCCTCGACGCACAGGGGTCCCTCGATCGTCGCTCCTGCGGGCAGGTCGTCGAAGGGGTTCACGCTGTCCTTCAGGGCCATGTGGCACCCGAGCGGGGCGTCCCACTCCCGGCCCGTGCCGTCCACCAGCGACCACGGGAACCCGAGGTCGAGCTCCTCGTCCGTGAGGTTCACGAGCTTCACCTGGGCGATCACGAGCGTGCCCTCGTCCGGGGCGTACTTCAGCACCCCGTTGGCCGTGCGGGGCAGCGTGTGCCAACCGCTGACCTGGAGGTCGACCTTCGGCTTCACCTGCGCCTGGGTGCGGGGGACGGGTGCCGCCACCGCGGGGGGCGCGTCGTCCAGCTCGGGGGGCTCGTAGTCGCCGCCGCCGAGCGTGAGGGTCGCCGAGGACGGGGCGGGCGGAACGATGTAGGCACCCGTGAACCACCCCGAGTACATGCCGAGGAAGAACGACACCGTGCCGGCGATGGCGACGACGAGCACGGACGCCAGGGCGCTGCCCACGACCAGCCAGGGGAATGGGTCCGACGAGGTGGGCTCGGGCGCGGGCGACCGGTCGACGCGCGCCGGCAGGGCGGGCGACAGGCGCTGATCGAGGATCGCCAGGAACTCCGACACGGTCTGGGTGCGGGTGGCGCGGTCGGGATCCAGGGCGCGCTCGATGGCCGTGACGATGCGGGGCTCGAGGTCCGGGACGAGCTGGTCGGGCGGCGTGAAGTCACCCTTGAGGACCGCCGTGAACACCGAGAGCACGTTCTCGCCCTCGAAGGCCCGACGCCCACACACCAGCTCGTAGAGGATGCAGCCCAGCGCGAACACGTCCGCCCGCTGGTCGGCGTCCGCCGCGCTGTTCACCTGCTCGGGCGGCATGTAGGCCGGCGTGCCCATCGCCATCCCGGCCTTGGTGCCCGGCCGGTCGACTCCCGCGTCGCCGACCACCTTCGCGATGCCGAAGTCCGCGACCTTCGGGTGCAGCTCCCCGTCCAGCCGCGCCATGAGCACGTTGTCGGGCTTCAGGTCGCGATGCACGAGGCCGCGCTGGTGGGCGTACCCCACGGCCTGGAGGATCTGGCGGAACCACCGCTCGGCATCCTCCCTGGAGAACCGACCCTCCGTGATCACGTCGGTGAGGGTGGGCCCGTCCACGAACTCCATCACGAGCCCCGGGCTCCCCTCGACGTCGAGCACGTCCGTGACCGCGACGATGTGCGGGTGCGCGAGAGACGCCTGGATCCGTCCTTCCTGGAGGAGCCGCTTGCGGATGCTGTTGGCCGCGATGTCCAGGAGCTTCAGCGCATGGCGGCTGCCGAGCTCCTTGTGGCGGACGCGGTAGACCGTGGCCATCCCGCCCTGCCCGAGCATCTTCTCGACCTCGTAGCGGTCGCCGATGAGCTCGCCGGGTTCGACACTGTGCACGACTCCCTCCGGGTGCCTGGACACGCCGGGTAGACTGGACCGTCCCCCGGAGTCGCCGCTTGCTCAGTATCCTCATGCCCGCGCTCCTCGCCTGCAAGCACCCCGTCACCCCCACCGAGGCCCCTCCCGACGCGCTCGCCTGGAGCGCCCTCCAGCCCGCGACGTCGCTCGCCGGCTTCGTCGTGGAGGGCGTGTACACCGGGCCGGACGGACGGCCGCGGGGTGCGCGCCTCCGCCACCTGCACACGGGCTTCCTGATCCGCTGGCTCGAGATCGAGACCGTCCCTGGCGCGATGATCGCGGTGAACACCGTGCCGCCGGACGATCGGGGCACGCCGCACACGCAGGAGCACCTGCTCCTCGGCAAGGGCGAGGTCGGCCGGGCCGTGGCGGACGCCGAGGCGTACCAGCTCGTCGACAGCTCCGCCTACACCGAGCGCTTGCGCACCGTGTACCACTTCCGCACGGCGGCCGGCCCCGACGCTTTCTTCACCACGCTCGAGGCGCGGCTGCACGCCCTCCTGGAGCCGGACTACACCGACACCGAGATCCGCCGCGAGGTCTACCACCTCGGCGTGGAGGGGGAGCCTGGCGCACGGCGGCTCGTCGAGAAGGGCACAGTCTACAACGAGATGATGACCTCCTCCCGCGAGGAGGGCCGCATCCTCTGGTCCAGGATGGAGCGCGATCTCTACGGGCCGGACCATCCCGCCGCGCGCTCGTCGGGAGGCGACCCCGACGCCATGCGCACGCTGGACCCCGAGGCCATCCGCGCCTTCCACGCGTCCTCCTATGCGCTGGGCAACATGTCCGCCGTGCTCACCCTGCCTCCCGGCGACCTCGAGGCCCGCCTCACCCGCCTCGATGCCCTGCTTCGCGGTCTCCAGCCCGAGGCCACCCCGTCCGGCGCCACATGGCCCTCCCGCGACACCCTCCCCTCGCCCCACGCCGCGCCCGATGGGCCCGTCCACGTCGTGCCCTACCCGCGGCGCGAGGGGAAGGGCACCGTCTCGACGGTCCTCGGCTGGCCCCCCCGCGGCGACCGGATGCCGCGCGAGGCCCTCCTGCTCGGCCTGTTCTTCCAGGCGCTGACGGGAGACACCACCTCCAACCTGCACCATGCGCTCATCGATCGCTCCACCCGCGAGCGTGACACCGGGGCCCGGGCCGTCTGGGGTGGCGCCATCCGTTCGCGTCCCGGTTCTCCCGTGCTCATCGGCGTGGACGACCTCCCGCCGGACGCTCCGCCCGCCGATGTCGCCTGGGTGCGCGACCGCATCGTCGACGAGCTCCGCCGTGTCGCCGCATGGACGCCCGGCGACCCCGACCTCGAGGACTTCGATCGACGCGTGGAGGCCGCCCTGGTGCAGCGCGAGCGCCAGGCCCGGATGCGGCTCGCGGAGCCGCTCGGGTTCGGGACGCGCGGCACCGGCAGCGGCTGGCTCGAGCTCCTCGAGGACCTCGACCGCGACGCCGTCTTCGCCCACGACCTCGCGCAGGCCGAGGACTTCGCGTGGGTCCGTGCGCGCCTCGGGGGCAGCACCAACCCCTGGGCCTCCCTCGTGGCGAGCGAAGGCTGGCTCGATCGCGCACCGCAGATCTGGCAGACCCGGCCCGACGCCACCCTGCTGGAGGCCGACGAGAAGGCCCTCGCGGCCCGGCTGGAGCAGGCGGGGCGGGAGCTCGAGGCGCGCTTCGGCACCTCGGATCGCCAGGAGGCCCTCGACGCCCTCCAGGGGGCCCTCGATGCCGAGTCGGCGGCGCTGGAGGCCGGCAAGCACCCCGAGCCGCAGTCCCTCGTCGCGGACGCGCCCATGGACCCCGATCCAGGGCTCGTCACCACCCAGGCGGCCATCGAGGGCGTGCCGGTCTTCCACGTGCGGTTCGGCGCGATGGAGGGCGCCCGGGCCCACCTGCTGTTCGACCTCCGCTCCGTCCCGCCCGCCCACCACGCGCTCCTGCCAGCGCTGGTGCCGCTCCTGCTGGAGGTCGGCATGGAGGTGGACGGCGAGTGGCTCGACGCGGACGCCGTGGACGCGAGGCTGAAGCGCGAGGTCCGCTACCTCTGGGGCTCCATCGAGAGCTCGGGCCGCACCGGACGCCTGGAGCTGCAGGTGGCCGCGGAGGGCACGAGCCTGCCGGAGACGCGCGAGGCGCTGGCCTGGATCGGACGGGCGCTGGCGAGCGAGCCCGCGGACCCCGAGCGGATCCGCACCGTGCTGACCGCCCG
>JACKEQ010000081.1 GCA_020632885.1 Alphaproteobacteria bacterium | reverse complement strand
GCTCCGGGCCAGGTGTTCTGGGCGGCCTCCGACGTCGGCTGGGTCGTGGGGCACAGCTACATCGTGTATGCGCCGCTGATCACGGGCTGCACGACGGTCCTCTACGAGGGCAAGCCCGTGAAGACCCCCGACGCGGCGGCCTTCTGGCGGGTCATCGCCGAGCATCGCGTCTCGGTGTTCTTCACGGCCCCCACCGCCTTCCGCGCCATCCGGAAAGAGGACCCCGACGCCCGCGGGCTCGAGGGCCACGACCTCTCCTGCCTCGACGCCATCTTCGTGGCCGGCGAGCGCCTCGATCCCCCCACCCTCGCGTGGCTCCAGCAGCACACGGGGAAGCCGGTGCTCGACCACTGGTGGCAGACCGAGACCGGCTGGCCGATGGTCGCCTACGGCCGGGAGCTCGGCGGCATCGAGGTGAAGGCGGGCAGCGCGGGCCGGCCCGTGCCCGGGTACGACGTGGTGGCCCTCCGCGAGGACGGATCCGTGTGCGAGCCGGAGGAGACGGGCGACATCGCCGTCCGCCTGCCGCTGGCGCCCGGGGCGTTCCACACCCTCTGGAACGACCACGCGCGGTTCCTGGAGAGCTACCTCTCGCGGTACCCCGGGTACTACCTGACGAGTGACGGCGGGTACGTCGATCGGGACGGGTACGTGTTCGTGCTCGGCCGCATCGACGACGTGATCAACGTCGCCGGACACCGGCTCTCCACGGGCGAGATGGAGGCCGTGGTGGCGAAGCACCCCGCCGTCGCCGAGTGTGCCGTGGTGGGCATCGACGACGCCCTGCGCGGCCAGGTCCCCATCGGGTTCCTGGTGCTCTCCGACGGCGTGCGTCTCGACCCCGCGGACCTCGAGGCGGAGCTCGTGGCCTCCGTGCGCGAGGCCATCGGCGCAATCGCGGTCTTCAAGCGCACGATCGTGGTCGGTCGGCTCCCGAAGACCCGCTCGGGCAAGATCCTCCGGCGCACCCTCCGGAAGCTCACGACGGACGCGGACGTCCCGGTGCCCGCCACCATCGACGACCCCGTGATCCTCGCGGAGATCACGGCCGCCCTGCGCGCCCGGGGCGTCGGCCGCTTCGGACCCGCCTGATGGCGCGGATCCTCGTGATCGAGGACGAGGACCGCCAGGCCCTGCTCCTCCAGCGCGGCCTGGGAGCGGAGGGCCACACCGTGGGCGTGGCTCCCGACGGGGTGCGGGGCCTGGCGCGCGCGCAGCGCGAGCGGTGGGACCTCCTCGTGGTCGACCGCATGCTCCCGGGTCTGTCGGGTGTGGACCTGTGCCGGGCGTACCGCGCCACGGGCGGTTCGGCGCCCCTCCTGTTCCTCACCGCCCGCGACACCACCGCGGACGTCGTGGAGGGCCTGGACGCGGGGGCCAACGACTACCTCGTGAAGCCCTTCGCGTTCGACGAGCTCTGCGCGCGGGTGCGCACGCTCCTCCGCCGGTCACCCGGCCCCACGGGCGCACGCCTGGCGACCGGGCCCCTGGTGCTCGACCCCGCGGAGCACCGCGCCTGGTGCGACGGCGTGGAGCTCGAGCTCACCGCGAAGGAGCTCGAGCTCCTGCACCTCCTCATGAAGCGATCGGGCTCCATCGTCACCCGGGACGCCCTGGCGGGGCGCCTCTGGGACCTCGAGACCGAGCCCGCCTCCAACGCCCTGGAGGTCCACGTGTCCAGCCTCCGGCGTAAGCTCGGTGACCACGGCACGCTGGTGCGCACCGTCCGCGGCATCGGCTACACGCTGCGGGAGGCGCCGCGGTGACCCTCCGGACCCGCGTCACGGCCGCCATCGTGGGCCCCCTCGTGACCCTCCTGGTCCTCGTGCTGCTCCTGCAGACCCGATCGGTGCTCGCCCAGCGCACCCAGGACGTGGACGACGACCTGCAGACCCGCGCGGCAGCGCTCGCGGGGCACATCGCCCACGGCGAGGACGGCTGGATCGTGGACTTCGAGGGCGGTCCCGGACCGGCCCCCGAGGTCACGCGCGACCTCCTGGCCTGGCAGGTGCGCGTGCATCCGGACGGTCGCGTGCTGGAGGAGCACGCCCCCGAGCTGCTCGGCAAGATCGTCGGTCTCCCCGACCCCACCGGAGAGCCCGGTACCTGGACGCGCCCCGTCCGGGTCGGTGGGCTGCAGGTGGTCGACCGCACCGTCGGCGACCACGCCACCCGCGCGTGGACCGGGCTGTTCCTCGCGCGGGTCGAGCGCGGAGAGGAGGAGATGGTGCGGGGTCTGCCGCCCGACCTCGCGTCCCCGCCGACCCTGCAGATCACCGTCGTCCGCGATCTCGCCCCCGTTCGGGCCCGCACGAGAGCCCTCCTCGGCCAGATCGTCCTGCTCGGGACCCTCGGGACCCTGGCGGCGTTCGCCATCGCCCAGGTCCTCGCCGGCCGGCTCGTGCGGCCCCTGAACGACCTGGCCCGCGACGCGGAGGCCGTGCGGCTGCCCCTGGACGCTGCCCCCCTCGCACCCTCGAACAACGGCGACGAGGTCGACCGGCTCGCCCACACCCTCAACCACGCGTTCCAGCGCGCCCAGGACAGCTACGCCCGCCAGGCCCGGTTCACCTCGGACGCCTCCCACGAGCTGCGCACGCCCCTGTCGGTGATCCGGAGCGAGGTCGAGGTCGCGCTCCGCCTCGGGGTCGCCGACCTCACCACCCGGGAGGCCTTCGAGAGCGTGCTGCACCAGGTGGAGCGCATGCAGGCCACCCTCGACCAGCTCCTCTGCCTGGCGCGCGCCGACCGGGATGGGGCGCGGACCGCTGGGAGCGTCGACCTCGCCGACGTCGTGCGCGAGACGGTCGACACGGTGCGCGCGCTCTCGCCCTCACCCCCCGTCGCCCTCGACGTACCGGACACCCTGACCGTGCCCGCGGACCCCGCCGCCGTCGGCATGATCGTGCGCAACCTGCTCGACAACGCCCTGCGCCACACACCGTCCACGGGAACCGTGCGCGTGAGCCTGGCGGTCGATGGCGACAGCGTGCGCATCCGCGTGGAGGACGACGGCGAGGGCATCCCGGCCGAGCACGTGGCGCACGTGTTCGAGCGCTTCCACCAGGTGGACCCGTCCCGCACGGGTGCCAGCGCGGGCCTCGGCCTCGCCATCGTCGAGACCCTGGCGAAGGTCCACGGGGGCACCGTGCACCTCGACAGCGAACCGGGACGCGGGACGCGCGTGGAGGTCCGCCTGCCGCTCTGATCGTCCCCTTCATCTTCGCTTCAGGTTGGCCCCCTAGAGGAGCATCAGGAGGACGGAGATGGACCCTCGAGCGCTGCTGGCCCTGGTCCTGGGGGGCTGTGCCGCACACCACGCGGTCACGCGCGCAGACCTGTCCGCCCACCTGGAGAGACGGCTGGGTGCGGGGGTCTCCACCACGGCCGACGCCGCTCCGGGCCTGCCGGAGGGGGTGGACACCTCGGACGGGCTCTCCATGGACGAGGCCGTCGCCGTAGCGCTCTGGAACAACCCGGACCTCGCGGTGCGCATCGCAGACCTCGGGCTCGCCCGCGCGGACCTGCTCACCGCCGGGAAGCTCGCCAACCCCGTCCTGACGGGCCTGATCCCGCTCGACCCCCGCCAGTGGCAGGCGGCCCTCGCGCTGCCCCTCGACGGCCTGTGGGTCCGTCCGTCGCGCGTGGCGGGCGCGCGCGCCCGCGACGAGGCCACCGCCCAGCAGGTCGTGCAGGCCGCGGTGGATCTCGCCCGCGACGTGCGGCTCGCCTTCGTGCAGACGGCCGCCGCACGCACGCGCGCGGACCTGCTGGGCGACCTGGCGACCCTCGAGTCCGACCGCCGCGGGCTCCTCGCCCTGCGCGTGGAGGCCGGCGACCTCTCGCCGATCAGCCTGGATCTCGCCGTGCAGCAGGCCCTGGACGCGACCGAGGCGGCCCGACGGGGCGAGGTGGACGCCGGCCGCTCCACGATCGGGCTGACGGCCACCACGGGCTACGACGTGGACGACCTCACCCTGCAGACGCCCGAGCTCCCGGACGGTCCGCTCCCCGCCCTCGAGGAGCTGAAGGCCTGGGCGGCGACGTCCCGACCCGACCTCCGCGCCGCCGCCCTGGAGTCCGAGGCCGCCGCCCATGCCGTCGACACGGCGAAGGCCGCAGCGGTCGCCGCGGGTCTCGGTGTGCACGTGCAGGGCGGGGGTGCCAGCAACAACGGACGGGGTCTGACCCCGACCCTCTCGGTGCCCCTGTTCGACCGGAACCAGGACGGCGTGGCCCGGGCCCTCGCGGCACGGGAGGCCGCACAGGCCCGCGAGCGCGCCGTGCGGGCGCGGGTGGACCGCGAGGTCGAGCTCGCCCACGCCCGCCTGGAGGACGCCCGGGACGAGCGACGGCACCTGCAGCGCGACCTCCTGCCCGCCCTCCGAGCGGCCTCCGCCCGCCTCGAGCTGGCCCACACGACCGGCGACGTGTCCGGTCTGGAGGCCCTCGACGCCCGGCTCCGCGTCGCCCGCGCGGAGCTCGCCGCCGTCGACACCGACGCGGCCGTCCTGGCTGCCCGCATCGAGCTCGACCGGGCCCTCGGCGGCGCTCCGCCGGGCCTCCCGATCGACGCCTCCGCCGCCCTGCACCTGGAGGGACCGTGATGTTCCTGTCCTGCGCCCTCGCCGGCGCGCCCCTGACCCTGGAGCCGATGGAGGTCGCCAGGCTCGGCGTGGAGGTGGTGCCCGTCCAGCGCGCCACGCTGCCCGCGACCCGGACCTACCGCGGTGTGCTGGTCGCACCCGGATCCCCCGGGATGCCCGCCACACCGCCCGTCTCGCCCGCCGTGGACGCGGAGGCCGCCGCCAGGGTGGCGTCGGCGTGGTCGACTGCCGTGGAAGCCGTGAAGATCGTGCAGACCGACCTGGACCTCGCGCGAGCCGAGCTGGACCGGGCGACCCGACTCGCGAGCGGGGATGCCGGGAGCGCACGTCGCCTCGAGGAGGCCCGCGCCGCGGTCGCCCGCGAAGAGGCCCGCCTGGCCGGGGCGCGGGAGCGCGAGCGGTTCGCACGTCGCCTCCTGGAGACCGACCGTCCCGAGCCGTGGGTGCGCGTGCCGGTCTACCTGGGCGACCGTCCCCGCCTCGACCTCACCGCACCCGCCGCCCTCCATGCGCTGGGCGACGCCACACCCTGGCGGGTGGAGCCGGTGGTCGGCGCCGGTGGGGCCGACCCGGTCGCGGGGACCCTCGACGTGCTCTACGACGCCGCAGGGTACCCGGGACGCCCCGGAGAGGTGGTCGCGGTCGCCATCCCCACCCGCGAGGCAGAGGAGGGTCCGGCCGTGCCGTGTGCGGCCGTGCTCTACGACCCCGCGGGGGTCGCCTGGGTGTACGTGCAGCGCGACGAGGGGACCTACGAGCGCGTGCGGGTCGGTGTGCAGGCCGTGCGGGACGGCAGCTGCAGGCTCGCGGACGGGCCGTCGGAGGGCACGCCCGTCGTCACGGACGGCGCCGCCGAGCTCTACGGCCACGAGCTCGGGATGGGACGCTGATGCGCGCCCTCGTCGAGAGCGCGCTCCGCCTGCGGGTGCTCGTCGTGGCGGTGGCGGTCGTCCTGATGGTCTGGGGGATCGCGGCCTTCCGGGACGCCCCGCAGGACGTGTTCCCCGAGTTCGCCCCGCCGCGCGTCGAGATCCAGACCGAGGCCCGCGGGCTGTCCACCGCCGAGGTCGAGCAGCTCGTCACGACCCCGCTGGAGCAGGCCCTGGCCGGGCTCCCGTGGGTGGTCGACGTGCGCTCGAAGTCCGTGCTCGGCCTGTCGTCGGTGGTCCTGGACCTGGAGCGCCAGGCGGATCCCCTGGTCGCCCGCCAGCTCGTCGCCGAGCGCGTCGGCGTCGTCGCCAGCCAGCTCCCCGCGTCCGTGGCCCCGCCCACGCTCCTGCCGCCCCTGTCGTCCACGAGCCGCCTCCTGAAGATCGGGGTGCGCTCCGACACCCTCGGCATCGCAGACCTCACCGACGCGGCCATGCTCACCGTCCGGCCGCGCCTCATGGCCATCCCCGGCGTGGCGAACGTGGCGGTCTGGGGCGCCCGCACCCGCCAGCTCCAGGTTCGCGTGGATCCCGACCGGCTCGCCCTCGCGGGCACCACCGTGTCCGCGGTGCGCGCTGCCGCCGGCGCGTCCGTGTGGACCGGGTCCGGTGGCTTCGTCGACACCCCGAACCAGCGCATGGCGGTCTTCCACACGTCTCCCGTCGCCGACGCCGCCGACCTGGCGCGCGCCCCCCTCGTCGCCCCCGACGGCCGGGTGCTGCGCCTCGGGGACGTCGCCGACGTGGTGGAGTCCCACGCCGTCCCCATCGGCGACGCGGTGATCGACGGCGGCGAGGGCCTGCTGCTCGTGGTCGAGAAGCAGCCGTGGGGCAACACGCTCCAGGTCACGCACGCCGTGGAGGCCGAGCTCGCGCGCATCGCGCCGACCCTGCCCGGCGTGGAGCTGGACCCCTCGATCTTCCGGCCGGCGTCCTTCGTCGAGAAGGCCCTGGAGAACCTCGGCCACGCGATGACGAGCGGCGTGATCCTCGTCGTGCTCGTGCTGGTGCTCTTCGAGCCGGACCCGCGCTCCGCGCTCATCAGCGCCACCGCCATCCCGCTGTCCATCGCCCTCGCGGTCCTGGTGCTCACGGCCCTCGGCACCACCTTCGACACCATGGTGCTGGCCGGGCTCGTCATCGCCGTCGGGGAGGTGGTGGACGACGCGATCATCGACGTCGAGAACATCTCGCGTCGCCTCCGGGCCCGCGAGCAACGGACCGCCTTCGACGTCGTGCTGGAGGCCTCCATGGAGGTCCGGAGCGCCGTCGTCTACGCCAGCCTCATCGTCGTCCTCGTGTTCCTCCCCGTGTTCTTCCTCGACGGGGTGTCGGGCGCGTTCTTCCGACCCCTCGCGACCGCGTACATCGTCGCCATCACGGCGTCGCTGCTCGTCGCGCTCACCGTCACCCCGGCGCTGTGCCTGGCGTGGCTCCCCGGTCAGCGCGAGAGGGGCCCGCGCCGAACGACCCTGTGGACGCTCCGCGCGTACCGGGCGGTCCTGCCGACGGCCCTCGCCCACCCGCGCCTCGTGGGGGTCGGTGTGGGGGTGGCCCTGCTCGCATCGCTGGCCAGCGTGCCCCTGCTCGGAGAGTCGTTCCTGCCCGACTTCCAGGAGCGCGACTTCCTGATGCACTGGGTCGAGCAGCCGGGGACCTCGCTCACCGCGATGCGGCGCATCACCGAGCGCGTGGGCGAGGAGCTCGTGCAGGTGCCGGGCGTGCGGAGCTTCGGCGCGCACATCGGGAGGGCGGAGGCCGCGGACGAGGTCGTGGGACCCAACTTCACCGAGCTCTGGGTGGGCCTGGAGGACGGCGCGGACCACGCGGACGCGCTGGCCCGCATCCACGCCGTCGTGGACGGGTACCCCGGGCTGCACCGGGACGTGCAGACCTACCTCAAGGAGCGGATCAAGGAGGTCCTGAGCGGGACGAGCGCCACCCTCGCCGTTCGCATCCACGGCCCCGACCTGGAGGGTCTGAAGGAGGCCGCGCAGACGGTGCACCGCGCGCTCACGACGGTTCCCGGCATCGCGGACCCGCGCATCGAGGTCCAGGCCCTGGTCCCCCAGGTACAGGTCGCGCTGCGCCCCGAGGCCTCCGAGCTCTACGGGCTCTCCACGCGCGACATCCGCGACGCCGTCACGCCGCTGCTCGCCGGGACCGTCGAGGGGTCCGTGCGGGACGGGCGCCGGAGCGTGGACGTCGTGGTCATCGGAGAGGACGCGCTCCGGGCCGACCCGACCGCGCTCGCGGCGCTCTGGGTCGACGCCCCCACGGGCGGACGCGTGCGGCTCGGGGACGTCGCCGACGTCTGGATCGGGCCGTCTCCCAACGTGATCCACCACGACGGGGGCTCCCGGCGGATCGACGTGCTCGCGGACGTGGGGGACTCCGACCTCGGCACGGTCGCCCGGGGCATCGAGGTCGCCCTGGCCGGCGTCACGCTGCCACCCGGGTACAGCGCGGAGGTCCTCGGCGAGCAGAAGGAGCGCGCCGCCGCGACCCGCTCGCTGACCTGGCTCTCCCTCGGCGCCCTCCTGGCCGTGTTCCTCGTCCTGCACGCGGACTTCGGCGACCTGCGGCTCGCTGGGCTCGTGTTCGCGACGCTGCCCTTCGCGCTCATCGGCGGCGTGGTCGCGGTGTGGTCCACCGGAGGCACGCTGTCTCTCGGGAGCGTCGTGGGCTTCGTGACGGTCCTCGGCATCGCCACGCGCAACGGCATCCTCCTCGTGAGCCACCTCCGCCACCTCGCCATCGAGGCCCCGGAGCTGTCCGCCCGGGAGCGCGTGTCGAGGGCGTGCGAGGAGCGCGTGGTGCCCATCCTGATGACGGCCTCGAGCGCGGGTCTCGCGCTGCTCCCGATCGCGTGGGCCGGCCCGGTCGCGGGGCACGAGATCGAGCACCCCATGGCGGTGGTGATCCTCGGGGGGCTCGTCACGTCCACCCTGCTCAACCTGCTCTGCCTGCCCAGCCTCTACCTGGCCGCGGGCGGGGGTTCCGACCGGGCTACCATGGTCGCATGACCTCCAGACGCTCCGCCACGAGCGGCCTACGGCTCCCGGTGCTCCAGTGCCTCGGGGCCGCCGCGCTGTTCGGCGCGTCCACGCCGGCGTGCAAGGCGCTGCTCGGCGAGGCCGTCGATCCGCTCGTCCTCGCGGGCCTGCTCTACCTGGGCGCCGGGCTCGCCACCCTGCCCGCCGCAAGGTCCGGCGGCAGCACCGCGCGTCGCGCCGACCCGTCCAACCTCCGGAGGCTCGGCGGCGCTGTGCTCTTCGGCGGCGTGCTCGGCCCCGTGCTCCTGCTCC
Organism: Alphaproteobacteria bacterium; assembly: GCA_020632885.1. Lineage (GTDB taxonomy): Bacteria > Myxococcota_A > UBA796 > UBA796 > JACKEQ01. The sequence continues at coordinate 1,257 of JACKEQ010000081.1, read as the reverse complement.
TCGGCCTCCGGACCGCGCCGTCCGCCAGCGTCTCGCTCTGGCTGAACCTCGAGACGCCCGCCACCGCGCTGCTCGGGTGGCTCCTGTTCCGCGAGGACCTCCCGCCGCGGGGCTGGGTCGCCGCAGGGCTCGTGGTGGCCGCGAGCACCCTGCTCGCCGCGCCCGACGCCAGTGCGCTCGCTCCGTCCGCCGTGCTCGTGGCGCTCGGGTGCCTCTGTTGGGGGCTCGACAACAACCTCACCTCGATCATCGACGGCTACACGCCCGCCCAGACGACCGCGGTGAAGGGTCTCGTCGCGGGCGGGACGAACCTCGGGCTCGGTCTGTTCCTCGGAGGCGGGCTGCCCGGTGCCGGACAGGTCGTCGCAGCCCTCGCGGTCGGGGCCCTGGCCTACGGGGCGAGCATCGTGCTGTACATCCGCGGTGCCCACCAGCTCGGAGCCATCCGGTCGCAGATCGTCTTCTCCACCGCACCCTTCCTCGGTGTCGCGCTCGCATGGGCGGGGCTCGGCGAGGAGGTCCTGGCGGTCCAGCTCGCCGCCGCAGGCCTCATGGTGGGCGCCCTGGTGCTCCTGTTCTCCGCGGAGCACGCCCACGCCCACGTACACGAGCCGATCGTGCACACCCACGGGCATCGGCACGACGACGGGCACCACGCCCACACCCACCCCGGCCTGCCACCGGAGGTCTGGCACACCCACGAGCACGCCCACGAGCGGCTCGAGCACACCCACGACCACGTGCCGGACCTCCACCACCGGCACGACCACACCGTCACGGACGGGACGTGAGCTCCTCGAGGAAGCCCGCGATCACCTCGCGCTCGGCCTCCGTCCGGCCCTCCAGGACGCGCTCCACACGATCCGCGACGCCCGCGTAGCGGCCTGCCAGGGCGCGACGCGCCTCACCCTCCACGAGGGCCACGAGCACGCGCCGCCGGTCCGACGGGTCTGCACCGCGCTCCACGAAGCCCCGCTCGACCAGCCGATCCACCACCGCGGTCGCGCCGCCGCTCGTGACCCCGAGGGCCGTCGCGAGCTGGCCTGCCGACGCGGGCCCGGCCTGCCGCAACCACTGCAGCGCCTGGTGATCGGTGGGATGGAGCTCGAGCCCCGCAGCGACCTCGGCCTGGTGCAGGTAGCTCCGGACTGCGAGATCCCCCAGGGCGCGATGGATCCTCTCGCGGGTGGACATGTCTTGCTCCAATGAATATCTCACTACAGCAAGTTAACTGGAGGTCCGATGTCCCGCTACCGT
>JACKEQ010000080.1 GCA_020632885.1 Alphaproteobacteria bacterium | reverse complement strand
CCCGAGAGGAACTGCGACTCGAACGTCTTGTTCTCGCCCACGTACGACGAGATCATCTTCCGGATCTGCCGCGTGTGCAGCAGGAGCCCGAGGCCCGCGTCGTCCACGCCCGCGTTGTTGGAGACGAACGTGAGCTCCTTCACGCCGAGGTCCCGCACCGCCAGGATCAGGTTCTCGGGGATCCCGCAGAGTCCGAAGCCCCCGCACATCAACGTCGCACCCGACGGGATGTCCCGGACCGCATCGGCCGCGGACGAATACACTTTGTCCATACGCGCTCCTTTGGCTGGCGGCCCTTTAGCGCGCTTCGTCCGCCGGGGCCGTCAGAGGACGACCCCCAGGAACAGCACGGCGCCCACGGCGACGCCCACGATCGCCGTGCACGAGAGCAGGTCGGACGCGCTCGCGCCCGTGATCCCGAGCAGCGGGAGGGCCCAGAACGGCTGGAAGGCGTTGGTCCACTGGTCGCCCCAGGCCACCGCGAGCACGATGCGCGCGGGCTCGATGCCCTGCTCCACCGCGGCGGCCATGGCGATGGGTCCCTGGATCCCCCACTGTCCGCCGCCAGAGGGCACGAAGAGGTTCAGCAGGCCCGCGGAGAGGAAGGTCGACGCGAGGAGGGTCGACGTCCCGAACGACGCCAGCCACGCGCCGAGCCCGCTCCCCGCGAGCAGCCCGCTGATGCCGGCGTAGAGGGGGAACTGGACGAGGATCCCGGTCGCTGCGGTGGCTCCGCGCTGGGCGAGCTGCATGTACCGCGTGGGACTGCCGGCCAGGACGAGCCCGACGCCGAAGAACACGAAGTTCAGCGCGTTGGGAGACAGCGACGCGAGCCCCCCGGCCGCCGCCCAGCGCCAGACCCAGGCCGCCATCACCGCGACGAGCGGCACGACGAGCCACGGCCCACGGTCCAGCGGCGAGCCCACGTCGAGGTCTCGAGCGACGGGGGCCCCATCGGACGGGGGGCGCACGTACGCGGCCGGATCGCGCGGCACGAGCAGCGTGAGCACGGCGGGGATGACCACGACCAGTGCGGCAGTCACGAGCATGTTCCGGACGGAGAACAGCGTCTCCGTCAGCGGCAGGGTGCCGACCTTGGCGGCGAGCTCGGCCCCGAGGACCTCCGTCAGGTCCCCCGCCGTGGTGACCTTCAGCGGAGCCGACCCCGAGAGACCGCCGTGCCAGACGAGCAGACCGCTGTACCCGCCCGCCGCGAGCGTCGGGTAGTGCATCGGCACGCCACGCTCGTTGGCGATCCGGCCGACCTCACGGGCGAGCACAGCCCCCACGATCAACCCGAGCCCCCAGTGGACGAGGGCCGTGCAGGACGCGACGACGCTGACCAGCACCGTCGCCTGACGCGCCGACTGCGGCAGGGCCGCGATCCGTCCGAGGACGGCACGGCACGCGTCCGACTCCGCCACGACCGTCCCGGTGACCAGGATGAGCGTCATCTGCATCGCGAAGGCGAGGAACGCCCAGAAGCCGCGGCCACCCGCCCAGAGGTCGAGCAGCTCGCCGGGACCGAGGTTCCCGACGAGCAGGCTCCCGACGAACGCCAGGAGCGTGAGCAGGATCGCATAGGCCATGGGAGAGGGGATGAAGCGCGCCATGGCCGCCGTCATAGCCCCAAACCCGCTGACCGGGGATCAGCGGTGGGCGGAGAGGTCCACCGTGAGCACGACCTTGTCCTGGATCAGGTCGTCCTTCTTGCCCGGGTAGCTCACGCCGAAGTCGTGCCGATCGATGGCGAACTCGGTCTTGGCGACGACCTTGCCCTCGGCGACGGTGACCTCCGCCGGGAAGCCGACGGACTTCGTGACCCCGTGGATCGTCAGGTTCCCCTGGACCTTCGCCGTGCCGCCATCGACCTCGACGCTCGTGGACTGGAACGTGGCGGTCGGGTGGTTCGGGACGTCGAAGAAGTCCTCGTTCATGAGGTGCTTCGTCAGGCGCGGGTCGTCCGCCTCGAGGCTGGTCATGTCGACGGAGAACCGCACCCCGGTGAGCCGATCACCGTCGACCGTCACGCCGCCCTCGAAGGCGTGGAAGACGATCGGGTGGGTCGCCGTGATCTTCGCCCCCAGCGCCTTGATGGAGCTCTCGCCCTTCACGACGGGGATCTCCTCGCCAGCCGCAGGGGCGGGCGCCTCCACCTTCTGGGCCTCGGCGACGGTCGCCTCCACCTTGTCCTTGCTGACGTCCTCTACGCACGCACCCAGAATCATGAGCCCGATGAGCTGCATCTCGGTTCCTCCAGAGCGCGCAGCCTATCCAGACCGGACCGTCCACCGCCCGCACAGCACTGTTCCAGACGCAGCGCGCTGACCAGCCCTCGACATCCGCCTCACCAGCTCCGCACATCCGGCTGACGAACGGTTGACGAACCGCATGCCGGGGTCGCGGTCGAGACAGATGCACCCACCGAACGGCCCACGCCAACGGGCCCGACGACGTCCACCCGCCGAATCCCCGGCGCCGCGGACGTGCACCTGGAGTACGCCATGCGCACCGCCCTCGAAGTCCACCAGCGCTACTTCGACACCACGCTCACCGCCGGTCACCACCGCGACGGCACCGTCCGCCTCGGCAGCCGCGTGGGGTGGAGGTGGACGTTCCTGGGTGTCGACATGGGCCACGTGCCCTCGGGCCTCCGCCACGTCCTCCCCTGGCTCCCGCCCGTGTGGTCCGACGTCTCCGCGGAGCCCCTGACCGACCTCCAGGGCAGCGACCTCGACGATCACGCGCTGTTCGCCCACGACGGCGAGAGCTGGACCTGCGACGTCCCGCCCGGATGGACCGCCACCCTCGACGGTGCGCCCGCCGACGGCGAGATCCCGGTCACGGGCGAGCTCGTCCTCACCCGCGGCGACGTCAGCGTGCACGCCCGTATCGTCGAGGCCCCCCCCGCACCCGTCCGCAAGGCGACGGCCCCGGACTTCCCGCTGCTCGGGACCCTCTCCACCCTCGGGATGGCGGCGGCCATGTTCGGGCTCGCTGTGAGCTTCGCTCCGCCGAGGCCGGAGATCTCGATCGACGAGATCGGTGAGCGCGTCGCCGAGGTGGCGATCCAGATCCCCACACCCCCGCCGCCCGCGCCCACGACAACGCCGACCACCGATGGGGGTGGAGGCGGCGCGCCCTCGTCGACGCCCGCACCCAGCACGGCCTCCGGACCGCGCACCGACCGCGAGATCGCCCAGTCCGCCGGGCTGTTCGCGTCCCCTGGCCTGCTCGGTGACCTCAGCGCCGACCTCGACCTCACGGCAGCCGCCGACAGCCTCCAGGCCTCCGCCTTCGGCCGTGGACCCGCCATCGGGAGCCTCGCAGGTCGCGGGAACAGCCTCGGTGGCGGCGGGGGTGTCGGAGGGATCGGCGACATCGGAGGTCCCGGCGGGCCGGGTGGCCGCCCCGGCTTCGCCTACGGCGGTCCCGGCATCGGAGGCACCAAGGGTCGGGGCCGGATCGGAGGCGGAGTCGCCGGTGAGCCCATCCTGATCGGGAACCTCGAGCGCTCGGAGATCGATCGGGTCGTCAAGAGCCACCTCGCGTCCATCCGGTACTGCTACCAGCGCCGTCTCCAGCAGGACCCCACGCTCGGCGGGAAGGTCGTGGTGAAGTTCGTCGTCGCGAAGGACGGCAGCGTCTCCAAGGCCGAGGTGAAGAGCTCCTCGATCGCCGATGCGGCGGTGGGATCCTGCATCACCACCCAGTTCCGCCGCATGAGCTTCCCCGCCCCACGCGGCGGCGGGATGGCCATCGTGTCCTACCCCTTCCTGTTCGCGCCGGGCTGATCCCGGCAGCCGCGCGAACCCGCCCCCACCCACCGGTTGACGAGGAGTTGACGAAACCCGGGGAACCGGCCCCCCCACGTCGTGTCGTGAGCCTTGACGGGAAGATGACCGCCCCGCGGTTGTCCCTCGTCGTCCGCCAAAGCAGTATGCTTCACCACCCGGGTCGGTCTCTCAGCCGGCCCGCGACCCGAGGAACGCCATGGACCGCACCACCCGCTTCGCCTTCGCGCTGCTCCTGCCCCTGTTCTCCACCGCCGCGTTCGCGCAGGACGACCTGGACACCGACACGCGCGAGGTGAAGTACAAGGAGCGCACCGAGATCGACTTCGACGGCGTCGACGTCACCGGTGAGCTGGTCAAGCCCCAGGGCACGCTCACCGTGGAGCGCCGCAAGACGGAGTTCAACCCGCTCATCAAGCTCCGGGAGAGCTTCGACACCGAGATGAAGCAGTCTGTGGACGAGGTCAAGTAGCTCCCGTCCCTCCCCTCCCTCTCCGTGTCCGCGCCCTCCCGCCGGACTGAGGAAACCCAGATGAGTGCATCCAACGTCCTGGCCTTCGAGGTCTTCCGAGGCGCCGATCTCATCGCGCGGCAACGCTTCAGCGAGCCGAGCGTGACGATCGGACGTGGCCAGTCGGCCCTGTTCCGGGTCGACGACGGCAGCGTCTCCGACATCCACTGCGTGCTCAACATGGAGCCCGACGGCTCCGTCATGCTGCTCGACCTGAACAGCAAGCAGGGCACGATCTTCCAGGGGAAGCGCGTCCCGAGCGCCCAGCTCCGCTCCGGCGACGAGTTCTTCGTCGGCATCCTCCGGTTCCGCGTCACCATCGAGGGCGCTGGCGTCGCACCTGGCATCGCCGAGGAGGAGCCCACGGAGTTCCCCCGTGAGGAGCCCACGCAGGAGGCCGCTCCGCGCCCCACGCCCGCGCCACAGCCCGTCCGTCAGGCCCCCGTCGCGCCCGTCGCTGCGGCGCCCATGGCCGCCGCGGCCGCGTCCGGCACGTTCCGCACGGCGAACATCGAGGAGGAGGGCGACATCGAGTTCGAGGACGACGTGATCATCGAGGACGGCATGTCCTTCGTGATGCGCGCCGGCACGGCCACGCACAACATCGGCGTGAACGTGAAGCGTCCCAAGGTCCTGGAGGTCAACCAGGTCTGGGGCGACACCCTGATGGACAGCCGCCACTTCCCGCACACCGGGCAGAAGGTCACCATCGGCTCGAGCCTCGGCCACCGCTGGCACTTCCTCGGCGTCGACATGGGGTGGATCCCCGCGCCGCTGAACCTCGTCCTGCCGTTCACCCCGCCCATGTGGTCCGAGGTCTACAGCAGCTGGCGCAACGACTTCTACGCGCCCACCGAGAACCTCCCGGGCAAGCGTGACCACGACCTGTTCACCTTCGAGAACGAGCAGTACGTCGCGCACGTCGACAAGACCTGGGACGGCTTCGTCGACATCGAGGACAAGCGGTACTCCTTCGAGCAGCTCGTCCAGGCCGGCCGCGCGTCGGTCGACGGCAACGAGTACACGATCCCGGTCACCGACGACGTCCGCCTCGCCGTGGACATCGAGGGGGTCACGTACTTCTCGCACAAGGTCCTGGCGGGCAGCAAGCTGCTGTCTCGCGCCGCGGAGGACCCCGACTACCCCTTCATCGCCATCAGCGCGTTCATGGGCTTCCTGGGCCTGATGTTCGGCCTGATCATCTACTTCATGCCGCCGCGTCCGAGCCTCGGTGTGGACGAGATCCCGGACCGCTTCGTCGAGATGACCATCGACAAGCCGGAGCCCGAGGAGAAGATGGACAAGAAGCCCGAGGCCAACCCGGACGCCGGTGAAGGCGCGAAGGCCAAGGAAGACGAGGGCAAGGTCGGCAAGAAAGACGCCAAGATGGAGAAGGCCAAGGGCAACAAGGTCGACATCCAGAAGGCCCAGAAGGACCGTGAGATCGCGGAGAACGCGGGTCTCCTCGGCGCCATGCAGGACGCTGGCGGCATGGACGGCGTGTTCGGCTCGTCCGCCCTCGACAGCTCGCTCACGGGCGGCGTCGGTGGTCTCATCGGTGTGAAGGGCACGCAGATCGGCGCTGGCGGTCTCGGCTCCCGCGGCTCCGGCCTCGGTGGCGGCGGCACCGCGGGCGGCCTCGGCGGCCTCGGCACCAAGGGCATGGGCTCCGGCAAGAGCGGCTACGGCAGCGGCGGCGGCAACTTCGGCGCCAAGGGCGAGGGCGGCATCGGCAAGGTCGGTGGCGACCCCATCATCCTCGGTGCTCTCGACCGCTCCCTCATCGATGCCGTCATCAAGCGGAACATGAACCAGATCCGGTACTGCTACCAGCGCGAGCTCGCCAAGAAGCCGAGCCTGGGCGGCAAGATCGTCATCAAGTTCGTCATCGCGAAGGACGGCTCCGTGAGCAGCGCGAGCAAGAAGGAGTCCACGATGAACAGCGCTCCGGTCGAGCAGTGCATCGTCGGGCGGTTCATGCGGATGAAGTTCCCGGAGCCCAAGGGCGGCGGCATCGTCATCGTCTCCTACCCGTTCCTCTTCTCGCCGGGCTGATCGCCGGCGGGATCCCGCAGAGGCCGCGCGCGTCCACGACGCCCGCGGCCTCTTCTGTCTCAGGGCCCGGGTCTGACCCCACCCCGGAGGTCTGACCCCACCCCGGGGGTCTGACCCCACCCGGAGGTCTGACCCCGGAGGTCTGACCCCACCCGGAGGTCTGACCCCACCCGGAGGTCTGCACCCGGAGGTCTGACCGCACCCCGGAGGTCTGACCCCACCCCGGAGGTCTGACCGCACCCCGGAGGTCTGACCCCACCCCGGAAGTCTGACCCCACCCCGGAGGTCTGACCCCGCCCGGAGGTCTGACCCCACCGCGGAGGTCTGACCCCACCCGGGAGGTCTGACCCCACCCGAAGGTCTGACCCCCACCGGGAACACCCGACGTCCCACGGGTGTTGCGATGCCATGCGGCGACGCGCAGAATGGCGGTCCGCCAGGAGGTCGAGATGTTGTTGATGATGCTGACCGCCCACGCCACCACCTTCGAGATCCTCGAAGGGGCCCGGCCCACACGCGACCTCCACGTGGCCGTGAACACGCGAAAGGCCACCATCGCCAAGTGCTTCGCCAGCACGCCCGGCCCCGCCAAGCTCCACGTCACGGTCGGCGCGGACGGGCTGGTCACCGATGCGAAGTACAGCATGTCCGCAGGCACGGATCCCGCCATGCTCCAGTGCCTCTACAGCGAGGCCCTCAAGCTCCGCCTCGTGCCCAACCAGGACAGCGGGCCCACCACGTACGTCTGGATGGCGTCGCTGCCGTCGCTCGACGATCCCCTGGACCCCGAGGGCCCCAAGCCTGGCCAGCTCTGGGTGAACGGCTCGCTCACCGAGCAGCAGGTCCGGACCAAGCTCGACCAGAACCGCCAGCAGTTCGACTTCTGCGCGCGCAAGGCCCGCACGGCGAGCGTCCCCGTGCCCGACGTCGTGGTCACGAAGTTCACGATCGCGGCCGATGGCAAGGTCACGGCGGCCTCCGCCGATGGCAACCCCGACCTCTTCTCCGAGTGCGTCGTCGGGCGCGTCCAGGGGCTCACCTTCGACAAGCCCACCACACCGACCGTCACCGAGGTCGTCTACCCGATCGGCTTCGCTACGCCCTGATCCTCCGGGGTGGGCGTGAGGTCCGCGATCGGATATGCTCCCGCGGACTCTCCCCGTGGGTTGTTGCCATGCAGAAGATCCTTGCCGTCCTCGCTGCCTTCGCCTTCATCGGCCCGACCCTGGTGTCGGACGCGCGGGCCGACGATCAGGAGGACCTGGACGGTCGGGCCAAGGCGAAGAAGAGCGCGCGCAGCGCCTCCGAGGTGCGCGACATCGTCCGCGGCACCTACGTGAAGTCCAACGTCGGGTCTCTCGCCTTCCTCGGGCCGCGCGCCAGCCGCGGGCTTCTCTCGCCGGGAACCTCTCTGGCGCTCACGGTGGGCATGGACGTCGTCGACAAGGAGAAGTCGTCCGCCGCCGTCGAGGTCTTCTTCCACCAGGGGCTCAACAACGGCGCCAAGTACTTCGACGCACGGATGGTCCAGGCCATCCAGCTCGGCCTCCATCACCAGGGCGATCTCCACACCTTCGCGGGTGGCGTGGCCGGCGAATACAGCACCTACCTCACCAAGCGCCTGGGTCTGGGCGTCCGAGCCGGCGGTGGCGTGGCGTACGCGCCCCTCCTGCTGGACCCCGAGCAGTACCAGCTCCAGGTGCTAAACGGCCCCTGGGGCAACGTGCCGAGCCCGGTGCAGAACACGCCTCTCCCCTTGATCCTCGCGGGGCCCACGGTGGAGTACTACACCAAGCTCTCGCACTTCAGCATCGGGATCGATGCCAGCTTCGTCATGTACCTGGGTCTCGACTTCGGGGTCGACGCGTCCGGGTACATGAAGTACACGTTCTAGCCGCGACGGTAGCGGCCAGAACACACACACCCACGTAAGACGGGGCGCGTAGGCGCGTCGTCCAATGCGGAGGCCATGATGGCGAACGAGATGATGGGCCTGATCGCCCGCAAGGTCGGTATGACCCAGTACTTCAAGGAGGACGGCGAGGTCGTCGCCTGCACGGTCCTCGAGGCCGGTCCCTGCACGGTCCTCCAGGTCAAGACCAAGGCGGGTCCGGACGGCTACGACGCCATCCAGCTCGGCTTCTCCGAGAAGAAGGCGTCCCGCGCCACCAAGGCCGAGACCGGCCACAACACGGCTGCAGGTCGCGGCGAGAACCCGCCCGCCATGGTGCGCGAGATCCGCCTGGCCGACGCGTCGTCCTACGAGCGTGGCCAGGCTGTCGCGATCGCCGACGTGTTCGCCGAGGGCGGCAAGGTCGACGTCGTGGGCGTCTCCAAGGGCAAGGGCACCGCGGGCGTCATGAAGCGCCACAACTTCAAGGGCTTCATCAGCACCCACGGTACCCACGAGTTCTTCCGTCACGGCGGCTCGATCGGCACCCGTCTCACGCCCGGTCACGTCATGAAGGGCAAGAAGATGGGCGGCCGCATGGGCAACGAGCAGGTCACGGTGCAGAACCTGGAGATCGCGCGGATCGATGCCGAGCGGAACCTCCTGTTCGTGCGCGGTGGCGTGCCGGGCCCCAACGGCTCGCTCCTCACCGTGCGTCAGGCCGTCAAGAAGGCCTGATCGCAGCACCGGAGCCCCGTCCGTCTCCTGCAGACGGCGGGGCTCTCGTGTGTCCGGGGGTCGTCGCGGGGTCGACGGGGGTTACGATCGGTGCATGGAACGCATCGTCATCCCCCAGAAGGCCACCCACACCCCTGTCGCGCTGGCCGACCTCATCGTCGGTGCGCCCATGGCCTCGCGGCTCCTGTTGGCCACATCCGGGCCCGGGCAGGTCGTGATGGCCGGCGCCCTCGGGTACTACGTGGGCAGCGCCGCCCGCGACTGGTTCGCCCGTCGGGGGGTCCGTCCCATCGACTTCCAGGCAGCGTTCGGCGCGGACGTGAGCACGTTGATCCCGATGACCAACGCGCAGCGTCGTGAGGAGTGCCGAGGGCTCTCGGAGCGCATGTCGGACGCGTGGACCGAGGAGAAGATCCCCCGCGAAGAGGCGGCGGTGGAGATCAACAGGCTCCTGACGCGCTTCATCGCGAACATCACGGGTCAGGAGATCATCACGAGCGACGCGATCCGCGGGTTCACGATCAGCCGCATCGCGTTCCCGTTCGCCATCGGCTCGTGCGACGCCATCAGCGGCGACGTCGCCATCTTCCAGGACACCGGGATCCTCGAGCCGCACGTCATCGCGCACGAGTTCTGCCATCGCAAGGGCTACCTCAAGGAGCTGCACGCGCAGGCCATCGCCCACCTCGCGCTCCGTACCTCGGGCAACGCCGTGTTCGTCCAGGCGGCCCGTGCCGAGCGGCTCCAGCGCAACCTCGCGGTGCTCTCGGGTCGTGACCCCCGGCTCTTCGACCTCGAGCTCGCGTCCCTGCCCCTTCGGTCGGAAGTCCGGAAGTGGCTGCACCAGTACGGCCCGAGCGACGAGAAGCCCTCGCGGGTGAGCGAAGCGTTGCGGAAGGTCTACGACCAGCGCATGCGCCTGACGGGTCAGAACGGCATCTCCGACTACGATCGCGGCTTCACCGACTTCCTGCACACCTTCCGGCACAGCGAGACGGCCACACAGCCCCGCTCGCTCACGGACTGGTGAGCTCTCTCGCGCGGTTCTCGAAGACAGCCGCGAGGTCGTGGAAGTTGGCGGCTGTCAGCCCCTCGGCGGCCTCCCGCCAGTCCCCGGCGGAGTGAAGATTGCAGAGATCCTCGGCCATCTTCACGAACAGGCCGGCGCGGGCGGGCGGGATCTCCGTGATGTCGCCGAATGCGTCTTCGAGCTGGAATGCCCAGTCCTCCACGCGATCGAAGATGCGGAGCGTGAGGTCGGCACGAGGCACCCGGCGGTAGTGGACCCGTCTGCGCAGCCCCTCGGCAGTGGATGCGGCGGCGGGATGCGGCAGCGTGCCGACCAGGTCGATCAGCCGGTCGAGCGCCTTGCTCTTGCCGGGGGAGATGGACGCCAGATGCGCGAGCAGACGATTCAGCTCGTCCGGGCTCCCGTCCCGCTCGATCTGCTCCGCCACGGCCAGAACGTCCGGGATGCGCTGAAGGCGGGCGAAGACATGC
>JACKEQ010000008.1 GCA_020632885.1 Alphaproteobacteria bacterium | reverse complement strand
GGTGTCCCGACGGCCTCGGCGTCCGGCTCGCGCGGATCGAACGCCACGCCCCAGTCGAGCACCCGCACCTCGCCGAACGCGCCCAGCAGCACGTTGGCAGGCTTGAGATCGCGGTGCACGATGCCCCTGTCGTGGGCGTACGCCACGGCGCGCGCCACCTCGGCGAGCACCCGTACGAGCCGCACGAGCGGCCGTCCCTCACGCACTGCGGCATCCAGGGTGACGCCCTCGAGGACGGGCATCGTGTAGTACGGGCCCTCCTCGTCCTCACCGTAGTCGAGCACCGGGACGATGCCCGGATGCGCGAGACGCGCGGTGATCCGGGCCTCGCGCACGAGCCGATCGCGCGTCCCCGCGGGGAGGTCGACGCGCGGACGCTTCCGGGCGACCTCGCGGTCGAGCCAGGTGTCGACGGCCACGGAGACCACGCCCATCCCGCCGCTGCCGAGCGCCCCACCCTCCTCGTAGCGGTCCTCCCCGACCGGATCGAGAGTGTCCCACACCCCGCCCTCGGTGAAGGCGGGCCCGATGCTGCCGAGCTCCTCGTCAGGTCTCATCGACCAGCACGTCGTCCGGGCCCAGCACGAGCTCGACCAGACCGCTGCCCGAGGAGCGCACGAGGTCCGTGCGCATCGCGGCGGAGATGAGCTTCCGGCGCAGCCGCTGGAGCTGCATGTCCCAGCGACGCCGGAGCTGGATGCGGTCGATGTCGCCCCAGAGCTCGACGGCCAGCGACTCCCAGGACACGGGCTGACCGATGATCGCGAGCTCGCTCACGAGCCGCGCCGACCGACCGGTGAGCACGAGCACGGGAGAAGCGCGCCGCTGGACGTGCACCGTGTCGTACCGGGCCACGACGGTCAACGGCTCGCCGGACGACACGTCGCGGACCGTAGGGGCCACGCCGGGCTCGCCCTCCGCCAGCCGCACCGAGAACGCCGTGCCCCCGAGGTCCCAGGTGTCACCGTCCAGCAGCGGTGTGGCAGGCTCGCCCGAGCGCATCCATCCGTCGCCGGTGGGCCAGATCCACCCGTGGCCATCGGGCCTCCAGCCCGCTCGGACCCGCGGCTCCACCCCGCCGTACAGCGTGAGCACGCCAGCCACGTCGCGCTCCGGAACGCCTGGCGCGCTCAGACGCAGCACGGCACCCGGGGTGGTGACGTCGAGCACCTCCACCACCAGGCCGGGCGCCAGGTGCACCTCGAGGCCCGGCCGGAGCACGGCCTCCTTCACGGGCACGCCGCCCACCGCGAACCGCCCGCGCAGCGCGAGGAGCTTCATCTCCCGCCCCCGGCAGCTCACCATCGCGTGGGCTTCGCTGATCCGGGCGTCGTCGAGCCGCAGGGCCGCCGACCACAGACGCCCGATCAGGTCGCCGTGGAAGAGCGTGATGCGGTCTCCCGAAGGCAGCCGCAGCTCGACGGATCCCAAATCGTCGCGGACCGGGTCGTCGCTCAAGCACGCCTCCCGGTGCATGGTATCAAACCCCCTGCCCACCGGGGCCCTTTCAGCCACCGACCTGCCAGTCCTTCACGGCCTGGACCGGCCAGACCAGCATGAGCACGTTGACCAGGAGGCTGTCGCGGATCCAGGCGAGCAGCACGAGCTCGGTGACCACGAACACGGCCACGCTGCCCCAGGCCGGCAGCGACCACGCGAGCAGGTAGCCCCCCGAGCACGCCAGGATGTCGGACACCGAGTTGGCCACGGAGTCGCCGTGGTAGTCGAGCGACACCGTGTTCTCCCGGTAGCGCTGGATCACCGCCTCGGAGTTCTCCACGATCTCCCAGACCGCCTCCATCCCGGCCGCGATCACCAGCCCGACCTGCGGGTGACGTCCGCGCAGCCCCACGCGGAGCACGGCGTAGAAGAGCACGCCGTGCAGCACGTGGCTGAACGTGTAGGGGTCGAGGATGTGCTGGGAGTTGTGGAGGCTCCAGGTGTCGAACGACCACGGGACCCACGAGCCACAGGAGCACCAGAGCACGCGCCCCATGAGGCTCAGGGCGACGGCCGCCACCGCGCACACCGCCACGACCCCGCCCGCCATCCGCGCCCTGTCCATCCACCCTCCGTCACGACCGTTCCGCCAGCCACCGCAGGATACGCGGGGTCACCTCGTCGCGCGAACGCACGCCGAGGAGCGGGTCGACGTGGCCATACCCGGGCAGCACCTCGAGGTCGCAGGAGGGCAGCCGGGCGCACGTGGCGCGCACGTCGTCCACGCTCACCAGGCGATCGCGGGCCCCCGTGACGAACAACGTGGGTGTGCGTCCTTCCCACGCCACCCAGGGTGCACCGTCGGTCCGCGTGAGGTCGCCACCCCGGGTCCACCCGTGCACCTGGCGGACCACGGCGGGCGGGCTGTCCACGAGCGCATGCCGCACGAGGCCCGCCGTCAGGCGCCGATCGAGGTTCCGACGCACGCCGAGCACATCCAGGGCGGGGTTCAGGGGCAGGGTCCACGCGAGGGACCGCACCGCGGCGGCGGAGCCCCCGCTGCCGGGCGAGCGAAGCCGACGCCCCATCCGCACCCAGCGCGTCGTGTGCTCGAACTGTCCGGCCCCCGACACCGCGACCGCCGCGCGAAGCCGGGGGTCGTCCAGGTGCGCCAGCAGCATCATCGCGCCGAGCGAGTGCCCCACCGCGAAGAGCCCGTCCGCACCGGTCGCTCCGAGCACCACGTCCATCGCGGCGTCCAGGTGCACGTGGGCCCAGGCGTCCGCATCGGCGTCCACGGGCTCGCCGTCGTCTCCCGGCAGCTCCACCACCCACACGTCCCACCCCTCCTCACGCAGGGCGTCCGCGAGGCTCACGCGGGGCTGGAAGTCGAAGTTCAGGTGGTTCACGCCCAGCCCGTGCACCAGCAGCACCGGAGGACCGTCGCCGGCGTAGCGACGGAGCTGCCCGCCGTCGTAGGGGACGAGCTGATCGGGCACGAGGGTGGGGACGGCGAAGAGCATGCGGCCAGCGTGCCCTCCGGACGTCCGCCCGTCGCTCACCGATGCTTACGCGCCAGGTCCGCCTGGAGCGCGTACGACTCGCCCATCCCCCACCACAGGGCGGAGAGGACGTTCACGTAGTCGTCCGTCCACAGCGTGCCCTTCGGCAGGAGCGGGGGGTCGGGGTTCCAGCCCCGCCCGACGAACGGTGCCAGGTCGTCCTTCGACGCCACCGCGCAGATCGCGGTGCCCCCGGGCGGTGAGTACACGACGTTCAGCCCGTTGGCCTCCGCCAGGGACGCGACCACCGGCCGAAGGTCGTAGTACCGGTTGGAGATGTGGAACAGGATGTGCCCACCGGGCTCGAGCTGCGAGAGGTAGCCCTCCACGGCCTCCTTCGTGAGGAGGTGCGTGGGGATCCCGTCACCGCTGAACGCGTCGAGGTGGATGAGCGCGTAGGGGCCGCTGCCCTCCGAGAGCAGCTTCAGGCGGCCGTCACCGACGAGCACGCGCGTGGTGGCCGGCGTCGCGTCGAGGAACGTGAACCACTCGCGCGCGATGGGCTCGTTGCCGGGGTCGATCTCGAAGAAGTCGAGCCGGTCCTCGGCACCCAGGAACGACGCGACCACCCCGGCTCCGAGCCCGAGCACCGCGATGGACCGCGGGCCGGTGTCGGTCAGGTCGTACGTGTCGTGCAGACAGCCGCCCACCGAGAAGTACGTCAGGGGCTCGTACAGCCGGGCGGGGTCGGTGTACTGGCTGCCGTGCTGCGTGGACCCGTGCATCAGGCGCCGCACCCCGTCCTCCTCCACGACCCGGAAGGTGCCGTAGAAGTTGCGGTCGACGTGCAGGGGGGGCTGGGTCCAGAAGGTGTACTGGCCGAAGGCGGCGATCGCGAGCACCCCCTGGAACACCACGAGCCGCGTGGCTCCCACCACGACGGACGCCCCGCGGAGGTCCTCCAGGGTCTCCCGGCCCCGGAGCACCGCCAGGACCACCACGAAGGCGAGCACCAGGAGCGGGTACTCGTAGAGCCCGTCGAAGGCCGCCGGGGGCACGAGGTTCACCACGGTGCCGCCGAGCCCGCCTCCGAACGACAGCGCGAGGTAGTACCGCGTGAGGTACGCCGGCTCCGGGCGACGCGTGTAGAGCTCGCCGTGGACCACCATGCAGTACAGGAAGAACAGGGTGAGCTGGAAGGCCAGGAGCAGGTAGGACGTGCCGCTGGCGAGCGAGTAGCCGAGCAGCCCGAGGGCCCCGAGCTCCGGCCAGAAGCGCCGCAGGCCCATGCCCACGGGGTCGTCGCGGAACAGGAGCACGAACGTGCCCAGGTAGATGGCGAGCGGGAGCACCCACACCATCGGGAACGACCCGACCTCGTTGGCGATCACGCTGGTCACCGCGAGCAGGAAGCCCGACGGGAGGGCGGCCAGGAGGGCCCAGAGCGACAGCTCGCCCACGGACGGCGGCGGGCCGGACGCCACGACCTCCTCGGCGTGCCCGGGCTCCGGACGCGCGAGGTGCCACGAGGCGGCCACGAGGCCCGCGTAGAGCACGTAGCCCCCGGCCCACACGAGGCTCTGGGCGCGCAGGCCGGCGAGCGGCTCCACCAGGAACGGGTAGCCGAGCAGGGCCAGCAGCGAGCCCGAGTTGGACGCGGCGTAGAGCGGGTAGGGCTCGCGGTCCTTCCCGAGGTCCGAGCGGCTCCACCAGAGCTGGAGCACGACCGCCGTGGTGGAGAGCACGAAGAACGGCAGGCCCACCGAGAGGGTGAGGGACAGGAGGATCTGCGCCATGGGCGCGACGGGCGCGACCTCCCCGCGGACCCCGAGCGGCAGGTTCAGGAGCGGCAGGAACAGCAACAGGAGGTGCCACCGGCCGATGCGCGGGGCCACCAGGTGCGCGTAGAGGTACCCGCCGAACAGCACGATCTGGAAGAACATCAGGGCCGTGAGCCACGTGCTCACCGCGCTCCCGAAGTACGGCACGAGCATCCGCCCGACCATCGGCTCCATGCCGAACAGCAGGAGGGCCCCCACGAGCACCGTGAGGGTCATCACCCTGGCTGCGTTCACTCGACCTCCGTCCCCCGGCGCCCTCGGCCTCCGGGCGGCGATGCTACCTCGGAGTGGCCGTCCAGCCCTTCACCTTCTCGCCGTCCACCGTGCGCACGGGCACCTCGGTGGCCTCGCGCTTCCCCACCGTGAACGAGCGGACGTCCTCGCCTTCCTCGCCGTTCCAGCGCCCCGCGATCCGCAGCGCGAGATCGCCGTCGCCGGTGTGCGGCACGCTGAAGCGGAGGACCTCGCCCGTGTGCACCGAGCCGCGCTCCCATCGCGCCCGCTCGCCCTCCACGAGCAGGCCGCTCGCGCCCCACGCCTCGAGGAGCACGGCCTCCCCGTCGCCGAGGAAGGTGATCTCGAGGTCCGAGCCCGTGGCCGTGGCCACACGCTCGACGCGCATCGCGACCCCCTGCTTCTCGGTCTGCTCGACGGGGTCGACGCGCGTAGCGCCGGGCTGCTTGCCCCCACAGGCCAGGAACAACCAGAAGATCATCAGTTCGTCCTCACGTCGGCGGTGTAGTCCGCGCCGTCACCATAGCCCTCGACCACCACGACATAGTCCTCGCCCGCCGTCGTCGGCGCGGAGACGGTCTCCGTGCACGGCGGGGACGTGCAGTAGTTGCGCGCGGAGTCGAGCTGGTCGCCGCGGTGGAACAGGCGGAGATCGACGTCCTCCTGGCTCGTGGCCGTGACCGTGACGGTGCCGCCGGTGCCCGTGAAGCGGACGAACCGGTGACGACCGAGGCGGTTGCTCGTGAGCGTGCCGTCGAGGTGGAGCGTGGTGGGCGTGCTCGTGATCGGGGTGTAGACGGGCAGGTTGTACGTCCAGCCGCCGTCCGCGGTCTCGCCCGTGCCGAACGCGTCCTGGACGGGCTGGAGGCCGAAGCGGGTGGAGAGGGCGTCGAGCCCGCCGGCGCTCCCGGGATGGGCCTCCGCCACGCGATTGGCGAAGGAGAACAGCGTGGCCAGGGCGGGCTCGTCCGCCTCGCCCTCGAGGGCCCCCCATAGGTCCGCCATCGAGAGCGACACGGTGTCGCCGGGCTCGTTCGTGCTGTCGAAGGCGTCCTTCCCCCACCGCTGTACGGCGCGCTCCGACCACCAGCCCGGAACGGCGCCGCTGTCGTCCTCGATGTCGTTGTCGAAGCCGTCCTGCTGCCCCACGCCGGTGGTGTCGATGTAGGCGCCACCCTCGATCATGACGGCCATCACGGTGGCCGAGCCCTCCGACCAGGCGGTGCGGGGGTCGAGGATCGCGCCGTAGGGGTGCGAGCCGCCCGGGCCGTCCGACCGCGACGCACGGTCCTGGAAGGAGTGCGTCCACTCGTGGAGCATCACGTGCCGATCGAACTCGTCGGTGTCGATGTCCGCGGCGCCCAGCAGGTAGATCGCGTCCTCCGACTCCCGCCAGAACGACGTGCCGATCTGGCCCAGGGCCTCGTCGCCGCTCTCGGGGCGGTTCTCGGGCGACCAGAACACGGTGAGGTGGGGCAGCGAGCCCGTGGGACGGACGGCGAGCCAGGCCTCGGTGGCCTGGAGCACGCTGTCGGACACCGCGAACGGGCCGCTGGCGCGGTGCTGGTAGCCGCCGTTCTGGTACCCGTGCTCGATCAGGAAGTCGTTGCCGCCCGTGGGCGCGGAGAGGTCGATCGTGCCGAGCTCCGCACCCCAGTCGATGCCGTCGGTGTTGTCGGTGACCGTGACGCTCGCGGCCTCGCCCGGGAGCTCGGCGTGGGCCCAGACCTGCAGCGTCCCCGAGGCCTCCGGCCCGTCGTAGACGAGGCGGAAGCCGCCGTTCGTGTCCGTGAAGCCCTCGGTGAGGATGGACCCCTGGCCATCGAGCAGCGCGATCCGATGGTGGCGCACCGGGAGCACGCGCGGGTTGGCGTAGTCGAGCCGGCACCCCGAGAAGTCGCACACGGGCGGGGGCGCCTGGAAGGTCACCGTGCCGGTCCAGGCAGGCCCGACGTCGGTGTCGGCGTCCGAGTCGGTGTCGGTGTCGACGTCGCTGTCCGCATCGGCATCGGCGTCGGCGTCCGCGTCCACCTCGAGGAAGGCGTCGAGCTCGTCGGGATCACAGGCCAGGAGAGCGAGGAGCAGCATGCGCTCAACGTAGCAGCATCCTGCGCCGACGAGCAGGCCTCCCCCAGGAGATTGCCATGGAATTCGTGAGGAGAACGACCAACCTGCTCGTGGAGTTCTCGATCCCGCTGCTTCTCGGCGTGCTGATCGCGATGCTGGGCGCCAATGTCGCCCCCGAGCTGTACCACCACGCCGTGGAGTGGGAGCCCTTCGGACACGTGAGCCTGCTCGGCCACCACGTCACGCTCCACTTCCTCGTGAACGACCTGTTCATGGTCCTGTTCTTCGGTGTGGCCGCCAAGGAGATCACCGAGTCCTGCCTGCCCGGCGGCAGCCTCAACCCGATCCGCAAGGCGCTCAACCCGCTGTTCGCCACGCTGGGCGGCGTGCTCGGGCCCATCGCGGTCTTCCTCGTGGGGCTCCAGGTACTCCAGGCCACCGGCGTGTACGGGCCGGACTCCGGCGCCGGACGCGGCTGGGGCATCCCCACCGCCACCGACATCGCGCTCGCCTGGATGGTCGCCCGCGCCGTGTTCGGCAAGGGCCACCCTGCCATCGACTTCCTCCTGCTCCTCGCGATCGCCGACGACGCCATCGGCCTCGGCATCATCGCGGTGTTCTACGGTGACCCCGCCCACCCGGCGGAGCTCGCACCCCTCGCCTTCGTCGCGGCCGGCGTGGGCCTCGCGGGCGCCATGCGATTCTTCAAGGTGAACACGTGGCTGCCCTACGTCTTCATCGCGGGTCCCATCGCCTGGTACGGCCTCATGGAGGCCCACCTGCACCCCGCCCTCGCGCTCGTGCCGATCGTCCCGCTCATCCCGGGCCCCAAGACCGACACCGGCCTCTTCGTCGAGGAGGACGAGGTGGACCTCTCCCACCACGGCCACCACTCCCCGCTGCACCTCTTCGAGCACCAGGTGAAGCCGGTCGTGGACTTCGGGTTGTTCTTCTTCGCCTTCGCCAACGCCGGTGTGGCCCTCGGCGGCATCGGCCCGATGACGGGGCTCGTGTTCGTGGCGCTGCTCGTGGGCAAGACGGTCGGGATCACGGCCTTCGCGCTCACCGCCGACAAGCTCGGGTTCGGGCTGCCCCAGGGCATGACCCGCCGCGACCTCGTCATGGCCGGCTACATCGCGGGCCTCGGCCTGACCGTGGCACTCTTCGTGAGCTCGGCCGCCTTCACCGACCCCGCGCTCCAGGGCGAGGCCAAGATGGGCGCCCTGTTCAGCGGGCTCATCGGCGTCTCGGCCGTCGTCCTGGGCCGCGTGCTCGGCTTCGGCGGTCGCCCGAGCGCCGTGGACGTGGTGCGCGAGCACATCACCGAGCCCATCGCCATCGAGCACGTCACGAGCCCCATCCCGCTCGGGAAGTAGGGCTCCTACCCCTCGACGCTGCCGTCGAAGTCGACCACCTGGCCTTCCGGGTCCGTGCAGGACCCGCGCGACGACCAGGTGGTCGAGCTGCGTTCGGACGCCTCCTCGGCGGCCTCCCAGGTGCAGGTCCACGTGCCGTTGCCGTCGATCACCTCCATCGTGAAGCCCGCGAGAGCCCCGTCGTCGAGGGCGGTCGTGGTGGCCGAGAAGCGCAGCACGGCCGACGCATCGGGCCGCCCGTCACCGTCCTCGTCCACCCAGGCCAGCACCTCCACCGTGCCCGACTGGCTGCCGCCGACGTCCTCGTAGAGCAGGCGCATCGCGGCGCGCACGCTGCGGTCCCACTCCTTGCCGCTCTTGAACAGCCCGCGCTCGAGCGGGTCGAAGCCCTTGCTCGCGAAGTCCGCGGTGTAGAGCAGCTCCTCGCGCGAGCCGTCGTGGTAGCTCGTGCCCTCGATGGCCACGAGCCCGTCGAGCTGGCCCCACGCGCCGTCCGGCAGGGTCCAGCGCCACTTCTCGAAGCCGATGGAGAACGAGCCCCGATCGAAGTCGTCCGCCTGCTGCTCGGCGATGGTGAGGCGGATCTTGCCCTTGGCCGCCTCGTCTCCCGCGATCGAGAGCAGGCAGGAGTCCACCACGAGCTCCACCTCGCAGGTGTCGCCCCGCGAGCAGTCCTCGTAGGAAGCCAGGCTCAGCAGGAAGCTCGAGGCGCAGATCACCTCGCCGAGGAGCGGGTTCTCGACGGACTGCAGGTCCTCCAGGGCGCGCTTCACGGCCGAGACGCGAGGCACGCGGCGGGCCGAGGCGGTCGGCTCCAGCGCGCTGTCGCCCCGGAAGATGTCGAGCCACCCGAAGGTCATGTTCTCGCCCATCCAGGTCTCCCGGGAGGCGAACCAGTCGTCGGTGAGGTCCGGGATCGAGCCCGACGTGAGCCGGGCGGTGGGGGCGTCGAGGTGCTCGCGCACGGTCGCGGGGTCCATCGGGCCGCTCTTGCAGCCCGCCAGCAGGGCGAGGACGATCATCGGAGCTCCATCTCTGTGGGTCCGAGCGTAGCTCAGCGCGAGCCGACCCGTTCGCTGTCCACCACGGCGACCCGCACCCCCCGCACGCCCCGCATGGCCTCCTCGCCCGCCTGGAGCGCCGTCTCCTCCGCGCCCTCCGCGAGCCCGAAGGCCAGCGCATCGCGGGTGGGCCAGGGCTCGGCGACCCCCAACACGTCGAGGAGGGCGCGCGCGCGGCCCCGCACCGCACCCCGGGCGCTCTCGCCGTCCCAGCGCACCTCGAGGGCCCTCCGGTGACGCCGGTGCCAGTCCGGCGGCGCGAGGGGGTGCCGCCCCTCCTCCAGGCCCTCCCAGGCCCGCAGGAACACCCCCTCCACCCGCCGACGCAGGGCGCGACGGGCGATGTTGCGGATCGGGGGAGCGGGAGTGAGCACGGTGACCTCGCCTTCGGTCTCCCCCGCCCCCGAGAGCCCGACCGGCACGGACCAGTCGTGGGCCGCCCAGCGCTCCACGAAGCCCGCAAGCGTGCGCACCCCCGGTGAGGCCGCCACCAGCACGGCCCACGCGAGCCCCTCGAGCCCACCGAGGGCGGCGTCGTCGAGCCGCTGGACGCGGGCCCACCGCTTCACCTCCCGCAGGAGCTCGAGGCGGTCGGGGTCCAGGGCCTCCCGGAGCTGGGCGAGATCCTCCAGGGCCGACCTCGCGATCACCGCCGCGGGTGCCGGATCGTCGGGAGCCACGGGCACGACGTCCACCGCGAGCCCCCGGACCACGGCGCGCACCCCCGCGAGCCCGTTCTTCTCCACGGCCTCCACGAAGGCCCCGGGGAGCGCGGTCCGCACACGCTCCACGACGTCCACCACGGCGACGTCCTCCAGCCAGAGCACGTCCAGGTCGGACCCTTCGATGGCCACACCGAGCGCCCTCGATCCCACCACCCGGAGGTCCGGGCAGACCCCGCGCAGGGCGTCCACCACGTCGTCCACCGGCGTCGCACGACCCGGGAGCCCCGTCGGCACGGGCTCCACGACCCGACCCGTGCCGAGGGGGAAGACGGCCCGCACCGCGAACGGCTCCGCTCCACGGCGCGTCAGCCACACGAGGGCATCCACGTGGGCTCCCCACGGGATCAGGTCGGGCAGGGCCGGCGGGGCGTCCCCCCGGGCGACGGTGAGGTGCGGCGCCAGCGACGGGCGCCCGCCGAGGGCCGGGAAGCGCGCGGAGAGGGCCCGGTGCAGGGACACCCAGGGTGCGGGGTCCGCGGGGGCCAGGTGGTGGGTGCGACGGTCGCCGCGCCCGAAGGTACCGGTGCGGTCGAAGACGGTCGGGAACGGCGTCACGTCCGACAGCACGTCCGCGACGAGGGGTGCCGCGACGTCGAAGGCCGGCTCGCCCACGAAGCCCCAGAGCACGTTCACATGGGGCGGCCAGCGCGTGTACGCCGGATCGTGGCGACGGCGCACGGCCTGGATCGAAGGGTCGGGCTCCGCGGGCACCCAGGCGAGGGCCGAGCGGCTGGACGCCGGCTCCAGGCAGACCCCGGCGGGCGCGCCCCGCTCCAGCCGCACGAGCACACCGGCGTGATCCGAGAGCCAGATGCCGTCCACCGCCGAGGTCCCCAGGCGCTCCGCGGCGGACGCGCGCAGCTCGCCGAGCAGGAGCACGCGGTCGAGACGGGCGGCCCGCCCGGAGATCGTGTTGACCGCCGACAGCGGGTTGGTGCCGGGGTCGAACGTGGGCTCGGGGTTCCCGCGGACCTCCAGCCAGGCGTCGCGGGTGTCGAGCACCGGCCCCTCCTCCGCGAGGTTCAGGTCGCCGAGGAGCACGGTCGGGAAGGCGCGGTCCCCGACGGCCCCGAACAGCCCGGTGAGCTCTTCGGCCCGGTGCCGGGCCCCCTCCGCACGGTGGGCGCTCGAGAGGTGCGTGGTGACGACCAGCACGGGGTCCTCCCCTCCCACCAGGGCCGCCAGCGCGCCCTTGTGGGGGCCGAGCTCCAGGAGGGCCACCTGGGCGACCTCCACGCGGCCGAGGAGCAGGAGGTCCCGGTCGCCGATGTCGGGGTGACCCGGACCGTGGCTCACCCACCAGTCCGCACGGACCTCCGGATGATCGAGCACCAGGAAGTGGAACGCGGGGTCCACCTCCTGGAAGGCGATGAGGTCCGCCCCGGTGTCGAGGGCCGCCTGGAGCAGCAGGGGCCACCGCGCCGCCGACCCGATCCTCTCGCGCTCGAAGCGGTCCCAGAGCACGTTCCAGGTGAGCACCGACAGCCCGCGCTCCAGCGGCCGGCCCGCGTGGCTCTCGCGCCATGCACCGTCCTGCAGGCGCACGGGGCTCCGCGCCCGCCACGGGGCCGCCAGGCGCACGCGCGACACCTCGCCCGCCTCGGCCAGGGCGTCCAGCCCGTCGTGGCCGGTGGTCCGGTCCCAGCACGGGACGCCGTCGCAGGCGAAGAACAGCACGCGGTGCCAGGGGATGTCGCCGCCCGGGACGAACCGGGTGAACGGGATCACCTTCGGCTCCGCGGCGTGCACGTCCACGCCCACCGTGAACCGACGCTCGTCGAGGCGGGGGTCCCAGCGGATCTGCGCGTGGGCCCGATCAGCCGTCCGCAACGACGTCCTCCAGCGCGTCGGCCTCGTAGGCGTAGGGCCAGCGGACCCGGCGCCACTGGCGCTCCACCACGTCCGCCGGGACCGTGCGCGACCGGGCCTGGTTGCGGGCCTCCGCCGTGGGACGCGGGGTGAGCACGCTCACGAGGCGCACCATGGCCTCCCGCCGCCGGGCGACCCCCACCGGCAGCCCGCGCTGGCTGGGTGTCAGCGAGGTGGCGTCCCAGACGGCCGACCTGCCCGCGGCCAGCGTGGTCTCGAGGCGCGCCAGGGCCGCGTTCACGGGGCGCTCGACGTCGTCCTCGCGGAGGTCGTCCAGCGCGATGGGCTCCCCGTCGATCGACCGCGCCAGGGTGCTCTTCCCGCACCCCGAGGGCCCCACGAGCACGGTGAGCACGGGCGGCACGCGCTCCCGGAGCGGATGGAGCACGGCGACCGCCTCGGCGGGGTGGACGAGGCGTCCGCGTGCCCTGGCGTCCAGCGCACGGCCCGCCAGCCAGGCCCGGAGCACGGGGTCCTCCGGGAGGTCGAGCTCCCCGAGCCAGCGCGCGTGGAGCGGATCGGCGAGCAGCCCGGCGTCCTCGGCCACCGCCCGCGACCAGGCGACCTGCTCCCAGGCGCCGGCGTCCGTGGCGAGGGCCTCCGCGAGCCCGTGCAGGGCGGCCAGGTCCACCGCCCGCCCGAGGGAGACGAGCCCTCCCACCCGGGCGGCGTCGTCGAGGGGGACGTGGAGGTGCCGCGCCAGACCCACGAGGTCCGCGGCGTGCCGTGCGGTGGCCGGGGGAAGCCGACGCACCAGGGTCGGGAGCAGCGTGCCGCGGGGATCCGCCGCGTAGCGACCGGCCACCACGAGGGCCAGCCGGGTCTCGCCGCGCGCGGGCAGCTCCACGGGCAGGAGCGGCCTCGTGTCGCCGAACACCGCGTCCAGGCCGGCCTCATCGGGCTCCACGCCGCTCCGCACGTCCCAGAGGGCCGACGCGGGGGCCAGGCCGTTCGGGACCACGGGCTGGCTCATCCAGTGCACGTCGGTCTGCACGTGGGACGGGCGCACCCACTTCGCCACGGCGCGCGGGAAGGCGTCACGGTCGAAGCCGTCCGCCCAGCGCACCACGTAGCCCTCCTCGCGATGGGCGTGGACCTTCAGCCCCCGGATGGCACGGCGGTCGAACGGCCCCCGGAAACGCACGCGCGGGGTGGGGATGCCGAGGCCGTGGAGCAGCTCGACGGTGGCGTCCCACGACCAGCAGCGGTCGCCCGTCCACACCGAGAAGCCGTAGAAGTGCCCGAGCAGGTCGTCGTAGGCCAGGCTGTGGCGCGCGTAGACGTTCTCCCCGCAGATGCGGGTCCCTTCGGGGAGGGCACCGAGGAGGCGCGCCGCGAGGGCCTTCACACGGGTGCGCGAGGGGTGGGCACCGCTGTCGAGGGAGCGCGCGTGGCACGTGCCGTCCGCGTAGATCGTGGTGTTCTCGCCGTCGAGCTTCTCGGTGACGACGACCTCACGATCGACGAAGCCCGACAGATCCGCGAGGTGCAGATCGTCGGGCTCGAAGCCTGGAGACCAGGGAAGGTGCGAGGTCCGGGGGTACTTCGTGCGGTGCACGGGGGGTCCTCCCGGACACAGAAGATCAAGCCGCGGGCTTGTCCTTCTTCTTCTTGTCCTTCTTCTTCTTCTCCTTCTTCTTCTTCTTGTCGTCGCCCTCGGCGGAGGCCGCCGTGGTGTCGTCCTTGGCCTTGCACTCCTCGGCCGCCTTGCAGGACTCGCCACCCTCGGAGGAGGGCTGCGTGTCGGCGGTGGTGGTGTCGTCCTTGGCCTGGCAGGACTCCTCGCCCTCGGACGCGGTCTGGTTGCAGCCGTCCTTCGCGGAGCAGCCGTTCGACTCGGTGGTCTCGCCGTCGGTGTCGCCCGCGAAGGCGGGGGTGGCAGCGACCACTCCGGCGAGCAGGCCCACCAGGGCGCTCCTCGCCACGTTGTTCAGCATGGACTTGGTCATGGCTTCTCCTCCACAGGTGCCATCGGCACGGCACTGTACGCCAACCCATCTTCGCGTTTCACTCTTCCGTGACGCGATCGTCGCTGTCAGCCTGGGGACAGATCCCACGAGCCGCGCAGGATGACAGAGCGATTGAAAGCGTTCCCCCTCTATCCACATCCGATTCACCACCTGTGGATCGCGCTGTGGAAACCCTGTGTGCGAATCGACCTCGCAGCGCGCGCCCCGGAGGGGTGCGTGGCGCATCCGTCCTTCAGGGGCGTCCCGGATCGGCGATGCGAACGAGGTCCGCCTCGCGAAAACCGTCGGTACACGCCGATCCTCCGGGGTCCATCACCCCTGCGCCGTGGGCCAGGCCGCGGGCGTGACCCAGCTCGTGCACGAGCAGGCGCCCGCCGGCGTCCGCGTCCTGGAGGCCGCGCCGATCCACGACCACCACCGGGAACCGCGGCTCCAGGCCGCTCCTCACGATCTCGGCCTCGGGGGACACCGCGGCACCCGGACCGATCCCGAAGCCCATGAGCACGAGGTGGCGGGCCAGGGACGACCGCGGGTCCAAGATCCCGTCGACCACGACGACGTGTACGCCCTCCCGCTCGGTCGCGAGGAACCCCACCAGGGGCCCGAGCTCCGGTCCCTCCTCCGCGGGCGAGCGGCCCAGCGCGTACCGGCTGCCGAGAGGCACCGAGGGCCCGACCGCATCGACCGTGAGCCCCTGGAGCGCCAGCCGACCCGCGAGGAGCCCGAGGGCCCGGTCCACCTCGGCGTCCTCCACGCCGACCCCGCGCACCGGCGTGACCCGGACGGTGCCCGATGCCTTCGGGAGCTCCGCGCAGACGGGCGCTACCGGGGGCAGACCCGCGACGGGCACGGCCGGGGCGGGCGTCCGCCCACAGGCCAGCACCCCGAGCAGCACGTCAGGGCCCGACCTGGACCCAGCTCGCCGTGTCGATGTCGTAGACCGGCAGGTCCACCGCGTAGGCGTCGAGGCCCACGAGCCGCAGCAGGTAGGGCGGGATGGCGCGGAAGCGCAGGCGGGCCTCCACGGTGACCTCCTGCGCGCCCTCGGGCACGGGCAGGAACAGCGTGGAGGTGCGCGGGTAGCCCGGCGAGATCGCGCGGCTGGTGTGATCGGCCGCCCGCCACGAGAACACCGTGGGCGCCCCTGCCGCGTCGGTGAAGTTGGAGGCGAACGAGATCAGGTCGTGGTCGCCGTAGGGCTCGAGCTCGCTCCAGTAGTTCCGGAGGTCGCCGTTCGCGTCGAGGGTGCCGGTCTCGTAGAACACCTCGCCATCCGCCCGGGCCACGAGCTCCACCCAGGCCTCCCGGATGAACGTGGACCCCGTGGGGAACGCGTGCCCCTCGATGAGGTTGTGCACGGTGACCACAGCGCTCGCGGTCTGGCCGGGCGCGACGTCGAAGACGTCCAGCTCGAGGTCCGCGGAGCCCGCGAGCAGCTCCTCGATCCGGAGCTGCAGGTCCGCGCGGGTGGCCTCGTCCACGAAGCCGTCCACCAGCGGGAGGTCCACGCCCACGAAGCGATGGCTGTGCCGACCGTCTTCGGTGGGCGGCATGTGGCAGTCCTGGCAGGTGGTGCCCGCTGCAGCCGCAGGCGACTCGAGCCACTCGGCGTAGGGCCGCTCGAGGGGCAGGCCGCTGGTCTCGATGACGTCGTGGCAGGACCCGCAGAGCACGGAGTCCTGGAAGACGGCGGACTGCGAGACCTCGTGGATCGGGCTCGGCGTGCCGCTCGGTCCCTGCATCGGCGCGAGTGGGTCGATCGCGTGGCCGGCGTTCCAGGGGCGCTCCACCGACGTGATCTTGTGGCAGCTCACGCAGGTGATGCCCTCGGTGACGATGGCCGGCTGGTCGTCGAAGCTGAACCCGATGTCGAGGGAGCCCGAGCGCGTGCCGATGGCCGAGTGGCACTGGACGCAGAAGCGGTCCTCCGCCCCGTTCAGGTCGGCCTGACGCACCTCCACGATGGCCCGGAACAGCGGGTCCACCATCGCGTAGGCGTGCATGGACGTGGACCACTCCTGGACGTGCTCCTCGTGGCACCCCTCGCACGACGCGGCGCCCTGGAAGTCGCCGAGGTCGACGGTGGGCTCGAGCGGCATGGAGATGGGGTCGTTGAGGGGCTCCGGCGTGGGCGGATCGGTGGCCGTGGGGTCGGTCGGCACGTTGCCGGGACAGCCCGCGAGCAGGGCGACGAGAGCGAGCCTCACAGGGTCTCCAGGAAGGCCAGGAGGGCGTCCCGATCCTCGCCGGACAGGTTCTGGAAGGCGGTCCGCGTGGCCACCGCCTCGCCGTCGTGAGCGCGGATGGCCGCGGCCAGCGTCTCGGCGAGACCGTCGTGCATGTAGGGAGCCGTCTGGCTGACGCCCCAGAGGGGCGCCGTGCGCATCTCCCGCATCGTGGCGGAGGCCTCCTCGATGCCCTTCACGCGCGGCGAGAGGACCTCGTGGAGCAGCAGATCCGAGTACAGCGGCACGGGGCCGCCGGGACCCTGGAGGGCCGGGACGTGGCACCGGTCGCACCCGACCGTGCCGAAGAGCTCCTCGCCCCGCGCGGCGAGGGCCGGATCCTCGGGGGTCTGCCGTGGCGGCGGCCCCAGCAGCGTGAGGAAGTGCTCGAGGTCGCGCGCGTAGTCGAAGTGCACCTCGGGGTCCGTCACGCCGTCGTTGTCGTGCACCCGGCCGAAGGACTGACCGGCGTCCTGCGGCAAGGTCATCCCGAGCTCCATGGCCACGGCGTCCCGCACGAACTCCCGGATGCTCGGCACGCTGCCCTTCCACCCGAACCGCCCGAGCCGCCCGTCGTCGGTGAACGACGGCCGCCCGGAGATCCCGTCCCCGTCGAGGTCGTCGGGGTCCGCGTTCGCGAGCACGACGTCCTCCGGCAGGGCGTCGATCAGCCCGAGGCCGAAGAGGTGGGGCGTCTGGCGCATCTCGTACACCGCCGTGCCCGGCTGGGCCCGCTGCTGCCCCTCCCCCACCCGACGCAGGCGGTGCAGGATGGTGCCCACCTCGGGCTGGACGAACTGGCCGTCCTCCGTGAGCAGGCCGTGACGCATCACGTTGAGGTCGATGGGCCCGGCCCCACCGATGGTGGGCTCGAAGTGGCAGGCGCGGCACGAGTCGCCGTTGAAGCGCGGGCCGCCGATGCCCTCCCCGTACCCGAACTCGAAGTCGAAGGCCGAGCGCCCACGGAGGAAGGCCTCCTCGTCGGTCGCGTCGAGCGCCCGCGCGGGACCGCCGTACTCCCCCACCGCCGGCAGGGGGGCGTCGGGGTGCAGCAGGCCCGTGCTCGCCTGGCTGGAGCCCCCGAGGGACAGCAGGAACGCGCGGAGCTGGAGCTGCTTCGCGCCGTCGAAGGCGGCGTAGAGGTCGCGGCTCGCGGTGCCCTCGCCGCCGTGGGCGAGGATGGCGTCGTGGAGGGTGTGGGCGCGCCCGTCGTGCAGGTAGGGCCCGACGGCCCCGATGCCCCAGAGCGGCTGGGTCCGGAACTCCGCGCCCGTCGCGTCCTTCTGCACCAGGCCGTCCGCGAGCTCGGGGCCCATGTCGTGGAGCAGGAGGTCCGAGTAGACGTGCACGGGCCCGCGGGGCCCCTTGATGCGCGGCGTGTGGCAGTCGGTGCAGCGGGCCTCGTTGAAGGCCAGCCGACCTGCCTCCGAGTCCGGGGTGGGCTCGTCCACCTCGGGTGCCGCGAGGAGCATCGAGTACGACACGAGGTCGAAGAGGTCCTGCGTGCTCATCTCGGGATCGGGGGCGTCGTCCAGGTCCACGAGAGGCCCGTCCGGCGCGGCCGCCTGGCCGAGGTCGAAGAACCCGGGCGCGTAGCGCGCCGCCATGTCGCCGCCCCCCGAGCTGTCCACCGGGAGCGCCGCGCGCTGCTCTTCGGTGAGTGGGTTGGTCGTGATGCCGATGTGGTTGAACAGCGGGCCGCGGATGAAGCCCTCGATGCTCACGGTCTGCGCCTTGCGCCCGAACCGGCCCACGAAGCCACGATCGTAGTTGGGACGCCCGCTGATGCCGTCCCCATCGGCGTCGTCGGGGTCCGCGCGCTTCAGGATCTCGTCCTCGGGCAGCTCGGCGATCAGGC
Organism: Alphaproteobacteria bacterium; assembly: GCA_020632885.1. Taxonomy (GTDB): domain Bacteria; phylum Myxococcota_A; class UBA796; order UBA796; genus JACKEQ01. The sequence goes on along the minus strand of JACKEQ010000008.1, from coordinate 192,880 downwards.
CCACACCGAAGAACGGGATCGGGTTGCGCTGGGCGAGGATCGTGGTGGTCTCGGGGATCTCGGGCCGGGCCAGGTGGTCCGTGCCGACGTCCAGCAGCCGGATGACCCCACCCGCCTCGCCGGCACTCTCGCCCGGCACGAACGCGCCGTCCTCGGTGAGCCGGCCGGAGAGGAAGAAGGAGCGGTAGAGCCCTGCGGACCCGCCGGAGACGGGCTTCTCGTGGCACGACAGGCAGAACGACACGTTGAAGGCGGGCCCGAGCCCCTGGGACGGCCTGAAGCGATGCAGCCCGACGGCCTTGCCGCGCTCGAAGGTCGCGAGCTGCTCCGGGGTGGCCGACGGCAGGGGGTCGCCGAGGGGCGCCATGATGCCGTCCGCGATGGGACCGTGCTCCTCCCAGTCGTCACCCTTGCAGCCGGACAGCGCGAGCAGCGTGAGCAGCGTCATGGCTTCCTCCTCCAGGCCGTGCCCTCGTAGGGATCGTAGAAGCGACCGCCCACGGCCCAGGTGGTGCCCGCGCCGTCGCTCCAGAGCGCGTGGATGTCGTGGGACGTGGGCTCGGGCGCGTCCTCCCGGACGAGCTCGCCCTCCTCGACGTGCCCGACGAACCCGGACGCGCCTCCGACGACCACGGTGCCCTTGGAGTCCACCGTGACGGCGTTGAGGCCGGGCATCCCGGGCGGGGTGGTCGTGGTCCAGGCGTCGCCGTCGAGGGTCGCGATCTGCGCGGCCGAGCGACCGCCCACGGCGGTGATCCGCCCGTCCGCGTCGCCCCAGAGGCTCACGAAGTCCTCGTCGGCGGCGGCTCCCGTGGACATCTGGCGCCAGGCCGAGCCGTCCCACTCGATGATCAGCCCACCCTGCCCGACCGCGAACACGCGCCCGTCCTGCCCGTAGACCTTGAACAGCGAGCGGGCCTGCCGGTCGTTCTCCTCGGCGGCGAGCTGGTGCTGCTCGAGCCCGGTGCCGTTCCAGTGGAGGATCAGCGGGTCGCCCTCCGCGATGGCGCCCCCCACGATCCACACGTCGTCGGGCGCAGCGCCCCAGACCCCCCAGAGATCCTCGTCGGTGCCGGACTCCACGGCCGACCACGTGCCACCCGTCAGGTGCAGGATGGTGCCCGACTGCCCGACACCCCAGACGTCGTCCGGGCCGAACCCGAACACCCACACCACGAGATCGCCGTCGGGCACGGTGACGGGCGACCAGGTGCCGCCGTCGTAGTGCACGACCGTGGACACCCCGGGCGAGCCGCCCACCGCCCAAACGTCGTCGGGACCGCTGCCCCACACGCCGGACATCGCGCCCATGCCGCTCGCGTCGAACGCCTCCGACCAGCGGGGACCACAGGCGGCGAGGAGCAGGAGGGGAAGCACGCGCACGGGACGACTCCGGGGCAGGAGGTCACCTTAGCCTGGAGGGACAGAGGTGGCGTGCTGACAGGATGTCGCGGCCTGGCCTGTCGGATCACCCGTGGTCTGGAAGGGTGCTGCAAATGGCCGTCAGGCCACTTGCGCACCCTGCCCCGTGCCCGTGCCCGTGCGCGTGCCCGTGCCCGAACCCGGCCTCGGAACACCAGATGCGTGGCGCCAGGAGCGATCGCGATGGCGAGGCATGGCTGCGCGGGCATGCCATCGCCACGTCAAAGGTTCTTCCTCTGTAATAGCCCATCGGGCACGGGCACGGGCACGGGCACGGGAGCAGCGCGCTGTGAGTCGCGCTGCGCGCGATTCACTGCACCCGTGCTCTACGGCGTGAAGGGGAACGTCAGCCGCTGCGGGCTCTCGGGGCGCGCGGAGAAGCGGAAGCCGTCCAACGCGCGCCGGAGGCAGGCCTCCACCGGGCCCCCGGCGTAGCGGACGTCACGCAGCTGAACGGTGGACACGCTACCGTCGACCTCCACCGAGATGACGGCGGGGAAGCTGTCTGGGGCGGTGGGGGGCAGGCCCACCAGACACTCCTTCGCAGCCCTGACCTCGCCGAGCTCCCCGCTGGCGAGGATCGGGCCGAACACCGGGGCCGGGAGGGGAACGACTGGGACCGGCACCGGCGGCGGAAGGGGATCCGGCACCGACCGCACCGGTTCGGGCGCCGGGGGCATCGTACGGACAGGCTCCGGGGCGCTCGGCCGCACGGGCTCAGGCCGCACGGGCTCCGGATCCACCACCGGCTCGGGTTCCACGACCGGCTCTTCCGGGGCGTGGATCTCGGGGGTCCGCTGGGGCCCGACCGCGTCGGGGTCGGTCAGGGTGAGCGGCGGGGGCGCGCGGTACCAGGACGCGATGGCGTACATCACGATGAACCCGGTGAGCAGCGCGCCCACGGTGAGGAGCCCGAAGGCCGAGACCGCGGCCATGGAGCCCACCACCCGGGAGGGCCGCACGCGCTTCTTGGGCTTGCGCGGCGCCAGGGTGGCGTGGGTGCCGCTGTAGAGGGCCGGATCGTCGCCCAGCAGCGCCACGACGGACTGCGTGACGTCCTGCTGGTTGGCCTCGAAGTGCTGCCGCCCCTCCCACACCGCCATGAACGTGTCGACGTCGGGGATGCGGTGCGCGGGGTCCACCACGAGGGCACCGTGGATGGCCATCACCATCCGGCGCGGCAGATCCGGGCGCAGGTCGATCACCGGTACGAACGCGCCCGACACGATGCGCGCGAACACCTGCACGACGTCCGGGGCGTCGAAGCAGCGCTGGCCCGTGGCGAGCTCGTAGAGCACGGCGCCGAGCGCGAACACGTCCGCGCGCTGGTCCACAGACTTCGCGTCGCGGCACTGCTCCGGGGACATGAAGGTGGGGCTGCCCATGATCTGGCCGGTGCGGGTGACGCTCACCTCGCCGTCGCCGCCGCCGAAGAGGAACTTGGCGAGCCCGAAGTCCGCGATCTTCGGGATCCACTGGTCGTCCAGGTAGTCCATCAGGATGTTGGCGGGCTTCAGGTCGCGGTGGAGGTGCCCGGCGCGGTGGGCGGCGCGCAGCCCCTTGGCGATCGACAGGCCGATGTGGTCGATGGCCGGGATGTCGAGGGGCCCGTAGTCCTTGATGAACCGCTCGAGCGTCGGACCGTCCACGAACTCCAGCACGAGGCCCGGCTGGCCGTTCACCAGGATGACGTCGGAGACGCCCACCACGTTGGGGTGGCGGAGCCCCGCCTGCACGCGACCCTCTGTGAGCAGGCGCTCCGCGACCTCCGGCCTCTGGATCTGCAGGACCTTGAGGGCGTACGGGGCATCGAGGTGGCGGTGACGCACGAGGTACACGGAGGCCATCGCCCCCTGACCGAGGAGCTCGACGACCTCGAACTTGTCGATCACCGTGCCCGGTCGAACGTCCACCTTGCTCCAGCCGGCCCGAGTGGCCTCCATCCTTGTACCATCGGACGGTGTTGGCGACACGGCGCCGTCGGCATATCGAGGGCCTCGGAGGACTGATGCCCGTCATCGCCATGACCGTCGTCGAGAAGGACGCCCACCCCGACACCGACAACCTGTTCGTCTACCGCTTCGAGAGCCCGGCGCTGGGCCAGAAGACCATCGTGGCGAACCTCACGAACGTCTACGAGGTCGGCCAGGTCGCGGCCATCGCCCAGCTCGGCACCCTGCTGCCAGAGGGGGAGATGAAGCCCCGCAAGGTGTTCGGGATCGACAGCGAGGGCATGGCGCTCGGCCCCGTGGACGCTGCCCCCGACACCGACCTCACGGCGCAGTTCGATGCCGACGCACCGTCGCGGAAGTGGCGCCTCACGTTCGCCATCGAGGTGGACGGGCACTACGCCACGGACGCCGAGAAGGCCGCGCGCAAGCTGTTCAAGAGCGGCCAGGGCGAGCTGGTCGGCGCCGAAGGCGTGTGATCGGGCGCCGCCCGGAGGTGCGCGACGCCTGGCGGGCCCTCGCGGAGGCCCGCGACGTCGACGCCTGGCAGATCGCGGCCGAGCGGGTCGACAGCCTCACGGGGGCGGACCTCTGGCGCGGTGAGGACCACGCGGAGGCCTACGACGCCGAGGCTCTGCGCGCGAGCATCGAGACGCTCGAGCGTCTGGAGGCCGCCGGTCGCGCCGAGGACCTGGCCGAGACCCTCACCGCGAGCCTGTACCGCCACCAGAACGAGATCGCGGACCCCGCGCTCTACGACGTGGCCCTCGGCGGCACCAAGCACCTCGTCGAGCGCTACCTGCATGCCTGCGAGCACGCGCTGGACTGGCTCTCGCAGGTCCCGATGGACGAGCGCGCAGCCCGGGCGCGGCTCGAGCGGTTCCGGGTGGCGTGGAAGGTCTACGGCCGCTCGGCCCTCATGCTCTCCGGCGGTGCCACCCTCGGCTTCCACCACCTGGGTGTGGTGAAGGCCCTGTTCGACGCGGGGTTGCTGCCCTCGATCCTCTCGGGGGCCAGCACTGGCGCGATGATCGCGGCCGGCGTCTGCGCCCGCGACGACCGCGAGCTCCGCGACCTCTTCGAGCACCCGCAGCAGATGCGGCTCGACGGGCTGAAGCCCGCCGGTCTCCGCCGGACCGTGCGCACCGGGGCCCTGCTCGCCCCCGAGCGCCTGTACGACGTGCTGCTCCACAACGTGGGCGAGGCGACCTTCCGCGAGGCCTGGGAACACAGCGGACGGTCGTTGAACATCAGCGTCTCCGCGACGCGGTCGCAGCAGAAGCCGCGGCTGCTGTCGCACCTGACGGCCCCGGACGTGCTCGTCGCGCGCGCCGCCCTCGCGAGCTCCGCCCTGCCGGGCCTGTTCCCGCCCGTCCAGCTCCTCCGCAAGCTCCCGGACGGGTCGCACACGCCCTACCTGCCCGAGGAGCGCTGGACCGACGGCTCCCTCGACGGCGACCTCCCGAAGATCCGCCTCTCCCGGCTGTTCAACGCCAACCACTTCATCGTGAGCCAGACCAACCCCCACGTGCTGCCGTTCATGCGGCATCGCGGGCGGTCCGGGCTCCGGCCGGCCATCTCGGGTGTGCTCTCGGCCACCGCGCGCACGCAGGGCGCCACCGCCGCCGACCTCGTCCGCAGGGCCACGAGCCGCTCCACCGGGCCCGTGCAGCTCGCGGCGCGGCAGGTGCACAACCTGCTCTCCCAGGACTACACGGGCGACATCGACCTCCACCCGCAGTTCCACTGGTCGCTGTACAGGAAGGTGGTGAGCAACCCCACCCCCACCGACCTGCAGGGGTTCATCCTCGAGGGCGAGCGCAGCGTGTGGCCCCATCTGGCCCGGATCCGCAACGAGACCCGCATCGGACGGGCCTTCGAGCGGTGCGTGAGGCTCCTGGAGGGCGTCAGTCCTCGCTGAGGAAGGCGTCCAGATCGTCCGACGTGTCGAAGTCGATCGGCTCGGACGGCCCGGACGCCTCGGCCCCCTCGGGCTTCTTCTTCCGGCGCCGGCGACGCTTCTTCTTCGCGGGCTCCTCGGGGGGCGGCGGCGCTGGGGTGGCCGGACGGGGCTGGACGGGCGTGCGGGCCGGACGGCGGGGTGCGAGGCCCAGATCCTCGCGCCGCTTCCGGGACTCCGCCTCCATGGCCTCGATCTCCTCCAGGAGCGACAGGGGGTTCGTGCGGACCTCCTTGCGCTGGAAGCGGCCGGTGAGCCGGGTGTCGGGACGCAGCTCGCTCCCCTCGTAGAGCGCCCACATCTCGTCGCCATACCGCTTGCCGTCGAGCCGGCTCGTGTAGCGGCCCAGGAAGGACTGGAGGTTGCGCACGTCGCGCACGAGGAGCTTGCGGGCGTTGCGGTTGTGGGCGGGGTCCACGGCCTGCGGGAAGTCGATGATCACGGGCCCGTCGTGGGCGAGGAGCACGTTGAAGTCCGAGAGGTCGCCGTGCACGACGCCCGCGCAGAGCATCTTCACGACCTCCTGCAGCAGCATGTGGAAGAGGTCCCAGGCCTCCTGCTCCGTGAGACGGGCGTCCACCAGACGCGGGGCCGGCCCGCCGTCCCAGCCGCGGATGAGCTCCATGACGAGCACGCCGTCCACGAAGGCGTAGGGCTGCGGCACCCGGACGCCCGCGGACGAGAGCCGGTAGATCACGTCCACCTCGGCGGACCGCCAGGCCGCCTCGATCTCCTCCTTGCCGAACCGGCTGCGCTTGGCCATGGCCCGCTGCGACCGGCTGTTCTTCACCCGGCGGCCTTCCGTGTAGTCCGCGCGGTGCTTGAAGCTCCGGTTGTCCGCTTCCTTGTAGGTCTTGGCGACCATCACGTCGCCCTCGACCTCCACGAGGAACACGTCCGCTTCCTTGCCGCTCATCAGGGGGCGGATCACGTCATGGATGACCCCGCCGTCCAGGAGCGGCAGCAGGGCTTCGGGAACCCGCATGCGTGGGACCTCACGTTCGCGGGATTCTACAACCCTGCCCGCCGATTGCGAGCGCTGCGATCACCAACCGCGGTTGTTGTGGTTGAACCCGTGGCACGCGCCGTCGCACGTGGTGCCCACGATGGTGATGTCCACACTGGCGACATCCGGGGTGCCATTCAGGTGGTACGCGGCGCCCACGATCTGGCCCGCGGCGTCCACGGTGCTCGCGTGGCAGTTGGAGCAGGTGACGCCGTTCTCCTGGAGGTGGAGGCGGTGGCGACCCGACATCTGGTTCCACTCGGCGGGCGTGCTGTTCTGGTTGTAGTGACAGCTCGCGCAGCCCACCGGACCGGAGCCCGCGGTGACAGTGCCGTTCGGACCCTGGCCGTTGCCGTGGCAGTACGCGTTGGAGCACGTGCCCAGGAAGTACGTGGCCTGGTACGAGAGGCCCGCGGCGTAGTTCACCTCGCCGTAGCCGGGCGTGACGTCACCGAACACGTGCCCGTTGGTGAGGTAGTCCGTGGGCGTGTAGTGGCACTCGGAGCACCCGTAGCCCGCCTGGATGTGGGCGGTGTGATCGGGGAACGAGATGAGGTTCGGCGCCGTGGTGCCGTCGACGTCCTGCGGCGGGGCGCCGCTCTGGTTGTCCTGGCCGCCGTGGCAGAACGTGCAGTCCGTGCGCCAGCCCACCTGGTGGCACGTGTCGCAGCTCATGCCTGTGCCGCCCTCGAAGTTGGCGCCATGGCAGCTCCGGCAGTCGCCGTCGAGCTGGAGGTTCGCGGCCACGCCGTGCTGATCGGGCGACGAGTAGCCGACCGGGTGCGGGCTGGTGGGCGGGGGCGGATCGGGATCCGTGGGCTGCGGATCGGGATCCGTGGGCTGCGGATCGGGGTCCGGATCGGGATCGGGGTCCGGCGGCGGAGGCGGAGGCGGCGGAGGCGGCGGATCGCCGCCGGGGGGCGAGATGTCGCAGTCGTTCGCCGCGCCGTTGTCGATCCAGTCCTTCACCACCTGGAGGGCGGCGCCGCCGAGCTGACCCTGGGGCGGCATGACCTCGCCCTGGTTGGCCTCGAGGAAGTTGCCCATCTTCAGGAACAGGAAGGAGCCCAGGCTGTCTCCGGGCACCACGAGCTGCGGCGCGCCGGGGGTGCCGGACGGACGGTTCACCAGCGCGGCCCACGGGTTCGTCTGCAGGTCGAGCCCGCCGCCGGCCACGATGGACGAGTGGCAACCGGTGGTGCAGCTCGTCTCGAAGACCGTGCGCACGAGGCAGAGCTCGCCGGTGAGGAACCCTGCGGGCTGCTCGACGGGCGGTGGCTCCTCGGGCGTGCCGGTGTCGTCGGCGGTGGGGGCCGGCGGGGGGGTGTCGGGCGTACAGGCGAACAGGGCAAGGACGAACAAAGACAAAGCGGGACTCCCAGCTGCACCCGCAGGCTACCACCTGGCACCGCGATGGCCAACCCCCGGGGATCGCCCATTCTCCAAGAGTCTTTGCGGACCGGGGCCGACGGATTTACGGGCCGCCATGTCCCGCGCCGCGAGCATCGCCCTCCTGGCCGCCGCATGCGCGGGCGAGGGTCCGTTCGTCCGCGCGCCAGACCCCTACACCTACGACGCCCTGCTCACCCACGACGACGAGGGTGTGGCGGGCAGCGCGCGGCTCCTGGCCTACACGGCCGAAGCGGCGGACACGTCGTGCGCGCCGTACACCTGGCTCGAGGTCCGGGGTCTCTGCGACCTCACGCTCCACGACGACCAGGGCTTCGCCGACATCCCCGACCTCGCTCTCCAGGAGGTCACCCGGCGCCAGGTGTGTCGGTACGCCGACCGTGGCTGGCAGCTCCTCGGGGGGCAGGCGTTCGTGGAGGTGGACGGGACGTCCGCGGTGCTCCAGATCGCGGCCGACGAGGCCTGCACCGTGATCTTCCCGCCAGGTGTCCCGCGCGATCGGGTGTGCGAGACGGACGTCTTCGTGCGGCTCGAGCTCGATCTGGTCGAGCGGTCCACGTCGGGGGTGCTGGAGGACCCCCTCCGGCCGGGCCTCCCGTGGGACGAGGACCACTGCGGACCCGCGTTCGCGGGCCTGTTCTAGGCCTTGCGGAGCCGGACCTCGCGGATCGTGTGGTCGGGGCCCTTCTCGAGGATCAGGTCTGCACGCTCGCGGGTGCCGAGGATGTTCTCGCGCAGGTTCACCTCGTTGATCTCGGTCCAGTAGGACAGCGCGACGGCCCGGGCCTCGTCGTCGGTGAGGTGGGCGAACCGGTGGAAGTGGTCGTCGGGGTCCTGGAAGGCGGTGCGCCGCAGGCGCTCGAACCGCGCGACGTACCAGGCGCGCAGGTCGGCGATGTCGGCGTCGACGTAGAGCGAGAAGTCGAAGAAGTCCGACACGAACACGCCGGTCGTGCCCGACTGGAGCACGTTGAGACCCTCGATGATCGCCACGTCGGGCTGTTCCAGCACGAGCTCCTCGCCGGGCACGACGTCGTAGTGCTGGTGGGAGTACACGGGGGCCGTGACGCGGGGCTCGCCGGACTTCAGGGCAGCGACGAACCCGAGCAGGCCGCGCTGATCGTAGCTCTCGGGGAAGCCCTTGCGGCGCAGGATGCCTCGGCGCTCGAGCTCCGCGTTGGGGTACAGGAAGCCGTCGGTGGTCACGCGGGCCACCGTGAGCGCCGGCCGTCCGCGCTCGAGCAGGCAGCCGAGCACGCGAGCGGCGGTGGACTTCCCGACGGCGACGCTGCCGGCGAGCCCGATGACGAAGGGCACCCGGTGGCGCTCGTGTCCGAGGAACTCGGCGGTCTCGCGGGCGAGCTTGCGTGCGGCGTCGATCCGGAGGCGCAGAAGCCTGGCGAGCGGCAGGTAGACGGCCTCGATCTCGGGGATGTCGAGCTTGTCGACGACCCCCTGCAGGCGGGCGACCTCGGCCTCGGAGAGCGGGCGGGTCTGCCAGGTGGCCAGGGGGGCCCAGTCCTCGCGGGGGATGCGGACGAAAGGATCCATCCGAGCGGGTAACCGGCGCCCGGGCGTGACGGTACGCGCGTGGACGGACAGCGGACTGCTCGGGATTCTCGGATGGGCGGGTGTGGAAGGGTCGGACTTCCCTCCGGTCGCTGCGCGGCCGCTGAGGCGGCCTCGCCGGCCCTCGGCGCGGTCGGCCTCGACAGGCGAAGGGTTTCGCGAAGCGAAATCGTCGTCCTGTCGAGTGACCCGTGTCGCGCACGAGGGGGTTCGGAGAGACGGAGACGGCGGGTGGACCCTCGTGCGCGAGTCTGCCTGCGCCTTCGAGCTTGTTGCTGCTGGGCGCCAGGCCCGGGTCCTGATGACGCGGTTCTTTGCCGGGTCGGTCAGGTGGGGGTGGAGGCGGAGGTCGTCGAGGATGGTGGCGTTCGGGTACGCGCGTGGACGGACAGCGGACTGCCCAGGATTCTCGGATGGGCGGGTGTGGGAGGGTCGGACTTCCCGGCCTTCCGGAAGGGTGCGTGGGCGGACGGCCTCCCGGCGGGGAGCTGATCACTCCGCTCCCTCCGGTCGCTGCGCGGCCGCTGAGGCGGCCTTGCCGGCCCTTGGCGCGGTCGGCATATCGCGCACGAGGGGTCACGGAAGTCGGCGTGGGCGCGTGGGACCCTCGCGCGCGAGTCTGCCTGCGCCTTCGAGCTTGTTGCGGCTGGGCTCCACGCGCGGGTGCTGACGAAGGGGTTCTCGGGGAGGTGACGGGTGGAAGGCCGTCGTACGCGCGTGGACGGACAGCGGACTGCTCGGGATTCTCGGATGGGCGGGTGTGGAAGGGTCGGACTTCTCGGCGTTCCGGAGGCGTGCGTGGGCGGACGGCCTCCCGGCGGAGGGTATCGCGAAGCGAAATCGTCGTCCTGTCGAGTTTACTCCGCTCCCTCCGTCTGCTGCGCGGCTGCTGAGGGGGGTGTGCGGGTCCTTGCGGGGAGGTCGTCGACGGGTGGAAGGCGGTGTACGCGCGGCGCGGGCGGGCGGCATATCGCGCACGAGGGGGTTCGGAGGGACGGAGACGGCGGGTGGACCCTCGTGCGCGAGTCTGCCTGCGCCTTCGAGCTTGTTTCTGCTGGGCTCCACGCCCGGGTCCTGACGAAGGGGGGTTGTGTGCCGGGTCGGTCAGGTAGGGGTCGAGGCGGAGGTCGTCGACGGGTGGAAGGCCGTGTACGCGCGTGGACGGACAGCGGATTGCTCGGGATTCTCGGATGGGCGGGTGTGGAAGGGTCGGACTTCCCGGCGTTCCGGAGGCGTGCGTGGACGGACGGCCTCCCGGCGGGGAGCTGATCACCTCCGCTCCCTCCGGTCGCTGCGCGGCCGCTGAGGCGGCCTTGCCGGCCCTCGGCGCGGGCGGCCTCGACAGGCGAAGGGTTTCGCGAAGCGAAATCGTCGTCCTGTCGAGTGACCCGTGTCGCGCACGAGGGGGTTCGGAGGGGCGGAGACGGCGGGTGGGCCCTCGTGCGCGAGTCTGCCTGCGCCTTCGAGCTTGTGACTGCTGGGCCTCACGCCCGGGTCCTGACGGGGGGTTTGTGCCGGGTCGACGAGGGAGTGCGTGAGGCGGAGGTCGATGGGGATGGTGACGTTGGCGTACGCCCGTGGACGGACAGCCGGAATCCCGGACGACGCGGGCCGCCGGTGGGCGCCCAGCTCGCCCCGGCACTCCGCCCACGGCGTCATCCCCGCCCCGACGTGCGACACGTCGGGCGCCCAATGGGCGCGGCCACGACGCGGCCTCGGTCGTGCGCCGTGCCCTGCTCCTCCTGCCCGACCCGCCCCAGGTTGCGCACGGCCGATGGCACGCCAGAGGCCGGACCGAGCTTCGCTCGGCCGGGCTCAGCGTAGCGGCGGGGCGGGGGGAGGCGGAGGGGGGCCGTCACAGGCCCCCCTGAGCTGAGCTCCCGGGCAGGTTTCGCCCCAGACGGGCGGAACCGTCCGGTCGTCCGTGAAGCAGCGCCCCAGTCCGGGTCTACCCTCCGGCGTGCCCACAGCACTCCAACCCCTGTCGCACCGCCGCTCCGGTCGTCTACCCCGCCCCGGCACTCCCTCCAGGACGTCATCCCCCGGCTGTCGTGCGAAGCTCGGGCGCACGTTGGCCCAGACGGGCGGGACCGTCCGACCGTACCCAGTCCGGGTCCACCCTCCGCCGTACCCCGAGCACTCCAACCCCGTCGCACCGCCGCTCCGCCCGTCTCGGCCCGGCACCCACGCAGGCCACGTCCCGCCAACGCGCCTGACGGGACCATCCACCCTGTCGTGGGCGGCGGGCGTACCGCCTCCCTGCGGCAGCACGGCGCCTGCACGACCGCGACGCCCGCGGCCGCCTGGCCCGGGCTCCTGGCGTCGAGCACGGCCCGATCGGGCTTCCACGAGGGCCCCCCACCAGATCGACCGGCGGGCTCGCCGGCGAGCACGTACGCTTGGCGGATGCTCCTCGTCGCCCTCGCCCTCGCTGCCCCGACGCCGTCCCTCCGCCGCCCCCCCGGGCTGGAGATCGGCGCGGGCTCCGCCTTCTTCCTGGCACCCGTGAATCGCCGACCCGGCACACCGATCACCCGGGAGTCCGTTGCGCACGCCATGGTGCACCTGGACCTACCAGGGCCCCTGTTCCTGGGCCTGCAGGGCATCCACCAGACCGTAGCCGGCACCTACATCAGCAACGTCGATCGCTTCGAGCTGAGAGCAGGGGTGCGGATCCCCCGCGAGGGCTTCGACGTCGATGTCGCCGCCGGACTCGTCTACGCCCGCTGGGGCTGGGACTACACCACCCTCCAGATGGTCTGGCCCCCATTGCCCCCGGAGTACGCACCGGAGCACCGGTTCGCCGGCGTCCTCACGGTGGCCCCCTCCTTCGCGCTCACCGCCGCCCTGCGCCTGCGGCTCGAAGGCAGGCTCCCGCCCCCCACCCGCCGTGACCTCGACAGCAGCGGGTGGTTCGGACGGGGCGCGCGCAGCGTCGCTGGCGCGGGGCTCCTCGTGGGCCTGACCTTCAGGCCCTGAGGCTCACGCGCAGACCGAACGGCCCACGGCGCCGAGGTCCTCGAAGGCCTGCTGGAGGCGCTTCACGATGCCCTGCTCGCCCTTGCGCAGCCACTTCCGCGGGTCGTAGACCTTCTTGTACGGCTTGCCGTCGTCGGGATCGAGCTGGAAGCGGAACGCCCGCTCGTTGGCGAACACGTAGGCACCCACGGTCTCGGCGAACGCGAACTGGGTGTCGGTGTCGATGTTCATCTTGAACACGCCGTACCGCACGGCCTCCGCGATCTTCTCGGGGTCGCTGCCCGAGCCGCCATGGAACACGAGGTGCAGCGGGTTCTTCGCGGTGCCGTGGGTCGACTCCACGAGCGCCTGGCTGTTGCGGAGGATCTCCGGCCGGAGCTGCACGTTGCCGGGCTTGTACACGCCGTGCACGTTGCCGAAGCTCGCGGCCACCGAGAAATGGCCGATGGGGGCGAGGGCCTCGTAGGCCTTCAGCACGTCCTCGGGCTGGGTGTAGAGGTGGCTGTTGTCGGCCCCCTCCTCGAGCTCGTGCCCCACACCATCCTCTTCGCCGCCCGTCACGCCGAGCTCGATCTCGAGGCTCATGCCGAGCTTCGCCATCCGCTCGAGCATCGCCTTGGAGAGCGCGATGTTGTCGTCGAGCGTCTCCTCGGAGAGGTCGAGCATGTGCGACGAGAACAGCGGCTGGCCGGTGCGCTCGAAGTGACGCTCGCTGTGGCCCACCAGAGCCTCGACCCACGGGATCAGCGCCTTGTTCGCGTGGTCGGTGTGGAGCGCGACGCAGATACCGTAGCGCTCGGCCAGGAGATGCACGTGGTGCGCGCAGGAGACGGCACCCAGCACGCGGGCCTCGTGCTTGTCGGGGTAGCCCTGGCCAGCGAAGAACTCGGCGCCGCCGTTGGAGAGCTGCAGGATCACGTCGGACTTCGCGGCCGCGGCGGCCTCGAGCACCGCGTTCACGCTGTTGGTGCCCACCACGTTCACGGCGGGGAGCGCGTAGCCCCCGGCCTTCGCTGCATCGATGACGGCCTGGTAGGCCGCGCCAGTCACCACTCCGGGTCGCACGTCGGGCATGTCGTTCTCCTGGGATTGGACGCCAGCTACCCGGACACAGGTCCGCGCGCCACGTCCATGGGCCGCACGTCCCTATTGAAATTGGATTTCATTTCCAATACAACGGGAGGCCCACGGAGACCCCATGCCGCGCCCGCTCGCCCGACTGTCTCGGATCCTCCCCTTCGTCCTCGTCTCCACGGGGGCGCTCGCCGATCCGCCCGCGGACGACGACGACACCCTGGTGGACGACGACAACACCGTGATCGTCTACCAACCCGACGGAACCCCCCGGGTGGCCGGCAGCGCCCACGTGATCGGCGAGGAGGAGATCCAGGCCTGGCACAACGACGACATCGGCCGGGTGCTCGCGCAGACCCCGGGGTCTACGTGCGCGGCGAGGACGGGTACGGCCTGCGTCCGAACATCGGCATGCGCGGGGCCAACTCGGACCGCAGCGCGAAGGTCACCCTCCTGGAGGACGGCGTTCCCCTGGTGCCCGCACCCTACGCGGGTCCCGCGGCCTACTACTTCCCGATGCCCATGCGGATCGCGGGCGTGGAGGTGTTCAAGGGCGCTGCGTCCACCCAGCACGGCCCGCAGACGGTCGGCGGCGCCATCAACCTGCTCACACGGCCCGTGCCCACGGACGGCTCGCACGGCCAGGTCGATCTGGCCGCCGGCCTCCGCGACACGGCGCGCCTCCACGTGTGGGCCGGGACGGGCGGCAAGCGCGGCGGCGTGCTCGCCGAGATCGCCCACCTGCGCACCTCGGGCTTCAAGCAGCTCGACGGCGGCGGGCCCACGGGCTTCGCACGCACGGACGTCATGCTGAAGGGCCGCATCGCGAGCGACCCCGCCCGCACCACGCGCAACGCCCTGCTCCTCAAGCTCGGCTGGGGCCACGAGCTCTCCCACGAGACCTACCTGGGCCTGCACGTCGACGACTTCGCCGAGAACCCCTACCGCCGCTACCGGGCCTCCCAGAACGGCCAGATGCAGTGGAACCGCACGCAGATCGAGCTCACCCACCAGCTCGACGTGGGCGCGTTCCGCCTGAAGACCGTGGCCTACCACCACTGGCTCGACCGCACGTGGACCAAGGTGAACGGCTTCGCCGACAGCCGCGACATGCACGCCCTCCTCCAGGGCCCCGACGCCGGCGCGAGCTCGATCTACCTCGACATCCTGCGCGGGGAGGCCGACTCCACCGAGCCCGGTCAGCGCATCCGGATGGGCACGAACCACCGCACGTTCCAGTCGTTCGGCGTGGTGTCGACGGCCCGCTGGCGCAAGAGGACGGATGCCTTCGACAGCCAGCTCGAGGGCGGGGTGCGCGTGCACGGCGACATCGCCGACCGCGTGCACACGGAGACCGACCACGACATGGTGGACGGCGTGCTCGTGAAGGCCGGGCCCGAGGAGTACGCGCTGAACACGCGCGGCACGGCCCTCGCAGTGGCGGCCCACATCCACGAGGACCTGCAGATCGGCGGGCTCCACCTGCTCCCGGGCGTGCGCTCCGAGACCATCCGCACCACCTACCACCACTTCCTCGAGCCGGAGAACGACCAGGAGCCGATCTGGCGCACCACGTTCCTGCCGGGCTTCGCGGCCCTCCACGAGGTCACCCCCGAGGTGCAGGTGTTCGGCGGCGTGCACCGCGGCTTCTCGCCCGTCGCGCCAGGCCAGGCACCCGAGGTGAAGCCCGAGAGCAGCGTGAACCTGGAGGCCGGCGTGCGCCTCGGCGACCCCTACCTGCACGGCGAGGTGGTCGGGTACTTCAACCGCTACTCCAACCTCACGGGCCAGTGCACCCTGTCCGGCGGCTGCGTGGACGACCAGATCGACCAGCAGTTCAACGGCGGGAAGGCCTGGGTGTACGGGGCCGAGGCCGACGGCGGCGCTCAGATCCTGCTGCCGGGACCCTTCTCGCTGCCGATCTCCGCCACGTACACCCTCTCGATGAGCTCGTTCCGCACGGGTTTCGTCTCGGGCTTCCCGCAGTTCGGCACCGTCTCCATCGGCGACATGCTGCCCTACGTCCCCGTGCACCAGGGCGGCGTGCGTGCGGGCATCGCGCACCCGCGCTTCGAGCTGATGGCCGGCCTCTCCGCGCGTAGCGGCATGCGCGACAGCGCCGGCCAGGGCCCGCTCACCGAGCTCGACATCCCCGCCCAGGCGCTCGTGGACCTGTCGCTCCAGGTGCCCTTCGACGACGTGCTGAAGGGCTACGTCACCGTGAACAACCTGGCGAACGCCCATCCGCTCGAGAGCTGGCGCCCTTCGGCGCGCGCCCCACGCAGCCCCGCCAGATCATGGTCGGGCTCCAGGCCGCCCGGTAGCCCTCCCCGGGTTACCAGGCCCCCACGGCCCCGTAGCTCAGAGGATAGAGCAGTGGTCTTCTAAACCACTGGTCGCAGGTTCGATTCCTGCCGGGGTCGCTCACGTCTCCGTCTGCAGTGCCGGAGGCAGGTGGCCGATGTCGTTGAAGCCCACGCCCCGCACGCGGCCGGTGGGGGTGACGAACAGGCGCGTGACGCTCCCGTTGTGGATGCGGAGCACCCACCAGAACTCCGGCGGCAGCCCCATCGCGACCGTCCAGAGGTAGCGGGTCGCGTTGCCATGGCAGGCGAGCAGCAGGTGCTTGTCCGCCCCGCGAGCGGGCTTGAGGATGCGATCGAGCACCTTGTCGAAGCGCGCCTTGTGGCGGGCCACCGAGTCCGCCGGCCACCCATCGAAGCCGGGTGGCAGCGGATCCGGCACCGAAGGGATGCCCTCGGCGAGCCCGACCACCCGACGCGGCGTCAGGCCCAGTGCGGCTCCCAGGATCTCGCCGGTCTCCGTGGCCCGGGGAACCGGGCTGGCCCAGAGCTCCGTGGGCCCCCCCTCGGCGCGGTAGCGGGCACCGAGGAGCTCGATCTGGGCGCGTCCAACCGGCGTGAGCAGCCCATCGGGCCCGTACTGGCCGTGCCGGATGAGGTCGATGGTGCGCGTGGCCACGGTGCCTCCAGGATCGGGATCCGCATTCTCGATCGAAACCGTGATCCGTTCGCCCCCCTCCCGACACCTCCGTGGCAGACCACCACCCTGGAGCTTCCATGCGCGCCTTCGCCCTCGCCGCCGTCACCGTCCTCGCTGTCGCCTGCTACGACGACCCCTGCTCCCCCACCGGCGCCTGTGCGGGCGTCGTCACCGGCGAGGTCGCCCTCGACGAGGTCCTCATCGGCCTCGAGGGCATGGGCACGGAGACCCCCGACATGATCGCGGTCAGCGCGGAGTCCGGTGGCTCGAGCATCTGCGAGGGCTCCCTCCGCGTGTGGGAGGTCTGGGACCTGCAGGCCTCCGACTACCCGCTGGTGTACGGAGAGGCCCCCGGCGGCGCGAAGGAGTGGGTGAACGAGGACCTGAGCCCGGACGGCAGCGTGCCGCCCCTGAACGCCGGCCGCCGCTACGTCGTGGACGCCAACATCCGCTACTTCGACGGCAGCTCGATGGGCCTGAACGCCTGGAGCGGCACGTTCGTCGCCGGGGACCCCGACAGCTGGCAGTCGCGCGACGCGTTCTGCGGGCTGTGATCCACGACCCCGGTCGTGGCATCCTCCGGCCATGACCGCGGAGCCCGCCTCCCACACCCTGCCCCGCTGGGACGGGACCGACACCCACGCCGCCGACCTCCGGACCCGGGCAGCCACCCTGTCGGTCCCCCGTGGCCGCCCGGCGGACGGGGAGCGTGGCCTCCGCAAGCTGCTGGCCGCCTACGGCGGGCAGCCGGACACCGGGAGGCTCCTGCGCTGGCTGGCGGAGCGCCCCAGCGAGCTCCCCGCGACCGCCGCCCTGCTCGGTGACCCCGCCCTCGGGCCCTGGCCCTGGGATGCGCCGCTGACGGTCGGGGACGATGACGCCCTCGCGGCCCTCGGCTGCCTCGCCGAGGTCCGGATCCCAGGGAGTCCGGAGGTCGCGCGCTTCCTGCGTGTCTTCTTCCGGGACCGTCGCCGTGGCGTGTGGACCACCGCCTCACGAGCGCTGGCCCGCCAATCCCCCCACACCGCAGCGCAGCTCTGGACCAGGACGTTCCCCGCAGGGCTCGACCTCGCGCCGACAGACCGGCCCCACCGCCTCGTCCGCCATGTGGCCCACCTCGGCTTCGCGCTCGCCGCCCTCGGGG
The DNA here is from genome assembly GCA_020632885.1 of Alphaproteobacteria bacterium. GTDB lineage: Bacteria > Myxococcota_A > UBA796 > UBA796 > JACKEQ01. Next base: position 175,364 of record JACKEQ010000008.1, on the reverse strand, counting down.
AGGCGCCGCCGGGCTTCGCGCCCGCTGAGCCGCTGGCAGCACCACCCCACGACGACGCCGACTGGAGCGTGCTGATCGCGGGAGCCGCCCTTTGTCTGGACCACCCGGACGTCGTCCCTGCCCTCGTGCGTGGCACGGCACGCCTCGGTGCGCACCCACTCGCCGAACGCGCCCTCCTCGACGTCCTGCCGCTCCTGCCGCACGACGTGCGCCCGGTGGTGGAGGGCCGGCTCCGCGAGGAGCGGTGGGTCGACACAGACGGCCTGCTCGCCCACCGCGACACCCTGCGCGCGCTCGGGGTGCCCACGCCCAGCGCGCACCTCCCGATCCGCGAGGTGGCCACCCGGCTCCGGGACCTCTTCGACCCCGTGCTGGGCGATCTGGCATCACCTCGGGAGCGCGCGACGGAGCTCGTGGCCCTGCTCGAGACGCTCCGGGAGCACCATCCCGACCGTCCCTGGAGCCCCCTGGCGCGGGCGGCAGGGCTGCAGGACCCGAAGGGCGCGGTCGGCGAGGTGGCCGCGGACGCCATCGGGCTCCAGACGGCGCTCTCCGGCTGGCCGGTCCAGCATCTCCTCCGCTCCGCGCGGCTCGACGAGGGCGGTTGGCTCGCCCTGGCCTCCAGGCAGGAGGCCGTCGTGGCGACCCAGGTCGCCCTCCATGTCGAGCGCACGCTGCGCGAGGTGAACGCCGACCCCGAACGTGTCCGTGTGCTCTGGCGCCTGTTGCAGGCGGACCCACCGGCCCGGACGTTCGAGGAGCTGCTCGCCCTCCTCCGCGCGGACGTCCTGCCCGGCTCCGTCGGGGAAGGGCCCGTCTTCGACCTCGTGCGCGCCGTGGCCGGTCTGGATGCGGTGCGCGACGGCGGAGGCTCTCTCGCTGAGCTCGCGGTGGCCCTCGAGGCCCTCGACCACGCCGCCGTCCCCCTCCTCGACGGCGGGGTGCGACCGCCCTTCGTGGAGCTCGCCGCCCTCGTCCGCGACGACGGGGGGGCCTCCGGCATCGTGGAGGGACTGACCGGCCTGCTCGCACCCGGGATGGGCGGCCTGCTCGCCTGGAACGCCTGGATCGACGGCCGGACGACCCCGTCCCCCGAGGAGACCTCCGCTGCCGGACGGGCCACCCGCGAGCTCGTGCGCGCCCTCGACGAGCTCGCGGCAGCGCACCCGCAGGTCCTCCCGCACCACGTCACGGGCCTGGTGTCCGCCGCGGATCTCGTGCGCAGGCTCCCGACCCGATTCGGCTGGCCCGAGCGTTTCGCGGTGCTCCGGCTGCTCGCGCGCCTGGAGACGGAGGGCTGGGATGCGCTCGACCGCGGCACGACCGCCGTGGGTGCCGCCCGCGCGCTCGAGCGGGCCCTCGTGAAGGGCGACGAACAGGCCGTGCTCGCCTGCGTCGCGACACCCGAGGCACGCGCAGCACTCCGTCCCCAGGACCTCACGCGCGTGCAGGCCTTCCTGCTCGATGGCATGCGCTGGGCGGACGCCGCACGGCTCCGCGCCCAGGTCGCCGACAGGGTCGACCTGCGGGCGCCTGCCGTGCACCTGCTCCCCATCTTCGCCGCCGTGGCCGGCGGGAGCCTGCTCGTGCTCGACTTCGGTGACGCATGGCTCCAGATGGCGGCCGGAGGGCTGGGCCCCCGCTACGCGCTGACGGTCGTGCTGACGCTCGGCATGTCCTTCCTCGTGCTCGCCACCACGATCGGCGGCCGCAGTCGGTGTGGCTCGCGCGTGCTCGTGGTCCGCACGGCACCGGTGTTCCTGGCCACCTGGCTCACCGCTGCCGTCTCCTCCGGCCTCGTCGCCATCACCCTCGGCTCCGTCAGCCTGATCACCCTCCCCCTGTTCGCGAGCCTGGCCCTGTTCCTCGGGGTGTTCGTGGGCCTCATCCTCCAGGGCAGGAGCCTCCGCGCCGACCCGTGAGATCAGGGCGCGCCTCGGGCCCCCCGTGGTACCCGGGGTCGAAGCACACCGCCGGGGACGTCGCGTCGCAGCCGTCCCCGGTGCCCTGCCCGCGCAGGGCGTCTCCCTCGAGGGCCCGGATCGATGTGCAGGTCGACGGTGGACACCAGCCCACCGGCCACCGTCCCGCAGCCCGAGCACGCGAGACCGCCGGTGGGCGCGGCCCCGATGCCGAACACCGCGCGGGCGACCGTGCCCAAAGGCGCCTGGGCGATGACCGTCGACGGCCCCTGCCCGACGACGTCCGTGACGGTGTAGGCGCTCGACCCCTGGAACCGCAGGCCGCTCGACGCCCCCACGAAGGTCACCTGGTCGACCACCACGGGCGCCCCCGGAGCTGTCGAGCCGAAGCGGGGGGGTCTCCGCTGTCGCCGAGGAGCGCCAGGTTCGCGAACGTGCCGCCCTCCCCGCCGATCAGCGCGATGCGACCCGCGTCGAGCCGAGTGTCCCGCACCTCGACGGGACCGTCCGGGAACAGCAGCGCCAACGAGCCGCCCGGCATGTGGTGGCCCACCACCGAGACCTCCCCGCCGAGCACCATGCCGAGCGAGCTCCCGCCGACCACCGTGGACGCGAGCCCATAGAGCGTGACACCCGACCCACACGCCGTCGCGAACGGCACGGCTCCCGGTCGAACACCGTGTCGACCAGCGTCCAGCGCGCGGTGCACCCGACCTGCCCGGGCTGGCACGCGTACACCGCGGGCACGACGTCGGGGTGGTTGCCGATCACCTCCGTGTCCACGAGCATCACGACGCCATCGGACTCCAGCGCGGAAGGACGGAAGCCGTCGTCGGTGTGGTTGTCGCGCAGCGAGCACCCGGTGCACGCGAAGGACGCCCCGTCGTGCGCGATGGCCCCGGCACCCGCGCTGCTCGTGGTGCCGACGACCTCCAGGCCCACGGCGTCCACGTCCGACGTGGTGTAGAGCCCGGCGCCGTCGGTGCCCACGGACCCCTCGATCCGGACGTCCGCGAGCACGAGAGGCCCTCTGGCGTACACGCCCCCGCCGCACCGCCCGAGCGCGCAGCCCCCGTCCGTGCCGGCCGTCCCGAAGCCCGCATGCACCCGGGAGGCCTCGGTACGGGTCCCGTCGACGACCACGTCCGTGAGGACCCCGCTCCCGCCGACCCAGAGGCCCCCGCCGGCCGCAGCCGCACAGTCCTCCAGCACGACCCCGCTGGCCGTGACGGCACCCGAAGCGAACACACACCCCCCGCAGGCGCCCGTCCAGCAGGCCTCCGCGGCGGCATCGGCCAGCACGGGCTCGGGGTCCACGGCGCAGCCCGACACCACCACGTCCACGAGCTCCAGCCCGTCGGCCCCCCGCACGCAGCCCCCGAGCCCCGTGGCCCGGCCGTTCGTCACGACCAGCCCCTCGAGGCGCGCCGGCGCGTGCGCATCCACGCGTCCGTCACCCAGGAGATCCAACGTGGCGGTCCCCTCGCCCACCAGGGAGAGCGGGACGTCGACGTGGAGCCCGCCTCCCACCGGCCACACCGCGTCCGCCAGGGTCACCACGCCGTCCGGGCACACCTGATCGAGCAGGACCTGGAGCTCGTCCCCCGGCTCCCCACGCACCGCGGCGGCCCAGCGGGTCGGGAGGTCGTCGCAGCCGTCCAGCGCGTTGTCCACGAAGGTCACCCCGTCCGGGCACCCGGCCACGGGGTCCCCCGCACCCAGACCGTCCCCGTCGGCATCGAGCCAGGCGGTGTGCCCCTCGTCCACCCGGCCGTCGCAGTCGTCGTCCACGCCGTTGCAGACGTCCGACCGGAAGGGACGCACCGCCGACGAGCCATCGTCGCAGTCCAGGAGCACGGCGGTCGGCGGGGTCGCCGAGACGCCGGTGAGCCCGCAGATGGAGGTCACCAGCGCGTCCGCCGCGGGTCGATCGCAGGCCAGGAAGGGCTCGGCCCCGAGGTAGCCGTCGTGGTCGCAGTCCGCGTACCACGCCGCCCCGAGGCCCACGGTGGGGTCGCTGTCGTCGCAGTCCCCGCCCGCCGTCGCGAAGCCCGTCGGGTCGCAGACCTCCACGGCCGCCCCGCCGAGCCCGTCGCCGTCCAGGTCCTCGAACACGACGACCAGGACGTCGTCCACGGCCCCGGAGCAGTCGTCGTCGACCCCGTTGCACAGCTCGGGGGCTCCGGGGTGCACGTCCGCCCGGCCCTCCGCACAGTCGCCGTCCGCCGCGGCCAGGCCGGGCACCGGACAGCCGAAGAACACCACGGGGCCCGCGCCATACCCGTCGCCGTCGGGGTCCCAGTACTGGTCGACCCGCAGCCCCTCGTCGACCTCGCCGTCGCAGTCGTCGTCGACCCCGTTGCAGAGCTCGGCGGCCCCCACGAACACGGCCGGGTCGTCCGGCGCGCAGTCCAGCTCGCAGGCCAGGCCGTCCCCGTCGGGGTCCGGGCGGTCGTCGGTCGCGGGATCGCAGTCGTTGTCGAGCCCGTCGCAGGCGCGCTCCACGCGGTCGGGGGCCACGGTGGGGTCACCGTCGTCGCAGTCGCCCCCCGGCAGCCCTCCGGAGGCCGGGCCCGCCACGAAGCCGTCCGCGTCGAGATCGAGCTCGCGCGTGCCGTCGCAGTCGGCGTCCAGGCCGTCCGCAGCGGTGTCGGGGGCCCCCGGGAACACGTCGGCGCGCGTGTCGTCGCAGTCGCCCACCCCGGGCGCCGTGCCGCCCGCCCGCCCGTCTGCACCCACCCGCACGAACCCGTCGCCATCCGCGTCCCAGTCGTTGCGACCGTCGCAGTTCCGATCCGCGCCGTCGTACCAGCGCTCCGCCTGGGGTCCCGGGAGCACGTCCACATCGGCGTCGTCGCAGTCCGCCGGGTCGCTCGCGGCGCTCCGGAAGCCGCCCGCCGGCGCCCGTGCGGTGCCGCAGGGCCTGAGCACGGCCAGCACGTCCGCGGTGGGCTCGCCGCAGGGCAGCACCACGGGGACCCCCGAGGTCACGCCGTCGCCGTCACAGTCCGCGTAGACCGTCGTGGGACGCGTGGTGACCGTCGGGTCCCGGTCGTCGCAGTCCGCGCCCGACACCAGATCCGCGTCCACCCCGTCCCCGTCCGCGTCGTAGTCGGATCCACCCGAGCAGTCCTGGTCCACGCCGTCGTACCACCGCTCCACGGCACCCGGGTGCACCGCCGGATCCGCGTCGTCGCAGTCCGTCCCACCCGACGCGATGGACGGGAAGCCGTCGTCGTCGAGGTCCAGGAACCCCCCGGTGCCGATGCACCCCGCCAGCAGCGCCAGCATCACGGCACCCCGTCGCAGTCGGCGTCCACGCCGTCCACGGGGTCGGGAGCCCCGGGGTGCACGTCGCTCCGGTGGTCGTCGCAGTCGCCGACCTGCTCGCCCGGCAGCGCGAAGGCCGCAGACGCGAGGGGCACCCACCCATCCCGGTCCGCGTCGTGGTCGCTCCCGCCGTCGCAGTCCTGATCCACCCCGTCGTACCAGACCTCCTGGGCCACCGGGCTCACGGAGGGGTCGCCGTCGTCGCAGTCCATCACAAGGCCGGTCACGAAGGGCCCACCGCCCACGAAGCCGTCACCGTCGAGGTCGTAGTCGGGGTCGCCCAGGCAGTCGGCGTCCACCCCGTCGTACGGCACGTCCGGAGCCCCGGGGTACACCGACGGGTCGCCGTCGTCGCAGTCCGCCGGCGCGCCGTTCGCGAAGGCGAGCGGCCTGAACCCGTCACCGTCCCGGTCGTGGTCGTCCGCGCCGTCGCAGTCCTGGTCCACGCCGTCGTACCAGACCTCGACCGCCGCCGGATGCACGAAGGCCGCGAGGTCGTCGCAGTCGAGCGGCGGCTCGAAGCCGTCCCGGTCGCGGTCGTGCTCGAACACGTCCCCGTCGCACGCGCTGTCCACGTCGTCGAAGGGAGGGTCCACCGCGCCGGGCCACACGGTCGGGTCGGCGTCGTCGCAGTCCCCGCCCACCGAGCCCGGCGGGGCGACCGCGAGCCACGCGTCGGGCACGAAGCCGTCGCCGTCCGCGTCGTAGTCGTTCCCGCCGTCGCAGTCCTGATCCACGCCGTCGTACCAGGTCTCTTCGGCGGCCGGTACGCTCGCGTCCGCATCGTCGCAGTCGATGACCCCGTCGAGACGCCAGGCCGCCGCGGGCTGACCGTCGCACACCGCGAGGGTCGTGGGCCGGTCGCAGGCCGGGACCTCCACGGACCCGACGAGGCCGTCCCCGTCGCAGTCGGCGTGCCAGATCTGCGGCGTGGCGCGCACCGTGCGGTCGGTGTCGTCGCAGTCGGTGCCGCCGTACGCGGACGCCAGCAGGCCGTCCTTGTCCTGGTCGAAGTCGGAGCCGCCCGAGCAGTCCTGATCCACCCCGTCGTACCAGATCTCCCGCGCGCCCGGGCGCACCTCGGGGTCGCTGTCGTCGCAGTCGTTCCCGCCCACCGCGCGCGAGAAGAACCCGTCCGCATCGGCGTCCGTACGCAGACGGACCTCGTCGCCGTCGATCCAGAGGCCACACGAGAGCAGGAGCGCGATCACGGCGCGCCCCAGTAGCCCGGGTGGCAGGGCTGCCCCTCGCCCGCGCAGCCGCCCAGGGCATCGACGAGGTGGACGTCGTTCGAGGGACGTGCAGCGAGGAAGGGACTCCCGGGAGACGCCGAGCAGGTCGGGCAGGACAGGCCGGAGGGGACAGAGACCGCGCCGAGGACGTGGTGCACGGCGTCGAGGGACACCGAGCCCCCCACGACCTCGAGCCCGACGGGTCCGCCGAGCACCGCCGCCGCGAGGGTGCCGCCGCGGACGAGCCGGATCTGGGCGTCCACGGGCGAGTCGACCGCGGTGACCCAGGCGAGGTCGGCGACCGCGGCGTCCACGACGACCCCGGCCGAAGACAGGGTTCCCGCCGGCACCGTCAGGCCGACCACCGCGAGACGCCAGCCGACGACGTCGGGGGCGCGCTCGACCACCAGGCCCTGGCGAGCGGCGACCCCGCGCACCACGACGTCGTCGAGCACGACGGACCCGAGCGGATCGACGACCGCGACGGCCCGGGGCGCGCTCCCGCCGCTCACGACGAGCGCCGACAGCTCCAGGGACCCCGCATCGACGGCCTCGACGAGGGCTCCGCCCGCCTGTCCGAGGGAGACGACGAGCCCGGACACCGACCCGCTGACCCCTTCCGCGAACACGGCGGCGCCTGTGCCCCCCGCCCTGTCGGCGAGGGCCTGGAGGTCCACGAGCTCCACGTCCAGGTCGCCCCCGAGCCAGAGGGCCCCGCCATCCGCGGCAGCCGCGTCGTCCAGCGAGCGCAGTCCGGTGATGCGCACGGTGCCCGTACCTGCGACGAGAACCCCGGCCCCGTCGGACGTGGCGCGGTTCGAGAGGAGCTCCACCCCGTCCAGATCGACGTCCAGGGCGCCACCGGTCACGTAGAGGCCGGCACCGCCGGTCGCGCTGCCGTCCAGCGCCGTGAGGTCCGTGGCCCGGAGGGTCCCGGAGATCCAGGCCCCACCGCCGGACCCCGTGGCCGTGCAGCCCTCCAGCGTGACCCCGTGCAGCTCGACGTCGCCGTGGGCCCGGAGGCAGCCCCCGTCGTCGCCCGTGCCCCCGGAGAGCGTGACATCCCGCACGACCAGAGCCTCCACATCGGCATCGACGAGCCGGTGGGCTCCGGAAGCGACCAGACGGCTCGGCCCGCCCACGAGCTCCACCCGCGAGCGCCCCAGCTCCACGGGTCGATCGAGCACGTAGACCCCGGGACCCAGGGTGAGCACGGCCTCCGCGCACAGCCCGTCGTCCACGGCCAGCAGGTCGCCGGCGGTCCCCACCCGCCGGTCCGCGACCCAGCCGAGCGGGTCGTCGTCGCACTGGTCGCCGATCTGGAGGTCCTGGGCCTCGTACGGGAAGCCCTCCAGCACCCGTCCGTCGCCGTCCGCATCGAAGTCGTTGGCCCCGTCGCAGTCGCTGTCCACGCCGTCGTACCAGACGTCGGAGGCCCCGGGATGGATGGCGGCATCGAGGTCGTCGCAGTCGCCGGTGAGCTGCCCGGGCCCCGCGAGCCCGTCGTAGACGAACCACACGTAGCCGTCCCCGTCCTGGTCGTACCCGGGCCGGCAGCCCTCCTCGACCCCGTCGTACGGGTCGCGGTCCGCCACGCCCGGGTGGATGTCGGGGTTCCCGTCGTCGCAGTCGTCGCACAGCCCGCCGCACGAGGCTGCGACCAGCGCCGCACAGTCCGTCGGGCCGATCCACAGCGAGCAGTCCGCCAGGTAGTGGCCGTCTCCGTCCCGGTCGAGGTCGGCCAGGAGGTCACCGCGGCAGTCCTGGTCGATGCCGTCGTAGAAGACCTCGGGGGCCCCGGGGAACACGGTGGGGTCGGTGTCGTCGCAGTCGAGGTCCACCGGGACCCCGTCCCCATCGGCGTCGTCGTCGTCATCGCCCGCACAGTCCGCGTCGACGCCGTCGTACGGGACGTCCAGGACCCCGGGGTTCACGTCCGCCCGGAAGTCGTCGCAGTCGTGCAGCGCGGGGTCGACAGGCGCCGACGGCACTCCGGGCGGGTAGAACCCGTCGCCGTCCGCGTCGTAGTCGTCCCCTCCGTCGCACCCCTGGTCCAGGCCGTCGTACCAGACCTCCGGAGCCCCCGGGAACACGCGCGGGTCAGCGTCGTCGCAGTCGTCGGCGGTGGGCCATCCGTCGAGGTCGTGGTCGAGCTCGTTGGCGGGGTTGCAGTCCTCGTCCCGCGGGTCGGCGAAGTCCTCGGGGCGCCCGGGGTTCACCGAGGCGTCCGCGTCGTCGCAGTCGCCCTGCCCGGGTGCCGTGCCGCCCGCCCGGTCGCTGTTCGCGGCCCGCACGAACCCGTCGCCGTCCGCGTCGAAGTCGTTGCGCCCGTCGCAGTCGCTGTCCACCCCGTCGTACCAGGCGTCCGGAAGCCCGGGACGCACGGCCGGGTCGGTGTCGTCGCAGTCCACGTCCACCCGCGCGCCGTCCCGGTCGCGGTCGAAGTCGTCGTCGCCCGCACAGTCGCTGTCCACGCCGTCGTAGGGCAGATCGAGGGCCGCGGGGCTCACGGCGCGGTCGAGGTCGTCGCAGTCCCCTGCCGGCAGCCCGGCGACCGACGCCCAGGCGTCGGGCACGAAGCCGTCGCCGTCCGCGTCGTAGTCGTTGCGCCCGTCGCAGTCGGCGTCCTGCCCGTCGTACGGGGCGTCCGGCACCCCAGGACGCACCGCGGGGTCGCCGTCGTCGCAGTCGGTGAGCGCGAGGGACACCGAGGGGTCGAAGATCACGATGGCCGGATGAGGCGCGCCGTCGCCGTCGAGGTCGAAGGAGTCCGGCCCGTCGCAGTCGCTGTCGAGCCCGTCGTACGGGTCGTCCGGCGCCCCGGGCAGGATGGAGGCGTCGAGGTCGTTGCAGTCGTCCGGCGTTCCGGGCACGCCGTCGGGCGCGCGCACGCCGTCACCGTCCGCGTCGAAGTCGTCGCCGCCGGCGCAGTCGTTGTCGACACCGTTGTAGAAGATCTCGGGCTGGCCGGGCCATGCGGAGGGGTCGGTGTCGTCGCAGTCGCCCACACCGGGGGCCGTGCCCCCCGCCATCGCCGGGAAGCCCGCCGCCACGAAGCCGTCGCCGTCCGCGTCGTAGTCGTTGCGGCCGTCGCAGTTGGCATCGCGGCCGTCGTACGGGACGTCGGGACGCCCGGGGAAGGCACCCGCGTCGTCGTCGTCGCAGTCGACCAGCAGGCCCGGACGGTCGCGCACCCACGGCTCGTCCGCTCCGGCACCGCAGCGGTCGGCGCGGTCGGGCTCGCCGCAGCTCTCCTCCACCACCTCGCCGGGCACGCCGTCGGCGTCGCAGTCGAGCCGCCAGGCGATGGGCGTGTTGCGGACGGTGGGCGTGCGGTCGTCGCAGTCGGCCCCGCCGAGCTCGCGTGGCCGCAGCCCGTCGCCGTCCGCGTCGAAGTCGTCGTTCCCGGCGCAGTCGGCGTCCACGCCGTCGTAGGGCTCGTCGACAGCACCCGGGTACACCCAGGACTGCCGGTCGTTGCAGTCGTCGCCGCCGAGCTCGAGGGCGATGAAGCCGTCTCCGTCGGCGTCCAGACGCTCGCTCACCGCGTCGGCCCCGAGGTACAGGCCGCAGCCCTGGAGCACCGCCAGGATCACGGGAGGTGCCCCACGGTCTCGCCGAGGGCGGGGTCCGCGGCCAGCCCGGCAGCGGGGTCCACCGCGAGGTCCGTCGGGTGCAGCGCGTGGGGGAAGGGTCGCCGGGGTGCCGGGCCTCCCTGCCCGCCCCGTGCCACGAAGTCGCCGTAGTTGGTGACCTGCGCGAGGGTCGCAGTGACCTGATCGATGCCGTCCAGCAGGATCTCCGGCGCGCCCGGGTGGATCGCAGGGTCGAGGTCGTCGCAGTCCGCCTGGGACGGGTCCGTGGCGCCGTCCGCCCGCGGGTAGCCGTCGCCGTCCTGGTCGTAGTCGTCCGCCCGTCGCAGTCCTGATCCACGCCGTCGTACCAGACCTCGACGAACAGCGCGAGACCGTGTGGGGTCGAGGTCGTCGCAGTCGGGTGCCTGGCCCCGAAGGTCACGAGCGGCGCGCCGTCGCCGTCGCGGTCGAAGTCGTTCGCCCGTCGCAGTCGGTGTCCACGCCGTCGTACCAGACGTCTCCGGGCGCACCGGGATGCACGGCGGGGTCGAGATCGTCGCAGTCCACGCGGACGCCAGATCGGCGTCCACGAGTCTCAGTCGCCGCGGAAGCCGTCGCCGTCCCGGTCGTAGTCGTCGCCCCCGTCGCACGCCTGGTCGATGCCGTCGTACCAGACCTCCGCCGTCCCCAGGATGGGCGTCCGCGCGGAGGTCGTTGCAGTCGGTGCCGCCGAACCCGAGGGGGCCGCGTACCCATCGCCGTCCGCGTCGTCGTCGTTCGGCACGGGGTCGCAGTCCTGCAGTCGATGCCGTCGTAGAGACCTCCGTGGCAGGGGCGCAGGGGACACCGCCGCCGAGGTGTCGTCGCAGTCGCCCACCGCACCCGGGACCGCCCAGGCGCCGCGTCCAGCCGTCGCCGTCCCCGTCGGCGTCGTAGTCAGACCGGCCGTCGCAGTTCCCCGTCCACGCCGTCGTAGGGCGGGTCGAGGCGGCCCCAGGATGCACGCCCGGCAGGGTGTCGTTGCAGTCGGCCACCCGGGGCGCGGAGCCGCCGGCCCGGTCGGAGAAGCCGGCCGCCACGAACGTGTCGCCGTCCGCGTCGTAGTCGTTGCGCCCGTCGCAGTCCGCGTCCACCCCGTCGTACCAGACCTCGGCGGCCGCAGGATTCACACGGGATCGCTGTCGTCGCAGTCGCCCGCACCGATGGCGCCGGCGGGCGTGGCGCCCGGCACGGCCGTGGCGACGTAGCCATCGCCGTCCGCGTCGTAGTCGTTGCGCCCGTCGCAGTCCGCGTCCACCCTGTCGTACGGCACGTCCTCGAGGCCGGGGCCACGTCCGCACGGCCGTCGTCACAGTCGAACACCGAGGGGTCCGTGCGCCAGGCGGCCGCGGGCCGCCGCCGCAGATCTGGAGGTCGTCAGGTGGGCTGCAGGCCGCGAGGCTCGCGCGACCGGGCACGCCGTCGCCGTCGCAGTCCGCGAACCAGTCGAGCAGCCGGTCGCCCACGAGCGGGTCCTCGTCGTCGCAGTCGAGCCCGCCGTACAGGGCGCTCGCGAGGCCGTCGCGGTCCTGGTCGTAGTCGTCGTCGCCCGCGCAGTCCGCGTCCACGCCGTCGTACCAGACGTCCGGGGCGCCGGGGTACACGCTCGGGTCGCCCTCGTCGCAGTCGTCGCCGCCGAAGGCCCGCGAGAGGAACCCGTCACCGTCGACGTCGAGCTGGGCCTCCACGTCGGCGTCGGTGAGCAGGAGGCCACAGCCGGCCAACCACCAGAGCATCATCGCGTCACGCAGGTCTTGAGGAACCCGTTGCAGTCGAGGTGTACGCGCTGCCCGGCGCCCACCTCCAGCTTCAGCACCTGGTTCGTGGACCCCTGGGCCGTGAGCCAGACCTCGTAGGCACCGGGCGGGATCTCGCGCCCGGCCCGAACTGCCCTGCGGCCCCGTGGAGACGCACCGTGCCCCCCGGAGGCCGTGAGCTGGGCGGTCGGGGGGCCACCGGCTCGGGTGCGGGGACCGGTGTGGGCGCCACAGCGACGGGCGCTGGGGATGGACGGGCTCGGGCAAGACGGCAGGCGCAGGAGCGGCCACCGGCGCGGGCGCCACGACGGTGCGGGCGTGGGGCGCGCGGGACGTGGGGCCACCGGCTCCGGAGCGGGGGGCGACCGGGGCCTGGGGTGTGGGTGCGGCGGGAGCGGGGATCACCGGAGCAGGGCCACGGGGTCGGGACCACCGGGGGGCTCGGGCGGGGGCGCCGACGCGAGGCCGAACGCCACCACGACCGCCGCGGCCGCACCGGCGAAGAGAGCCGCACCGCCCACCGCGAACGGCAGGAGGGAGCGGGGCCGCACATCCACGGACGGCGGGAGCTCACCGGTGTCCGGCGGGAACGTCTCGCGTGCGGCCTGGCGCTGCACCGGAGCAGGCGTGGGGGGGGGGCGGGAGGTAGGTGGCCTCCTCGGAGCCCGGATCCAGCGTGGGCGCGGTGGACGTGTCGTCGTCCACGGGGCTCGTGAAGTCGTCGAGGTTCCAGGCCGACGGGCTCAGCTCGCGCCCGAAGAACATGCGCGAGAGCTCGCGGATGGACGCGACACGCTGCTCGCGATCGGGCTTCAGGGCGGCGTCGATGGCCTCGACCATCCGATCCGGAGTGTCGGGCCGCAGGCTCCTGACGGGCTCGTACCGGCCGTCCATGATGGCCGTGAACACCTCGAACATGTCCTCCTTGCGAAGCAGTCCCGGCCCGTGATGAGGAAGTAGAGGACGACCCCCATCGCGAACACGTCCGTGCGCTCGTCGACGTGCTTCGCGTCGCGGATCTGCTCGGGCGACATGTAGCGCGGGGTGCCCATCGCCACGCCCGACCGCGTGTTGGACAGGCCGTCCACGCTCTTCACGAGCCCGAAGTCCGCCACCTTCGGCACCAGGCGCCCCCCGACGATCTGGCAGAGCACGTTGGCGGGCTTGAGGTCGCGGTGCACGAGGCCCTCGCCGTGGGCGTACGCCACGCCTTCCAGCACGCCTGCAGCAGCGAGCTCGTCGATGGCCTCGAAGGGGAGCTCGCGCTTCCGGAGCACGAGGTCCTCCAGCGTGGGCCCGTTGATGAACTCCAGGATGAGCCCGGTGCCGAACGGGAGCTCGAGCACGTCGGTGACGGCCACGATGTTCGGGTGGCGCAGCCTGGCCTGGGTTCGCCCCTCGAGGAGCAGCCGCTTGCGCACGCCCGGCGAGGCGAGCGTGAGCACCTTCAGCGCGTGGTGGGTGCCGAGGGTCTGGTGGCGCACGCGGTACACGCGCGCCATGCCGCCCTGCCCGAGCTCGCCCTCGATGACGTATTTCTCGACGGTCTCGCCGAGCCGCAGCAGCCCGCCCGGATCGGTCACCGGTCCCACCAGAGCCCCGTGAGCGCGCCGCTCCCGACCGTGAGCCCGAGCCCCCGAATCCCCCCGACGAGCAGGGTGTTGTTGCGGTACTGGTAGCGCTTGAGCTGGTTGTAGTCGTCGGTGCCGTAGAAGCCCTTGCGGGCCGCGGGGATCTGCGCGAGCAACAGGGCGGAGGTCACGCCGAGCACGGACGTGGTGGCGACGAGCCCGCTGCGGAGCGGATGGCGCACGCGGTACACGGGCAGCTCGCCGGGGCCAGCACCTGGGTGGACACCACCTGGTCGCCGACCGTGATCTGCGCGATGGCCGGGGCGTCGAGGTAGCGCTCGAGCGTGGGGTAGCCATCGAGCAGCAGCGTGCCCGTCCGGGGTGCACGGAGCCGCTCGCGCCGGGCGCGGAGGGGTCGTACCGGTCGAACAGCGCGTAGATCTCGTGGTCGCGCGGGTAGAGCGGGATGGAGACGTCCGAGGCGAGGACCCGGGCGGCCAGGAAGCTCGCGGCGGCGAGGTCGGGGTCGCCGAAGGTGAACGCCTTCACTCCGGAGAGCACGCGGTAGTCGGCCACCTGCTCGGCCGGCAGGGCGGACTCCGCGCAGGGCACGAGCTTGTCGAGGCGCTGGATCGACGCCGCGAACCCCTCGGCGTCGCCCTTCTCGAGCTGCTCGCCGGTACGCTCGAGGTCCGTGCGCAGCTCGGTGACGGCGAAGGTGCGCACACAGTCCTCAGCGTGCGCGATGGTGAGGAGGAGGGCCAGCATCGGGAGACTCCGGGTCCGCCACCCGATCGGCGCACGGACGTGCTACTTCCACCACGAGAGGTAGCGATGAACCCCGCACAGAAAGTTCGCACGCCGGACCCCACCCCGATGATTCCCGAGGTCCGTCCCCGGGAGATCGACCCCGGGACGTGGAGGCAGCCCTCGCCGAGATCGCCCGCGAGGTCCGCCAGGATCCCGAGGGCTTCCTGGCCCGCACGCGGGTCCCGGGCGGTGGCGAGTAGGCTCCAGGGCGTAGAGACCGAGCTCGCCTTCCACTTCCAGCCCGCTGGCGGGGGCGAGCTCCCCACGCACCCCGAGCTCTACGACGCGCTCGTGGAGGCCCTCGGCGTCGAGCTGACGTGGGCGGGGCCCCGGCAGGACGACGAGCTCAAGCGCCGTTGGTTCGCCACGAACGGCTTCTCCGTCTGCTTCGAGCACCAGGAGGACAGCTCGGTCGGGCTGTTCGAGGTCGCCACCCCCGAGTGCGAGGGGCCCGAGGCGCTGGCGTTGCGTCTGCGGGCCGCGGACGACGCGCTCGTCCGTGCCCTCCCGCGTGCCGAGGCGGCGCTCGCCGGAGCCGGCAGGCCCGGCACCCTCACGCTGATCAAGGGCTCGCGTGACGTGGACGGCGAGGTCTTCGGCCGGCAGGACAACATCGAGGTCACAGTGGTGTCGGCGGCGCTGGCGCCCGTGTGGTGGGCGCTCGTGCTGATGCTCATGGCGGGCACGGCGACCTGCTTCACGGTCCTCATGGTGTGGATCCTGGTCAACGCGCTGCACTGGGCCACGCTCGTCGACGACGACCCCGAGGTCACCTCCCCGCCGCATGGCGCAGGACGGTCGGCTGCGTGCGGGCGTCCAGCCCCTGTTCCACTTCATGCGCGGCTGGCTCGGCGCGCTGTCGTGGGTGGCGTACCCCCGCGTGCGCGGGCCGCTCGAGGGCTACCTCGTCTCCCGGGCCGTGGTGACGGGGGCCGGGCACCTCGCGGACGACGGCACGCTCTGGCTGTCCGGCAAGGCCGAGGCGACCACGCGCTGGTGGCGGAGCGACCTCGATCCCCGGCATGGCGAGATGGCGGTGCTGGCGACGCACAACCTCGCCAAGCCCGTCATCCGCATCCCGTGGAGCGGGTGGGCGCGCTGTTCGGCCGTCGGCAGCGGCTCCAGATCGGCGTGGCGGACAGCAACCGCTGCGAGACCGCCGAGGTGCTCGCCGTCACCGGGCTCGCGCGGGTGGTCGAGCTGGCCGAGCGGGGCGGACTGCGCGACGCACCCCGGTTCGCCGACCCGCCGCAGCCCTGCGGACCCTCGCGGCGGACACGTCGCTCACGGCCGCCGTCACCGACCGGAAGGGCCGTGCGTGGACCGCCCTGGAGCTCCAGGGCTACTACCGGGCCCGCGTCGCGGAGGCCTTCCCCGACGACCCCGTGGTGGCCGTGTGGGGCGAGCTGCTCGCGGGGATCCGGGACGACAGGAGCGCCTGGATCGGGCGCGTGGACTGGGTGACCAAGGAGGCCCTGCTCGCCCAGTGCGCCCGACGACGCGCCGTTCGAGGTCCGCAAGCGCCTGGACATCCAGTACGGCGAGCTCGGCGGGGGTCCCTTCGAGCGCCTGATGGGTGCCCTGCGTCCGCCACCGCTGCTCGACCCCGCGGACGTCCGCGCGGCCCTGCACGTCGCACCGGAGGGTCCGGCAGCCCTGCGTGGACGGCTCCTGGAGGAGCACGGCGACGCGCTGGTGTCGGTGGCCTGGGGTCATGTCCGGCTCGCCGACCGCGTCGTCTGGCTCCGGCGCTAGTACGATGGTCCAAGGCTTGCACTACACTGTGCGGAGGTGACGGTGACTGCACCGCGTTTCGTGTTCCACGTATGCCTCGGTGCCGGCGGGTTCGGTGAGGTCTACCTGGCCACCGAGACCACCGCGGACGGTCTGGAGCGCGTCGTGGCCGTGAAGGTCCTCCACGAGCCGCTCGACGAGGCCTCGGACGCTGTGAAGCGCCTGCGCGACGAAGGGCAGGTGCTGGCGCTTCTCGCACACCCTGCGGTGCTGGGGGTGCACGAGCTGGCACAGGTGGACGGCCACCTGGCGCTGGTCACGGAGTACGTGGAGGGCGTGGACCTGGCGTGGTTCTGCGTGCCCGAGCGGCTCCTCCCCCGCGTGGCCGTGCTCGTCGCGGGCGAGGTCGCGGCGGCCCTCGAGTTCGCGCTGTCCACGCCCAACCCGGAGACCGGTCGGCCCCTCGGGCTGATCCATCGCGACCTGAAGCCCGAGAACGTCCGCATCGCGAAGACCGGCCAGGTGAAGGTCCTGGACTTCGGCGTCGCCCGGAGCACCGAGATGCACCGGCGCGCGAGGACCGCGGCGGGCCAGGTCATCCTCACGCCGGGCTACGGCGCCCCGGAGACCCTGCAGTTCGGCGTGCTCGGGCCGGCCGTGGACGTGTTCGCGCTGGGGTCACGCTGTTCGCGATGCTCACGGGCCAGACCTTCTACGCCAACGACGACCTCGGGCGGCAGGTGCTCCTCGCGAGCGACTCGGTGGCCTACCGCGAGCACGCGGAGGCCCGGCTGGCCCAGATCGCGGACCCCGACCTCCACGCCCTCGTGCGCGACATGGTGGAGTTCGCCCACGAGCACCGCCCGACGATGCGGGAGATCGCCGACCGGTGCGACCGGCTCGCCCATCGCCTTCCCGGCCCGACCCTGCTCCAGTGGGTCCGCACGGCCACCTTCCCCGAGCCCGGCGCATCCCACGGGCGCTACGACGGCGCCCACGTGTCGTCGACGGGTGCGATCACGCGGCCCACCCCGTCCCTGCCGCTCTCCCAGGCTCCCACGGTCATCCGCGAGGACCCCGAGCCCCCGCCGCCCCCTCGGCGACCCGAGCCCCCATCCGAGCCGCCCCCGCCGGCTCCTCCGGCCCATCCCCCTCCTCCCGCGCCCACCCCGCAGCCCTGGTTCGTGGCAGCCACCGTCGCCCTCGTGGCCGGTGTGCTCCTCCTGCTCGTCACGGCCGTCGCTGTCGCCGTCTGGGGTCTGGCGGGCTGACGGACCCATAGGGAGAGGGTATGGGCGCGATGCAGAACTTGTCTGGGCCGGAGAAGGCCGACCCGGTGAAAGGTCTTCGCAACGGAGGCGACCCATGCACATCCTCTTTCTCCTGGCGTGCTCGACCGACACGCCCGCTCCCCACCCCGAGCCCGACCACGCGGGCGACCACACCGAGAAGCCTGCTCCGGCGGCGGATGCCGGCGACGACAAGCTCCGCAGCATCGCCAGCAGCGTGCTCGGCAAGCTGCCGGCGAACGCCGGCGAGGTCGACCCGAAGCTGGTGACCCTCGGCAAGCAGCTCTACTTCGACACCCGCCTGTCGAAGGACGACACCATCTCCTGCAACAGCTGCCATCAGCTCGCGAAGTACGGCGTGGACGGCGAGCCGACGTCCCCGGGCGTGGGCGGCGGCCGCGGCGGCCGCAACTCCCCCACCGTCTACAACGCGGCCCTGCACATGGCGCAGTTCTGGGACGGCCGTGAGCCGGACGTCGAGCACCAGGCGCTCGGCCCGATCCTGAACCCGATCGAGATGGCGATGCCCGACGGCGACACCGTGGTCGCGAAGGTCGGGGCCATCGAGGGCTACAAGACCGCGTTCGCGGACGCCTTCCCCGACGGCCTGACGTACAAGAACATCGGCCTCGCCATCGGTGCCTTCGAGCGCACCCTGCTCACCCCGGCGCCGTTCGACGCCTGGGTGGCCGGCGACGATGCGGCCCTCACCGCCGACCAGAAGGCCGGCTTCGACCTCTTCGTGAGCACGGGCTGCACGAGCTGCCACAGCGGCCCGCTCGTCGGTGGTGGCCAGTACCAGAAGCTCGGCCTCGTGCACCCCTGGACCGACGACGACGACAAGGGCCGCGAGGACGTCACCAAGAACGAGTCCGACCGTCAGATGTTCAAGGTCCCGTCCCTGCGGAACATCGACAAGACCGGCCCGTACTTCCACAGCGGCAAGGTCGCGAGCCTCGACGAGGCCATCACCAAGATGGCGCACCACCAGCTCGGCAAGGAGCTGAAGCCCGAGGAGGTCGCGAGCATCAAGACCTTCCTCGGCTCGCTCACGGGCCCCCTGGACCCCGAGAAGGTGGCGCCCCCCACCCTGCCCTGAGGTCGGCGCGAAGCGCCTCGAGCTCGCGACGAAGGCGGGCCCGGGGCGTCATGCCGACCCGCTCGACGAAGTCCGCGACAGCGTCGAGCCCACGCCCCGCGTCCGGTTGGCCCAGCGCCATCCGGGCGCGCGCGCGCATCACCCGCGCGTCCGCCTTCAGGAGCGGACGGCGCAGCGGTCCGTCGATCACGCGCTGGGTGATCGGGAGCGCGCGCGCCGCCTCGTGGAGCGCCAGGTAGGCGCGAGCCCGCTCCAGATCCGCGTGCACCTGCAGGACCTCGCTCACGCCGGTCTCCTCGGGGAGCATGGCCAGCGCGGCCTCCGGGAGCCCCTGGAGCGTGCGGAGCCGGGCGGTGACCAACCGACGCACGAGGTCGTTGTCGCGGTACGAGCCCGCGAGGGTGCCCGCCTCCTCGAGGAGGGTCGCGGCCCGGCCCAGGTGCCCCGAGTCGAGCTCCACTCCGGCGAGCAGGCACGCGTACCGGGACGTCGCGGCGTGGTGGGCCTGCCGCCGGCTGTGGGCCAGGATGTCCTCGAACACCCGCCGGGCCTCGTCGAGCTCGCCGCGCTGGGTGTAGAGCGCCGCCAGCGTGCCGCGGGTGTTCTGGTAGCTCACCTCGTCGCCGACCTCCTCCAGACACGCGAGGGCCTGCAGGCACACCGGCACCGCCCCGGGCACGTCGCCCGTGTAGCCCATGCGCGACGCGATGTTCCCGAGCACGTACCCGAGCAGCCGCACGTAGCCCGAGCCTTCGGCGAACCGGCGTGCGGCCTCCTGGTGGTAGACCTCGCCGGCCAGATCCCCCCGCATGGACTCCACGAGCGCGAGGTTGAGGTGGGCCTCCGCCGCCCGGAAGGCGTCCCCGCCCTTCTCCGCGTCGGCGAGGGCCGCTCGGGTGACCTTCTGCGCCTCCTCCACCCGACCCAGGCGCATGAGGGCGAGCCCGGCGCGCCGCCGGCAGTCCGAACGCACGCCGAGCGCGTCCGGCGGGGCCGTCTTGTAGCCCTGGGTGGCGAGCTGCAGGCTGGTCTCGCTGCGGCCCTGGTGCTCGTGCACACGCGCCTTGCGCTCCAGGAGGGCCGCCCGGGTCCCGGCGTCCTCCACGAGGGGCAGCACACGATCGACGAGCACGGCCCCCGGCGCGATGGGGCCCAGTGCGAGCTGGATCTGGAGCTTGGCGGCAGCGAGAGCCCCGGCCTCCGGCCGTCCCCGCGCAATGGCCCAGGCCAGCGCGGCGTCGAGGTCGGGCTCGTCGGCGAGGAACCCACGGAAGCGCTCCGATCCACCGCGCCGCTTCAGGCCCGTGAGCACGGTGTCGGCGCCCCGCTGGGCGAGCCGGGTGGCGTGGCGCTCGAGGACGGGCTCCAGGTCGCCCACCACGGACCGCTTGCTCACCGCGAAGGCCCGTACGGTGCCGAGGAGCCCGAGCCGTGCGCCCTGGGCGAGCACGAGGTGGCGGTCGACCAGCGCGAGCACCTCCTCGAGACCCCCGACATCGCCGAGCACGGCGAGGGCGTCCTCGACGGTGGGTCGGCCCCGGAACACCGAGAGCGCGACGAGGGTGCGGCGCTCCGCGGTCGACAGGAGGTCCCAGGACGTCGAGATCGCCGCGTAGAGCGTGCTCTCGCCCGTGCCCCCGGTCTGCTCGAGCACACCGAGGGGCCGTCGCAGGGCGGCCAGCAGGGCCTCCGGCTCCTGGCCGGAGGTCGCGGCGAGCTCGATGGCGAGCGGGAGACGGTCGAGGGCCTCCACCAGCTCGTCCAGGATGCGGGTCGGGGCGAACCGGGACGCGCGCTGCAGGAAGAGGGTGCGCGCGCTCACGGGGTCGAGCGGGCCGACCTCCACCTCGGGCAGCCCGGCCGCACGGGCCCGCGAGGTGATGACGACCTGCGCGCCGTCCCAGCCGCGGAGCTCGGCCACCAGGGTGGGCAGGATGGCGTCCGCGCCGTCGAGCAGCACCCGCTCCGCCCCGCGCAGGGTGGATGCGAGCCACCCTTCCTCCACCTCGGGCGGCACGGGACGCGAGCGCGCGCGCGCCACGCGCTCCACGAGCCCCGCGAGGGACGCGCAGCCGATGAGGTCCACGCGCACGTCGGGCTCGAGGTCCTCGGCCAGCCGGGTCTTCCCCACCCCGGCCGCGCCGCTGACCCCGACCACCCGATGCTCCGCGAGGAGGGCGAGCAGCGCGTCCCGCTCGCGTGAACGCCCCACCAGGGGCGGGCGGGACGCGGTGTCCGGCGAGCGGAGCGGGATGGCCACCAGCGACGCGAGGGACACGCCGCGCTGGGACAGCGCCAGACGGCGCAGGCCGTCCGCGACCTCCTCGGCGCGGGGTCGGGCCTCGGGGTCCGAGGCCAGCATGCGGAGCAGGAGCCCTCCGAGGCCCGGCACCAGCGCGTCGGTGCGTTCCTCCACCGCCCGCTCGACGACCACGGCGTCGATGTTCAGGCTGAGCGGCGTGCGCGCCCGACCCTCGAGGAGCCGCTCGCCCACGACGAGCAGGTAGAGCACCAGGCCGAGGGCGAACACGTCGGAGGCCTGCAGGGAACGCCCGCCCCACTGCTCGGGCGCCAGGTAGGTGTAGGTGCCCGACGTGGTCACCGTGCCGCTCGCGGCGGCCACCCCGAAGTCCGCCACCCGCACGAGCCCGCCGGAGTCCACGAGCAGGTTGTGGGGCTTGATGTCGCCGTGCACGAGGTGCCCCACGCCCGGGACGTCGAGGTCGTGGAAGTACGCGAGCCCGGCGGCCGCCTGGGCGACGAGGTCCAGGGCCGCGAGGGTGGGCAGGGGTCCGCGCGCCCGCAGGACCTCGGCGGACACGCCG
Organism: Alphaproteobacteria bacterium; assembly: GCA_020632885.1. Classification (GTDB taxonomy): domain Bacteria; phylum Myxococcota_A; class UBA796; order UBA796; genus JACKEQ01. The sequence goes on along the minus strand of JACKEQ010000008.1, from coordinate 154,181 downwards.
TCCACGTGCTCCATGACGATGAACCAGCGGCCCTCTTCGCAGCAGAGGTCCAGCGCGGCCACGACGTTCGGGTGCGACGCGAGCCCGCCGATGCACGCCTCGTGCACCAGCCGCTCGGCGGCCGCTGGATCGTCGAGGGCCCGGAGGATCTTGATCGCCACGGGCACCCGGAGGCCCGAGCCGCCCGCGAGCCAGCCCGCGTACACCGTGCCCATGCCCCCGTGGCCGATGGCCTCTCCGAGCACGTAGCGGCCGAGCCGGGTGCCGGGAGGGAGCGAGTCTTCGTGGCGTACCTGCATCTCTCCGGGCTATTCGCGTCTTCGTGCGCACCGCAAGCGAGCTCGATGCCGCCTTCGCCGCCTGGCCCCCTCCGCTGGGCGTGGTGGTGCAGATCGTCCAGCGGCTGCCGGGCGGCCGCCGGGCCCTGCCCGAGGTCGCGGAGCTCGACGTGGACGGCGGTCTGCTGGGCGACCGGTGGTCGCCGACCGATCCTCCCGGCGCCCAGGTGAGCCTGATCGAGCATCGGGTGGCGAAGGCGCTCCAGGAGCCCTCCGAGCTCGCGGGCGACAACCTGGTCGTCGACGTCGACCTGATCGGGATGCGACCCGGCCAGCGCCTCCGGATCGGGACCACGGAGCTAGAGCTCACCGCCGAGCCCCACCACGGCTGCGCGAAGTTCGTCCGCCGCTACGGGCTCGACGCCCAGCGCTGGGTCAACCGCGTGGAGGGCCGTCGCGGTAGGTACGCCCGGGTCCTCCGCGGAGGCCGGGTGCGGCTGGGCGACCGCGTGGAGGTCCTGTGACGCGGGAGGTCCAGATCGGCCTCGGTGTGGGCGGCTCATCCTGGTCCTCCTCGGCGTCTGGGTCCTGCGGCCCGCGCCGCCGGCCCCCGCGGTCGCGCAGGAGGCACCGTCGCCCGCGCCGATCGTGAAGCGTCTCACGACCGTCCCCGTGGCGGAGCCGGGTCCCCAGGTGATCACCGAGCGGGTGCCCGATGCCCTGGGTGCCCCGAGCACCGTCGAGGCCTCCGAGGCGTCCTGGGCCTGGGAGGACGACAAGGTGGCCCGCGCGGACCGCGTGGTGACGGCCGCCTCCGCCGAGATGGGGCTCACGGAGACCGAGGCCACCGAGGTCCGCGCCGCCCTCATCGCGTTCATCGAGGGGCGGGCGAGCCGCTGGCGCGCGATGAAGGGCCAGGAGAAGGTCGACACGGCCGCGATGATCGCGCAGACCCGTGCGTCCCGTCAGGCGCTGACCGACGCCCTCACCAAGGCCATCGGCGCTAAGCGGACGGCTCGGGTGCTCGAGCTGTTCCGGGATCCTGCGACCCGCTTCTGAAGCTCCGGACGACAGCCCCGACCAGCAGCGCCGCGACGCCGACCACCGGCATGACGAGCGCTGGGGCCGCGATCTGGAGGATCGGCAGGCGATCCTCACCGAGCCACACCACCCAGCCCAGGGTCACGGCCGGCGAGATCATCCCGGCCAGGCCGAAGCCGAGGGCGCTCGGGAGCAGGAGCCCGCGAGGGTGCACGAGCAGGCCCGCGAAGGTCCCCCACATACACGAGACCGTCGTGGCACCGAGGAAGGCCACGAGCATGTCCACGAGGGGGCCCTGGCCCGTCGGGCCGTTCGCGGGGAGCTCACCGACCACCGCGAACACGGAGACCACACACACCGGCAACCACGCCACAGCACCCAGCTGGAACCGCATCCCGAACCTCCTGCACGTCGGATTCGTGCGTCCGGTATCCGGCACCTGCTGGGGCCCCATGTCACAGCAGCATCGTTACATCGGGCCTCACGGCGGCGCTGTCACTTCCCGCGCAGGTGGGTGTCGAACCACTCGAGCTGCTCCCAGAGCACGTGCTCGATGCTCTCCTTCGCGCGGTACCCGTGGTCCTCGAACGGCAGCAGCACCAGGCGGGCCGTGCCTCCCGAGCCCCGGACGGCCTCGAAGAACACCTCGGACTGGAACGTGAGCGTGCCGGGGTTCGAGTCCGCCGCACCGTGGATCACGAGCACCGGCTCGTTCACCTTGTCGGCGAAGAACGTCGGCGACACCTGGATGTAGACGTCCCGGGCCTCGAAGAGCGAGCGACGCTCCGACTGGAAGCCGAAGGGCTGGTTGGTCTTGTTGTACGACCCGCTGCGCGCGATGCCGGCCTTGAACAGGTCCGTGTGCGCGAGGAGGTTCGCGACCATGAGCCCACCGTGGCTGTGCCCGATGATGCCGATGCGGTCGGGGTCCGCGATGCCCATCTCCACGGCCTTCGCGACCGCCGCCTCGGCGTCCGCGACCATCTGCGGGACGAACGTGTCGTAGACGGTCTCGGGGTCGCCCACCATCGGCATGGCCGTGGAGTCGAGCACCGCGTAGCCCTGCAGCGCGAAGAAGAGGTGGCTCGCGCCCCAGAGACGGTCGAAGCGCTGTGTGGACCCGCTCACCTGACCCGCCATCGAGGCGTCGGAGTACTCGAGCGGGTAGGCCTCCACCACGGTGGGGAGCGGCTTCCCGGGCTCGTAGCCGGGCGGCAGGTAGAGGTGGAACGACAGAGGGACGCCGTCGGCGCGCTCGTACGTGACGATCTTCTTCTCCATCGCCCGGAGCTGGGGCGTGGGGTCCTCGAACTTCGTGATGGGGGTCGACGTGCGGGAACGCGTGGCCTCCCCGGCCGCCGCGTCCACCTTCCCGCCCAGCGTGACGAGATGGTAGTTCGGAACGTCCACCGCCGACTCCGAGCGCATCACGAACCGGCCGTCCGGCAGCATGTCGATGAACTGCTCGTAGCGGTCCGCCGGGCTGCGGAACAGCCGGGTCACCTTGTCGGTCCCGATCTTGCGCAGGTCGAGGAACGGGCGGTCTCCCTGCGGAGTCGCGCCACGGCCGGAGAAGTAGATGGAGTCCCCCTCCTGGTGGAGCACCCACTTCCCGTTGTCCAGGAGCCGGTACACGGGGTCGCCCGGGGAGGCGTACCGGTCGTCCTCGTTGATGTCGAACCAGGGCTTCATCGTGCCCTTCCCGAGGTTCACGAGCCGCGTGTACTGCCAGCGGCGCATGCGCTCCCACTCGGTGAGCACCATGGTGCCGTCCTCGGTGAACGCCCAGTCCACCACCCGATGCTGGAGCTTCAGGACCTCCTTCGGTGCGGCGGTGTAGGGCGCCTCGAGCTTCATGAGCCGATCGCGGTGCGGCACCTCGGCCACGGGATTCCCGCCGTCCAGGGCCTCCAGCCACACGAGCGTGTGAGGCTCCGTGGTGACCCACGACACCTCGCGGACCCCGGTGGGCACGCCATGGGCGGGCACCTCGTCGGCGAGAGGCAGGGAGGCCACCGTGGCGACCTTCTCGCCCTTCTTGTCCCAGACCTCCACCTCGTGGGCGAACCGGTACCAGCCGACGTCGTGGGACCACGGGCGCACGAGGCGCTCGACCAGGAGGTACTTCCCGTCCGGGGACGGCGTGGCCCCCGCGTAGACGCCGGGCGCGCCGAGGTTCGTGCGCTTGCCCTTGCGGGGGTCCACCAGCACGAGCTGGGCCGTGGTGAAGTGGTCGAACAGCTCGTCGTCGTGGGCGGTCTTGAGGAGGTTGCGCGACTCGTACGTGGAGCGCGCCTTGTCGCCCGACCCCTCCGTGACGCGCGGCCCCGCGGGGATGACCGGTGCGGCGGGCATCTCGCCGCGCCCCTCCGGGACGGTCCGCACGAGCAGGTGCTTCTGGTCGGGCATCCAGGCCACGGTCCGCGCCATGAGGCGGTTCACCTCCAGCCCGTCGAGCTTCTCGAGCCCGCCCTTCACGTCGCCGACCCAGACGCTGAACACGTCGCCGTCCCGCACGGTCAGGGCGAAGCGCTCGCCGTCGGCCGTCCACGCAGCCCCCTGCACCTCGGCCCCGGCGGGCACACCGAGCGGGACGACCGCGTCGCTGCCGACGGCCTGCAGGCGCGGGTTCGTGCCGCCGTGGTTGCCGTGGTACCCGCCGCCCGGGTCCACGCGCATGCCGGCCAGCTCGTACCAGCCCGCCGCATACTCCGACAGCGGCGGGTAGCTCACCGGATCCGCGAGCAGCAGGTGGCCGCCGGACGGTGATGTCCACACCCACGGGAGCTGGGGCGCGTGGAGGACCGCGAGGACCTCCTCCGGGGGCTTCTGCCACTCGGTGGCAAACGCGGTGACGAAGAGCAGGGCGATCGACAAGGGGGCACCTCCGCTCGCGCGCTATCACGCCAGTCGGCACGGGGACTGCATTCCGGCCTCGCGAGGGGGACGGCATGGACGTCGTGGTGGCCGCAGGACTGGTGGTGCTGGCGTGGTGGGCGCCACCGCGACGGGCGGGGCGCTGGCGATGGCCGATGCGCATCGGGCTCGTGCTGCTGGGCCTGGTGGCACTCTGGAAGCTGGCGTCCGCGCGGGCCGGCCTGGTGGGCCCCACCCTGCTGCGCGTGGACGTGGACAGGCCCGTGGTGGCGCTGACCTTCGACGACGGGCCGACGCCCGCGTACACGAAACCTGTCCTGGATCTACTGGAGGCAGAGGGCGTGCGCGCCACGTTCTTCGTCACGGGCCAGGAGCTGGCGGGTCACCCGGAGCTCGGTCGCGCGATCCTCGAGGGTGGCCACGAGCTCGGGAACCACTCGTGGTCCCATGGGCGGATGATCTTCCGGTCGGCCGCCTGGCTCACGGAGGAGGTCGAGAGCACCGACCGCGTCCTCCGGGACGTCGGGGTGACGGGTCCGATCCCCTTCCGGCCGCCGTACGGCAAGCGCCTCTGGGGCCTCCACGCGGTCCTCGGCGAGCGGCCCGCCGTGCTCTGGGACGTGGAGCCCGAGTCGTTCGCGGACATCGCCAGCGACCCCGAGGCCCTGGCAGCCCACGTCGTGGAGCGTGCGCAGCCCGGGTCCATCGTGCTCCTCCACGCCATGTACGCCTCCCGCCAGGCCACCCGGGACGCGCTGCCCGCCATCGTGCGCGGCCTGCGCCGCAAGGGTCTGGAGCCCGTGCCCCTGGGCGAGCTCACCCGCTGACGGTCCGACGGCGCCCGGGTACGGTGAGGGTCTGGAGGCACCATGACCCGCATCGCCCTCGCCATCCTGCTCACGGCCTGCACGGACCGCGCGTCCCAGGAGGGTGACGGCTGCATGGAGACCGTCTCGGGGGTCGGTCTGGACGACACCACGGCCCTCGGCGTCACCCCGCGTGCCCTCGTGGACGTCGCGGAGGGCACGCACACGGGCACGTTCATCTGGCACCGCGACGCGAGCACGACGCCGGTCACCCTCGTGATCACGGCGACGGAGACGGCCCGCTTCGTGGATCGTGAGCCCGACCCCACCTTCGACACCCGGGGCCTGGACCTCGCCATCATCTGCGAGGACCGCGTGGAGGTCGACGTGACGGGCACGTTCACCACGGACGACGGTGCGTTCGCGGAGCCGCTGGCGGGCGCGCTGATGGCGTGGGGCCCGGACCAGCCGGCCTCGCTGTCCGTCGCCCTCGACCCCGACGCGCTCCAGGGCACCTACGACATGGACGTCGACATCGCGGCCGTCCAGCAGGACCCCTACGACACCAGGAGCCTCGAGCTGGGTGTCGAGCTCTCGGAGTCCGGTGTGGTGGGCCAGGTGCTCGGCCAGATCACGGGCGAAGAGGCGTGCGACGGGAACGACTGCGCCGCCTGGGCTGCGGCGGTGCCCGTCGGCACGTTCGAGTAGTCAGAGGCGCTCGACGAGGGCCGCGAGGAACGTGACCTCCCCGTCGTTCGCGGGGTCCTCGAGGGCGGTCGGCAGGGCCAGCTCCTCGAGGGCGAGCGCGGCGTACCGGTCCGCGGGCAGGTGTAGAACGGCGTGGTGGTAGGCCGCGAGCGCACGCCTGTACGCGTCGACACGCTCGGGGTCCTGATCGTCCGGGAAGTCGAACGCCACCACGTCCGCGGTCTGCCCGTCGCGCGCGATGCGCAGGATCCAGCAGTCGTCGCGCTCGAAGGCCTCCAGCACGGCGATCGTGCCGCGGGGACCGGTGCGCACGTCGCGCCAGGGCCGGTCGGTGCAGAGCGGCCTGGCGATGGACCCGGTGCTGCGGCTCTTCACCCAGCCGTGGGTCCGGAACGCGCGGACGGCGCCCGCCGCCCGCTCCCCCGGCGTGCCGAGGTCCGCGAGGCCCGTGACCAGGTCCGCCGGACCCCAGCCGTAGAGCGTGAGGCTCCGGAAGGTCGCCAGGCCCGCGGCGGTCGCGAGCGCGACCGCTGTGGCGAGGGTCTCCGGGGGGACATCGAGCGCCCCGAGGTACACCCGGTCCTCCTTCAGGTGCGGCCTCACCTGCGGGTCGGTGACGATGAGGCGGAGCACGGCCCACCAGCCCCTGGCGTCCGCCTCGGCGCTCACCACGCCCACGGTGGCCTCGCCGGTGGGGTCGGACACCGGGAAGAGGGACTCGAGCGCCTCGATCATCCCTTGTTGGGCAGGGAGGGCCCGAGATCCCGCGCGTGGTACGAGAGGATCAGGTCCGCGCCGGCGCGCTTCATGGACACGAGCAGCTCGCGGGCCACGGCGTCCCCGTCGATCCAGCCACGCTGGGCGGCCGCCTTCACCATCGCGTATTCGCCGGACACGTTGTAGGCGGCGATCGGGACGTCGAACCGCTCGGCCACCGCGCGGATCACGTCCATGTAGGAAAGCGCGGGCTTCACCATGAGGATGTCGGCGCCCTGCTCGTAGTCGAGCTCGGCCTCCACCAGCGCATCGCGCGAGTTGGCGGGGTCCATCTGGTAGGTCTTCCGGTCGCCGGAGGTGGGCGCGCTGTCGACCGCATCGCGGAACGGGCCGTAGAAGGCGCTCGCGTACTTCACCGCGTAGCTCATGATCGGCGTGGTCTCGTGGCCCGCCTCGTCGAGGGCGGCGCGCATGGCGCCGATCATGCCGTCGATCATGCCGGAGGGCGCCACCATGTCGGCCCCCGCGGACGCGTGGCTGACGGCCTGTCGCTGCAGGTTCACCAGGGTGGGGTCGTTCAGCAGGGCGCCGTGCTCGTCCAGCACGCCGCAGTGGCCGTGGCTGGTGTACTCGCAGAAGCAGACGTCGGTGATGACGTACAGCTCGGGCCAGCGCTCCTTGAGCAGGCGCACGCCGCGCTGGATGATGCCGTCGTCGTGCCAGGTGTCCGACCCCTCGGCGTCCTTGTGCTCGGGCACACCGAAGAGGATGACCTTGTCGATGCCGGCCTCGAGGATGGCGTCGATCTCGGCGGGCACGGTGTCGAGGCCGTGGTTGAAGATGCCCGGCATGCTCGGGATCTCGCGCTTCGTGCCGTCCACGTGGGTGAGGAAGACCGGCATGATCAGGTCGTTCTGGAACAGCACGTTCTGCCGGACGCTGGCGCGGAGCAGCGCGCTGTTGCGGAGGCGGCGGGGACGGCGGGGCTGATCGAACAGGGACATGCGGACTCCGGGTCGGTGGCCCGTGTTTAGCCGATCGTCTGCCCGCCTGCGCCCACGAGGTGTCGCAGGCGCGCGGCATCCGCGGCGGCGTCCGGGGAGACGGGGGCAGGCGCGCGCTGCAGCGACCGGAGCGCCTCGGCGAGCTGCTCGGGCGCGAGCGCCGGGAGATCCACCACCCGCCCGTCCTGCAGCGACATCCGGACCCTGCGGCGATGGACCTCGAACGTGGCGTCGTCGAGCACGAACGTGTGGAGGTCGCGTCCGGTCCAGAGCCCTGCCTGGCGGCCGCTCCACCACAGCCCGGGGCTCCAGGAGGCCAGGTCGATGAGGCGTCCGGCGAGCGCGAAGCCGACGGCGCCCGGCACGGGCAGGAGGAGCTGGCTGAGGTCGGGCACGGCGCGCAGGTCGGGGCGCCCGAGCCAGCCGAGCTCGAGGCCCACGCACGTCGCGGCCACGGCGAGCACACAGACCACCGCGGCGGCCTGGAGCCCACGCTCGGGGGTCGCCCAGACCACCACCCGACCGTCATCGTACTCCGCCTCCTCCACGGGCCCGAGCACCTCCTTCCGGGTGTGGAGCAGCGCCCAAGCGGGTCCAGCGCCGTCCTGCTCGTAGTCGGGCCAGTAGCCGCGTAGCGACATCGCGCGCACCCAGACGGCGACGAACGCGATGCCAAGCGGGGCGAGGAGAATGGCCCACGACGGAGAAACCCAGACCGCGTTCATCACCGCGCCCGCGATGGTGGCCAGCGCTCCAACCCGCATCGACGTTCGCTGTCGGGGCAGGTGCTTGCGCGCCGTGAGCGGCATCGTCACGGCCACGACCCGCGGCTGGTCCTCGAAGGTCTCCCAGGTATCCACCCGCTCGAGCCCCCAGCGTTCCACCCGCGTGCTCCACACCGCCAGGAACACCAGGAGCCCGCCGGGCAGGAAAGCGAAGCCCAGGAAATGGGGCGGGGCGAACACCAAGGCCACGAGCCCTGCCGACAGCGCCGCCGCCAATCCCCAGAAGGCCCGTCCGAGACGGGGTCGGGTACGCACCGATCGCCCCTCTGTGATGCCGTGGGCGATCCGCCGGGCAGCCTCGTGGGTGAAGCCGCCCATCCAGCGCTCCACGCCGTCCGGCCCCTGGAAGAACACGCGGGACGTGGTGGCCGAGGTGGCGGACACCCGCGCGGCCCCGCCCAGGGCGACGTGCTCCTGCCAGCCGTGGGCGTACAGCACGCCGCCCAGGAGCCGCGGCCACCTCTGCCGGCCGTGGAGGTGCAGCGCCACCACGGCCACCAGGAGGACAGCTTGCAGGACGCCGGGCACGAGCAGCGCGGGGCCCACCACGGGCACGAAGGAGAGCGCGAGCCACGACAGCGCCAGCGCGGCCCCGAAGTCGCGGAACATGCGCAGCCAGCCCCTGAAGCTCGGCAACCCGCCCCCTGATCCACCGTAGCCCGGAAACCGAAAAAGGGTCGAACAACGAAGCCACACCTCGAACGCCCGCACCCGCGGCGGCGTAGAGGCGGACCGACCAGGAGCCACCCATGATCGACCGCCTCGAGACCCCCGCCTTCGTCGAGCTCTCCATGCGCGCGAGCCCCTTCCGCCTGCGGCTCCCGCCCGGCACGCCCACCCCCGCATGGACCCGGCTGTTCCTGGAGAACGCCACGGCCTACCAGGCCGGCCCGGGCCCCGACCTCGCCCACGGCCACAAGATGCCCGCCGGCATGCCCCTCGACATGGACCGGAGCGCGCTCACGGGGTTCGTGTTCGTGGATCACCCGGTGGACGCGGGCTCCCTGCTGGCCGTGGGGGTCACGGACGCCGAGCGCTTCGAGTCGGACCGGGTGTCCACCGACCGCTTCCTGGACGTCCTGCGCACCGTGAGCCCCGACCTCGTCACGGACGTGGGTCGGTCCTGCACGACCACGACCGAGCCCACCGCGAGCCTTCTCGCCGCGCTGGACACGGCTCCGCTCCCGGCCTTCACGGTGGAGGAGGTCGGGCTCGGGCAGGCGGGGTGGTTCGTGCTCGTCGGCCTCGATGTGTTCGCCCGCCAGGGCCTGGCTGCTGTCGTCCCGTCGTTGCTGACGGGCGCGACGGCCGTCGTCGAGGGACGCAACAACGCCCTGCGCCTGCGGGTCGGTACCGAGCTCACCGTGGAGCGCACGGGTCGCACGGTGGACCTCGTGCTCACGGCCGCCCACCTGCTCGACCTCGCGAAGACCCCTGCCCACACGGACTGGATCGCCGACGCGCCCGATCCCGCTCGCCGCCGGCCGGGCGTGCACTTCCTGGTCCCGGGCATGCCGCTCTACCCGACCCTCTGCGGTCTACCCGGAGGGGGCCTGGGGACCGCCGCTCTGGCCGCGAGCCTGGGCGCCGAGGTGATCGCCGACGTCGACCCCAGCCGGGCCGACGAGCTCATCCAGCTCGTGAACGCCCAGCAGGCGCCGCTCCGCCCGGGCGCCCTGCGTCTCCCCGAAGGCTGGACGGGCCGGTTCACCGCCGAGGCCACCGACTGGACCCTGCCCGACGCTGTCCCGACCCTCCGGATCGTCGCCCATTCCGTTTGACGGTCAACACGTCCTGGCCCGCGAATGGCGGGGAGACGAGTACACTTCGAGCCAGGGCGTGGTGAGCGTCAAGAGGAGGCAAGGCCCGCGCGAAGCGGGCCGCCTCCGGATCGTCGCCCACGACGGCGGCTGGCCGAGCGACCGCTCGCGCCGCATGCTCGCCGAGGTCATGGAGGAGACCGCGGACGTGCCCCCGGCCAGCGCGCCCAGGCCGGTGGCCCGCACGGCAGAGCCCAGCCGCGGTCAGGGCCCCGTCTTCACCCTCGTCGCCGTCGTCGGGGCGGTCGCGTGCCTCGCGGGCCTGGCGGTGAGCCCGACCGTCGCGGCGTGCGCTGCGGTCTTCGGCTCCATCGGCACCTGGTTCCTCTACGCGCCCCGGGAGGAGCCGAGCGTCACCCTCCGCATCCGGGCGTGAGGACGGCCCCGTCCACGTCGGTCGGATAGCGGCCCCCATGGACCACCACCTCGTCACCCTCGACCCCGATCACCCCGGGTTCCGCGACCCCGTCTACCGGGCCCGGCGCGACACCATCGCGCGCATCGCGCTGGCGCACCGCTCCGGCGACCCCGTGCCCGAGGCTCCCTACAGCCCGGAGGAGCACGGCGTCTGGCGCACGATCACCGAGCGTCTCGCCCCTCTCCATCAGGCACACGTCGCCCGCGATCTGCACGCCCTCGCCGGCACCCTGGAGCTCCCCACCGACCGGATCCCCCAGCTCGCGGAGGTGAACGCGCGCCTCGGAGAGGCCGGGTTCCGCATGGAGCCCGTGGCGGGCCTCGTGGACGCCGCGATCTTCCTGCGCCACCTGGGCCGCGGGGTGTTCCTGTCCACCCAGTACATCCGCCACGCGAGCCGGCCGTTCTACACGCCCGAGCCCGACGTGGTGCACGAGCTGGTGGGGCACGCCGCGAGCCTGCTCCACCCCGGCATCCGCGCCACCTCCCGGCGGTTCGGCGAGTGCGCGGAGCGGGCGACACCCTGGGAGATCGAGCGCCTCACGCGGGTCTACTGGTACACGCTGGAGTTCGGGCTCGTGGAGGAGGACGGTGTGCTGAAGGCCCTCGGCGCCGGGCTCCTCTCGAGCGTCGGGGAGCTCCAGCGCTCGGTCGGCGATCCGGACGTCGAGCGCGTGCCCTTCGACCCCGAGCGCACGGTTCGTCGTCCCTACGATCCCACGTCCTTCCAGGCGATCTACGATGTGGGCCCGGGCCTGGAGGGTACCCTCGCCACGCTCGACGACTGGCTGGACGCCGGAGGGTGGCGGGAGGACGCATGAGGTGGCTGGCCCTGGTGTTGTGCGCGTGTGCTCCTGTGGACGCTCCGTCACCCGCCGACCCGTCGACCCAGGCGTTCACGGGCTTCGCGCCCGTCGCGCTGCACCTGCGTGGCGACGACCCCATCGTCATGGGGATCTGGCCCGCCCAGATGGGGCCGCACCCCTTCGTCCCCTTCGACCTCTCCAGCCCCGCCACCGCCCCCCTCCTGAACGGCCACGCGGGCTACCACTTCGACGCCACCAGCGGCCTCATCCTCGCCGACCCCTTCGTGTCCGAGCCCTCCGAAGCGCACGTGTTCGCCGTGATCGATGCCGACGACGGCCGCGTCGCGAACGGCTTCCCCTTCGACTTCGGCGGGGGCAACAGCGACGCGGGATGGCCCGCCTACCTCACGCTCAACGGCAGAACGCTCGTCACGTTCGGGTACGCGCCACGGATGGACATCGCCACCCCCAACGGGCTCGAGAACACCACCGTGATGGCCGTGAGCGCCGGGCCCCCCGGGCAACGTCTCGACCTGGACGGCCTCGAGGCGGCAGCCAACACCTCAGGTGGCACCCAATTCTCCATGTTCGGGGGCGGCACCCGAAGCGTCGGGCGCGCGGCCTACGGCCTCACGGGCCAGCCGGGGATCGCGTACCACGGCGACCTCTACGAGATCGTACTCATCGACGGGTCCATCGACATACCCCAGCGCAACCGGATCTCCACCTACCTGGCGCTGAAGCACGGCCTCACCCTGGCCTCCCCGGACCTCCTCCAGGGCCCCGCGGGCCCGCTCATCCCCGCGGAGATCTGCCCGCTGCAGCGCGAGACCATCGGCATCGGTCGAGACACCTCCACAGGGCTCGACCAGCGCCTCAGCGTGCACCCGAACGGCCAGCTCGCAACCTCCACAGCGGAGGGCCCCATCGACTTCGGTGCGCCCGCGACGCCCCTGGCGGACGGCGCGTTCGCGCTGGTGTCGCTGTGCGAGGACGACACCACCACCACCGGCAACGTGCCCGGCATCCTGCCCTACCGGTACCAGGTCGACCAGGTCGGCTCGCCGGACCGCGTGTGGGTGACGGTCGTGTACACCGAGGCTCCCGGTGTGTCGCTCTACATGGCGGTCGATGCGGACGGGGATGGCCTCTTCGAGCCCGACGAGCCGAAGATCGGCGGGTATGCCGAGGGGGACGTCGTGAGCTTCGACGTCACGGGTCGGACCGGCGTCGTCCTCGCGCTCGCGGAGGGCAGCTGTGGGGACGGCGTGGTGGCGCCAGGTGAGGTCTGCGAGCCGTGGCTGGACGCCGAGTGCGCCCCGACGTGCAAGTGGATGGCGGGCCACGACTGCACGACCCCCAAGGAGTGTGACTCGGAGGACTGCCAGGGGAACGTCTGCGTCGGTGAGGCGGACACCGACACGGACACCGACGCCGACACGGACGCGGACACCGATGCCGACACGGACGCGGACACCGATGCCGACACGGACGCGGACACTGATGCGGATACCGATGCCGACACGGACGCGGACACCGACACCGACACCGACACCGACACCGACACCGACACCGACACGGATGCGGACACCGATGCCGACACGGACACCGACGCGGACACCGATGTCGACGCGGACGCGGACACCGATGCCGACGCGGACGCGGACGCGGACACCGATGCCGACGCGGACGCGGACACCGATGCCGACGCGGACGCGGACACCGATGCCGACGCGGACGCCGATGCCGATGCCGACACGGACGTGGACACCGACACGCAGGACGTCGCCCCTCCGCCTGGCCTGACCTGCGCCAGCGGTCGTTCCCCCGGCCTGCGCTGGCTCGGTCGGCGTTGAGGGTCCTCGAGCTCTACGCGGGCATCGGTGGGGTCGCGGCGACCGGGGCGGACGTGGTGGCCGCCATCGATCACGACCCCTTCGCCCACGCCGTCTACACGGCGAACTTCGACCACCCGGCCCACCGCCTGAACCTCGTCTCCGTGCGCCCGGAGCGGCTCGCGGGGTTCGGCGCGCCCGTCTGGTGGATGTCCCCGCCGTGCCAACCGTTCACCGTGCGGGGCGCCAGGCGGGACGTCGACGACCGTCGCTGCGAGAGCCTCCTGCACCTCCTCGACGTCTTCGAGACCCACGCGCCCGACACCGTCGTGGTCGAGAACGTGCCGGGCTTCGAGGGCTCGGTGGCCCACGCCCGCCTCCGCCACGCCCTCCGGGACCATCACCTCGCGGAGGTCGAGTGGTGTCCCTCGGCCCTCGGGTGGCCCGTGCAGCGCCGCCGCTTCTACCTCGTGGCCTCGCGGCGCCCCGTGACCCTCCACATGCCAGAGCCCGTCCCGCTGCCCCTGGCGACCTTCCTGGACCCCGATCCCCCCGCCCACACCGAGCTCGACGCGGACTTCCTCCGCCGCTTCGGCGACGCGCTGCACGTGGTGGACGCCGCGGATCCGGAGGCCGTCGCCTGCTGCTTCACCGGCGCCTACGGCCGATCGCCCGTGTACGCGGGCAGCTACCTCCGCCAGGACGGGCGTGTACGGCGCTTCAGCCCCTCGGAGGTCGCGCGGCTGATGGGCTTCCCCGAGGGATTCTCGCTCCCCGAAGACCCCGCGCGGAGCTACAGGCTGCTCGGCAACAGCCTCGCCGTTCCCGTGGTGAGGGTGCTGCTGCAGCTCCTGGAGGAATGATGCCCACCCTGAACGCCTTCGGCTTCGTCGTCGACGACATGCCGGCCACCCTCGCCTTCTACCGCCTGCTCGGCCTCGACATCCCGGCGTCCGCCGACGGCGAGGCCCACGTGGAGGCCACGCTGGACGGCGGTGTGCGCGTGCTCTTCGACACGGTGGACGTCGTGCGGAGCTTCATGGACTGGGAGCCGCCCAGTGGCGGGCACCGCATGGGCCTGGCGTTCCTCTGCGACGGTCCAGCCGACGTGGACGCGACGTACGCCCGCGTGGTGGCGGCTGGATACGAAGGAGTCAAGGCACCCTGGGACGCCTTCTGGGGTCAGCGTTACGCACAGGTGCACGACCCGGACGGAAACCCGGTCGACCTGTTCGCGCCCCTCGATCGCTAGCCGGTCCCCTGCGAGCCTCCAGGTCGGCCGCCTGGAGGCCCCATGCGCGCCCTGCCCCTGATGCTCGCCCTTCTCGTCGGCTGCCCGCCGCCCACGCCCACGGCGCCGGAGCCCGACGCGGACGCGGACACCGACGCGGACACCGACTCCGACACGGACGCGGACACCGATGCCGACTCGGACGCGGACACCGACGCCGACTCGGACGCGGACACCGATGCCGACACCGATGCGGATACCGATGCCGACTCGGACGCGGACACCGATGCCGACTCGGACGCGGACACCGATGCCGACTCGGATGCCGATACCGATGCCGACTCGGATGCCGATACCGATGCCGACACGGACGCCGATACCGATGCCGACTCGGACGCGGACACCGACGCAGACACCGATGCCGACACGGACGCGGACACCGATGCCGACACCGACGCGGACACCGATGCCGACACGGACGCAGACACCGACGCAGACACCGACGCGGACACCGATGCCGACACGGACGCGGACACGGATACCGACGCGGACACGGACACCTCGGGCGGTGGGACCACGATCTACGACGTGCAGCAGGGCCTCGTGGCGCCCGGCGCCGTCGTGGCGCTGGAGGGTGTGGTGGTCACCGGCGTCGCGTTCGACGGCTTCTGGGTCCAGGAGGAGGCCGGCGGTGAGTGGAGCGGCCTGTTCGTGTTCATGGACGTGGGCTGGGCCCGGGATGTCGCCGTAGGCGACCGCGTGGACGTCATCGGCGAGGTGAAGGAGTACTTCGACCTCACCGAGATCGACGGCACGGCAGCCTCGGGCATCACCATCACCCCGGTCGGCACCGGAGCACCCCTGGCTCCCGAGCCGCTCGTCTCGACCGACCTCTCGGAGGCCTGGGAGGGCGTGCTCGTGACCGTGGCGGACGCCTGGATCACCGTGCCCGACCTCGGGTTCGGCGAGATGCAGCTCGGTGATGCCGCGGGGACGTTCGTGGTCGACGACCACATGCACGGCTGGGCGGGCTTCCCGGGCGACGCCCTCGAGGCCTTCGACTCCGTCACCGGTGTGGTCGGCCACAACTTCGGGGCGTACAAGATCGAGCCGCGCACGGCAGCGGACCTCGACACCGCAGGACCCGTGCGGATCTTCGAGGTGCAGCAGGAGGTCTTCACGCCCAACGACCTCATCGAGCTGGAGCCCGCCGTGGTCACCGGCCTCGGGAGCAACGGGCTGTTCGTGCAGCGCGGAGCAGGCTGGTACAGCGGGCTGTTCGTGTACCTGGGCAACAACTGGCGCACGACCTGGGGCGAGGTGCTCCCGGGCGACACCGTGGCCGTCAGCGGTCTGTACACCGAGTTCGACGGGCTCTCCGAGCTCCACGTCCCCAACGCGGGCGTGGATGGAGCCTTCGCCGTGGTGGGGACCGAAGCCCTGCCCAGCCCGTGGATCACGACGCCCACGGACATCGCGGCCTACGGGGAGCAGCTCGAGAGCGTGCTCGTCGAGGTCCAGGACGTCACGGTGGCCAGCAGCGACCTCGGGTTCGGCGAGTGGTCCGTCACCGACGGGACCTCCACGGTGCTCGTCGACGACTTCCTCCACACCTCCGTGCTGCTCTCCAGCCGCCCGCCGGGTCGGGAGGTGCGACGGATCCGCGGCCCGCTGAACCACACCTTCGGAGCGTTCAAGATCGAGCCCCGGAGCGAGGCGGACGCCATGCCGGCCCTCGACCTCACGGCGTCCCCGGTGGCCGCGACCCCCTACCATCTCCAGCAGTCCGACGTGGTAGAGGGCACCACGGTCACCCTGACCGGTGTGGCCACCGGCCTCGGCCGCGACGGGCTCTTCCTCCAGGCGGGGACGGGCGGTGAGCGCAGCGGGATCTGGGTGTTCCTCGGGGACGGCTGGCAGTCCACGTGGACGGTCGCCCGCAACGACATCGTCATCGTCACGGGCCTGTACGACGAGTACTTCGGGGTGTCCGAGGTGGACGTCACGGCGAGCCCCTCAGGCTCGGTGACCTCGTTCGTCCCGGCCGGGCCGGTGACCCCGGTGCACGTGCGCGCCGGGACCCTGGCGGGGCCAACGGCGGAGCCCTGGGAGGGCGTGGTGGTCGAGGTGCGCGACGTGCACGTGACGTCCGTGGCGGCGAGCTCCTTCCAGGTCGGGGACGATGTCGGGCCCGACGACGGCCGCGTGAGCAGCTTCCTGTCCACCTGGTCGGGCTTCCCGCCCGCCGTGGACGACACGTTCACGAGCATCGCGGGGCCGCTGCACTACACCTCGGTGTACCAGGTCGCGCCGCGGGACGACGCGGACCTGGTCCCGTAGCGGTCAGAGCGAGAGGACGATGTCCTCGAGCAGGCGGTCCATCGCGAACGTGCTCTGCTGCTCGTTGTGGAAGGACGTGTAGAGCACGTCACCCTGCCCGACCGAGAAGCGCACCGCGAGGGGCCCGGTGACCGACAGCGTGTTCCACCAGTCGAGGGGATCCTCCACGTCGAAGGTCCCGCTCACGAGCGTCGTGGCCGTGGCGCTCTGCATGACGACCCAGTAGCCGAGGTCCATGTTGAGCTGGGCGGTGGGGCCCACGATGGCCGCCATGGAGGGGTCCACCACGTTGGCGGTGATGTAGCCCTCCATACCCAGCATCGGCTCGCCGAAGAACGTGTCGTCACCGAAGAAGTCGATCTGCGAGGGGTAGCTCGCCTCCACGAACCAGTACGCGTAGTCGCTGGCGTACACCGAGCCGCCCGCCGCGACGTAGCTCTGGATGTTCGTGGTGACCGCGGCCTGCTGCGTCATCCAGCCGTCGTCGATGCCGCAGTTGAAGAAGATGATGTCGTACGTGCCCATGAGCGTGGGGTTCGTGAGGAACGAGGCGGCCTGGCCGGGCACCGTGCCGTCGACCGTGTCGTACGTGAGCCCGAGGGTGTCGAGCACGGAGCCGATGTCGTCCCACTCGCCCTCGACGACCATGATGCTCACGTCGTTCTGCTCGAGGCACTCGGTGGCCGGCAGGGTCGTGACCACACCGCCCGCCTGGATGGTGACGGTGGTGGTGTGGGAGAACGAGCCCTTGGTGAGCGTGAGGGTGGCCGGGCCGGGCTGGAGGCCCGTGATCATGAAGTAGCCGTCACCGTCGCTCACGTCGTAGGCGACCCCGCCGCCGTGCACGACCTCCACGCGGGCGCCCGAGATGTTCGTGGTGCCGCTCGGCGCGCAGACGTAGCCGTCGAGCCCGCCATCCGTCGTGGTGTCGGTGTCGGCGTCGCTGTCCGCATCGGAGTCCGCGTCGCTGTCGGCGTCCGAGTCCGCGTCGCTGTCGGCGTCCGAGTCCGCGTCGCTGTCGGCGTCCGAGTCCGTGTCGCTGTCGGCGTCGGCGTCACTGTCGGCGTCGGTATCGGAGTCCGTGTCGGTGTCGCTGTCCGCGTCCGCATCGGCGTCAGCGTCGATGTCGCGGGTGCCGGTACCGGGATCGTCGGTATCCGAGTCCGCGTCGGTGTCCGCATCCGCTTCGGGGGCGGGGGGGATCTGAAGGGTGTCGAGGGTGTTGTCGCTCGCGCAGGCGAACAGACCCGTGATGACCACAGACAGGAACAACAGACGCATAGCGTGCTCCAGACAAGACAAAAACGCACAAAACGACCCCACACCGGGGTCCACATCCTCATCATCGCACATCGGCGCAGAGGTGTGAAGCGCTTTCGCTACCTGGGCACGACCTCGAAGCGGATGTGCTCGATCACGACGTCCTCGGTGGGGCGTCCCGTGTCGTTCGTCTTCACGCGGGCGATCCGCTCCACGAGCCGCACCGAGTCGTCGTCGCAGGCCCCGAAGATCGTGTGCTTGCCGGAGAGGTGCGGCGTCGGGACCTCGGTGACGAAGAACTGCGAGCCGTTCGTGTTGGGCCCGGCGTTCGCCATGGCCATCAGGCCGGGACGATCGAAGCTGCCGCGCGGCGCGGGCTCGTCGTCGAACCGGAAGCCCGGGCCGCCGCGACCGGAGCCCTCGGGGTCGCCCCCCTGGATCATGAAGTCCGGGATCACCCGGTGGAAGATCGTGCCGTCGTAGAACGGGCGGCCCGCCGCCCCGTCCACGGCCACCTCGCCGCGCGCCAGGCCCACGAAGCTCATGATCGTCATGGGCGCGTTGGTGACGTCCAGCGTGCAGCGGAGGTCGCCCTTGGACGTCTCGATGATCGCGTCCAGCCGGTCGCCGTCGCCCTCGAGCCCCAGCCAGGACCGGTACGCCGCGCCCTTCGCCTCCGCCTCCACGACGGCCGGGATCTGCACGGGATGCTCGCGGGTGGCCACCATCAGGTAGGCATCGAGGTTGCCGGCCCGCAGGGCGAGCGACGCCAGGCGGGCCCCGACCTCCTGGTGCCCGGCCGCGTAGACCTTCGCGTAGCCCTCGGCCGCCATGGCCGTGTCGCCCCGGCTCTCCGCGAGCTGGGCGATGGTGTAGCGGAGCCGCGGATCGTCCGGCCGCGCCGCGATGGCCGCGGCCACCCGCTCCTCCCAGTCCGGTCCGTCCACCAACACCGAGAGCGCACGGACGTCCTCGTTGGTGGGCCAGATGGCGAGCGCGGCCTCCAGGTTCCGCGACACGGCCTGGACGTCGTTCTCCTTGAGCGCCGCGCTGGCCGCGAGCACCCGCAGGCACGCGTCGTCCGGGTAGCGCTCCACGAGCGGCTCGAGGTCGATGGCCACGCCCTTCCCGGTCACGTACGCCGCGCCGAGCACGCTGCGCTGGGCCGGATGCGCCTCGAGCCCGCGCACGAGCTTCGCGGCGGCCGCCACGTCCCCCGCCGCCAGCAGCTCGCGGACCTGGGCCCACCCCTCGGCGTTCCGCTTCTTGAACGGGCCGGCGGACGGCACCATGGAGACGCAGAGGCGGGGCGAGAGCGCATCCGCCTCGACCCACACGGGCTCGTTGAGAGCAGCGGGGGCTCCCCCGGCGAGAGCGGCGGCGACGAGCAGCGTCATGGATCCTCCGGACCCCCTGTTAGCCCGAAAAGACCGGCGTGCATTCCCACCGTCCCGGGCGTGCGTTATGGCCCCCGCCATGTCTGACGCCGATCTCCAGTTCGATCAGGCGGAGTTCGACGCTCCGCCCCAGCTCCCCACCTCCTGCGGCGCCTGCGGAGGCACCCTGCGCGACGTCTTCTGGGTGGAAGACCGCCGCTACGCCCTGTGCGACAGCTGCAAGGCAGAGCGCGAGTCCGCCGGGGGCTTCAGTGTGGCGGGCCTCGCGAAGGCGTTCGCGTTCGGTACGGTGGCCGCCATCGTCTGCGGTGGCCTCTGGGGCATCGTGGGCGGCATCACCGGCTTCAACATCGGCCTCATCGCGATCCTCGCGGGCGCAGGCGTGGCCTTCGGCGTGATGCTGGGCGCGGGTCGGGGGGGGATCGTCTACCAGCTCCTCGCCGCCGTGCTCACGTACTTCGCCATCGTGTTCAACGAGGCCGTGTCCGCCGGGTGGATGACGTACTTCGACGACGGCGGGTCCGCGTTCGAGGCGCTGTTCATGATCGTCGTGGGCACGCCCATCATGCTCGTGGCCCTCATCCCCCTCACCATCAGCTCGGGCGGCTTCATCAGCCTCCTGATCTACGGTTTCGCGATCTTCCAGGCCATCCAGATGACCGGCGGCCGCAAGCCGGTCTTCGAGGGGCCCTTCGCAGCCGGGAATGCCTGACTGTCGCTCGTGCGGCGGGCAGCTCCTGCCCGGGGCGCTCGCCTGCAGCCACTGCCACGCGCTCGTCCACGCCGACCGTCTGAAGGTGCTCGCGCGCGAGGCGTCCGAGGCCACGGACCCCACGGAGCGCCTGCGGCTCTGGCGTGAGGCGCTCGACCTGTTGCCCCATGGCAGCCGCCAGGCCGAGGCCATCCGCGCGCGAATCGCCCAGGACGTACAGGCGGTGGACACCAGCCCCGCGCCCGACGACCGCTCGTGGCTCGGGCGGTTGGCGGGGGCCGGCGGCGCTCTCGGCACGGCTGCCCTGGTGCTCTGGAAGCTGAAGGCGTTCGTGTTCCTCGCCCTCACCAAGGGCAAGGTGCTGCTCCTCGGGCTCACGAAGTGGAAGATGATGGTCTCCATGTTCGTGTCGCTCGGCGTGTACTGGGCGGCCTTCGGCTGGCGCTTCGCGGTGGGTCTCCTGGCGAGCCTCTACGTGCACGAGATGGGCCACGTGTTCGCGCTCCAGCGGTACGGCATCCGGGCCTCCGCGCCGATGTTCGTGCCGGGTCTCGGGGCCTTCGTGCGCCTCGACCAGTACCCCCAGACCGTCCGGGAGGACGCCCGGGTCGGCCTCGCCGGGCCCGTGTGGGGCATCGCCGCCGCGCTGTTCGCGTGGGGCGTGGGGGTGGCCGCGGGGTGGCCGTCCTGGGTGGCCGTGGGCAAGGTGGGCGGCTGGCTCAACCTGTTCAACCTCATCCCCTTCTGGCAGCTCGACGGCTCCAGAGGCCTGCGCGCCCTCGACCGCACCCAGCGGTGGCTGCTCCTGGCCGTCGTCGCCGGCATGTGGATGCTCACGGGCGACGGCATCCTCATCCTGATCGGCGCCGTCCTGGCCTTCCGGATCGCGACGGACACCCCGCCCGACGAGCCGAGCTGGGACCTCTTCCTGACGTTCGCGGCCGTGCTCGCGATCGGCAGCGGCATGACCCTCATCGACGTGCCAGGCCTCGACGGCACCTCCCGCGGTACAGTCGGCCCGTGAGCGAAGAGCAACTCCCGCCGTTCCCGAGCCCGCTGCCGATGTTCGCGGTCCACCTCGCGAGCCTCGGTGTGCACGTGCTCGCCGGGGTGAGCCTGGCGGTGTTCCTGGCGCTCGGTCCCGCCCTGCACCCCCTCGAGGGCGAGCCCATGACGAGCACCCGCTACTGGCTGGCGGGGATCGCGGGCTTCTCCACGCTCGTCACCGTGGTGTTCTCGTCGATCGTGATGCTGGCGAGCCTGCGGCTGATCTCGATCTTCCTCCTGAAGCGTCCCACCGGCCTGATCCGGGCGACCATGCTCGTGGCCGTCGTGCTCGCGCACGTCGTGGGCTGCGCCACGGGGATCGTCGGCAGCGGTGTGGCCGTGTTCGGCACCGTGTTCGGCGAGCACGGCGGGCCCTGGACCGAGAAGCCCTGATCACCCGGGCAGGCGCACCAGCACCACGAGCCGCGCGCCGCCCGAGACCACCACCGAGCCCCCCGACCGCCGGGCGAGCTCGGCGGGCACCCAGAGACCCAGGGTGGACACCCGGAGGCCGGCCTTCCGCGCGGCCTCGGCACCTCCGGGGAGCACGAGCCGCTCGGCGATGACGGGGTCGACCGCCACGTCGTGCTCCACGGAGACCGTCACCCCGTCCAGCGTCACACGGACAGGCACACCGAGCCGCACGGCGTTGGCGAGCACCGCGGTGAGCACGCGGCGCGCTGGCCCGAGCGGGACGGGCCGATCCGAGTGTCCGGCCACCACCACGCCGGCCAGGGCGGGCCGATCGCACACATCCCGCACGACGCTCCCCAGGGGACGGCTCGGCGTCTGGCCGGTCTCCTCGAGGTGCATGCGCGCGTAGAGGGCCAGGTCCTCGGCCTGGACGACCGCGAGGTCGACCGCCCCCAGGAGCTCCCGCAGGTCGCTCGCCACGCCCGGTGGCGCCTCGTCGAGCAGCATGTCCGCGAGCACCCGGACGGCGGTGAGGGGGTTCTTGATGTCGTGGGCGAGCTGCCGGACGACGGCCGGATCCAGCTCACTCGAGGACCGCGCCATGGGTGGCCTCCCAGACCCGCATCAGGTGCGGGGGCAGGTGAGGACGGTCGGTCGGCCGGCCGGAGGCCGTGCCCAACCCCGCGACGGGCTCGTGGGCGTAGCTCTGGCGGGCGTACTCCACGAAGCAGAGCGACACGAGCACCACGACGGACACCAGCACACGCCGGGCGTAGCGGAGGGCCCACGCGCTCGACCCGCCGTCCGGCAGCTGGGCCCAGCGACGGAGCAGGTCGTCCACCCAGAGCCAGAGCGGCAGCGCCACCAGGCAGACCCGCGGGAACCAGCCGATGACGGCCAGCGCGAATCCACCGAGCATCACGCCCGCCATGGCGGCCCTCGCGAGGTGGAGGGTGCGCTGCGGCCCCAGCGCGACGACCGCGGTGCGGTAGCCGCGCGCGCGGTCCTCGTCCCCCTGGAACGCCTGGGCGAGCAGGTAGGGCGAGAGGATCCCGACCCCGAACAGGGCCCAGGCCACGAGCGTGCGGGGGTTCGTGGGCACGTCCACCACCGCCCAGCCCGCCAGGGGCGAGAGCAACCCGTACCCCACGACGTTCACGAAGGGCCCGCCCACGGGGTGCCCCTTCCAGGCGAGCGCCGGATGGCTGTAGAACACAGCCAGCACGGCGCACACGGCCGCCGCGGCGCCCGAGAGCGGGCTGCCCACCCAGGCCACCGGGACGCACGCCAGGAGCGCGACGTACCCGGCCGAGGCGGTCCCCGTCGGCACCGGCACCGCCCGGCCGAGCAGGACGTCGCCCTCGTCGCGGTCCAGCTCGGCGTTGAGCCACATGGTGCCCGCGTTGAGGAGGGTCCAGGCGGCGAACACCCAGAGCAGCCCGTCCCCGCCGCGCATCTCGAGGGCCCGGTCCCAGTGCGCGAAGGCGAAGCCGAAGAACGGCAGCAGGAGGAGGAAGGGCACCATCCGCGGCCGCGCGAGGTGCCACCAGGCCACAGGACGGCTCACCGCCTCTCCAGGTCCAGCGCGCGCCCCGCCCGGCTCCGCCGGTTGAACGACGCGATCTCGTCGTCCGTGAAGGGCGTGTCCGAGCTCTGGACCTCACCGCGGATGAAGGCCTCCACGGTGCCGCGGACGGCCTCGCCCCACGGGTTGTCGGTCCGGGTCTCCCAGTACCGCAGCAGGGCCTCCTTGCGCTCCTCGACGGAGGCCAGGCTCCCCTCGCCCTCCAGCGGCTCCCCGCGCAGCCACAGGGCCTCCAGACGGGCCGGGAGACCGTCGATCTTCTGCCCGGTGCGGTAGTCCGCCACCCGATCGCCCCAGGTGGAGACGTCGGGCGCGATGCGCTCGGTGGTACGGGTCTCCACGGCCACGAACTTGCGCTCGCTCACGAACTGGCCCCCGGCGCGCACACAGCGGAACGGGAGCAGGATGCACCCGGCCCACGCGCCGGCCCTGTTGGCGCGGCTGAATGGGGTGGCGGGCGCCTCGAGGCGCACCGGCTGGCGCTTGATGCGCATCCAGCCGTCGTCGTGCAGCCAGACGTCGCCCTTCCAGGCCTGCTGGTGGCGGAGGACGATGGCGCCGTCCTTCTCGAGGACCTTGTCGTACCCGAGGTCGGCGAGCTCCTGGATCACGGCCTCCCGGGCGCGGTCCATCTCCTCCTTGGAGTACACGATGACCGTCTCGGAGACCTCCGGATCGTCGAGGTCGTCGTCGCTCTCCTGGGCCAGGACGACCCCGAGGAGCGCGACGATCACCACGGGTCGCTCGCGAGGGGTGGCGAGCCGTAGGCCGCCCGCGCCGCCTCGGCCGCCTCGCGGGAGGGGAACACGCGCACGTCCATCCGCGGGTGCTCGGCCACGAGGGAGGGCGAGGTGACCAGCGCCACCTGCACGTAGCCGGTGCCGCGGTCGCGGAAGAGCTGCCAGCTCCACTCCAGTGCATGCGGGCCCGGCGCCCGGCCCCAGGCGTCGCGGGTCCAGCTGGGGTGGAAGCGCAGCGCACCCTCGGGGTCTGGGAGGAAGACGCCGGGGGGGCCCTGGTGGGCGAGAGCTTCGTCGAAAGGGCTGCAGAACACGTGGAGATTCTATCCCGTCCTCACGGCGCGGTGGGCTCGGGCTCGGCCGGGGCGCGCGGGAGGTCGAGGTCGTCGAAGGGCATGGCCGGGTAGCGCAGGCGGAGCTCCAGCAGGTTCTCCTCCACACGATCGAGGCGACCGTTGATCGACGCCACGAGGGCGAGGGCCGCGAAGAGGTCCGGCGTGGGCGGACGGGACTTCTGGAGGGTGCGCAGCGCCTTCCGCGCCTCGGCGCCCTGCCCCTCGAGGGCCTGGAGCACGGCGCGGTACACCTCCACCTCGGTGGAGCCCGCGTCGCGGGCCTGCTGGCGCACGAGCTCCGCGCGGAGCTGCGTGGCGTCCGCCTCCTCCACGCCGCGCCAGATGGCCACGAGCTGCGCGGGGATCCAGAAGGGGTCGGCCTTCACGAGGCGCCGGGCCATCTCCGCCGGCCCCTCGTCGCCATCCAGCATCCGGCCCCACTCGAGGGCGATCATCGCGGCCGCCAGCCCGTGGTCGAGCTCGAGGGCCGGGACCTCCTTCACCAGCTCGAGCACGGGCTCCCGGAGACCCTGGACGGCCTGGGCCCGCCCGAGACCGAGCTTGATGTCGCCCTTCTCGGCCACGTCGAACGAGAGCGCCTCGCGGATCGGGATCTCGGCGGTCTTCGCCTGCCCCTGCTCGAGGAGCGAGAGGCCCTGCGCGAAGGCCACGAGGGGGTCGCGCCCGTAGTGGTCCTTGTAGATCGCGGAGCTCTCGGCCGTGTTGCCCTGGGCCACGTAGGCCGCCATGAGCGTGCCCCAGGCCGTCAGGCACCGCGACTCCTGCTCGATCTGGAAGACGTCCGTGGCCACGTCCTTGCCCTTGCGCACCGCCTCGCGGGTCTTGGGGTCGAGCGCGTCCCAGCGGTCCCAGAGCTCGCCCGCCTGCCGGAGGGGCTGGCGGATCAGCTCCACGATGAACTTCTGCTGCTGCATCGAGCCCGACCACGCGAGCCGCTTCAGGCCGAGCTCCATGTGGGGGCCGCAATGGTCGCCCGCGGCCTCGGAGGCCCGCAGGAAGAACGGGATGGCGGCGTCGAGGTCACCCACGTCCCAGAGCGCCACGGCCAGATCGCGCTCCAGCCGGAGGGTGGAGGGATCCCCGGGGTCGCCCTTGGGGTCCGCCTCGGGGCCGCCCTTGTCGAACCCGATCTTGGGCGGCCGGTCCACGCGCTCGTCCGCGCTCGGCAGGCCTGCTGCGGTGTGGGCGGCCTTCGCGACCTCGAGCCGCACGGCCTCCGCCCGCTCCCACTTCGGCTGGAAGGCCTCCTTCACGGCCACGAGCCCGTGGGACGGGCTCACCGCGAGGTCGACCGCGTAGAGCTGGTCGTAGCCGAGCGCCCCCACGAGCCCCTCGGCCTTGTCGGACAGCGAGCCGTCCCGGACCACCCAGCTCTCGGCCAGCTCGACCTCTCCGATGCGCCCGCGGCCCCGGAGGTGGAGCTCGCCACCCCGCCGGCGCACCCGGTTGTCGTCGTACGCGGGTGTGGCGTGGGTGGTGGACACGTCCGTGCGCAGCTGGAGCCACCCGTCCTCACCGGAGAGGGCGCCCGGAGTGGAGAGCGCCATGCCGTTCCCGTGCTCCTTCTCGCTGCCCGCCTTCCAGGTCCCCGCGGTCTGACGGCGGATCTCCAGGGCCTCGCCCACGCCCTGCACGAGCTCGCGCCCCTGGGAAGCGGGCACGAAGCGCACCTTGCCCTCGCTCGCGAGGATCGCCGTGGCCAGGCCGGGGATCGCGGCCAGACCGAGCACGGGCACCTCCGAGTCGTCCACCTGGGCGCGGAGATCGCGGATCACGAGGTCGCCGATCCGCACCTCGGGGAGCACCACGACCTGGGCGTAGCGGCCCTGGAGCGAGGTCTCCTCGGGCACGAGGCCGAGCTGGCGCACGGTCTTCCAGCCGATCCGGGTCCACCCGTGGGCGATGTCCACGACCGCGAGATCGGCGCGCGGGGCGCTCTTCCCGGGCGTCTCGATGCGCACGAGCGGGCGGTGGCCACCGTAGTCGCCGCGGTAGAGCGGGACGTCCACGGGGCCCTGGATCTCGACGGTCGCGCCCTTCGCGAGCCACTTCACGGAGCGCGCGTGCGCCGGCGTGGCGAAGAGGAGGGCACAGGTGAGGACGGCGGGGATCACGGTACGCATCGGGCGCATCCTACCCACCCCCCCGTGCCGGAGCCAACCGGGTTACCCGCGCGCACGACCGACGAAGGAGCTTCACATGGCTACGATCTACGAGGTGCAGGGACGCACCATCCTCGATTCTCGCGGCAACCCCACGGTCGAGGTGGAGATCGTCACGGAGCACGGGCATCGCGGGCGCGCGGCGGTCCCGTCGGGCGCGAGCACCGGCGAGCACGAGGCGGTGGAGCTGCGCGACGGCGACGCCTCCCGCTGGCTGGGCAAGGGTGTGGCGCAGGCGGTGGCCAACGTGAACGGCCCGATCGCCGACCAGCTGATCGGCCTCGACGTGCGCGACCAGACCGCCATCGACGCCCTGCTCGTCGAGCTGGACGGCACCCCGAACAAGAGCCGGCTCGGCGCCAACGCCATCCTCGGGGCCTCGCTCGCGGCCGCCAAGGCCGGGGCGGCCGCCACGGGGCTGCCGCTCTACCGCTACGTCGGCGGTGCGGGCGCCAACCTCCTCCCCGTCCCGATGCTCAACATCCTCAACGGTGGCTCCCACGCCGACAACAACGTGGACATCCAGGAGTTCATGGTGATGCCGGTGGGCGCCGCGTCGTTCGCCGAGGGGCTCCGCTGGGGCACCGAGATCTACCACCACCTCAAGAAGGTGCTCTCGGGCCGTGGGCTCGGGACGGGCGTGGGCGACGAGGGCGGCTTCGCGCCGAACCTCGAGAGCAACCGCGCCGCCCTCGACGCCATCTGCGAGGCCGTCGAGAAGGCGGGCTACACGCTGGGCGACCAGATCGTGCTCGCCCTCGACGTGGCGGCCTCCGAGCTCTGGAAGGACGGCGCCTACCAGCTCGCCGGCGAGGGCAAGACCTGGTCGTCGGACGAGCTCGTGGCGTACTACGCGGAGCTCGTGGACGCCTACCCCCTGTTCTCCATCGAGGACGGCCTCGACGAGAACGACTGGGACGGCTGGGCCACCCTCACCGCGAAGCTCGGTGGCCGCGCGCAGCTCGTCGGTGACGACCTGTTCGTGACCAACACGAGCCGCCTGAAGGACGGCATCAGCCGCGGCGTGGCGAACTCCATCCTCGTGAAGGTCAACCAGATCGGCACCCTCTCCGAGACCCTCGACGCCGTGGGCACGGCGCACCGCGCCTCCTACACGTCCGTGATGTCCCACCGGTCCGGCGAGACCGAGGACGTCACCATCGCGGACCTCGCGGTGGCGTGCGGCACGGGCCAGATCAAGACCGGCGCGCCCTGCCGCACCGACCGGGTGGCCAAGTACAACCAGCTCCTCCGCATCGAGGCGCAGCTCGGGAACGCCGCGCGCTACGCGGGCCGCTCGATCCTCCGATGATCCGTCCGGCCCGCCCCGGCGACCTGGAGGCGATCCTCGACCTCTGGGAGGCCCTGCAGGCCAACGGGGCGGAGGCCGACCCCAGGTATGCGCCCACCCCGGGCGCCCGGGGTGTGATGCGCGACTACGTCGCGGGCTCTTGGTTCGCCCGCGAGCCCTTCGCCCACGCGCTGGTCTGGGAGGAGGACGGCCGGGTGGTCGCCTTCCTCTCGGCCCACCCGCGCGTCGCGCTGCCCGTGGTGGACCTGCCGCCATCGGCCCGCATCGGTGACCTCTACGTGGCGGACACCCACCGGAGGCGCGGGATCGGGCGGGCCCTCGTGGAGGAGCTCGTGCGCGTCGCGCGTCACGCGGGGCACCCGCGCGTGGAGGTCGGCACGCTCGTGGCGGATGCCCGGGCCGTCGCCTTCTGGCGCAGCGTGGGCTTCGCTGAGTGGCAGGTGACGCTGGCCAGGGGCTGAGCCGTCCGGTGTAGGATGCCCCCGGAGGTGGAGATGAGCGGTGGCGCTCCACGCGAGCTCAGCAAGCAGTTCACGACCCGGGAGCTCGATCCCGATCTGAAGAAGCACCTGGCTGCGGCTCTCGACAAGCTGGACCAGATCAACCCCGACTTCAAGCAGGCCCGCATCGACGAGTTCGGCTCCCAGCTCCAGAAGGAGTGGATGGACGTGAACATCGTGATCGTGGACCACCTGCGGGACATCGGTCACGTGATGATCAAGGAGCTCCAGATCGCCCTGGAGACCGGCAGCGACGGCGGTGGCGTCGGAGCCACGCCGTGGTGCGAGGAGGGCGGCGGCGCGCTGCCCCGGCTCGAGTTCAAGCTGAAGGACGCCGCGGTGGTGGCCATGAGCGACGGCGAGGTGCTCGCCAAGGGCAAGGTCACCCGCGAGCTGCCCTTCGAGTGGGTGGAGAAGGTCGTCGCGAAGTGGATCCTCACCTCCGTGAAGAAGAAGACGGGGGGCTGACGCCGGCGGCCGCGGCCAGCACGCGGCCCTTGTGCTCGGTCTCCTCCCACTCCGACCTCGGGTCGGAGTCCGCCACCACGCCGCCCCCGACGTGGTACCGCAGCGTGCCGTCGGCCCAGACGCCCGTGCGGATGGCGACCGACCAGCGGCCCCGCCCGCTGTCGTCGAGGTAGCCGACGGCCCCGCAGTACACGCCGCGGGGCTCGGGCTCCAGCTCGGCGATCCGCTGGCAGGCCCGGACCTTCGGGGCTCCCGTGACGCTGCCGGGCGGGAAGACGGCGGCCAGGGCGTCCCAGGCATCGTGGCCCGCGGCGAGGTCCGCGTGCACCGGCCAGTGGGCATGGTGGACGTTGGCGTGGGACCGGAGCGTGCGCGCCTCCACGCGGACCGAGCCGTAGCGGGCGACCCTGCCGAGGTCGTTGCGCACGAGATCCACGATCATGGCGAGCTCGGCGGCGTCCTTCGCGCTCGCCAGGAGCTCGTCCGCGAGGGCGCGGTCGCTGGCGGGGTCGGACCCGCGGGGTCGGGTGCCCTTGATGGGGTCCGAACGCAGGTGATCTCCGTCGATGGAGAGCAGGATCTCCGGGCTGTTCGAGAGCACGTGCACACCGCGCTCGGGGGTGACCCAGGCACCCATGGCCGCGTCGGACGCACGATGCAGACGCACGTAGGTGTCGAAGGGGTCGTCGAGCGCCACCCTGACCACCCGCGAGAGGTTCACCTGGTAGCAGTCGCCCTCCCCGATCCACGCCAGGATGCGCCGCACGCGGTCCTCGTAGCCCTCCCGCGTGCACGTGGTCGCCACGCGGGTGGGAGGCTCGGGCGGGTCGACCTCCCGAGCCGTCCCCAGCAGGTGCCGCGCCTCCTCGCGGAACGCGCGCTCGCCGTGGATCTCCCAGCGTCCTGCACGGTGGCAGAGGGCGTGCTCGTAGCGCGCGAGCCAGACGGGGGGCTCCGGGGTCCCGGCCTCGCTGGGCACCGCCTCCACGGCGTGCCCCGCCCCGTAGCCTACGTAGCCCATCACACCCGAGCGGAACGGGCCCTCCCCGGGTCGTGGCGCCCCGCGCAGCGCGCGCGCCCGTGCCGGCCAACCGTGCGCCGCGCGCACCACGTCCACGGGGTCCCACGCCAGCACGCTCCAACCGTCCCGGCCGCCATCGAGCCAGGTGAGACCTGGACGATCCGCGATTCGCGCGACCGCCTCGGGGGTGGGTGCGCTCACCGGCGTCGCGCCCACGCGCGGGCGAGCTGGACAAATGGGCCCCGACCAGGCAAAGTGGAGTCCTCCTCTCCGTGCGTGTCCCTCACGCGCGAACCCCTCCCCGCCTATCCCTGGATGGCCCCATGACCCAGCTCCTCGCCTGGCTGGCCCTGTGCCTGCCCGCTGCCGATGCGTCCACGCCCGTCGATGTCTCCGACCTCCCGAAGGTCCAGGTCGACCGCAACGGAACGCTGTCCGTCACCGACGACGCGGTGGACGAGGACGACCTCCCGGCCGTCGAGGCCCCCGAGGGCGCCGCGGTCGAGCCGTCCGAAGACGATGCGCCCCCGGACGTGGAGTCGGAGGAGCCCGCTGCCCAGGAGGCCGAAGGCCCCGACGCGGACGAGGAGGCCGTGGAGGCCGAGCCCGCGAAGGCGGACGGGATCTGGGAGTGGGTCGAGAAGCTCGAGGGCGAGATCCCCACCGAGGCCCAGATCCAGGCCATCGAGGAGGCCGAGGCCGAAGAGGTCGACAGCCGACTGGTCGAGGCCCTGGAGGAGCTCGAGATCGACGACCGGATGTACTCCGACCCCGCCGCCGCGCTCTACGTGGACCCCCTGTTCCTCGACCAGGTGGACCCCTCGGAGTTCGACATCCCGATCGAGGTGAACGGCAGCGTCGCCAAGTGGATCAAGTACTTCACGGGCCCCGGCCGCAAGCACTACGCGCGCTGGATGTCGCGCAGCTCGCGCTACCGGCCCATGATGTACGCCAAGCTCGAGAAGGCCGGGCTCCCGCGCGACCTCGTCTACCTCTCGATGATCGAGAGCGGCTACAACGCCCACGCCTACAGCCACGCCCACGCCGCGGGGCTCTGGCAGTTCATCCCGAGCACCGGCCGGCTCTACAAGCTTCGCGTGGACTACTGGGTGGACGACCGCCGCGACCCCGCGAAGTCCACGGACGCCGCCATCACGTTCCTCGCCGAGCTGAACAAGATCTTCAAGGGCGACTGGCGGCTCGCGTGGGCCGCCTACAACACCGGTCCGGGTCGCGTGCGCCGTGCCATCCAGCGGTCTGGCACCGCGGACTTCTGGGCCATCCAGGCGGGCCCCTACCTGGCCGCCGAGACCGACAACTACGTGCCCAAGATCATGGCCGCGGCCATCATCGGCAAGCACCCCGAGCGCTACGGGTTCACCGACATCGACTTCCAGGACGCGCTCGCCTACGACGAGGTCCACGTGGACGGGGCGGTGGAGGTCGGCAAGCTCGCCCAGGCCGCGGGGATGTCGGTGGAGGACTTCCAGTACCTCAACCCGGCCCTCCGCCGCTACACGACTCCAAAGGAGGGCTACACCATCCGCGTCCCCGTCGGGAAGCAGACCACGATGGTCGCCGCGGTGGCGAAGCTCCCGCGCCACGAGCCCACCCAGTTCGTGCGTCACACCGTGCGTCGCGGCGAGTCGCTCTCGGCCATCGCGTCGAAGTACGGGACGTCGGTGACCACGCTCAAGAAGGCCAACCGGCTCGAGAACGTGAACCACATCCGCATCGGGATGACCCTGCTCGTGCCGCGCGGCGGCAGCGAGGGTGACATCGACGAAGCGCCGACCGTGGCGAAGGCCAGCACGACCTCGGCTCCGAAGGCGTCCGCGCCCCAGGCGCCCGTGAGCACGCACACCGTGCGCAACGGCGACACCCTTTCGGCCATCGCCTCCCGGTACGGCACCACGACGGCCACCATCCGCGAGCTGAACGGCATCTCCGGGAGTCGCATCTACGTGGGCCAGAAGCTCAAGGTGCGCGGCACGGCCCCGGCGCCCACGAGCCGGGTGGCGACGTCCACGCACACGGTCCAGCGCGGCGAGACCCTCTCGGGCATCGCCTCGAAGTACGGCACCACCACGTCCAACCTGCAGGCGCTCAACGGCATCCGCAACGCGAGCAGCATCCAGGTCGGGCAGAAGCTGAGGGTCACCGGGCGCGCGGCGGCTCCGGCCTCCTCGTGGACCACGTACACCGTGCAGCGCGGCGACAACCTCGGGAAGATCGCCAGCGCGCAGGGCGTGTCGGTCACCGACCTGAAGTCCTGGAACAAGCTCTCCGGGTCCACCATCCACCCCGGTCAGAAGCTCAAGGTCCGGCAGTAGGGCCTTCAGGGGGCGTCATGCTCGCGATGAACGAAGCCGCCGCGCGGATCCTGGCGACGGCGGCACCCACGCCCCCCGAGACCCTGCCGCTCCACGACGCCCTCGACCGGTTCGCGGCCACCGACGTGCACGCCTCGGTGGCCGTGCCGCCCTGGGACAACTCGGCGATGGACGGGTACGCCGTGCGGGCCGTCGACACCGGGCCGGCCGCCTCCCTCGCGCTCACCGGGGTCGTCGGGGCCGGATCCGTCGGGGGGCCCGTCGGACCGGGCGAGGCGGTGGCCATCATGACGGGCGCGCCCATGCCGCCGGGCGCGGACGCCGTGGTCATCGTGGAGGACACCGACGGTGCGACCGAGGGGCGGGTGACCCTGACGACCGCCGTTTCCCCCGGCGAGAACGTGCGTCGCGAGGGAGGCGACCTCGCCCACGGCGACCGGGTGGTGGCGGCGGGGCAGCGGCTCACGCCCGCACGCCTGGGGCTGCTCGCGGCCGTCGGGCACGCCGACGTGCAGGTGCGCGTCCGGCCGCGCGTGGCCGTGCTGGCCACCGGAGACGAGATCGTCCGACCGGGCCAGCCGCTCGGGCCGGGCCAGATCCACTCCAGCAACCCGTACGCGCTCGTGGGCCTGCTGCGCACGCTCGGCGCGGAGGCGACCGACCTCGGCGACGCGCCGGACGACCTCGACGGCCTCGTGGACCTCCTGGAGGCCGCGCTCCACCACGACGCCGTCGTGACGACGGGCGGGGTGAGCGTGGGGCGCTTCGACCTCGTCAAGGAGGCGTTCGCCCGGCTCGGTGTGGACATGGCGTTCTGGAAGGTGCGCATGAAGCCCGGCAAGCCGCTGGCCTTCGGCACCCTCCGCCGCGGCGGGCACACCACCGCGCTGTTCGGTCTCCCCGGCAACCCCGTCAGCTGCATGGTGAACACGCACGTGTTCGTGGCGCCGTGGATCCGGGCGTGCCTCGGCATGGCGACCCCCTTCCCCGCCCGGGTGCGCGCCCGCATGGCCGGCGACCTCCACGAGCGGCCCGGGCGCGCCAAGCTCCTGCGGGTCACCCTCGAGTCCACGCCCGACGGGCTCCTGGCGCGCTCCACGGGGCCCCAGGGGTCCGGGGTGCTCTCGAGCATGGGTCGGGCCCACGGGCTGCTCCTGCGGGCGTCCGACGAGGGCGGGGTACGCGAGGGTGACCTCGTGGACGTCGTGCTCCTCGACCCCGACGCCCTCCTCCGGTCCGACCCCGACTGGCCCGCCTGAGTGCGGGGCTATGTGCTGGCCGGCGGCGCGTCGAGCCGCATGGGGTCCGACAAGGCCCGGCTGCCCCTCGACGGCTGGCCGACGGCGGTCCGGCTCTGCGAGCGGCTGGAGGCCGCAGGTCTGCAGGCGGCGCTCGTGCGCCGGGCACCGGACGGGCTGCCCTGGATGCATCCCGACGGGCGCGAGGTCACCGTGGTGCGCGAGGGCGACGGGCCCCGACATCCCCTGCGTGGCGTGCTCACGGCGCTCGAGCACGCCGGAGAGCCCGCGCTGATCGTGCCCTGCGACCTGCCCGCCCTCACCGTGCACACCCTGGCCGCCCTCGCCGCCCGTGGCCCCTGCGTGGCCGCCGGCCACCCGCTCGTGGGCGTCTTCCCCCACGACCTCGAGCGACTGCGGGCCCTCGTGGCATCGGATGCACCCGCGCGGGCCTTCGGCGACGGGCTCCCCACCGTGGACCTCCCGCCCGACGAGCTCTTCGACAGGAACACGCCGCCCGACGTCCTCCCGCTCGTCCGCATGTTGGGACGGCTCGAGGGGATCCGGGGCCTCGACCCGCGGGCCGCGCTGTCCGGGGAGATCACGCGGATGCGGGCGCGCGGGGTGGTGGTGCCGGAGGCCGTTCTGTATGCTCTGCCTCGGGTGGAGGTCGACCAATGAGTGTGCTCTCGGTCCATGTGGTGGTCGTCGGAGGCCCGGGTGAGGACGTCGCGGAGCAGCTCGCTGTCGCGGGCCACACCGTCACCGGTCCTACGCCCGCCGCGGACGACACCCTCGCCATCGCCGGTGCGGTGCGGGGAGCCCCGGGGGCCGACGTCGTCGTGGTCGTCGGGGGTTGCGGGCCCCGCGGAGCCTTCCCGGAGGCGCTCGATCACCTGGAGGGCCGCCGTGTGCCCGGCTACGGCGAGCGGGCGCGGTCCGTGGCCACCGAAGCCCTCGACATCGCGGCCATGGGCGTGCGCGCGGAGGCCGCCTTCGTGGACGACGTGCTCGTGTTCGGCGTGCCCAACCACGCGGAGGCGGCCCACGAGGTCGTGGCGCGCGTGCTCCTGCCCGGCATCCCGGTGCTCTTCCCCGTCGACGGTGCGGAGGACGTCTTCCCCGCGACGCCCGAGCCCACGGACACCCCCGACGCCCCGGCCCCCCGCGACGCGCGGCCCACCCCCGCCACTCCCACGCGCTCGCTGTCCCTGGGTCTCGGCGACGCCGCCCCCTCCGCGCCGGCGCCCGAAGAGGCCGCCGAGGTGCCGTCGCGTGGCTGGCTCGCCGCCGTGAGCGCGCTCCGGGCCGAGGTGCACCTCGGTCGCCGCGAGGACCTCCCGGAGCCCATCGAGAACCTGGCGCCCGTGGTGAACGTGCTCCACACGGCCGGCGAGATCGGCACGATGCGCCTGCCGTCGGGTCGGCGCTACGGGCTGTACGGGTGGCCGGACCTCCGCCGTCCGGGCAGCAAGGTGGTGGCGGTGAGCTGGGGCGAGCCGCTCGCGGAGATGGTCGTCCTGCACCGCCACCCCCACCCCGTGGGCACCACGATCGACGAGGGCCTCGGGCTGCTCCCGCCCTCGGACTCCGACGTCGAGGATGCGGCCGTCCGGGCCACGGGGCGGGCGCCCCCGGACTGCAGCGGGCGCCTGTTCGCCCTCGAGTCCGACGCCATCTGGATCCTGCGCGAGCGCCGGGTGTTCAAGTGGGACGGTCAGCGGCTCCGCGACGACGGGAGCCCCAAGCAGGTCCTGGCGAGCCTCACGCTGCGGTGGTCGAACCATTGAGTTAATCGGGCGGCTCCCTCTCCCCGGGAGACCGTCCGCATGACCCCCTGGCTCCTCGTCGGCACCGCCGCGCTCAGCTTCGCCGGTGTCGCCTGGCTCGCCTGGAAGGGCTCCCTCGGGCTCGTGGGCCTGGTGCTGGTGCTCGCGTCCTTCGGACTGTACTTCGCCGGTCACCGCGGGCTGCCCGCCGACCGGAAGCGCGCGGTCGGCAGCGCCGCGAAGGCCGTGTTCACGGTCGTGGGCATCATGGCGCTCCTGCGCCACCCCATCGACGCGGACGGTGTGAAGCTGCCGCTGTACGAGGCCCTCTGGACCTACCTCCAGGCCGTGGACCCGCAGACCTTCGTGTTCTGGGGCCTGGCCGCGATGGGCATCAAGTTCGTGGGTGTGCTGGGGTCTGCCTTCGCGTGGTGGATGCTCCTCCGCGGCCAGGGCATCCACTTCCCGTTCTGGCAGAAGATCGTCACGGCCTTCCTGATCGGCCGCTTCATCGGCACCTTCCTCCCGTCCACCCTCGGCCTGGACGGGTACACGCTCTACGAGGCCGTGCGGTACAGCAACGCCGCCCCGCGTGCGGTCACCGCGAAGGTGCTCGAGAAGTTCATCGGGGTCACCGGGCTCTTCCTGGGCATGGTGCTCACCCTGCCCTTCGGGTACCAGGTGATCGTCGACGTGACCTCGCACACGGGGAACCCCGACGCCGCGCCGATGCTCGCGGGCGCCATCCTGCTCGTCGCCGGTGGCATCTCCGCGAGCGTGGTGGTGGGGCTCGTCTGGCCGTGGTTCCTCGTGCGCGGGATGGATCTCGTGGCTGCCGTGCTCCACCGGCTCCCCCTGGGCGACCGGGTCGGGGGCGTCGTGAAGGCCCAGGTCACCCGGTTCACCGCCGCAGTGGGCGCCTACGAGGGCAAGGTGGGCCTCCTGATGCTCGCCCTGCTCGGGAAGTTCGTCACCCACTTCACCACCGCGGTGGTCTACTTCTTCACCGCCCTCGCCATCGGCGTGGTGGGCGCGAAGTTCTGGCCCATCGTGTTCGGGTCCACCATCCAGATCCTCGCCACGCTCCTCTCCCCCACCATCGCCGGCGAGGGCGCACGGGAGGCCTTCCAGGCCCTCCTGCTCGCCAAGCAGCTCAACGGGGTCGCTCCCGCCGTGCTCTCCGGGGCGCTGGGCTTCATCGCGGCCGAGGCGGCCACCCTCTGGGGCGGCCTGTTCCTGTTCACCCGTACGCCGGCGTGGCGCCCGACGTTCGCCATCGTGGACGGCCAGCAGGTCGACTACGCCTGGATCACCGACGACGGCGGGTTCGACGTAGACCGGATCTCGGCGCTGCGCGCGGACCAGCCCACCACCTGAGGGCTGCCGGAGAGCGCCGTCCGGGCTATCCTCCTCGTGTGGAGGTGTCCGTTTGCGTTGGTTGCGCGCCGTCGTCCTGTGTCTGGGGCTCACGCTCGCCCACACGGCCTCCGCCACGAGCATGGTGGCCGTGGGCCTCGAGGAGCTCGCCGCCGACTCCACGGCCGTCGTGTACGCCCGTGTGGGCACCGCGGATCCCGTGCTCACCCCCTCCCGCGCCTACACCGACACGCGCCTGCACGTGGAGACCGTGCTGGCCGGTCAGGCCCCTGCCCTGCTGAACGTCCGCCAGGTCGGCGGTGTGCATGGCGACCACACCATCGTGGTGCCGGGTGACGGTCGCCTCACCCCCGGCGACCACGTCGTGGCCTTCCTGCGCAAGGTGGATGGCCGCTGGTACCTCACCGCGATGGCCCAGAGCGTCTGGCACGTCGAGGGCACCGGCCGCCTGGCCCGCGTGCACAGGGAGCTCGAGGGGATCGCGCTCTTCGAGCGCTCCACCGACGGCACCGTCCAGGAGGCCACGGAGTCGCTGCCGGAGCCCGGCACCTTCGAGGATCTCGCCGAGGCCGTGCGCCACCTGCAGATGGGCCAGCCTTGATCCTGCTCGCCCTCACCGCGTGGGGCTACGAGCACATCGCGGTCTGCGGGGGTCAGCCCACCCGCTGGGACAGCGGGTTCACGGACTGGCACCTGCACCTCGGCGCGGACGGTCGGGCGCACAGCACCCTCGGCAACCAGGCCATCGTCGACGCCAACCTCGCGGGTTGGTCCGTGTGGAGCGACACCCAGGGCTGCTGCACGTCCTGGCAGTCCAGCTACTCGGGCACCACCACCACCCCCTACGACACGAACGACAACACGAACGTGGTGGCCTTCGAGGAGTCCTCCTGGGATCCGGCGCTCGGCAGCGTCAACTCGGTCATCGCGATCACGGTGCCCGTCTACTACACCAACGACTGCCGGATCATCTCGGGAGACCAGATCTACAACGCGGTGGGCTTCGACTTCTCGGTCACGGCCAACCCCGGGCCAGGCAAGACCGACCTTCAGAGCATCATGGCCCACGAGAACGGCCACTGGCTCGGGCTCGATCACAGCGCGGTGGCCCAGGCCACCATGTACGCGTACTACTCGGGGGGCACGGGTCCCCGCACCCTGCATCCCGACGACGAGACCGCAGTCTGCGACACGTACCCCGGCAACTGCGGCGCTCTCGAGCTCTGCGGCAACGGCGTGGACGACGATGGCGACGGTCAGGCGGACTGTGCGGACCCCGACTGCACGCTGTTCCCGGGCTGCTCGTGCACGGTGGACTCGGAGATCGGCTGCGATGCCACGCTGTCCACCGACAACGCCGGTGTGGCGTCCATCGATGCCTACAGCTGCTCCGAGTTCCCGCTCACCGGTCCGGAGGCCGTGTACACCTTCACGCCCAACGAGGACGGTGAGGTCACCGTGGCGCTCACGGGGCTCACGGCCGACGTGGACCTCATCGTCACCACCGAGAGCGGGGGGTCCTGCGAGCCCGACAACTGCCTGTCGTCCAACAACGAGGGCACCGCGGACGAGGTCCTCGTCTTCAACGGGTCGGGCGGGGTGACCTACACGGTGGTCGCGGACGGCTACGACGGGGCGATCGCCGACTTCACGATCACCACGCTCTGCCCGCGGGCCGAGGGCGGTGGGCCGTGCGTCGCGGAGCTCCCGCCGCTGACGTGCGGTCAGAGCACGGTCGGCTCCAACTTCGGCTTCGTGAACGACGTGCAGGCCTGGGGCTGCGTGGGCTGGCAGACCACCGGTCCGGAGGCCGTCTACGAGCTCACGCCTCCCGAGGACTCCACGGTGAGCCTGCGCCTCTCGGGTCTCGCCCGCGACCTCGATCTGTTCGTGTCCGAGAAGGTGGCTGGCGGGTGCTCGGAGGACGCGTGCCTCGCGTTCTCGGGCAACGAGAACGACGACGACGAGTCGCTGACGTTCGAGGCCGTGGGCGGCACCACGTACATGGTGGTTGTCGACGGGTTCTCCGGCAACACGTCGGACTTCGAGCTGGACGTGCGGTGCACGGCCAACGGGGGCCCCGAGGACACCGGCACCCCCATCGACACCTGTGGATGCCGCACCGGCAGCGGGCCTGGCGGGGGCGTGCTCTTCGGGCTGCTCGCCCTCGCGCTCCGCCGGCGGCCTACTCGAACAGCTGCGCGAGCTCCACGCGGTTGACGACCCCGAGGCGCGCATAGGCGTGCTTGAGGAGCGTCTGCACCGTGTGGGCCGAGCGGTCGAGCGTCTCGGCGATCTCGCGTGTGGAGAGCCCGACGGCCGCGAGCTCCGCGACCTGCTGTTGCCTGGCCGTGAGCCGGCCGAGCGGGTGGAGCCTGAGAGGCTGGCAGGGATCGATCTGCACGAGGTAGCTCGTGTGACCCGCGGAGTGCAGGCGCCGCGTGCGCACCCGATGCGACCCGACCATCGTGGCGAGCCGACCGTCCGCGCGCTCCCGGTGGCGCGCCACGGCCTCCCGCGCCACGCCGAGCAGGTCGTCGTCGGGCTCCGGCTCGGACCAGTGGAGGAGGTCGCCGTTCGCGCCGAGCACGACCTGGGTGTCGGCGGCCGAGGGCAGGTTGTAGGTGGCCCTGGCGACCTCCGCGACGTGGGTCTGGCGGCGCCGCAGGCGGCGCAGCTCGCCCTCGTCGAACGGTGAGGTGTTGCCGAGGCGAAGGGCGGCCACGCGGGCCACGATGACTTCGCCCGCGCAGACGATCATGCGCGCTTCGTCGACCACACCGGCCGGGCGGTAGAGCTGCTGGAACATCGGAGAGCTCGGCCAGCTCACCGGATCCACGACGTCCTTGAGCGTGCAGAACCGGTCGCGCTGCGCCTCCGGCGTGCGCTCGAACGGTGCGTACGTGCCCCACAGCGCACGCTGGGTGGGACGCGTGGCGAACCGCAGGAAACGACGCGCAGAGTCGGACGGACCGGCGCCGAATCCGTAGAGGCGGATCCTGCCTGCATCGTCGGCGCACACAC
This sequence comes from Alphaproteobacteria bacterium, assembly GCA_020632885.1. Taxonomy (GTDB): domain Bacteria; phylum Myxococcota_A; class UBA796; order UBA796; genus JACKEQ01. The sequence goes on along the minus strand of JACKEQ010000008.1, from coordinate 114,801 downwards.
CGCACACCACGACGTCCTCGGTGACGCCCGCGTCGGCCACGGCCGCCAGGATGGGCTCCACATCGAGCGTCGAGGCGTGAAGCTCGACAGACAGGTTCATTCCACGGGTCTCCGGGTTCCCCCATCGGGCATGGTAGGAGGAGCTGAAGCTCCGGACATCACCCGGATCGGGTACGTGACGACCTTCAGACGCCCGCGGAGCGACATGCGGCCAGGGCGGCGGCCAGGGCGACCATCGCGCGGCTCCGCTCGGGCAGGGCTGCACGAGCAGCCGCATGGCGCGCTCGCGCGAGGTGCGGTTGCGCTGCCTGGCCCCGTGCGTGCGCAGCCCTGGCCGCGAGCGCGTGGAGCTCCACGAGGGCGAAGCCGTTGCCCACGCGGTCCTGCACGTCCACGGCGCGCGCGATGGCCGCCTCAGCCGCTTCCGGGTCGCCCTGGTCGAGGTGGAGGCGCGCGAGCACGGCGAGGATCCCGGGATCGGCGTTGCCCAGCACATCGGAGAGAGCCACCGCACGCTGGAGGAGCGCGACGGCTCCGGGCTCACCCGCCGCATGCCGCACCAGGCCACGCACCCAGCACCAGCGTGCGGCACGGAAGCCCTGATCCGTGAGCGGACGATCGGGCACCATCGTGCTGGCCTCCGCCACCCGGCCCGCGGCCACCCAGACCTCGGTGAGGTCGAGGGACGCCTGCTCCACGGCCCAGGGGGCCCCGTACCGCCGTGCGTCCACGAGGGCCCGCACGGCCTCGGCGGTGACCCCCTCCAGGCCCAGGGCCAGCTTCGCACCGACCGCCTCGCTCGCCGCGTCGAACAGCACGGCCCGGTCGCCCGACAGTCGCGCGAGATCTGAGGCCCGCTCGAGGTCGCGGAGGGCCGCCTGGAGCTCCCCGAGGCCCCTGGACGCCCGCCCCCGCGCGAGCCACGCCTCCGCCTGTGCGTGATCGTCGCCGCTGGCGGTGGCCAGGGTGACGGCCTGCTCGGCGTGTTCCAGCGCGCGGTCCAGGGCCCCCGCACGCCCGGCCAGACGGGCCTCCACGACGCTGTCGGCCCACGGAGCGCCGAGCCGCCCGAGGAGGGACCGCGCGTCGGCGAGCCGGTCGGAGAGGAGGTGGTGGCGGGCGAGCATCAGCAGCCGGTGCGGGGCGTCCGGAGGGAACGGCGGCTTGCGGAGGTCGCTGGACCGGGCCGAGAGGAGGTCCCGCGCCCGGAGCACCTCCGGGCTGTCCGGGGCGCGCGCGAGGACCTCGGCGGCCAGGGAGAGTGGCCCCCGCTCCACCACGAGGGGTGCGAGTCGCCCCGAGAGCCTCCGGACCAGCGCGTCGTCCTTCCGCCGCACGGCGTGCTCCCGCGCCGCCACGAGGTCGTCGACGTCGGTCGCGGGGTCTCCGTGGGCTGCGTACCACGCCAGGTGACGGTCGCGGAGCGCCTGGAGGTCGTCCACACGGCTGCGCAGGAAGGCACCGTGGTGACGCAGGCAGGTGTACCGGTCCTCGACGGGGTCCCAGTCCACGAGGAGTCGCACCACGAGGTCGTCCAGCGCGTCGTCGAGGCTCGCGCCCCGAACGCGCACCACCGCCTCCACGGCCTCGCCCGTGGCGGGTCCGGCGAACACCGAGAGCTGGGCCCACGCCTGCCGGGCGGGCTCGTCCAGGCGACGCCACGCACTCTCGAGGGGTGACCACAGGCCCGGACGCCCGGTGCGATCGGGGTTCCGGATGCCGCGCGCGCCCTCGATGCCCTCCGCCATCACCGCGATGTCGACGTGCTCGAGACGACGTGCGGCGAGCACCAACGCACCCGGCAGATCGTCGAGACCCTCGGCCACCGTGTCCGCATGGGCGGGGTCCACCAGCTCACCGGCCACCAGGTCGAAGAGCGCCAGGGACGCGTCGCGCGGCAGCCCACCGAGCAGGAGCGCGTGGTGCCCGGGCACGTCGAGGCGCCGGCGCGACGTGACCAGGAAGGCCACCTCCGAGCCGTCGGACCACGCACACAGGAGCCGATCGCTCGGCAGGTCGCCCAGACCGTCGAGGAGCAGCGTGCCCCCTCCCCGCGCCTTCAGGCTCGCCAGCACTCCGTCCTCGTCGCTGCGGCTGCCGAGAGCCGCCGACACCGCCGCGATCACGGCACCCTCGGACTCGGCGCCCGCCAGCGGCACCACCAGCGTGTCGCCCCCACGCGCATCGAGGGCGGCGAGGGCCAGGCGCGACTTCCCGCTTCCGGGCGCGCCGCAGAGGGCCACCACGCTCGCGCCGCCCGCGAGGGCGTCGAGCACCTCCTCGAGCTCGTCGGCACGCCCGAGGAGCGGGAGCGCCTCCTCGCCGCTCGGGACCGAGGGCACGTGGGTGGGCGGATCGAGCACCATCTGCGCGGTGACCTCGCGGGCCCGACCCAACATCGCGAGCCCCGGCATGGCTGCCGTGGGCATGAGCGGACGCAGGGCCCGGGCCAGCTCGCGGGCCGTCGCGTACCGCTCGGCGGGCTCCCACCGCAGACACCGGCCGATCACGACCTCGAGGCCCGGGAGGAAGGTGCGGATGGGGTCCCAGAAGCCCTCGCCCGCCGTGATGGCGTCGATGAGCTGGACCTGCCGCAGGGCCTCGCGGCCGAAGCCGTACGGGCTCCGCCCGGTGACCAGGTAGAACAGCGTCGCGCCGAGGGCGAACAGGTCCGATCGTGGGTCGTCGTGCCCGAAGGTCTGCTCGGGCGCCATGTAGCCGGGGGTCCCCGCGATGCTGACGGTGCCGTGCTGCCTGCGCGCGAGCCGGGCGATGCCGAAGTCCGCGATCTTCACCACCCCGCCACGGTCGACCAGCAGGTTCCCGGGCTTGATGTCGCGGTGCACCAGCGCCTGACCGGACCCCACCGACTGCTCGTGGATGTGGGTGAGGCCGGCCGCCGCCTGGAGCCCGATGTCGACGAGCATGCGCGGGTTCACCCGCCCCGCACGCGCGAGGTCGTACACGCTCGACCCCCGCACCAGCTCCATCGCGATGAACCGGCGCCCGTCCGCCACCCCGGCCTCGTACGTCGCCACGACGTTCGGATGCGAGAAACGCGCGCCCATGCGGGCCTCGTTGAGGAGGGTGGCCTCCTCGAGCTCGTTGGGGACGTCGCTCGGCTTCACCCACTTGAGCGCCACGGGCTTGCGGAAGCCCATCCGCCCGCGCAGGACGGCCTCCCACACCTCGCCGGTGCCCCCCTTCCCGAGGGGCTGCTTGAGCTCGTACCGTCCCAGAGCGCTTTGCATGTCGATGCCGGAAGGCCCGTCAACCCGGGCCGACCGTCTCCTCCTCGTCGGGCTCGGTGACCTGGAAGCGCACGGCCAGCGCGTCGCCCCACACGCCGCGGCCCACGATGAGCACGCAACCCACGTTCGGCGCGCCTCCCCAGAGGTAGAACCCCACCTGCTCCGTGGTGTCCAGCCGAACGGCCAGGAGCTGCTCCCTCAGGCGATCGGCGTTGGAGGCGTCGACATCTGCCCGCACGCCGAAGGCCAGGGGGTCGAGCCACTCGGCCAGCTCCTCCTCCGTCATGCGCCGGTGACCCTTCCAGGTGCCCTTGGGCCCCACCAGCTGCAGGTGGACCGGCCAGTCCTCGTCGCCCGACCAGCTCGGTGCCGCCGAGGCCACGAGCATCCCCCGCTCCGGGGTCGGGTAGAACGCGCGGCCCTCCCGGAACAGCGTGAGGATCTCCGCCACCGTGCGGCGGCGGCCCTTGAGCCGCTGGAGGTCGATCCAGGCCCGGACCACGCCGTCGTACACGGGTCCGGAAGGGAGGCCGAGGAGGGCCTCCAGATCGGCCTCCTTGAGCACGTGGAACGCCTCCCCGAACGGCTCGTCGTAGGCGAGCGCGGCCTCGAGCACCTCCTCCGGCAGGTTGTCGAAGGTGTCGGGCCAGCCGAGCCGGGTGAGCAGGCGCTCGACCTGGTCGCGGGTCTCCCGGGTGCGCGCGCGGATCAGGTGGTCCGCGGCGTCCAGATCGGAGCGACGGAGCGTGCGGAGCATGGAGCCTCCGCCGGGGAACCGCCGGTCGAGCTCGAGGAGGGCCGGAACCGCGCGATCCTCCACTCCGTGCTTGCGCAGGACCAGCCACACGGCGGGAGCGTGCTGCTCGAGCAGGCCGCCGCCGTAGCGGCGCAGGCACCGGCTCGCCGCGCTGCGCACGCGCGGATCGGGCAGGATGCGACCACCGGCCAGGAGGGGACGGCCGTCCTCCGGGAGCCCCCGCGCCAGGAGCTCGCCAGCGTCGGGGTTCCCACGGAAGAGCTCCCGGACCAGGGACCTCACGAGGTCCACCGAGACCTCTTCGTTCCGCGCGATCAGGGCTTCGACGTCCATGGTGCTCCGGGGCTCCGGCTATCTTGCCACGCCGCGGGCCCGGGGTCCTCGCACCCCGCTCACCTCGAGCGGCGAGCCACCAGACCGAGGGCCAGGAGCCCGAACGGAGCCAACATGCCGGCCGGCCCGCCAGGGGTGACGCCGCACGACCACCCGCCGTCGCCGGTGCAGGTGGGGTCTGCGACGATCGCCGCCGAGGTGCGCGCCACGAGGCCCGGGGTGACCTCCGTGCCCGGGATGTCCTCCACCACGGCCTCCAGGCAGAACGTGCCGCCGGTGGGGCAGGCCTGGCAGGCGATCCCGAACACCGCGACCAGCTGGCAGACGGAGTTCGGGAGGCCGTTCGGGTCGACGAGCGGCACGAGGTCGCGGGTGTCGATGAGGGCCGTGAGGCTGCCCCCCTCGATGGTGGTGCCGTCCGCGGAGAAGGCTCCCGAGAGCTCCACGTCGTAGACGGTGATCGGCGTGCCCCCGAGCGCCGTCGTGATCTGCGGCTGCGCGTAGAGGAAGAAGGGGTCGTTCGTGAAGTCCGCGCTCGTGCTGAACGTCTCGAGGCAGAGGTCCTGGCCGCCTCCGTCGTCCGGCGTGGCCAGGATGTCCAGCGTGGTGCCGTTGTTCGCGGACACGCCGACCAGGAGGTCGCTCGTGATCTGCTGGGCGATGAGCGGGCCCACACCGAACGGCTGGACCCAGCTCGCCGCCCCGAGGTCCAGGCTCCAGGCCCGGCCGACCAGGGGATCGACCGTGGGTGTGCCGATGTCCGAGGTGGTGAACGTCCACTCGTAGGGCGCGCAGCTCCAGTCGAGGCGGGCCGTGTAGGACGTGTTGGGGAGCAGGAAGTCAGCGGGCTCGAAGGTGACGCGCGGGCCGTCCACCTCGACGGCGCCGGGCACGAGCATGCCGCCGGTGCGACGGAGGCTCAGGCTCGCGGCAGGCTCGGCGACACCGAGCTGGATGCGGACCTTGCCCGCGAAGTACGCGTCCACCGAGCCATCGGTGGGGAACGGCGAGTAGGCCACGTTCCCGCAGAGCTGGGTGTCGGTGTCGGCGTCCGTGTCGGTGTCCGCATCGGTGTCGCTGTCGGCGTCCGCGTCGCTGTCGCTGTCCGCGTCCGCGTCCGAATCGGCGTCGCTGTCCGCATCGCTGTCCGCATCGACGTCGGCGTCGGCGTCCGCTTCGATCACCGTGACCGTGCTCGACACGCAGCCCGAGAGGGCCCACAAGAGCGCGATGGCCGTGTTCATGCAGTCTCCACGACCCCATCGTAGCCGCCGGGGGTCGGGATCGCTCGGATTCGGTATAGGGATGCATGCCCTCGGCGCTCCTCGACTTCCTCTCCCCCTGGTGGCCCTGGATCGCGGGCGGCGGCACCGCCCTCACGGTGGCTCTGGTGCTCGCCTCCGTGGTCGGACTCCCCCGCGTGCTCTGCGGTCTCCCGCGCGACCTGCTGCACGTGGCGCCCCCACCCGCCACAGGGCTCCGTCGCGTCGCCCTGAATGGCCTCGGCATCACCCTCGTGGTGCTGGGTGTGCTGATGCTCGTCCTGCCCGGACAGGGGCTGCTCACCCTCCTCGCCGGCCTCCTCATCGCGGACGTACCCGGCAAGCGCCGCATCACCCTCTGGCTCCTCCGCCGACCGCCGGTGCAGGCGACGGTGAACGCCATCCGCAGGCGCTACGGCGAGCCGCCGCTCGACCCCTGACGGCAATCGACCACCACCTTGCCCCGGATGCGCCCGGTCTCCCCGTACGCATGGGCCTCCGCGATGTGCTCGAGGGGGAACACCCTGTCGATCACGGGGCGGATGGCTCCCGCGTCCACCAGACCCGCGATGGCCGCGAGGTCGTCGCCGGACGGCCGACGCACGACCGTTCGTGCCGTGATGCCGTGCCTCAGGCCCTTCAGGCGCAGGTGGGCGATGTGCAGACCCGTGGCCAGCACGCCGAGCTCGGGACCGAAGCGCTCGGTGTTCTCGGGGAGGCCGCTGACGATGCTCGCCAGAAGCCCGCCGCGGCGGACGAGGGGCAGCACACGGTCGGTGGCCTCGTGGCCCAGGGTGTCGAGCACGATGTCGAGGTCGTGGAGGACCTCCTCGAACGGGGTGGTCGTGTAGTCGATCACCTCGTCGGCCCCGAGGTCGCGCACGAGCTCCGCGTTGCGGCCGGAGCACGTGGTGGCCACGTGGGCGCCGAAGTGCCGGCAGAGCTGGATGGCGAACGAGCCCACCCCGCCCGAGCCCGCCATGACGAACGCGCGCTGGCCCGGACGCTCCGCGAGGGCGTCGTGGAGGCAGTGCCACGCGGTGAGCCCGACGAGCGGCAGGGACGCAGCCCCGAGCACGTCGATAGAGGTGGGGCGCAGGGCGAGCTGGCCCTCGTGGATCACGGCCTGCTCACAGTAGGTGCCGTGGCCCTTCCAGTCCGGGGACGCGTACACCTCGTCTCCCGGGCGGAACCGGGTGACCGCGGTGCCCACCTCGAGCACCTCCCCCGCCAGGTCCATCCCGAGGATCCGGGGCAACCGGTAGCGGATGGCGCCGCGCTGGGACCCCGCGCGGATCTTCCAGTCCACGGGGTTGATGCTCGTGGCGTGGATCGCGACCCGGACATGATGCGGGTGGTCGAGGACGGGTTCCGGGACCTCCTCGACGACGAGGTTCTCCGGGGGGCCATAGGCGTGGAGGACGGCTGCGCGCATCCCACCCGGTAACCCGGGGTGCGCGGGGGACTCCGGGTTACCCTCCAGCCGTGAGCGATCCCACCCAGACGCTGCGCGGCGAGGTCACCCGGTCGATCCTCGCCACCCTCGAGCGCGAGGCCGTGCGAAACGAGTCCACCATCGCGGCCGCCCGCGTGGTCACGGTGCTCGGGATGATCGTCGTGGAGGCGTGGCTCATCGCCGACGGGTCCAAGCTCGGGAGTGCCGCGTGGCCGCTCGCCGGGCTCACGGTGGCCATGGCCGTGTGGTCGGTCGCGCTCTGGCAGGCCTTGCGCCAGGGTCGCTGGCACCCCGCGCTGCCCGCCCTCATCCCGACCGTGGACGTCGTGTACTTCGCGCTGCGCCAGGGCATCCCGGTCGTGCTCCTCGGCGCCGACCACTTCATCGACGTCCAGGACCTCGCGACCGTCGTGGGGATGTCGGCGCTGCTGATGACCAGCGGCGCCTTCCGGCTCTCCACCCGGGCCGTCGTGTACGCCATCGTGCTCGGCTTCGGGCTCTACCTGGCCTTCGCGTACGCCATCTCGCTGCACTCGTTCTTCGCGACCGTGCACATGATCCTGCTCGGCGCCGTCGGCATCACCGCCATCGGGCTCACCCGCATCGTCGACCGCGCCGTGCAGTCCGAGGTCACCCGGCTCACCGTGGGCCGCCTCCTCCCGCAGACCGTGCTGGATGCCGCCTCCGAGGACCCCGTGGCCCTCCTGTCGGAGCCCCGATCGGTGGAGGTGACCATCCTGGTGAGCGACCTGCGCGGGTTCACCGCGTGGTCGGAGGAGCGCCCTCCCCTGGAGGTGCTCGCCTTCCTGAACCGCATCCAGGGCGCGCTGGCCGAGATCGTGATGCGCCACCACGGCACCGTCGACAAGTTCATGGGCGACGGGATGCTCGCGGTGTTCGGGGCTCCCACGCGCCTCGAGCACCACGCGGACCGCGCGCTCCAGGCGGCCGCGGAGATGCGGGAGGCGGTGGAGGCGATGGGCGGCCCCATCCAGCTCGGGATTGGCGTGCACAGCGGCGAGGTCGTGGTGGGATGCCTGGGCACCGGCGTCCGGATGGAGTTCACGGTGCTCGGCGACACGGTGAACACCGCGAGTCGGCTGGAGAGCAAGACGAAGGAGGTCGGGGTGCCGGTCCTGGTGTCGAAGGCCACGGCAGCTCAGGCCACCGTGGGCCTACGCCCCCTCGGGTCCGTCGAGCTGCGTGGGAAGGCCGGCTCCCTCGAGGTGTACGGCCTGGCGTGAGCGGTTCCGCACCGCTGCCGCCAACCCCGTAGAGAGGCGGAGCACGCCGGCCCCGCGGGGCAGCTCACCGCCCGAGAGCGCCCGCTCCCAGACCTCCATGAACGCGTCGGGGACACCCACGGGCTCGCGCTCCTCGAGGAAAGCCGTCATGAGCTCGAACAGATGGGGCGAGTTCCACCGCTGCACGGTCTCCATCAGCCGTCGAAGCCTGGGGGGGTCGAACACCAGGCGGAAGGCGAGGTCTGTGAGCGCGTTCCCGACGCGACGGATGGGCTGCGCCTCCTGGACCGGGAGCACGTCGAGCACGAGGTCCCAGCCGACATCCGGCTGGCCCGCGTCGAAGTAGGACGTGGCGAGGAGAGTCTGCGCCATGGCCCACTCGTGGGCGCCCATCCACCGCCGGAGCTCGCCCACGAGGGCACGCCCGCGGGCGAGGGTGGCGGCATCGGGGGGTGGCCGCTGGTACCCCCCGAGGACGATGGTGGCCATGAGCTCTGGAAGGTCCGGATCGGCCAGCTCCAACGCCTCTGCCAGGATGGCCTCGCCCGCACCGGAGTCACCGCACCGCATGAGGGCGAAGCCGATGAACGACATGCACTCCACGCGCGTGTAGATCGTCATGGGATCCGCGAGCGCCCGTCGTGCCGCCTCGATGGCTTCGAGCCCTCGATCCGGCGCCTCCCAGGACAGCCCCAGCGCCGCCAGGGTGAGGGCGTACGCACGTCGGCCGGGGTCCTTCACCTCGGGAGCCGCCGCCAGGAGGGCATCGAGGTCGCACTTCATCGCGAAGTGGAACTGGGCGCGCAGCCTCTCGACGGCACCGTCCGCGAACCACTCCCAGCCGAGATCACGGGTCCAGCGTTCGCTCTCCACCAGGACGTCCTGGATCGGACCCACGGCCGTGAGCAGGTCGATGTGCCGCCCCAGCAGCGCGAGCCGCTGCTCGTCCCGACAATAGGCGAGCGCTGCCTCCACGTCGGCACGGAGCGGGAAGAGGGTGGGGAGCTGTTGGGGGACGTGGAGCAGCCAGTCGACGAGCCGGCCATCCGCCTCACCCTGGCGGCTCCGACGAGCCGGCCGATGCCGGAGGACGCTCCGGAATGCGGGCAGCAGCTCCACCCTCCCTCCGTCGCCCGGGCGGGTCACGCCAGCGCGCAGCAGCGCCGCCAGCCCGGCCTCGGCGGGCCTGCCGAGCACCTCCGCGACCTGACCAGGCGAGGGTGTCGAGCGAAACGCCGCGAGGACGTGCGCACACGCGAGCGCGTCGTCGTCCAGCCGCCCCAGCGCCTGCTCGAGGGCGTCGGCGAGGGTGCGCCCGTCACCTGCCGGGAGATCGATGGCCTCGTGGGGAGCCTCCAGCCAGTCCATCACCGGGGCCGCCACGGTCAGCGCCAGTGGAAGCCCGCCGAACTGGGCCAGGAGCACGTCCTCCTGCTCGGGCTGGAGTGGGGGGAGGCTCTGGGCGGCCCGCGCGCGTCGCACCACCTCCCGGGCATGGGGTTCGGGCAGGACGCCGATCGGGATCTCCACCGCCCCTTCGAGGGTCGGCCCCGTGCGGGCGGTCAGGACCACCGGGGCGGTCGCCCCCTCGAGCCACCCCTCGAGCGCGGTCACCGCATCGGGCTGCAGAGCGTCCGCATCGTCGAGCAACACGGGGCGCGGGCTGGCCAGACGCTCCCGGATGCCGGCCTCCGGATCGTGGGACGCCACCCCGAGGGCCACCGCGAGGGCCCGCCGGAGGGTCGCGGCGTCGGTGGCTCCGAGGAGATCGATGCGCTCGCCGGACGCCCGCCCACACCAGGCCCGGCCGAGCTCGGACTTCCCCACCCCCGGGAGACCCGTCAGGCGCACCACGGCGCCCGGACACGCGGCGTGCTCGAGCGCGGCGAGGTCCTCCGTCCGCCCGATCGGCACCTCCACGACGGGCTGCACGACGGCGGGAGCAGCGGGCGTGCCCCGCGCGACCTCCAGGACGATCCCCTCCCCTCGCCGGGTGACGACCTCGACCCCGGTGCCCTGCAGCTTGGACCGCAGACGGCTGAGCGTGACGTCCACCGTGCGCGACCGGGCGGACGCGCTGTAGTGCCAGACCTCGCGGAGGAGCTCGTCGCGCCCCACCGGGCGCCCGCCGCAGCGGGCCAGATGGGCCACGAGGTCGGTCTCCACCGGCGTGAGGTGGACGGACGACGCGTCCCGGAGGAACAGCTCGCCCCGCGTGACATCGAGGCGGGCGGCACCCAGCTCCACGAGCTTCATCGGCGGTTCCGCAGAGCCACGCGAAGACCCATGCCCACACGGGAGAGGCGGCGGTCGGCCACCGCCGGCAGCGGGTCGCCGTTCACCAGGGCCGACCGGATCTGCGCCCAGTCCTCGGGGAGCTCGCCGTCCTCACCGGTGATGAAGCCCTCGATGAAGCGCTCGAAGCCGCGCGAGTTGTAGCCACGCAGGTGCGGGAGGAGCACCTCCAGGCGCTCGGGCTCGAACACGAGCCGCAACGCCAGGTTGGAGAGGAACGCAGCCACCGGGAGGCTGGGGTCCGCCTCGAACACCGGCAGGACGTCGAGCACGAGCTCCCATCCCGCTTCGACCTCACCAGCGTCGACGAGGGCCACCGCCATGCCCGCCTCCGCCTCGGCCCACGCGGGGGCGCAGAGGTGCGGCCGCACCCGGCCGAGCAGGTGGCGGGCCTGCTCGCGGGCCAGCGCGTCCATGGGCTCGACGAACGTGCGGACGAGGAGGAGGGAGAGCGCCTCGTAGGGGTAGCGGGGCCACGCCAGCTCCCACGCGGCGTCCAGCACGGCGAGCGCACGCGCGGGGTCGACGGCCTGCAGGGACGCGGCGAGGTGGCCCGACGCCTGGATGCGATCGATCGTGGGGAGGTCGGGCGACAGGGCCGCGAGGGCGGCCTCCGTGGCCTCGGGAGTGCGCGGATCGTTCGTCCAGGAACGGGCCCGGGCGAGCATGGCCAGCGCGACCGCGCGCCGTCCCGGGGAGACCACATGGGCGACCGCCCCCGCCAGCAGGTCGACATCGACCTTGATGGTCTCGGCCAGGCGTGCCCTGGCCCGCTCCACGAGCCCGTCGGCGAACAGCTCGGACGGCAGGGACCGTGTCCAGCGCTCGGCCTGGGCGGTCAGGTCGCCGATCGGGCCCCGCCGCGCCAGGAGGTCGATGTGGCGGTGGAGGAGATCGAGCCGCCGGGTGCCCTCGGCCCCGGCCAGGGCGGACTCGATGTCGGAGGCCAGCGGTGCCAGGACGTCGAGGGCCGCGGGGAGCGCGAGGAGGTGGTCCACCGCCCGCTGGCCGGCCGCGTCGCCGGCCATGCGGTGGTTCGGGCTGTCGCGGAGGACGGCGCGGAGAGCGGGGAGCAGAACGGCGCAGCCGCGCTCCGCACGGGCGAAGCCGCTGGTCTGCAGGGCCGAGAGGGCCACCACCGTGCGCCCCAGCGGCCACCCGAGCATGGCAGCGAGCCGCGGGGTGGGCGGAGGTGCGCGGACCGCCGCCAGAGCGTGTGCCACCTCGAGCGCATCCACGGGGAGGCGGATCAGCGCGTGGTCGAACGTGGAGGCCAGCGTCCCGTCGGGGCCGGGCACCCGGAGATCCAGCGCCAGTCGGGGGTCGTCGAGCCAGTCCGCGACGGGACTGGCCACCACGAGGGCCAGAGGGAGCCCACCGAGCAGGTCGACCAGCTGGGCGCACCGCTCGGGTCCGAGCGGAGCGAGCCCCTGCGCCGCACGGGACCTCTCGGCCACACGAGCCGCGGCGACGGCATCGAGCTCGCCGAGGAGGCGGGTGCGGAGCCCAGCGATGGCCGGCGGTCGGCGCGCCGTGAGGACCACGGGCGCCACCGCGTTGTGGAGGAGTGCCGCGACCCGCGACACCGCCGCGGGCTCGAGGGCGTCGATGGCATCGAGGACGACGGGCCGCGGCTGGAGGAGCCGCTCGCGCAGGCCCTTCTCGGGGTCCCGGCTGCCGACCCCCAGCGCCGCGGCCAGCGCGCGGAGCAGCTCGGAGGCCTCGGTGATGCCGTGCAGATCGACGGTGTCGCCACCCTGGAGCTCGCACCACCACCGGGCGAGCTCGGACTTCCCGATGCCGGGAGGCCCCACGAGCGCGACGGCACCGGAGACGGCGAGGTCGGCCCGGAGACGCTCGAGGTCGGCGTCCCGCCCGATCGGCGCGGAGGCGGGCTCCTCGACGACCGGCTTCGGAGCCTCGTGGGCCTCGACCTCGAGGCGGAGGCCCTCCCCGCGCTTGGTGTGGATGTGGATGCCGGTGCCGCGCAGCTTGTTGCGCACGCGGTTCACGGTGGAGTCCACGGTGCGGGACTTCGCGGACGCCGCATAGCCCCAGACCTCGCGCAGGAGCTCGTCCCGCCCGACGCTCTCCCCGCCCCTGGAGCCCAGGTAGGCGAGGAGCTGCGCCTCCGTGGGCGTGAGGTGCACCTCCGGCAGACCGGGGGCCTGGAGGCTCCCCTGCACGGCGTCGAAGACGACGGGGCCGAACATCAGGTGCCCGAGAACTGCACGCCCTCGAACACCAGCGTCGGCGCCCGGACCGACGCGAACGTCCACGGGTCGTCGCCGGTCTCGACGAGCTGGTGGAAGATCTGGAGCACGTTGCCGCTCACGTTCATCTCCGCGAGCGACCGGGTGGGCTGACCGCCCTCCCAGAGCACGCCGCGGATCCCGAGGCTGAAGTCGCCCGTGGCTCCGTTGCTGTTGCCGCCCAGGAAGCCCGTGACCTCGATGGCCTGCGGCAGATCCGCGGCGATCTCCGCGAACCCGCGGGTGCCCGTGGGCAGCACCCAGTTGCTCCGGCCGCCGCTGGTGGGCTCCACGCCGAGCTTGCGCGCGTGGTAGACGCCGATGTCGTACTCGCGGAGCACGCCCTCCTCGATGATCGTGCGCACGCGCGACCGCATGGCGTCGCCGTCCCAGGGACGGCTCCCGAGCCCCCTCGGGATGGTGGGATCGTCGATCAGGGTGAAGCGCTCCGAGCCGATCCGCTCGCCGAGCTTGCCCTCCAGGCAGCTGCGGTGCTGCTGGAGCGACCCGCCGGACAACGGGCCCGCGAGCATGCCGAGGATCCGGCCGGCCGCGCGGCCCGGGAGCAGCATCGTGTAGGTGCCGGACGCGATGGGCCCCGCGCCGAGCCGCTCGCGCGTGCGGCGGTCGACCTCGCCCGCGATCTCCGGGATGGACGGGAGATCCGAGAGGTAGCGGGCCGCGAAGTAGGCGGAGGACTCCGGCCGACGGTCGCCCTCGACGAGCGTCATCTCGCCACCGGCCGCGAACCAGGCGCCCTCGTCCTCACCGCTGAACCCGTTGGACATCACGCGGATCGAGCGCCCGTGACCGTCCGCCGCGTACACGGCGCTGCTCACGACGTCGTCGCGGTGCAGCTCGCGGAGGGCGTCCTCGAGGGCCTCGGCGTACGACGCACGGTCGCTCGCCGTGCGGCGCTCCCAGACGGGGTCGAGCTGGTCGAGCTGGGCCTCGCTGACCCCACGGCCGCAGAGAGCGGCGTCCGGCTGGCGGCGCGCCGCCTCGGCCTCGAGGTAGCGCGTGGAGGCCACCGCCCGCTCCAGGAAGGACTCGAGGGCCTCCGGCCGCAGATCGCTCGTGCTGTTCGAGCTGAACCGATCGTCGCAGAGCACCGCGACCGTCAGCCCGCGCGTGCTCGCCTCGGTGGCCTGCTCGACCTTCCCGCCGCGACGCTGGATGGTGACGTGGCTGCCCTCGCTCACCGAGCAGGCGACCTCGTCCGCACCGAGCTTCTTCGCGAAACGGACCACACGCTCGGCGAGATCGAGGATGTCGTCGTCGTGGCTCACCGGGCACCCCCACCGACCGAGAGGCTCGCGACCTTCACCGTGGGCATGCCCTGGCTGACGGGCACGCTCTGGCCGTCCTTGCCGCAGGTCCAGCCCCCTTCGTCGATCGTCAGGTCGTTCCCGACCATCTCGATGGCCTCCAGCACCTTGGGTCCATTGCCGATCAGGTTCACGTCCTTCACCGGCCGCGTGAGCTTGCCGTCCTCGATGAGGTAGCCGTGCTTCACGTAGAAGGCGAAGTCACCCGCGCCGATCTGGACGGCGCCGTTGGCGAAGGTCTCGCAGTACAGGCCGCGCTTCACGCTCGCGATGATCTCCTCGGGGTCGTGGGGCCCGTTCTCCATGTACGTGGACCGCATGCGCGGGAGCACCGGATGGCGGAAGGACTCACGGCGGCCCGAGCCCGTGGGGCTCACGCCGTAGTGGCGGGCGCTGATCCGGTCGTGGAGGTAGCTCCGGAGGTGCCCGCGATCGACGAGCACCGTGCGCTCGGTCTGGCTGGCCTCGTCGTCGCAGTTGATGGACCCCCGGGCGTTCGGGAGCGTGCCGTCGTCGACGATGGTGACCTCGTCGGGCGCGATGCGCTTGTCCATGCGGTCACTGTAGATGCTGATGGCCTTGCGGTTGAAGTCCGCCTCCATGCCGTGCCCGATGGCCTCGTGCAGGAGGATGCCGGAGGATCCGGCCGCCATCACCACCGGCATCTCGCCCGCGGGCGGGCTCTCGGCCACGAGGGACTGCAGGGCCCGGTCCACCGCGAGGTCCACGAGGCGCCCCTGGCGGGCCTCGTCGTAGTACGAGAGGTCGTGCCGCGCGGCCACGTTGTAGCCCCCGGCCTCGCGCTTCTCGCCGTCGATGGCGGTGACCCCGAGGTAGGCGCTCGTCATCGGGCGGTAGTCCGCCACCACCACGCCGTCCGCCCGCGCGATGAGCACGTGCTTGTCGGTGTCCGAGAGGCTCACCTGGACCTTCTGCACGCGGGCGTCCCGGCTGAAGGCGCGCTCCTCCCAGGCGCGCACGAGGGGCACGCGCTCGGCGAGGTCGACGTCCTCCCAGTGGCGCGCCACCGGGTAGTGGTCCGGCAGGCGGGGACCGGTGGTGCGCACCGGCGCGGCGAGCCCGGCGTGACGGGCGATCTCGGAGGCCGTGGCCGCGGCGCGCTTCAGCGACGCGAGCCGGAGATCCTCGGTGTAGGCGTAGCCCACCTGGTCGCCCACCACGACCCGCACGCCCATGCCGAGGTCGATGCTCGTGTGGGCGCGGTTGACGGTGCGATCGGAGAGCCCGACGGCCGTGCTGATGCTGTGCTCGAAGTAGAGGTCGGCGTCGTCGGCGCCGTGGCGCGTGGCCTCGGCGAGCACGGCCCGGATCAGCTCGTCGCTGATGCCGAACTGCGTGAACCACTCGCGGGCCGTGAGGGTGTGGACCATGTTCGCTCCTGATCGGGGTGTTGTAACAGGAACGGCCCGCCCGGTGGGGCCCCGCCTGTCGCTCCCCTCACCTCGGCCTTGCACGGTGGACGTGCAGGGCTAGGACGTGCCAGGAGGTCGCCATGCGCACCACGGCCATCACGCTCGCCATCCTCGCCATCCTCGGCACCGGCTGCCGGAAGAACGAGATCACCGGGCGCCGGAAGATGAACGTCGTCCCGGACGGGGTGATGAACAACCTCGGCAAGGAAGGCTACGCGGAGACGCTGGCAAGCGCCGACGTCCAGAAGGGCGGAGACGACGTGAAGGTGCTCAACCGCGTGGGCGGTCGCATCTCCACCGTCGCGAACGAGAAGAAGTTCGCGTGGGAGTACTCGCTCATCAAGGACCCCACGATCAACGCGTGGTGCATGCCGGGCGGCTACATCGGCTTCTACCGGGGCATCCTCCCCTTCCTGTCCACCGAGACCGGCATGGCCTTCGTGATGGGCCACGAGGTCGGGCACGCCACCGCGCGCCACTCGGCCGAGCGGCTCACCCAGCAGCTCGGCGTGGCCGGGGCCCTCACGGTCGTGCAGGCCTTCCTGAACAAGTCCGCCAAGATCTCGGCCGAGCAGAAGAACATGATCTTCGGCGCGATCGGGCTCGGCGCGGAGGTCGGGCTCATCCTCCCGTTCTCTCGGGCGCACGAGACCGAGGCCGACATCATCGGCCTGATGTACATGTCGGACGCCGGCTACCCGCCCGCGCAGGCCGTGGACGTGTGGACGCGCATGGACGCCATCGGCGGGCGTCCGCCGGAGTTCCTCTCCACCCACCCCTCGCCGCAGAACCGGATCAAGACGATCCAGGAGTGGCTGCCCCAGGCCAACAAGCGCTTCCGGCGCAACAAGCGGGCCAACGAGGACTACAAGAAGGTGATCTGGACCGAGTGAGCGGGCGCCGCTGGCTCTGGTTCGTCGTCCCGTTCACCGTCGTCGCGGCGGTGGCGGGCGCAGGTGCCGTCCTGCTCTGGACGGTGAAGGGCATGCCCTGCGACACGTACGCCCCCACCGAGTTCTTCGACCTGGAGCTCGGCACGCGCTGCGTGCGCGTGCAGGGCATGGCGCACTACGACGTGGTGGTCACCCAGAAGGTCGCCGGCAACGGGTTCTTCGCCGACAAGACCTACTACGTCTACGGCCTGTTCCCCGCGGGCAACACGGACGAGCGGGAGATCCGCGTGCTCGTGCGCACCGAGCGGGAGCCCGAGCGGCTCGTGTCCTTCGAGACGATGACCATCGAGGGCCGGCTGCTGCCCATGGACTACCGGAAGGTGCCGTTCGACACCGAGCGGCGCATGGGCCAGAAGTCCAACTACTTCTTCAGCGACCGGATCAAGCTCCTCGAGCCCGACCGCATCGAGGTGGAGGGCGAGGCCCCCTGGGTGCGGGAGGCACCGGCGGCCCCCGCGGAATAGCCCGCAGCCCGTGGATCCCACGCCTGTCGACGACGATCTGACCCGGTCCCTCGCGCGCTCCTTCGCGCTCGTGCTGGCCGTGGTGGGCCTCGGGATCGGCGGCTACCTCGTCATCGGATGGCCCCAGCACGGGCTCCTCGACGCCGTCTACATGACCGTGATCACGCTCACGACGGTCGGCTACGGCGAGGTGATCGACCTCAACGCCCGGCCCGCGGGCCGCGTGTTCACCATCGTGCTGCTGGTGTTCGGCGTGGGGTCGTTCCTCAACTTCGTGTCCGCGCTCACGGCCTTCTGGGTCGACGGGCAGGCCACCCGCATGTTCTGGAGGCGTCGCATGACGCGCGAGCTCGCCGCCCTCGAGGGGCACATCATCGTCTGCGGGGCCGGCCACACCGGGGCCTGGATCTGCCGCGAGCTCCTCGACACGCGACGGCCGTTCGCGGTGATCGAGCGCGACCCGGCCCACGCGCGCGACCTCACGGATGCGCTGGGTGCGGAGGTGCCCCTCGTGCTCGGTGACGCGACCGACGACGACGTGCTCGTCGCTGCCGGGGTGGCCCGCGCGTCCAGCCTGGTCACCTGCCTGTCGGTGGACCAGGAGAACCTCGTCGTCGCGCTCTCGGCACGGATCCTCAACCCGCACCTGCGGATCATCAGCCGCTGCATCGACGAGCGCATGGAGCCCAAGATCCGCAAGGCCGGGGCGGACCGGGTGATCTCGCCGAACCGCATCGGGGGCCTGCGGATGGTGTCGGAGGCCGTGCGACCGGGTGCCGTGGACTACCTGGACCGCATGCTGCGCGACCGGGACGCCGGGCTGCGCGTGGAGTCCACCGTCATCGGCGAAGGCTCCGGGCTGGCCGGGCGGGACGTGGCCCACCTGAAGGCCGCGGAGCCCCGCATCCAGCTCCTCGCCGTCCGCCGCGGTCCGGACGCCTGGGAGGACGGCCCGGACGGTGCTTCCGTGCTGCGAGCCGGTGATCAGCTCGTGTACACGGGCGGTCCGGAGGTGCGGAGGGCCGTGGAGGCCCTCGCGCGCCCCTGACTCATTCGTCGACGAACTCCTCGTCGTCCAGCAGGTCCTCTTCGATCGGGAGGTCCTCCTCGTCCGGACCGGGGATCGGATCGTCGTCGGGCGGGGCGTCGTCCTCGAGGCTCGGGTCGTCACCGGGCCCGGGACGGTCGGCCTCACGCTGATCGCGGTTGGCCTTGCGGCGCTCGCGGCGCTTGCGGAGGCGCTCCTGGAGCTCGGTGCGGCGCTTCTCGCGCTCCTCGGGCGAGAGGCCCTGGGCAGCGGGACGGTCGGCAGCGTTGCCGGCCCGGCGGTTCGCCGCGCTGGTCGCGGCAGGACGGGTGCGGCCGGCGGCCCGGATGGACGCGGCCTTGCCATCGCCGGGCGTGCAGGCCCGCTGGAGCGCGTTGATCCGCCCCACACACCGCCAGACCAGCTTGCCGTTCACCTCGGCCGACTTGAGCATCAGGGCCATGCCCGCCATGGAGGGGTCGAGC
Organism: Alphaproteobacteria bacterium; assembly: GCA_020632885.1. Classification (GTDB taxonomy): domain Bacteria; phylum Myxococcota_A; class UBA796; order UBA796; genus JACKEQ01. The sequence continues at coordinate 96,261 of JACKEQ010000008.1, read as the reverse complement.
TCGGCCTCGATGCGGATGTCGACCGTGCTGCGGTCGAAGGGCGCCGCGAGGGCGATGGTGCCGGTGATGTCGGCGTTCGCCACGTCGCTGACGATGCGCCCGCGCGTGATCTTCGCGGTGCCCTCCTTCACGTCGAGCTCGAGGTCGAGGTCGCGGATGGTGACGTCGCGGCCGACCTTGTTCTCCGCGATGATCGGGTCGATCAGGCTGAGGCCCGTGCCGCGCAGGAGCACCGAACCGTCCGCGCTGGACGTGCCGTCGGGCGCGGAGATGGCGGTGTTCAGCTCGAAGGTGCCGTTGGCCCCGCCCTCGTAGGCGGGCACGAGCGCGAGCAGCTCGCCGAGGGGGAAGGCGTCCGCGCGCAGGTTGAGCTGCGAGAGCAGGAGGTTCTCGCCCGCCTCGTCCATCGACGTGCCCACGGCATAGCGGAGCTCGCCGTCGGTCCCGAGGGTGATCGAGCCGCTCACGTAGGGCTGGCGGGTGAGGAGGCTGAAGGGGCTGGCAGCGGCCCGGGCGTCGGTGGCGATGGCGAGGAGCGGGTTGACCCCGGTGCCATCGGCCTTACCGTAGACCTTGACGGAGTCGGTCTTCATGCCGACCCACCAGGGCGAGAGGTCGCCCAACTCGAGCTGGTAGGACCCGCGGGAGGACTTCCCGACCTCGTAGACGACGCGCTGGGACACGGCGTCGCCCGGGAACGTGAGCCATCCGGTGCACAGGAAGAGCAGGAAGGCCCATGCGGCTCCGGCGAGCAACACGGCGATACGTCGGATCATCCCTGCTTCTCCGCGAGCTTGAACGTGTAGAGGTCGAGGGTCAGGTCCACGGCGGGCTCGCGCTTCACGGTGACGGACTTGAACCGGGCGGTCTCGATCTTCAGCGGGTATCCCGAGTTCTCGAGGCTGAGCACGAAGTTCACGGCCTCGTCGTAGGTGCGCCCCTTGAGGACCACCCGCCACTTGGTCTGCTGCACGCCCACCTCGTGCTCCACGACCTCGGAGCGCTGGGCGTCACGCAGGCCGTCCTTGATGCCCATCTGATCGGCGAGGGCCTCCACGTGGGCCGGGAGCGCGGTGTCCTCGAACTGCTTCAGCCGCGCCTCCTGGGCCTTCAGCCGCGCATCCGCGATGTCGAACTCGGCCTGCTTGGTCTGGACGGTCATCAGCGCGGTCTTCGCGTCCCGGACGTCCGCCTCCAGGCTGCGCTGCAGCCCCACGAGCGTCGCCGTCAGCAGCAGCAGGGCGCCCACGCCGAAGAAGGCCGCGAGCCCCCCGAGGAGCTTCTTGTCGCGCGGAGAGAGCTTCTCGAGCTGGCTCTCGACGGTGCTTCTGAGTCCCATCAGCTCTCCTCCTTCTTCTCGGGCCCGAGCGGGATCGAGAACTTGAACTTCACCTTGCCCTTGGTGGTGCGGCTCTCGTTGTCCTTGCTCGCCCGCTTGAACGGGTCGCTGCCCTTGAGCGCGGTCTCGATGCTGGAGGACTGCGCGAAGCCGTCCGTCTCGCCCTCGAAGGTGATGAGCTCCCCGAGGAGCTCGAGGCTCGAGAGCTCGATGGGGACCTCCGCGTGGGGCGGGAGGGCCGCAGTGAGCTTGAACAGACGGTCGATGATCTCGGGCTTCTCGGGGTTGGCCGGCGGCAGCAGCTCGGACTTCTCGACGAGGTCGGCGGTGAAGGCGGTCATGATGGCCTCCGCCTTGTCGCGCGTGGTGAGCTGGTCCTCCGTGACCTCGGGGATGGTCTCCATCACGACCTGGTTGATGCGGGCGTTCAGCTCGGACCGCTCGGAGAGCAGCTTGGTGTACTGGATGGCGAAGATGACCACCGCAGCCACGGCGAAGAACGTGCCCGCGACGGCACCGTAGGTGAGCACGGCGCGCATCATGTTCGTGCCGCCCGTGAAGGCGAGCTCGCCGACGCGGAGATCGACGGGACGGAAGGTGGAGAGCCCCGCGAGCGTGCGTCCGAGCGCGTGGGACGCGGCCTGGGGGGCCGGGACGGGCTCGCCGTCGCGGTCCTCCACGGGGTCCACCGGGAGCCCGAGGTCGGTGGCGAGGTAGCCGCGCAGCTCGGGGATGCGGCTGGATCCGCCGCACACCGCGATGCGGGTGACGTCGAGGGACAGGGTGTCCTCGAACCGGATCAGCGTGGACCGGATCTCCGCGAGGAGCTGGCCGATGGCGCCGTCCATGGCGGCCTTCGCGGGCGCGGGCAGACCGGCGTAGCCCGAGCGCGTCTGGCCGCCGTCCGTGGCGTCAGCGTCCACGATCTGGCCGTGCTTGAGGGCCTCCGCGTGGGACCAGTCGCACTCGAGGGCGCGCTGGATGGCCGTGGTGAACGCGTGGCCGCCGACGTTGATGGCGCGGCTGGCGCGCACCTCACCGTCCACCACTACCGAGACGACGGTGTGCGTGTGACCGATGTCCACCACGGCCACCGTGCCCTCGCCGCCGTACTCGGCGAACAGCTCGCCGTCCGCCACCACCGTGCGGGGGTCCATGCCCAGGCCCTTCATGGCCTCGACGAGCTCCACCACCCGCTCGCGACGGGTGAGCACGCTCATCACGCGCGACTTCTCGCCGACCTTCTCGGAGCGCCAGCCGAGCACCATGTCGTCGAGGTCGTAGGGGACCTCGCCTTCGATGGCGAACGGCAGGGTCTTCTCGACCTGGGCCCGGTCGGTGAACGGCATCTCCATGGGCCGGAACGCGGCGTCCGAGCCGGGCAGCACCACACCGATGGTCGCCGCACCGCCGGCCCAGCCGGGGTTGTCGTCGAGCAGCGCCTGGAGCGCGGCCAGCCGGGCCTCCAGCGTGGGCACCCCGCCCGCCTGGGGCACGGGGTAGCTGAACCGGTCCTCCAGCTCGGCCTTGCGGCCCGCGCTGCGGAAGGTCGTGACCTTGGCGGCGTGCGACCCGAGGTCGACGGCGATCAGCAGCGGCATGGGGCCTCCTGTGTCACTTTGCGCTCCAGTAGAGGACCTCGCCCGTAGGGTCGCGCGAATAGTCCAGGATGGCGGTGATCTCGACGCGGGCCTCGCCCACCTCGCCGACCGAGGTGACCCGGAACGTGGTGCTCTCGCCCGTGACGACGTTCGCGACGTCCTCCGTGAGCGGCACGCCGAGGACCTCGGTCATGTACTGATGGAACTGCTGGCCGGACGTGATGAAGATGCCGCCCGACATCTGCGGGAGGCTGCGCGCCTCCATGAACAGCTTGACCCAGTCCTCGATGACGGCGTCCGGGTACTGGATGTCGGTGTAGCCCTGGATGAGGGCCGCGATGATCTCGCGCTTGGCGGTGTTCACGTTCACCCTGCCGGCACCGTAGATCGTCAGGTGCCGCCCGAAGCGCTCCCAGACGCCGTCGAGGTGCCAGCCACTCACGAGCCGGATCTCGGCGATGGTGTCGAAGGGCGCGTTCTTGGAGCGGTAGGGGCTGTCGAGACGCTCGTACAGGCCGTCCTCGCGGCCCCCTTCCCACTTCCGCAGGTCGTCCACGTCGGTCCAGTCGGCGAGGTTGGCGATGAGCTCGCGCGCCTGGAGGTTGTTGTCGTAGAGGAACTGCTGGTCGTCCTCGCTCTGCATGAGCCCGAGGAGCTGCCGGGTGACGGGGAGGTTGTCGAGGGCGTCCATGTCGTTGGCGGTGATCTTGCCCACGAAGATGTACTGGTTCTCGTCCTCCACGCGGGCCTGGAAGTCGCCGTCGAAGTCCAGGAAGTTGCGCTTGAAGGCCGAGCTCTTCTCGCGGGATGCGGCGAGCTGCTCCTCGGTGAGCTGGCCGCCCTCGAGGTCGTCCATGTCGCCCTTGGTGACGAAGAGCATGCGCATCATGCCCGTGTTGATCACCGGGACCATCTGCCAGAGGGAGTCGGCGTTCACGCCCATCATCTGGCCGAACTGCATGATCATCGGGTTCTTCCCGAGGGTCTTGCTGGCCATGAGGATCAGCCGGTACATCTGAACGCCCGAGGTGGCGAGCATCTCCGCCTTCACCTCGTCGCGGTGGTGCTGCGCGAGCTGCAGGCGCATGGCCGCCCCGCGCGAGATCTCCGCGACCAGGATGGTGAGCAGGAGGATGCTCGTGATCACCATGAGCAGGGCCACGCCGGCGTGGGACCTCCGCCCCACGCGATGGAACCGGTGCCGCTGGGGCCCCCGGGGCCGAACGAGCTCGCGCCAGACGCCCTTCATCGTGCCAACCCCGGAATCGCCGGACGTCCGCCCGGCAGACGCCCGTTGACGATGGGGACGGAGGGGGTGCCGCCGGGCCGCATGGCGCCGGTGCCCTGGGCGCGGTTCGCGGTGCCGCGGGCGCCGGTGTTGCGGCCGTTCTGCTGCGCCGCGTTGCCGTTGCCCTGGAAGCTCTGGAACGCGGAGCCCCCACCGAGGGCCGGCAGCGGCGCGTTGTTCGTGGGCTGGGCGGGCGCGCCGTCGGAGTCCGCACCTCCGGCCACCTGGCCGAGCGACAGGAAGTTCTGCATCAGGCGCTGGCCGTACTGCAGCGTGAACCGCGACAGGAACGGCACGTCGATCATCCGGTCCGGGTCGTCGGGGTCGGGCGCCATCAGCACGAGCCCGAGCTCCATGGCCCGCGGCAGACGGTAGAGCGTGTCGGTGGACCGCGTGTCCCAGGAGTCCCGCCAGGTGTTGTCCTGGGGGTCCATGAACTTCACGCTGAACGAGCGCACGTTGTAGGCCAGCGGGTACACGCGCCCGCCCTGGCCGGGCAGGTGGTCCACCCGCGGCGACTCGCGGTGGTAGAGCACGTAGCCCTCGCCCACCTCGCGCGGCGCGCTCTCGGCCCACACGGTGATCTCGGACTGGTCGCTCTCGCGGGAGTCCATGTAGAGCCGCTGGTGGGCGAGCGTGCTGAAGTAGAGCTTGTCGGGCTCCTCGTCGTAGCCGACGAACACGGTCTGCACGGTCTCGATGCGGTTCTTGGCCGGGGTGAGGTACGCGAGCTCGAGCTCCCGACGCAGCTTCGAGAGCGTCGAGCGCGCCGACCGGGTGGTCGCGTCGCGCATGGCGAGCACCTCGTTGAACTCGATGGACGACGACAGGGTCTCGTAGACCACCAGGCTCATCACCAGGAGGACCACGATGGCCACGGCCATCTCCACCAGCGTCATGCCCTTCCGCGCCCGGCGCCGCTGCCACCTCACAGGCCCAGCCCCCCGCCGAGGTTGACCAGATCGCCGCTCGGGTTGATCACGTGGCTCACGAGGATCACCTCGGAGCCGTAGTCCTCGGCCTCGTCGCTGTTCTTCCCCCACCAGACACGCACGCGCACCTCGCGGATGTAGGGACCGAGCATCTGGCTCAGCATCTCGGGCGACAGCAGCGCCGACAGTCCACCAGCCCCGCCCGGCAGGCCCGGGATGGCGGGCCCGCCCTCGCCGCCCCCGTCGTCACCGGCGAACTCGCTGGCCATGGCCGCGATGTCGCCCGCGAGCTGGATGTCGATCTCCTGGACCGCGTACTCCCAGTGGAAGTCCTCGAGGGCCTCGCCCATCTGGAGGTTCAGCACCTCGTCGCCGAGGTCGCGGAAGTCGCCGGACTCGAAGATCTCGCCGTCCGTGAAGCCGTCCGCCTCCACGCGCAGGAGGGCCTCGGACATCTTGTAGCGCGCGAGATCCGTGCCCGTGACGACCTTCTCGGCCTCCCGGGTGGCCCAGGCCGCGGTGGACTGGGTCTCGACGAGGATCACGATGCTCGTGGTGAGGATGGCGAGCGCGATCATCACCTCGAGGAGCGAGAAGCCCCGGCGGGTCAGCGATGGCAGGAAGTGGCTCACGACGGCAGATCCGGAGCTTCGTCGGGGACGAAGTCGTAGGAGTCCTCCCAGTCGATCAGGCGCCCGTGGAGCTTCACGGCCCCGGAGAGCGGCTCGACCTCGATGGTGTACCCGTCGCTGTCGTCGCCCTCGGAGTGGATCCACACCACGGTGTGCTCGGCCTGTCCGTTGGGGAAGATGTAGCTGTAGACCTTGCTGTTCTCGTCCGCATCGCGGCGGTCGCGCTTCACCATCTCCTCGTACTGGGGGGTGTAGACGCCCCCGAAGACAGTGCCGGACGGGAGCTCGAAGTCGGTCTTGAACCGCGCCTCGAGCTTGGCGAAGTTGGCGCGCTTGCGGTTGAACGCCGCGAGCTCGTCCTCCTTCATGTAGCGGGTGCGCCGGGCCTCGTTCTCCTCGAACTCCTCGCGCGAGCGGGGGTTGTCGAAGATCAGGGCGCCCGACTCGGCCACCTGGACCTGGTAGTGGCCGGACTGCAGGTCGTACTCGATGCGGAACGTGACGTTCCGCATGACGGCCTCGTCGTGGAGCTGCTCGTACAGCATCGCGAGCTCCTTGGCGGAGGCGTGCTGGTCGAGCAGCAGGAAGCTCATCATGGACGGCGCGAGCACGCCCATGAGGATGAGCCCGATGACGATGACCACCATCACCTCGGTGAGGGTCATGCCCCTGCGGTGTCGGCGGTGGAGGTGCATCGGACGGGCTCCCTGCGACTACTTCAGCGAGTCGCTGTACTTGAGGTCCTCGGCGGTGCCCGTGCCGCCCTCGGTGCCGTCCGACCCGAGCGAGATGAGGTCGAACTTCTTGCCGTTGGGGCCGGGCGTCACGTAGATGAACTCGTTGTCCCAGGAGTCCTTGGGCATGCCGTCCGGGAAGACCTTGTCGAGGCCGTCCGAGTTGCCCGGGTAGCCCTTGCGCATGCCGTAGATCTCGATCTGCTGGGCCACCTTGCCCATCATCAGGCGCGTGGTGTCGGCCTGGCTCTGACCGAAGACGGTCATGACGCCGTAGGTGAGCACGCCGGTGAGCGTGAGGATGATCACGATCACGACCATGACCTCCACGAGCGACATGCCCTTCCGCGAGCGGAGCAGGTCGTGGAGGCGGGGGTCTCGGGTGAGGTCGCGCCAGTCGCGGGTGAGGTGCATCTTTCCTCCGGAAGCGGGGTTCATCGAATCATCTGGGAGAGGTTGGCCATCGGGAGCAGGAGCCCGAGGGCGATGAAGAAGAGGACGCCGCCCATCAGCATGATCATCACGGGTGCCAACAGAGACGTAACCGCGGACATCGTCGCTTCGACCTGCTCTTCGTAAGCATCTGCAACGTTTGTCAACATGCTCTCCAGCTCGCCGGTCTTCTCGCCGATGGCGATCATGTGGGTGACCAGCGGCGGGAACTCGCCGGACTGCTTGAGCGGTGCCGCGATGGACTGGCCCTCGCGGATGTTGTGGGCGGCGTTCGAGATGGCCGCCGCGAGCACGGTGTTGCCGACGACCTTCTCGACGATGGCGAGGGCGCCGAGCAGCGGGACCCCCGAGACGAGCAGCGTGGACAGGGTGCGACAGAAGCGGGACACCGCGATGAGCCGGTTCATCTTGCCGAACACGGGCATGCGGAGCTTGAAGCGATCCCAGCGGGCCCGGCCGTTCTCGGTCTTCACCCAGCGACGGAAGCCGAAGATCAGGCTGAAGAACGCGGTGACGAACAGGGCCACCACCCACCACGTCGTGAGCGAGTCGCCGAGGAAGAACACCACGCGGGTGATGAGCGGGAGCTGGTCCTCGCCGCCGAGCTGCTCGAAGAGCCCGCGCACACGGGGCAGCACGAAGAGGAAGAGGGCCATGAGCATCAGGGTGCCCACGACGGTCATGAGGATCGGGTAGGCCATCGCGCCGATGATCTGGCCCTGGAGCTTCACCTGGGACTCGCCGTACTTCGACAGGCGCTTGAGCACCTCGGCGAGCGCCCCGGACTTCTCGCCCGCGCGCACCATCTCGACGTAGAGCTCGCCGAAGACACCCGGGTGGTCCTTCATGGCGTCCGCGAGCGGGATGCCCTCGTTCACCTTCTCCTTGATCTTGGTCAGGATGACCTTGAGCTTCTCCTTCTCGGCCTGCTCCACGAGGGCGGCCAGCGCGGGTGCGAGGGGCACGTGGGCGCCGACCAGCGTGGAGAGCTGGGTGGTGAGCACGCTGATGTCGCGGGCGCTGATGAACTGGAAGTACTTCGCGACGTCGATCTCGATGGAGAGACCCGAGCCGCGCGTGGCGCCCTCGACCTGCTCGTTGACCTCCGTGGGGAACACGCCCTGCTTGCGCAGCCGGGTGCGCGCGGCCTTCGCGGAGTCGGCGTCGATGATGCCCGCGACGGCCTGACCGCCGCCGTCCAACCCCTTGTACTCGAAGACCGCCATCGCCCTACTCCGAGTCTTCCGACGTGACCCGGATGAGCTCCTCGAACGACGTCATGCCGTTCAGGACCTTCTGGATCCCGTCGTCGCGCAGGGTGGACATGCCGAGCTCGACAGCCCGCTTCTTCACGGAGCCCGAGTCGGCGTTCGCGAGGATGAGCGCGCCGATCTGGTCGTTGGACTCCAGGAACTCGTAGATGCCGATCCGGCCCTTGTAGCCGCGCTCCTTGCACTCCTCGCAGCCCACGGGCCGGTAGACCATGCCGGGAACCTGCTCGCGGGTGAGCCCGAGGTCGACGAGCTCGAGGTCCGTCGGGGTGTACGCCTCCTTGCAGGTGTTGCAGAGCCGGCGGACGAGGCGCTGGGCGAGCACACCGAGCAGCGAGCTGGTGACCTGGTAGGGCTCGATGCCCATCTCGACGAGGCGGACGAAGGCGCCGGCCGCGTCGTTCGTGTGGATGGTGCTGAACACCAGGTGGCCCGTCAGCGACGCCTCGATCGCGCGGCCCGCCGTCTCGCGGTCGCGGATCTCGCCGACGAGGATGACGTCGGGGTCCTGCCGGAGGAAGGCCCGCAGGGCGCTGGCGAAGGTGAGCTCGATCTTGTGGTTCACCTGCACCTGACCGATGCCCTTCACCTCGTACTCGACGGGGTCCTCGATGGTCAGGATGTTCTTGTCCGGCGTGTTGATCTCGGTGATGCTCGAGTACAGCGACGTGGACTTCCCGGAGCCCGTCGGGCCCGAGACCAGCAGGATGCCGTGGGGGCGCGTGATGAGCCCGCGCCACTTGTGCAGCACGTGCTTGGGCATGCCGATGGCGTCGAGGGAGAAGACGGTGCCCTTCTCGAGGATCCGCATGACGACGCGCTCGCCGTGGCGGACGGGCACGGTGGACACGCGCATGTCGATCTCGCGCCCGCCCATCTTGCGACGGATGCGGCCGTCCTGGGGCAAACGCTTCTCGGCGATGTTCAGGCCGGCCATGATCTTGATGCGTGCCACGATGGGGTTCTTGAACTTGACCGGCGGCTTGATGGTCTCCTTGAGCACGCCGTCGAGCCGGTAGCGGACGACCATCTCCTTCTCGTAGGGCTCGATGTGGATGTCGGAGACCTTCTCCTTGATGGCCTCGGAGATCACGGCGTTCACGAACCGGATGATGGGCGCCTGGTTGGGGTCGTCGAGGAGCTCGGCGTCCTCGAGGTTGAAGTCGCCGTCGTCGTCGCCCTTGTCGCCCGCGTCCGCGATGATGGCGTCCGCGCTCGTGGCCGCCTTGTCGTACGCGTCGTTGGTGGCCTTCTCGAGGACGTCCGTGGGCACGAGCACCGGGCGCACGGGCCGACCGTAGAGCACGCGCAGGTCGTCCAGCGTGGAGAACGCGGAGAGCTCGGCGATGCCGACCACCAGCTCGTCACCGGCCAGGTAGAGCGGCAGGATGCCGTTCTCGCGGGCGATGGAGAGCGGCAGGCGCCGGATCATGTCGACGTCGATGACCTCCACGTCCACGGTCTCCAGCACGGGGAGACCCGAGAGGCGCGACAGGGCGCGGGCCACCGCGGCCGCAGGGGCGTCCGCGACCCGCGTGGCCGCCTTCTGCAGGGGGATCGACTGCTTCTCGGCCATGCTGTGCACGGCCTGGATGGCCGCGTCGGCGACGCCGGCCTCCTTGAGGAGCTCGTCGAGCCCACCGCGACGGACGGCCATCACTCCCCTCCGTCGTCGACGGGGATGGCGACGGGCGGCGGGGGCTCGCCCATGGGGTCGTCGTCGACCGGGGGCTCCGCGGGCAGCTCGCCGGCGTCGCGCTGGGCGTCCTCGAGGGCCCGGATCGTCTCGTCGGACAGCGGGCGGCTCTCCTGATCCCAGTCCGACGGGATGACGGTGGGCCCGCGCCAGACGCTCGGCTCGTCGACGTAGTTGATGCTGAACTGCATCAGGCGCTGGAGCTCCTCGAGCTGCTCGTCGCGCGACCGGCCGTAGAAGCGGCGCAGGAACTCCTGGCGCTGGGCCTCCTTGACGCGCTGGACCTCCACGATGTCCTCGGGGTCGTCGATGATGTGCGGCGTCAGGAACACCATCAGGTTCGACTTCCGCGAGCGGTCGCGCGAGCCGCGGAACAGCACGCCCACGAGCGGGAGATCGCCGAGCACGGGGAGCTTGGTCTCGGCCTTGGTGGTGGTGTTGGCCACGAGACCCCCGAGCACGGCGGTCTGGTTGTCGCCCACGAGCACGACCGTCTCGACCTTCCGCTGGGAGGTCGTGGGTCCCGCGCCGGCCGTGATCTCCTCCTCGAGCTCCTGCACCTCGACGGTGATCTCGAGCGTCACCTGGTTGCTGGAGTTGATCCGCGGGGTCACGGTGAGCGTGATGGCGACGTCCTGGCGGTTGAAGCTCTGGATCGGGATGCCCGTGAGCTGGTTCACCGTGGACTGCGTGGGGAACGGCACCTTCCGACCGACGATGATGGTGGCCTCCTCGTTGTCGAGGGTCATCAGCGTCGGGTTGCTCACGATGTTGATGTTGTTGTTCGTGCGCAGCGCGTTGAGCGCGATGCCGAAGGCCGGCACGTCGATGTTCTGCACGCCGAGGCCCGTGTTGATCGGCACCGACACGAGGGGCCCGAACACGCCGACCGCAAGCCCGGACAGGGCGTCCTGCGTGAGGCCGAGGGAGCTCGACTCGAGCTGGGCGCCCGCGAAGGCGGTGGTGTTGCCGTTGGGCTGGGACGGGAGGTGCGCCGCGATGCCGAACTGGAACGTGTCCTCGCTCGCGATCTCGAGGATGGTGGCGTCCACGAAGACCTGACGGCGCTCCATGTCGAGCTCGTCGATGACCTTCTTCACGACCTCGTAGTCCGCGGGACGCGCGATGATCACGAGGGAGTTGGTGTTCTCGTCCGACGCGATGCGCATCCCGGAGTCGAAGGCCGCGATGGCACCCGAGCCCTCTTCGTCGGTCGTGGCGGCCGCGTTGGCGGCAGCGTTCCGGTTCCTCGCGTTGGCCGCGTTGTTGCGGTTGTTCGCGGCCGCGTTGTTGCGGTTGTTGGTCTGCCCGCCGCCACGACCGCCGTTCGACAGCTCCTGGAGCACGCTGGAGACCTCGTCGGCCTTGGCGTTCTCGAGGCGCACGACGTAGATCCGCGACTCGTTGAGGCCGGTGGAGTCGACGTCGAGCTTCTCGAGGAGGTCGCGCACGGTCTGGTGGCCCTGCTCGTTCGCGAGCACGATCAGGCTGTTCGTGCGCTCGTCGGCCAGGACCTTGTCGATGTACTTCGCCGCCTTGCCGGCCGTGGTGGCCTCGGTCTGCGGCTCCTGGTTGCGCGGGGCCCTGCGGTTCCGGCGGTTGTTCCGCGCGGTGGCCGCGTTGTTCGTCCCGGCGGACTCCGCGGTGCCGTAGAGCTCCTCGATGAGCTGCTTGATCTCCGCCGCGTCCGCGTGGTTCACGGGCACGATCTCGAGGGTGCTCTTGGGGGCCGCGACGTCGAGCTCCGAGAGGACCTCGTAGATCTTGCGGAGGTTGTGGGCGACGTCCGTGATGATCACGGTGTTGGCGGGGTTGTACGCCACCACCTTCGCACCCGGGGACGCCATGCCCGTGATGATGTTGTTCACGTCCCCCACGCTGACGTTCTCGAGCGGGATGAGCTGCGTGACGATGCGGTCGGAGTACGGGATGTCCCCGCCCTTGTTCACCGGGATCGGGTACTGCGAGGCGTCACCCGCCTTCACGATCTTGGCGTTGGTGCCCGAGACCGACAGCGAGAACCCGTTCACCTCGAGGGCCGCCAGGTAGGCCTCGAAGACCGCACCCACCGAGACCTTCTTGTGGCTGATGATCGTGACCTTCTTTCCCTGGAGGTCCTTGGGGTCGCCGATCACGAAGTTCATCCGCTTGAGATCGGCGATCCAGACGGTGAAGTCGTAGAGGGTCTTGTCCACGAAGTCCAGCTCGTACATGCCCTGGCCGATGAGCTCGGGCTTGTTGCGGTCGCTGGGCGTGATGGTCGTCGGCTCGGGGTCGTCCTGAGCGAAGGCCGGGAGGCTCGTGAGCGCGGCCACCGCGACGAGCGTGCGGCCGAGGATGCGGGCGGGTCGGAGGGTCAATGCGTCAATCTCGAAGGGGCCCGGGAGGGCGTGTGGAAAGGGGGGTCCTGGCCGAAAGGACAGGTCACTTCACCGAGTACTGCATGGTCATCTTCTGACCGCGCCGGGTGACCTCGAAGCTGAAGGCCTTCTCGTTCTGCATGGTGTTGTAGGCGTCCATGGCGGACGTCATGCTGTTGAGCGGCTTGCCGTTGACCGCGTGAACGATGTCGCCGTTCCGGATGCCGAGCTTGTCCGCGATGGTGTTCCGGCGGATGGCCGAGAGGCGGTAGCCGTCGAACTCGCCGTCCGGACCGCGGTGCAGGAGGGCGCGGCCCATGCGCGACAGGCCCTCGAGGTCCGAGAGGTACTTGTCGAGCACCGCCGAGTCGATCTCGTACTCGGTCTCGCTCACCTTGTTGACCTCGTCGTCGCCCGACTCCTCGGCGGCCGCGGGTGCGGGCCCGTTCCGCTTGGGCTGCGGAGCGTCCTCGTCCATCGTGAGGATCTCCTCCTTGCCATCACCGCGCTTCAGGCGAACGAGCTTCTTCTCGATGGCGATGATCTCGGCGTCGTGGATCTTGTCGTGCAGGCTGTAGCCGATGGCCCGCTCCTGGCCGTCCTCGAGGATCAGGGCCGACGAGAACACGGCCGGCTCCGCGACGAGGGTGCCGAGCAGCGTGACGTTCAGCTCGGTGATGGTCTCCCTGTCGTCGGGTCCCTTCTCCTCCTTGATGGGGCACTGGCCCACCTTGGCGGGGTCGAAGAGGTTCCGGCAGAGGATGCCCTGCAGGTAGTCCATGTCGGAGGTGCGCTTCACCGCCGGCGTGCGCGGGGCCGCCGCGGTGTTGGCGCGGGCCACGGGGCCGCCACCACCGGCGTTCAGCTCGGGGACCTCACCGTCGGGGACGGCGACCAGGCGGCGCAACGCGGTGCTCGAGCCCATGCCGAGCCCCACACCGAGGACGGTGGCGAGGCCGAGGACGACGAGGGGGAAGGTGCGGGACATCGGGGCTCCGTGGTCTCCTGCAACCCGTAGAGCAAGAACCGTGCCGAGGAATTCGGATCGTAGGAACGCCGATCTCGGGCGTCCTGGGAGCGCCGGACGGACAACGTGTCATTGCTCCGGGGTGGGCTCTGGGAGGCCTGACAATGTGTCAGCCGTCCCGTCCCAGGTGAGGACGTGCAGGAGCACGGGGTCCTCCACCCTCCCCTCGAGCCAGCGGGCGATGACGCCGAAGCGGTCGGAGTGCGGCAGGGTGGGCTCCCAGTCCGAGAGCACCGCCGCGAGGCCCACGGGGTCGTCGGTGGCCCACTGGCGCAGCAGGCCCATCGAGAGGTTCAGCGTGGACCCGAGCAGATAGCGCGCCCGGGCCGGGTGGAACGGGACCTCTGCCTTCCAGGCGCCCCACACGGCCCACGCCTTCTCGGGGTGGTGCGCGATGACGAGGGCCACCGCGCGGTCGGGGTCGACGCTGCCGGGCGGGACGTGGTCGTGGAGGGTCGCCAGCGCCTTGCACGCCGCCCGCCCCACCGGACCCGGCTCGGGCACGCGGGACAGGGCGGCCAGCCAGGCCTCCAGAGGGTCCGTCATGCCCTCGGTCGCCTGGGTGGTCTGGAGCACGGTCGCGAGCTTGCGCACCCGCTTGTCGCGGTCGTCGCGGAAGGCCTCCGTCGCGCGACGGGCCTCCTCCGCCCGCGGGTCGCCCCCCCGCATCTCGCGGATCAACCGGGCCACCCGACGCCGCACCTGGGGTGCGGGGTCCGCGGCGAGCTGGAGCACCAGGCCCTCGGGCAGCAGGCTCGGCGCGTCCGGGGGGAACGGGTCCGACGCGGTGTGGCGCACCCACGGGACCAGCGCGTCCACGACCAGCGCGCGGATCCGCCAGTCGTCGTGGGCCCCGAGGGCGACCAGGTCGCCGAAGAGGTCCGGGGACGGCGGACGCACGGGGTTGGCGCCCGTGCGGAGGAAGACGTCCTGCACGGCCTGCAGGGTGGGCTCCCGGAGGCGCTCGCGCTCGGCGTCCCGGCTCCCGTCCGGTGGGAGCACGAACGCCACGCCCTCGGCACCCGGCACGACGGATCGATCACCGTGCAGCGCCCAGCCGTCCGCGCCACCCCAGCGGAACACGACGGGCCCGTCCGCCGGACATGCGATCCTCGAGAGGCCGAGCACCCGGCACTGGCCCGCGGCCCCGTCCGCCGCCACCTCGTAGATCGACCCCGCCTCCTGGTGCACGGCCACGTGCAGGACGGCGTCGTCGGCGAGCGCGGAGAGACAGGCGAGCAGGGACCACACGCCGGCAGGTTAGCATCGGCACCCTCCCCGGAGCCCCCGATGCTCACGCTTCACGAGTCCCTCCTGCTCTTCGCCCTCCACGACGACCGCGGCACGGTGCACAGCCGCGCGTGGCTGGGCCTCCCGGACGCCCTGCGCGGCGCGGTCGTCGCCGAGTGGCAGCTGCGGGGCCACCTGGAGGTCACCCGCGAGGGTCTCGCCTCCTGGACGGGCGTCTCCCCGAACAGCACGCCCCTCCTGGACGGGCTGCGAGCCACTGCCCGAGGGTCCATCCCCTCCAGCCACTTCGAGCTCGACGCCCTGCTCACCACCCTCGAGGCCCACGTCCACGACCTGCGCGGGCGGGTCGAAGCGTCCCTCGTGGCTCGGGGCGCCCTGATGCTCGGCGCCATCGATCGGCTGGAGCTCGAGGACACCCCGCTCGCCCACGGCACGTCCGACGACGAGCGGGCCATGGTGGAGGTCGTGCGCGCCACGGTCGCCCGGGTGGCCACGGCCCCCCGCCGGCACGGGGTCCTCGTCGCCCTCGCGGACGCCCTGGATCTCTGGCCGGTGCTCCTCCCCCCGAGCGAGCGCGGAGACGCCCGCACCGCGGCCGCCTGGGTGCGCGCCCGCGACCCGATCAGCCGCACGGTCCACGCGCGGATCCTCGATCGGCAGGGGCTGCTCGAGTAGCGTCAGCCGTGGGTGCGCTTGAAGTAGAGCTGGGCGGTGCCGGTCTCCTCGGGGTCCACGGCCACCATCTCCCAGCCCTGGGCGCCCGCTTCGGCCAACCACGCGAACAGGCTCGGGCAGCTCTCCTCCGCGCCGGGCTCACCCTGCGCGACCTCGCCCTGCCAGTTCCCGTTCGCCGTCAACACCCGATCGTCCTTCATGAACACGACCAGGTACTCGAATCGCCGCATGCTTCCCTCCCGAGCCCTTTGGAGTGCAATGCCGGGCCCAGGTGTAGGAGAATGCGGCCCCTCGGATAGCGAGACAAGGAGCCCGATGCCTATCCCCCGCAGAATCCCCACCCTCCTCCTGGCCGCCGCGCTGTCGATCACGGCGTTCGCCGGGGAGGAACGCAAAGCGATGGACCTCACCGGATCCTCCGGGAAGTACCTCCCCGAGCGAGATGCGGCGTGCACCGCTGCGCAGACGGATGCGCGCCAGACCGCCGCGACGCTTTGCGAGCGCGATCGCGGAACGATCGATGGGCCCGTCGTCTTCGGGGCCTGCACCTGCCAACAGGGCGGCTTCGAGGAGAAGGAGTGGCTGTGCTCGGCCAAGGCCACGTTCTCCTGTCTGGTCGGGGCCACCGGCGCTGCCACGCCACCAGCTCCCGCGCCCATGGCCTCCGGCGCGCCGCTGAAGCTCGAGCTGCCCGCCGAGCTCAGCAATCTCCAGCTCCTCGATCGCGTGTTCTCGCGACGCGGCTTCACGCTCACCGACGAGCTGCTCGAGCAGCGGCTGAACGCGGCTTGCGCGAGCGGTTGGGCGCTCGCGTGCAAGGCGCCCTCCTGGAAGGACGGCACGCGACCGACCCTGGAGAAGGCGTCTTCGGACCTCGAGAAGGCCTGCGATGGCGGCGACGACGACGCCTGCGTGGCCTGGGGCTGGGCGCTCGAAGCGAAGGCCGTGCCCACGAGCGACGGCGAGCTCTTCCGGGCCGCCGCCCGCCGCTACAAGGCGCTCTGCGACGGGAAGAAGAACGCCACGGCCTGCTACGACTACGGCACCATCCTGTTCAACGAGCTCGGCGTGAAGGCCGATCCGCGCCTCGGTCTCAAGCGCTGGACCGACGCCTGCGAGCTCGGCGAGGCGGCGTCCTGCTCCGTGCTCGCGAAGGTCTACCGCACGGGCCTGAAGACCAAGGCGAGCCCCGACCAGGCTGCCACCTTCGCCAACCGTGCCTGCGCGGCCGGCGACCCCGCCGGGTGCGTGGAGCAGGCGCTCCTGATGAACGACACCGCCCGCGAGCAGGACCAGATCGCCCGCGCGTGCACCCTGGGTGGCGTGGAGGCCTGCTTCGAGCTCGCCACGTCCTACCTGAACGGCGTCCGGCAGGAGCCCGTGGCCGGGCGCACCCGCCAGCTCCTCGATCTCGCCTGTGACCTCGGCGACGGTCGCTCGTGTGCCAAGGGCGGCCAGCTCGCCCTCGAGGCGGGCGACGACGCGGCCGCCGCGCGGGAGCTGCGCAAGGCGTGCGCGGTGAACCAGGTGCCCGCGTGCGCCAGCCTGGCCGAGATGGTGCTCACCGATCGCCTCGACGCGACCGTGCAGGACGAGCTCTACGCCTTCGAGGTGGCGTGCTCGCGGGCCGACATGGCGAGCGCGTGCAGCGAGCTCGGCCTGGCGCTCCTCGACAGCGACCAGGGGCTCGCGAACCAGCCGCGGGCGCGCGCCCTGCTCCGCCAGTCCTGCAAGGACGAGACGTCGCCGGCCAAGTCGTGCTTCGTGCTCGGCGACCTGTACGAGAACGGCAAGGGCGGCGAGAAGGACCGCACCCTGGCGGCCCGCTACTACAAGTGGGCGTGCACCCAGGGTTGGGGCCAGGCGTGCGAGCGCCGCGGCGACCTCCTGGCCGAAGGGGTCGGCGTGCAGCTCGACTGGGCGGACGCCGTGGTGATGTACCAGGCGGGCTGCGACGCCGGGCTGCCCACGGCATGCCACAAGGCCGGCGTGCTGCTCGACGAGGGCACGCACATCGCCCGCGACGGCGACCGCGCGAAGGCGCTGCTCCAGATGGGGTGCGAGCGCGGAATCGGGGAGGCCTGCCTGCGGCACGGGAAGCTCGCCCTCGACAAGACGCTCGGCCGCGACGAGGCCGAGGCGCGTCGCTCCTTCGAGAGTGCGGTCGGGCTCGGGAACACCGAGGCCCACCGTCGGCTCGCCTACCTGCTGTGGAACGGCATCGGCGGCAAGAAGGAGAAGAAGCGGGCCAAGGAGCTCACGGCGGCCGGCTGCCGCAACGACGACCCGATCGCCTGCCGCGGGCCCGCGTTCCAGACCGAGGACTGACGCCTACTGGCGCACGCTCTCCAGCCGGGCGCGCGCCTGTCGGGCCTGCTCGGCGTCGTCGGTGAGCGACTCGCGCGCCCGCTCCCACATCGGGGCGAGCAGGTCGTACAGGCGGAGCACGTCGGCGCGCGCGTGGCCGTCCAGCACGAGCTCTTCGCGCTGGCCGTCCTCCAGCTCGAACCACACGGCGTGGTCGTCGTGCCCGAGCCGGGTGATGTCGGACCAGGGAACGATGCGCTCCGGGATGTCCGGGCCCAACGTGAGCGATGCGTGGGCGCCCGATCGGGCCTGCTCCCGCGTGGGGTTCGCGGTCCGAAGGCGCTGGCGGGTCAGGTGGAGCGCGCGGGGCCGCACCTCCAGGCGCGTGTGGACCTTGAAGGACAGGGCCACGAGCAGCCCCAGGGTGACCAGGAGGTACGCCACGAAGGCCCCCGGCAACCATGCCTCCCCGCCAGCGAGCACCAACGGTGCACCGGCGAGCGCGGCGATGAGCTGGCCTCCGACGACAGCGATCCAGCTCTGGCGGGAGGACGCCGCCTGGTCGTAGAGGCAGGCATACTGCCCCTCTTCGTCCTCGACGATGCGGAGCTCCGGAGGCCGCTGCTCGCTCATGGGCCCACCACGAAGCGGCAGCCTTCGCGCCAGCGGGAGCAGCCCACGGCCGTGCGTCCCTGGATCAGCCGCCCGCGCCCACAGGACGGGCAGATCTCGCCCACGGAGGGACCGCGTGGCGCCGAGGGCGCAGCCGGGCGGTCGTCTTCGAAGGCGAACCGCACGCGCTTCTCCTCCGCGCTCCACACGAGAGCCGCCGAGAACTCCTTTCCCGCCTTGCTCTTGAACCCCTTGACCACGTCCGTCCGGCCCTCCGCGAGGAGCTTCTTCACCATCCGTCCGGAGATCCTACGCTTCGCCATCGTCTCGAACACCACGAATGCGCAGGTGCGCCCCGTGTCGCACCGGTACACCTTCCTGTCGGCACGCACGGGCTGACCACACACCGGGCAGGTGCCCAGCGAGGGTCCGCGATCCGTCGGATCCGCCAGGGCGGGCGGTGGGTGCTGTACGATGGTGTCCACGACATCCCGCGCGTACGACCGCACATCCGCCATGAAGCCGTCGCGGGTGTTCCGCCCCTCCGCGATGTCCGCGAGCCGGCCCTCCCAGCGACCCGTGAGCTCCGGGCTCCTCAGGGCCTCGACGGTCACCGCGTCCACCACCGCGCGGCCGCGCGGCTCGCTCCAGAGCTCCTTGCCCTTCCGCACCACGTAGGAGCGCGTGATCAGCGTCTGGAGGATGGCGGCCCGGGTGGCCGGCGTACCGAGCCCACAGGACCGCATGGCGCGCTTCAGGGCCGCGTCGTCGAGCTGCCGGCCCGCGGTCTCCATGGCGTGGAGCAGCGAGGCGTCCGTGTAGCGCCGGGGCGGACGGGTGGCGCCCTCGTGCACCCGGCCCTCGAGCACGGCCGCAGGGGTCCCGGCCGGGAGGTTCGGCAGGTCGATGCCGTCGCGCGAGCTGGGCGGGGGGTCCACGGCGCGCCAGCCCTCCTGCGTGCACACGCGGCCCTTCGCCCGGTAGAGCTGCGGCTCGGTGGACCCGTCCAGCAGGGGCTTCCCACAGGGTACCCGCACGATGAGGGTGCTCACGTCGAACCACGCGTCTTCCGAGAGCACGGCGAGGAAGCGGCGGGCCACGAGATCGAAGACCCTCTTGTGGTCCGCGGGCAGCGAGCCCGGCGGTGTGCGTCCGGTGGGCAGGATGGCGTGGTGGTCGCCGACCTCGCTGGCGTCCACGTATCGCTTGTTCGCCTTGATGCCGCGGGCGAGCACGGCCGCGCAGTGCGGTGCGTAGGGCGGGACGGGCTGGAGGCCCTGGACGACCGCGGGCAGGCCGGGCACCTGGTCGGGCGTGAGGTAGCGGGCGTCGGTGCGCGGGTACGTGATGAGCTTGTGCTTCTCGTACAGCTCCTGGGCGATGTCGAGGGTGCGCTGGGCCGAGAGCCCGTAGCGCTGGTTCGCGCGCTGCTGGAGGGACGTGAGGTCGTAGAGGAGCGGCGGCTGCTCGCGCTTGCGCGAGCGGTCGGCGAGGTCCAGGGTGCCCGTCTGGCCCTCCGCGGCGGCCAGGATGGCCGCGGCCTCCTCGCGGGTGGCCAGACGCTCGCTGGGCGGGGCGGTCTGGCCTTTCTCCTCGTCGCTGTCGCCCGGGCGGAACCACGTTCCCGTCCAGTCGTGACGACGGTCGTCGTGCTCCACGCCGAAGCGGAGCTTCACCTGGAAGAAGGCCTCGGGGACGAAGGCCTCGATCTCCCGGTCGCGGGCGACCACCATCGCGAGGGTCGGGGTCTGCACCCGCCCTACCGACAGCACCCCGCCGGGGTCCGGGCACGCGCACGTCAGGGCGCGGGTGGCGTTGAGGCCCACGAGCCAGTCGGCCTCGGACCGGCAGCGCGCGGCGTCGGCGAGAGCGTCGAAGTCCCGTCCGGGCCGGAGGTTCTGCCAGCCCTGCTGGATGGCGACGTCCGTGAGCGACGAGATCCAGAGGCGCAGGGTGGGGCGGTCGACCCCCGCGAGCTGCATGACGTACCGGAAGATCAGCTCGCCTTCGCGGCCCGCGTCGCACGCGTTCACGACGGCCTCCACGCCAGGCTCGCGGACGAGCCGGGTGACGACCTTCATCTGGTCCTCGGCACCCTCCCGGACCTGCACGGCGAACTGCTCGGGCAGCATCGGCAGCGTCTGGAGCGCCCACTTCTTCCAGCCGGGGTCGTAGGCCTCCGGGGGCACGAGCTCCGCCATGTGCCCGAAGCACCACGTGATCCGGAGGCCGTTGCCCTCCAGGTACCCGTCGCGGCGGTCGGACGCGCCGAGCACGCGCGCGAGGTCCCGCGCGACGGACGGCTTCTCGGCGATGACGACGCGCACGGCTCCCTCCGGGGCCCGGCTAACCGGGCCGCCCGGTGGAGCGCATCAGGGCGCGTCACAGGAACACCGCGCCCACCCTGTGGTGTCATAGTCCACGCATGCTCCTCCTCCCGGCCTTCGCCACCGCCAGCGAGATCCAGGTCGCCGCGACCCGACCCGTCGTCGTGGCCATCGACCACATGCCGACGGGCATCGCCGGCACCACGATCGACACCCGCGACCTAGAGCCCGGCGACCACCTCGTCGAGGTCCGCAGCTTCATGGGCGCGACGCTCGCAGAGATGCGCATCGAGGTCGGCGAGGCCGAGCGCGTGCGCCTCGCCTGGGACCGGATCACCCGCACCCTCTACGAGCTCGAGCGCCTCCCGCTCACCTCGTCCAGCGAGCCGCCCACCCCCGCGAGCGCCCTGCCGCCCGCGGAGGGGAGGGCCCATCGACCCACCGGGAGCCTCGCGGTCACGGGCCTCTCCGACATCTCGGGTCACGCGAGCGTCCAGGGGCACGACCTCGCCTTCGACAGCGACGCCCAGGCCTGGCTCGCCACCGGCCTCCAGCCTCCCGTCGTGGAGCTCCACCTCGCGGACAACGGCACCCTGCGCTTCCACGGCGCCGTGGACGTGACCCCCGGAGGCCACCGCACCTGTCAGCTCCTCTTCCGCGAGACCGCGTGGACCGTCACCTGCCGCGACGACGGCCCCGAGCGCCGCTGAGGGCTGCCCCGAGCCGCTACTCCGGCGCCCTGACGCCCACGACCGTGGTGCCCGCGAAGATCAGGTTGCCCACCTGGGCCTGGACCTCCTGATCCGTCTTCGAGAGCACCGTGAGCGCCCGCGTGCCGTCGTTGAACACGTACGTCGGGCAGCGCTCGTGGATCTGGCGCACCGTGATGCTGTTGCCCATCAGCGCGATGGACGCCTGCCGACGGCCCGCCAGCGCACGGTCGAGCGTGAAGCCACCGGCACGCGCACGCGCTGCACGCGGGCCCGTGCACCAGCGGATGTTCTCCTGGCCCCGACGGTCCGGGTACGCGAGGCCCGGGTGCACCGGCTCGCGCCCGAGGGTGGCGGTGGACCCGTCCATCACGCCGAGGCGCATCTCGGTGTCCGCCAACACCAGCCCCGCGTAGGGCGCGCCGACCTCCTGGAACCGAAGCGTGACCGTGGGCGCGTAGATGATCGACCCGTCGCGCACGTTGGTGGCCTCGCCGCGCGGCAGGGGCCGGTTGTCGACGCTGATGCCGGAGGTGAGCGCACGGATGGCGACGCCCGTGGGGCTGACCTCAGCACGCACCACCGAGTTGTCGGCGCGGTTCACCCAGCGACCATCGGGCAGCAGCTCGTAGAAGTAGCTGGCCACGACGTCCGAGAGCGGCACGGCCGGCAGCGCCAGCCCGCACATCACCAGCTCGAGGTCCGCATTCGTGCCCACCTCGAGCACGATGGTGTCGGACCCCGTGGTGCGCGTCTGGACGTTCTGGGCTTCCTCGATGGCCGCGGCCACCGCCTCGGGCGTGCCGATCACGAGCCCACGGCCGTTCTCGGTCCAGGCCTTCCGGTCCTCGGACGCGATGTTGTAGGCGGCCAGCCAGAGGCTCGCGGGGTTGAGCACGGGGAGGCTGTTCACGGCGTCGTCCAGCGCGGCCGATCCGGGCGTGAAGCCCTCGAACAGGATGACCGGATCGGGCGGCAGCAGCGGCGGACGGGCGCCACGGCGGAGCCGCACGAGGTTCCGGTTGCGGGCGGCCAGCTTGATGGCCTCCGGCAGCCAGCACTTGTGCTGGGGCACCGCCCGGAACACGACCTTCTCGTCCGGGATGCCCTTCATGGAGAACCGACCGACCTCCTCCCAGGGGATCTCGGCGGCGTTCATGCACACCCGGGTGCCCGGGCCGAACCAGATCTCCTCGGCGGGCGCCTTGCCCAGGATGCGGGCGGCCAGGTTCACGGCCTCGCCGAACGCGTCGCCCTCGATCTCCTCGACGTCTCCGGTGGTCATCGCGAGGCGGATGCTCGTGCCGCCCTCGGCATGGACGATGTGCTGGACGTCGAGCGCCGCGCGGAGCGCGTCCGTGGCGGACTTGAAGAGGATCAGGAAGGAATCGCCCAGGTTCTTCACGATGCGCCCGCCGTACTTCTCCACGATCGGGCGCACGAGCTGCTCGTGCTCCTCGAGGATGCGGCGTAGACCCTCACGGTCGGACCGCGACACCTTCTGGGTGTAGTTGGCCAGATCGGTGAAGCACACAGTGCGGGTGACGGTACCCAAGGGGACTCCGGTCGGACGTTGGCGTCCGGCGCAGAGGCTACATCGCGGGGCGCCGCACGTCGACCCTCGGGTTAGCCGACCTCCCCCGAGGAGGTGGCCCCCTTGCCCGCCAAGCTGTCCGTGAACATCAACAAGTACGCCTTGCTCCGGAACTCTCGCGGTCACAACGTCCCAGATCTGCGCTGGGCGGCCGACGTCGCCATCGCGGCCGGCGCCCACGGGATCACCGTGCATCCCCGCATGGACCAACGCCACGTCCGCTTCGACGATGTCCCCGAGCTGGCCGCCCATCTCGCCGAGCACCATCCGGACGTCGAGCTCAACATCGAGTGCGAGGACGACCCCTTCCTGCTCGAGATGGTCGCCAGGGTGCGCCCGCACCAGTGCACGCTCGTGCCCGTCACGCCCGGGGAGGTCACGAGCGACCACGGGTACGACCCCATCGCCGACCGCGACCGCCTCCGGGCCGCCGCAGAGCCCCTCCAGGCGCTGGGCGTACGCGTGAGCTGCTTCGTGGACCCCGACCCCGAGGCGGTCGCCGCCTTCGCCGGCACGGGCACCGACCGGGTGGAGATCTACACGGGCCCGTACGCCTGGGCCTGGGGCACGCCGGAACAAAACGCCCAGGTGCGTTCCATGCGCGCCACCATCGCGAACGCCGCGGCCGTCGGCCTCGGGGTGAACGCCGGGCACGACCTCGATCGCTTCAACCTCGCCGGGATCGCCGACCAGGACGGGCTGCTCGAGGTATCCATCGGCCATGCCCAGATCTGCCGGGCCCTCGAGGTGGGCACGTCCCAGTCGGTCCGCGAGCTCCTCACCGCCCTGGGCTGGTGAACGGAAGGCGCTCGACCAGGGTCGCCCCCGCCGCGTCGAGCGCCGACCGCCACGCCTGCACCTCGAGGCCCGCGTCCATCGCGCCCGTCAGCGTCTCGGCCCAGACGGGATCGATGTGGGCGGCCGCGGACACCTCCTCGCCGCCCTCGCGGCCCACGTGCAGCAGGAGGACCGCCCGTTCCCCCCGCTCCACGGCGGCCCGGAGCTCACCCAGGTGCCGGGTGGCCCGCTCGGACACGGTGTCCGGGAACAGGAGCCTCCGTCCCTCGAGCAGCGTGACGTTCTTCACCTCCACCCAGGTCTGCCCGTCGAGCAGGAAGTCCGCGCGCCCCCCTCCCGGGAAGGGGGCCTCCGGGCGCACCTCGCGCGCGTCCAGACCCCCGATCCGCCCGTCTCGCAGGGCCTCCCCGACGATGGCGTTCGCGCGGGCCGTGTTCACGAGGATCCAGTGGCCCCCGACCCGGGTCTGCTCCACCGACCAGGCGAGCTTGCGCTTCGGGTCGTCCGACCGCCACACGCGCACCGCACAGCCGGGCTCCCAGCAGCCCGTCATCCTCCCCGTGTTCGCGAGGTGGGCCACCACCCGCTCGCCCCCCGGCAGCTCCACGTCGGCCAGGAAGCGCTTCCGGCGGTCGAGCATCACGGCCTCGACGGTGGGTGTGGGAAATCTCACGCGGTGACACCCGCGCACGCCTGTGGTGTCGTGCCCGGAGTCATCCGAGGAGACCCCATGACCACCCTGCGCACCCTGCTCTTCCTCTCCCCCCTCACGCTGCTCGCGGGCTGCGGCGGGAACATCTGCAAGGCCGGCGACACCGACTGTTCCTGCGCCTCGGCCGGCGTGTGCGAGTGGGAGTGCGACGGCGGGGGCTGCGACTTCGACTCGAGCGGCCAGGGCACCGCCACCTTCGCCTGCCCGGAGGGTGGCTGCTCCCTCGACGTCTCCGCCCAGGGCGCCACGACCATGACCTGCGAGGGGGGAGACTGCGACGTGGACGTCAGCGGCCAGGGCGACGTCACGCTCACCTGCGCGGGCGGCGGCTGCACGATGGACTGCGGCGGCCAGGGCACCTGCACCATCACGGAGTGCACGGACTGCGTGTGCACCCCGAGCCTCACGGGCGTGTGCGGCTGAGACCGCTCAGAGCAGCCGCCAGAGCGTGACCTTCAGGTAGCGACCCTCCGGGAACGTCGACAGGGCCGGGTAGTCCGGGCCCTGCGACGCCACCTGCAGCGACTGGGCCGGACGGCCCGCGCGCTCCAGCCCCGAGAGCACGAGCCCGCGGAAGTCGCGCGGCGACAGGTCGCCCTGGTTGCTGCAGGCCAGGATCCAGCCCCCGGGCTCGGTCACGCGGGCAGCCGCAGCCACGAGGCGCGGCATGTCCTTCTTCGCCGACCACATGCCCTCGGGCCCGTGGGACCAGGACGGCGGATCGAGCACGATGCGGTCGAACATCCGCCCCTGGCGCCGGAACCGGTCGAGGGCCTTGAAGGTGTCCTCGACGAGGAAGTCGTGGGTGTCGAGCGAGAGCTCGTTGAACACGAAGTTCTGCTCGGCCCGCTCGAGGTACTTCGCCGAGAGGTCCACGCTGACGGTCTCCGCGGCCCCGTTCATGGCCGCACTGACGCTGAAGGCACCCGTGTAGGCGAAGGTGTTGAGCACGGACGTCCCGGCCCACGTGGGCTCGAGGAAGGCCCGCACCTCGCGCATGTCCGTGTAGAGCCCGACGTCCGGGCCCTCGTGGGGGCGCACGCCGTAGGTGATGCCGCGCTCCCGGACCTTCACGTCCCCCGTGGGCGCGAAGCCCGCCAGCACGCCCGGCTCGGGATGCAGCGCGCCCCGCCGCTCGTCGCGGGGGTCCTGACGGTAGGCGAGGTGCACGCCGCGCGGGCTCCGGTTGGCCTCGAGCCAGCCCGTGATCCACGGCAGGAGCACGGCCAGCGAGGGGCTGTCGAGCACGATGGTGGCGTGGTGGCCCCACCAGTCGATGCGGATGCCGGGGAGCCCGTCGTTCTCGGCGTTCACGAGGCGGTAGGCGTCGGTGTCGGGGCCCACCACCACGTCCCGGAGCGCCGCCGACCGGTCGAGGAGCCCGTGGATCCAGGCCTCGTCCACGGGTCCATCCCCGTGGCGGAACACGCGGCACGCGATCCAGCCGTCGTCGAGCACGCCCGTGCCGAGCACGCGGCCGGCCCCCTCGCGCACGGTGGCCCACTCGCCGGCCTTCACGGCCCCCTTCACGACTTCCTTGGGGTAGACCCAGGGGAACTGCTTGCCGAGCCACTTGGCCGAGTAGCCGTTGACGGTCAGGCTACGCACGGTCGTCCTCCACACCGATGGTCCCCGCGGCCGAGCCTGCCGCGAGCCAGGCCGTCTCGGCCCAGCTGATCACCACGCCCGCGCGGGGCGCCACGAGCCGGTCGACCTCCTCCCCCTCGAGGTCCACCACACGTCCCAGCACGTCGCCCTTCGCGAACACCCCACCCGGCGGGACCACCTCGCGGAACAGCCCGGTGCGACGGGTCCGTGGCGCGGCTTCCCGGCGCCAGGGCCCGCACGGGGCGAACGCCACGGGAGCCGGCGGCGCGCCCTCCACCATGCCGACGTGCTGGAGCACGCGAAGCACGGCACCGGCCGCGAGCTCCACTGCGTTCGGGTCGAGCCAGCGACGCGGGCCGGCCTCGATGGTGACGGCGGCCACGCTGGCGCGGTTCACGAGGGCCCCGGCCAGGCTGCGATCCAGGGAGTACCGCAGGTACTGGTCCTCGGGGTACTCGCGGAGCACGATGAGCCCGGTGGCTGCCGCGAGCTGCTCGAGCCGCGGGGCGAGCCCCCTGCCCTTCCCGTTGGACAGGGCGCGGTCGACGATGGCGTAGGGCACGGAACGACCGCTGTCCGCGTGGAGATCGACGACCAGATCGACGTTCCTGGCGAGCAGGTCCTCCCAGATGCCGTGCACGTGGCGCTCGGACGGGCTCCCCTTGCGCACGCCCGGGAAGAGCCGGTTCAGGTCGTGGCCGGAGGGGTGCACGCGCGTGCGCGCCGTGAGCCCCGCAGGGTTGAGCGTGGGGTACAGCAGCGCCATCCCGCGGACCTGCCGGTCGGTGAGCAGACGGTCCACCTCCTGGACGACCGCGACCCCTGTCGCCTCGTCGCCGTGGATGTTCGCCGTGATCGCCACCGTCGGCCCGGAGCCGGCGGCATGGACGATCACGGGGACCACCTCCGAGCCACCCGGCCGGATCCTCTGGACCTCACGTGCCATCCGGGCCCCGTAACCCCAACTGATCACTCCGGCCGCCGAAGGCGGCCTGCGCGGCCCGCTTCGCGCGGGCCTTGCCTCCTCTTGACGCTCACCACGCCCTGGCTCGAAGTATGCTGGTTTCCCCGTTGTTCGCGGGCCAGGACGTGTTGACCGTCAAACGGAACGGGATCGGGCGCGATGACCGATTGTGGTTCGAAGTCACTTGAGGGGTCGTCGCCGCCTCTTTGGCTTCCATCCTGCGATCGCAAGGACAGAGGCCTCGATTTCGTTCCAGCGTCCAGCCTTCGAGTAGGCGCGGAGATGAAGCATTCCCTCTGCGTGATCCTCCTTCCAGGAGGTGCCGGTGCTCTTCATCCGGAGGTTGAGGACGCGTCGAACCGCGGATTCCACCGCTCCGCTGCCGATAGGCAGCCGGAGGCTGCGAAAGCGGGAATATCGCAGGCGGTCCCGATTCCGGGTCCAGTAGTCCAGGGTGGAGTCGTCTGCCGCCTCCTCTGCGGTGAGGTGGGACCGGATGGAGCGGATGACGTCTCCGACGCGCCCCTGTTTCAGGAGCCCTTTCCTGGAGAGTGCCCAGGCGGTCGCTCGCTCCTCGCTCCATCCGGGGCGACTGCGCGCAAAGTCGTACAGGCGTTCGATCGCATGGAAGTAATCGAGGATCTCGGTGAATCGCTCGGGTGGCAACCCGACGTCCTCCCGCAGACGCGACGCCCGGTTCCAGATCCAGGGTGCGCCGTCCCCGATCAGCGTCAGGTGCGCGGCCTGGTGGGCTCCGAGTCGCCGCAGATGGAAGGAGAGAAGTCGAAAGACGCTATCGGCGTCGCCAAGAGTGCCGTCGATGAGGCTCTTGAAAGTCTTGTCTCGTCGGCCGTTGTCATCCACGACGTAGATCGTGAGTACCTTCGGCTCTCGCCAGTTGAGCTCGAATGGCCTTCGACCGCCCTTCTTCGGCGCACCCCGGAGCGCATGGCGGATCCGCACGCGCCCTCCGTCCACCGCAGCCACCACCCGTCTACCCGAGAGTGGCCCCTCCCGGCGCTGCCGCCTCTGAATGTCGGCGGCCCGGCTCTTGAGGGCCGCATCTGCGACCGCGTAAGTGAATCGGAGTGCCTGCTTGTGCTCGACTTCCAGCCCGCCCTGGGCGAGCTGTTCACGAGCGGCCCCGACGGAGGATGCCTCGACCACGGCGTGGGACACCCGAAGCCGGAGGGCGGGTGTCGAGCGGTCCGCCACGCCCACGCTGTCCAGGACGGGAAAGACGCCGGTACCCGAAGCTCCGCGGATCGTCATCGTTGGATGGGTTGGGCGTGCATACAGATATTGAGCCTCGATACTCACGATCGTGCCCCCAAGGAGCATGACTGGAGTGCTTCGCTTGCCCTGGAGCTTCAGGTCCATGTAGGGGGCGGAGCTCCGAAGTCGCTCGACCTCCTCTCGGGTGCGCACGCTGTCGGCGCACACCCGCCGAAGAGCCGACGCGACCAGCTGGTCCGCGAGAGCTCGCGTCAGGTCATGGACACGACGTTCGGCGGCGACGAACGCGGCCGCGTTCCTGGAGCTCTCGACCGCTTCCACCGCGGCTCGAAGCTGTGCCTCGAACTGGACGACGGCTTCCCGAACGAACGTCTCTCGATCCATGGGAAGAGCAGATCACCACAAGACATGGCCGTCTACGGGCTTCGTCGGGTGGATCGTGCAACGTCAGGAATGACGAGTCCGGACCAGACTCGTGACAACCGGGGATCGCGCCCAACGGGGTCAGAGGAGGAGCACGACCACACAAGGCAGCCCCACGACCGCGAGGACCACCGCGGTGGCCCCGAGCGCCACCAGGAGCGTGAAGCCGAGCGGGACATCCCCGGCGGCCTCGACGTCGGCCCGCATCCTCCCGACCGCCTCCAGGTCCAGCTCGGCGGGACGTCCGGCCTCCAGGGCCTCCGCGATCCGCGCGCGGGCCGCGTCGTCGAGGTCCTCGGAGACGTGGAGATGACGCGCCTCGTCATCCGGGCCCGTGGGGTGGTGCCCGCAGCGCCGGCAGGTCGTGAGCGCGCCGTACTTCCCGGCCCCGCACTCGAGGCAGACGGAGCGAATCAGTGCGCCCAGACGCGGTCGCCGGGGTGGCAGCGCGCGCCGTCGTGGTCGAGGACCACCGAGGTGACCGGAGCCTCCACCAGCTTCGGGAGCTGCCAGGTGGTGCCCAGCCCTCCCTCGACGTGCCCACGCCCGGTGAGGAGCACCAGGAAGCCCTGGCCGTCCCAGCCCTCCGCCGCCAGCTCGCCGATCCGGAAGTCGCGCCAGGCCATGCTGGTCGCGAAGCGCGCCCGCACCTCCTCGGACATCTGGTGGGCGTGCCCACCGATGGCCTCCTTCAGGAAGGCGTCGTAGCCGTCGGGGATCTCGACCTCGCGGTCCGCGGGCTTGGGCCCGAGATCCAGACCGGCCGCCACGACCTGCACACCCGAGCGGCTGGCGGTGACGAGCTTCTTGTAGGGCTTCCAGGCGTAGCCCCAGGTCTCGTCCCAGCGGAGCTCGCGCGGGAGGTGACCCGTCTTCAGCTCGCCCTTCGCGTAGGCGTCGAGCACGCCCTGGTTGGACTCGTGCACGGCCTCCATGGCGAGCCGCACGGGCCCGCGGGCCCGCAGGGCCTCCACCACCGCGAGCGCCCGCTTCATGTCGTCGCGCGCGCCGTGACGCTCGCCGAGCACCACCACCGCGGGGGCCTCGAGGGACACGAGCTCGTCGAGGGCCACCTCGTCGCACTCGTGGGCGACGGCCGCCGCGAGCAGCGCCGGGATCACGGCGTGGCCTCGCGCACCGCGGCGATCAGCTCCTTCTTCCGGGCATTGGAGAGCTTGCCGTGCATGGCCTTCATGCGCGGGGTGGGCCGGACGTCGGACGCGAGCTGCAGCCCGAGCAGGCGGTGGACCGCCGTGCCCGCCATGGTGAGCCCGAAGATGGACGGCATCCAGGCCACGGATCCCTGCACCTGGAGCCGCTGGTCGCAGCTGTGCTTGCCGTTGTCGCGGTCGGTGCAGATGCAGCGGAAGGCCGCCTGGGCCGCCGCGTCGAGGTCGTTCGGCGGCTCGTCCGTCCACACGCACTCGATGCCCGACTCGACGCCGTGCTCCTTGCGCAGCAGGTCGCGCACGATCTTCGCGAAGGGGTCGATGCGGGTCTCCGAGAGGTCGCTCACCTTCACGCGCGTGGGGTCCATCCGGCCGCCCGCGCCCATGGCGGAGATCACGCGCAGGCCGCGCCGATGGCAGCTCGACAGGAGCTGGATCTTGGCCTTCATGTTGTCGATGCAGTCCAGCACGAGGTCCGGGGCGTCGCCGAGCACGTCCTCGTCGGTGGACTCCTCGTAGAACACCGGAAGCACCTCGATGGTGGCCTTGGGGTTGATGGACGTGCACCGCTCGCCCATGAGCTCGGCCTTCGACTCGCCCACGGTCTTCCGGGTGGCGTGGAGCTGGCGGTTCACGTTGGTGACGCAGACCCGGTCGAAGTCCACGAGCCGGACGCGCCCGACGCCCGAGCGGACGAGGGCCTCCGCCGCGTAGGACCCCACGCCGCCGAGCCCGACGACGGTGACGAACGACCCGGCCAGGGTGTCGTAGCCCTCCCCGCCGACCAGGAGCTCCGTACGGTGGAACGGGTGCATCTTGCGCATGGTCACCTCTCGGTGTCCGTCTAACCGCCCTGCCGCGAGGTCACCCAGCACGCCACGAAGGTGACGAGCGCCCGGGCCACCCGCACGGGGTCGCTGTCGACCGGCAGGGGCCCGAGGTCGATGGCGTCGATGGACTCGCGCACCATCGGCTCGCCGCGGGGCTCCGGGAAGGTCGCGTCGCGCACGGGCAGCCCGAACGCCCCGTTCCCATCGGCGTCGATCCACTGCAGGGCGGCGTAGGGCACGCGCGTGTCGATCTCCACGTCGAGCTCGCGCTGGGTGAAGTGCTCGGCCATCCACCCGTCCACGTCGGCCTCCGACAGGCCCTGGTGGGCTCCGCGGAGCACGCCGGCCACCGACACCACGGCCAGCACGCGGTCGCGGAAGCCCTCGTTCGCGTGCAGCCCGCGCAGCACGGCCTGGATGCCGGGTCCGGCCCCCACGAGGACGAACCGGGGATCCGCGTCGTCGGGCAGGCCGTCGAGCGCCGCCTGCATCGCGCGGACGTCGGGCCCGTCGTACGGCACGCGGAGCACCTCGCCCACGACCGATGCGAGCGCGCCGAGCAGGTCGGGCCCGGGCGCCTCGCCCACCAGCATCCAGATCACCGGGAGCCGGCGTCCGACGGCCTCGGGCACCGCGGCGGACGTCCCGGCACCCCAGCCCGCCAGCTCCTCCCAGCCGGCCGTACCGAGCCAGCGGCGGAGATCGTAGGCCCGCGGCAGGTCGACGGGGTCCACGAGCAGGGGGTGGTGCGAGAGGTCGTCCGGACGGGCGCCCTTCCACGGCACCCAGCGCTCCACGGCCGCCTGCCAGTCCTCGGGCGTGCCGCCGGACGCTTCGACCTCACCGCGCAGGAGCAGCGCGAGCATCAACCGGAACCACCGCGGGGCGTCCAGGTCAGGCGGCCGCGGCCAGTGCAGGAGACCCACCACGCCGGCCAGCCCGGCGGCGAGGGCGGCGGCGATCAGACTCACCGTGTCGGTCAACGGCGGTCGTGCTCTCCGGGACGGGCGGGACGCTTGGTGCGGACGGGCACCGGGACCAGCTCCGGCTCGGGCTCGATGATCCCGAGCTCGGCCAGGATGTCACGCGCGCGGGCGCCGAGGTCCTCGAGTGCTTCCTTCCAGGTCTTGGCCATGCGCGTGCTCCCTGAAGACATCGTAGTGGAGAAACCCATCGGTCCGCCACCCGATTTCCTTCGCACCGGGAACATGCGCACGGGGGGCGCCCTCGTCAGGCCCCCCCGGACAACCAGCCGTCCAGCTCGGCAACGGTCGCGTCGAACGCGGCGCGGTCCGCGGCGGGCACCACGGGCCGCCGGACGCCGTGGTAGTCGATCGGGTCGACGACCTTGTCGTTCTTCGCGAGCTCGTAGTGCAGGTGGGGCGCCGTGGAGCGGCCCGTGTTGCCGGACAGCCCGAGCACCGCACCCTGCTGGACGCGCTCGCCCTCCTTCACGCCCACCTGGGAGAGGTGCAGGTACTTCGCGACGGTGCCGTCCGCGTAGCGGACCTCGATGCAACCGCCATTGGCGCCGGTGTTCCAGTTCGTGCGCGTGACGACCCCGTTCGCACCGGACTTGATGGGCGTCCCGTCGTCGGCCTTGAAGTCCATGCCGCGGTGGGTGGGACGGTCGTGGAGCAGGCTCGTGATCTGCTCGTAGCCGTCGATCGGGCTGTTCAGGAGCTCGCGGGAGACGTCGTTGCCCTCGGCGTCGAACCACCGCGGGTACCGCTCGCCCTCGACCTGGTAGCGGTAGGCCGTGAGGGTGCCGCGCTTCTTCGAGGTGTAGCGGGCCGCCACCACCTCCACGTCCGGGCCCTCGCCCCGCCAGGCGACCGCGAGGCTGTCGCCCTTCTGGATGTCGCGACGGAGGTCGAGGTCGAACACGAACAGGCGGGCGAACACGGCGGACACGAAGCGCCCGTCGTCGCCGAGACCATCGGAGAACGTGCGGGCCAGGCTGTGGCTCACGTCCAGCGAGCGCACCCGGATGTCGCTCGGGACCGCGGGGGCCACGACCTCCTCGAGGACCTCGACCTTCTCGGCCGCCGCGACGGGCTCGTCCGCGACGGGCTCGG
This sequence comes from Alphaproteobacteria bacterium, assembly GCA_020632885.1. Lineage (GTDB taxonomy): Bacteria > Myxococcota_A > UBA796 > UBA796 > JACKEQ01. The sequence continues at coordinate 63,634 of JACKEQ010000008.1, read as the reverse complement.
CGGGCACGACGCGCGGGGTGTCGTGGGCCGCGACCACCGCGGCGGGCGCGGGCCCATCGGCCACCAGGCGACCGGGGGCCGGCGGGGGCTCCGGCATCATCAGGAGCCGGGTGCCGAGCACGAGGTTGAGCAGCAGGCTGGCGCCGCAGAGGCCGAACAGGCCCCAGGGGCGACCACCGGGAGGATCGAAGCGCGTCATGAGGAGCTCCACAGACCCGGGGGACGGGCATCGGAGGGGTGGACCGGGCGGTCCGGCATTCAGGAAGGACTCGAAGGCGAGTGTTGACGAGTCTAGTTCCTGTCGCCTGGGGGACGCAAGCTATTCCGGCAGACCCTGCGCGATCCACGCCATGACGAGCGCGATCTCCTCGTCCTCGAGCGGCGGGAGACCCAGGGGCATCCCCGGCTTCTCGGGACGCGTGAGGGTCGCGGGACGCTCGCCCGGACGCACGCGATCCCGACGGGCCTCCGCGCGCCGTCGGAGGAGCGCGGGCACGATCGCGTCCGCGTGGGGCCGGATGGCCTCGGGCGACTGCAGGTGGATCCCGGTGGCCGGCCAGCCGAATCCCCCGCCGTTGCCGGGCCCCGTGCGCCCCTGGTTCTGCGGGAGGGCGGGGTCCATGTGGCAGTGCGCGCAGATCTTGCCGAACACGCGCTCCTCCACCTCGGCCCAGGCCACCGGGCGCCCGAGGGCCTCCACGGGCGGGAGATCGTCGGCGGGCTCGGTCCAGCCGGGGTCCGCGAGGAAGATGAAGTCGCGCATCAGGATGGCGTCGTCGTGGGACACCCCGAACGACGGCATGGAGGCCATGGGCGAGATGGCCTTGGGATCCTCGATCCACGCCACCACGCGATCCGGGTCCATGCGGTCTCGGGTGAACGCGAGGTCGGGCGCGGAGGGCACACCGGGGCTGGCGACGAGCGCCCCACCGAGGTTGTGGCACGCGGGGCATCCGGCGGTGAGCATCTTCGCGCGGCCCGCCTCCACGTTCTTCCGGTCGGGCTTGGGGGTCTTCGCCACCGGTACGTTCCGCACCGCGAACCCCTTCGCGATGGCGGCCGCCTCGGTGGGACCGAACCCGAAGCGCGGCATCCCCTCGCCCATCCGCGTGCGGACGTCGTGGGGATCCTGCAGCCACCGCTCCACCCAGCGCGGCTCGAGCCGCGCCATGGCGACCTCGAGGCTCGGGACCTCCATGTAGCTGTGCACGTTCCGCTCGTAGCGCTCCCAGTACGGGAAGGTCTCCATCGCCACCTTGCGGCGCGGCGCGTCGCGCGAGACGTCGCGGATCCAGAGGTGGCACCCCGAGCACGACGCATCGGTCGCGGGGCTCTCCACGCCGGGGACGGCGTGGCAGAGGTTGCAGTCACCCGCCCGGAGCGCGGCCACCGTGGGTGCCGGGAGCGTGTCCGGGGCGGCGGGCGCGGCGGCGCAGGCGGCGACGACGAGGAACGGGAGCAGGCGGAGCATCGGCGGATGCTACCAGCGCGGCCGGCCGATCAGCTCTGGGGCTCGACCACGGTCGTGCTCGAGGCCTTCTTCGTCTGCGTGCCCTCGGACTTCTCGGTGGCCGTGAGGGGCACCGCGTCGAGCAGGACCCCCTGGAGCGCGGGGCGCTCGGGCTCGACGGTGGCCGCGACGACCTCCACGGTGCCGATCTCGCCCATGAGCGTACCCAGGGACGCGACCTTCATCTCGGGCGGGAAGTACATCCCGCAGGCCAGGGCGGAAGAGCTGACGAACAGACCGGCGAGGGAAACCACGAAGCGCATGACGACCTCCTGCCTCTGACCGACCGCGGGCTGGCCCCGGGGTTCCGAAGATCTTCGTCAAGGGGATGTCAGCGCGGGGTATCGTGCGCGACCACCCCTGGAGGAGTCCCATGGCGCTCGCAGATCAAGTCCCCACCGGTTCCGGGTTCGCCGCCAGGAGCGAGCCCGACGCGATCCTCGAGGGGATCGACCTCCAGGGTCGCACCGCCGTGGTCACCGGCGGCTACAGCGGCATCGGGCTCGAGACCGTGCGGGCGTTGGCCGCCCGGGGCGCCCGGGTCCTCGTGCCCGTCCGCTCACCTGCGAAGGCCGCAGAGACCCTCGCGGACATCGGCGGCGACGTGGTCACCCGCGCGATGGATCTCGCCGACCTCGCCTCGGTGCGGTCGTTCGCCGCCGCCACCGCGGAGCGCTTCCCGCACCTCGACCTGCTCATCGCGAACGCCGGCATCATGGCGTGCCCCGAGGGCCGCGTGGGCCCGGGATGGGAGATGCAGCTCGGGGTGAACCACATGGGCCACTTCGCGCTCACGAAGGCCCTGATGCCGCTGCTGAAGCGGGCCTCGGCCCCCCGCGTGGTCGCGCTCACGTCCACCGGGCACAAGATCTCCGACATCCGCTGGGACGACCTGCACTTCGCGCAGGGCTACGACAAGTGGGTGGCGTACGGCCAGGCCAAGACGGCCAACGCCCTGTTCGCCAACGCCCTCTCGCGCCGCGTGGCGCCCTTCGGAGGCCTCGCGTTCTCCGTGCACCCGGGCGGGATCTTCACGCCCCTCCAGCGTCACCTGCCCCAGGAGGAGATGGTGGCGCTGGGGTGGCTCGACGCGAACGGCGAGCTCTCGGAGCTCGCGAAGCAGGGCTTCAAGACACCCACCCAGGGCTGCACGACCACGCTCTGGGCCGCGACCTCCCCCGCACTCGAGGGGCGCCCCGGTGTCTACTGCGAGGACTGCGACATCGCCGCGCCCACCGAGGCCGGGCCGTTCGCGAGGTACCGCGGCGTGAACGCCCACGCCGCCGACGACGCCAGCGCCGAGCGCCTCTGGGATCTCTCCGAGCGCATGCTCGCGGACGCCTGACCCGGTCAGCCCACCGTGGCAGGCACGAAGATGCCGAGCGCCGTGAGCAGGCCCAGGAGCGCGATCACGGCACCCATGCCCTTGTAGAGGATCTTGGCGAAGCCGGGGTCCATGCCGATCATGCCTGCCTGCTGCTCGGCCCGGGCGTCGCTGAAGAGCACGATCACCACGCCCACGCCCAGCATGACGACGCCGAGGGTGGTGGGCGAGATGTCGTCGCCCCCGGAGGCGGCGTGGGCGGACTGGACGAGGGTAGCGAGCAGGAACATGGTCTCTCCGTTGAAGGTGCCGCGTAGACGCCCGCACCGGAGAGACATTCGAGAGAATCCGAACCCGAGTTCGGTTTGTTCTCTCACTCCCCGAAGACGCGCTTCAGGAGCCCCTGATCCGCCTGGATCGCCGTCCGCGGCATGTAGAGCTCGAGCCCGCGCAGGCCCCCGAGCTCGCTGCCACCGCCCGCCTTCCCGGGGCCGCCGTGGATGAACGACGGGAGCACCGTGCCCGGACCGGGGCTCTGATCGTGGACCTTCTTCGAGCCCCAGAGGATGCGGCCGTGCCACGGGGCCAGCCCCGACACGGCATCGCCGCCGAACCCGACCTCGTCGCTGTACACCGAGCAGACGAGCCCGCCCCCGCCGGCCGCCACGAGGTCCACCAGCCCATCGACGTCGCCGGGCCAGGTGAGGATCGTCGCCACGGGCCCGAAGACCTCGTGCTCGTGCACGTACGCGGTGTCGAGGCCAGCGTCCGAGCGGAACAGGGACGGACGCACGAAGAACCCGGCGCCGTCGGGGATCTCGCCCTGCCAGACCTTCGTGGTGGCCGCCTCGAGGGCCGCGATGCCGGCCTGCACCGACCGGTGCTGGGAACGGCTGGCCACGGGGCCCACCCGGGTGTCCTTGCCCTCGGGGTCGCCGACCGCATTGCGGCCGAGCTGGTCGGCGAGGTGCTCCTGGACGGCGTCCGCGAGGTGCGTGGGCACGAAGATCCGCCGCACGGCGGTGCACTTCTGGCCGCACTTCTGGGTCATGTCGCGGACCACGTCGTTCACGAACATGAAGAAGGTGTCCGAGCCGACCTCGATGTCCGGGCCGAGCACGGCGGCATTGAGGCTGTCGGCCTCGATGTTCAGGGCCACGTTGTGCTTCACGAGGTTCGGGTGACGGCGGATGCTCGCGGCCGTCTCCGAGCCGCCCGTGAACGCCACGACGTCCTGCGGGCCGAGGTGGTCGAGCAGATCGCCCACACCGCCCATCAACAGCTGCACCGACCCCTCGGGCAGGATGCCGGCCTCGTGCCAGAGCTCCACGATCCGGTGCGTGAGCATCGAGGTCGCCGTGCCCGGCTTGGTGATCAGCGGGACGCCCGCGAGCAGCGAGACCGCGGCCTTCTCGGCCATCCCCCACGCCGGGAAGTTGAAGGCGTTGATGTGCACGGCGATGCCGCGCCGGGAGAACCGCACGTGCTGACCGACGAACCGCTTGCTGCGCAGCACGGGCTCCGCCTCACCGTCGAGCAGCACCTTGCGATCGCCCAGCGTCTTCCCGAGGTAGGCGTAGTAGGACAGCGTGCCGCTGGCGCCGTCGATGTCGAACTTCGCGTCCCCGCGGGTCGTCCCGCCCTGCCGCGACACGTCGATCAGGTGCTCGCGCTGCTCGTGGACCACGCCGGCCATCGCCTTCAGCACGGCCGCACGCTCGGCGAACGACATCGCCCGCAGGCTCGCGCCGCCCACGCGACGGCCCCAGGCCACCGCGGCGCCCAGGTCGAGCCCCCCCGAAGCGACCGTGGCCACCCCCTCGCCCGTCGCGGCGTCCTCGAGGGTGCGCTCGCCCCCCGCACCGTCCGTCCACTCCCCGCACAACAGGCTCGCCAGTCGCTTCATGCCGACCTCCAGGCCCGCGACCTACCGTCCCGGGGGGCGTCGGGCAATGTTAGCGGGCGCCGATGCACGTCCTGTTCGTCGGGCCGTTCCCATGGCCGTCCCACCAGGGCTCCCAGGTCTACCTGGCGGGTCAGGCGCGCGCGCTCGTCGAGCGCGGGCACCGGGTCACCCTCGCGGTGTACGGCGTCGGACAGGGCGGGGAGATCCCGGGCGTGACGCTGCTCCGTGCCCGTCGGGTGCCCCTCGCGAAGCCCTTCGCGGGCGGGCTGTCCGTGTCCCGGCCCCTCGCCGACATCGCGCTGGCGCGGGCCGTGCGCCGCTACTGTCGCACACAGGCCGTCGACGTCCTGCACGCCCACAACGTGGAGGGCCCGCTCGTCGCCCGGCTCGCGCGCACCGGGCTGCCCGTCGTGTACGACCTCCACACCGAGATGCGGGAGGAGCTGGCGAGTCACCTCCCTCCCCCGTTCCGCGCGCTCGGTCCGCCGGTCGGCGCCCTGTTCGACCGCCTCGCCGTCCGGGTCTCCGACGCCGGCTGCGCCATATCCGAGCGGGCGCGGGCCCACCTGGAGGCGGGAGGTCTGCCCACGGTCACCGTCGGCCACGCCCTGCATCCGGACGATCTGCGCGTCCGCCCCGGTGCACACGAGCGTCTCGGGCTCCCCGCGCGCTTCGTCGTCTACACGGGCAACCTGGACGGCTACCAGGACCTGCCGCTCCTCTACCGGGCGATGGAGGGCGTCGGGGTGCCCCTGGTCGTGGTCACCGGATCCCACGCCCCGCTGCCCGAGGGCGTCATCGCCGTGCGCAGCGCGAGCTTCCGTGACGCCATGGACGTGCTGGCCGTCGCCGACGTCGCCGTCATCCCCCGCCGCCAGTGCACCGGGCTTCCCGTGAAGCTCCTCAACCAGCTCGGCGTGGGCTGCCCGACCGTGATGATGCGCTCCGCCGCGGTGGACCTGCCCGGGGTGGTCACCGCGACGCCGGAAACGCTGGAGGACGTGTTGCGCGGGCTCCTCGCCGACCCGGCGGGGCTCCGGACCCTCGGTGAGGCCGGGCGTACCGCAGTCCTCGCCGAGTGGACCTGGGACGTGCGCGCGGAGCGCCTGGAGGCCCTCTACGCGCTCCTCCGGGGATGATCAGCCGCCCTTGGGCACCCAGAGGTCCAGCCCGGACTCGTGCACCAGCGGGTACAGCAGCGGGCCGGCCTCCGTCGCGCTGACGTCGCGGAAGGCGATCTTCACGGGCACGCCGGGCGGGAACTGGGACAGCTTGGCCTTGATGGCGTTCGCCCCCACGTAGTCACGCCCATTCACCTCGAGGACCGGCACGCCGTCCAGGAGCCTGGCGTGCAGGCGGGAGATGTCCGTCGTGCCCACCGTCGCGTTCTCCGCGATGTAGATGGCCTGCTTCTCCTCGAGACCCTCGAGGATCCGGGCCCGGAACTCCTTGGGCACCACCCAGTTCCGCGCGGTGAAGAGGGCCACGATGATGGCCTTCTCCCGGGCCAGGGGCGCGTCCTTCAGCGCCAGCTCGAGGAGCGGGACCACCTTCTTGGGCGCGTGCTCCGCGATGACCTCGGCGGCGGCGAGCTCCAGGGCCAGGTCGTCCTCCAACAGGTCGCGCATGGCGATCTTCACGAGGGGCTCGGGGTCGCGGATGGAGCGCGCCACGTGCTGGAGGAGCTGGGGATGCCCGGCCTCACGGGACGCCAGCAGGGCGGCGAGGCGATCCGGCCGGACGCCGGTGTTCATCAGCCAGGCTGCGTAGGCACCGCGCACGTCGTCCCCCGCGTGGGGCGGGAGGGCGTCGAGGGCGGCCACCACGGCCCCCGCGTGGGAGGCATCGAGGAAGCGCGCGGCCAGGCGCGCCAGGTGGGCAGACTCCGGGTGGGCCCCGAGGGCCGCCACGAGGGCTGCAGCCCCGGCGGGGTCGAGCCCGTCGAGGCCGAGGAGCACCCGCTCGCCCTCCTCCGAAGCCACGACGTCGGCCGTGGTGAACCGGGCGACGGCGGCCGCCCGCCCCCGCTCGGGGTCGAGCTGCACGAGCCGCCGGAGGGCGAGGTCGCCAGCGACGCCCGGAGTGGCGGCGATCTTCGCGACCGACTCCGCCGCCGCAGGGTCCGACACGACCTCCCAGCGGTTCTGGAGCACGAGCGCCTGGAAGGTGGGATCGGTCTCGTGGAGGTGGGCGCGGAGGGCCGCCAGCCACGTCTCCCGCCAGGGCGCATCGGCCGTGGCGAAGCCCGACTTCGACACCGCCTCGACCGTGCGGGACACCGAGCCCGTCTTGCCCGGCAGAGCCGCGAGGACCTCCCCCACGGCCTCGGCTTCGAGCTGCTTCACACTGTCGCGACGCTCGGCACGCTGGACGTTGAAGGCCTTGAGCTGCGGGACCTCCGCCGGGCTCGGCTCGGGATCGAGGGCGCGGGGGTGCGCCCGGTCGTAGCGCACGGCCACCAGGGCCTCGAGGACCTCGGCCGTGACGACACCGGTGGGCGACGTGACCACCTCCACCAGCCGCTTCTCCACGGCGTCAGGGTCCGGGTGCGTGTGGAGCACCACCACCCACTCGCGGTCCGGGGTCTCCGACTGCACCGCCGCGATGGCCGCGTCGAGCGTCGCGGTGTCGCCGAGGGCCCGGAGGGCGTGGAAGTGCGGCAGCCTGTCCGCACCCTTCACCGTCTCCAGGGCCTTCTTCGCCTCCTCGAGCCGCTTCGCGTCCGCTGCGGGGTCCCGGGGCAGCACCTCGAAGGCCACCGGGGGCAGGATCAGCGCGCGGTCCTCGATCCGCACGGTCTCGAGCTGTACGGCGTACCGGCCGGGCTGCGTGATCTGCACCTCCTGGTCGAGGAGGATCTGGAACGTCGTGGACTCCCCTCGAGCCACGCCGGCGCGCGCGTTCACCGTGAACGCCGAGAAGTCCTCCCAGTAGGCGGACGGATCGCGCACCCCATCCGCGGGCACGGCGCGCCAGACGTCCGTACCCGGGCGCCCGCCCGGGCTGCCCACGGCGGCCTGGATCCGGATCTGCTGTGCGGCATCCACGGTCACCTCGAGCGGCATGACCTCGCCGACCCGCATCGGACCGGGCACGCGCAGGGCGAACGTGCCCGCAGGGTCCTGCGAGGCGGCCGCGAAGCTCGGATCGTGGGCGAGGTCGGCCTGGCAGGCCAGCAAGAGGGACAAGAGCAGGGTCAACGGACCACCTCGAGGTAGGTGTTGTGGAAGCCGGGGTCTTCGAGGCCGCCGCGGAGACGGGCGGTCCCCCCGGCGAGGGCGCTGCCGTCCGGCAGCCAGCCCCCTTCGGTGAAGAGCACGATGAGGTCGTTCAGGGCCTCGGTCACCCGCTCGACGTCGGCGGGCTCGACCCGGGGGACGGAGACGTCGGGGCGGCCGAACAGGCGCATCCCGCGCGTGTGCACCCAGAGGAGCCCGTCGGGACGGGGCGACGCGAGGATCGTGACGTGCTGGAAGGGCATGGGACGGCGCGGCATCCAGAGCTGGTGCAGGAAGCTCTCGCGGTCCCACCACTTGAAGGCCAGGACGTCCACCACCGCGCGCGCGCCACGGTCGAACAGGCAGGCGACCAGGCCGATCAGATCGCGGAGGTAGTCGAGGGACGTGCCGTCCTGGACGGTGCCCTCGAGGAGCCAGGCCTCCGGAGCCTCGCGGGCCTGGGCGAGCAGGCCCGGGTGGTCCTGGTTGGCCATCTCGGCCCAGGTGGCCTGGAACACGTGGTCCGGGAAGCCGCGCTGCCCCTTGAGCACCTTCAGCATCTGCATGCCGTCCGGGAGCCCCTGCGTGCGGTACTGCGCGGAATCGAGCCGCAGGGGCTGGAAGCTGCCGAGCACCACCCACACGGGGGCGGGCGCACCGACGTTCCCGGTGTACGATCGCCGCGGCCAGCTCTGGAGGTCGTGCACCGCGCTACCTTACCGCCTGGCGATCGTTCCTGGGGATCCGCGCTTGTCCATCGTCGTCAAGAGCCTGGTGAAGCGCTTCGACACCGCCGAGCGCGGAGCCTTCCTCGCCGTCGATCACCTCTCGCTCGCGATCCGCCCGGGCGAGGTGTACGGAATGCTCGGGCCCAACGGCGCCGGCAAGACCACCACCCTGCGCATGCTGGCCACGCTGCTCTCCCCCGACGAGGGCGACGCCGAGATCGCAGGGGTGTCCCTGCGGGCCGACCCTCTGGAGGTCCGGCGGCGCCTCGCGTACGTCCCCGCCGAGGCCGGGCTGCCCGAGTGTCTCACGGGTCGGGAGGTGGTGCGGTTGTTCGCCCGCATCCAGGGTGTCGCCAGCCCGAGGGAGCGCGCGGACGCCCTGCTCGAGGCCGTGGGGGCCATCCGGTACGCCGACCGTGCCTGCGGGGAGCTCTCCACGGGCATGAAGCGCCGCGTGGTGCTCGCGCGGGCCCTCGTGCACGACCCCGCCGTCCTCCTCCTCGACGAGCCGACCGATGGCCTCGACGTGCCGGGCCGCCGCGAGGTGCTCGCCCTCGTGCGCCAGCAGGCGGCCTCCGGGAAGGCGGTGGTGCTCTCGTCGCACATCATGGGCGAGGTGGAGCGCGTGGTCGACCGGATCGGGGTCATCAGCCAGGGTCGCCTGGTGGCCGAGGGCACCCTCGCGGAGGTGCTCGCCACGGCGGGGGCCACCACCCTCGACGACGCCTTCATCGCCCTCACGGGCGGCGAATGAGCGACCTCCGCGCGCTCGCGTGGCTCACGATCGACCTCGTGCGCCGTCTCCTGCGCGAGCCGCAGGTCGTCCGCTCGCTGCTCTGGCCGGTGGCGTTGGTGCCGCTGACCCTGATGCTCACGGTGTTCGCCTACGTCTGGCTGGAGGGTGACTGGCCGGTGGGTGTGGGGCCCTCCACGCCCACCGAGGTGGTCGAGCGCCTGAAGGACGAGGGCTTCACCACCGTCCCCGTCGAAGCGCCCCGCGACGCCGTGCTGACCGGGGGCTACCGCTACGCCACCGACGGCGACACGCTCTGGGTGTCGGCGGCACGCGGGCGCACCCTCCAGGTGGAGCGGGTGCTCCGCGAGGCCAAGGGCGCCCGGTGGCGGATGGGTCCCGCGATCCCCCCGAACGCGAACGAGGAGCAGGGAGGGCGCGTGATGGGCGTCATCGGCGTGCTCTTCGTGCTGTTCGGCGTGGTGTTCGGGGCCGCGGTGGTGGCCCGCGACCGCGACGACGGCACCCTCGAGGCGCAGCTCGCCACGGGCACGGCACGCTGGATCCACGGGGCCTCCCGTTGGCTCGCGGGGACCTTCGTGCTGGCGCTGCACTACGGGCTCGCCATCCTCGTGCTCCACGCGATCCTCGGGGTCTCGGACGCCGGCCCGGTCACCCGGAACGGGTTCGCCGCCTGCTCGGGGGGCGTGGCGGTCGGGCTCCTCGTGATCGGGCGGGGCGGCCTGAAGAACGGCTTCAGCGGGCCCCTGGCCACCGGGCTCACCGTGGCCACGCTGCTCGCCGGGCTCGGGCTCCTGGCGCCGGGGGTCGCGCGGCACGTGCCCATCGCGAGCCTGCTGGCCGGTGGGGACGGCTGGACCGCGCTCGGATCCGCCTGCGCCCTCGGCGGGCTCGCGGTCGGGATGTTCACCCTGCGGTCGGCGAGGTCCTGATGCGCCCGGGACCCGTCCTCGCCATCGCCGCGCGCGACCTGCGCTCCGAGCTGAAGGGGCGGGCGGGGCTCGGTCTGCCCATCGTGAGCCTCGCGCTCCTCCTGCCCATCGCCATCATCGGACGCGCGCCAGAGGCCCTCGACGCCATCCCGGTGCGCGGCGAGGTCCCCGAGCGGGTGCTCGCGGTCCCGGGCGTGGTGCAGGGCGACGCGGGCACGGGCTTCCGGCAGGTCGACGGCGTGGAGCTCGTGTTCGCCTACCGCGTGCTTCCCGAGCTCCGGGCGGCCCTCGACGACGGGCATCCCGCGGTGGTGGTCGAGGAGCTCCATCCCCCCACGCGGATCCCGGGCCGCACGCTGCTCCTGGCCCTCGTGAGCGCCTCCACGCTCACGGGCGCCGTGTCGGGGTCCATCGGCGGCGAGCGGGCGCGCCACACCCTCCAGGCCCTCCTCTCGGCGGCCGTCACCCGCATGGAGATCGTGCTCGGCAAGTGGCTCGCTTGGACCGGGTTCGGGACGGTGGGCGCGCTCACCGCCAGCGCCGCGGCCCTCGCCTCGGGTCGGGTGGAGCCGGGGGCCTGGATGCTCGCGATGCCCGTGGTGCCGGGTCTGACGGTCGCGCTGGGCCTGTGGCTCGTGCGGCGCACCGAGGACGTCGTCGCCGGGACGAGCGTGAGCCTGCGGGTGATGCCCGCCGTGCTCGGCGGCACGGGCCTCCTCGCCTGGATGCTCGCCAGCTTCACGGACCTCGGGGCGGCGTTGGTGCCCCTCGGTGGCGCGCTGATGGTCGCCGGTGACCTCTGGTCGGGGCAGCCCGTCTACAGCGCCGTGGCCCTGGTCACGTCCGCCGTCACCACCGCCCTCCTCCTCTCCGGCACGGCCCGCGACCTCGAGGAGCACCCCACCCCGCGCGAGCCCCACGGCGTGAGCCCCTGGGCCGCCATCCCCGATGGAGCCCTGGCGGCGGCCCTCTGGGCCTCCCTGCTGCCGGGCCCGGTGCTCTGGGGATGGGCCGGGAACCCGCAGATGACGGCCCTGCTCCACCCCTGGCGGGGTCTGGTGGCCGGGAGCGTCATGCTGCTCACGATGGGCGTCATCCGCTTCGTCCGGGCCCACGATCCGCGGATGCTCCCCCGCGTGGGACGTCCGGCGCTCACCACCCTGGCGGCCGCCGGGGTGGTCTGGGCCTCGTGGCACCTCCCCGGGCTGCCCGTGCAGAACCCCTGGTTGGTGGAGGCGGCGGCCCGCCTCGACCTCGGTCTCGCGCCCGTGAGCCTGGCGGCCCCGCTCGTCCTGGTGGCGCAGGAGCTCTGGTTCCGCGGCTGGCTGCAGGCCCGCGCCGGTCTGGTGCCCGCCGCCCTCGCCTTCACCGTCGCCATCGCGCCCCTCGACCCGCTGGCGGGCCTGGTGACCGGGCTCGCGCTGGGCTGGGTCGCGCGGGAGGGCGTGCTGCCGGCCCTCGTGGCGCGGTCGATCGCGCTGGGGCTCTTCCTGGCCCTCGGCTGAACGTCAGGGCCGGAAGGAGACCAGGGCCGTGACGGCCGGCTCCGCGGTCGCCTTCAGGTCCGGGCCGCCAGCGACGCGCTGGAGCGCCGGCCGGAGGTGGACGCGGACCTTCCCCCCCACGGCGAGATCGGCGCGCACGAACGTCCGCGACGGGGCGGACAGGCCCACCTGCAGGCCGGCGCACACGGCGGACTCCACGCCCGCGCCCACCCACGCGTCCATCGCGAGCGGGCGCGCCACGACCTCGTCCTTGCCGTTCACCACGACATACCGACCGTTCACGGGCGTGTGCGCACCGAGCCCGGCACCCACCGCGAGCGAGCCGGTGCGGAAGGTGACCCCGACCTCCACGGGGACCTCCACCCGGAGCCCCGGTTGCGCGAGGTCTTCGTGCTCGACGGAAGCCCCGAAGGCACCGGTGACCCCGATCCCCGCGTGGAGCACGAGCCCCCCGTCGTCGTCGGGACCGGAAGGGCGCCCGAGCGGCCCGGGGTCCACCGGGTAGACGCCGCCGTCCGGCACGAACACGACCTTCCCGAACACGACCTCGCCGTCGCGGACGAGCTGCACGGCGTGCAGGCCTGCCCGCGTGGCACCGAGCGTCTCCAGAGGCCTCCCGTCGACGAGCAGCTCCACGTCGCGGGGCACGGCGTCCGCGACCTCCACGCGCCCGTTGCCGGGTGCGCTCGCGCGGTCCCAGGCATCGCGAACGGCCTCCGGGAGGCTGGGCTCCCAGAGCGCCGGCGCCACGCGTCTCGCCGCCGCGAGGGACTGCAGCGCACCCTCCTCGTCGCCCTCCGCCAGGAGGACCGCGCCCTCGAGGAGCCAGAAGCGCGCGAGCATGCGGCGATCGACCTTCGCGCAGGTGAGCGAGGTCTCCACCTGGCCGAGCCACGCCTCCACCTGACTGCCTCCGGCCAGCGCCAGGAAAGCAGCGTCGAGATCGGGCTCGGGGCAGTCCGCCGCCAGGCTCGTGGCGAGCAGGAGCGAGAGCACTTGCACCTCCGCGCGCATCCTACACCACCGTGCTATCGTCGCCCCATGCTCTGGATTTTCGCGGGTCTCGCCTCTGCGCAGACCTTCACCATCGGCCCCGGCCTGTCCTACGACACCGTCGAGGAGGCCATCGCCTCGTCATCCGTCCCGGACGGCGCCACCCTCGTCCTCCCCGCCGGAGACCTCGAGGTCGCCATCGTGATGGACGGCGCCCGCCGGCTGGTGATCCAGGGTGCAGGCAGCACGCTCACCACGCTGCACGGCACCGGTGGCGGCGCAGCCGTCGCGCTGGACGGAAACGCCGACCTCACGCTCACCGACGTGCACGTGCTGGGCTCCGAGAACGACGCCAGCATCCGCACGCCCCCCGACGCCAACGTGTCCCTCACCATCGAGGACGCCATCGTGGACGGGGGGAACATCGCCACCGGCGGCGGTGCCGTGCTCATCTCCGACGGCGACCTGGTCCTGCGGCGCGTGACCTTCGACACCCCGTTCGTGCCCGCGGTCCCCCAGGCCGTGTACGTGAAGGCGGTGGGATCGGTGGTCCTGATGGAGGACGTGGAGTTCTCGGGGGCCGCGAGCACCGAGTACGCGGCGGTGAGCCTCTACGAGGCCGTGTCCACCCTGCGGCGCGTGGACTTCCACGACAACACCACCGAAGGGGTCGCGGCCGCGCTGATCATCACGGACGGTGAGACGACGGTGGAGGACTCGACCTTCTCGGGCAACACCTCGGCGACCTCCGCGGGGGCCGTGCGCACCGAGCTGAACGCCCGGGTCACCTTCATCGACACCACCTTCGACGGCAACACCGCCGCCAACCTCGGTGGGGGGATGTACGCGTCGAGCAGCTCGGTGAGCCTGGAGGGGTGCACGTTCACGGGCAACGAAGCCCTGGCGGGGGCGGCCGTGCTCTCGAACGCGACCATCCTCGATGTCCTCGAGACGTCGTTCTCGGGCAACGTGGCCGAGAACCAGGGTGCGGTCGCGCTGCTCGCCACCAGTGTGGGCACCTTCGACCATGTCGACTTCGAGCAGAACGCCAGCGACATCTCGGTCGGCGCCCTCCACGTGGAGACCGACAGCGAGGCCGTGGTCACCTCCAGCCGCTTCATCGGGAACACCGCCGCCTTCGTCTCGGCCGTCGCCGTGCTCCGGGCCAGCGTGGAGCTACGGGGGAACCGGTTCTGCGGGAACAACGGGAACCTCGGCGCCGTGAAGGTCGGGAACCCCGACGAAGCCGGCTCCCTCGTGATGGTCGGCAACGTGCTCGACGACAACACGGGCGAGACCGCCTCCACGGTGCACGTCGCGAACGGCTACCTCGACGCCCAGTACAACACCTTCGTCGGCGGACGTCAGGGGCCCATGCTCCTCGTCGGCGACGATGCCGTGGCGAAGGACAACCTGTTCGCGACCTCCACCGAGGCCGCCGTGGCCTTCGTGGAGGGCACGGACCCCGGCGTGCTCGTGCGCGCCTACAACGCGTTCTGGCAGATCCCGGTGCCAGACCCCGCGACCACCGGCGAGGTCGTGCTCACCGAGGACCCGCTCGTCGGCTGGGCCACGGAGACCGCGTGCGACGGGCCCGTCGTGGAGCGGCTCGACAGCCCCCTGATCGACGCGGGCGACCCCGCGATCCCCGATCCGGACGGGTCGGCCTCGGACATCGGCGCCTACGGAGGACGTGGTCGCGCGTACTGGGACGTGGACGGCGACGGCGAGAACGGCGACGTCGACTGCTACGACCGCGACCCGGAGCTCACGGGCCCGTGCGTCCCGACCGTCCTGCCCACTCCCCCACCGCCCGACGAGGTCGCCGTGGCCGTGCCCTACGGACGGGTGTGCGGCAGCGCACCCGCACACACCGGCGTCTTCGGGGTACTCGCCCGCCGGTGACTCAGCGACAGCCGGTGGCCACGAGGGCATCGGCCGTCGCGGTGACCCCGACGCACCCGCGGCGCCCCCCGAACAGGAAGCGGCCGCTGCCCCGGCAGGCACCCTCGTAGCGGATCTCGTGCATCCCGCGGCTCACGGCCTGCCCGACCGCGGGGGTGGCCACCGGAGGGCCGCCGTCCACGCGGACCCGCGCGGCGCCGGAGGTACACAGGAGGTCGACCCGCACCGAGGGCACCTCTGGAGTCTCGACGACGGGCTCGGGGGGCACGACGGGCGCGACGGGCTCGACAGGCGCGACGGGCTCGACAGGCGCGGGGGCCACGACAGGCGCGGGCAGGACAGGCTTCGGGGCCGGCTGGGGCGTGACGGCAGCCGCCACGGGCGCGGGCGCGGGTGGATCGACGGGCTCCGCGGGCTCGGGAAGTGCCGGGACCGCAGCGACCACGGGCTCGACCGTGACGGGCTCGGGGGGACCGGGAGCCAGGAAGCGCATCCCACCGACCAGCCCGACCACGAACAGACCGACGAGGGCGCTCACGAGCACGGTCGTCATGCCGATGCCGCCCGCCGCCACCAGCACCGTGGACCGCGACATGCCCGTGGTCTGCGAGGGCTCCTCGCCCCCGGAGCCCGCCAGTGAGGCGCCGGAGAGGTCCGACCCCGCGAGGGTCGGCTCCTGCACGTGCTCGCGCGCCCAGACGTCCAGGGCGGGCCCGGTGGCCGCCACGGCACGACAGACGTCCATCACCTCCGCGTGGGACGGGCGCTCCTCGGGCTCGTCCGCCCGCAACCGGGCCGCCAGGTCCACGAGGGGCTCGGGGACGCCCGCCGACCGGAGCCGAGCGGTGGCCTTCTCGGCGTTCACGAGCTCGCGGGCACCCACGCCCAGCAGGAGGACCTGGAGCATCACGCCGAGCGAGAACAGGTCGCCCGCCGGACAGTCCACCCCGAAGAGCCGCTCGGGCGGGATGTAGCCCGCGGTACCCCCGAGCCCCGAGACCGACTCGGCCTCGCGGGCCTCGAAGCGCGCCCTGGCGAGCCCGAAGTCCAGGAGCTTCACGTCGCCGTCGGCCGTGAGCATCACGTTGCCGGGCTTCAGGTCGCGGTGCAGGAGCTCGAGCGGAGCCCCGTCCGGACCCGGGAACGCGTGGCACTTCTGGAGGCAGCGGGCCACCTCGGCGCCCACGGCGGCCACCACCGCGGGAGGCAGGGGTCCCCGCTCGCGGAGCGACCGGAGCGTGAGCCCAGGGACGTACTCCATCACCATCGCCCAGCGGCCGTTCAGGAGGGCCGGAGGGTCCACCGAGGTGAGGGCGCGGTCCCGGATCATCGCGAGGATCCGGGCCTCGTCGCGCAGGCGGCGCACGGTGTCCGCCTGGTCCATCCCTGGCTTCAGGAGCTTCACCGCGACGTCCTTGGCGAAGCCGCCGGGCGCCTCCATGCGCGCCTTGTAGACCTCGCCGAAGCCGCCGCGCGCCACGAGCCCGAGGACCGTGTAGCGGACCTCCTGGACGCTCACGCCGTCAGCACCACGAACCCGTTGGGGTTGCCGCGGTCCCGGCGGTCCGGGACGATCTCGAGCTCTTCCCCCGCGAGGAGGCGGAGGGCCGTGGCCTCCAGGCGACCGACGGCCCGGTCGGGGTTCTCGGGGTGTGGGATGAGCACGTCGGGGAGCCCGAGGGCCGCCATGCCCAGCGTGGCCGAGGCGTCGCCGAGCTGGTAGCGGACGGCCAGGCGGAACAGGGCCTCCCCGTGGTCTCCGGGGCCCTCCAGGCCGCGCATGAGCGCCTGGTAGGCGTCCGCCTCGTGGGCGAGGCCGCTGGACATCACGTGCACGCCGAGCGCCCCGCCGTCCACGATGCTGTTCGCCGCGGACAGGGCGATCTCGAGGCTCGCCATGGGGTCCGCGCCGAAGGGGGTCTGCACCTGGACGACGGAGTGGTGGCCGTCGATGGCCTCCAGGAGGTCGTCCGAGAGCTCGGGGCGTGTGGGGTCGCCGCCATCGGCGAACCAGTCGCGCATCCCCTCCACCCGCCCGCCGAACGCCAGGCCCACCGTGGCGCCCGTGACGGTGTCCTGGAAGCCGGTCATGGTGGCCTGCCACCGCGACTCCACCACCTCCATGAGGCGCAGGAGCAGGCCGGGGTGGTTCCAGTCGCCCGGCATGGTGAGGAAGTGCGTGCTCATGCGGATTCCCTGACGAGGTCGTGGAGGTAGCGCCGCGCGAACCGGAGGTAGATGTTGTCGCGCCGGCCGTCGAGCTCCGCGAGCGTCTCGCGCACCCGGTCGAGGGTGGCAGCACCCCCGCTCGCGTCGCCGTGCGCCCGCACGACGTCCACGACGAGCTCGAACACCCCTATCGCCTCCTGCATGGCGGCGTCCGCCTCGGGCAACCGCAGGTGCGCCATGTCCACGAGGATGCGCGCCTCGTCCAGGTTCCCCATCTCGGCCTCCACGGCCCCGAGCAGGCAGTGGAAGAGCGCGCCATAGCGGCGGTCGGCCCCGCTCTCCAGGTCGCGTAGAGCGCTCCGGTAGCCCTCGCGCGCCTCGCTCTTCCGGCCCTGCAGGTGCAGCGCCAGCGCCAGGAACCCGCGGGCCGTGCCCTGACCCGCACGGTCGCCCCCGAGTCGCGAGGCCGAGATCGCGTCCACGAGCTCGGCCTGGGCCCCGGCGAGGTCGCCCCGCTCGAGCTGGACGAGCGCGCGCTGCACGCAGACGAGCCCCCGGCGGGCGTCCTCGCCCGAGAAACGCGCACGGCGGTCGACCTCCTCGAGCCATCCGAGCGCACCGTCGAGGTCGCCCTGGCCCTGGAGGAGCAGAGCGAGCTGGAACATCGCGGCAGACTCGTTCTCGGGCCGCCCGGCGGTGCCCCAGGCGTCCACGGCCTCCAGGTACGCGAGCCGCGCGCCGTCGACGTCACCCATCCGGCGGAGGAGCACGGCCCGCTCCGTGAGCACGGCGGCGCAGAGGGCCGGATCACCGCCGGAGCACGTGGCGAGGGCCTCGCCGAAGGCCGCCAGCGCCTCCTCGGGACGACCCGAAGCCAGCAGCAGCGTGCCCCGGAAGGCCCCTGCCTCCCCAGCCCAGAGGGCGTCCTCGGGGACCTCGACCCGCTCCAGCTCCTGCCAGGCGAGGTCGAGGCGCTGGCTGCCGAGAGCGGCCTGGGCGAGGAGCAGCGAGAGGCGCGACGCATAGGCCGACTCCCTCCGGCGCTCCGCCAGGGTACGCGCACGCTCGAGGTCGGCTCGCGCCCTCTCCCATTCCCGGCGGTGCATGAACGCCTGCCCACGCGCCTGGAACAGGCGGATGACCACGACCGGGTCGAGGTCGAAGCGGGCGCCCGCGCCCTGGAGCGCCTTCTCGAGGCCCTCGAGCACGGGGTCCACCGACCCGAGGCGCGTACCGCACGCCACCCGGAGCTCGAGGATCGGCGCCACGAAGGCGAGATCGCGGGAGGAGAGCGGGTGGGACTTCAGGACCTGGGTGAGGATGGCGTCGAGGGTGGGCACCCAGGCGGACACCAGGTCGAACACCGCGGGCGCCCGGTCCTGGAACAGCATGCGGTGGAGGGCCTCGCTCTGGGCCGACATCCAGCTGTAGAGCTCGACGTAGCAGGACTCCGGGGGTGCGTTCTGCTCGAGCAGCACGCGCCGGAGCTGGGGGTGCAGCCGGATGGCCGGCAGGCCCGGCACCGCGACGTCGTACGTGACGCGAAGCCAGCCGCGGTCGAGGAGCTGGCGCACCTCGGGGTCCTTCATGTCGACCCCCAGCGCGTCGGGCCAGACGGCGAGGCGCAGCAGGCGGTCGCGGGCGGCGTCGGGGAGCGCCGAGAACGCCCGCTCGGCGAGCTCCTCCAGGGTGCGGGTGCGCTCCGCGAGCCACTCGAACGCCACGAGCGGGTGCTGGTCGAGCGAGAGCCCGGCGACGACCTCCACCGCGAGCGGCAGCCCGCCGAGCTCGTCCGCCAGGGCCGTGGCCTCCGCACCCAGGGCGGGCGCGCGGGCCGCCAGGAGGGCTCCTGCGGCGCTGGCCTCACCCGAGGCCCTCAGGGGACGCAGCTCGTAGGTGACCTCGGAGCCCACGCCCACACGGCGGATCCCACCGAACACCCACTGCACGGAAGTGCGCTGGACGAGCTCGCGCAGAGCGGGCACCACCACCGCGGGCACGTGATCCAGCACGATCACGTCGACCGGGCTGCGATCGATGCCGCTCGCCAGCCGCGAGAGCACGCGCTCCTCGCCGAGACGGCCGTCCAGCGGGATGCCGAGCTCCCGCCCGAGGGCGGCGAGCGCGCCGAAGGCCGTGTGCCCCGTGACGTCGAGGAACACGGGACACCGACCGTCCTCAGCGAGCCGATGGGCCAGGCGCACGAGCAGGTGGCTCTTGCCCACACCGGCGGGCCCGGAGAGGTCCACCACGCGGATGGCGAACGCCACGAGCTCCAGGAGGGAGGCGAGGTCCGGCTCGCGGGCGAACGCCACCTGGGGTGGCTCCGGCAGGCGCGGGCGCACCGCGGGGACGACCTCTCCGACGGCGTACAGGCGCTCGCGCCGCAGGGTGCCCGGGAGCCGCACCCGGGCGACCTCGCGCGCGCCGGCGAAGACCTCCGCTGCCGTCTGCGTGAGGAGCGTGGCGCCCGCGGGGACGAGATGGAGCACACGGGCCGTCTGCGAGAACCCGATGGCGTCGGCGGAGGTGACGTGTACGGCGATCCGACCGTCGGGCGCGCTCGCCCGGATGTCAGCGACGAGGGCTGGCGCGCGCTCGGGATCCAGCGCGAGCGCCACCAGGGTGGCGGTGCGCGGGCCGGGACGGGCGCCATGGGCCTCCGTCCACACGTCCAGATCCGGGTCCACCCCGGCCACGACCACCAGCGCCTGCCTGCTCACCGCCGCAGTCTACACCGCCGGGTCGGGCAGGTTCGCGAGCACCCAGGGGTGGCGGTGATGGTCGAGCGCCGTGGGGTCGGGCGTGAACGACGGGTGGAGCGCGGCCCGCAGCAGCCCGAGCGCGCGGTGGTCGCGCTGGCTCACCACCGGGATCCCGGCCTCCAGCAGGGCGGCCGCCGCCACCCCCACGCCGCGTCGGTAGCGCACGGGCTCCACGAACCGGCAGCCGAGCGACACCACCTGGGTGCCGCAGGCCGCCGAACGGTCCATGAGCAGCGCGAGATCCACGCGCTCCTCGAGGGCGCGGCGCGCCATGGCCCGCGCTCCCGTCAGCATGCCGGCAGTCAGATCCTCCCCGTCGGGGCCGAGCACCCTCGCCCGACCGGCGAGCACGTCGCGCCCGTCACCGCCGTCCAGATCGGGCATGGGGCGGGGCGTGCCGATGCCCGTGTCCTCCGGACAGAACGGCACCAGCCGCACCAGCGGCGTGCGCAGCCAGTGGTCGGCCGGCATGTCCGCGCCGTTCGAGGTCGCGTCCACGCCCACCGGGAGCCCCATCAGGCAGCCGCTGATCAGGATCCGCCAGGGGTCTGCGGCGGATGGGCGGCGCAGGGAGGCCACCGGGTCGTCCAGGTGCGCCAGGTGCATCAGAAGCACCCCGACCAGAAGCCCGTGTTGCCCGAGTAGGACGTCATCTCGCCCTCCACGCAGCCGTCCTCACCGATGCGCCCGGAGTACACGGTGCCGCTCGAGAAGGTCATGGTGATCGTGGTGGAGCAGCAGTCGTAGGCCCACTGGCCGCCGTAGGCGCCCTCGGCCTCCCAGGACCCATCGGGCCGAAATGTCCACACGCTGCTCGCACAGTCGTCCGCGGTCCAGCAGTACTCGAAGGGCAACCAGGCCGGCCAGGACGGCACCTCGGGGTCTCCGCACGTGTCCACCACGCACCAGGACTGCTGAGCGGCGGCGTGGACGGTGAGCGCGTTGCCCGAGACGTCGCGGTGGGACCGACGCACGCGCCAGAGCTCGACGGTGACGGGCCGGACCAGCCGCGCCCCCCCGAAGTCCACCAGGGCGGAGCCGTCGTCGAGCACCGGCCGGAGCTGGTCGAGCCCTCCGCCGCGCACGCCCAGCCAGACCTGACCCGCGCCTGTCGGCGTCCAGCGGATCTCCTGGAAGCGACGCCCGCCGAGCTCCACCGGGAACAGGGGATCCGGGTGCAGGCCGCTGTGGGCGTCGGGCGTGGGAATGGCCGAGGGCACGGTCGTCGTGCCCCACTCGCCACCCTGGACGGCGAGGTCGACGGTCTGGGGCAGCGAGCCGTCCAGGGGACCCGACCAGGCGTAGCCCCCGACGGGGCCCTCGGGGTCCACCGCGAACCGGAGGTCCAGCTGGCCCACGGTCACGGTGTCGCCGAGCCAGGAGGACCGCCCGACGCCCACGTCCACGGGCTCGACGGGCTCTTCGGGCGTGTAGGACCCGGGCGCACAGAGCACGCCCGACCACCGGCACGCGGCCGGGTACAGCCCTTCGAGCCGGTCGGCGAACAGGGCGGAGAGCTCCAGCGTGGTGGGCTCCTCGCGGGTCTCGCCGCGCAGCAGGAAGAACACGTCACCCACCTCACCCTGGCGGACGAGATCGTCGTCGACGGGCGGTGGCTGCACGACGGGCGGCGGCACCTCGTAGATGGTGGGCGGCGGCTCCCCGGAGCAGGCGAGGAGCAGTCCGAGGATCACGCGAGCGCCCCGAGCCGCTCGAGGGCCTCGCGTCCCCCGTCCGTGGCTCCCCAGTGGTCCAGCTGACCCGCGCGGAACGCGGCCAGCGCGGGTCCGAGCGCCTCGGGGGGCGCGGCGAGCACGGCCTCGGGGGTGAAGGGGTCGCCGGGCTGCGCGGCGAGCCCGTTGCGGCGGCCCTGGAGCAGCGAGTAGCCGTCGGGGCCGAGCGCGTCGCGGAGGGTGAGCATGCGCTCGCTGTCGGGGCCCACCGGCAGCCGGAAGAACGGGCGGGGATCGTCGAGGGCGGCCACGATGGCGCGAACCACGAGATCGGGGTCCTGGGGGGGCTCGAGGGCCTCGGTCTTGCGGGCGTCCCAGACGGCGTGGCGAGCGGCGTACGCCGAGCCGGGGTCGCGCGGGCGGCTGGAGGCGATGGCCGTGGGCAGGAAGCGGGTGTCGAAGGACCCGGGCTCGACCACCCGCACCTTCACCCCGAACGTGCAGCACTCCTGGAACAGCGCTTCGCTCATGGCCTCGATCGCGTGCTTGGTGGCAGCATACCAGCCCGACTCGGGGAACACCGTGCGACCTGCGACGCTCGAGAGCTGCACGACCGTGCCCGCGCGCGCCCGGAGGGTCGGGAGCAACGCCTGGGTCACCCGCCCCACGCCGAGCACGTTCACGTCGAAGAGGTCGCGCACCGCGTCGAGGTCCGCCTCCTCCTGGGTGCCGAAGATCGCGTAGCCACCGTTGTTCACGAGCACGTCGGGCGGCGACCAGGCGAGGGCGTGGTCCACGGCCTCCCGGACCTGCCGGGTGTCACGGACATCCAGGGGCAGGAGCAGGGCGCGCTCGCCGGCGAGCGGCGTCAGGGTGCTGGGGTCGGGGTCGGTGGCGACCACCCGGTGGCCGTCGGCGAGCAGGCGCTCGGCCAGACGGCGTCCGAAGCCCGTCGCGCACCCCGTGACGAAGACGGTGTGCATGGACCTCGCCTAACCTGGGCGGGCCTCGTCGACGTAGAGCTTGATCGCGTCGATGAACACGCTGCCGTACTGGTCGTAGCGCTTGGGGCCCATGCCGTGGACCGCGAGCATCGCCCGCTTGCTGGTGGGCCGGAGGCGCGCCATGTCCTCCAGGGTGCGGTTGCTCGCGACCGTGTAGGCCGGGACGTCCTTCTGGTCCGCGATCTGCCGACGGATCTCGCGCAACGTGGCCATCAGGGCACCGGGAGGCTGGATGGTGCCCTTGGCCGGCCGCTTGCGCGAGAGCTTGCTCGCGTGCGGGAAGATCATCTCGAGGGCCTCCCCCTCCCCCTTCATCACCTCCCAGGTACGGGCGTTGGACCGGATCTCCTTGTACGTCACCTCACGCGTCTGGACGGTGCGCGTGACGTACTCCGCCTCCACACAGCCGGCCTCCACCAGGGCGTCCAGGAGATCGGCCACCTCCCCGGTCGTCCAGGCGGGCCGGGTGGCCGGGGCACCGAGCAGCCCGAAGGTGGAGAGGTTCTCGAAGCCCCAGGTGGACACCTTGCGGTCGCGGCTGCCCGTGAGGGTCTTCGCGATGATGTCGGCACCGAAGCCGCGCTTGTGGGCCTTGCGCTCCATCCTCGCGACGCAGGACAGCACCTTCAGCACGATCGTGCGCTCGTCGGGCGTGAGCTCCCGCTCCATCTCGACCGTGGCCAGGCCCGCGCGGCAGTTGTCGCAGGTGCCGCAGCGCTCGAAGGGCGCCTTCTCGCCGAAGTACTCCACCACGAAGCGCCGCCGGCATGCCGAGCCCGCGTAGGCCTCCATGCGATCGAGCTTGGCGTACTCGCGGTTGCGGCGCTCGCGCATGCGGGTGTCGTCGATGGTGAGGGGCTCCGCGGGGTCCACGAGCTCGATCCCGCCCATGCGTGCGGGCGGTTGGTAGCGGAGGATCCCGCGGTCCTCCAGGCCCCGGAGGGCCGCCATGAGCTCCACGCGCTTCATGCCGAGCTCGGCGCACCAGGTGTCCGGGTGGATCTCGAGCACGTCGCCCGGGCCCGCGTCCAGCGAGAGCAGTCGCTCCCAGATCGCCCCACGACGGCCTGCGGGACCCTCGTCCGGCGCGCGGAGCACGTGCAGGGTGGCCGCCCGGTCGTTCGGTGCTATGCGGCGCGCGCGCCCCTCGCGGCGGAGGATGTTGAGCACGGCCGAGGCTCCGCGGTCGCCGGCCTCGTTGGGGAGCGCGTGGAACGCGAGGTCCTCCATCCGCACGAACACGGGGTTCTCTCCGCGGGCGAGCAACCAGCGCCAGACCTGGTGCACCCACTCCACGGGCGGGTGTGAGGTGTTGATGAAGAACTCGTGGATCTTCCGGTTGGTGGCGTGGTGCAGCAGGACTGCTCGGCTCGTGCGCCCGTCGCGCCCGGCACGGCCGATCTCCTGGTAGTAGGCCTCCACGGTGCCGGGCATGTCGTAGTGCACGATGTTCCGGATGTCGCGCTTGTCGATGCCCATGCCGAACGCGTTCGTGGCGACCACGACGGGGATCCGGCCGGACATGAAGTCCTCCTGGACCCGGGTGCGCTCCTCCGGGTTCAGGCCGGCGTGGTACATCCCGGCGCGCACACCGGCGTCGCGGAGGGCCTTCGTGGCCTGCTCCACGTTCTTGCGGGTGGCCCCGTAGACGATGCTCGGGCCGGGCAGCACGAGGTCTGCCAGCATCGCGTCCTTCTCGGCCTTCCCGCCCACCTCCACCACTTCGAGCACGAGGTTCTCGCGGTCGAACCCGCGGATGAAGACCTCGCCCTGCTCGATGCCGAGGGTCTGGACGATGTCGCGCTGGACCTCCGGTGTGGCGGTGGCCGTGAGGGCCACGGTGCACACGCCGCCGAGCGCGTCGCGCACCTTGCCCAGGCGCAGGTAGTCGGGCCGGAAGTCGTGGCCCCACTGGGAGAGGCAGTGGGCCTCGTCCACCGCGAGCAGCCGGACGTCCACGCGGCGCAGCCAGGCCAGGAAGCTCGGGCTGAAGCGCTCGGGTGCGACGTAGAGCAGCTCCACCTCGCGGCGCTCGATGGCCTCGCGGCGGGCGTGGTACTCGCTGGTGTTCAGCGTGCTGTTGAGGAAGGTGGCCCGGACGCCCTTCTGCACGAGGGAGTCGACCTGGTCCTTCATGAGCGCGATGAGCGGGCTGACGACGACGGTGAGGCCGCCGCGGGCGAGGGCGGGGACCTGGTAGCAGAGGGACTTGCCGGCGCCCGTGGGCATCACGACCAGCGCGTCGCCACCGGCGGCCACGTGGGCGCAGATGGCCTGCTGACCGGGACGGAAGTCACCGTGCCCGAAGCGCTGCTGGAGGAGGCTCACGAGGTCCATGGCTCCCAGGTACTGCACCTGGATCGCTACGACCACACGGGAGCGCGGGGGGTGGCCGTGGTTTCCGGTCACGGCGGTGGGAGAGCCCGATCGGGCCGCGTTCGACGGCAGGAGCCCAGGCCAGGCGGCCGCGGGCGTCGCGGTCGTGCGGGCGCCGTGCTGCCGCAGGGAGGCGGTACGCCCGCCGCCCACCACAGGGTGGATCGTCCCGTCAGGCGCGATGGCGGGACGTGGCCTGCGTCGGGGGGCGGTGGGCGGCCGGAGGGCCGTGCGCAACCCGGGGCGGGTCGACAGGAAGGAGAAGGGCACGGCGCACGGTCGTGGCTGCGCCCTCTGGGCGCCCGAGCGTTTCGCACGGCGGGGCGGGGGTGGCGCCGTGGGCGGAGTGCCGGGGCGGGGTAGACGGCCGGAGCGGCGGTGCGACAGGGGTTGGAGTGCTGGGGGTACGGCGGAGCGTAGACCCGGACTGGGGCGCTTCCACACGGACGACCGGACGGTTCCGCCCGGCTTGGGCGGAGCTCGGTCCGGCCTCTGGCGTGCCACGGCCGTGCGCAACCTGGGGCGGGTCGTGCAGGAGGAGAAGGGCACGGCGCACGACCGAGGCCGCGTCGTGGCTGCGCCCTCTGGGCGCCCGAGCGTTTCGCAAGGCAGGGCGGGGTGGCGCCGTGGGCGGAGTGCCGGGGCGGGGTAGACGGCCGGAGCCGCGGTGCGACAGGGGTTGGAGTGCTGGGGTACGGCGGTGCGCAACCGGACTGGGGCGCGGGACGGTTCCGCCCGCCGAGGCGCCGAGCAAACGGGCGAGCCAGCTCGCCGTGGAAACCGGGCGCATCGCGGGCAGGAGGAGAAGGGCACGGCGCACGACCGAGGCCGCGTCGTGGCTGCGCCCTCTGGGCGCCCGCGTTCGCACGCTGCACGGCGGGACGGGACGGCCCGGTCCGCCTCTGGCGCCGTGGGGAGTGCTGGGGGGCAGGGGGTAGACGGCACGAGCGGCGGTGCGACAGGGGTTGGAGTGTTGGGGTACGGCGGCGGCGTAGACGCCCGGACTGGGCGGGCTTCACGGACACACGGACGACCGTCCAGGGACGGTTCGCGCGCGGCGGCGGGGGGAACCCGTCCCGAGGGGCCTCGACCCGCACCTGACCGACCCCAGAGCGTCCCCGTCGGTCCGGACGCGGGCGTGGGCCCAGCCGAGCGCAAGCTCGGGCGCAGGCGGCGGCTCGCGCGTGCCACGGCCGACCCGCAACCTCGTGGGCGATATGCCGCGAGGGCCAGACAAACCGCTCCAGAAGGCCGCACAGGCGCACGACCGAGCTCTCCGCCGCGTCGTGGCTGCACCCCTCTGGGCGCCCGACCGTTTCGCACGGCGGGGCGGGGGTGGCAGTCCGCTGGGCGTCCACGCGCGTGCCGGGACGACCTCCGCCTAGACCCGCACCGGACCCGGCAGAGCGGTGCGACGGGGGGTTGGAGTGCTCGGGGGCGCAGGCGGGACTCGGCACGAGGGCCGGACGCCCACGGACCCTCCCTGCGCTTCGTGCACGGCCGACCGCGCCGGTTCCGCCCGGCCGCTCCAGCGGCCGAACAGCGCCCGGAGGAGCTAAAAAGCTCAGGGAGGCCGTCCGCATACGCACCCCTCCGGAACGCCGGAAAGTCCGACCCTCCACACCCGCCAAGCCGAACGCAGTCCGCTGTCCGTCCACGCCCGGCCAACGGCCCCCCCACCCGTCCGGCCTGGCGAGCCACCAACGCCTGACCCAGCACGGGCCGTCATCCAGGAGCGGGCCTGAAGCCCAGCAGTCGCAAGCTCGAAGGCGCAGGCAGGGCGCTCGCAGGAGGAACCACCGGCACGGCGCACGACATCGAGGCCGCGTCGTGGCTGCGCGCCTCTGGGCGCAAGCGTTTCGCACGGCAGCGACCGGGGGCGGGATGAGCGCCGTGGGCGGACGTGCCGAGGCGGAACGCCGGAAAGTCCGACCCTTCCACACCCGCCAAGCCGTCCGGCAGTCCGCTGTCCGTCCACGCGCGTACAACGGCCTCCTACCCGTCGACGACCTCCGCCTCGACCCGCACCTGACCGACCCGGCAGAGAACCCCGTCATCAGGACCCGGGCGTGAGGCCCAGCAGTCACAAGCTCGAAGGCGCAGGCAGACTCGCGCGCGAGGGCCAACCCGCCAACGCCGACCCATCGAACTCCCTCGTGCGCGATATGCCGACCGCGCCGAGGGCCGGCAAGGCCGCTCCAGCGGCCGCGCAGCGACCGGAGGGAGCGGAGTAAAAGAGCTCCCCGCCGGGAGGCCGTCCGCAAACGCACCCCTCCGGAACGCCGGAAAGTCCGACCCTTCCACACCCGCCAATCCGAGAATCCCGAGCAGTCCGCTGTCCGTCCACGCGCGTACCCGAACGCCACCATCCTCGACGACCTCCGCCTCGACCCGCACCTGACAGACCCGGCAGAGAACCCCGCCATCAGGACCCGGGCCTGAAGCCCAGCAGTCACAAGCTCGAAGGCGCAGGCAGACTCGTGCACGAGGGCCAACCCGCCCACGCCGACCCTCCCTGACCCCTCGTGCACGATATGCCGACCGCGCCGAGGGCCGGCAAGGCCGCTCCAGCGGCCGCGCAGCGACCGGAGGGAGCGGAGTAAAAGAGCTCCCCGCCGGGAGGCCGTCCGCAACGCACCCCTCCAGAACGCCGGAAAGTCCGACCCTTCCACACCCGCCAAGCCGAGAATTCCCGAGCAGCCGGCACTCCCACGGCCCGCCCACCGTTGACCCCCACCGACCGCGTCCTTACCCACACCCCATGCTGTTCCTCGCCCTCGCCCTCGCCGAGCCCTCCGCACGCCGCACGCCCGTCGTCGAGGCCGTCGAGAAGGCCACCCCCAGCGTCGTCGCCCTCGAGGTCGAAGCCCAGTCCACCTTCCTCTTCGGTGGCCCGCAGGTCTCCGCATCCCAGGGATCCGGCGTCATCATCGACGCCGACGGCGTCGTGCTCACCAACGCCCACGTCGTCGAGGGCGCCACCCGGATCCGCGCCCACACGCTCGGCGGGAAGGTCTACGAGGCCCAGCCCGTCGCCATCGAAGCCGACCTCGACCTCGCCATCCTTCGCCTCGAGGACGCCACCGGCCTCGTGCCCATCGAGATCGCCGACAGCGACGCCCTCCTCCTCGGCGAGACCACCATCGCCATCGGAAACCCCTACGGGCTCGGGCTCACCGTGAGCACGGGGGTGGTCGCCAGCCGTGCCCGCGACATGGAGATCCAGCCCGGCGTCGTGCAGACCTACATCCAGACCGACGCCGCCATCAACCCCGGCAACTCCGGCGGTGCCCTCGTCGACCTCGAAGGCCGGCTCATCGGCATCAACACCGCCATCCGCGCACAGGCCCAGGGCATCGGGTTCGCCATCCCGTCCAACCGCGCCCGCAAGATCGCCGACGACCTCCTGCACTACGGCTCCGTCCGCGCCCCCTGGCTCGGCTGCGACTTCGCCGAGATCCGCGACCGACGCCTCGCAGGCACACCCCTCGAGCGCGGCGCCCTCCAGGTCGTGGCCGTGCACAGCGGCGGACCGTGCGCCAAGGCCGGCATGAAGCCCGGAGACCTCGCCTTCCGCGTCGACGGCCGCATCACCGGCAACCGCGCCGACCTGAACGCCTGGCTCGCCTCCCGGAAGCCCGGCGACACCGTGGTCATGGAGGCCGTCCGGGGCGCCTCGTCCGCGAAGTACGAGCTGTCCACCCGCGAGCTGCCCGCGGACGCCGGCGACAAGGCCCTCGGACGCCTCGGGGTCACCGTCCGGGTCACCGAGGGCGCCGTGGTCGTGGAGAAGGTGGACCCCAGCGGCACCTGGGCGGCCGCAAGGCTCCGCGCCGGTGACGTGGTGCTCGCCGTCGACGGCGTCCGCGTGCGGACCACGGAAGAGCTCCGCGTCCGCCTGGCCGCCGGCAAGGCCCGCCACGAGCCCAGCGCCCTGTTCGTCGTCCAGCGCGGCCGGATCCGCGGGCACGTCGAGGTCGGCATCTGAGCCATACTCGTCCCCGGAGGCACCCATGCTGCTCTGGCTCCCGATCGTGGGCGGCGACCCCGCGCCCGCCGGCCGCTGGCCGCAGCTCGTCGCCCTCGAGGGCCAGGACGGTGACCTCTGCACCGGCACCCTGGTGGCCCCGGACTGGGTGCTCACCGCCGGCCACTGCCAGAACATGCAGACGGCCCACGTGGGCGCCCTGGACTACACCGCGAACGGCGAGACCCTCGCTGTGGTCGAGCAGATCGTGCACCCGGAGCCCCGCGCGACCTTCGACGTGAGCCTGCTGCGCCTGGAGCGCGCGCCCACGGGCGTCACGCCCGCTCGGCTCCTCACGGGCTGCATGGCGGCCTTCATCCAGGAAGGCGCAGACCTCACGGTCACCGGGTACGGCTGGCTCGACCGGGAGGCCACACAGCAGAACAGCATCCTGCACGAGGTCGTGGTGCCCATCGTGGACCCCGCGTGCACCGAGCCCGACCGCGGCTGCCGCACCCTGGTCCAGCCGGGCGGCGAGCTCGTCGCGGGCGGCGACGGGCTGGACTCCTGCGCAGGCGACTCCGGTGGCCCCGCCTGGCTCACCGTGGAGGGCCAGGACTTCCTCGCCGCCACGGTCTCCCGGACCGCCCTGCCCTACTCCACGCCCTGTGGCGACGGCGGGATCTACGTACGCCTCGACGCGACCATCCCGTGGATCCGGGAGAACACGGGCCTCCCGTTCCCCGACCCGTCCTGCGAGGGCCTGAACCTGCCGCCCTCCGCCGCCCCGCTCGAGCTGCAGATCAGCCAGGGAACGGCAGTGGAGCTGGACCCCGCGATCTACGACCCCGACCCCGCCGACACGCACGTGGTCACCGTGCGCGAGGCCCCGCTCGTGGGCCGTGTGAACGGGCTCGTCTACGAGGCGTCCCCGTTCCAGCTCGGTGCGGACGTCCTCGAGCTCGAGGTCACCGACGACGGCGTGCCCCCGCGGTCCACCCGGGTGCACGTCACCATCGAGGTGCTGCCGGCAGGCGTGCTGGAGGAGCCGCCGACCGGCGGGTGCGCGAGCGCACCGGCGCACGGAGGCCTGCTGGACCTCGTGCGCCGGCGGAGCCTCACATCGACTTGCGGAAGTGCTCCCGCGCGATGATCAGGCGCTGGATCTGGCTGGTGCCCTCGTAGATCTGGAAGATCTTGGAGTCGCGGAGCAGCTTCTCGACCGGGTACTCGGTGTTGAAGCCGTAGCCACCGAAGATCTGCACGGCGTCGGACGCGATGCGGTGCGCGGCGTCGGCGGCGAACGCCTTGGCCATCGACGCGTACATCGTGTTCTGGATGCCGTTGTCCTTCATCCACGCGGCCTGCCGCACGAGCAGACGGGCGGCCTCGATGTCCTTGGCCATGTCGGCGATCATGAAGCTCACGGCCTGGTGCTGGGCGATCGGCACCCCCATGGTCTGGCGCTCCATGGCGTACTTCGTGGCGTGCTCCATGGCGGACCGCGCGAGGCCGACCGCCGCGGAGGCCACGACGGGCCGGGTGTGGTCGAACGCGCCCATGGCGAGCTTCCAGCCCATGCCCTCGGCACCGATCACGTTCTCGGCGGGCACCTCGACGTCCTGGAACGAGACCCGCGCGTGTCGCTGCACCGCTGGCCCATGTTCCATTCCTTCTTGCCGACCTCGACGCCGTCCCAGCCCCGCTCGACGAGGAAGGCGGTCATGCCCTTGTACTTGGCAGCCTTGTCCGTGTACGCGACCACGAAGAACCACTCGGCCACGCCGGCGTTCGTGATCCACATCTTGCTGCCGTTCAGGATGTACTTGTCGCCCTTCTTCACGGCGGTGGAGCGGAGGCCGGCGACGTCGGAGCCCGCGCCCGGCTCGGTGACCGCGTAGGCCACCATCTTCGGCTCCTCGGTGAGGAGGGGCCACGTACTTCTGCATGAGGGCGTCGCTCGCGCCCTCGATCACGGGCTGGAGGGCCAGCGCGTTGGCCTCCATCGCGGTGCCGATGCCCGTGCAGCCCCAGGCGATCTCCTCGCTGATGATGCAGGCGTCCAGCGCTCCGAGCCCGAGCCCACCGAAGCGCTCGGGGATGTGGGTGTTCATCAGGCCGCGCTCGTGGGCCTTCCTGATGACGTCCCAGGGTACTCCCCGGTGGTGTCGTGGTGCTCGACGACGGGCCGCATCTCGCTCTTGGCGAAGTCCTGGGCGAGGTCGCGGAGCATCTCCTGGTCGTCGCTGAGTCCGAAGCCGATCATGGGTCCCTCCTGGAAAGGCGCCCCCTATCACACACGGCTCGCATGGGTTCCACACAGGGTCCACATCCGTGCGTAAGGACGGGAGGCCGGGACGCTCCACGTCCCCAGGAGGACCCTTGCGCCAGCTGAACACCCTGATCCTTCTCGCAGTCGCCGTCGGTGCCCTCGTGTCCTTCGCCATCTTCGGCGTCCTGATGAGCACGGCCGCCACCACCACCGCCCACACCGCCAAGGGTGTCGACGGGATCTTCCAGGAGGTGGAGAAGGAGATGAAGGAAGCTCACGAGGTCGCGCAGATCCATCGCATCGAGGCCGAGAACAAGCGACGGGAGGCCTCACACCGCCGCGAGCTCGGACAGAAGGGCCTGGGACGGTCCACGCGGGGCGTGCACCGGGGAGGCTCGAGCGGCACGTTCATCCCGAGCGAGCCGCAGGAGCCGAGCGCTCCGAAGCACATGGACGGCGCGTTCTACCCCGGTGGAGCCGAGGAGCCCGAGCAGGCCGGCCCCTCCGTGGTGCTTCCCGCGCTCGTGGCGGGAGGCGCGGTGTTCGGCATGCTGGCGATGGGCGGCGTGGCGCTGTTCTCGCTGGGTGGCGGCGGGTCGCGAGAGGAAGAGGGGGACGACCCTCCACCCCGAGCTGACCGGGCCGGTTACGGCCGGCCGATGAAGATCCGCGATCCGATCCACAAGGGCATCACCCTCGACGCCAGCGAGGTCGAGGTGGTGCGGTCGCCCTGGGTGCAGCGCCTCCGGAACATCGGGCAGACCGGCTTCGCGAGCCTGCCGTTCCCCGGAGCCACCCACTCCCGGTTCAGCCACAGCCTCGGGGTCATGCACCTCGCCGGCCGCGCGTTCGACCAGGCCTACCGCGACTGGACCTTCTCCGACCCCGGTGCGCGCGAGCGCTTCCGGTCCGTGGTCCGCATCGCGGCCCTCGCCCACGACCTCGGCCACGCGCCCTTCTCGCACTGCACCGAGTTCGCCATGCCCCCGCTCGCAGACCTCGGGAGCACCTGGCTGCGTCCCGAGCCACGCCGCGCGACCCACGAGGACTACACGCTCGCCATCCTGGAGCACACCGCGCTCGGGCCCACCATCGCGGGTGCGTTCCCCTTCACGGCGCGCCACGTCGCGGCGCTGATCTCGGGCGACGTCCGGGTGGGTGACGACTTCTTCCGGGACGGCGGCTTCGACCACCGGCGCCTGCTCTCCCAGATCGTGAGCAGCGAGCTGGACGTCGATCGGCTGGACTACCTCGTGCGGGACGCGATCTACACGGGCGCCACCTACGGGCAGGTCGACGTGGACTGGCTGATCACGAACCTCACCTGCTGGCCGGCCGACGGCGCGGTGGGCCTGGGGCTCGACGCCCGCGCCATCTACGCGTTCGACGACTTCCTGATCTCCCGGCACCACATGTTCCTGATGGTGTACTTCCACCACGAGAGCGTCGTGTACGAGGAGATGCTCAAGCGGCACGTCCAGTCCGAGGCCTGCACGTGGTCCCTGCCGTCCGACCTCGACGCCTACCTGCAGGTGGACGACATCCACCTCCTGATGCACCTCCGCGCCAGCGCGGAGCCCTGGGCGCGCCGGGTGATCGACCACCAGCCCTGGATCCGGATCCTGGAGCGCCACGGGTCGCCCAGCCAGGCGGACGTCGGTCAGGAGGCGGACCGCCTGCGGGACGCCGGGCTCGACCCGATCGTCGCCACGAGCACCGGTCGTCTGTCGCGCTACGCGGACGTGGGACGCAAGCGGCGCAGGGCTCCGAGCATCTACGTGGTGCACGGGGATCGGCGGGCCACACCCCTCGCGGACGCCACCGCGGTCTTCGAGCGGTACGCGGACGACCGGTGCATCAGCCGCATCTACGTGGCCCCCGCAGACCTCGACCTGGCGCGCAAGACCGTCCAGCGGGGGTGACGCGGGCGGCCCGTTGGGGTAGACCGGCGCGATGAAGCCCATCCGGGAACCCAACACCCTCACCGAGGGCAGCGTGCTCTACCACTCGGCCTTCGGGTTCGCGGTGGTGAAAGGCGTGGAGCCCGCGTCCGTGGTGCTCGGCTGGGAGGACCAGGGCGACAACCTGCCGGGACGCGTGGGCCACGACGTGCTGCGTCGGGTGTACGCGGTGTGCGCGCCGGGCGGGTTCTTCGAGCGGGCCCTGCGCGATCGGGCCGCTCTGGTGGACATGATCGGCGGCCGGCCCGCCGAGGCCCTGCAGCTCCTCCTGGAGGACCTCAACGGACCGCAGGAGCGCGCGGACCTCCTGGACTGGGTGGTGGGTCGCAAGCTCATGCCGCCCGAGGGTGCCCGTCACTGGTGGGAGGCCCTCCGTCCCGTGCTGGAGGAGGACGAGCGCTTCGTGGTGGACGGCGACACCGTGCGCCTCGCGCGCCACGAGGCCACCGGCCCGCTCGCGCGCCTCGAGAACCCCGCGTTGAGCCCGTCCCGACGGCTCGATCTCGCCATCGCCCACCGCGCCGAGATCCCGGACGACGCGTTCCTCGAGCAGCTCACCCTGGCCTGGCGCACGGGGGGCACCGGCGTGCGTGACCTGGCCATGAAGGCGAGCCGGGAGTTCCCGCCCTCCGCGGTCCTGCGCCACATGCTGGCGCCCGGTCCCGACGCCATCGAGGCCATCATCCACGCCCTCCGTCGCGCGGGCTGGGAGTCGGAGGACGTCGAGCCCGACGTGCACACCCAGCTCCTCGACGCCGTCGTGAAGGGCTGCGACGCGGGGGGCCCCTCGACCACGAGGGTCGCCTGGCGGCCACCCTGGCCCGCTGGGAGACCCCGGCATCGTGGAGACCCTCACGGATCTGGTGTCGATGCCCGACGGCAAGCGCCTGGTGCGGGCCACCTTCGCCGCCCTGCCGCCCCGACGCGCGGAGTCCCTCGGGCTGGACATGCTCCAGTGTGCCCTGGACTCGGAGGCCCTCGAGACCGCCACGTGGCTGGGCGGCGAGTGCCTGTCGATCGCGCTGATCGACCGTGCCGCCATGGCCGAGCGGCTCATGGCCGACCGGCCGGCCCTCGCGCACTGGTTCCTCGAGCGGTACGCGGGATTCACCGACCCCGTGCCGATGTTCGACGACGGCAACGACGACGAGACCACGGCCCACACGGCCGAGGTCGACATGTCCTCCGTGGTCGAGGGTCCCCTGCCCATCGAGCGGCTGCCCGCGCGCTCGGGGGCGAGCATCGTGGGCCTCGGGCTCGCGATGGCCCGCGCGCTGTCCATGCACCACAAGGACGGCCACGTGTGCAACCCGAACGGCACGCGCGTCACCGTCATGCCGGACGAGACGATGTCCGTGCAGCCGGGTCCCGCGGACGACGCGCCCGTCCCGCCCAACGAGGCCCCCACGCCGGCCCGCGACGTGTACGCGGGAGCCGTGCTCATCCTCCAGTGCCTCCTCGGCCGGAAGTGGCCCGCGAACATCCCGGCCCAGCGGGCGGTCCCCTACCTCCGCTATGTCGTCCCCATGCTGCCCGGCGCGCCCTGGCCCCCCTGGACGCCGCCCTCCACCGGACCCCGGCTCCGTCCCCAGGACAGGCTCGCCTGGCAGGCCCTCTGGCAGGTAGCGGCGGTCGCCGAGGAGCAGCGGGCCTACGCGGCGCGCGACCCCGCCGCGCGCCTCCACATCGGCTACGACAGCCACATCGGCCGCATGAAGGTCCTGCTCACCCAGACCAACCAGGACGCCCTGTTCGTGAGCAGCAAGGGGCCGCTCTCGATGCTCGTGGTGTGCGACGGCATCAGCACGGCCAACGCGGGCACGGGCGACGTCGCGAGCTCCATCGCGTCCAACGTCATCGCGACCCTCTGGGAGCAGGCCCTGCCGCGCCTCGTGGCCGCCGGTCCCGTGGAGATCCGGGAGTTCCTGGACCGCGCGCTGCGCATGGCCAACCAGGCCGTCTGCGAGGCCGCCATGCGCTTCGCCGGCGGGAACCTCGACGGTCGTGTGCCCATGGGCACCACCGCGGTGGTCGCCCTCGTGTTCGGGAACCGCGTCTGGCTCGCCTGGCTCGGCGATTCGCGGGCGTACCTCTGCGGTGGGTACGGTGCGAGCCTGCTCACGTTCGACGAGAACCAGGCCTCCGAGCGCCTCCGGGCCTGGCACCTCGGGTTCCTCGACCGCTGGGACCCGTCCGGCTTCGCGCTGATCGGCTACCTCGGCCACTTCGACGAGATGGCCCGCGCGGAGGCCCTCCCGGCCCACCACACGAGCTTCACGCTCTGTCCCGGCGAGCGCCTGGTGCTCTGCAGCGACGGCGTCACGGACTACCTCGGCGACACCCACCCGGAGGCCGCGCTCTTCGTGGCCGACGCCGTGCGCGACAGCGACCCCTTCGAGGCCGCACGCAACCTCGTGGCGCAGGCCAACCGCGGCGGCGGGGGCGACAACATCACGGCGATCACCGCCCGGCTCTGGGACCGCTGACGTCCAAACGGGGTAGGGTGTCACGGTGTCGGAGACCGCCTCTGAAATCCCACCGGGCACACGGGTAGGCCCCTACGTGATCCGCGGCCCCCTCGGGAAGGGAGGGCACGCGCGCGTCTACGTGGCGACGGACCGGCGGGGGCGGAGTACGCCGTGAAGGTGCGTCGGCGGGGCCAGGACGCCCTCGACCGCCGCTTCCTGCGCGAGTTCGAGTCGATGCGGCTCCTGCGGCTCCCCGGCGTCGTCCAGGTCCACGAGGCCGGAATCGAGGAGGACTACCTCTGGTTCTCCATGGACATCGTGCGCGGCCAGCCCTTCCTGCGCGTGCTGCTCGCGGAGCCCGACCCCAGGCCCGCATCCGCATGATGGTGGAGCGAGGGCGAGAGCTCTTCCTGATCCTCGGCGTCTGCACGACGCCGGGTTCGTCCACCGCGACGTGAAGCCCAGCAACGTGCTCATCAGCGACGAGGGGCGCGTGTGCGTGCTCGACTTCGGCATCGGGCGCTACTTCTCCACCTCCGACACCCTCTCCCAGTCCGGCGAGATCCTCGGCACCGTGCCCTACATGGCCCCCGAGCAGCTCGCAGGCCTGCCGATCGACGCCCGCATCGACATCTTCGCGGCCGCCACGATGCTCTGGGAGTGCCTGTGCGGCAAGCGCCCCAAGCCGCTCACCACGATCGGCTGGATCCCCGCATCTGCCTCGAGCGGCTGGAGCCCCTCGCCGTCCGCTACCGCGAGGTGCCGCTCGCCCTCTCGAGCCTCGTGGAGGACATGCTGGCCGTCGATCCCGTCGACCGGCCCGAGGCCAACGAGGCCGTCCGCCGCTTCGAGGCCATCCTGGACGGCACCTCGCCGCCCCGTGTGGCCCACACCGCCCTTCGCGGACCCCGGAGACTGGTGGACCCCGCTGGAGGCCGCGCTGGGCCGGCAGGATCAGCCGTCGGTGTGGATCCTGGAGGGCCCGCACGGCTCCGGCAAGCGCCGGATCGCCGAGCAGCTCCACCGCACCGGGCTGATGTCGGGCATCTGGCCGATCCACCTGCACTGCCGGGTGGACGCCGTGGGCGCCCCGATCCTCCAGTTCCTCGAGCGCATCACCCGGTCCCTCGACGACGCGTCCCTCGCCCGCGTCATCGGCGAGGAGGGCGAGATGCTCCGGCGCATGTGGCCCAACCTGGCCCTGGCCGTCGGGGAGGGCAGCGAGCCGCCGTCCACGAGCGAGGTGGCCGCGGCGGTCACCAAGGTGGTGCGGCGGTTCGCGGACCACCACCCCACCCTGCTCGTCGTGCACGGGCTGGAGCGCGTGGACACCCTGACCGCGCGCACGCTGTCGTCCCTCGCGAAGGAGGCGAGCGACACCCTCGGGCTCGTCGTGCTCCACGAGAACCGCTGGTCCACGTCCCTGTCCCGCCGCACGCTCACGGCGCTCACGGCGAACGGCGGCGTGGCGGTGGAGGTCCAGCCCCTCACACCGGCGACGGTGCAGGAGATCGTCACGTCGCTCTGCCCGGCCGCCCCGCCCTCGGAGGCCATCTCGGCCCGGACGCCGCACGAGGCGTGCGAGATCGGCTGGGCCCGACTGGCCGCCTGGCGTGGGGAGGTCTTCCAGCCCGACGTCGCGGGGCTCGAGCCCCTCGCGGTCCGCGCGGCCCCCTGCCCTCGCTCACGGCCCGCCAGGTCCTCCCGCCGTCCGCCTTCTCGAGCCCGTGGGTGAAGGTCGACGACGGGCGGGTGTCGCTCCACGGGCGCACGGCGCTGGAGCTCGTGCGCTCCCGGCTCGTCGAGCTGGCCGGTCCCGCCCGGGAGACCGCGGTGGCCATGGGCAACACGCTCTCCGAGGCCGACCACGACGAGCTCGCGGCGTTCTGGCTGCTCGCCGGCGACCCCGGTCGCGCGTGGGCCCCGGCCGCTCGGGCTGCCGTGCTCGCCGAGCGGCGCGGCGTCTACGCGAAGGCCCGCCGGCTGCTCCTGCTCCTCGACACGCTGCCCCTGCCCGGCGAGAACGTCGACCACGGGCGCTTCGAGGTCGCCTTCGTCCAGGCGCGGGTCGCCCTGCGGACCGACGTCGCGGTGCGCACGTCCCTCGTGGAGTTCTGCGAGCACCTCGCGTCCACCGAGGAGGAGCGCCTGCTCGCACGCGTCCTCCGCGCCGAGTACGCCCTGCGGGAGGGTGGCGTGCGGCCGGCCCTGGTGGCCAGCCTCCGGGTCGCGTCGGCCGAGGGCGCCAGCGCCACCACACGCGTCCGGGCGCTCCTGGTGGCCATCCAGTGCCGCATCATGCTCGGCCACAACCGCGACGCGCTGCGGGCGTTGAAGCGCGTCGAGGAGGTCCTCGCGGCCGACCCCGATCCCTCGACGTCGTTCGCGTGCTGCGCTGGAAGACCGAGATCGCCTACGCGGCTGGCAAGCTGGACGCGACGCGCAAGCTCGCCATGGCCACCATCCGGCGCAGCCACGGGCTCGGCTACCTCCGCGGCGTGGCCTACGCGTCCAGCCGCCTGGGCATGGTGCTCCGGAGCCTGGGCCACCGACGCCAGGCCGAGTCCTACACGCGCAGCGCCCGCGAGGCGTCCCAGGAGACCGGCGACGTCTATCTCTCGGCCGAGACCGGCCTGGCGCTGGCCACCCTGCTCTCGCCGAGCGCGGGGAGACCGCGGGCGCCCGGCAGGTCCTCGACCAGACCGTGCACCAGATCCGCGCCCTCCGCCTCGACCACCTGCTCGCGTCCGCCATGCGCGTCGCCCTCCTGCTCGCCGCCCTCCAGGGCAACACCGCCGAGGCGCAGGTGGCCCACCAGACCCTCCAGGAGCTCCAGCACGCGGACCCCGAGGTGCCGGCGACCCTCGTGCGCTGGTGGCGCCAGCAGAGCGAGGTGGACCGCGCCCTCGAGGTGGAGGCGCCCAACGCGGACACGTACGGTCACACCCTCTTCCTCCTGGAGCGCGCGCGTGCCGCGGTGAGCGGAGGTCACGACGACCTCGCGCTGGAGCAGGGCCACGCGGGCCTGGAGGAGGCGCGGGCCAACAGCTACGCGGAGCTCGAGATCTACGCCAGGCTCATCCTGGGCGCCGTGGAGCCGCTGGAGGAGGAGGCCTGGATGGACCTCATGGAGTCGGCCTCCAAGACCCTGAACACCGAGACCTACCTCGGGGCCCTCGAGATGCACGCCCGCCGGCTGACCCAGCTCGGCGAGGACCGGGAGGCCAAGCGCCAGTGGCGCACGCTCCAGGCGCGGAGCGAGGAGCTCGGCTACCGGCCGGGCATGGAGGAGGCGTTCTTCTGGCTGTCCGAGGGTGAGCTCACCTACACGAACATGATCCGCCAGAGCTGACGCCTACCCAGGGTTCCGGTACACCCGGCGCGCCCGGACGCTCACCACGCGGTCCTCCTCCACGACGTACCCGGAGAGGAACCCGCCGTACACGCAGC
Organism: Alphaproteobacteria bacterium; assembly: GCA_020632885.1. Lineage (GTDB taxonomy): Bacteria > Myxococcota_A > UBA796 > UBA796 > JACKEQ01. Next base: position 24,754 of record JACKEQ010000008.1, on the reverse strand, counting down.
CGCTGTCGAGGCCGACGACCCACGGAAGCCCGTTCCGCTCGACCCGGACGAGGCCGCGGATGGCGTCGTGGCCGAAGATCACGGGCCTCTCACCCCGGTAGTCCGCCCACCAGCGCAGACCCCGGGCCTGGTGCTCGTAGCGCCGCAGGTAGGTGGCCGTGTGACGGTCGGTCTGCGCGGGGTCGCCGCTGGGATGCAGGGCTGCGTGGACGACGGTGAACGGGCCTGCCTGCACGGTGAGCGGGCGTGTGCCGAGCCAGCGCCGCCAGCCCCGGTCGCGGGCGTCCAGGGAGGCCACCACGACCTGGGCGTGCACGTCACGCCGGCGCTCGCCGTCGAGCACCTGGAGCAGACGGTCGTCGTGGTTGCCGATCACCACCTCGTGGTCGCGCACCTGGTCGTAGACCCCGACCGGATCGGGGCCCTTCGTGAACAGGTCGCCCACCATCACGACCCTGTCGGGCCGGACGGAGGCGAGCAACGCGCGGAGCTCGTCCGCGCAGCCGTGGACGTCCCCGACGACGAGGGTCGCCATCCCTACTTCGCTTTCTGCCCACGCGGGTTGTGCGGGTTGCCCATGCGCTCACGGAAGGTGGGCGGCTTGGGCGGCGGAGGTGCAGGCGGGGGCGCCGGACGCACCGTGGACGCGCGGGGCGCGGGGATGCTGGGATCGCGACAGGTGGCTCCGTCGGCGATGGACTCCACCGTGCCCTTGCGCATCTCGCAGTTGGCCGCGGCGACGCTCTCCCAGGTGAAGCCCTTCGAGAGGTCCGCGGGGTCCTTCGCGTACTTGCAGCACACGGGCGCACACTCCGCCGAGCTGATGAACTCGGGGTTGTGGTCGGCGTACTTCTGCGCACACTCGGCGGGGTTGTCGATGAGGTCGTGGGTCTTGCCCAGCGGCCCGTCGTACTGGCAGCACCACGTGTCGCCGGCGGCCCCGCCGGCACCGTCCGGATCGGGGGTCTCGACGTTGCCGGCGTCGGGCGGAGCGGCATCGGGCTCCGGGGCGTCCGCGGGCACGGCGAGGGGTGCTGGGGCCTCGGGAGCAGGCGCGCTGCCGACGGAGGCCGGCCCCATGGGGGTCTCGCCGCCCGTGCAGGCGAGGACGAAGGCGAGGGTTGCGGCCAGCGTGGCCTGAGAGAGCTTGGACAATGCGGAGTCTCCTGACCGGGAGAGTGTGTGCCGACCGACACCCCGCGTCAAGCCTGCAGTCCCTCCAGCTCCGCGATCAGCGGGAGGCGGTCCTGACCCCAGAACAACCCGAGGGCGTGGAGGTAGCTCGGCGCACCGGGGACCCCGACGGACACGGCGCGCTCCGTGTTCTCGCGGAGCCTGGCCTTCACGGCGGGGTCGTCTGCGCCCGCCACCAGGTCCACGCCCGCCAGACCCGCGCTGTCGAGCACCTCGCGAAGCACGTCGGGATGGCCGGTGTCCAGGCCGTCCGCCCAGGTCGCCGCATAGATCGGGCCCGTGGCGGCGGGCTCCTGGAGGGCCACCCGGAGCGGCAGCACCGACCGGAGCGGGAACACCGGCGAGAAGCGGAACGGAAGACCGCGCATCTCCGCCTGCTGCTCGACGTCGCGGAGGGTCCAGGCGCGGCGCGCCTCTCCGAAGGAGGCGATGGGGACGACGGGGGTCCCGAGCGTCTGGAACAGGGCCCCGAGCAGCATGGGCCGCAGGGTGACGTCGGGACGCCCGAGGAGCGGGACGGTCCCGAGGTAGCTGTAGGGGCTCGAGAAGTCGTGGAAGACCTCGAGGGGGCCGGTGGGCTCCAGGGGCGGCAGGGGCAGCCCCAGGGCGTGGCGCACGGCGATCACGCGGTCGGAGCCCCAGAACAGGCGGCCACCCGCGAACATGCCGGGGGCGCCGAACACACCGCGGTCCACCGCCTCGGTGGTGCTCGCGAACAGCCCGTCCCGCGCGCCCTCCACGTCGTCCCAGGTGAGGCCGAAGGGCGCGATGAGCCGCTCCAGGACGTCCTGGTGGGCGATCTGGGCGCCCTCGGTCCAGTACGCCCGCCAGAGCACGCGCGCGAGGTCGGGCAGGCGGGCGGGGTCCACCGCGACCAGCGCCCGCATCGCGTTCACCGTGCGCCGCGGGTGGTCGGGCGGGTAGCGGATCGACAGGCCGAGGGCGCTGGCCTGACGGTCGAGGTCGGCCTGGATGTGCGCGACCTTGGCCGGGGCCATCGCATCCATGGGCCGATCCGCCTGCCCGACCGCGCGGAGCACACCCCCGAGGAGCATGGGGCGCCAGCGGATCACCAGCTCGCCCGCCGCCTCCATCCGCATCAGGCGCTCTGCCGCGATCCAGGCGTAGGGGCACACGACGTCGAAGAAGAGCTCGACCTCCGGACGGTCACCCACGCTGCACCGCGATGACGGCGAAGGTGTCGCGCAGGTCGGCGTAGGTCTGGTCGACGGCGAGCAGGGCGTCCTCGTCGCGGGCGTACGCGAGCTCCACGATGAGCCCGTACATCGAGACCCGGACGAGCCGCGCCAGCCGGCCCGGCGAGACCTCCATGGCCGCGAGATCGTCCGCGAACACGGTGCCGATGCCCTTCTCGAGGAGCTCCATGCTCTCGCCGACGAACTCCTCCAGGTAGGTCTTGATGGGCCCCCGATGCGCGCCGAGGGCCAGGATCTCCACCATGAACGGCGCCCACGTGCGCATCTCGCGCAGCGCCTCCCAGAGGTTGTCGAGCACCTCGAGCGCCCCGTCCATGCCCCGCTGGCCGGCCTGGTGGCGCTCCTCGAACCGGCTGTGGATCTGCCGGAAGGTGGCCCGCTGGGCCTCGATGAGCAGGTGCTCCTTGCTGTCGAAGTGGTAGTGCAGGAGCCCCTTGCTCACGCCCGCCGCGCGGGCCACCGCGCTCATGGAGGCGCCCTGGAAGCCCTCGCGGCCGAAGATGCGGGCGGCGGCGTCGAGGATGCGCTTGATGCTCCGCGCGCCGCGCGGGTTTCCGGTCTTCTCGTCGTCGGCCATCAGGGGGTGCTGTACTCGACGGTGAGGGTGGGAGCGGAGGCCCCCTCGCGGGTGGAGAAGCCCATCGCGCTGCCCGCGGTGGCCTCGTCGCCGACCAGGACCCACCCGAAGTTGGCGGTGCCCCCGATCCACGCCTGCACGTCGGCGGTCAGGCCCGTGAACGACGCCGCCGTGTCGACGGAGGCCGTGGCGGTGGGCGTGCCCACGTAGTCGCCGCCCGCCGTGGTCCAGGACGTGGTGCACAGGCCCGCGCCGTCGGCCATCGCGCACGGCCAGGTCGCGTCGCCGGCGGTCGCAGGGGCCCCCTGCCCCCCACCCTGGGTCCCGCTGGAGTCCGAGGTGCCCTCGCCCCAGTCCGTGACCGCCAGATGCACGCCGATCGAGGTCGGCCCGGTGCCCGCGACCGGGACGAGGTCGAGGGTCGCGGCGACCACGGTGGCGTTGGACGGGATGCCGGAGACGTCGAAGGCCACGAGACCGCGACGGAGGTACGCGGTGCCCTCGTTGGTCCGCCCGACGAACAGGCGGGGACCGGCGCCGTTCGAGCTCACCCCGTCCTCGAACAGGGTGTTGTCGTGCACGGCGTTCAGCACCACGGTCGTGGTGCCCGGATCGGTGTCGGCGTCCGTGTCCGCGTCGGTGTCGGCGTCCGTGTCCGCGTCCGTGTCCGCGTCGGTATCGGCGTCCGTGTCCGCGTCGGTGTCGGCGTCCGTGTCCGCGTCGGTGTCGGCGTCCGTGTCCGCGTCGGTATCGGCGTCCGTGTCCGCGTCGGTATCGGCGTCTGTGTCCGCGTCCGTGTCCGCGTCGGTATCGGCGTCCGTGTCCGCGTCGGTATCGGCGTCCGTGTCCGCGTCGGTGTCGGCGTCCGTGTCCGCGTCCGCATCGGCATCGGTGTCCGCGTCCGTGTCCGCATCCGCATCGGTGTCCGCGTCCGTGTCCGCATCCGCGTCCGTGTCCGCGTCCGTGTCCGCGTCGGCATCCGAGTCGGTGTCCGTGTCCGTGTCCGTGTCGCTGTCCGCGTCCGTGTCCGTGTCCGCGTCACCCCCCGTGTCACCGGTGTCCGGCATCGCCTCGATGGTGAGGGACGCCGCACCACACGAGCCATCCTCGGACTGCACCACGACCACCACGCTCTGACCGGCCGCCAGGTCCTGGCTCGCCACGCCGCCGCCGGTGCCGCCCGCGTCGCACGCGAGCTCGGTGACCCCGGCGCAGGACATCCGCACGGCCACCACGCTGTCGAAGGCCGAGGCGGTGGAGTCGAACAACCAGGTGCCCGCGGTGGGCGCGGTGAACTGCACGGCCACGTCGCCGCCGGAGACCGCCGCGCAGGACGGGACGGGGAAGAAGGCCTCGGCCGTGCACAGGTCGCCGAGGTCCACCACACCCGCGGCCGACGTGGACTGGTCGAGACAGGTGCCCGGCGTGACGTCCACGGCCAGATCGTACGTCATGCACGCGCCCGCATCGGCCACCGACGCCACGGCGAAGAAGACCTCCGCGAACGGGCTCGTGTTCACCACGGTGACGGTCTCGTCGTCCGTGGTGGACGTGGCCTCCGCGATGGTCGCGCCCGACCCGTTCCGGATCTCCAGGTCGAGGTTGCCGTCTGCGTGCAGGAAGCTCGCGGTGACCACGGCACGCTCGCCGGGAGCCAGCACGAAGGAGAACACGTCCGGCGAAGCGGGCTGGAGCACCTGGCCCGTGGCGGGCAGCACGAAGGTGGCCGTGGACACGGTGTCGTTGGGCTCGTTGCCGTCGTCGGGGCACACCGGCTCGGTGTCGGTGTCCGCGTCGGTGTCCGCGTCTGCGTCCGCATCGGTGTCCGCGTCGGCATCGCTGTCGGCATCGGCGTCCGCATCGGAGTCGCTGTCGGCGTCCGCGTCGGTGTCCGCATCCGTCTCGGTGGGATCGGTGGGCTCGCCCTTGCAGGCGACGAGGAGGACGGCGGCGAGCAGCGGGGCGAAGCGCATGGGACTCCCAACGGAGTGGACGGGTCCCGTTCCTCGGTCAGGAGCCGGGCGCCACCACTCTATCGTGAGACTGCAGGCCGCGCTGGGCGTTCCGGAGGCCGGTGGTCGAGCCGTCCGTCGACATCCGGTTCTCGTACTCGGCGAGCTGGGCGTTGGAGTATTCGAGCTGGTCGCTGAACGCGCGGATCACGGCCCGCCGGAAGGTGCTGCCCACCATGTACGGCTCGTCGATCAGGGCGTTCCAGCCGTCGCGGTTCAGCATGTGCACCCTCGAGGGCGACCGCGCCACGCAGGAGCTCATGCGCGTGGACCCGCTCGCGAGCGACACCATGCCGAAGGCCGCGCCCGGCTCGAGCGTGGCGACCTGCTGGGGTGTGCCGTCCATGCTGACGAGCACCTCGACGAGCCCGGACTCGAGCAGGAACATGCTCTCGCCCTCCTCGCCTTCGGTGCAGAGGAAGGCTCCAGACCGGCAGGAGAGCGTCTGGAACCAACCGGCGATGGGCTCGACCGCGGGGCGTGGGGCGCCGTGGAACAGCGCGCTCGCGAGGAGCGTGTCGAGGGCGTCCCCGTCCGTGGGCGCGATCTCGCCACTGCCGAAGAGCCTCGCGACCGCGGCGAAGAACGCGTTGGTGGGGCGGACGGCGCTCGGCACGCCGAGCCCGAGCTGGGCCACGCGCTGGCCCGTGCTGCGCAGGCGCTGGACCTGGTTGGCGAGGGTGACCCGCTCGATCGCGATGCAGATCGGGTGCACGGTGTCGCGGAGCTCTTCGTAGCCCTCCCGCGTGAGCAGCGAGAGCACCGTGGGCTGGGTGGCGCGCACGGTGGCCATGCGCCGCCCGTCCGCGAAGAGCCCGGCCTCGCCGAGCATGCCGCCCACCCCGATGGTGCCGACCACCGCGCCGGCCACCTCGACCTCGAGGGACCCCTGCTCCACGATGGCGAGCCCACGGCCCACGTCGCCCGCACGCGTGAGCACGTCGCCCGCACGCATGTTGTGGGTGCGGAAGCGCCGACGCGCCGTGGCCGCGTCGATGTCGTTGAGGCCGTCGAAGATGGACATGGACGCAGTCTATCCCGCGGCAGCAGCGAGGGCGGGGTCGTCGGTCTCGGTCGGCTCCGGGGGCGAGCCGTTGAAGGCCTCCCACCCGAGCGCCGCGCACAGGGCCGTGAAGTAGATCCCCATCCACAGCGAGGTGGTGGACGTGACGTAGTAGCGCTCGGCGCGGAGCATGCGCGCGGGGTTCCCGGGGTCGGGGACCTCCATGAGGTGGGCGTGTTGGGTGGCCACCTCGCACGCGAACAGGAGCATCAGGCCCATCACGTGGAGCGCACGACGGTCGGTGCCCCGCGCGAGCTGGTAGCCGTGCCAGACGAACAGCACGAGCCGGAGGTTCCAGTAGTTGATCTGGGGGTTCGTCGCGAGGAAGAACGGCAGGGCCGCGAGGGGCAGGAGCTCCCACGCGTCCCGCTTCGAGCGCCACGCGTAGAACGAGAGGAACCCGAGCGCCAGCAGGGCCGCGAGCCGGAGGCCGAGCTGGTTGTCGCGGAGGATGTACTCCTTCGCCTGGATCCCGCGCGTGGGCCGCCCGCCCGGACCGTGCTCGTACGTCGTCCGGTTCATCTCCGCGCGCGTCTTCTCCCCGCGGAACAGCGCGAGGTCGCCGAGGCCCACGCGGTGCGAGCTGTACGACTTGTTGTGCATCAGCAGGTTCCGCGTGGAGTCCTTGAACGTCTGCGGACCGAACTGCACGAGCGCCATGCCGATGAGGAAGACGCTCACGGCACCCGCACCCGCGATGAAGTGCAGGTGCTTCGTGAGGAGCTTCCGGTGCCGGTATGTGTCGATCAGGAACACGATGCCCCAACCGAAGAAGAAGATCGCCGGGAAGACGCGGTTGAGGGCCGCGTAGGCGAGGAAGCCGCCCGCCAGCGCCCACTTCTCCTTCTTCAGCATGCACATGGACACGACGAGGGCCGACACCCAGTCGAACCGGAGCAGCGCCTCCCCGAGGATCGGCCAGCGCCCCGAGAAGGTGGTGACGAAGAAGAGCATCGCGAAGAGCATCGCGTCGATGCCGAAGGCCCAGGCCACCACCGCGAACATGCCGGCCACGATGCCGACGTCGACGAGCGCGATGGACTTCACGTTCTCCGCGGGCGCGAGGTCGGCGAGGAACTTGCCGGGCACGGACCACGTGGGGGGAGGGTTGTAGCCGTGGTCGACGTAGAAGTTGCCCGTCATGGAGCGCGTGGACTTCCGGCTCAGGAAGTAGTCCGCGTCGTGGGCGAACTCCTCCCAGCGCTCCGGCGTGAAGCTCTCGGCCTTGATCTGGCGGCCGTGCTGCAGGGCCACCTCGACCGGCTTCTCCTCGTAGTCCCGGAGGTCGCGGTAGTGCTTCACCGCGGCGCTGTGGCGCTTGGGACCCTCGGCGTCCGCGAGGATCATCGCGGGGTAGAGACCGAAGTACCCGAGCTCGCCGAGGTACTTCGAGTTCACGTAGTAGTAGGTGATGTCGGTGTAGTCGCCGAGGCCGTCGAAGACCTTCTTGTCGAACTGGTAGTAGTTGAACCAGCCGAACACGACGGTCACGATCATCACGGACCGCAGGACGTCGGCCCCGATGCGCTTCACGTGGGGGGCGGCCACGTGGAGGCCGGCCCAGGCGAGTGTGAAGACGATGCCGAGCGCGGCCAGGACGCCCCGCCACCAGTGGCTGTCGTCGCGGCTCTCGGGGCCGATGGACATGTACACGACCACCGTCGCCAGGACGGCGACCCCCGTGTAGAGGGCGGTGGACTGGAGGGCGGCGCGGCGGTCGGTGACGGACATGGTCCGGCTGATATCCCGTGCATCCGCCCCGCGCAGAGACCGCGCCCGTGGTACGCAGGGTCGTGGACGCCGACCTGCCCGCCTTCCCCGGCTGGACCGTGCTCGAGCAGCTCGGTCGGGGCGGCATGTGCGCGGTCTACCGGGCCCACCGCACGGGGCAGCCCGACGATCAGCACGCGATCAAGGTGCTCGAGGACCTCCACGACGGCGCACGCGACCGGTTCCTCGACGAGGGGCGGATGCTCATGGAGCTGCGCCACCCGAACCTCCTCCGGGTCGAGGAGGTGGTGGACGCCGACCCTCCGTGGCTCGTGATGGAGCTCCTCGCAGGCCGGGACCTCGAGGTGATCCGCGACTCCGGGGAGGCCTTCGCGCCGGAGCAGGTGGCCCGCTGGATCGCGGACGTCGCCCAGGGCCTCCAGCTCGCCCACGACGCCGGGATCGTGCACCGCGACCTCAAGCCGAGCAACCTGATGCTCGGCCAGGACGGCACCCCGAGGCTCATCGACTTCGGGGTGGCCCGACAGACCGGCTCGGCCCACAAGACGCGCGCGGGTGTGGTGATGGGCACCGCGAGCTACCTCCCGCCCGAGGTGTTCCTCGAGTCCCGCGGGAACCAGCTGCAGGACGCCCCCGTGGCCGACGTGTACGCCCTCGGGCAGACCGCCTGCGAGCTGCTCGCCGGGCGTCCGGTGCACAAGCGCGAGGACGTCGACGGGCCCCACATGATCGTGCAGATCATGAAGGACAAGGTCACCCGGACGGCCCTCGACCCCCGCGAGTGGAACCCCGGGGTGCCGGCCGCCCTCGCGGAGATCGTGCGCTCCGCGACCGCCCAGGAGCCCGAGGAGCGCATCCCCACGGCCGGCGAGCTGGAGCGTCGGCTGCGCGCGTGGCTGGCGTCGCGGGACGCCCCGACACCCGCACCCGTGTCCAAGGCGTCGGCGGCCCTGCCCGCTCCACCCTCGCCTGCTCCGACCCTCCCCACCGGACCCACGCCCACGACGGAGCCGCTGGTGCCCCGCATGGCCGTGGGCCTCGGGGCGGTCGGGCTCCTCGGGCTCTCCGCCGCCGGGCTCGTCACCCTCACCCTCCTCGGGCTCGTCGGGCTGTGGCTCGCGCGTCCGGATCCCGCCCAGGCAGCCGCCCGCCGGGCGCTGGAGGCCCGGCTGCACGCGGACGCTCCGGCCCTGCGGGCGTGCGTGCAGGAGCGTCGTGCGGTGGCCCTCGACGTGGACCTCCGAGGTGGCAGGGTCGCCTCCGTCGGGGTCCAGGGGCTGCCGGAGCCCGCGAAGGCCTGTGTGGCGGCCCGGATCGGCGGCTGGACCGTCCAGGCCCCCGACGCACGGGCCTCCCTGCAGGTCACCCTGGTGCCCTGACGCCCCGGGTCTGGCACGCCGGGCACCAGTACAGCGTGCGCCCCGCCGACTCCAGGCGGTCGACGGCCCCCGCGCACACGCGGCAGGAACGCCTGCGGTACACCCAGAGCCGCTCGTCGCGCTTCAGCCGGGACGCCGGCTTCCCGAAGGTCGCGGGGTCCGTGGTGACGATGCGGTTCACGCGCACACCGACGGGCATCAGGCGCACCATCTCCGTCCACAGCGCCTCCACGACGTCGGGCTCGACCTCCCTGGCCGGCGTGCGGGGGTCCTGGCCCACCAGGAAGAGCAGCTCGGCGCGGTAGACGTTGCCGACGCCGGCCACCGCGGCCTGGTCGAGCAGCGCGGCACCGATCGGAGCCCGCCGCCGGGCCAGGGCCTCCCGGAAGCGCCCGGGATCGGCGTGCGGATCGAGGGGATCGGGTCCCAGGCGCGCCAGCAACGCGTCCACGCGGTCGCCCGTCCAGACCGCGCAGTCCGTCGGTCCCGTGAGGTCCACCGTGCGACCCGCCCCGGAGATGCGGAGCCGGACCGAGGCGCCGGGGCGCGGCGCCACGCGGTAGCTCCGGAACCGTCCGAAGAGACCGAGATGGACGTGGAGCGTGGTGTCGCCGAACCGGTAGAGCAGGTGCTTGCCCACCGCGTCCACGCCTTCCAGCACGCACTGATCGAGCATCCGGGCCCCGTCGGCGAACCGTCCCTGGGGCGACGTGAGCGCCAACGGCTCGCCCTGCCACCAGGTGCGGTGGTCCCGCGCGAGGCGGTGGATGGTGGGTCCCTCGGGCAATGTATTCAACCCCCGCTCAATACCTATTCACGCCGATCCCCGGATCCAGGCTCGGGAAACTGCACCACGCGGTTGCACGCGCTCCGAGCCCGGGGTACTGAATTGCGTCCTCCGGGGTGCCTTGCCGCGGGTTGCTCCCGCCTTTCCGCTTTTACTTGTCGCCTGCGGGCGAGTGGCCTGTCGCCACGAAGTCGAGCTCGAAGATGCGTTTTGTCGTGCGAACCGTGCCCGTTCTCCTCGCCCTGGCCGGATGCAGCCAGCAGCTCGGAGCCACCCACGCGCCCGAGGAGGCCGGCCCTCCCGTCGCCGACAACCTCTTCGTCGAAGGCACGCTGCCCACCGGGTTCCTCGAGGCGGCCGACCTCACGTCGGTGCCCGGCGAGCTCCTGATCGCCATCGCGAACGCCGAGACCTCCATGCAGACCGTGCAGGGCGAGGTCGAGTTCGACGGGCTCGAGCCGAAGTACGGCGTCATGGGCCTCACCGCGGACCTCGTCAGCGAGGCGGCCGCACTGTCCGGCTACACCGAGCAGGAGATCCGCGACGACCGTGTCGCGAACGTCGTGGCCACCGCGATGCTCCTCGAGTCCTGGGCGGAGGAGACCGGCGCCGACACGACGTCCCTCGGCGGATGGGCGCCCATCGTGGCCACCTACAGCGGCATCGAGGACCCCGAGGCGGTCGCCGAGTACGTGCACTACGAGGTGTACGCCACCCTCGAGGACGGCCTGGGGGTCGAGGGCCTCGAGCTCAAGCCCCAGCCCCTCGACATCGCGTGGCCCGCGCCGGCGCGCTCCCTCGAGCGGGTCGGCGACAGCGGCGCCGTCTGGACCGCCTCGCCCAACAACAGCAGCCGCGGCGGTGTGACGCCCTCGTACGTCGTCATCCACACCTGCGAGGGCTCCTACTCGAGCTGCTGGAGCTGGCTCGCCAACTCGGCCTCGGGCGTGAGCGCCCACTACGTCGTGAACTCGACCGGCAGCGAGGTCCGCCACCTGGTCGACGAGGCCCGCAAGGCCTGGCACATCGCGGCGAACTACTCCTGCTCGAACAACAGCAACCGCGACTGCTTCCGCAACGGCGCGGCGATGAACACGCACAGCGTGGGCATCGAGCACGCGGGCTACGCGAGCCAGACGAGCTGGAACAGCGGCCAGATCCAGCGCTCCGCTGCCCTCACCTGCGGCATCACCCAGCGCCACGGCATCCCGATCGACCGCTACCACGTCTTCGGTCACGGCCAGATGCAGCCGTGGAACCGGACCGACCCCGGCGCCAACTGGCCCTGGGCGACCTACATGGCCAAGATCGAGCAGGCCTGTGGCTCCACGCCCACACCGCCCGAGCCGCCCGCGCCGGACCCCACGGATCCCACGCCCGCGCCGACCCCCACCGGCACGTCGACCATCATCGACAGCAACAACAACGCGAACGACACCTCCCGCTACTACGTCGAGGTCTCCAGCAACTGGTGGGCCAGCGCCAACGTCAGCGGGCACTACAACACCGGCTACTGGGTCGCCCCCACCGAGGGCGTGTCGGACGCCGCCGCGTTCAACTTCCAGGCCGACCAGACGCAGTGCTACCGGGTGGACGCCTGGTGGCCGGCAGCTGGCGACCGCCCCTCCGGCGTCGTCTGGCTCGGCTGGAACGCCCAGGGCAACGAGGTCGGTCGGAAGACCGTGAACCAGCGCATCGACGGTGGCCGCTGGAACACGCTCGGCACCTGGCGCTTCACCCAGGGCTGGAACAAGATCCTGCTGTCCCGGTGGACCACCCCCGGTGACTACGCGGTCGCGGACGCCGTGCGCATCACGCCGTCCACCTGCAACTGAAGTTGATCGTCCTGCTCCTCGGCTGCGGAGGCTCCGGTCCCACCCTCTCGGGGACCCTGGCCTGGATCGCCGAGGAGCAGGGCGCCCCCACCACCCGGTGGGCGCTCGCGGACCGACCGTCCGAGAGCCACGCCGTGACGGGCATCCCGGGAGCCGTGTTCCCCGCGGAGGCCGACCCGCAGGGCACGCACCTGCTCGTCATCGCGAGCGAGGACGGTCCCGGCGGGCACCAGGAGTCGCTCTGGCTCGTGCCCGTGAAGGACCCCGGGCCGCCGAAGCCGCTGGGCGAGCCCAGCCAGATGGTGCGCAACCCGGCCTGGTCGCCCGACGGAGCCTGGCTGGTCTACGAGTCCGACCGGCACGCCTTCCGCGAGCTCTACCGCGTGCAGCGTGACGGCACGGGGCTCGAGCGGCTGACCGACCATCCCAACGGCAGCTTCGAGCCGGACGTGGCCCCCGACGGCGCCATCACCTTCGTGAGCAGCCGGGACGGCAACGCCGAGGTCTACGTGATGGGCCCCCACGGCGAGGACCCCTTCCGGGTCACCACGCACCCCGGCAACGACACGAACCCCACGTGGTCGCCGGACGGGAAGGAGGTCGCCTGGCTCGCCTGGCGCGGGGAGTCCGTGCAGGCCGTGCGCGTCGAACGTGGGCAGCTCGAGCCCCGAGCCCTCCGGGCCGAGGGCCATCCCGCCGAGATCGACCGCGGCATCGCCTGGTCCCCGCAGGGTGACCGCGTGGCCATCACCACCCAGATCGGCCCGAAGGACGTGGCGGTGGACATCGTGGACCGCGCTGGGGTGCGCCTCGCCCGCCTGGACGGGCCGGGCCCCGACGAGCACCCGAGCTGGTCGCCCGACGGCCAGTACCTCGTGTTCGCCAGCTCCCGGGACGGTGAGCCCGACCTCTACGTGGCCGACCGCGACGGGAAGTCCACACGTCCGTGGCTGGAGGGGCCCGCGCCCGAGTGGCTCCCGCGCTGGGGACCCTGACCGGCACGGGCGCGCCCCGGGCGTTACCGACGGTGGACGGTCCGTGATCCTGGAGGAACGATGCGCGAAGGCGGCGACTGGAACCACTACACCTACGTGTACGGCGAAGGGAGGACCGCCCGGGTGGACTTCGACGTCGAGGCCGCCGTGCTGCCCTCCGACGACTCCCAGCGTGGCCTCCGCGTGCGGTGGGCCGACGGCAGCGTGGACCGGACCTCGCTCCAGCACGTCCTGGACGGTGTGGACGCGTGGCTGGTCGGCAAGCTGACCTACGCCGGCACCACGGAGCTCGTCCTCCAGCTCGGCGGGTCCGTGGACGCCGATGCCGTCGTGCACGCGCTCGCCCAGACGGGCGCCACCACCGAGCTCACCGCGGGATGGGACTACTTCAACGACCGGGTCTGCCCCACCCCGCAGGACTGGCGACGGATCCAGGACCGCGAGGCGCTGGAGCGTCTGGACATCGATGGAGACGGCGAGCTTCGCGTGCTCCACCGCTTCTACGGCGACGACGACGCGCTGGAGCGCATCCGCGAGCGCCTCGCCGACGAGGGCTTCGAGACCGTGGAGAGCGCGCCGAGCCACCTCACCCTCGCCCACGTGCACCCGCTGAACGACATCTCGCGGATCACCCTCGGCCTGATGCGACTCTGCGAGCCCGCCGGGGTGGCGTACGACGGCTGGGTGCTGCCCGGCTGACGATGGACACGACGCTGGCCGACCCGTCGAGGACCCTGCTCCCACCGACCCCACCCGTGCCGGCGTCCTCCCTGCCTCTGGCCACCGCCGGCCTGCGGCTCGGACCCACGCTGGGCGAAGGGGGACTGGGCGTCATCCAGCTCGCCCACCAGGACCTCCTGGGACGCGACGTGGCGGTCAAGCGCCTCAAGCGGGGCTCGACGACGGACGCCCTCGCCCGCCTCCTGCACGAGGCTCGCATGATGGGCTGTCTCGAGCACCCGAACGTGCCCCCCGTCCATGCGGTCGGCGTCGACCCCGAAGGCACGCCCGTGCTCGTCATGAAGCGGGTCGACGGGGACGTCTGGCGACCCGGTGGCGACCTGGAGGACGACGTACGCGTGCTGATCGCCGTCACCGACGCGCTCCTGCACGCCCACGAGCGTGGCGTGGTGCACCGCGACCTCAAGCCCGCGAACGTGATGCGCGGGGCCCACGGGGTCGTGTACCTCGTGGACTGGGGGGCCGCGTGGCCCGCTGGGGACACCGCAGAGGTCGCCGGCACACCGGCGTTCATGGCGCCGGAGATGTACGCGGTGGGTCCGGCCGCGCCCTCGATGGACACCTGGCTCGTCGGGGCGGCGCTCGCGTTCCTGCTCACCGGGCAACCCCCGAACGCGGGCGACACCTTCGAGGCCTGCCGCCTCGCGTCGACCGCGGAGCGCCCCCCTCTACCGGGAGACCCCGAGCTGGCGGCCTGGGCGGGCCGGGCCCTCGCCGTGGACCCCGCCGACCGGCCCGAGCTCGGGGCCTTGCGGGCCGGCCTCGGCGTCTGGCTGGCCTCCCGCGGTGCGGCGCACCTCGCGGAGGCCGCCGAGCGCCGCATCGCGCACCTGGAATCCGGAGACGTCGATGCCGCCGAGCTCACCGAGGCCCTGTTCGCCCTGCGCCAGGCCCTGGAGCAGCGGCCCGACCACGCGGGCTGGCGGGCGCGGCTCGATCACCTGCTCGAGGTCGCGGTACGCGACGCGACCACGCGGGACGTCCGGCTCGACCTCGCCGAGACCTGGCTCACGGAGCTCGAGCGTGACGGGCCCCACCCGCTGCGGGCGGACCTCGATGCGGCCGTCGCGCGGGCGCGGAAGACCGCCGACCTCGCATGGCAGGCCGACTACCAGGTGGGCTACCGCGCGCGGGTCCGGATCTACGCCGCGTGGCTCGCCCTCTTCGCGGTGCTGGTCGGGATCGGCGAGGCCACCGGACTCGCGAGCCACGGTGATGCCCGCGGGAACACCGTGCTGGCCGTGCTCTTCCTGGTGTCGCTGCTGGCGTCGGCGTGGTGGGGACGGGCGACGGTCACCGCGAACGGGGCGAACCGCGCCACGCTGGCGGCCTTCGTCCTCATGGCGGGCCTGCTGGTCGTGGACCGTGCCGCCGGCTGGGCACTGGGCGTGCCCGTCCATCTCACGCTCGCCACCGACGCCCTGCTGCTCGGTGCGATCACCCTCACCCTCGGCTTCACCTACGGTCGCGTGAACCTCGCGCTGGGCGCGGGTCTGCTCGCCGGGGCGCCGGCCGTGTTGATCGCACCGGAGTCCTGGGCTCCCTGGGTGTTCCTGCTGCCCGCGTCGGCGACCGGGATCGCGTTCCTGATCGCGGTCCGCGGGGGGTTCGCGCGATCGGTGGAGCTCCGCAGGCCCTCGTGAGCCCCGTCTCCTCGCACTCCCGCGCGCCTCCCGCTATACTCGACGCCTTCCTTCCGCCCTCCCGGGCACCCCGCGGCAGCCTCGCTGCCCACCCCTCCCACCGCAAACCCCCGGAGTACCCCATGGGACTCGTGCAAGGTGGCCTGAACGGCCGTCGCTTCCGCATCACCACCCCCCTCCCCGAGGGCTTCCGTGACCGCTACCTCCAGGGCGTTCGCGAGTTCGCCTTCCAGCCCCGCCTCGACGCCACCGACAAGGAGCCGACCGTCGGCTGGGTGGACATCTTCGAGGCCGCGAACACGAAGTTCGAGCTGAACACCTTCCTGTTCGACCGCTACCTGGCGCTCGCGCTCCGCTCCGACAAGAAGTCCGTGAACGGCCGCTACGCGAAGATCGCCCTGTACGAGCGCGAGCAGCAGGTCATGGAGGAGCGCGGTCTCGAGAAGCTGTCCAAGGACGACAAGGAGGCGCTGAAGGAGGCCGTCGAGGCCGAGCTCTTCGCGCGCGCCCTGCCGAGCGTCTCCACGACGGACGTCGTCTGGGACACCGTCTCCGGCCAGGTGATCGTCTTCGGGACGTCCGACAGCCAGGTGGAGATCGTGGTCGAGAACTTCGAGGCCACCTTCGACGTGCGCCTCCGGCCCGAGCGCATGGCGGACTGGCTGCACGACAAGCTCGCGTGGGACGAGATCGTCGAGCGCACCGAGCGCTTCCTGCCCGGCGCCCGCGGCGGTGCGGGCACCGAGGGCTTCGTGGACGGCCACCGGATGGACGACCCCCTCGAGAACGTCGAGCTGCCCCTGGCGGCCGACTTCATCACCTGGCTCTGGCTGCAGAGCGAGGCGTCCGACGGCCTGTTCCGCGTCATCGACGGCGACGGCGTGAAGACCGCCGTGGAGGAGGTCGAGGACGGCTGGAACGACGTCACCGAGACCCTGAAGCGCGCCGATCTCACCCTCTGGCTCGAGAACCGCCTGAAGCTCCAGGACGTCGACCCCCACGACGACGTCCCCGAGACCACCATCCTCCTCGGCGCCGCCCCGACCACCTCCGACAACGCCCGCCGCGACCTGCACACCGGCAAGCGCCCCGTGCAGGCCTGCCTCGGCATGAAGCTCGAGGACCTCGAGATCGCCATGGAGCTCGCGGCCACGGACGCCGGTCTGTCGATCGCGGGGCTCAAGCTGCCCTTCGAGGTGAAGAAGGGCACCGACGAGAAGATCTTCGAGCGCATGATGCTGCTCGACCTCGTGCACACCACGCTCAAGCAGCTCTTCACGCAGTTCTTCCTCGCCCGCACGAGCCCGGCGTGGGAGGAGCGCGTGAACGCGTGGATCACGAACGAGATCCTCGCCGCCAAGTGACGATCAGGGCCCGGTGCGCCGCTCGCCCGGGCCCGGGTACACCACCCGCACCGTCCGTCCTCCCGACGGATGGGCGGGCCCCTCCACCGGCCAGGTGGGCGCACCGACCCGCTCGAAGCCCCACACGGCCGTCTCCAGGCGCCCGTGGGCCGTCTGGACCTGGAGCACCGACCGGCGCGGCAGCGCGCGCATGCCGATCCGCGCGAGGGTCGCGTCCGGGACGGTGACGGCGGGCGAGAGCACGTTGTCCACGAGGAACACCCCGCCGGGGTGGAGCCGCTGGGCGACCGCGAGCACCACCTCCACCGCCGCCGCCCGCGCCAGGGCGAGCCGTACGGCCGGCCAGGCGGCGCCGAGGGCAGCGCGGTCCGGCGGGGGTCCCAGCGTCCGCACGATGCCGGAGCCCTCCTCGAACAGGGCGTTCGCGAAGGCCACCCGGAACGGCCCGCCCACGACGGGCGTGTCGGCGCGCAGGGGCGCTCCAGACCCATAGCGGTCGTCGATCGCGGTGTGCCCGTCGTGCCAGAGCAGGTGCAGGAAGGCCCCACCCACCTCCAGGAGCGGCTCGCGGTCCAGCACGCCCCGAGCGTCCACCTCCGCCACCCAGGTCGCGGCATCCGGGTGCACCGACAGGGACGGATCCAGCCTCTCGACGAGGTCGCGGAGCAGCGGGAGGGCCAGGTGGGCCCCCCAGCCCGGCTCCGGCGCCAGGCCCCGTCGAGCGCGGAACACGTCCGAGACGACGGGAGCCCGGGGGTCCCGCCAGTCTACGGACACACGACCTGGTCGACGCAGTCGGGCTCGCCGCGCTCCACCAGGCAGACCGCGAGGTACCCGCGGTCGCGGCACGACCGGTAGCGCACCCGTGCGGACGCAGGGTCGCCCTCCCACGGTCCCCGCACGGTGCGGACGCAGCCGTCCGGGGCTGCCGTGGTCGCCGGCCCCTCGGGTTCCACGAGCAGGTCCTGGCTGGACAGGAACAGGTCGATCATCACGCCGCACGTGGAGAAGTCGTCGCCGATGGCGCTCTGACCCGTCACGAGGAGCAGCCGGCCGTCCTCGTGCTGCCAGGACGCGAGCTCACCCTGGAGGATCGACCTCCAGGACGCGTCGCCGGTGAAGCGGAAGGCCTCGGGCAGCTCCAGCGCCACGGGCTCCTGCCCGCAGACGACGCTCGCGAGGGCGGCGTCGTGTGTGCCGCGTGTACCGAAGAGCCCCGTGGACGTGAGGGTCCCGCGCACCCCGGCGGCCGGGCAGTCCCACGAGGACGAGACGATCGTGGCCCCCGACGCCTCGAACGACACCGTACGCGCGACCTGGCCGTCCACCACTCCGTCCTCGTAGGAAGCCGGACCGGTCTCCAGGTCGTTCGCCGCCGAGAGCGCCTCCATGGCGAGGGCGAGGCGGTCGACGTGCGCCACGAGGTCCTCGTCGGGGTCGACGGGCACCCAGGAGAGCGCCTGCGTGGAGAGCCCCGCGCTCACGTCGTAGTCGCCCTCCGCACCGTGATCGACGTCCTCGTCGACGGTCCCGTCGAGCAGGTCGATGCGGAACCCGCCCCGCTCCACGGTGATCGGCGGCCGGCCGCCGCCGCACGCCAGCGCCAGCCCGAGCACGACGCCCGCCGTCGTCCACCTCACGTCCCCACCTCCAGCGCCCGCAGGCGGTCCGCGTACCGCGGCGCGAGCTCCGCCGCGAGCGCGAGCCCCTCGGCGCAGATGGGCGGCAGCGTGACCCCCTCGAGGGAAGCGAACGCGCGGTCCACGCTCGCCTCGTCCTGCGCCAGGGACGCATAGAGGTCGTGCAGCAGCATGAGGGGCCGCACGTAGGCCGGCGCGCGCTCGACCTCCGCGGACCACCCGGCAGGCGTGACGGCCGCGATGGATGCCAGGTCGCCACGGTGCAGCCCGACGAGGCCGTGGTTGAGCACGATGAAGGTCGCGGAGCCCCCGCTGCGCAGGAAGAGATCCTGGGCCTCCGCCAGCAGGCGATCGGCGCGGTCCCAGGCCTTCAGGCGCATGGCCTGCTGGGCACGGAAGAGCGTGAGGCGCGCGACCGACGACCGGGCCGACACACGCGGCACGACGCGCAGGGCCGCCTCGAGCTGCTCGGTGATCAGGGACTCGTCGGCCTTCAGGGTCTGGTACGCCAGCACGACGCTGCCGCGGATGGCGAGCTCCTCGTCGGGTCGGTCGGGCGGATGGCACGCCAGCGCCTCGAGGGCGAAGTCCAGCGCATCCTGGGGACGCCCGGCCTTCAGGCGGAGATCGCAGAGGGTGGACAGCGCCATGGACCGGAAGCGGCCCTCGGCCATCTCGGCCGCCCGGCGCACGGTCGGCTCCGCGTCCTCCCCGCCGTCCATGTAGCCGGCGAACCCGAGCGTCAGCAGGAGCCCCGCGGCGAGCCGCTCGTCGCCCACCTGCCCGGCGAGAGCCACGATCTCCCGCACCCGCGCGGGGTCACGGGCGCGCACGGCCGTCCCGGCGGCCTCGAGGTAGAGCCCCGCCCGGAGCCGCCCGTCCCCGAGGGCTCCCGCGGCCTCGGCATCGCTCGCGAGCTGGTCGGCGGTGGCGAGGTCCCGCCGCTTCTCCGCGCGTGCACGGGCCAGCGCGACCACGAGGGGCAGCCGGGGATCGTCCCCCACCAGCCGCTGGAGCGTGGGGATCCCCGACGCCAGGGCGAACAGGTCGCCCCGCCAGAACGCCTCGTCGAGGGCGCGCTCCACGTCGGCAGGGTCGTCCGAAGGGGCCGGGAGCACGCGCGCGAGGTCGATGTGCAGCCCATCCGGCCGCACCTGCACGAGGTCCGCACGCACGAAGGACAGCACGCGCGCGCGAAGCTCCCGCGGTGTCCGACAGCCGCTCGCGAGCACGCGGGCGGTGGACGCCTCGAAGCCAAGGGCCTCCAGGCGCGCAGCCAGGTGCCACCCGTCCAGCGGGGGGACCCGGACCCCTTCGGGGTCGTGGCGGATGTCGCGCTCCAGCCCGGTCTCGGCGACCCAGGTGCGGAGGAGCCCGATGACCTCGTCCACGTCGTCCTCGTCTCCCGACAGCGCGAGAGATCCGTGTCCGAGGGCCTCCCAGAGGGCCAGCAGGAGATCGAGACGCCCGATCGGCAGCACCGGTCGCCAGGGAAGCAGCGCGAGCCCGACGTCCAGGAGACCCACGCGTGCCCGTCGGTACGGCGGGACCGGCGGTGCGGAGGGCCAGGCGGGCTCCACCACGGGTGCGGGAGGCTCCATGGGCGCGCTGGGGACGTCGAGGGCGAGGAGCACCGGGCGCGTCGCGGTCTCGGCGATCCCGAGCTCCGGCGCGACCTCGGTGCCCGCGGCGTCGTCCCGCGGGAGGCCCACCAGCACGGTCGTCCCGGCGTCCGGGAAGGCCGCGAGGGCGTGTGCCGCCGACGGGAACCGCTCTCCGGGCGAAGCGGCCGTGGCCCGCGCGAGCCAGCCGGCCAGCCGGGCCTGATCGGCGGGGGTGGCGAGGGCCCGGACCACGAGCGCCACGCCGTACACGTCGCCGGAGGGGTGCGTCATCCCGCGGAGCTGCTCGGGCGGCGCCCAGCCCGGGGTGCCCGAGGACCCGCCACGACCCGCCCCGGACCAGGAGATGCCGAGATCCGCGAGCCGCACGCCCGCCCGGTCGGCCGGATCGAGCCCCGACCGCGGCGCGCAACCCACGAGGATGTTGGACGGCTTGATGTCGCGGTGCACGATGCCGCGGGCGTGCAGGTGGGCCACGGCGCGCAGCAGGTGGGCCGCCAGGTCCGCGAGGGGCAGGGGCGACTCCAGCGCCCGCAGCGTGCCGCGCGCGAGCTCCATCGCGATCCAGCCGCGTCCCTCCCAGGTCCCGTGGTCGTAGACGTGCACGACGCCCGGGTGGTCGAGCTGGGCGAGGCGCACCGCCTCCTCCCACGACACCGCGGAGCCCTCGCGGGCGACCTTGACCGCCACGTGCTCGCCGGACGGGTGCGCGGCGCGCCAGACCTCCGCGAACGCGCCGGCGCCGAGGGGCTCGAGGAGCTCGAAGGGCCCGAGACGAACGCCGATCACACCCGGACCCGGCGGACCTGGTGGGGCGGCAGGGCGAGCAGGTAGCCGTGCCCACGGCGCGTGACGATCAGCTCACGGACGAGGACCTCGGGGTCGTCCGCCGACGCACCGACGGCCCGCGCGACCGCCTCGAGGGAGAGCACGCCGTCCTCCAGCGCGGTCCGAAGGCCTGCCCGCAGCTTGCTCACGGCCTTGTCGAGGTTGGTGGAGGCACCGAGGGCCTCCAGGAGGTCCCAGCGGTGCACCGGACGGCCGGCGGCCTCGACGAGCTCGCCGAGCAGACGGGCCTCCAGGGGAGCGAGGGGGAGCAACGCCCCGCCCGCGTGGGCCGTGCAGCCTCCGGCATCGTCGTGGACCTCGATGAGCACGGGCTCGTCGAGGCGCTGGAGCACGGGTGTGGTGCCGGCGTCCTCCACGAGCACGCAGACCACCCCGCCGAGCTGGAAGGACGCGCCGGTCGGGACGGGCGTGGCGCCGGCGACGGCCGCTCCGTCGACGAACACGGAGTTGGTGCGCGTGAGGGGCTCGAGCGACCAGGTGGTGCCCTCGCGGACCAGCCGCGCGTGCTGGCGGCTCACGGTGCTGCCGGGCAGGCAGATCTCCGCCTCCGTCGAGCGACCCACGACCCCTCCCGTCGTGGGCACCGGCACCTGGAGACCCACGGGCAGCGCGGGATCCACGGACTGGATGACGCGAAGCGTCCCTGCGGTCTGGGGGCCCATGGGGTCCTCGCTATCACCGCGGGAAGACAACGGGAAGGCAGGGGGAAGGTCCCGACGGCGGGCGGCCCGTACGTTCGGACCATGACTGGAGGTCCCATGCGTTCCCTGCCCCTCATCGCGCTCCTCGCGGGCTGCCCCGGCCCCACCACCGAGCCCACCGACCCCGCGGACTGCACGCCGCTCGCCCCGGAGGACGTCCGCGAGGGCGGCACCCTCTCGGGCTGCTACACCGTCGAGAGCGGCCTGTACATCGAGGGCGACCTCGTGGTGGAGGCGGGGTCCACGTTCGTCATGGCCCCCGATTCCTTCGTGCAGGTCGAGCTCTCGGGGTCGTTGGCCGTGAACGGCACGTCCGAGGAGGGGGTCGTCTTCCGCGGCGAGGACAGCACCCCGGGCTCCTGGTACGGCATCGGGTACATCGGATCGCCCGCACCGGCGAACACCCTCGCCCACACCACCGTGGAAGGAGCCTGCTCGGGCGCCTGGAACGGGGCCGGCGAGAGTGTCGGTGGCGTGTTCGTCGAGGACGACGGGCGGCTGACGGTCGAGTCCCTGACGGTCTCCGGGTGCCCCGGGGTCGCGCTGCACATCTGGGAGCCCATCGCGCGGGTGACCGTCGACGGGCTCGTCACGCTGGACGTCGACATGCCCGTGCGTCTCCCGGCCGTGCTCGCTCCCGGGCTCGGCGGATCCCTCGATCTGGCCGGCACCGACGGGACGGTGCACCTCTCCGACGGCTTCCTGGACGAAGCGACCGCCCTGCCCCCCCTCGACTACACCGTGGAGGACACCCTCCGCGCCGAGGGCGTCGATCTCACCCTCGCCGCGGGCAGCACGCTGCGCTTCGCGCTGAACACCGGCATCGACGTCTACGACGGAGGCTCGTTCTCCGCGGAGGGCACGGCGGAGGCGCCCATCGTGCTCCAGGGCGTCGAGGCCCTCCGGGGCACCTGGCTCGGCGTGCACCTCTACGTCTCCAACAGCACCGACAACGTCATGCGCCACGTCACGATCGACGGTGCCGGGTCGGAGCAGTGGCACGGCGGCGAGCGCTCGCGGGCCGGCCTGTACCTGGAGGGCGACGAGGTCCGCCTGACGGTGTCCGACACCACCATCCGCAACTGCGAGGGTCCGGCCGTCTCCATCGATGGGGAGGACCCCGCCGGCAAGATCGCCATCAGCGACTCGACGTTCACGGACTGCGAGGAGTCCGCGCTGGTGTCGCCGGACGCGAGCTCGGCCCTCGACGCCTCGGTGGTGCTCACGGGCAACGACGCGGACCACGTGCGCATCGCGCACCTGCAGTCGGGCTCGGACTGGCTCTCGGAGTCCGTCACCTGGCCCGCGCGCGATGTCCCCTACTACGTCGACGACACCGTGTACGTCTCGGGGTCCCTGACGATCGAGCCCGGCGCGACCGTGGTGTTCGACGACGACCAGGGCATCTCCGTGGGCAACTGGCCCGCCTCGGGCGGCACGATCACGATCGGCGGCACGGGCGACCCGGTCCTGCTCACCGGCGAGTCCGCGGTGGCGGGCGCCTGGCGGGGGATCTCCATCTACGGGAGCCTCACGAACACCATCACGAACACCCGCATCGAGTACGCGGGCTCGAGCCAGTGGACGGGGGCCACCGAGTCCCAGGCGGCCGTGTACCTCGAGGACGACGCGGCCCTCGACCTCACGGACACCGTGTTCGCGAACAACGAGGGCGGCGACGCGTACGCCGACTACGACTCGGTGATCACGGGCTGCACGGGGGTCGTCGGCACGGTGCTCGGGGACGTGGACGCGACGGTCTGCACGCCCTGACCGTCAACCCTCGACCGGCGGCGGCGTGATCAGCACGCGAGGCGGCGGCGCGCGGGACACCTTCCACGCCTCCACCCAGGTGGCGTAGACCTCCCAGGCGAGGAGCGGGCCCCAGCGCTCGTCGTCGTAGGTCCGGGCACGCTTCCGGACCGCGGTCTTCTCGGCCTTCGTGACCTCCGGCGGGGGCGCGCAGCGCGCGATCAGCGCGTGGGCCGCGAGCTCCTCAGCAGCGCCTGGACGGCCTCCGGGCGCTCCGCGTAGCGGAGCTCCGGCCAGCTCTTCCGGCCCCGCCAGGCCTCCACCGCCGCCTCCAGCTCCCGGGCCAGCGTGCAGGCCTCGGCGTGCAGCGCGACAGGGAACGGAGGGAGCGGTGGGAGGATCAGTGGGCCCCCTTCTTCGGACGGATGGGGGCGCCCTGGCCGAGGTGCTCGTTCCAGGTGGCCGGCTTCCAGCCGTTGTCGACCTCCACCATCTGGATGCAGTCCGGCACCGGACAGACGATCTGGCAGAGGTTGCACCCCACGCACTCGTCCTCGTCCACGATGGGCTGGAGCTTGGAGGTGTCGGGGTTCGGGTGGATGCACTGGTGGGCGCCGTCGTGGCACGCCACCATGCAGCGGTTGCACCCGATGCACGCGTCGGGGTCGATCTTCGCGACGGTCTCGTAGTTGAGGTCGAGGTCGCCCCACTCCGAGTACGTCGGCACGCTGCGGCCCACGACCTGGTCGAGGCTCTCGAAGCCCTTCTCGGCCATCCAGCCGTCCAGGCCCTCGATCATGTCCTCCACGATGCGGTAGCCGCGGAGCATGACCTCCGTGCACACCTGCACCGACGAGCTCCCGAGGAGCAGGAACTCCACGGCGTCGCGCCAGTTGGTGACGCCGCCGATACCCGAGATGGGCAGGTTGAACCGCGGGTCACGTGCGAGGGCGGCCACCATGTGGAGCGCAATGGGCCGCACCGCCGCGCCGCAGTAGCCACCGTTGGACGACTTCGGACCCACGGAGGGCCTGAGGACCATGGTGTCGATGTCGACGCCGATGATGCTCTTGATCGTGTTGATGAGCGACACGCCGTCCGCGCCACCGCGCTGGGCCGCGAGCCCGTGGGGCACGATGTCGCCGACGTTGGGCGTGAGCTTCACGAGCACCGGGATGGTGCTGTACTCCATGACCCAGCTCGTGATCCGCTCGTTCACGGTGGGCTCCTGGCCCACCGCGCTGCCCATGCCGCGCTCGCACATGCCGTGGGGACAGCCGAAGTTGAGCTCGAGACCGTCCGCGCCGGCGTCCACCGAGCGCTGGATCATCTCCTTCCACTCCTCCTTCGTCTCCACCATCAGCGACGCGATGACGGCGTGCTTCGGGAAGCGCTTCTTCACCTCGTAGATCTCGCGGAAGTTCACGTCCAGCGGACGGTCCGTGATGAGCTCGATGTTGTTGAAGCCCACACCGTTGTTGCCCTTCCAGCCGATGGCGCCGAAGCGCGAGCTGACGTTCTGGATGGGCTGACCGAGGGTCTTCCACACCGCGCCGCCCCACCCGGCGTCGAACGCGCGCATGACCTGGTCACCGGAGTTCGCCGGGGGCGCGGAGGCCAGCCAGAACGGGTTGGGGGAGATGATTCCCGCG
>JACKEQ010000079.1 GCA_020632885.1 Alphaproteobacteria bacterium | reverse complement strand
GACCTCGCTGGAATGCGGGCCATCTACGGCGATGCAGAGCCGGCCGTGGAGCTGCTCGACACGACTGGTGATCTGGTAGCAACCGTGATTCCGGGTGAGCGGCGAGCAGTTCAGCTCGAGGTCGTGAATGTGGGCAATGTGCGAATTCGTGAAGCGGTGGTGACGGCCGTGGGCGCGTCCCCCGGGTTGTCGGTGAGCGTAGGTGAGCCTGGTGTCGGTGACATCGAGATCGAGCGGCTGATCATCAATCCGCCACGCGTCTCGCTCAACGTCCTGGTCACGCCACAATGCACAGGGGAGGAAGGCTGGATCGATGTGGAGATCACGGGCATCAGACGCCTGCCGGATGTCGTGCGAGTACCCGTCAGCCTCGATTGTCCCCGTGGCACGGCGTGCTCCACAGCTCCAGTGTCCTCCAGCTGGATGACGCTCGCCGTCCTTGTGCTCGGAGTGGGCCGTCGGAGGTCCTGATCACCCCAGCCAAAGTGCGTGGTTGGGCAGAGCGACCCATGTGCTCGGCGTGATCTGGACCACCCCCGAGAGGGGTTCGCCCGCCGGGACGAGCGCCCATCGACCGTCCCGGTGCACCTCGTGCGCTCTGCTCGCGACCCACCCACCCTCCGCCAGTGTCAGCGCGCACCGGGAGACCGCCCGGTCCACGTCCGAGGTGCCGGCGAACAGTCCGTGCAGCACAGTGCCATCGGGTGACCAGCGCCCGATCGAGCCACCCTCGAGGACATCCAGCCGCCGCCCGTCTTCCGGACCCCAGAGCACCGTCGCCCACCGGCGCTCCGGCGCCGCACCACCGTTGCCGCCCCAGGTCGAGACTCCGCCATCCCAGGTGCGCCTCAGCAGGTCGCCGAAGAAGAGGGTCAGGGGCGAGTCGTCTTCGAACAGCGCCCGAAGCAGGTCCTCAGGACGGAAGGCGTCCGGAAGCCTGGGCGCGACGCGCTCGACGCGCGGCGTGTGCTGCAACGTGGCGCTCCTCGCCGCCGGGTTGGCGACCCAGGCGCCCGCGCGAATGGTGGCCAGCGAAGGGAAGAGGGTCGCCAGCCTCCGGCCCACACCAGCCGCCAGGGGGCCGGCGTCGCGTGGCAGGGTCGCCAGCAGATGCTCGAGTCCGAGGAAGCCCACCGCGTCCTCACGCGCGCACTGCGCCGCCAGCTCCAGCCACTGCGCGGACGCCGCATCCGGGCGACCTCCGGACGGGGGCCAGTCGATGTCCGCGAGGCGGGTCTCGAGCACGCTCTCATCGGCCACGCAGATCACCAGGCTGTGCCACCGGTCGCCGATGAACCCCGCCCGCATGGAGCGCACCGCCCGCCGAGCGGCACGGCATCCCGCGCCCACCGTCCTGCCGCCGCGGAGGGCCTCCAACAACGCGTCCACACCTGCCGCGAGGACGTCGGCCCGCATCGGGTACCTGGGAGCCAACACCACGCCGGCACCCGCGCGCACCAGCCGGGTCGCCAGACCTCCCGGGCCCACGTCCGTTGCCCCATGGCACGACGCGAGCACCACGATCCAGCGGCCCCGCACCGAGCCCTCGAGGAGGTGGTGGGCGGTGGAGAGGTCCATCGTGCCCGTGCGGTCGACGGCGCACGGCCGCCCTCGCTCCATGACGCCGTGCTCCGCGACGACGAGGACGTCCAGGGATCCGGGGTCGGGAGCAGGGAGCTCGTCTGGCGCGGTTGCTGTGCGCTCGACGACTCGGAGAGCGCAGACGAGGTCGGGGTCGGTGGGGTCGCTCGACAACCCCAGGACCCGGAGGTGGCCAGCGGGCTCGCGCAGCCAGCGGGGACCGGCCGCCCGTCTCACCACCAGGCCACCCTCTGCCTCGGCGCACCCGTGCCCGCGCGGTGCGAGGAGCTCCCAAGGGACGTCGGTGAGGTCGCCGGGCTCCACGATGACGATGTCGCTGAGGGCGTCCAGACCGACCATCTCGCCGAGAGCGCGCCCCACGTTCTCCTCCGCCAGAGCGATGTCGACGTCCGAGCGCGCCACCCGTGACGGCTCCAGGCTGGGGAGGGGAGCGCTGAGGTCGCAGATTCGGGTGGTCGCGCCGTGGCGCAGGGCGACGCGGCGACCGTCGACGGAGAGCAGAGCGATGCGTGACATGACGTGGCGACGCTAGCACCGCCAGGCGTGCGGTGGCCAACCTGCGCGCGCAGACGTCTCGTCGTCGGTTCCTGCCGCCGTTCACGACTCGCGACCGTGATACCGTCCCCGCCCGCAGGGGGGCTCCGTGTGGTTTCACATCCTGGTCGCCGCCGCTGCTCCACGCTGTGAGGAGCCGGTGTCAGCCGCCGCCTTCGAGTCCCACCTCCTGAGTGCCGAGGCCGCCGAGGGCCGCCTCGACTGGGCCGGGCTGGTGGAGGCTGTGGAGGAGCTTCAGGTGGACCTCGGGTGCGTCGACTTCGTGCTGACGTCGACACTGGTGGCCCGGCTGCACTGGGTCGCGGGCTGGTCGGCATTCGCCGGAGACACGCCAGAGCTTGCCGAGGCCAGGCTGGCCGTGTCCTTCGGGTTGGGCATGACGGCCGAGGACCTCAGGGGTCCTGCCGCAGCGGCATGGGAGCGAGCTTCGGAGCGTTGGCGTGAGACGAGCTGGGCCCCTGGCCCTGGCGATGGTCGGCACCACGTCCTCGGCGTGCTGAACGGCGACTTCCCGGACTCCCTGCCCTTTGTCGTGCAGGTCGAGCACCGGGGCAGTGTGCGGAGGACAGAATGGCTCAGCGCGCCGATCCGTCCACGTCCGACGGTCCCCCGTGTGGGACTGCTGATGGGCAGCGTGCTCGTCGGATCGGCGAGTACGTGGTTGTGGTTGGACACGGTTGCGGCCTACCGACGGGCCTGCCCCGAACGCGTGTGCCCCGTCGGGTATTTCGACGATCACCTCCGTCCCCGGTCGACGCTCGCGACGGTCGGCCTGGGCGTGTCCGCCCTCGGACTCACGACAGCCGCCGTCGAGACGGTGCGGCTTCATCGTAGGGAGAGAAGACCATGGGGAACCTGGTGACCCTCATCGCGCTCGCGGGATGCATCCCGGAGCCCGCAGGGACGTACGACCCTGAGGAAGTGGAGGCACTTCGGTCGGACCTGGAGGCCTTGCGGGAGCGTGTGGTGAGTCTGGAGGCTGGGCTTGCGGCCGCCGCGGAGGCGCAGGCGGAGTGCGTGACGCGCGAGACCCTGGCTTCAGAGCTCGGCGGGTATGCGACGGTCGCCTCGCTCGCCGATCCCTCGAGCTTCCATGTCGACGGGCCCTATTCGGCCATCGCGGGTGACGATGAGCTGCCGAGCGACGTGCTCACCGGGGCGTCGCTGACCCAGCTCGTGACGGTGGCGGATCTGGCCACGGCGTCGAGCTTCGAGGTGGGTGGGAAGCTCCAGGACGCTGTGGTGGCGGTGGGGGATCTCGCGGACTACGCGACGGAGGCTTCCGTAGCGGCCCAGGTCGCGGGTCTGGTGACGGTGGAGGACCTGGCAACCGCATCCAGCTTCGAGCCGGGAGGCCGACTGGAGGACTCCGTGGTCGCCGTGGGTGACTTCGTGCCGATGTCCACCTACCTGGACTTCCAGGATGTCCGCGACGCGCTGAGCACCGTGAGTGTGGGCGGGGAGCACTACCTGGTCTCCAATCGGACGCTCCGAGCCCCAGCGATGCGAAGCGACGGGGTCTTCTTCACGGGCTACCGCTCGGCAAACGCGGGGGGGCGGCAGGCTCTCTTCACGGCGGACCGTGGTGGGACGTACATCGTCTCCGTCCCCATCAACGACCCCGCCGATCCCCGGGGGGGAATGTGGGTGGTGAGGCTCGGCAACGGCCTGACCTGCGATCTCGTCGCCCTCTTCGAGGACGACATGCGTCCAGGCGACCCGGGCTTCCCGGCTGATCAAGCGGACTACCGGTTGGACTGCGACCCGACGACCCGGGAGGTGGAGCTGGTGATGGGACAGAGCAACCCCAGCTGGACCGCGTACTGGATCAAGGTGGGTCACATCTGATCCGGGGTGGGGTAGATTCTGCAGGGAGGCACCATAGGGCCCGGCACCTGCATCGATGGACGCTACGAGGTGGTCGGCCTGCTCGGCCAGGGCTCGATGGCCCGCGTGTACGAGGTGCGCCACCGGGTGCTCGGGTCCCGCCTGGCGCTCAAGGTGTTGAACACCCACACCGCTGAGGTGCGTGCCCGCCTGCTGCGGGAGGGGAGGGCGCAGGCGTCCGTCCGCCACCCCAACCTGCTCGGCGTCGTGGACGTCACCGCCTGTGACGGGCGGCCTGCGCTCCTCCTCGAGCTGGTCGATGGACAGGATCTCGCCGCCTTCCTCCGCGATCACCATCCCGTCCCCCTTCCCGTCGTCCGTGAGCTCGGGTCCGGCATCATCGAGGGGGTGCGCGCCGCCCACCGCGCCGGGTGGCTCCATCGCGACCTCAAGCCTGCCAACGTCCTGGTCTCCCGCGAAGGTGACCGCTGGATCCCTCGTGTCGCCGACTTCGGGCTCGCCCGCATCGTGACGGAGGCGGACGGAGCGCTCACTCGCCCGGGAGTGATGCTGGGTTCGCCCGCCTACATGGCCCCCGAGCAGGAGGCCGATGCGTCGTCCGTGGACGTCCGGGCCGATGTGTTCGCGCTGGGCTGCGTCCTCTACGAGCTCGCCAGCGGCTCGCGTGCCTTCCGTGCCGAAGAGCTCGCGCTGCTGCGCGCCCGCGTTGCGTCGGGCTCTTGCGTGGACGTCGCTGTTCACCGCCCCGACTTCCCCCCCGAGCTCGCCGACGCGATCCGTGGCGCCATGGAGCCCGATCGGAGTGCGCGCATCCCAGACTGCGATGTCCTGCTCGCGGTGTGGCGGGGTGAGCATCACTTCGTACGGCCCGCAGTGGTCAGGGAGCCGCAGGAGGCGCTGTTCGGAGCCACCGTGCCTCCGCCCAACCTGCCGCCGTCCGTGTCGAGCCGATCGGAGCGCCGATCGTCCTACTCTCCGCGGCGGGTCGTGGCGGGTGCCGCGTTCGCCGCGCTGCTGGGGTTCGGAGCGGGCCAGCTGGTCCCCAGCGCCACTGCGGAGCCAGTCGTCATCGGCGTGCCGACCCGAGAACCGCTGACGGAGCTCTACGGCTCCGGGTCGGTCGAGCGTTTCGAGAGGTCTGTCCAGGCCGCTGCCGCGAGGAGGCAGGTGATGCTCGCCGCCCAACCACCGCCGGCCCCGGAGGCGACGCCAGCGCCGGAGGAGCCCGCCCGCCCGCCCGCTCCGGTCGCGGCGACGGGACGAGTGAGGTTGTCGTCGGACAGCTCGCACGAGGAGGTCTGGCTCGTGGGCCTGGACGGGAGAGGCGTGCCCACCGGCGAGGTGCCGGAGGGCGTGTATGCCGTGCACGCTCGCTTCCCGGGCCAGTCCTCGGATGAGTCGACGAACACCTCCCTCTCCGTGGTGGTGCGGGCAGGGGCCGTGACCGAGGTCCGTTGCGATGGGCGCGTCTGGCGCTGCGTCGAGCTTTGATCCGTCTGCACGAAGTGACGATAGCTCGCCGATCGCGTACGCGTTCGGAGGCACCATGGGCGGAGAGGGCGTGCAGGCCGGGCTGAAGGGGTCGCAGAACCGAGCGAGCCGTCGCGAGGGGCACGACCTTCGTCTCCCGTTGCAGGAGATCCGGCGACGCGCCACCCGCGACCGAGAACGCCGCCACGACTGGAGCGCCCTCGAAGGCTGGGCGTGGCTGGGCTCGCCGCTCGAGCCCGCGACATGCGGTCTGCTCGAGGAGGCGATGAGCGGACCGCTCCCTCCCGCGAACCTGGCGGACATCGACCTCCCGTACCCCTCCGACTCGGCGACGGAGAAGTCCTGGAGGGCCTGGCAGCACCGTCGGTCCCGGCGCGTCGGGGAACCATCCGCCTGGTTGTTCGAGACGGTGGCCTGGGTGGGACGCTGGGTGGACGTCACCCAGCGTGTGGCGTGGGAGCGCGTGGAGTTCCCCGCAGACACACGGCAGGACGACAAGACCCGGGCCCTCTGGGTCCGCTGGTCGCAGGGCGACGTCTGGGGCCCCGCCCGTCATTGGCACGCGCGCTTCCACCCCGGGGCCGAGCGCGCGTTCCGGTCCGTGATGACGGGCGCGCGCGTCCCGTCCGACGTCCGTGCGCGCGTCCTGGACGAGCTGCGCGAGGGCTTCCTCGTGGCGCTGCACGCCGATCGAGAGAGCCCCGGGTGGTGGGATCTGGCAGGCCGCACCCTGGAGACCCAGGGACCCGTCGAAGCCCTCGTGGCCTCCATGGACGAGGTGGGCATCTCACTGCTCGCATCCTGCATCGCCTCCCGAAGGAGCCCTCGGCGGCAGCTCGTCGAGAGCCTGTGGCCACACCAGAGCCGACAGCAGCGCGTGCATACGCTGCACGAGCTCCTCATGGCTGGCCACGCGGAGGCATGGTGTGACGCCGAGGTCCTCTTCCGGCTGCTCGCACACTGGCGGGAGGGGCGGCACGCAGACCCCCAGTCGATCGGCAACCTCCTGGTCCAGGTGCGCGGACGGATGCGAAGCAACTTGCGCGCCGTCGCGCTGCGAGAGTGTACTGACACCGCGATGGAGCGGCTGCTCGCGCTCGACGGGCTGGCGGCGCGCACCGAGAGCGCCGTCGCGCGCCTCGCGGAGCGGTGGGCATGGGAGGAGCTCTCCCGCAGGTTTCCGATGGGGGAGGGCCCGTCCGTGGTCGCTGGGTGCGAAGTCCCGGGCGTTCCCGAGCCGCTGGACGCGGACCAGGCCGGGATGGCGTGGACCTGGGTGTTGCTCGTCGTGCTGCGCGGACGGCTGGAGGTCCTCGACCGATGGGTGGTGGGGGCGCCCAACGAACAGGACTCGACCTGGGATCGGCTTCTGGCTCAGAGCGTACCGGACAGCCTCACCGACGGCGCGCAGGGGCGTGTGCGGGGGTACGAGCGCCTTCGGGATCACCTGCGCGGCACCCTGGACGAGGTGCTCATCGGCGTCGAGCCCGTGGTGGCTGCGGTCGGCGGGCTCTCCGTGAATCGGGGACTGAAGCTGGCCGTGCACGGGGAGCTCACGCCCGTGTGGCACCACAGAATCCCGCTTCCGATGTCAGGTTTTCCGCGCATGGTCGAGGCGTGCAGAGAGGCTGGCCCGAGGCTCGCGGCCCGCCGCATGGAGGGCCGGTGATCGAGATCTCTGATCGGGAGATCCTCGCGTGGCTGGCGCGGGCTCTCGAGCCCGGGCGGGTCCTGGAGCTGGAGGCGTCGCTCGCGGACCCCGAGATGGTCGCCCGAGTGGCCCTGCTGCGCAGCGAGCTGCAGGAT
The DNA here is from genome assembly GCA_020632885.1 of Alphaproteobacteria bacterium. Taxonomy (GTDB): domain Bacteria; phylum Myxococcota_A; class UBA796; order UBA796; genus JACKEQ01. The sequence goes on along the minus strand of JACKEQ010000079.1, from coordinate 3,601 downwards.
GCGGCGGACACCTGGCGGGTGCCGCCACCTGCGCTGACCCGTGGGGCGACCACCGTGCGCCGCAGCGGCGTGCTCGGACGTTCCGTGGACGTCCACGTTCGGGGTGCAGGCGACGGGTTCATCCTGGTCCTCACACGGGCGGCGGGGCGCCTGTTGCCGGTGTTCCCGACCATCCCTGCGCCGGACGCCGAGCTCGTCGAGGCCCATCGCGAGACCCTGCTTCGGCTCGAGCTGCCCGACGACGCCGACCGGTTGGTGGTGCTGGCCGTACCCCGGCACTGGCTGTCCCAGCCATGGGCCGGCGTGGCGCACCAGGTCCGGCTCGCGGTGGAAGAAGGGGCCTGTGAGGTGCTGGCGCTCGATCTGCCCTGACGCTCGCCTCGGAGGTCAGCGGCGGCGGAACCCGATCCGGGTCCCACCGTCGACATCGCAGTCCAGGAAGTCCTCCGCCAGCCTGCAGTCCAGGGCGAGCTCGGCATCGTCGCGAACCGAGATGTCGTACGTACCGTTCCCGAACGCCCGGGCGTTGCCCGACCCGGAGAAGCTGAGGGAGTCCGTGGCGGTGACGGTCTCGCAGTACTCGGAGCTGATGCTGTAGGGAACGTCGAAGGAGAGATCCAGCCGGACCCCGAGGGTCTCGTCCACCCGCATCGACCCCCGCCCCTGCGTGACCGCCGAGTAGCTCACCTCCGCGTACCCGCAGTACTCATCGTAGAACGAGTACGCGGGGTACGCCTGCGCCGTCAGGGAGGAGAGCTCCCACTCCCCGACGAGAGGCTCCTTGCTGCACGCCGCCACCGTGCACGTCAGCCCCAGCACACCCACCACCAGTCCGTTCCGTTCCATCGACCCCTCCTGACGGTCTCGACGCGCCGTCCTGTCCTGGGTGTACACGGACATGCTCACCGCGTCAACATAAGTGCTTAGTCTCTAAGCGCTGATGCGATGGAGCTGGTCCGGGTGGGACCGTACGCTCCGGTGATGGAAGCCCAATCGGCCGCGCTCGGAGCCCGGATCCGTGCCCTTCGGACTGCCCGGGAGTGGAGCCAGGAGACACTGGCCGAGAAGGCCGAGATGCACCCGCAGACCCTCTCGCGGATCGAGCGGGGCACCCACCTCCCATCGCTCACGCATGCCCGAGCGCTGGCGTGCGCCCTCGAGGTCGACGCCAACGGCCTGTTCGGCGACACCTTCCCCGAGAGTGTCGTCGGGCCGGGGCTCGCGGCGCTGCTCGAGCGGCTCCGCGTCCTCCCGGATCGGCACCAGACGAACGCGCTGAGGCTCGTGGAGATCTACCTGAGCGCAGTCGAGCGGGAGTAGCGGCTGACGGTGGTCGACGGACGTCGGTCGACTTCCGTCGTTCCGGCTCATTAGCCGGGGTTCGTCCGTGTGCGGACAGGGGCACAGCCAGTGCAGCAGGGTCGAGCGGAGGTTCCCTTGTCCGCTCGACCCCTCATCGACGTCCCGCCCCTCGACGCGCTCGGCCATCCCTGGCGCCGCCGGATCCTGGCCCACCTCGCGGGAGGACCGCTGCCCGTCAGCGAGCTCCACGACCGGCTTCCCATGAGCAGGGCCAGCGTGACCCGGCACCTGCGCACCCTCATGGACGCCGACCTCATCGAAGGCTGCCAGCTGGAGTGCGGGAAGGTCGCCGTTCGCTTGTGTCCGGCGGGCTTCCGTACAGCATCCCAGGCGATCGGCCTGCTGGGTGGGCTCAAAGATTGAGCCTGGAGAAAGAGCAGGAAGTGCCTGGACTGTTTTCCTGGCGACGGCCCGAGTGTGAGCGCTCCGTTTGCATCGGCTCCTTTCCGGGGCACGCTGAACCGCACGGGAGGGAAGGGTGGCGCGCGCAACGAACACGTCTCAGATCCATGCGAACCGAACTTCGATCGCGCAGCTGGTCCGGAGCGCGGATCGTAGTCGCCTTTCTTCCACGCTGACGGGCCCTCCCGGCTCGCGTGCGGAATGCAGGACCGACGGGCGTGAGGGGTGTGTGAGGGGTGCGGTTCGAGAACTGATCCGTCACGTGGGCTCCGGTAGGAGAGTGACCTGACGTCGGTATGCCGCGAGCAACTCGGTCATCGCCGCATCCCACCGCTGCGTGACGGAGGTGGCGAGGGCGCGAAGCGCCAGAATCGGCTGTGCGCCATCCTCCTTCCAGCGTGCTCCGGGGCGCTTCATCCGGGTCGAGACGATGGTCTTGCACGTGGCCTCGACGGTGCCGCTGCCGATGGGGAGGTTGGCCGCGTGCGTGGTGGCGTACCGAAGACGTTCGCGCCGGTTCTCGATGAAGGTGATGGCCTCGTGGAGCCCTGCCGGGACGGTCTCGTCGCCGCCGTACTCGGCGCGGAAGTTGAGAAGCTCCATCTCGATGTCATCGATGGCGCTGTCGTTCGCCAGGAGTTGCCCCTTCCAGTCCCCCAGCTGGTCGGCGACGTACCGTCCGGTGTCGCGAAGCGCGTCTGCCAGGTGTTCGGTGAGATGCCAGAAGTCGGTGATCCGAGCCGCAACGTTGCCTCGACCCTCGACCGCTCGGTCCACGATCGACTGCATCTCGCCCGCGCCGTCGGACAGGGCCACGATCTTCAGGCCGGGGCGTTGGGCCAGCAGTCGGTCGAGGTCTTTGCTCAACGCGTGCTCCATCGCCGCTCTGCCACCTGTGGGGACGTGGGCATGTCGGATGCTCATCAGGGCCGTGCCTTCGGCGTCATACAGGGTCGTCACCCCCGCGAACGCCATCCGGAGCTGCACAGTGATGGGGCTCTTCACTCCCTTTTCGACGTCATCCGGTGTCAACGGGCGAGCTTCGGCCATCGGCATCGAGACACGGTCGACAGCGACCGAGACCGACACCGCCGCCTCGGGGATCTCGATCTCATCGTCGACAGCGGCCTTGGTCTCGTCTGGCAGAGACTCCCAGGCCGATCCGAGCGCGACGCCGGCCCGGAACTGCGCGCTCCGCGAGTACGGAAGCACTTGCATCGAGCGGGCGACGAGGTCCGCCTCCCGAGACGGAAGTGCCTGTGCCAGGACTGCCACAGCCTTCGCCGCGGCCGGGGTGAACCGCCCTTCCACGATTCCCGCACGCAGCTCCATGGGCGAGATTGTCGGTCCATTCTTGACTCCCATCTCCCGGTAGAGCGCGCGCTGCACGCGGAGCTCCCCGCGGAGCCCGCTGTAGAGCCCGGAGGCGTACTGCCGCAGCCGGCGGTACCGCTTGCCCTGGAACTCGACCTGCGGGCAATCCGGGTCAAGCCGAACCAGCATACCGAGAAGCGCGGTGGTCTCGAGCTGTGCGGTCTTCTCCATCAGCGCCCGCTCGGCCGCAGCGAAGTCGCTTGTGTCGTCGAAGGCATCGAACACCACGACCAGGGCCTCCATCATGGACGCCAGCTCCTCCGGAACCTCGATGGACACCCTCGCCACGGACCCTCCCGATCACGCAGGGAGTACGCCAGGATCAGGCTCAACACGCAACCCATGACGGAGAACTCAGTTCCACTCAGGACAATCGATCACGCGGTCGGAGCCCGCGGGAGCCGGGCGCGGCGCAGAGCGTGATCCGCACCCTGTGTGAGTGCCATCCGTTCGACAGGATGGA
>JACKEQ010000078.1 GCA_020632885.1 Alphaproteobacteria bacterium | reverse complement strand
GGAGTGCCTCGGCGGGCGGCCTCCCGGCGGGGAGCTCTTCACTCCGCTCCCTCCGGCCGCTGCGCGCTGGTCTGCCTGCGCCTTCAAGCTTGTGACTCGCCTCCAGGATGAGCTACGATCATCGGATGCTCGATTCCCGTCATCCCGGGTGGACCTGCCGAACGACGACGTCGGGATCCGCTCTGGAGGCGTGTCCGTGACACCGCGGCGCGCACTCGCCGCCGTCCTGACCGTCGCGCTGGTCACCCGATGTGCAACATCAGGTGAAGAAGAGGGTGTCGACCCTCTGGAGCTCGGACACGCCTGTGAGGCCAGCGTCGGGTTTCGCGACGGCTTCGCTTGCTGTGATGCCAGGCTGCGAGCCGGCGCCGAGTCGGAAGAGCGAGCCATCTGCTATGCCGGCGTCCACCAACTGCCCCCGGGAGTCCCCCCAGTTCGTGCATGGCGCCTGGCAGACGAGTGGATCGTGGAGAGTACGACCAGTCGCACCGAATGTACGGGAGATCCCGGGCCCTTCGCCGCACGGGGGGTGGCGATCGCCATGTCCCTCGAAGAACCATGGCTCGGAGCGCTGGTCCAGTGGACGACCGATGGAGAATGCGTGGGGGTCCTGGAGGCGGATTGAGCTGGGGTGGACCCTCACCGCGTGGCCCGGTCGCGAGGGCTCCGCTCCCGAGAGCTCAGTCGTCGCAGGGCTCGCCAGGAAGCGGAGGGTCGAGGCGGAAGGTGGCCTCCAGACCCTCCGCCAGCGCCACGATCTCCGCGTCCGTGAGCCGCGCCTCCTCGTGGGACCGCACGTACATCCGGAGGGGCATCTCGCCGTCCAGCAGAGCCTCGGGCGCCTCCCACGCGTCCTCGTTCGGACCGTCCCAGGCGGAGAAGTTCATGTGGCAGCGCGCCCGGCGCACGTCGCTGCGGACGATGCTGTTCACCACGGGCCACCGGTGAGAACCCTTCCACTCGGTCTCGTTGGAGTGGCAGTCGTAGCAGGCCCGCCGGGCGAGATCCTCGGTCTCGGCGTCGATCCAGCGGATCTCCCGCGACACGGGCGGGTTGTCCGGGAGGCCACAGCCGATGGCGAGGAGGAGGGGCACGAGGCGTCGCATGGGAGCTCCTGTATCCGAGTGAGGTGGTGTATCCGGAGGACATTTCGGAGACGATGTCTCATTTCTAGCGGCCAATAGGGCCTGGACAAGGGATATGGTGCGAGGATGTGTATCCCAACGGGATACGTTTCTGTCGATGCGGAGGTGGTCGACCCCCGGTCGGTGGGTCATGTTGAGGACGTGCCAGCCACCGAGCCCATCCGCCTTCGCGCCCCCTGTCCCGTCGACGTCTTCCAGTACCTGGACGTGCGCGCCTTCCTGGCCGCGTACTACGAGGCGCGGAAGGCCGAGGGTCGGGGCTTCTCCTACCGGGCGTTCTCCCGGCGCGCGGGGCTGGCGTCCCCGAACCACCTGAAGCGGGTGATCGACGGGGAGCGCCCCCTCACCGCGGAGATGGCCGTCCGCTACGCCGACGCCGTGGGCCTCGTGGGAGAGGCGTCCGCCTACTTCCTCGATCTCGCCGCATTCTCGAGGAGCTCGACGGGTGCGGAGCGCAACGCAGCCTACGACCGTCTGCTCACCTACCGGCGGTCCCGGGAGGCCCACCACCTCGACGCGCGGCACGCCCAGTACCACGCCACCTGGTACCTGCCGGCCATCCGGGAGCTCGTGGCGCTGCCGTCCTTCCGCGAGGACCCCGCCTGGATCGCCCGCGCCCTGGTGCCGCCCATCGGCCGGGCCGAGGCCGCCGAGGCCCTCGGGGTGCTCCAGGAGCTCGGGCTGGTGGCGCGGGACGCGAGCGGTCGGCTCCAGCAGACCGACGCCGTGCTCACCACGGGTCCCGAGACCCGCAGCCTCCACGTCGCCAACTTCCACCGCACGATGATGGAGCGCGCCAGCCGGTCCATCGACCTCGTGGCGCGCGAGGAGCGCGACATCTCCTCCCTCACCTTCGCGGCGGACGATGCCGTGCTCGCCGAGGTGAAGGAGCGCATCGTCGCCTTCCGTCGCGAGCTCATCGCGCTCGTGGCCGCCTGCGAGGACCCCACGCGGGTGGTCCAGCTCAACCTGCAGCTCTTCCCACTGTCCGTCGCCCCCGAGGAGTCTCCATGAAGGTCGTCACCCTCGCGCTCGTCCTGCTGGCCCTGGCGGCCTGTGGGGTGACGGAGACCGGCAATCCGGTGGACGCGTCCGTGGAGCTGCGGGCCCGCACGTCCGATCCGGCGCTCGTGGAGGTCCAGGGGCCGGCGGGCGTGCTCTCGGTCGACACGGCGCTCCTCGCGATCGACCGGCTGCGGCTCGTGCATGCCGAGGTCTGCGACACGCCGCCGGAGACCGAGGTGGACGTGGACGGGCCGCTGGTCCGCGACGCCGCGGATCCCCTGCCGATCGAGGTGGAGCTGCCGAGCGCCACGTACTGCCGGGCGCGCCTGCGCCTGGAGCCCGCACCGTCGGGGCCCGCGGAGCTCGTGGGCCACACGCTCGCCCTCTCGGGTGTGCTGCCGGACGGCACGCCCTGGCTGTTCCGGTCCACCCGCGACTTCGACATCGACGTCCGCCCACCAGCACCCCTGCCGATCGACGAGCTGGGGTCCACCCTCCAGGTCGCCTTCGACATGGCCGTCCTGCTCGATGGGATCGACCTCGCCGGTGCGGTCGTCGGGCCGGACGGGATCCGGATCGAGCCCGGCGCCAACGACGCGCTGCGCGCGGCCCTCGAGGCCCGCCTCGACAACGCCTTCGAGCTCCTGGACGCCGAGGACTGACGTCCCCGCCACACCTTCCCCCGCCGACCCGGTCACACCGGGAGGGCGGAGCCCTGCCCGTTCACCGAGGAGATGACATGTCCCTGCTGCTCACCGCTCTGTCCGCCTTCGCCGCCCCCTACGCGCTGGAGCCCGACGACAGCCGCCTGTACGTGGTCGTGCGCTACGACCGCGAGGCCCTCGTGGCGGGCCACGACCACGTGGTCGCGGCCACCGACTTCGTGGGCACGGTCGACTGGGAGGAGGGGGACCTGGCGTCCTGTGCGGTGTCGATCCGCTTCCCTGTCACGGCGCTGGCGGTGGACCCCCTGGCCTCCCGGGGCTGGGCGGGTCTGGACGGCGAGACCTCCGACGGCGACAAGAAGGCGATCACGAAGAACATGCTGGGTCGCCACCAGCTCGAGGGGGACATGTTCCCGGAGGTGTCGTTCACCTCGTCGAAGTGCGAGCCGGCCGCCGGGGGAGCCGTGGTGCACGGCACGCTCGCGATCCACGGCGTGGGTGCGCCCGTTGCGGCGAAGATGCGCATCGAGGCCGACGGGGAGCGCCTCCGGGCCCGCGGGACCTTCGAGATGGCCCACGGCGCCTGGGGTCTCGTGCCGTTCTCCGCGCTGCTGGGCAGCCTGCGCAACGCCGATCCGCTGACGTTCGTGATCGACGTCGTGGGTCGTACGCCCGGGACCTGACGGGCGTGGACGTCGAGCGGGGCGGGGTGTAGGAGGGCCCCATGCTCGCCTCGCTCAACGTCCTCGGCACGCCCCTGAAGCCCTGTTCGCACGACCCGCTCACCGGGTGGTTCCGCGACGGATGCTGCAACACCGACGCCCGCGACCGGGGGTCCCACACCGTGTGCGCGCGGGTGACGGACGCCTTCCTGGAGGAGCTCCGGGCCCACGGGAACGACCTCGTGACCCCGATGGTGGAGCACGGCTTCCCGGGCCTCCGGCCGGGCGACTGCTGGTGCGTGTGCGCCGCGAGCTGGCGGGTGGCCGCAGAGCGCGGGGTCGGCTGCCCCGTCGACCTCGAGGCGACCCACGCCGCCGCGCTGCAGATCGTGCCCCTGGAGCTCCTGATGGAGCACGCCTGGGGCGGCGCGGAGGCGTGAGGCTCGAGGCCACCGCCACCGGCGTCGTCCTCCGCGTCCGGTCGGGCGTGTGGCGCTGGTCGATCGCCGAGATCGCCGTGGACCGTCAGGGCGTCTCCCTGGACGGAGAGCGCCTTCCGGTGGAGACGACCTTCCACCTGGACGAGCGCCGTCTGGTGCTCGACAGCCGCTTCCGGCGGGACGTCCTGGGTCACGACATCCCGTTCGCCCGCCTGGACGAGGTCCGCGAGGTGATCGAACGCGCGATCCTGGCGGCCAGGCACGCCCATGGCGAGGGTCCCGACGACGTCCCGGTGTCTCTCGGACGCCTCCGGTAGCCTCGGTGGCGCATCGCACCCGCGGGGGCGCTCCCGGGCGGTCCGGGTGTGCCCTCTGTGCTCGGAATCGCGAGAGAGGAGGTCGAAGGTCGTCAAATGGCCTGCGATCGTCGCGGTGATCGGGCGATGACCGGACTTTACAACAGGTTCCAGGGGTTCGTGCCCATACTGGAAGCACGGGGGCCCAGGCCCTCGAACCACGACCACCTGACCTCCCGCTCTCGCATCCGCAGCCCACCCACCGACGATGTCGGACGGCTCGGATGGTCACCCGGCGGGGTCGAACGCCCCCCGCCAGCCGCCCAAGGAGAGGATGGATGAGCGACGCTGCAACGAACGGTTCGGGGCTCCTGTCCCTGATCGAAGCGCACCAGGACCGCGGGCACTACCAGAACCTCCTCTGGGAAGGCAGCTTCGCGGACTACCTCGAGCTGGTGCGGCAGGACCCCGGCATCGCCCGGAACGCCTACCAGCGCCTCTACGACCTGATCGTGAGCTTCGGGGCGGAGGACTACACGGAGTACAAGAAGACCATCACGCGCTACCGGTTCTTCGACGACCCCTTCGACGACGGGAAGGACGGCGTCTTCGGCATCGACATCCACCTCATGAAGCTCGTGCGCGTCCTGCGCGCCGCGGCTCTCGGCTACGGTCCCGAGAAGCGCGTCATCCTGCTCCACGGGCCCGTCGGGTCGGCCAAGTCGACCATCGCCCGCCTCTTCAAGAAGGGGCTCGAGTGGTACAGCCGCCAGGACGCCGGCCGCATGTACACGTACTCGTGGGTGGTGGACGGTGAGGAGATCCCGGCCCCGATGCACGAGGACCCCCTGGCCCTCGTCCCGGACGCCGCGCGCCCGGCGGTGCTCGACACGCTCAACAAGAGCAAGAAGCTCGTGTACCCGATCGCCGTGAAGGGCGAGCTCAACCCGGTCTGCCGGCACTACTACAAGGAGCTGATGCGCCGCTACTCGGGCGACTTCCTCGAGCTCCAGAAGCACATCCGGGTCCGCCGTCTGCTGCTGTCCGAGAAGGACCGCGTGGGCGTCGGGACGTTCCAGCCGAAGGACGAGAAGAACCAGGACTCCACCGAGCTCACCGGCGACATCAACTACCGGAAGATCGCGGAGTACGGCAGCGACTCGGACCCGCGGGCGTTCAACTTCGACGGCGAGTTCTGCGTCGCCAACCGCGGCATGATCGAGTTCGTCGAGATGCTGAAGCTCGACGTGGCGTTCCTCTACGACCTGCTCGGGGCGAGCCAGGAACACAAGATCAAGCCCAAGAAGTTTGCGCAGACCAACATCGACGAGGTCATCCTCGGGCACACGAACGAGCCCGAGTTCCGGCGGCTCGAGAACAACGAGTACATGGAAGCCCTCCGCGACCGGACCATCAAGATCGACGTCCCGTACTGCACGGCCCCCTCGCAGGAGTCGCGCATCTACGAGAAGGACTTCAAGAAGGGCAAGGTGAACGCCTTCATCGCGCCGCACACGGTGGAGATGGCGGCCCTCTGGGCGGTGCTCACGCGCCTCGAGGAGCCCACGAACCACAAGCTCTCGGTGCTGCAGAAGGCGAAGCTGTACGACGGCAAGAACATCCCCGGCTTCACGGAGGACCACGTCAAGGAGCTCCGCAAGGCGGCCGTCCGCGAGGGCCTCGAGGGCATCAGCCCCCGCTACGTGCAGGACAAGCTGTCGAACGCGCTCGTCCGCGACCCCGACCTGCGGTGCCTGAACCCCTTCATGGTGCTCAACGAGCTCGAGGGTGGCCTGAAGGCCCACAGCCTGATCTCCGACGACCAGCGCGAGCGCTACCGGGAGCTCCTCGCGGTCGTGAAGGAGGAGTACACCGACATCGTGAAGAACGAGGTCCAGAAGGCCATCGCGGCCGACAAGGGCGCGCTCAAGCGGCTGTCCGAGAACTACATCGACAACCTCCGCGCGTACATCGTGAAGGAGAAGGTGAAGAACCCGTTCACCGGCCAGTACGAGGAGCCCAACGAGCGCCTGATGCGGAGCATCGAGGAGAAGATCGACATCCCCGAGACCCGCAAGGACGACTTCCGGTCGGAGCTGATGAACTACATCGCCGACCTCGCGCTGAAGGGCCGCACGTTCGACTACACGATGAACGAGCGCCTCCACCGCGCCCTGGAGCTGAAGCTCTTCGAGGACAGCAAGGACAGCATCAAGCTGACGTCCCTCGTGTCTTCCACGGTGGACCAGGACACCCAGGCCAAGATCGACATCGTGAAGCAGCGGCTGATCGACGACTACGGCTACGACGAGATCAGCGCGTCGGACGTGCTCACCTACGTCGCCAGCATCTTCGCGCGGGGTGACGCATCGAAGGCCTGACGCCCACGCCCGTGCACCCGAGGAGGACTGATGCTCAACATCGACCGTGATCTCGGGCGTTTCCGCGACATCGTGCGCGGCCGCGTCCGCCGCGACCTCCGCCGCTACATGAGCTCCGGCGAGCTCATCGGGCGGAAGGGCAAGGAGACCGTCTCCATCCCCCTGCCGCAGATCGGCATCCCGCGACTGCGGTACGGGAAGAACCAGGGTGGCGTGGGCCAGGGCGAGGGCGAGGGCGACCAGCCGGGCCAGGGGCCACGCGCGGGCGACGCGTCCGGCGAGCACATGCTCGAGGTCGAGCTCACCGTGGACGAGCTCGCCGAGATCCTCGGCGAGGAGCTCGAGCTCCCGCGCATCGAGCCCAAGGGCAACCGCCAGACCAAGACCACGAAGACCACCTACAAGGGCATCGCGCAGCAGGGCCCCGAGAGCCTCCGGCACTTCAAGAGGACGTACCGGCGGGCGCTCCAGCGGACCATCGCGAGCGGGGGCTTCCACCCGGGACGCCCCATCGTGCCCATCAAGGACGACAAGCGCTACCGCACGTTCGAGGTGGAGACCGAGCCGCGGTCGGCGGCCGTGGTGGTCTACATGATGGACGTCTCGGGCTCCATGGGGAATGAGCAGAAGGAGATCGTGCGCAGCGAGGCCTTCTGGATCGACGCGTGGCTGAAGCACAACTACGACGACGTGGAGACCCGCTTCATCATCCACGACGCCTCGGCGCGGGAGGTCGACCGCGAGACCTTCTTCCGCACGCGGGAGTCGGGCGGGACGCTCATCTCCTCGGCCTACAAGCTGGCCCTCGAGATCCTCCAGAAGGACTACCCACCGGCGGACTGGAACATCTACCCGTTCCACTTCTCGGACGGCGACAACTGGTCGCAGTCGGACACCAAGACCTGCATCAAGCTCCTGCGCGACGAGCTGGTCCCGATGAGCAACCAGTTCAGCTACGCCCAGGTCGACAGCCAGTACGGCAGCGGCCAGTTCATCAAGGACCTCGAGGGCGCGTTCCCGGAGGACGAGCAGGTCGTGCTCTCCAGGGTCCCCAACCGCGAAGGCATCATGAACAGCATCCGCGAGCTGCTCGGGAAGGGCAACTGATGGCGAAGATCTCGAGCCGGTTCCTGCGCGAGGGTCGCCAGCTCCCCCCGGAGCTGGAGGACGCCCGCCTGGAGATCAAGCAGATCTGCGAGGAGTACGGCCTCGACTTCTTCGAGACCGTCTTCGAGATGTGCACGTACGAGGAGATCAACATGATCGCCGCGTACGGCGGGTTCCCCACGCGGTACCCGCACTGGCGCTTCGGGATGGAGTTCCTGGAGATGCAGAAGTCCTACGAGTACGGGCTCTCCAAGATCTACGAGATGGTGATCAACACCGACCCCTCGTATGCCTACCTCATGGACTGCAACCTCGTGGTGGACCAGAAGCTCGTGATGGCCCACGTGTTCGGCCACGTGGACTTCTTCAAGAACAACCACTGGTTCAAGCCCACCAACCGGAAGATGCTCGACCAGATGGCCAACCACGCCACCCGGGTGCGCGACATCATCGACCGCGAGGGGGCCAGCACCGTCGAGCAGTTCGTGGACATGTGCCTGTCGCTCGACAACCTGATCGACCCCTACCTGCCGCACATCCAGCGCACCCGGAAGGCCACCGAGGAGCCCGAGGACGACGGCTCCGTGGGCCGGCTCCCGAGCGAGCGTCACTACATGGACCGGCACATCAACCCGCCCGAGTTCCTCGCCGCCCAGCGCGAGAAGAAGGCCAGCCAGGCGGAGAAGGCGGCCCGGTACCCCGAGGAGCCCGTGCGCGACGTGCTCGGCTTCCTGCTCCAGCACGCCCGGCTGGCGAAGTGGCAGCGCCAGATCCTGCAGATCATCCGGGACGAGGCGTACTACTTCGCGCCGCAGGGCCAGACGAAGATCATGAACGAGGGGTGGGCCACCTACTGGCACACCAAGCTGATGACCAAGCACATCCTCACGGACTCCGAGGTCATCGACTACGCCGACCACCACTCGGGCACCGTCGCCCAGCGGCCCGGCCAGCTCAACCCGTACAAGCTGGGCGTGGAGCTCTACCGGCACATCGAGCGGCGCTGGGACCGCGGTCAGTTCGGCAAGGACTGGCTCGACTGCACCGATCCGCGCGAGCGGAAGGCCTGGGACACGGGCGCCATGCTGGGGCGCGACAAGCTCTTCGAGGTGCGCCGCACCCACAACGACATCACCTTCCTCGACACCTTCCTCACCCCCGAGTTCTGCCGGGAGCAGGGGTTCTTCACCACCAAGTTCGACAAGAAGGCGGACGAGTGGGTGGTGGACAGCCGTGAGTTCGCGGACGTGAAGAAGCAGCTCCTGCAGATGCTCGCGAGCCGTGGCACCCCACGGATCTACGTGTACGACGCCAACTTCGCGAACCGGGGCGAGCTCCTGCTCACCCACGAGCACGAGGGTCTCGACATCCAGCTCGACTGGGCGAGCGTGACCCTCGCGAACCTCGCGGCGCTCTGGGGGCGCCCGGTGCATCTCGAGACGCTGCTGGAGGGGAAGCCGATCCGGATGTCCCACGACGGCAGCGAGGTCACGCGGGAGGAGGTCCGATGAGCCGGGATCTCGACAGCGAGCTGGACGGCCTGGACGGGTCGGGGCGCGTGCGCGTCGAGCGCGAGGGCGGCGCTGCCGAGATCGACGTGGAGCGCGCGGGCCCGATCGGCGCGCGGGTCCGCCGGGTGCGCGTGGAGCGTGACCAGCCCTGGGACATCGCGGAGCGTGCGCGTGCGCTGGAAGGCCGTCTGCGCAGCCTCCCGGAGAAGGTCGAGGCCCAGGAGATCGCCCCGGAGCTCGGCGGTGCCATCCTCCGCACGGTGCCGGGCGACCTGCGCGGGAAGGGGTTCTACGAGGTCGAGGTGGGCCCGCGGTCGGCGGAGGTCCGCCGGGTGCGGCTGGAGGGCAGCGAGCGCACCGAGGGCGAGTTCGACATGACCCGCGAGCAGCTCGGGCGTCTGCTCGACGAGCTGGACGGCTGAGTCCGCGGGTCCGACGCGTGAGTCGGGTGTGACCCCAGGTCGGTCCAATCTCCGTAGTATGGAGGACCCCCTGGAGGCCTCATGATCATCTCCCTCGTCTCTGCCGCCCTGGCCAACCCCTTCGTGCTCAGCCCGGGACTACCCGACGAGCCGTCTCACTCCTACCTCTCCTTCATGGACACCACGGCGTCCGAGAGCTTCGTTCGGTCCGGCATCGCGGGCCCCCCGGCAGGCACCACGTCCGTCGACATCGAGATCGCCCTCAACTCCTCGTTCGGCGTCCTGTCTCCGCCTCCTGGGGCGAGCCTCACCTGGCGGGCGAAGTGCGACTGGGGGAGCTCCACCGTCAACCCCGCCCAGGTCGTCCCGGAGTCGGGGATGACGCTCACCTTCGACCCCGAGGACCTCGATGTGAACTCCACCTTCACCAAGGTCGTGGTCACCGCCGCCGGGGGCGACTTCTTCGCCGTGAGGGCCTTCGGTACCCTGGCCGGCGGGGAGCAGCTCCGGAGCGTGCGCCTCCAGGCGCCCATCAGCGCCTCCCCGTCCGATGCCGGCACGGGGTTCTGCATCTTCGAGGTCGTCGCGAGCGGGTCGGGCGAGGATGCGTTCGCCGACCAGCCCCTGTTGCTCCCCATCGACCCGGTCTCGGAGTTTGCCAGCGATCTCCGCAGCATCGCCGAGGAAGCCTACGCCGACCGCTTCGGGGGCCGGGACACGCCCGACGACGACACCATCGCGGCGGAGCTCCAGCCCCTCGTGGACGCTCTGGCGGACGGCGGGTGCACGCAGTTCCCGGTCGTGCAGAAGATCCTGGCGGGCGCGTACGACAAGACGGTGCTCACGGGGGAGGACGACGACGGTGACCTCTCGGGGACGCAGGACCTCGGCACCCGCACCTTCGGCGCGACGCTCGGCGACGGCACCCTCGCGGGTAGCGCGGCGTCCCTGTTCAGCGCCCAGACGTCCGGCCGGAAGCTCTTCGCGGAGACGGAGGGCGGCGGCTTCGTGGCGGGCCGGTGGAAGCGCGTGAAGGGCACGCGCGGGGTGTTCTACGGCGTGTCAGGCGTCTGCGACGGCGCCAACGACGCACCGACGGCCCTCGCCGGCTGGTTCGACGGCCCGCTCCCGTGACGTGAGCGGGGTGTGTGACCCCGCGTCCGCGCGGCCTGCGTAGTATCCGGCGACCCTGGAGGCCCCATGCTCGCCCTGCTCACCACCGCGCTCGCCACCCCCTACGTGCTCGACCTGGAGCTCACCGGCGTGCCGAGCCACACCTACCGCGGGAGCCCACCGCTCCCGAGCTCCGTCCTCTTCGAGAGCTGGCAGGTCGCCGTGCCGGGCCCGACTGCGGGGACGTCCTCCATCGACGTCCGCTTCACGCTCCCCATCACCTACGATGTCGCGAACATCCCGCCCTCGACGACCCTGCTGTACAAGTTCGAGTGCGAGTGGGGTGGGTCCAGCACGACGGCCGGCCAGCGGTTCCTCACCCTGGACGCGAGCCACGTCACCTTCGTCGCCCGAGCAGCTCCCGCTGGGCGTGTCGTCGGGGTTCAGTGTCTCGGGGCCGCCCGGCGACATCGTGATCCTGAGGGCGGCGGGTACCCTGGGTGGCGGCGAGACCATGGAGTCCGCGCACTTCCAGTTCGGGTTCGACGCGATCGCGCCCATCCCGCCCGCCCTCGCCTACACCATGCCCGTCTCCGCGGGCACGGGGACCTGCCTGGTCGAGCTCTCCCTGCGGACGGATCCCCCCAACTCCGGCTCCTTCCCGGAGCAGGACCTGTTCGTCGAGCCGGTCTACCTGACCGACGTCGCGGCTCGGCTCGCCGACGACGCGTCCGCGGCGTACAGCACCCGGTTCGGAGCCGCCCCCACGCCGAGCGCCGCGACCGTCGAGACCGAGCTCCAGCCCCTGGTCGACGCCCTCCTGGTCGGTGGGTGCACCGTGACGGACTCCGTGCGGAACGGTGTCGCGGGCGCCTACGACAAGACCGTGCTCACCGGGACCGACGACGACGGTGCTGTGTCGGGCACCCAGCACCTCGGCACCCGCACGTTCGGCGCCACACTGGGCCGTGGAACGCTGGTGGGGAGCGA
>JACKEQ010000077.1 GCA_020632885.1 Alphaproteobacteria bacterium | reverse complement strand
TCTCCCCGCCATTCGCGGGCCAGGACGTGTTGACCGTCAAACGGAATGCGGGTGGTACCAGAACGTCCCGGGCTGCTCGAGCACGAACGTGTACGTGAACGTGGCGCCCGCGGCCACCGGGGAGACCTGCCAGCCCGCGCCGTCCATCGCGTACGGCACGTCCACGCCGTGCCAGTGGATGCTCGTGGGCATGCCGAGCTGGTTGTCGAGCTCGACGACGAGCGTGTCGCCGACCTTCGCCCGGAGCGTGGGGCCGGGCACCTGGCCGTCGTACGCGAAACCCTCGGTCCCGTCGTCCCAGACGTGGGGGGCTGCGACCAGGCGCACGTGGAGCACGTCGGGCGCGGGGTCGAGATCCACGGCCTCGGCGGGCGAGCGGAGCTCGGGGACCGCGATGGGCACGGCCGTGTCGGCCGTCTCGACAGGCGCGGGTGTGGCGGGCTCCGTCGGGACGGGCGTGGGGGCCGGGCAGCCGAGCAGGAGCACGATCATCGGGACCCCTCCACCATCAGGCGGTCGCGGCCGTCCCAGCGCCGCAGGCGCGCCTCCTCCACAGGGTAGGGCCGGTGCATCAGGCGCGCGGTGACCGTGGGGTCCGGGCAGGTGGACGCGAAGGTGTGGGTGGTGGTGAAGGACGCGAGAGGCGGCAGGCGGTTGTCGCTCACGATGTCCACGGCCCGGTGGTGCTGGACCTGGCGAGCGCCGTCCGCGTCGGCGAGGACGCGGGCGAACGCGAAGCCCGGGGCGCCCGCCCAGGCCCGGCTGGGCTCGCCGTCCTCGGGGAGGCCTTCGCCATCGACGCGCCAGGCGAGGTCGCCCGCGGGCAGCGGGACGTCCAGGGTGACGGTGTCGCCGTCCACCGCCGTGACGGTGGACCCGCCCACGTACGTCTCGACGGAGAGCCCCTTCGCGCCGACCGGGAAGCCGCCATCCCCGAACTGCAGCGGACCCGGGTAGTCGCGGGGTCCGCCCACCTCGACGACCCGGATGCGGTCGCCCACCCGGGCCCCCGGCCACGTGGACCAACCCTCGGCGGCCGTGCGGGCATCGAGGGCGCCGCCGAACGCCGGCACGACGTCTCCGCCCGTGGGAACGAGCGGGGTGCCGTCACACCGGGCCTCCACCACGAGGAGCACGGCCCGCATGGGCTCTCCGGTGGGCAGGGCGTGGCCCGCGCCCACGTTGGTGGTGGTGACCTCCACCGTGAGCACGTCGTCCACGACGGAGGTGTCGAGGTCGAGAGCCGCCGCGAGCCCCAGGAGGGGCCCGTCTCCGCGGGGCCCGTCCCAGAGGTGCCTGCGCGTGGCTCCGGGCGCGCGGGGCCAGCCGGTGGCGGCGTCGATGAGGACCGCGTCCGCGTCGAGGTCCGCGGCGTTCCGGAAGCGCGTCTCGGGCGGCATGTGGCAGCTCTGGCACGGGCTCTGTGGAGCGTACGGGCCCTCGGACCACTCGGAGTACGTCGAGAGCACGGGCAGCCCGTCGGGCCAGCGAGCCCCATCGAGGGCCTGGCCGGGGATGCGGGCTCCCTGGGTGAGCTCGTGGCAGGCCGCGCAGAGCTCGGCGGTCCGGAAGTGGTCGCGGGGCACGGCACCCATGCGCGGGTTCGGCACGTCCGGGAGGGGCCCGAAGGTGAGGGGCTGCCAGTCCACCCCCGTGATCGTGGGCTCCTCCGAGGGGCGGAGGATGCCGAGCGCGCCCGCGACGCCCGGCGGTGCCGTGAGGTCGACGCGCTCGGACTTGTGGCAGACGTCGCAGTGCACACCCTCGGTGAACGCGAGGCCCGTGGCCTCGAGAAGGCTGCGCCCGCCGAGGGGGCCGTCGATGCCGGGCGCATGGCAGTCCGCGCACCCGCCCGTGTCGCTGGCCGTGGTGTCGCAGGGAGGCGCGCACGTGGGGTCGAGGTCGGGCAGCACGCCGCTCCCGAGGTAGCAGCGGGAGGCCGGGGCCCCGGTCCCGGGACCCACGCCCTCGAGCCACGCGCCGCTCGCGGCCGTGCAGGACGCCTCGTCGTGGAGCTGGGAGGTGCCCGCGAAGACGTCGTGCACGACGGGGTTCGAGGCCGCGTCGCGGTGTGGGGAGCCCGCCCAGTCCACCACCATCGAGCCGTGGCAGTGCCCGCACTGCGCGGTGGTGCCCGCCTCGCCCGGGATGCCGGGGTCCTGGAAGACGTACGCTTCGTTGTCGGTACGGTCGAACCGCACGAGGTCGATGCGCGCGGTCGCCCCGGCCGCCCGCGTGGAGAGGGTGCGGGCCTCGGGGTGGGAGGCGATCAGGCGGATGCCTCCGCCGAGCGGGAGGATGGCGTGGCCGTCGGGTCCGGTGTGCGCGTGGGTGCCGCCACCGACGCCCACCCAGGCGCCATCGACGGGCTCGCCGTCCAGGGTGACCTCCACGTCGACGGTCTCGGCGGGTGGGGCCGTCGGGAGGCCCGTGTCCACGGGCTCCTCCGTGGGTGCGGGGGGCGTGGGCGCCGGACAGCCGAGCAGCAGGGTCCAGCCGAGCATCCGTGTCCTCCGGGGTCCACGTAGCGCGTCCGGGGCCTGGGCGGGGAAGCCGGGCTGTACTAGGGGAGGGCGTGCGTCACGACAGCCGATTGCCCCGGGTGCTCCACCTCCTCCTGCACCTGGAGGACATGGGGAGGCCCGTCACATCGGCGGAGCTGGCCGCCATGCTGCAGACCGATGGGGCCGTGGTGCGCCGCACCCTCGCGGGGCTTCGGGAGCGAGGCTGGCTGGTGTCCACGCGGGGGCACGGGGGAGGGTGGTCCCTCGCCAGCCCCCTGCGGGAGATCACGCTTCTCGACCTCTACGAGGCGCTCGGGGCGCCGCCGTTGTTCGCGGTGGGTCACACGGGTGCCGACGCGCGCTGCCTGATGGAGCGTGCCGCCAACCGGGCGGTCGAGCTGGCCCTGGTGGACGCGGAGTCCGCGTTCCGGTCGCGACTGGCGGGCGTCACGGTCGCCGATCTCGCGGCCGACTTCCGTGAGCGTCTGGCCCGGTCGATCCCCTGCGAGGGGGCCTGATCAACCCAGTCCGTGCCGCTGGAGGATGCGGTACACCGTGCTGCGCGCGATGCCGAGGGCTCTCGCCGCAGCGGAGACGTTGCCGTCGTGGGCCGCCAGGGCCTGACGCACGGCCTGCACCTGGGCGTCCGCCAGGCTGGGCGCCTGGGGCATGGGCGCCGCGGCCACCGCTATGGGCGCGGCCTGATCGGGCAGATGCCAGGACTCGAGGGTGCGCGCGCCGTCCGCCACCACCAGCGCGTGGTGCAGGGCGAGCCGGAGCTGACGCACGTTCCCCGGCCACGGGGCCGCCCGGATGCGCTCCATGGCGGCCTCGGAGAGGAAGGGCACGCGGTCGAGGCCGAGCTCGCGCGTGAGACGGTCGAGGAGCGCCCGGGCGAGCAGGGCGATGTCCGCTCGCTCGCGGAGGGGAGGGAGACGCAGGACGACGCCCGCGACCCGGTAGTACAGGTCCTGCCGGAACGTCCCGCCGGCGACGGCCTCCTCGAGGTCCACCGACGTCGCGCACACGAGCCGGACGTCGGCCTTCCGGGGCTCGCCCTCGCCCACGCGCCGGTAGCAGCCGTCCTCCAGGAAGCGGAGCAGGGTGGCCTGGAGCTCCCTCGGCATGTCGCCCAGCTCGTCGAGGAAGAGCGTGCCACCGTGGGCCGCGGCCACGAGCCCTTCCCGGCCGCGGGGATCGGCGCCGCTGAACGCGCCCGGCGCGTAGCCGAACAGCTCGCTGTTCAGGAGACCCGGGGCGATGGCCGCGCAGTTGACGGGCACGAACGGCCCCTCGGCGCGCGGGCTCACGCCGTGCAGACCGCGCGCCACGAGCTCCTTCCCGGTGCCCGACTCGCCGCGGAGGAGCACGGGCAGGCTCGAGCGCCCCACGGCGGCCGCGTGGGCGCGCACCGCGACGATCTGGGGATCGGAGCCCACGAGCTCCTGGAGGGCCTCGGTGGACGGACGGCCGCAGCGACGCGGCGGGGGCACGAGGATCACGAGCCAGGCGCCCGTGCGGCGGTCCACCTCGATGGCCTCGACCTCGAGCCCCGGGAGCCGGATCTGGCCGCGCGCGGCGGCGTCCAGCTCGTCGACGGCCACTCCGAGCGCCCTCTGGACGGGCGCGCGAACCCGACCGACATCAGCGACCCGCGAGCTGCTCCAGGGACCGAGGTCGCGGCCGGTGGCCCTCGCCCCCTGGTTGGCGTGGGTGACCCAGCCCGACGGGCTCACGAGCACGGCGGGGTCGCGCAGGCGTCCGAGGAGCCGCTCCACCAGCCCGCCACCGGTGGCCCGCGCGATGCCGTGGGCGTGCAGGGCCTCCTCGATGGCCCGTGCCGTCGCGAAGATCGCGGCCCCCACGACCGGATCGGCAGCCAGGGCGAAGCTCGTGGCGTCCAGCACCGCGAGCACCTCGCCCCACGGGTCGCGGATGGGTGCGGCGTAGCACACGAGCTCCCGGTTCGGATGGGCCAGGTGGGCCTCGCCCATCACCACCACCGGCCGGGCCTCCGTGATGGCCGTGCCGATGGCGTTGGTGCCGCGGGTGGCCTCGTCCCAGACCGACCCGGCGCGGAGCCTCAGGCGATCGGCAGCGTGCGCGAAGCCCCCACCGGCGTCCTGGCGCACGATGACCCCGTGGCGGTCGGCCAGCACGAGGGTGTAGTCCCGTGCGCCGAAGCCGTGCAGCACGGGCTCCAGCACGTCGTCCAGCACGGCGAGCAGCGGTGCGACCCCGTCCCGGTGCTCGCGGAGGCGATCCGCGCCCACGATCGGCTCGCTGGCCGGACCGCCAGCCGTCGCGCCCAGCGCCAGGGCCCGGTGCCAGCGCGCGCCCACCCGGTCGTCCAGACGCGGGTCCGCGAGCAACCGCTCCCGGTCGTCCGTGCCCCCGAGCTCGAGCGTCAGCCACCCCATGTGAGCATCTTCGACCATCTACGCCCATAGTCAAGTGCGAAACCGCCTTCGCACCGTCGCGCCCCGCTACACCTGTCGCGTTGTGAAGCAGTCGACCGTGTTGCAGCCTGCGACAGCTCCACGGTCGGACGCCGGCAATGCCTCAGGCTCGTCCATTGCAGCCCTCGGAGGCCGCAACCATCCGGGAGGACGTCATGACCTACGCCAATCCGAACACCGAGGGAGCCCTCGTCCACTTCAAGTCGCGCTACGCGAACTACATCGGGGGTGAGTGGGTCGCCCCGGCCCGCGGGCAGTACTTCGACGCGATCACGCCCGTGACGGGGAAGGCGTTCGCGGAGGTGCCCCGATCCACCGCCGAGGACGTGGAGCTCGCGCTCGACGCGGCCCACAAGGCGTTCGCGACGTGGAAGCACACGTCCGTCACGGAGCGCGCGAAGGTCCTGCACCAGATCGCGGACGTCATGGAGAAGAACCTCGAGCTGCTCGCGGTGGCCGAGACCTGGGACAACGGCAAGGCCGTGCGGGAGACCCTCGCCGCCGACATCCCGCTGTGCATCGACCACTTCCGCTACTTCGCGAGCGCCATCCGCGCGCAGGAGTCCGGCACCGGCGTGCTCGACGGCACCACGGTCGCGTACCACTTCCACGAGCCCATCGGCGTGGTCGGCCAGATCATCCCGTGGAACTTCCCGCTGCTCATGGCCACCTGGAAGCTCGCGCCGGCCCTCGCCGCCGGCTGCACGGTGGTGCTGAAGCCCGCCGAGCAGACCCCCGTGAGCATCCTGGTGCTCATGGAGCTCCTCCAGGACGTGCTCCCGCCCGGGATCGTCAACGTCGTCAACGGCTTCGGGCTCGAGGCCGGCAAGCCCCTCGCGCAGTCCGACCGCGTCGCGAAGGTCGCCTTCACCGGGGAGACCACGACGGGCCGGCTCATCATGCAGTACGCGTCCGCGAACCTCATCCCGGTCACGCTGGAGCTCGGCGGCAAGTCGCCCAACGTGTTCTTCGAGGACGTCTGGCAGGCCGACGACGCCTTCCGCGACAAGGCCCTCGAGGGCTTCACGCTCTTCGCGCTGAACCAGGGGGAGGTGTGCACGTGTCCGTCGCGGGCCCTGATCGCCCGCGGCATCTACGGCGACTTCATGGACGCCGCGGTCGCCCGGACCGAGCGCATCCGGATGGGCAACCCGCTCGACCCGAGCACGATGATGGGGGCCCAGGCCAGCAACGACCAGCTCCAGAAGATCCTGTCCTACATGGAGATCGGGCGCGCCGAGGGGGCCGAGTGCCTCACGGGCGGCGAGCGCATGGTGCTCGAGGGTGAGCTGGCCGACGGCTACTACGTGAAGCCGACCATCTTCGCCGGCCACAACAAGATGCGGATCTTCCAGGAGGAGATCTTCGGGCCCGTGGTCTCGGTGACCTCCTTCGACGGCTACGCCGACGCCATCTCCATCGCGAACGACACGCTGTACGGGCTCGGCGCGGGCGTGTGGACGCGCAACGTGAACACGGCCTACCGCGCCGCGCGGGCCATCGAGGCCGGGCGGGTGTGGCAGAACTGCTACCACCTCTACCCGGCCCACGCGTCGTTCGGCGGGTACAAGCAGTCCGGCATCGGGCGCGAGACGCACCTGATGATGCTCCGGCACTACCAGCAGACGAAGAACGTGCTCGCGTCCTACGACGACAACGCGCTCGGGTTCTTCTGATGTCGCTCGATCGGGTCGACGCCACGGACGCCGCCCGGGCGCTCGTGCGCGACCTGCTCGCCGAGCACGGCCCCCTGCTGTTCCACCAGTCCGGGGGCTGCTGCGACGGGAGCGCGCCGATGTGCTTCCCGGAAGGCGAGCTCATGATCAGCCCGCGGGACGTCCTGCTCGGTCACATCGAAGGGTGCGCCTACTGGATCGACAAGACCCAGTGGGCCACCTGGAGCCACACCCGCCTCGTGCTGGACGTGGTGGAGGGGCGGGGGGCGAGCTTCAGCGTGGAGGCGCCGCGGGGCGTGCGCTTCCTGATCCGGTCGGAGGTCTGCGAGCTGCCGCCCTCCCCGTGAACGGGCCTCACGTGATATACGAAGTCACGAAAGGAGGTCGGCATGGTGGATGTGGAGGTGGCGATCGTCGGTGGCGGGCCGGCCGGGCTCTCGGCGGCCCTCGTGCTCGGGCGTTCCCGGCGGGTGACGGTGCTCTTCGATGCGGGTGAGCCCCGGAACGCCCCCGCGGCGGCGGCCCACAACCTGTTCACCCGCGACGGGACGCCACCCCTCGAGCTGAACCGGATCGGGCGTGAGCAGCTCGCTCCGTACGGGTCGGTCTCGGTGCGGGCGACGCGCGTGGACGACGTCGAGCGGGTGGAGGGGGGCTTCGTCCTCCACGACGCGGACGGCGGGGCCACACGGGCCTCGCGCCTGGTGCTCGCGACGGGCGTGGAGGACGTGCTGCCGGACGTACCGGGGCTCCGGGAGCTCTGGGGCACCGGCGTCTTCCACTGCCCGTACTGCCACGGCTGGGAGGTCCGCGACCAGGCGTTCGTGCTCATCGCGCAGCAGGAGGCCGCAGCGCACCTCGCCCGCATGCTGACGGGCTGGTCGGCGGACGTGACGGTCTGCCCCGTGGGGCCCGGGGCGGTGAGCGCCGAGGCCCTCGCCGGGCTGCAGGAGCACGGGATCGCCGTGCGTCCGGCGGTGCGCGAGCTGGTCGGACGGCCTGGAGGGGTGGTGGAGGACGTGGTGCTGGTGGACGGCTCGAGGCTCGGCCCGGCGGCGGTGTTCACCAGCGCACCCGTCCGTCAGCGCTCGTCGCTGCCGGCTCGGCTCGGGTGCACGATCGGCTCGGAGGGCATGTTCGCGGGCCTTGTGGAGGTCGACGAGCGCGGGGGGACCGGCGTGCCCGGGCTCTTCGTGGTGGGGGACGCGGCGCGCGGCATGCCCCAGGTGGTGGCGGCTGCAGCGGGAGGCGCGCTCACCGCGGCGATGATCAACGGCGAGCTCATCATGGCGGGCGTGTTGCCGAGGGGATGACGCCCGCCCGTGCGCCGGTGTGCGCGACGGACGCTCGCGACGTGTCCGGCGCAGCGGAGGCCCGGGGTGTGCGCGGCCGACCTTCGAAACGACCGTAGGGCTCGCGGGCTCTCGCGTCCACCCGGGCCGACCGGACCGCCGTAGCCCCCGACCGGGGCGTACAGCCCGTCCCGTGAGGACTGTACCACATCGTCGGTGCCTTCCGGCAAGGCCTCCACGCGTGCTCTGGTGCGCCTCGGAGGTGACCATGGCGGTGGTGGTGCGGCTCGGGGCGAGCGAGGACGTCGCGACGGTGGGCGGGAAGGCGGCCGGACTGGCTGCGCTCGCGAGGGTGGCACCGGTGCCGGACGGCTTCGTGGTGACGACCGCGGCGCACGCGCTGCATCTGGCCGGTGGCGGCATGCCCGTCGAGGTGGAGCAGGCCGTGCGGGCCGCGGTGGCGGGCTTCGGGGAGGACGTCGCGTGGGCCGTGCGCTCCAGCGCGGTCGCGGAGGACCTGCCGGACGCCTCGTTCGCGGGCCAGCAGGACTCCTGGCTCGACGTGGTCGGGGCGGACGCGGTGGTGGAGCACGTGCTCCGCTGTTGGCGGGGGCTCGGGAGCGACCGGGCTGCTGCGTACCGGGCCGACCGGGGGATCGGCGAGACGCGGATGGCCGTGGTGGTGCAGCGGCTCGTGCGGGCCGAGGTGTCCGGTGTGCTGTTCACGGCGGATCCCGTGACCGGCCACCGGCGCGTCAGCGCCATCGAGGCTGTCGCGGGTCTCGCGGACGGGCTGCTCTCCGGGCATGTCGAGGGCCAGGGCTTCCGGGTCCGGGACGGTGAGGTGGTGTCCCGTCCGGACGCGGCGGCCCTGCTGGACGACGAGCGGCTCCTGGAGCTCGCGCGGCTCGGGCGGCGCGTGGAGGCCGCCCTTGGTGGGCCGCAGGACATCGAGTGGTGCTGGGACGGCGGGTTCCAGCTCGTGCAGGCGCGTCCGATCACCACGCTCTTCCCGGTGCCCGAGGCGGACGGCCCCCACGTCTGGCTCTCGGTGGGTCACCAGCAGATGATGACCGACGCCATGCGGCCCCTCGGCGTGTCGTTGTTCCAGCTCGTCGCGCTGCGGCCCATGGACACGGCGGGCGGGCGGCTGTTCGTCGACATCACCCAGGGCCTCGCGGTCCCCCCGGGACGGGCGGCGCTCCTGGCGATGATGCGACGGACGGACCCCCTCACCCTGGACGCCCTGCAGACCGTGCTCGCGGGCGACCTCGTCGCTCCGGTGCCGGAGGTGGACCCTCCGGTCCCGCCGCCGGGACCTCCGCTCGACCCGGCGGTGCTGGCGTCCATCGTGGCCCGCGACGACGCGACCCTGGCGGACCTGGAGAGCAGGATCGCCGGCCTGGACGGGCTCGAGCGCCTCGCGTGCGTGCGTGCGGACATCGAGGTCCTGAAGGACCTGCTGCGCCACCCGGACAGCGTGCGCGCCGTCATGGCGGGCATCGAGGCAGCCTGGTGGCTGGACGACCACCTGGACGCCTGGCTCGGCGATCGCTCGCTCACGGACGCCCTGACGCGGTGGGTCCCCGGCAACGTGAGCGCCGAGATGGGCACCGGGCTGCTCGACGTGGCGGACGCGATCCGGGCGTGCCCGGGGGCCCTCGCAGCGCTCGAGGAGCGCGGTCTGGCCGGGCTGGCGGGGGTCGCTGGAGGTGCGGAGGTCCGGGCGGCGCTGGACGCATTCCTGGCGGTGTACGGGGTGCGGTGCGTCGGCGAGATCGATGTCACCCGGCCCCGCTGGAGCGAGCGACCGGAGCTCCTGCTCCCGGTCCTGCTGGGCCACGTGCGCGCCTTCGGCCCCGGTGAGGCCGGGCGGCGGACCCGCGAGGGTCGGGAGGGTGCGGAGCGCGCGGCCGTGGAGGTCCTGGAGCGCCTCCGGTCCCTGCCGGACGGCGAGACGAAGGCGCTCGAGGCCGCCGCGGCCATCGGGCGACTGCGGGACTTCATGGGGTTCCGCGAGCGCCCGAAGCACACGATGATGCGGCGGTTCGCGGTGTACCGGCGGGCCCTGCTCGCCACCGCCGCGGACCTCGTGGCGGCCGGCGTGCTCGAGGACCCCGACGACGCGACGTTCCTGACCTTCGACGAGGTCGAGGAGGCCGTGCGGACGGGCCGGGTGCACGCTGACCCCGCGATGCGTCGCCGCGCGTTCCGCGCCCACGAGCGGCTGATGCCCCCGCGGGTGCTCACCTCGGACGGGGAGGCGCTCCAGGGGCGGCACCCAGGCGCGACCGCGGGGCAGCTCGTCGGGATCGGCGCGTCTGCCGGGGTCGCGGAGGGTCGGGCGCGCGTGGTGTCCGACCTGGCCGGGTCCGATCTGCAGCCGGGGGACATCCTGGTCACCCGGTTCACCGACCCGAGCTGGACGCCGGCCTTCGTCACGGTGGCCGGCCTGGTCACGGAGGTGGGCGGCCGGATGACCCACGGTGCCGTGGTGGCCCGTGAGTACGGGCTCCCCGCGGTGGTCGGGGTGGTGGACGTCACCCGGATCCTCCGGGACGGCGAGCGGATCCGGATCCACGGTGCAGACGGGCGCATCGAGCGCCTCGAGGAGAGCGCATGAGGGTGTTGATCACGGCGGTGGGTACGCGAGGGGACGTGCAGCCGGCGCTGGTGCTGGCGCGGGGGCTGCTGGCGCGCGGCCACGGGGTGCGGATGTGCACGTCGCCGGCCTTCGTGGAGACGGCGAGGGAGCTCGGCGTGGACGCGCGGTCGATGGGTGTGGACATGCGACCCCCGACCCGCCCGCCTTCCCCGGAGGAGCTCCAGGCCCTGCGCGCCTTCGATCACATCGGCGACCAGTTCGCTACGGTGGAGGCAGCGGTGGCCGGCTGCGACGTGGTCCTCGGCGCCAACGCCCACCAGTACGCGGCCCCGTCGGTCGCGGAGGCTGCGGGCATCCCGTGCGTGACGGCCGTGTACGCGCCGGTCTTCGAGCTGTGGCGGTCGACCCGGGACGCCTGGAACGCCCGGGCCCTGGAGCGCGTGTGCGCCAACCGGGCCCGCCTGGGGCTCGCCGCCATCGACGACGTGCTCGACAACGCCCTCGGCGACCCCGTGTGGCTCGCGGCGGACCCCGTGCTGGCGCCTCCGGTGGAGCCGGGGGTCGTGGCGCTGGGCGCATGGTTCGAGGGGACCCCGGGCGCGCTTCCCGAGGAGGTCGAGGCGTTCCTGGGTGCCGGGGAGAGGCCGGTCTACGTGGGCTTCGGGAGCATGCCCGTGCCGCCGGGCATGGCGGTGGCGCTCGACGCTGCGCTCGCAGGCCGGCGGGCCATCGTCGCGCGGGGCTGGGGCGGGCTGGAGCTCGCGGGTGCGGACCGTCTGGTGGTGGACGCGGTGGACCACGACGCGTTGTTTCCGCGGGTGGCGGCGGTCGTGCACCACGGCGGTGCGGGCACCACGCACACGGCCGCCCGGGCGGGGGTCCCGCAGCTCGTCGTGCCGATGTTCAGCGACCAGCCGTACTGGGCAGACCGCGTGGCGGCCCTCGGCGCGGGGGTGCGCGCGGGATCCGACCTGGCGGACGGCCTCGAGCGGGCGTTGGCGTGTGCCGGGGGTGCCCGGGCGCTGGCGGGCAGGCTGGGTCCTTCGGGCGTGCAGGCGACGGTGGACGCGCTGGAGGCCCTCGTCTGACCTGCCGGAGCGCCTCGGGTCAGCGGGCGGCGCGGTGCACGACGTCGCCGCCGAAGAACGAGCGCTCCACCAGGATCGTGGGCTGGTCGCGGGCGGCGGTGCCCTCGCGCGCTGCCTGGAGGGCGGCCCACCAGGCGGCCTGGCTGCTCCAGGCCTGCACGGACATCGTGCGCTGGTCGTCGAGCCGCACGAGGTCCATCTCCAGGAAGCCCGGCTGGCGCGACAGCACGTCCGGGAAGCTCCCGGGTTCCTGCGAACGACGGAGCTCCTCGTCCGCGGTGCCGGGTTGGAGCTGGAACACGAGCACGAC
>JACKEQ010000076.1 GCA_020632885.1 Alphaproteobacteria bacterium | reverse complement strand
GCGGACTCGGATGCCGACAGCGACGCGGACTCGGACGCCGACAGCGACACGGACGCGGATTCGGATGCCGACAGCGACACGGACGCCGACACCGATGCCGACACCGACACGGATGCGGACACCGACGTCGAGCCGCCGGAGCCCGAGATCCAGGTCGACCCGCTGGCCATCGAGTTCGGCTACGTCTCGCCGGGCCTCACGGTCACCGAGGTCTTCCGTGTGAGCAACCTCGGCGACGCCGACCTGGACGTGTCGAGCATCACCTACCTGGGCAACGACGCCTTCACGCTCGTGGGCCCCACGAGCTTCGTCGTCGCGCCGGGCGGCTCACAGATCGTCGAGATCAGCTACCTCTCCGCGGGGCTCGAGCACGACGGCACGGCCCTCGTGGCCAGCAACGACGCCGACGAGCCCGTGGTCGCGGTGTCCATCGCCTCCACCTCGGACCGTCCGGACCTCGTGCTCGACCCGCCGCTGATCGACTACGGCACCCTCGATCTCACCTGCTACGACACAGCCCCCCTGGAGCTGCGGAACGTGGGCTCGGTGGCCCTGGACGTCACGTCGATCACCCTGAACGACACGTCGGGCCTGGTGTCCCTCTCCAACCTCCCGACCCTCCCGCTCACCCTCGCGCCCAGCGCCAGCCACACGCTGGACGTGCGGTACGACGCCACCACGGTGGTCGACGTCTCGGCCACCGTGGACGTCGCGTCCACCGACCCCGACGGCCTCGAGAGCGCCGACGTGATCGGCTCTTCCGACCAGCGCTCGGGCTCCGTCAGCTACACCACGCCGGCAGACCTGCCCCTCGACATCATGTTCGTCGTCGACCAGTCGGGCTCGATGGACGACGACTCCACCGCGATGGCCGCGCAGCTCTCGAGCTTCACGAGCGCGCTCTCGGCGGTGTCGGCGGACTGGCGGATCGCGGTCGTCACGTACGACGACGGCTGGTTCAACCAGGAGTTCAACGGCGACACGATGTACTGGTTCGACTCCAGCACGCCGAACTACCTCAACGACTTCGGGGTCGCCGTCACGCTCGGCACGCAGAACTCCGGCTACAACGACGACACCGAGCGGCTCTTCACGGTCGCGGGCCAGGCGCTCTTCGAGACGAACCCCGGCGGCGCGAACGTCGGCTGGCGCCGCTCCAACGGCGTGCTCCACATCATCATGATCTCCGACGAGGAGGAGCAGTCCACCGACTTCGGTGCCGCCGGCAACCCGTACTACACGGCCGCCGGGGCGGTGGGCGTGTACGGGAACTACGTGGACGACCCCTCGAAGCTCATCGTGTCGGTGGTGGCCAACCAGTCCAACTGCGGCACGGGGAGCCCGCCGAACTTCATCCTCACCGGCGTTCGCTACGCGGAGATCGCGGGGCTCACGGGCGGCCTGTCGTTCGACATCTGCTCGGCGGCCTGGGGTGCCCAGATGTCCAGCCTCGGCGACAGCACGCGGCAGGACACCGTGCTCACGATCCCGGACGCCGACGTGGACGCGTCGACGATCGTGGTGACCGCCGGGGCCAACGTGCTCCCGAGCACCGAGTACGCGTACGACCCCACGGCGCGCACGGTCACGCTCGTGACGCCCGCGGACCCGCTCGTGACGGTGACCGTCACCTACGACCTTCTGCCGACCTGCCCGCTGCCCTGACCGTGGTGGGGGAGGCTCTCACATGGCGGACCCCCAGCACGTCCCGGTCCTCGACGGCTTCGATCGGCTGACCGTCCGCCTCTACCGGGGCGGGCTGGCCCTCGCGACCCTCGGGGTGGTCGGGCTCGCCGTGGACACGGCCGGCGGCGGGGGCCCGCGCCTCGCGGTCGCGGTGCTCGTGGGCGTGCTGCTGGCCGTGGGCAACATGCACCTCTACGACAAGCGGATCCGCTGGGTGATCGCGGCCTCCGCCCACGTCGGCGCCGTGCTGGTGGGCCTCGCGGGCTTCGCCGCCGACGCCGTGGTGGGCTGGGCGGGGGCGGGCTTCCTCTTCGTCGCGCTCTCGGCCTTCGCGCTCAAGGAGCGGTTCTGCTTCCGCGTGCCCGGGCTCCGGGCCGTCCCGGCCTTCCTGGCCGCGTCGCTGGTGCCCGCGGTGCTCGGCGTCCCCCTGGCGGCGGCCGCGTTGCTCGGCGTCGCCGCCGTGCCCCTCGCGGTGCTCACCGTCGCCAAGATGAGGATGCCACTGCACTTCGACATCGGGAACAAGGCCCACTACCAGGTGTGATGCTCTACGCGCTGCTCGTCCTCGGCCTCGCTGCGGGGGCGGGTGGGATCTGGTGGATTCGCCGGCCCGACCCGCTGCCGGCGACGTCCGTGTTCGTGGAGCTCGGCGACACCGCGACCTGGGTGGAGGCCGCCGTGGAGGTGGAGGACCATCGCATCCGGGTCGTGGGGGACGGCTTCCTGCTCGAGCTGCGCCGCGACGGCCCGGCGGACGAGGGCGAGGTGCGGCTCGGTGGGCTGGAGGGGACGCTCGGGGGGACGGCGGAGGGGGTCGACGTCGAGCTCCAGCGCGGCGACCACACCGTGGCGGTCCGCGGGCTCCAGGTCCCCGTGCTCCTGCCGCTGAGGGCGCCGTTCGTGCGCGAGGTCCGCTGCGTCGTCGCGGCGGGCGGGCACCTGGGCGAGCGGATCCGGGAGGCGCTCCACGAGCCGCCCGACGACGATGGGCTCGTCTCGCTGCCCTGGACGCTGGACGGCGCGAGCCGGTACGCCGCGCGGGCCCTCGAGGCGAGCGGCATGCGGGACGTGTCGATCCTGGAGCCGGGCACCCTGGCGCTCACGTGGGGCGATGGCTCCCAGGGGAGGATCCAGCTCCACAACATCCTGCCGGGCCTCCGTGATCTCCCGCCGGACGAGGGGCGCGAGCAGCTCGACGCCCACCTCGACAGCCTCGTGCGCTCCCGGGAGGTGGTCGCCCTTGCGGACGAGCGCATCCACGTGCGGCTGTACGCGGGCAGCCACCCGTTCCGGGTCCAGGTTGAGGGGATGGGAGCCGTCACGTTCGCCTCCCTGCCCGTGGCGGACGACCTCGTGGCGGTGTTCGTGCAGGACCTGCCCACCGCCATGCGCCCGCTGCGCGAGGAGGAGCTGCCCGCCCCACCGGAGGACCTCTGGCGGTCCGCCCGGGCCAACGTGCTCGCGAGCCTGCCGCAGATCCGCATCGTGGGGTCGGGGCCGGCGTACATGCTGACCTGCGGGGGCGACTACGAGAACGTGCTCCCGCTGCTGCCGGAGGTCTGGGAGGTGCTCGAGCCCCTCCTCGA
Source organism: Alphaproteobacteria bacterium (assembly GCA_020632885.1). Lineage (GTDB taxonomy): Bacteria > Myxococcota_A > UBA796 > UBA796 > JACKEQ01. The sequence continues at coordinate 9,231 of JACKEQ010000076.1, read as the reverse complement.
CGGCCCGCCCCTGGTGGCCCTCCCGGCCCGCGACCTCTGCTTCGTGGTGGGCGACTCGGGACCCGCGGCGGTCGCGCTCCTCCATGGGCTCATGGGTGACGTCGATCAGCTCGCCTACCCGATCTCCGACGGGGTCTACCGGGTGCTCGATCAGGGACGGGCTCTCGAGCGCCTGCCGTGAGGGCTCACAGGCTCTCGTAGTAGAGGTCGTCCGCCTCCTCACGGTCGAGGTCCAGCACGCGCCGCGCGATGTCGTAGGGGAAGCCCGCCCGCGCGAGGCGCCCGAGGTCCTTGTCGCGGCGGGCCTCCCGGTCGCGCTCCCGGAACGGCCCGATCCCCCGGCGTCGCGCGTACTTCACGCCCGCCACCAGCGGATCCTGGCGGTCGATGTCCATGAGCTCGTCGATCAGGTCCGCGGGCACGAGCTTCTCACGGAGGTTCGCGCGGATCGCCCGCGCCGACATGCCCTTGCGGCGCAGGCGCGCCAGGCGGCTCTCGGCCCACGCGCGGTCGTCCAGCAGCCCCATCCGCTCGAGCTCGTCGAGGAGCGGAGGCAGCCAGCCGCGCATCTCGGACGCGTCGCCCGGATGGTGCTCGAGGGACCGGTGGATCCGGCGCATCAACAGCCGCTCGAGGTGACCGCGCGTGGTGGTGCGGCTCTCGAAGTAGGCCACCGCGATGTTCCGCAGTCGCCGGGGCGTCATGGGTCGTGGCACCCGCCGCTTCCGGGCGGGCGGGGCCTCATCCTCCATCGAGGTGCGCCAGGCGACCGAGGAGCGGGCCTGCACGGTTGCCGAGCCGGGCGGCCTCGGTCTCCGCGATGCCCTGGACCATGCGGGCCTTGTCGCGCGCGACGTCGGCCTTCGCCTCCAGGCGCCGGACCACGCGACGCACCCGACGATCGGGCCAGTGGTCGGGCAGCCAGGTGCGGTCGGCCACGTCCGCCTGCTCGAGGTAGACCTCGGCCAGCGTGATCTCGGCGTCGAGACGGGCGAACGGGTCGGCCTCGTGCTCGATGAGGTCCACCAGCTCCTCCTCGTAGGCCGCCAGCAGGTCCTTCCGCTCCCGCGTGCGGTCCATGTAGTGGTCGCGCGCGCCGTCCGAGACCTCGCCGTCGGGGGGCGAGAGCTCCATGTCCAGGGTCTGCCGGATCTCCGTGCGCAGGCTGATCCAGGGCGCGTTCGGGTCGTGCTGGAAGCGTGCGCGCGGGTTGGGTCGGGGCTCCGGCGCCGGGGGTGCGGGCGCGCGCGGGACGGGCGGAGCCTCCAGCCTGCGGCGGACCGCGTCCACCGCAGCCTCGCGATCGAGCCGGGCCTGGCGGGCCGGAGGCGAGGTGTCCGCGCGCAGGGCCCACCATGCGAGCAGCACGGGCACGAGGCCCAGGAGCACGCCTGAGAGCAGAGCGGGACGAGAGAACGACATCCCCTGCATCGTAGAGGGTCGGAGGGCCTTCGGCTACGGGTCGTGGATCCAGACCGTCCCGCGCGAGCCATCCACGGTGACCTCCATGCCGGTCCGGAGCGTGCGGGTGACCCCCGCGAGGTTCACCACACCCGGCACACCGTACTCCCGGGCGATCACGGCACCGTGGGAGAGCAGGCTGCCGAGCTCGAGCACGAGCCCGCCCGCGCGGCCCAGGAGCGGTGTCCAGCCGGGGTCGACGGCCGGGGCCACGAGGATCTCGCCGTCCTCGAGCGTGTGGGCCTCGCCGACCCCGAAGAGCACGCGTACCCGGCCGCGCACCCGCCCGGCGCTGATCCCCAGGCCCTGGAGCCTGCGGCCGTCGGGGAGCTGATCGGCCGGCTCGTCGCCCCGCAGGAACACCGCCGGATCCGGGTCGGCCGCGAGGTGCTCGGCACGCCGGGCCTCCACGGGCGGACGATCGACCTCACCCAGCGCCAGACCCCGGAGCTCCTCGAGGGTCGCGAAGGGCACGTCCGCCGCGGGCACGCCGACCGCCTCACCGAGGGCCAGGAGGGCCCGCTGCAGGCCCGCCATGAGCGCGTCGAGCTCGAACCGCTGGTTCTCGCGGAGCAGGAGGTAGCGGCGCGTGTAGCGGACCAGGGCGCGCAACACGGCCTGCCTGCCTGCGCTCTGGCCCGCGAGCACCTCGGCGAGGGCGGCAGCGTCGGGCGAGCGGCCCGGCGGGGGCGCGCTGTCGAGCAGGGGGACGAGCAGGGACGGCCGGTCGCGCCAGCGCGCGCTGAACACCTCCCAGCTCGCCTCCGCCCGGCTGCCGTAGCGGGCCAGGAAGTCCCGTGCGGCCTCGGGGACCTCGTCCCGCGCGAGCGCTCCGCGGCCCTCCGGTCCCAGGATGCGCGCGAGACGCGCCAGGTCGTGGTTCAGCGCCAGGGTGGCGTTGCCCTCCTCGCTCACGGCGAGGCGCGCCATCCAGGCCTCCGTGCTCCCGTCCACCCAGGCGGCGAGGGCGGCGTGCAGGAGCTGGTAGGCGAGGTTGGCGAACAGCAGGCTGCAGACGTGCACGGCGAGGTAGTCGCGCAGGAGGTCCACGTGGGCCCCCACGCGGTCGAGGGCGTCGCGGGGCCCGGCCACGGGGCGGTCGAGCTCGGCGACCGTCGCGCGCATCCGGGGTGCGAGGGCCTCCCAGGCGGCGGGATTGGTGAAGGGGTCCCAGGCGAAGCGCTCCCAGCGGCGCTCTTCGAAGGTGGTGCGGAAGATCGCGACGTACACGGCCCAGTCGGGGCGCACCCGGTAGCTCCGGCGGAACGCGTCGGCCTCGTCCGGGGGGAGGAGCTCGAGCATGAAGGACGGTGCGGGCGCACCCGGCCACTTGAAGAGCAGGTGCCGGAAGACGGTGACGTTGAGGTAGGCGTGCCCGCCGAGACGCCGGAGGGGCGGCGCGCCCCCGAGGTACTGGGCGGAGACGTCGGGGTAGCCGATGAAGTGCTCGAGGGTCGGGGCCAGGATCGACCACGTCATCGGGGTGGGCGGGGAGGGCAGGCGCTCGCCGAGGAACCTCCGGGTCCAGAGCACGTCCCGGCTTCGGGGCGCGCCCGCGCGGGTGATCGGGCGGGCCTGGAGGAACCAGAAGCGCTCGCCGTCCCAGGCCCACTCGACGTCCACGGGCTCCCCGAGCGCCCGCTCGGCCTTCAGGGCGGCCCGGCACAGCGCGCGCAGGGCGTCCTCCCCGAGCAGCTCGCCGTCCACGGAGCCCGCCGGCGTGGGGGTGGAGACGAGCTCCCCGCGGGCGTCGACGGTCCAGGTGACCGGCTGGGGCACGGCATGGGCGTCCAGCACGCGCAGCCCGAGGCCGCGGGCGGCCCGATGGCGCGAGCGGCGCACGATGGCCCACTGGGGCGCCTGCCGCCCGGAGACCAGGGCCTCACCCTGGCCGCGAACGGCCTCCACGACCATCTCCCGCCAGCTCCCGGTCTGCGGGTTGATCGTGAACACCACGCCCGCAGCCACGGGCTCCACGAGGGGCTGGAGGAGCACGGCCATGCCGCCGGCGTCCCCGTAGACCGTCGCCGGTCCCTCGAAGGCGCTGGCCCACACGCGGCGCACGGCGTCCGGAACGCCCTCGGGGGGCACGCCGATCACGGTGGTGTGCACGCCCGCGAAGCTCCTCTCGCGACCGTCCTCCGCGAGGGCGCTGCTGCGCACGACCACCCGCGGGCCCAGCGCGCGGGCCGCGGCGATCCAGGCGTCCGACCAGACCGCGGGCACGGGGGCCTCGCGGACCTCCCGGGCCGACGGAGCGCCCAGGGCGCGCACGACCTCCCGGAAGCACGCGACCGGCACCACCACCGTGGGCGGCACCGCGAGCCCCGCCTCCTGGAGCGTCACGAGCCCACGGCCCTTCCCGCCGGCCTCCACGCCAGCGGAGAGCACGACGACGGGCGCCGTGCCGGAGGGTCGAGGGGGAGGGCGGGGCCGCGTGAAGAGCCTCATGGGCCCGCAGATAACCCGGGGCCGTCAGGCCTCGGCGCGGGGCTCGGAGCGCAGGAGGCCCCCGACGGTCTTCAGCATGCCGTTCTCGTGCAGCGTCACGGTGACCTCGCCGGAGGACGACGTGACGCGGATCGCGGGTCCGACCCGCGTGTACGGGAGCCCCAGGAGGTCGAGGCTCCGGGTGATCGCCTCGCCGTGGTCGGGGATCGGCGGTCCGGTGACCACGAGCTTGCTGATCGCCTCGACGAGCACGGTGTTGTCGATCGCCACCTCGCGGTCCACGAGCAGCATCACGCCGGGCCCGCCCGTCGGCGCCTTCGCGTAGAAGTAGGGGCGGCCGTCCAGGCTGCTCTGCGCGACGAACAGCATGTACATGACGTCGGGGTCGAGGGGCACGAGGGGCGCGTGGAGCTCGGGGATGTCGTGCACCCGGAGGTCCTCGCCGGCCGAGACGAGGGGCTTCGGGAGCGCCATCTCGTGGTTCGCCCAGCCGTGCAGGAAGCTCCGGCCCGCGGGGTCGACCGTGCCGAGGATGTGGAGCGGGAAGGTGTCGCGGGTCGCGCCATGGCCGAGCGCGAAGGTGGCGTCGTCGATGTCCATGCTCCACGCGCGCCCCGCCACGAACCGCTGGAAGGCGAGCTGGCGCGCGAGGCTGGCGAGGGCCCCGGCACGGTAGGCCTCCACGAGGGCGTCACTCGGCCCCGCTCCCTGCGTGCGGCGCTCCCCGAGGTCGGGCGCGGCGTCCAGCACCGCAGCGACGAGGGCGGTGGAGCCCCCTTCCACGAGCGCCTGGATCGCGCGCGGGCCCCCGCGCACCCTGGCGAGGAGGTTCCCTTAGGCGGCGAGGCGCATCAGGTGGTTCTCCGGAGGCTCGTAGCCCAGGATCCGCGAGGCCTCGGCGATGCGCTCCATGCCGGCGTTCACACCTTCCATCCAGGGGCGTGCGACGTAGCGGGCGCGCAGGCCACCCTCGCTGGTGCGGCGCATGTCGGTGAGGTCGACGGGCTCGAGCGCGAAGCCCTCGAGGTGGTGTTGGTGGGGCGGCGCGGCGTTCCAGCGCAGACACGCGAACATCACCGCGACGGGTCGGAGGTTGTCGGGATCGGCGCGCTTCGCGGGGTCGATCCGCGTGGCGAGCAGGAGGGGCTCCCGTCCGAGGGCGCCGCGCGCCAGCACGTTCACGCCGAAGGTGGTGGGGTCGACGATGTCGAGCGGGAAGTCCTCGTAGCACATGCCCGGGAAGACCTGGGCGTCCACCACCACCACGGCCGCCTCTCCGCTGGGCGGGATCGGGTAGGGGAGTCCGAGCGCCTCGAGCGCATCGGCCGGGAGGGCCTCCCATGCCTCCCGTGGTGGGACCGGGGTGGGCGCAGGCGGAGCGACGGCCCCGAGGTCGAGAGCGACGGGGCCCTGGCGGAAGAACAGCGCCCAGACGGCGACGGCGACGACGGCGAGAACAGCGGGAACGGCATAGATCATGGGAGCCTCCACGCGCACGTTCATCCGGTGCGGGCCGGGCGCCCACGTCACAGCGCGATTGTTACCTCGTGCGGAGTCGCGCGAGATCGGGCCGGCTGCTTGACAAACCCCGGGAAGGGCGTAAGTAGCGCGAAGACGGTCCCCACCCGCGCGGTGTGTGTGACCGGTTGTTTTCGCGCCGGGGCCCTCTCGGCGCAGTCCCTCCGCCCCGGTTTCCCCCCCAGGGGACGGTCGCGGTGGGCAGGGTCCACCCGCTCCGTGAGACGAGCCGCGTCCAGGAGCCCGGTACACCAGGACACTCCATGGTCCACGCATGCAGATAAATCCGGCGAACCCGGTGATCGTCCAGGGCGACGGCAAGGTGCTGCTCGAGACGCAGCACGCCCGGTTCGACGAAGCCCGGGACTTCCTCGCGGGGTTCGCGGAGCTCGAGAGCTCGCCGGACCTCCTCCACACCTACCGCATCACGCCCCTGTCGCTCTGGAACGCCGCGAGCTCGGGCCTGTCGCGCGACCACATCGTCGCCACCCTCCGTGGGCTCACGAAGTTCGACATCCCCGAGGTCGTGCTCTCCACGATCGACGACACGATCACCCGCTACGGGCTCGTGAAGCTCGACAAGCACCCGGACGATCCGTCCTACCTGCGCGTGCTCTTCGAGACCCTCCTGGTCGAGAAGCTCGCCCGGCGCACGGACGCCGCGAGCGACCTCCTGCAGAAGGACGGCAAGCGGCACTGGCGCATCGAGGCCGGCATGCGCGGCATCTTCAAGCAGCGCATGCTCCAGGAGAGCTGGCCGGTGGAGGACCTCGCGGGCTTCGCGGAGGGCGACCCCCTGCCCATGCGGCTCCGGTCCGCCATGAAGTCCAACGGCAAGCCGTTCGGCGCGCGCCACTACCAGGTGGAGGCCGTGGAGCGCTGGTTCGACGAAGGGCGTCCGGCCGGCGGGCACGGTGTGGTGGTGCTGCCCTGCGGGGCGGGCAAGACGATCGTGAGCATGCTCGCGATGGCCACCATCCAACAGCATACGTTGATCCTGTGTAACAACCAGACGGCCGTCGATCAGTGGGTCCGCGAGCTGCTCGACAAGACCACGCTCACCGAGGCGGAGGTCGGCACCTACACGGGCAAGAACAAGGACATCAAGCCGGTCACCGTCTGCACGTACCAGGTGCTCACCTGGCGGCGGAGCAAGAAGGCCGACTACGAGCACCTCCACGTGTTCCGCGACCACAACTGGGGCATGCTCGTGTACGACGAGGTCCACCTGCTGCCGGCCCCTGTGTTCGGCGCGACCGCGGAGCTCCAGGGCTGCCGTCGGCTCGGCGTCACGGCGACCCTGGTGCGCGAGGACGGCCGCGAGGGCGACGTGTTCTCGCTGGTGGGCCCCAAGCGCTACGACCTGCCCTGGCAGGTGCTCGAGAAGCAGGGCTTCGTGGCCGAGGCCCAGTGCTTCGAGATCCGCGTGCCCTTCACGGGTCGCGAGCGCGACCGCTACGAGGCGGCCGACGCGAACCAGAAGTTCCGGATGGCCTCCGAGAACCCCCTGAAGGTCGACGTGGTGGAGCAGCTCGTGAAGCGCCACCGCAACGACAACGTGCTGATCATCGGCACCTACCTCGACCAGCTCGAGCAGCTCGCGAAGGACCTCGGTGCCCCGCTCATCACGGGCACCACGCCGCACCGCGAGCGCGAGCGGCTGTTCAAGGCGTTCCGCACGGGGGCCGAGAAGGTCCTCGTGGTGAGCAAGGTCGCGAACTTCGCGATCGACCTCCCGGATGCGAACGTCGCCATCCAGGTCTCCGGCTCGTTCGGCTCCCGGCAGGAGGAGGCTCAGCGGCTCGGCCGCATCCTCCGTCCCAAGGACGCCCCCGCGAGCTTCTACACGGTCGTCACGGCGGACTCCAAGGAGCAGGAGTTCGCGATGAAGCGCCAGCTGTTCCTCACGGAGCAGGGCTACCGCTACAGCATCGAGGAGCGCGTCGGGTAGGCGCCCGGCCGTCTCACACGAAAGAGGTCACGAATGGACGAAGAGACCACCGCCTCGTACGCCGACGGAGAGTCCGGGGCGTCCCACGACAAGCGCAAGCGTCGCCGCCGGCGGCGGAAGCGGCCTGCGGGTTCCGGGGAGGCGGGCGAGCTCGACAGCATGCTGATCGAGGAGGAGTCCCCGACCCCCACGCGGAAGAAGGGCCGGCGGCAGGCCATCGACGTGACGGGGCCCGCCGTGAACCTCCCGAGCAGCGGGCGGAACCCCCAGCGGGTCCGGGGCACGCGCAGCAAGCGTACGGCGCCGCGGTCGGCTGCCGCGCGGAAGCGTCATCTGTCGCGCAACCAGCTCGACCAGATCGGCGACTGGCTGCGGAAGGCCCCCGACCAGCTCGTCGCGAACCTCTACAAGGGGCTCGGCGGGCAGCCCAACCGCGTGGCCACGCGCTCCCGGATGATCCAGCTCACGGTGCGCGCCATCGCCCAGGGCTCGCGGATCTCCGCGATGCTCAAGGGCGCCAACGAGCGCGAGCGGAAGGCGCTGGCGGCCCTCGTTCAGGCCGGCGGGATCGCCCACGCGGGCGAGCTCCACAAGGAGCTCGGCATCTCCTACGGCGGGCACGCGCCCGAGTGGAAGAAGACGCTCGTGACGCTCGCCAACAAGGGCGTGGTCGTGAGCTCCCCGGAGGCGGACGGCGACTTCTTCTACGTCATCCCCGAGCCCCTCCTGGACGGCGTGGTCGAGGCGCTCGAGGAGGATCTCGTCCTCCCGGCCTTCAACCACGAGGACGTCCGCGTCATGGACGCGATCCCGTTCTGCCCGCCGCTGGACTTCAGCATCACGTCGCTGGCGACCTACATCGACCAGAACGCGCCGCGGCTCACCCAGCGGCACGAGATCTACCGCCACGATCGGGAGGAGATGGACGCCTTCTTCAACCAGATCTGGACGACGGACAGCGAGCTGTTCAGCTTCCACCTGAAGTTCCTCATGATGAACAACATGGTGGAGCTCCGCGGGGAGTACCTCTCGCTCAACCGCGAGGTGATGGACGAGTGGCTGCAGCTCGAGGCGGAGGACCAGCGCGACCTGATCTTCCGGGCCCTCGAGGACCGCTTCCCCATGGCGGAGTGGGTGCTCTGGGCCATCCACCAGGCCACGGCGGCGGACGACGGCGAGGACCCCAACCACATCTGGGTCGCCGAGCAGCCCCTCGTGGCGCTCTACCGCCGCTGGCGTCGCGGGGAGGACTGGCGCGATCGGTATGCGCGGGGGGCCTTCGCCAGCGTGCGCACCGCGGACCGCCAGTCGTTCAGCTTCGCGCCCCTCGTGCGGGCCGGGATCCTGGACCTCGGGCAGTGGGGCCAGGAGAAGTTCTACCGCCTCTCCGCGCGCGGCCGGATGCTGCTCGAACCCACGACGGACGACGGCTTCCAGCAGTTCTACCTCACCCCGAGCTTCGAGATCATGGCGCCGGCGGGCATCGCGCCGTCGCTCCTGTTCCGCATCGGCGAGCTCGCCAAGCTCACCGGCTGCGACCGGGCGAACACGTACAAGATCACCGAGGACCGGGTCGAGCGGGCCATCAAGAACGGCTGGCGTCGCGACGACATCCTCCAGTTCCTCCGTGACAACAGCCAGATCGGGCTGCCGGACAACGTCGAGTCCACCCTGAAGGGCTGGATCGGCCACCGCGGCGAGATCGAGTTCCACGACCTCATGCTCATGACCGTCCACCGCAGCCAGATCCGGCGGGTGGAGTCGAACAAGCGTGTGAAGCCCTACCTGCTGCACCGGTTCGCCCCGGGCATGTACGCCGTCGATCGCACCCGCAAGGACGAGATCATGGC
>JACKEQ010000075.1 GCA_020632885.1 Alphaproteobacteria bacterium | reverse complement strand
CGGGACCCGGATCGGGTTCCGCCGCCGGTGACTGCAGCCTAAGTGGGTGCCACCTGGAAGCCGTGTGCTTCCAGGCGTTCGAGGAGCCCACCCCGTCCCGGCAGGTGCGCTGCACCCACGGCGACGAGCGGGACCGCGCGCTCCATGGTTGCCAGCATGGCCGCGATCATGCGCTCGTGACGGCCGGGGGACAGGCCCACCTCCCGCACCTCGGGGCTCATGGCGGACAGGACCCCATCCAGGTCCCCCGCGACGTACGCGCGGAAGACCTCGGAGACGGACGCACCTCCGGTCACCTCCATGCAGGCCAGGGCCTCCAGGACCTCCGCCTGCGCCTCCACCGACTCGAGGCCGATGACTTCCAGGCCGCGGGCGCGAGCCGCCGTGACCAGCCGCTGCTCCATCAGCACCCCCGGTGCCAGACCACGTCCGCCAACGACGAGGCGGGCACGAGCACGAGCCGACAGGAGCGTCGCCAGGCGCGGCAGCTCGTTCGGATCGACCTCGAGAGCGACGCACGACACCTCCCCCAGGACCCGCGACTCCAGGACCGTCGGCAAAGACATCGGGACGTGTACAGTCGCCAGCAGGAACGCACGGACGCGCTCCGCATCGCGCACCTCGAACACCACCGAGTCGGGCGCGCCGCCGGGGATCTCCGGCCGTGGCGGAGGGGGGACCCGGGGAGCACCGTGGATGCGTACGTTGTTGCCCAGCGTGACCAGCGACACGGTCTCACCGGCGAGCCCCGGGAGGATCAGCCCGTCGGTCAGACGCACGACGACGGCACGACGATGGAGCCTCCCCGCACCCATGCGCGTGAAGTCCCCCAGTGGCCACACCTCGAACAGCATGGGCAGGGGGAGCTCCGGCAAGGGGACGAGCACCACGTCGGGCCCGAGCCGAGCGGCGAGATCCTGTGGAACAGGAACCCACCCATCGGCCCGGACCCGCACATGGTGCGGACCCGACAGCCCGTCAGCCAACGGACGAGAGGGTGCGCGCGCAATCCTGACCGGCCTTCCAGGCGTTGTGCTCACCCGCCCCCCGGAATGCCGCCTCGGCCTGCTGGATACCGATGGACCCGTGCCGGTGGACGAGAGCGGCCTGCGCAGCGGCCAGGCCCTCGTTGAACGCGCCGCGGATGGTGCGGGACTGGACGTCGGAGGGGATCGGGGCACGGGTCGACACGTGGCGGGCAGCGATGCGGAGGGTGTGGAGATGAGGGCCGACAGCCTCGCTCCCGAGCGCACCGAGGAGGCCCGCCTCGAACGCCTCGCAGCACAGGACCTTCAGGTGTTCAGCCCGGGCGGCGCGCTCGATCCTGGCCGTGTCGAAGGAACCGGGCGCGAGGCCGTGGGTGTATCCGAGCTGGAAGTAGTGGCGGGCCGTGGCGAGATCGCATGGCGAGTCGTCGCCGGGCAGTTCGAAGCGCGCGTCACGGTCGCGATCGATAGCCAGGGCGAGCATGCTGGCGTACGCGGCGCCAACGAGGAGAGCGGGAACAGGCATGGTGCCTCCTTGGACTTTCACGGCGGGGAATCCCGCCTTCATAGGTTGGAGCGTCGCACCGTTGCCTCCTGTACGCGGTCGGGGGATGAAGCAGGCTCAGACCAGGCGTACATGTTGGCCTGCCTCTGTGATTTTGTCAATGGCTCAACAGCCATCGCAGGGTCTGGGCTCGTCCCGTAGATGCGCACATGCCGAGCCAGCCGCTTCGAGAGACCATCCGCCATCGCGTGGGCGAGCTGCGTCGGGAGCTCGGCATGACCCAGGCGGAGCTCGCCGCTCGGTCCGGCGTCGCGACCCCCGAGATCTCCAAGATCGAGTCAGGCGCCCGTGCCGCCGGGCTCGTCACACTGGAGAAGCTCGCTCGCGGGCTGCAGGTCGAGCCCTGGGAGCTCCTGCGGGCGACCCCGTCGGGCGAGCCGCCTGCCCCCACCGACCCCGAGCAGAGGCTCGCCGCCCTGATGGCTGGCCAGCCGGAAGATGTGAAGCAGCGAGCGCTCCTCGTCCTGACCGCTCTGGTGACCCCGCTCCGGTAGTCCCGCGTTTTCGGCCTTCGTGAACGCCAGAGCGCCCGCAGGTCGTAGACGCACACGCCAGAGCGTCGCTATGCTGCGCCCTTTGAAGGGAGCCCGACCATGTCGGCAGGTGAGCCCGTCGAGCTCGGGTGGGAGGTCGGGAGCGTCATCAACCTCGCGGCCCAGCAGAACGCCGTGCGGGTCCTGGGTGACGTGCGCATCCGCAACGCGGGCTCCGGCGCGCTCGAAGGTGCGCGGCTCCGGGTGACGTCGAGCCCGGGGTTCTTCCGTCCCCTGGAGGTCGACGTCGACGAGGTGCCTGCAGGCGGCTCCTGCACCGTCGGCACCCACGCCCTGCGCATGGATCCTGGCATCCTGCGGGATCTCACCGAGCGGATCCGGGGCGAGGTCGTGGTCGAGCTGGTCGGCAGCGACGGTACCCCGGCCTTCGAGGAGCGACGCGAGGTGGAGGTCCTCGCACCCAACGAATGGGCCGGCGTGCGTGGGCTGCCCGAGCTCCTCGCCGCGTTCGTGCTGCCGAACACCCCCCGGCTCGCCGGGGTGCTCCGCACGGCCTCCGAGCGCCTCGCCGCGCACACCGGCTCCGGGGGGCTCGACGGGTACCAGTCCCGCAGCCCCGAGCGCGTGCAGGCCATCGCCCGGAGCCTCTACGAGGCCGTGGCAGCGCTGGAGCTGCACTACATCAACCCACCCGCCAGCTTCGAGACCACCGGCCAGAAGATCCGTCTCCCCGCCGAGATCCTCACCGCCCGGCTCGGCACCTGCCTCGACCTCACCGTGCTGCTCGCTGCCCTGCTGGAGCAGGCCGGACTGCACCCCATCCTGGTGCTGGTCGAGGGCCACGCCTACCCGGGGGTCTGGCTGGTGGACCGGCCCCTGCAGACACCGGCCACCGACGACGCCGCCCACCTCCGCAACCGCGTGCGCGCGGGCGAGCTCGTGGTGTTCGACAGCTCCGCTGTCGCCAACGGGGTGCCCTGGGACGACGCCGTGACCTCCGCGACGGCGAGCCTGGCCCAAGACACGCTGCAGTTCGCCGTGGACGTCCGTGCCGCCCGTCTGCACCGCATCCTGCCCCTGCAGCTCGTGAGCCCCACGGCGTCCCCTGAGGAGCGTGCCGTCGAGCCGGAGCAGCCCCTGGAGCCCGCGTCCTACGCGCCCAACGCGGCCGAGCCTCCCCTCCCCTCCACCCCCCAGGGTCGCCTGGAGCGGTGGAAGGCCCGTCTCCTCGACCTGTCCCTGCGCAACAAGCTCGTCGCATTCAGGGACAACAAGCGCTCCATCCCCCTCGCCCACGTCGACGGCGCCGGCCTGGAGGACGCCCTCGCGGCGGGCAGGACCCTCATCGTCAGCGCCCGGGCGGCCTTCCTCGACGCCAACGACCCGCGCGACCCCACGTCCCACGCCCTGCTCTCAGGCGAGCAGCCCCTGGAGGCCTTCCACCTCGAGCAACAGCAGAGCGGCCGGGTCTTCTCCACCCTCCCGGAGCGCGAGTTCGACAAGCGCGCCTCCGAGCTCTTCCTCGTGAACCGCCTGGCCCTCGGGGAGAGCGGCGCGGTGACGCTATACCTGACGGTGGGCATGCTCCACTGGTACGAGCGCGAGGACAGCGCGATGCTGCGCAAGGCGCCGCTCCTCCTCGTCCCGGTCTCCCTGTCACGCCGTGGGAACGGGCTGTACGCCATCGAGAGCGCCGACGACGAGACGCGCGTGAACGTCACCCTCCTGAAGAAGCTGAAGGACGACTACGACGCGCACCTCCCGGACATCGACATCCTCCCGACCGACGCCTCCGGCGTCGACGTGGCGGCGATTCTCCGCGCCTTCGCCGGGCTCGCGGCGGGCTTCCCCCGCTGGGAGGTGACCGGCGAGTGCACCGTCTCCCAGCTCGAGTTCACCAAGTTCCTGATGTGGCTCGACCTCGAGGCGAAGACCGAGCACATCCTGAAGAACCCCGTGGTGGCGCACATCTTCGAGGGTGGCGGCGAGTCCTTCCCGATGGCGACGGGCTTCCCGGACCCCCAGGGTCTGGACGGTTCCCACCCGCCCTCCACGCTCCTTCCGGTGGTGAGCGCAGACCCGAGCCAGCTCCAGGCGGTCGCCGCGGCCGTCGAGGGCAACTCGTTCGTGCTGCAGGGCCCGCCGGGCACCGGGAAGAGCCAGACCATCACGAACATCATCGCGAGCCTGCTGGCCTCGGGGCGCACGGTCCTGTTCGTCTCGGAGAAGATGGCGGCCCTCGACGTGGTGCATCGACGCCTCACCGCCGTCGGGCTCGGCCCGTTCTGCCTGGAGCTCCACTCGCGGCAGGCCAACAAGAAGGCCGTGCTGCAGTCCCTCGCCCAGGCCCTGGAGGCAGGTTCGGCGACCCCTCCGGCGTCGTGGGCCGACCGCACACGCCAGCTCGAGTCCGTCTCGGCGCAGCTCAACCAGACCGCGGAGCTCCTCCGTCGCCCGAGCCCCTTCGGCCTCACGACCCAGGGCGTGCTCGCCGAGCTCATCCGGCACCGGTCCGCAGCTCGGCTGCCCCTCCCCGCCGAGGTGCTCACCCGCGTCGATCCGGCCTGGCTGGTGGCGTGGCAGGAGTGCGCCAGGGCGCTGCGCGTCGCGGTGCACGAGACCGGCCCTCCGAGGGTCCATCCCTGGCGGGTCGCCCGGGTCGGTGCCTGGTCCCCGCGGCTCCAGAGGCAGGTCGAGGAGCTCCTGGCGGCGATGGACGGGCATGCCGCGCGTCTGGCGGACGCTCTCGAGGCGTGCCGCGCGCAGCTCGGCCTCCAGCTCGTCCCGACCACATCCAGGGAGATCGAGGGTCTCGCGACGGTCGCCGGTCTGCTGGCGCGCTCACCCGGCCCTCCCGCGACGCTGACCCGCGAGGCGACGCGGTCCGAGGCCCTGGCGCTGCTCGACGCGATCACCGAGCCCCTCATGGCTCACGACGCGGCGCGCGCCGAGGTCGCCACGGTCTTCGATCCCGCCGTCGACACCGAGGATCTCGAGGGCCACAGGCAGAGGCTGAAGCGCTGGCAGGGTGTGTTCTTCCTCATCGCCTGGCTGATGCTCTACTCCACGCGGAAGAGGCTTCGCGCCCACCTCCGACCCGGTGTGGCGCTCCCCGACGACACCTCCCTCCTGCACCTCGTCAGCGAGGCCCTGGCGGTGGGTCGCCATCGGGCCGCCGTCGCCGAGAAGGAGCCCGGGATCCGCGAGCGATTCGGAGCACACTGGAAGGGCCTTCAGACCGATCCCGAGCGTCTCCGCGCCGTGGCCGACGCCGGGAAGGCGTTCGGCGATGCTGTCGCAGACCTCACCGCGTCCCTGCCGCCCGCCCAGGCCATCGCGCTCCGGGACGCCCTCCTCCCGCTGTACACCACCGATGTCGACCTCGTCGCCGAAGGCACGGCGCGCGGTGACACGCTCGTCGGGCTCGAGGGGTGCGTGCGCACCTGGTCCGAGAGCTGGGCCGCACTGGGCGACCTCCTCGGGATCGACAGCCCCGCAGGGTTCGCCGACCAGAGGGAGCTGATCGAGGTCCTCGCCGCCAACAGGGACTCGCTTCGGGACTGGTGCCTGCTCGAAGGGACCCTGCTGCAGCTCGAGGAGCTCGGGTTGGGCGCGGTCGTCGCGTCGGTCCGCGATGGTGACGGCGACATCGAGGGGCTCCAGGCCTCCGTACGCCGCTCCCTGCTCGAGCTCTGGTGGGAGCAGGCCGTCGACGACGAGCCCGCCCTCGGGCGTCTGCGCGGAGTCGACCAGCAGGCCGTCATGAAGAGGTTCGCCGAGCTGGACGACGAGGTGCTCGACCTCACGCGGAAGCAGATCGTGGGGCGACTCGCTGCCGGCGTGCCGACCCTGGACGCGCCAGGGGCGGAGATGGCCACCCTGAAGCACCAGCTCCAGCTCCAGCGCAACCACATGCCCCTCCGCAAGCTGCTGGCGCGCGTGCCGCAGCTCTTCCGCCGCCTCAAGCCGTGCGTCCTGATGAGCCCCCTCTCCGTCGCACAGTTCCTCGACCCCGCACTTCCCGGCTACGACGTCGTGGTGTTCGACGAGGCCTCGCAGATCCCTCCGTGGGACGCTGTCGGCGCCATCGCGCGGGGCGGGCAGGTCATCATCGTCGGGGACACCAAGCAGCTCCCCCCCACGACGTTCTTCGGGAGCACGGCCGCCGACGAGGAGGACGACGAGGACCGCGTGGATCTCGACAGCATCCTCGAGGAGGCCGTCAGCGCGGGGCTGCCCGAGCATCGTCTCGCCTGGCACTACCGCAGCCAGCACGAGGCGCTCATCGCGTTCTCCAACCACCAGTACTACGACGGCAGGCTGCACACGTTCCCGAGCGCGAGCCACCGGGTCCCGAGCCTGGGGGTGCACCTGCTGCCGGTGCCGGACGGCCACTACGACCGCTCCGTCAGCCGCACGAACCGCGAGGAGGCCCTGGCGGTGTGCCGTGAGGTCGTCGCCATCGCGGAGCTGCCGGACGGCGAGAGGCCCACGGTGGGCGTCATCACGTTCAGCTCGGCCCAGCAGCGCCTGGTGGAGGACGTGCTCGAGGCCGAGCGGGTGAAGAACCCCATGCTGGAGGCCCTCTACCGGGGTGACGAGGGTCTGTTCGTGAAGAACCTGGAGAACGTCCAGGGGGACGAGCGGGACGTCGTCTTCTTCAGCATCGGGTATGGGCCCGACCGTCAGGGACGGGTGTCCATGAACTTCGGTCCGCTCAACCGGGACGGGGGCGAACGGCGCCTGAACGTGGCGGTCACCCGGGCGCGCCAGAAGGTCGTCGTGGTCAGCACGCTGCGGGCGGACCAGATCGACCTCTCCCGGACCCGCGCTGTCGGGGTCGCCCACCTCAAGACGTACCTGGCGTACGCGGAGCACGGCTTCGTCGCCATCGATGCCGCCGCCTCCCTCGACCCCTCCGCGGAGCCGGAGTCGCCGCTGGAGAGCGAGATCTGCGAGGCTCTCCGCGCCAGGGGCTGGGAGGTGCACTGCCAGGTGGGCGTGAGCGGCTACCGCGTCGACCTCGCCGTGCTGGACCCCGATCGGGAGGGCGCGTACCTCGTGGGGGTGGAGTGCGACGGGGCGAGCTACCACAGCTCTGCGGTCGCCCGGGAGCGCGACCGTCTCCGCCAGCAGGTTCTCGAGTCGCTGGGTTGGCGCATCGAGCGCGTGTGGAGCACGGACTGGTGGCACGCTCGTCCCACCGCCCTCGCCCGCCTGCTCGCGGCGCTCGACGGGCACCTCGAGGCCGCGCGCCTCCAGCGCGCACGCCTGCTGGACCCTCCGACGGTGCTCGCTCCGGAGCCGCAAGCCCCCGAGCCAGAAGCCACCACCGCCCTCGATCGGGTGCGCGAGGCCATGGGGCAGGCCGAGGGTCTGGCGGGTCAGCTCGATGCTCCGCTGTTTCGGATGCCGGTCTTGCCGCCCATCGACCCGTCCGTCGACTTCAACGGCCCCCAGGGTCTCGTGCTCACGGCGCGCCGCATCCAGGAGCTCGCCCTCTCGGGCCCGCTGGAGGTGGAGCACGCCTGGCAGCTCGTCCGGGAGGCGTGGGCCTTCGGCCGCCTGGGCGCGCGGATCCGCAGTCGCTTCGAGCTCGCTCTGGGCTCCATCGCGCCCGAGCAGCGGCCCCGGATCGCGGAGGGAGCGCTCTGGCCGGCACGCATGAGCCCCGAGAGCTGGCGGACCTTCCGGGTGCCCGGGGACGCCCGCTCCTTCGACCAGATCCCCCTCCGTGAGATCGCGAATGCCCAGGCGTGGGTGCTCCAGCGGGCCCAGGGCATGGAGCTGGAGATCGACGAGGTGTGCCGGGAGGCGGCGCGGCTCCTGGGGACCACGGCGTACGCAAAGCGGGTCCGCGAGCGCTCGGAGGAGGCCTCCCGCGTTCTCCGTCGGCTGGCGGGCGTGCGGTCGCGCGGCACCCTCGTGTACATCCCGCCCACATCGGGGAGCACCACATGAAGCCCTGGCAGACGCGTCCCTCCCGGGGCACCGCGGTCGACCACCCGAAGGTCCGGGCGCTGGCGGCGGGCCCGGACCCTGGCACCGCCCCCCAGCTCCACCGGGACGACGGGCGGGTGTTCGTGCACTACAGCCGCACCCGGCTCTACCTCCTGCGCGACGCGTGGGAGGCGCTGCGGAAACCCGACGACGTGCTGGTGCAGCGCATCGCCCCCCAGGACGGGGGGAAGCCGTTCACCATCGCCCTCACCCGCGCCGAGCTGGAGCGGACCTTCGGCGAGGTGAGGGACACGCGGTCGTGGGACGACGTGCGGTGCTACCACTTCCCGAAGCTCCCGCCGGCGGTGGAGGCCTTCCGGGTGGTGGTCCGGCAGGCAGTGCGGAGAGCCGAGGCACCCAGAACGTCGCCCACGCCGACGGACCCGATCGGTGACGACCCTGTGCACGCGTGGGCGGCAGAGTGGGCAGGGAGGACGGGCGGCACGGCGGAGTCAGCGGGCTACCTCGCCAGCGTGTCGGCGTGGCGGGATGTGTGGCGCCCGCAGGAGGTCCGTGTCCTGCTCGTGGCCGAGAGCCATGTGGCCGAGGCTCCCGGCGATGCGGGCATCGCCGTGACCGTGCCGGGCCTGCCCCAGCTCCCGACGGCCTTCTGCCGACTCGTGTACTGCCTGGGGTACGGCGAGAGCGGGCTGTGCCGTCCAGGGCCCGAGAGCAACGCTGGAACCAGGCAGTATTGGGACATCTTCGGTGCCATCGCCGGCGGACCGTATGCCCGACAGCCGCGCAAACGCGACTCCACGCTGGAGGAGCGGCTTCGCTGGAAGCTCGATGTGCTCGAGTGGCTGCGAGACCACGGGGTCTGGCTCGTGGACGCCTGTGTTGCAGGGGTCTACGTGCCGGGCGGGGGTCGCGCAGCGTCGGGTCACACCTACGAGCGGATGGTTCGCGACAGCTTCACTCGGCACGTGTGGCCCATGGTGGCCGACGAGCCCATCCAGCAGACGTGGATCATCGGGGCGGGTGTGCACAGGGCGCTCGCGGGCCATCCGGCCCTGCGCACGGCGCGCACGATCATCCAGCCCCAGGGCGACCGGGCCAGCCCCGGACGCCACGCTCAGGAGCTCGCGGGGCTCGTACGGGCCGTGCGTCCGCTCGTTCCCGCCCGAAAGAAGAAGCCTGGAGGAGGCAGATGATGGACGTCCTTCCGATCCCACCGTTCCTGGTGGACTTCGAGCCGATGTGGGCCGATCCGGAGACCCGTGGGTACTTCGAAGCGGCGCTGACCCGTCAGGCGTACCTGCAGGAAGGCGGGGCCGCTGGACACCACCACGAGGCCCTCGAGTGGCTGGGCGACCGGGTGCTGGAGGCCGTCGTCGCCGCCGAGCTCTGGCGTAGGTTTCCCTTCCGGGATCCCGGGCTGTTGGACGCGGGCAGGGAGATCCTCTGCGGACGGCCGCTCATGACGGAGATCGCCGAGGAGATCGAGCTCCTACGGTACATCCGAGGTGGGCTCGGTGAGGTCCGACAGGGGCAGATCGAGGCGGGAAAGGCGCTGTCCGACCACGTGGAAGCGCTCATCGGGGCCGCTTTCCTGGCAGACGGCATGCGCGGAGTCGAGGCCTTCGTGCATCGCTGGTGGGCACCTCACTGGTTCGAGAGCCTCGAGGACATCCCGGTCAACGCGAGCTCCGTGTTCAACCAGCTCTACACGGGGATCTGGAGGACCTCACCCACGAGAGACGGATGGGCGTTCGAGGCTCGCGCGCACGGGTTCATCTGCACGGTCACGCTCCCCGATGGGCAGAGCTTCACGGGGAGCGTGGAGTCCACCAAGAAGGACGCGAAGGCCTCGGCGTGCGCGCAGGCCCTTCCGCACCTCCGGGCGCTCGGGAGCCCCGCGGGGTAGGCCGCTGGCGCGGGCGCCCCCCTTTCCTCTTTCGGGGCGCGTCTGCTCAGCTCTTGAGGGTGACGGCGAACGTCGCAGGCTTCGACGACGTGAGCTCGATGCGGCCCCCGACGGTCTTCAGAAGATCGCGCGTCAACGTCAGGCCCAGCCCATGACCGTCTTCCCGGGTGGAGAAATGCGGCTCGAACACCGCGCCGCCCACGCCCTCCGGCACGCCGGGCCCACTGTCGACGACGGAGAATCCATCCGCGGTGAGCTCCACGGTGACCCTCGGGGTCTTCGTCTCGCCCTGTGTGGCGGCCCATAGAGCGTTGTCGAGCAGGTTGGACACGACCTGATGGATGACCTCGCGGTTGGAGCGTACCGTGCGCTTGTGAGCCACCTTCAGCTCGAGCATCACTCCGTGCCGGTCGTACTCCTCCAGCCAGGGCTCGATGACCTCGACGAGGACCTCCGCGAGGTTGAGCGAGCTCACCCTGCGCCCGCGTCGGCCGACCGCAAGGGGGTCGAGCTTCTCCATCCGCGCTTCCATCTCCGTGAGCCGACGCAGGGAACGCTCGACGGATTCGAGGAGATCCTGGAGGTCCTCGGGATCCTGGACTCCTGACCGGAGATCCTCGCGGACGAGGTCGAGGTCCGAGCGGATCTGGCGCACGGGATGCCGGAGCTGCCGAAACACCAGGCCGCTCATCTGGCCCACCGCGGCGAGGCTGGCGTAGTGCCGGACGGCATCGGCAGTGGAGTCGCGGAAGTCGGTGACGGCCTGCTTGAGTGCTTCCACCTTCCGGGTCTCGGACGCTCCCCCGCTACTCTTCTGGATCCCCTCGATCAGCGTCTCGATCTGGTCGTGAGCCGCATCGGTGTCGAGCTCGGGGAGCGAGGAGGACCGCCGCTGCCAGTCGATGTCCATGGCGCGGCGGGCGTTGAAGCGACGCATCTCGAGGTACCCGAGCAGCTCGAGCACGACCTCCTGGAGGTGTCGGTAGGCGTCGTTCGTGACCAGGCCCTCCCGGTTGGTCTGATCCTTCAGCTCCGGGTTGAGGTCGGCGGAGAGCTGGATCGTTCCGAGGATCTGGTTGTTGGAGAGACGCATCGTCGGGTTGTTCACCCGTCGCCTGTCGAGGCGAAGCCAGTCGTTGTCGGGCTCGCCATAAGGAAGGATCCGGAAGCCGTCCCGGTACAGGCTGACCCCGGAGTGATCGCGGATGATCGTCCGGAAGTCGCGAAGGCCGAGCTTGCTTCCAGTCTTCTTCAGGAACATCTGGAGGGGCTCACGGTCCAGGTCCCATGCGTTGATCCGGAACCGGAACGGGCCACACTGCGCGGCGACCTCGGGAGGCCAGACCACCGTCCGCTCCCAGGTCTCGGACGCCCCATTGATGTCGGTGTAGGCGATGGTGCACCTGCCATCCGGCGCGACTTCACCCTCCACGGCGTACATCGCCTTCTCGGCGTCGAGAGCGGGGCGCACCTCGTCGGATGCACCGTTGATGACGACGGTGATCCGGAAGTCCTCGCGCATCGTCGGGCTGACCAGTCGGGAGAGGCCCAGCTTGAGCTTGTCGAACCGCTCGGGGGTCCAGGGGTCGCGCAGGCGGGAGATGCAGAGATGGGTGCCGTGAGCGTCCACGTGCTCCGCAGTGGCCTCCCGCCAGGGGATACGCACCTGATCGAGGTACTGATCACGCTCGAGGGCGGTCCAATCGAACAACGCGATCAGCTCGCTCTCGCTCTGGGTCGGACGGGTACGGAGCTCCAGGTGACTGCCGAGCCGCTGCGCGGCGAAGCGCCCCACACCCTTGGAGCCGAGCCGACGACGACCCGCCGGGGAGTGCTCGCCGCTGGTCGGAGCATCGTGCTTGCCGGACTTCCAGTCGGTCGCCGGCTCGAGCCACGGGCCGAGGAGGACCTCCCGACTCATGCCGTGCCCGTTGTCGCGGATCTCCAGGGTCGCCAGAGACGGGGTCTCGGGACGCTCGAACACCAGCTCCACCTCGGTGGCATCGGCGTCGTAGCTGTTCCGCACCAGCTCGATCACCGCGACCACCTCGCTGGAGATCAGCTCGGCACCGATGGTCTTGAGGAGCCGGGCACGGGGACGGATCCGCCCCTTCCCCTCCGCGATGGTGGTGGACATGTCGGGGAACAGCGACGGCGACGGCTCGGCGTGCAGTTCAGCCACAGGCCTTCTCCGGGGCATGGGTTCAGACGGGTGGCTATAACGGCAGCCTGATCACGCTTCATGGTGGTGCATCGAGTGGAAGCAACGGTGCTGGATCTGTTCTCCGGCGCGGGGGGCATGGCGTTGGGGTTCCGGGCCGCTGGGGCCCGCTGCGTCGGCGCGGTCGAGTGGAACGCATCGGCGGCGACGACATTCCGGAACACATTCCGCGACGAAGAACCCGTGGTCTTCGGAGGCCCCGAGAGCGGCGACGTCAACAACCTCGAGGTGGGAAGACTGCTCGACTCTCTGCGGGAGCCGCCAGATATCGTCGTAGGCGGCCCGCCGTGCCAGGGCTTCTCGCGGATCGGGCGCGCCAAACAGGCCAGCCTGCTCGCCGAAGCGGAGCGCGTTCTCTCCGGCGGCGTCACCGACCCCGGTCGAAATCAGCTCTACAAGTACTTCCTCGGCGTGGTCCGGCAGGCACAGCCCAGGGCCTTCGTGATGGAGAACGTTCCCGGCATGCGGGAGCACCTCGGCACCGACTTCGCGAAGAA
>JACKEQ010000074.1 GCA_020632885.1 Alphaproteobacteria bacterium | reverse complement strand
CGGCAACCAGGACATCGCGTGCCTGACCTGCCACCACCCCACCCTGAACACCGACGACAACCGGCCGCTGCCGCTCGGTACGGGTGGCGTCGGGCTCGGCATGAACCGCGTGGGCGGGCACATCGTGCCCCGCAACGCGCCCGAGCTGTTCAACCGCCACATGTTCGACGGCATGTTCTGGGACGCCCGGGTCGCCATGGACGACCAGGGCCGCTTCCTGACCCCCGCGGGCAACCACGTCACCCCCGCCATGCAGCAGGTCCTGCGCGACGGCTACGGCGCCCTCGGTGCCCAGGCGATGTTCCCGCCCACCTCGCCCGTCGAGATGCGCGGCCAGCCCGGCGAGAACCCCATCGCGGACATCCGTGCCGGCGAGTTCACGCAGATCTGGAACGCCTACATGACGCGCATCGGGAACATCCCCCAGTACGTGACCATGTTCGAGGCGGCCTACCCGGGCACGTCGTTCCAGGACATGAGCATGGCGCACGTGGGCAACGCCATCGGCGCCTTCGAGTCCCAGGCCTTCCTGAGCACCGGCAGCCCGTTCCACCGCTTCGTGGCGGGTGACGACGACGCGATGACCGAAGAGCAGATCGACGGCGCCCTCGACTACTTCGCCGCGGGTTGCGGAACCTGCCACGGGGGCCCGATGCTCTCCGACGCAGACTTCCACAACACGGGCGTGCCACAGATCGGCACGGGCACCCGCGGGGGCGTGGACAACCGCGACGACTTCGGGCGCATCCTGGTCACGGGCCACCCGAGGGACCGCTACGCGTTCCGCTCCCCGAGCCTCCACAACGTGGAGCTGACCGGGCCGTGGGGGCACGCGGGCCAGTTCGGCGACCTCCGCGTCTACATCGAGCACTACATCGACATCGAGGGCTCGCTGCGCGCCTGGCGCCCCGAGGACAACGTCATCGACCCGTCGCTCTGGAACACCCAGTACGACAACTTCGACAACATGCTCGAGAACCTCTCGCCTGGCGTGGTGAGCGGCGTGCCCGCGCACCTCGTGAGCGACGAGATGATGGTGTTCATGGGCGCCCTCACGGATCCCGCCATGCTCGACCTCACCCACCTCGTGCCCGCGAGCGTGCCGAGCGGCCTGCCGGTCGGTGGTCTCTGAAGGAATCAGGGATCAGGGCGCCGAGGGGCTCACCGTCCAGGAGAAGTCGAGGTTCCACGCCGTCCCGCCGTCGATCTGGAGCCCGTCGCCCGACCCGGTCTGCGAGCCCGCGGCCACCGAGCCCTCCCAGTCGCGCACGGTGCCTGCGAAGGCCTCCACGGTGCCCCAGGCATCCCCGTCGCGCGTCACCCATCCCGTGATCGTGCCGGCCTGGCCGAGCGTGAAGCCTCCTGCAGGCGCGTCCAGGCTGCACGTGAACGAGCCCTGGAGCGCGGGGTCCAGCGCCCGGTCGATCTGGATCGTGGCCGTGCCCGAGCAGGTCCGGGTCTCGCCGCCCTGGACGATCGTGGCCGTGTAGGCGCCCGTGTACGCCATCTCGAACTCGGCGCAGACGTCCGGCGAGACCGTCGTGCCATCGGGCCCGCCGTCACAGTCGCTGTCGAGGTTGTTGCAGATCTCCACGGCACCCGGGTGGGTCGTGGGCTCCATGTCGTCGCAGTCCACGGGGTTCGTGGCCGTGCCCTCGGGCTGCACGCAGGCCAGGATCTCCACGTTCGTGCCGAACGTGTCGCCGTCGTCGTCGACGAACCAGGTGTCCGCGGTGGTGGTGTCCAGCCCGGGATCCTCGTCGTCCGCGAGCTCGTTGCAGTCGTTGTCGACCCCGTCGCACACCTCGACGGCGTCGGGGTTCACCTCCAGCAGGATGTCGTCGCAGTCGTCGCCGTTGGTGACCCAGCCCGTGATGGCCTCGCAGAGCCGGACCGGCTCCCCCGCACCGAAGCCGTCCCCGTCCACGTCCTCCCACTGGTCGGCACCACCGATGGAGGGGTCGTCGAGGTCGACCAACCCGTTGCAGTCGTTGTCCACCCCGTCGCAGACCTCCACGGCGTCCGGGTGGATCGCGAGGGCCGTGTCGTCGCAGTCGAGGTCGTTCTCGACGATCGGCTCCTGGCAGGAGCTCGTCTGGAGCAGCGGGCTGCCGTACCCATCGCCGTCACGATCCGCCCAGCCCACCGTACACACCGGGGGCTCGGTGGGGGTGGGCGTGCCCTTGCACCCCAGAGCGAGGAGCAGGAGAGGGATCCGGGAGAGTCGGACGCGTGGCATGGCACCTCCTGTGTACCGATGTACCGGATGGGAGCCGCCCCGGATGTCGGAATCCTGTGAGGCCGACCCGACCGCACGGGATACGCGCGTCGAATGCGCGTCGCTGCCGTCCAGCACAAGGCCCGACCCTCGTTCGACGCGAGCGTGCAGAGCCTGGCGCGCGTCGTCCGCGCCGCCGCCGGCGCCGACCTCATCGTCGCCCCGGAGATGGCGCTCCGCGGCTATGCGTTCACGTCGCTGGCGGCCGTGGAGGCGGTGGCCGAGCCAGCCGACGGCCCGACCCTGGCTGCCCTCGGTCCCCTCGCCCGCGAGGTGGGCGCGTGGCTCGTCGTGGGGTTCCCCGAACGCGACGGGGACGCCCTGCACAACAGCGCCCTGATCGTCGCCCCCGACGGCCAGCTCGCCCACGTCTACCGGAAGTCCCTGCTGTTCGAGGCCGACCTCCCCTGGGCCACCGCCGGGAGGCACGACTACCCACTGGTCGACACCGGGCGTGGGGTGTTCACCGTCGGGATCTGCATGGACCTCAACGACGACCGGTTCCTCGCGTGGTGTGCGGCCAGGAGGCCCGACGTCATCGCCTTCCCCACGAACTGGATCCAGGAGGACGGCAGCCTCCAGGCGTACTGGCAGACGCGCCTCGCCACGGGCTGGTCGGAGGACTGGGCCCACCTGCCGGAGGTCGTGCCGGGTCGGGCGCCCGTGGACGCCGTGATCGTCGGAGCGAACAGCTACGGGCGGGAAGGGGCCTGGGACCTCCGGGGCCAGTCGAGCATCGTGTCGCGACGCCGGGTGTACGGTGTTGCAGATCGCACAGGTGACAGCGTGCTGATCGCGGATCTGGGGGCGTTCGGTTAGTCCCGCGCATGGCGCGGTCCATCCGTCCCCTGCTGCTCGTGTGGCTCGTCTGGCACCTCCTCGTGATGTCGGTCGACGTGAGCAAGCACGTGAGCCGCACGCTGCCCTCCGGCGGGGCCACAGCGCCCCTGCAGGAGGCGCTGGACACCTGGGCCAGCCTCCGCGATCCGATCGGTCCCTGGCCGGGAACCGAGTGGTACCAGTGGCGCGTGGGCGTCCACCAGAACTGGTCGATGTTCGTGCCGAACCCCCGCCTCTCGACGAGCTGGCTCGTCGTGGAGGGCGTGCGGCCCGACAAGTCGCGCGTGCCGCTCCCCCTCGTGGTCGGCCGGCCCGATCCGAACGGCGTCATCTGGTCCTACGCCCGCGCGGGCAAGCACGAGCGCAACGCCGAGGGCGGCCACCGCGAGCGTCTCCGCATGGCCTACACGCGGTACTACTGCCGCGTCATGGCGGCCCGCGGCGAGCCCCTGCGGTCCGTGGAGTTCTTCATCGAGTCTCAGGCCACCCCGCCGCCCGAGCGGCGCGGCGAGACGCCACGCGAGCAGTGGCCCGTGAGCCGCCGCAAGGCAGGAGGCTGGAATTGCCCGCGGTGATGCGTTTCCTGTTCGAGGAGCGCGACGCCCGCGACCTCGCCGCCATGCGCATCACCCTCGGGCTGTTGCTGCTGGCGTGGTGGCTCGCCCTCTGGCCGGACCTCACCCTGTGGTTCAGCGACCGCGGGCCCGTGGACACGGAGCTCCTCGACACGAACTGGTCGATCTACCGCTCGCACTTCCTGGACGGGCTCTCCGACGGCCAGCTGCAGGCCGTGCACGTAGCGGGGCTCGTCGCCATCCTCGCGTTCACGGTGGGCTTCGGCACGCCCCTGATGAACATCGTCATCGTGTTCCTGCTGGCGGCCTACTGGCACCGGTCGCCCTGGATCCAGAACGGCGGCGACCGCCTCCTGCGGATCTTCACGTTCTACATGCTCTTCACGGACAGCGGCCGCGCGTGGTCGGTGGACGCCCGCCTCCGCGGAGCCACGGACGCCACGGCCCCCGTGTTCTCGATGCGCCTCATCCAGCTCCAGCTCATCGTGATGTACACGTACACCGGCATCGCGAAGTGCTCGGGGTTCACCTGGCTCGACGGCTCGGCGATCTACTACTCGCTGTCCGACATCGGCTACTCGCGGTTCCCCGCCCTCACCGACGCGATCCTGCCCCTGAAGCCCGTGCGGGCCGTGCTCGCCCTGCTCACCTGGATCACGCTCGTGTGGGAGGTGTTCTTCGCGCCGCTCGTGATCTGGAGGCGCACGCGGATGGCCACCCTGATCGTCGGGGTGCTCGTGCACGTCGGGATCTTCGGACTGCTCGCCGTAGGCATCTTCAGCTGGTCCACCCTCTGGGGCTACCTGGCCTTCCTGCCGAGCGGGTGGGCCGTCCGCCTGGTCGACGGCGTGAAGGCCCGCCTCCGGGGCCCTCAGACCGCCTGAGACCCCTCGAGGCGCTGCCGCAGCGCGAGCAGGCCCTCGTCGCGCGGGAAGCGCTGCAGGGCCTCGGCGAGCCGGGCGCGCGCCGCCTCGTCCGCGCCGTTCTCGAGCAGGCGCTCGATCGAGACGCACGCCTCGACCGGGTGGGCGAACCGGTGCTCACCGGGCTTCGGCGGCCCCTCCAGCCGACGGAGGGCGTCCTTGTGGGTCCCCCGGGCCTCGAGGTCGCGGATGGCCCGGTCGCGCAGGGCTGGCAGGTTCATCTTGTCGGCCTCCCGCGCGAGGGCGAGCAGCACCTCCGGACGTCCATCGGCCAGCGCCCAGACCTCCGCGAGCAACCGCTCGCGCTCCCCTGCCTCCGCCCGGGTCATCCGCCGGATCCGCGCCTTCACGCGCTTCACCCGCAGGCCCTCGACCCAGCCGGGGGCAGCCAGGACCGCGAGCACCACGGCCGCCGCGAGGAGCACCCAGGGCGGGACGATCTGCTCGAGGCCCTGGATCAGCTCGCCGATGCGGCCCATGGAACCTTCAGTGGTGGCCGCCGCTGGCGGGACCGAGGCTGTCTTCGTGCATCCAGCGCTTCAGGAGCGGCGAGAGCGCGAACATCAGCACGGCCGAGAGCGTGGCGGCGATGGTGATCTGCAGGAACACGCCCCCGTAGACGTCCACCGTCTCGGCCGGGGCCGGCACGTAGTTCCCACCGTCGCCGTGCCCGATGCCGGTGAGGGCAGCGATGATGGCGGCCAGGTAGTTGCTGAAGGCGGTGGCGAGGAACCATGCGCCCATCACCGTGCTCACGAGGCGCGTGGGCGACAAGCGGGTGACCATCGAGAGCCCGACGGGCGACAGGCAGAGCTCGCCGGTGGTGTGGAGCAGGTAGCCGAGGAGCAGCCAGGTCATCGCGCCCATGCCGCGCTCGTCGGCCAGGGCGGCCCCCATGTACATCGCGCCGAACCCGAGCCCGAGCTGCAGGAGGCCGAGCCCGAACTTCACGGGCGTGCTGGGCTCGAGGCCGCGCTTGCCCAGGAAGCCCCACAGCGCGCTGAAGATGAGCCCGAACACCATGATGAAGATGGCGTTGGCGGACTGGAAGGTGGACGCAGGGATGACAGAGCCCCCCACACCCATGCCGACGTTGCTCGCGTCCACCGTCCACCTCTGGACCTGCTGGTCCTGGGACTTCAGGGCGTCGAGGGCGGTGAGCGTGAGGCGGCGGTCCTTCTGGATGAGGGCGATGGTGGCCATCAGCTCGGCGTTCTTCTCCTCGCGACCCGCCTCGTCGAGGTCCACCATGCGTGCCTGGTACTGCTTCGTCAGGGCGGCGATGGCGTTCATCTGGACGTCGGGGTTCGCCGGGTAGTGACCGAGCTGTTCCTGGGAGAGCTCGAGCTCGAGCACCTGGCCGACGTCGGCCTCGGTGACCACGCGCTCCTCGCTCACCCGATCGATGTTCCGGTCGGTGAAGTTGCTGACGCTCGACCCGGCCTGCTCGAAGAACGCCCAGAAGAGCATGCTGAACACCATCATGGTCATGACGGCGAAGAGCCGCTCGCGCTCCACCTTGTCGCTCGCGAAGGCCTCCTTGAGCAGGTAGCCGGTGGCGATCACGCCCACGACGAACAGCAGGGCACCCGGGGGCGTGCTGATCTGCTTGAGGAGGAAGCCTCCCAGGGAGACGGCGGGGCTCTCGGAGTGCGAGAGGGCGTCGAGGAGCTCGGCAGGCACGAGCCGCACGGTGCGCGAGCTCCACACGAGCATCGCGAGCACGGGGACCGCGCAGAGCGTGCCGAGGTAGACCGCGTACTCCGCGGGGATTCCGAACAGCGGGCGCTTGAGGGCCTCGGGGTCCTTCGGCATGCCGGCGTCGTCGGGGAGCCCACCACGCCCCAGAGCCACGAAGGCCGCCACGGCGGAGGCGAGCAGCGCGCAGGCCACGAAGCCGTTGATCGCGAGCAGGAGCGCGCCCTCCGGGGCGAGCACCATGCCGATGGCCGTGAGGATGGCCGCACCGAGGATCAGGGCCTGGGAGACGGCGTTGGGCACCACGAAGACCGCGAGCCCCACGAGCATGCCGACGGTGGCGAGCCCGAAGCCGTAGTGCCAGCCGTAGGTCTCGCCCACGTAGCCGCAGAGCAGCGGGGCCATCGCGGCACCCAGGTTGATGCCGATGTAGAAGAGGGTGAACCCGGCATCGCGGCGGGGGTCGTTCTCCTCGTAGAGCCCGCCCACCATCGTGGAGATGTTGGGCTTGAAGAAGCCGTTGCCCACGATGAGGAGCGCGAGGGCCGTGAAGAACGCGAAGTCCACCTCCCACGTCATCAGGAGGTGGCCGCTGGCCATCAGCAGACCGCCGAACACGACGGCGCGACGGGCGCCGAGGAGGCGGTCGGCGAGCATGCCGCCGAAGAACGGCGTCATGTACACGAGGGCGGTGTAGGAGCCGTAGACCGCGTAGGCGTCCCCGTCGTTGTACCCGAGGAAACCCTTGATCATGTAGAAGACCAGGAGCGCCCGCATCCCGTAGTACGAGAAGCGCTCCCACATCTCCGCGAAGAACAGGTTGAACAGGCCCGTCGGGTAGCCGAAGAGGGTCGGCTGGCTCGCTCGCGACATCAGATCTCCCGGGAACAGCCGCGGCCCATAACCCGTGGTCCCGTGATGCCGACGTCAATCCTGGCGGTCAGCCCCCTTCGAGCTCCCTGGCGACATCCGTGAGCCGATCGCGCAGGCGCTCGAGCTCCCGACGCAGCGTGCGGCGCTCCTCGAGCAACGCGAGGGCGTCGTCCTGGACCTTCCGCTCGAGCTGGAACACCACGAGGTCCAGATCGCGCGAGATCTCCTCCACCTCGAGCACCGCGCGACGGGCCATCAGTTGGCCTGCATCACGCCGAAGATGCCGTAGACGATGACGACGTTGGCCACCGCGGCCGCCACCCAGCGCCAGCGGGCCTCCGCGTCACCGTCCGCCAGACGGACCAGCGCCGGCTTGGTGAGCATGCCCACGAGGGCTCCCTGGAGCACCAGCGCCAGCACGCCGGCCCAGAGGTAGGGCGTGGCGAGCGGGAAGCCCGCCGCGACCCAGGCGCCACCGCCGATGAGCGCCACGATGCCCATCAGCGCCGGCTCCACGCGGCGACCGAGCACGGTGCCCGCCTTCACGAGCCCGGGCTTGCTGCCCTGGAGGGCGTTGACGAGCGCGAGCACCACGGAGACGGTGCTGGAGAGCACGAGCAGGTACGCCAGCCCGCGGTGACCGTGGATGAGTCCTGTGACCATGAGGCCTCCTCGCCGCTGCTCCTAAGTTCCCCCGAGGTTCCCTGGCAAGGGTCACCCCCCTCCGCCCTCTCGTCGATCCCAGGGGCGAGCATGCTCGCTGTGAGATTCCTCACATTCTCTCCCGGCGGGACAGGTCGGCGTCATGTTGGCCGATAACAACCATGGAAGCACGGTCTTTCGCTGTTTCCACACCTGTGGACAATCCCGGGGAGAACCTGCGGACGAAGGGGGAAGTACGGGCGTCCGCCCGGTGGACGTCCGGAGACCGCGCCCGCCCGCAGGGCTCCACGCAGCCCCCGACCCTGGGGAAAACCGGGGCTCCCAGCTGCCCGGAACCACAAGATGTTGGGGTTGCCCGGAATTCGAGCCACAAGATATTGTGGTCGGGCCCGAGGCGAGCCACTCCGGGCGCGCTGTCGGTGGCGTCCAGCCGCTGTCTGCCCGTCCAATCGCCCCACACACGCCGGTCACCGGCACCACCGATCCCCCCGACAACGAACAACGAACAGCCGAGCGCCCCGCAGCGCTCGTCGAGGTGTCCATGCGCGTCCCCCGCCGCTTCACCGCTGGTCTGGACTGCCCCTATGACGGGCTGACCTTCGAGCCCCGCCGCTCGCAGATCCGCAACCCCGACGGAACCACCGTCTTCGACCACGAAGGCGTGATGGTCCCCTCCGGCTGGAGCCAGGTGGCGACGGACATCCTCGCGCAGAAGTACTTCCGCAAGGCCGGCGTGCCCGCGCTCACCCAGCCGGTCGCCGAGGAGGGCGTGCCCGCGTGGCTCCAGCGCCGCGTGCCCGCCACCGAGCAGCTCGCGGCCCTCGAGCCCGGCGCGCGCTTCGGCGGCGAGACCGACGCCCGTCAGGTGTTCGACCGTCTCTGCGGCTGCTGGACGTACTGGGGCGTGAAGCAGGGCATGTTCGACGGTGAGGAGGACGCCCGCGCCTTCTACGACGAGCTCCGCTACATGATGGCCCGCCAGATGTGCGCGCCCAACAGCCCGCAGTGGTTCAACACCGGCCTCCACTACGCGTACGGCATCGACGGCCCCGCGCAGGGCCACACGTACGTGGACGAGGCCACGGGGGACGTGGTCGACTCCCCGTCCGCGTACGAGCGCCCGCAGCCCCACGCCTGCTTCATCCAGTCCATCGGCGACGACCTCGTGAACGAGGGCGGCATCATGGACCTCTGGACCCGCGAGGCCCGCCTCTTCAAGTACGGCTCCGGCACGGGCACCAACTTCAGCAACCTCCGCGGCGAGGGCGAGCCCCTCTCCGGTGGCGGGAAGTCCAGCGGCCTGATGAGCTTCCTCAAGATCGGCGACCGCGCCGCAGGCGCCATCAAGAGCGGCGGGACCACGCGCCGCGCCGCGAAGATGGTGTGCCTCGACCTCGACCACCCGGACATCGAGGCGTTCGTGTCCTGGAAGGTCGCCGAGGAGCAGAAGGTGGCCTCGATGGTCACCGGCAGCCGGATGAACGAGAAGCACCTCAACGCCATCCTGAAGGCCGCCGCCACGGCCGATCTGGCCGGTGAGGACCGCTTCGACCCCATGGTGAACGGCGCGCTGGCCACCGCCATCGTGGAGGCCCGTCGGGCCGCCATCTCCGACAACATGATCTTCCGCGCCGTGCAGTACGCCCGTCAGGGCTACACGCACATCGAGTTCCCGGTGTTCGACACCGACTGGCAGTCCGAGGCGTACGCCACGGTGTCCGGCCAGAACTCGAACAACAGCGTGCGCATCCCGAACACGTTCATGGACGCCGTGCTCCGCGACGAGCCGTGGAACCTCATCCGCCGCACCGACGGCTCCGTGCACCGCCAGATCCGCGCGTCGGACCTCTGGGAGGACATCTGCATGGCGGCCTGGTCCTGCGCGGACCCCGGCGTGCAGTTCGACTCGACGATCAACGAGTGGCACACCTGCCCCGCCGATGGCCGGATCAACGCCAGCAACCCGTGCTCCGAGTACATGTTCCTCGACGACACGGCGTGCAACCTCGCGAGCCTCAACCTCACGTCGTTCTACACGCCGGTCACCACCGAGGGTGCCGAGCTGGCCGCGGGCTTCGACCTCGACGGCTACGTGCACGGCGTGAAGCTGTGGACGATGGTGCTCGAGGTGTCCGTCGCCATGGCCCAGTTCCCGAGCGAGGCCATCGCGCGCCGCTCGTACGACTACCGCACCCTCGGCCTCGGCTACGCCAACCTCGGCGCCCTGCTGATGGTGATGGGCGTGCCCTACGACAGCGTCGAGGGTCGCGCGGTGGCGGGCGCCCTGACGTCCATCCTCACCGGCGAGTCCTACGCGCAGTCGGCCCGGATGGCCGGTGAGCTCGGTCCCTTCGCGCGGTACGAGGCCAACCGCGACGACATGCTCCGCGTGATCCGCAACCACCGGAACGCCGCCCACAACGGCCCCACGCACGAGTACCAGGGCCTCACCATCCGCCCGGTGCCCCTCGACGCCCACGCCTCGCCGGCCACGATGCTCGGCTACGCCCGCAAGGCGTGGGACGACGCGCTGTCCCTCGGCGAGAAGCACGGCTACCGCAACGCGCAGGTGTCCGTGCTCGCCCCGACCGGCACCATCGGCCTCGTGATGGACTGCGACACCACCGGCATCGAGCCCGACTTCGCGCTCGTGAAGTTCAAGAAGCTCGCGGGTGGCGGCTACTTCAAGATCATCAACCAGTCCGTGCCGCCCGCGCTGCGCACCCTGGGCTACTCGGATGCCCAGGTCGACGCGATGGTCACCTGGGCCACCGGCACCGGCACGCTGGTCGGCGCGCCCCACGTCAACCACAAGACGCTCGGCGCCAAGGGCTTCGACGCGAGCACCCTCGAGAAGGTGGAGGCCCAGCTCGGCAGCGCGTTCGACATCAAGTTCGTGTTCAACCCCTACACGCTGGGCCGCACGTTCTGCACCGACGTGCTCGGGCTCACCCCCGCCCAGCTCGCCGACCCCACCCTGGACCTCCTCCAGGCCATCGGGTTCACCGCCGAGCAGGTGGCCGAGGCCAACGCCTACGCCACGGGCACGATGACCCTCGAGGGCGCCCCGGGCCTGCGCGACGAGCACCTCCCCGTGTTCGACTGCGCCAACCGGTGTGGCCGGATGGGCACGCGCTTCATCAGCGTGGAGGGCCACATCCGGATGATGGCGGCCGCCCAGCCGTTCATCTCCGGCGCCATCAGCAAGACCATCAACATGCCGAACGAGGCGCGCATCGCGGACGTGAAGAGCGCCTACATGCTCTCCTGGCGTCTCGGTCTCAAGGCCAACGCGCTCTACCGTGACGGCAGCAAGCTCTCGCAGCCCCTGTCCAGCACGGTGGCCGCGGAGCTCTTCGACGCCGTCGAGGCCTCCGTGCAGCCCGTCGCCGCGCGCCCCGCGCCGGTGGCGGCCTCCCCGGCCCGCATCGCCGAGCGCGTGGTGGTCCGCTACCTCGCCAAGCGCCGCCGGCTCCCGGACCGTCGCAAGGGCTACACGCAGAAGGCCATCGTGGGCGGGCACAAGGTGTTCCTGCGCACCGGCGAGTACGAGGACGGCAGCCTCGGCGAGATCTTCGTCGACATGCACAAGGAGGGCGCCGCCTTCCGGAGCCTGATGAACAGCTTCGCCATCGCCATCTCGATCGGTCTGCAGCACGGCGTGCCGCTCGAGAAGTTCGCGGACCAGTTCCTGTTCAGCCGCTTCGAGCCGAACGGCATGGTGATGGGCAACGACCGCATCAAGATGAGCACGTCGATCATCGACTACGTGTTCCGCGAGCTCGCCATCACCTACCTGGGCCGCGACGACCTCGCGCACGTGTCCGAGGAGGACCTCCGCCACGACACGCTCGGCAGCGAGACCCTCGAGCCCGAGTACGAGGAGGAGGTGGTGCTCTCGAACGGCCCGGTGGTCGCGCACCACCTCGAGGTCGACGTGGACGCCTACTACGACGAGGACGAGGACGAGCCGCACCTGGCGGAGGAGCCCGCGGGTCCCACGCCGTCCGTGCACCTCGTGTCCCAGGCCCGCAGCCACCGCATCCAGGCCGTCCTGGACGCGAAGGCCAAGGGCTACGAGGGCGACGCCTGCGGCGACTGTGGTGCCATGACCATGGTCCGCAACGGGAGCTGCCTGAAGTGCATGAGCTGCGGCGCCACGAGCGGCTGCAGCTGAGAGCGCGCCGGTCCGTCAGTACTGCTGATGGACCGCAGTCACCTCCGCTGCCGTGAGGGCGAGGTCGTAGAAGGCGACCTCGTCCACCTCGCCGGAGAACGCGTTCACCGGGGTCCCGCTCCCGTTGAAGAGCCCACCGACGATGAGGTGGGCTCCGTTGTCGGAGGCCCCGCCCGACCCGGTGCCCGCGAAGGCGCCGTCGACGTAGAGCGTGAGGGTCCCGTTGTCGTGCACCCCTACGAGGTGATGCCACGCACCGTCGTTCACCCCGGATCCGCCGATGGCGGTCGTGTAGGAGCCCGCCGCCGCGTAGAACCCACCCATGCCGGCCTGGGTGACACCATCGCCCACGTCGCCCACCGACAGGAACCAGCCCTGCTGGAGCGTGGACCAGTGCTTCGCGACCACGATGACTCCGGTGGGCTCGGCAGGTGCGGTCTTCACCCATGACGCGACGGAGAAGGTGGCCGTGGCGGGGAGGACGTCCCCCATGTCCACCCAACCGTCCGTGATGGAGAGGCCTCCGCCCGACCTGCCCGTGGCGGTGAACACCGCGCCACCCGTGAGGGTGCCATCGAGCGAGCCCACCGAGTCCGCCGCGACCGTGCCCGACCCTTCGTCGAAGTGCCACAGCGCCACGGGGTCCGGCGGGGCGCTGGTGTCGGTGTCTGCGTCCGTGTCCGCGTCCGTGTCCGCGTCCGC
>JACKEQ010000073.1 GCA_020632885.1 Alphaproteobacteria bacterium | reverse complement strand
CAAGGCGGATTGACGGCTACGTCGAGCAGCTCGCCCCGATGGCCCTCACCCCCTACCTGTTCTGCCCCATCGGGTGCGACTTCAACGGGCCCATCCCCGATCTGATGCAGCTCGTGGACGGCTACAACCGGCGCCGCTACCCGGACTCCGGGGTGTGGGTGGTCTCGGCCGGGGTCGACGACTACCTCGATCTGGTGGAGGCGAGCGGGGTCGCGCTCCCGGTGGTGGGGCTCGACCCGAACCCCTACTGGATGGGCTTCTACGCCACCCGGGCCGAGGCCAAGCAGCGCATGAACCGCACGGTGCGCAAGCTCGTGCTCGCCGAGGCGCTGGAGGTGGAGCAGGCCATCCTGCAGGCGCCGGTGCACGTGGCGCGGGACGAGCGGGTGGCCCAGGCCTGGGAGGGCATCGCGTTCGCGAACCACCACGACTTCGTCACCGGCACGTCCCCCGACCGGGTCTGGGAGGCGGAGCAGCGCCCGGTCCTGGAGGACGCCGAGGCTCTGGCCGACGCGGTGCTCGCCGAGCAACCAGGCTTGCAGGAGGAGCCCGGCGAGGGGCGGGTGGTGTGGTCGCTGGCCGATCATCGGCTCACCATCGACAACGGGGCCCTCCGCCTGGTGCTGGACGAGGTCCACGGAGGCACCCTGCTCTCGCTCGCCCGCTGGGACGGCGAGAACGTCCTCGCCGGGCCGGGGAACGACCTGGTCTCCTATAGGGACACCGGCGGCCTGTGGCGGCTGGGGCACGAGTTCCGGGGCGGGGTGTTCCGGGAGGAGGAGCGGGTGGCCACCCGGCCGGCGCGCTTCGAGGTGCTGGAGGTGGGCGACGCGCTGACGGTGCGTGTGCAGGCGAGGTTGCACTACGCGGGCTTCGAGCGCTGGATCCACGTGCGGGCCGACGATCCGGTGGTGCGGATGCGGGTGGTGGGCCGGGCCCCCGAGGACTACACCGTGACCTGCCGCTTCCCGCTCGCGTGGCGCCCCGACCACATCGCGATGAACGTGCCGGGCGGCATCGTCTCGCGGCCGCCGGTGCGCCAGCTGGTGCCGACCTTCTGGCCGGCCCGCTCCCTCGCCCACGTGCGCTGCCCCGACACCGACCTGGGCTTCGCGGTGTTCCTCGGTGGGCCCGCCGCGGTGAGCCTGTCGCAGGCCGGGGTCCTCGAGTGGATGGTGGGCCGGCACGCCCGCCGGGAGCGCGCCTTCGGGGTGCTCCCGATCTTCGCCCACCCCATCGGGGGCTCCGAGCTGGAGGTGACGGAGCTCGCCTACGCCATCGACCTCACGCGGGGGGGCGACGCGCTCGCGAACGAGCTCCCGCAGGCGGTCCGGCACGCGCTGGACGACGCGCCGTGGGGGGCGACCCCGCGGGCGATGCCCACGGTGTTCGAGGCGTCCCACCCCGCGGTGACGGTGGCCGCGGTGAAGGCGGCGTCGCGGGGCACCGGGGTGGTGGTGCGCCTGCACCGGCACGACAACGAGGTGGGTCGTGTCAAGCTGTCCTGCGCGCACCGGCCGATCGTGGCGGCGTGGCGCTGCGATGGGCGGGAGCGGGACCTGGAGGCCCTGGCGGTGGCGGAGGGGGAGGTCGAGGTGGCGCTGCGCGGCGCGGTCACCAGCGTCCGCGTGGAGGTATGAACGACGCGGTGCGGCTAGAAGCCGATCTGCAGGCGCGCGAACCCGGCGTGTGAGGTCGCTCCGTCATCGCGACCACCGCGGTAGTCCACGCTGGTCACCAGGCGGTAGTCGAGCCAGTACACGTTGAACGCGACCGTCCCGAAGTGGTTGACGTTGTCTCCAGAGCGGATCTGGTCGTAGGCCACCGCGGGCTCGAGGCCGATGTCCATGTCCAGCACGAAGCGGTGCGCGGCCATCGCGTACAGGCCGTAGGGGCGAGGTCCATCGGTCTCGTCGACCACCACCACACCCTCGGCCAGGGCGCCCCAGCCGCCGTGCTCCCAGCTCGCCGCGACGTCGATCACCGCCTCCTGGTGCATGCTGTCCTCGGTCGGAGCCATGGAGAAGAGGTGGTCCGCCCCGGCCACGTGCAGCGTGACCCCGTACGGGAGCCTTGCGTACGCGCGGGCGGTCGCCAGGACGCCATCGTCGATCCCGCTCGACAGGTCGGTGTTCGTCAAGAACGCGCCGAGCTGTAGACCGAGGCTGACGTCGCCGAGGTCGTGCTCGTACCCGACGTCGAGCCCATTCGCGCGCGTGGGCACCAGGCTCTTGAGGGCCGCGCGTCGATGAAAGCGCAGCTTCGGCGCGGGGATCGCGAACTCCAACGACACAGGGGTCTTGAAGCGGCCCGCGGTCACCATGAAGGACGAGAAGGGCGTCACCTCCACCTGGGCGTCGAGCAGCTCGGGGCGGCCGTTCTTCATCTCGTACTGGACCATGACCCGGCCCATCCCCGAGTACTTGGCGACCACCATCAGGCGGGCCACGTTGACGTAGCCCGCGGAGTCCTGGCTGGTGTTCGCCTGCACGCCGGCCTCACCGAGGCCGCGTAGCTCGAGTTTCAGCGCGTCGCGCTCCAACAGCGAGTAGGCTCGAGCCGAGCCGGGTGCGAGGGCGACGAGGAGCGTTCCGCAGGCGAGCCTGCATACTTGGCGGTGCGTCATGTGGTTCTCCCAGGTGCGCCGTTCTCAGGTCCGGAAGCCGCCGACCATCCTCTGCAGGCCGACCGCGTGGTCCTTGAGGGTGTGGGCGATCCGATCCACGCCCTGGATGTCGCCGACCGTGCGCTCCGTCTCCGCGAGGAGCTCGTCGAGGTCGTTGGCGACGGAGGTCGTCCGCGTCGCCATGGCGACCGCCGAGCCGGCCATACGCTCGGCGCCCTGCGCGAGCGTGCCGCTGCTGCTCGCGAGGATCCCGACGCCGTTCGAGATCTCGCTGACACCGACGTTGAGCTCGCGGACGACGAGGGCGCCTTCCTGCACGTTCTCGGAGAGCTCGCGCAGGGTCATGGTCTGCTCCTCCACCGCTGCGGCGATGGTGTCGTTCAGCGCCCGCGCGTTGTCGGTGAAGCCCGCCACGTCCTTCATCATCCGCTCGCTGGACTCCGCGATGCGCTGGACGTTCTCGACCACCCGCACGATCTCTGCCGTGGCGCCCGCGGTCTGGCGAGCCAGGACCTTGACCTCGTTGGCCACCACGATGAAGCCCCGGCCGGCCTCACCCGCGTTGGCGGCCTCGATCGTGGCGTTGAGGGCGAGGAGGTTGGTCTGGTCGGCGACGTCGCTGATCAGGTCCACGATCTTGCCGATCTCCTTCGCGGCGTCCCGGAGCTCCTCCATCCGCTTGGTGGTCTCACCGACCCGCTTGCTGCTCTGCTGGCCGGCCGTCGCCGACTCCTGGCAGGTGTGCGCCACCTCCTGGAAGGAGGCGGAGAGCTCCTCCATCGCCGCTGCGATCGCGTCGATGCGGGTCGTGACCTGGGCGGTGCCCGACGCGACCTGGGTGGCGTTCGCGGACAGCTGCTGGGTGGTCGTTGCGACGTGTCCGACCTCTTGTGAGGCGCTGGCCGAGGTGCTCGCGATGCCCTTCACGTGCCCCTCGACGTCACGCATGGCGCCGAAGGTGGTCTTCGAGGCCCGCTGGATGTGCTCCGCGCTGTTCGACATACGCGCCGAGCTCTCGGTCAGCGCGTCGGCGGAGCCCGCGAGCTCTCCGGAGGAGGCCGCGATGCGGGAGATGATCCCCGCGAGGTTGTCGAGGAAGGTATTGAAGGCGCGCCCGAGCTGCGAGAGCTCGTCGTCGCCCTGAGCCGCGAGTCGCTGGGTGAGATCGGCCTCGCCGGCGGCGATCTCCTCCATTGCGTGTACGGTGGCCCGTAGGGGGTGGACGATGCTGCGCACCACCGCCCAGGAGAGGGGGATCATCAGCGCGGCGCCGATCAGCAGGAGGGGGAGCACGAAATAGAGGGACTCCATCCCAATCTTCGACAACGCGCCTTGCACTCGGGCGTGCTCCTTCTCGACGTTGTCGAGGTACGCCCCGGTGCCGACGAGGAGGTCCGTGCCCGGGATGGCCTCTGCGTAGGCGAGCTTGAGCGACTCTCCCCCGTCCGGCTTGTCGTGGACGTAGCGGAGGCTCGCGACGCCCTTCTCGGCGATCTGCTTGGCGCGCTCCTTCACATAGTAGAAGCCGCGATCATCCTTCTCGTCCGCCTTGTCCTTGCCCACGATCGCGGGCTTGGTGGGGTGCACCACGGGGACCGTCCCGCGGTAGACGTAGAAGTAGCCGGAGTTGTCCTCCTCGAAGCGGAGGTCCTTGAGCGCCGCGGTGGCGCGCTCGAGGAACTCGGCCTCGGAGGCGGCGTCCTTGCGCATCTGGGCCAGCTGAGCGGCCACCGAATGGGTGGCCACCTGGAGCTTCTCCGAGATGCCCCGGTCTACGACATCTGCCGCCAGGCCGCCCGCCGCGTCCTGTGTGCGGATGAAGGTGACGAAGAAGACGGCCGTCACCAGCACCACGAGGGCGAGGAGCGAGCCCTGCAGGATGGCGATTCTCTTGGAGAGGCTGAGGCTTGTGAGCACGATGATTCCCTCGGGTTCTCCTTCGGGCGGCGCGGGTCGGTGCTTGAGCCCGAACCGAGCTCATGGCTGGATGAGGTGGCCTCAACTGTCTCCGAATGGTCGGACGGATGCTCGCGCCTCGGCGGGTAGGATGTAGGTCCGGTGAGGCATCGCGCCGATCGTGGGTAGCCTCGCCAGGCAGGGCAAGGTAGGAGGACCGGATGTCGAGCGTGTTCTCCTCAAGAGCTGCGCAGGATAGATTGACGGCGGCGGTGGTCGAGCTCGAGGCGCAGACCTCGGCCGAGGTCGTGGTGACGGTGCGGAGCGCCTCGGCGCTGCACCGGGAGGGTGACTACCTCGCTGGCTTCCTCACCGCGCTCGTGGTGCTCCTCCTGCTCCTCTACCTGCCGTGGCCCTTCGCGCTCTACACCTTCCCGCTCGAGATGACGGCCGGCTTCGTGGTGGGCGCGGTGGTCTCGATGCGCCTCCCCGCGCTCCGGCGCTACCTGGTGATGCCGGCCGCGAAGACCCGGGCGGTGGAGCAGGCGGCGCGGGCGGCCTTCCACGAGCTGGGGGTCTCCGCCACGACCGGGCGCACCGGGATCCTGGTCTACGTCTCCCTCTTCGAGCGTAGAGTGAAGCTCGTGGGTGACCTCGCGGTGGACCGGCGCGTGCTCGAGCCGGGGTGGAGTGAGGCTGAGCGGGGCATGGAGCGGGCGCTCGTCGCCGGTGACCCCGAGGCCTTCGCGGTGGCCCTGCTCGGCCTGGCCCCCGAGCTCTCGGTGCGGCTGCCGCGCGGCGAGGACGACGTGAACGAGCTCCCGGACGAGGTGCAGGCATGAGCCGGGCGTGGTTGTTGGGGCTGCTCTGTGCCGGCGGACTTGCGCTCCTGCTCGGGTCGCACGAGGCCTCTGCGCGCCCGGGCGGCGGCCAGAGCTACTCCGGCGGCTCGCGCTCGAGCGGTGGGAGCTCGTCGTCGGGGAGCCGCTCCTCGGGCGGCGGCGGCTGGTCGAGCAGCGGTGGCGGCAGCAGCGGCGGGTCGGGCGGCGGCGGTGGCGACAGCCCGGTCCTCCTCTTCCTCGTCCTCGGCCTCTGCCTGTTCGTGATGGCGAACAGCAAGACACGGCGGTACTTCCGGGGGCAGGTCCTCGAGCCCGAGCCGGAGCCCGAGGTCTGGTCGACGGCGCGGCCGCTGCCGCCCTCGGCCCGGCGTGACCTCCAGAAGATCCGCGCCACCGACCCGGACTTCTCGGTGATCTCGTTCGAGGACTTCCTCCAGGGCCTCTACGCTCGCGTGCAAGACGCGAGGGGGCGGGGCGACACGAGCGGCATCGCCCCCTACCTCGCGCCCGCGCTCCAGCGCGCCATCGAGCAGCATCGCGGCCCGGTGGCCCGCGTAGAGGCGGTGGTCGTCGGCGCGCTCGAGTTCAAGCGCTACGCCGGGCCTACCACCTACGTCCCGGCGCACCAGGTGTGGGTGAGCTTCGACGCCAACTACACCGAGGTCCTACGGGACGGCACCACCCGGACCTTCTGGGTGGTGGAGCACTGGCGCCTCCGGCGCGACGCCCAGGCGCGCACCCGCTCGCCCGAGGCGGTGGCCGCGTTCAACTGCCCGAGCTGCGGCGCCGCGGCGGGCTACACGAACGGCGTCTGCGGCTACTGCGGGCAGAAGGTCGACGAGGGGCGCTTCGAGTGGTCGGTGGTCGAGATCCAGACCGTGCGGAAGGAGCCGCGGGGGCCGGGCCTGGGGCACCACGCACCGGAGCAGGGCACTACGCTCCGCACCATCTCCTCGCCCACGCTGAGGCGCGACCTCGAGGCGCTCCAAGCCCGCAACCCGTCCTTCGATCTGGCCGCGGTGGAGCGCCGCCTCCACCTCATCCACCGCGAGCTCAACGTGGGGTGGACGGCCCAGGACTGGCGGCGCGCCCGCCCCTTCACGAGCGACCCGCTGTTCCAGTCGCAGGTCTACTGGATGGACGCCTACCGCCGGGCCGGGCTGATCAACGTCACCGAGAACGCGCGCGTCGTGCGGCTCGAGGTCGTCGCGGTGATGCAGGATCGCTGGTACGAGGCGCTCACCTTCCGGGTCTTCGCGACCGGCCTCGACTACACCGTCGCGAGCGCGGACCGGCGCCTTGTCTCGGGCAGCAACCGCCAGGAACGCCCCTTCAGCGAGTACTGGACCCTGATCCGGAGCGCGGGCGTCGACCGCCCGGCGCTGGACCGGTCGAACTGCCCGAACTGCGGCGCGGCGCTCGACGTCAACATGGCCGGCGAGTGCAAGCACTGCGAGTCGCGCATCATCAGCGGCGAGTTCGACTGGGTCCTGTCGCGCATCGAGCAGGACGAGGCCTACGCCGGCTGACCCCGGGCTATGGTCGGCCTCGGCCCCGGTTGTCGATCAGGTGGACCTCCTGTCGGCCCGCGGTGCCCCAGAACACGAACACCACGGTGGTGTCGACGCGGAAGGGCTTGGCCCGCAGGTCGACCGGGCGGAACTCACCGTTCTTGATCACCGCGTTGGTGCGCCCGATCGGCTCCGCGGTGTTCGTCACCAGCACCAGCGGGTAACGCTCGGCCGCGGCGAGGAACCACTGGATGCGCCGGGTGTCGAGGTGCTGCAAGACATCCTTCGCGATGAGGAGGTCGGCGTCGGGGAGCTTCTCGAAGCGGCCATCGGTGAGCTCGAACCGGACGTACCCGCTCCCGAAGCGCGCGCGGTTCGCCTCGATCACCGGCGCGACCACGTCGACCCCGGTGTAGTCGACGCCGGACCAGTCGATGAAGCGGGAGAACTGCCAATCCCCGCAGCCCACGTCCACGACGCGTCTGACGCCGTTCCACTGCAGGAAGCCCTGCAGGAAGGCGCGGTAGGCGATGGTCTCGTGGGACGCAGAGCCGGGCCCGGAGCCCGTCCCCCACACCCCGTCGGCGTAGATGTCGGTGAAGACCTTCGAGACCGAGTCCGCCACGCTGGGTAGGTGACCCAACTCGGGCCCGTGCGCAAGGTCTGGCGTGGCGGAAGGCCATTGCCCTCGGTGCGCGCCTCCAGGAGACTCCTCCACGTGAGCGACTCATACACCGGTGGATGCCTCTGCGGCGACGTGCGGCTGGTCGCCACCGGCCGATCCGATCGGGTCGGCCTCTGCCACTGCCTCGACTGCCGGTGGGCGTACGCGCGCGGGCGAGCCGGAGGCTCCGTGATCGCTCAGCGGTGGCCGAGGGTGGGCGCGGCGAGGCGGGCCTGGGAGTCCAGGTCATAGACCCGCCCGCGCCAGTCCAGCTGCCGGTCGCGCATCACCTCGAGGAAGATGTACGGCGACACGAGGAGCACCGCGAAGACCACCCACGCGTGGCGCCAGCCCACCGGGGCGCCGCCCGCGGCCTCGTGCAGCGCGTTGATGCTGAGCCCGGTGCCCACCGCGCCCGCGAGGCCGAGGAGCGCGGCGAGCGGTGCGCCGAGGGCGGCGCCGGTCGCGGCGAGGAGGAGCTGGGCGAAGAAGAGCAGGACGCGCCAGATCTGGGGCCACTTGAAGTCCGCTGGGATGCCTCGGCGCGAGAACATGATCCACCGCTCGTAGACCTTCATGAACCCGGGCCAGGTGAGCCCGCGCTCGATGATGGGGAGGTGGGTGTGGATCATCCGGTTCTCGAACCCCGCCTCGCTCAGCCTGAGGCCGATGCTCATGTCGTCGACGAGCTCGCCCTCGGTGCCCCGGAGGCCGATGACGTCGAGCGTCTCGCGCCGGAAGGCCATGAACTGGCCCATGATGAAGCGCAGGTTGCCTTGCGTATCGGCCTGGGCCCAGGCCTCGGGGGTGTACAGGCCGTTCAGCATCAGCGCGTAGGCGACGTCGGCCGAGGTGGGTTCGCCCTCGCCCGGGCGCACCACCACCGGCGCGAAGGTGGCGCCCACCTTGGGCTCCTCGAGGAGCGGCCGCACCAGCTGCTCCAGCAGGCCGGGCGGGGCCCGGGTGTCGCTGTCGGCGAACGCGATGAGGTCGTGCTTGGCCTCGGCGAGGCCGACCTCCATGGCGTGGAGCTTGCCGGTCATCCCGTGGGGCTCGCCGGCGAAGAGGAGCCGCACGTCCTGGCCGTGGCGCCAGCCGCGGTGGACCGCGGCCTCGACGAACGGGAAGGCGGGGTCTTGCTCGTCATCGAGGACGAACAGCGTCTCCACCTCGCCCGGGTAGGCGTGGGCGAAGGCCGCGCCCAGGTTCGCGGCGAGGTCGGTGTCCACCCCCTTGACCGGGCGGATCACGGTGATGGGCGGGAGGTTTGCGCGCGCTTCGGGCCGCGGGGGCAGGTCACCTCGCACCAGCGCGCGCTCGAGTGACAGGTGCGCGCGCAGCGCTTCGGCCAGCCCGAGGGTCCCCAGCACGGTGAGCGTGCTCGAGAGGTCCCACATGGCAACAGTAGAAGCGGGAGAACCACGGGAATATTCCATGAGCGAGCGCGGCCCGGCAGGCCGGGCCGATTCGCAGCGAGGGTTATAGGAGGCCCCGAAGGGGTCTCCGTGAAATTCCACCGCGCGAGGCCGCGCACCGCTCGCGGCCGAAGTTGGACGGAGCATCGGCCAACTCGGCCCTGGACGACGCGCTGCATCACCGATGAAATAGAGGGGTGGCGCTCGCCTCCGCCCTGCTGGTCCTCGCTCTCGCCGACCCCGGCGTCATCCGCGCCGACGTCAAGGCGGGCGGCAAGACCCTCTTCACGCTCGAGAAGATCCATACGCCGGGGGAGGGCGGGCGAGAGACGTGGAAGAGCATCTACCGCGACCTGAAGGGCGTGGAGGTGCTGACCCTGGAGTCCGAGATCTACGATCACCGCCCGACGAAGGTGGTGGTGAAGCATCCGCAAGTCGACTTGCGGGCGGACATCACCATCGAGCCGGGCAAGGTAATCTTCGAGGTGCGTGAGAGGTCGGGCGAGGTCGAGCGTACGGAAGAGGACGTGATGGGAGTGGTGATGGTGGGGCCCGGCCTCACCGCATACCTGCAGTCCGATGACGCCTGGCCCCGGCTGCTCCGAGGCGAGCCGGTGCCCTTGAAGATCGCGGCGTGGTCCAGGCGGAGCACCTTTGGCTTCGAGATGGTGCCGGACGAGGCGCGCAGCACCGCCGA
Source organism: Alphaproteobacteria bacterium (assembly GCA_020632885.1). Classification (GTDB taxonomy): domain Bacteria; phylum Myxococcota_A; class UBA796; order UBA796; genus JACKEQ01. The sequence continues at coordinate 3,277 of JACKEQ010000073.1, read as the reverse complement.
GCGCCTGGTGGTGAAGATGCGCTCCACCTCGTTCGTGGTGCGGGCCTTCGTCCCCGACATGACCTACACCTTCGAGCGGGCCTCGCGGCGCCTGCTCGAGTACGTCGGGCCCGTCGCGGTGAAGCGCGTGGGGCCGGACGGCGCCCTGAGCGACCTCACGGCGGCGGTGGTGTACCGCTGATCGTGACCCCTGCCGGGGTGGTGTTCCGCCCCGGTGACGGTGGTCGGTGTGGGCGAGGCAAACCCGCTGGCACCATGAATGCAGGCTCCCCTGCCATGGCCGCCCCGCACAACCGGCTCACCCTCCTGTTCGCGCTCGGCGCCGGGTTCGCCGCGTGCAGTACCACCGGGGGCTCGACCTCGGTGCAGGTCGAGAAGGTCTACGTGCCGTCCTTCCGGTTCGAGGACACCGCGCCGGTGAACGATGACATGCACGCGATGGCGAAGGCGGTCTACAAGCTCGATCGCCTGATGCGCGACGGGAACAACCTCGATGACACCGAGGGGGCCCAGGCGGTCGCGCTGCTCGCCGAGCTGTCCTCGATCACCGATCGCCTGGTGCCGAACCCGGCCATGACGAACCACCCCGTCCTCAAGGACCGCATCGCGGACTTCGACGCGGACGTGAAGGCGGCGCTCGACACCGCGCGCGGCAAGCCGCCGAGCTACTACATGGCGGGCGCGGTGGCGGGCTCCTGCATCCTCTGCCACGAGCGATAGGCCCGCCCGGTAACTTGCCGGCCTTCCTGCCAGGTGCTACCTCCAGATCCGTGCGCCGTGCTGTCCTCGGGGTGGGCCTGGTGCCCCTGCTGGCCGCGTGTGGGCCGATCCGCTCCACGTCCTTGATCGTGGACGCCCAGGCCGAGCTGGCGGCGGCCCGCGCCGCCAAGGCCGAGAACCTTGCGCCCTTCGAGTACACGGCGGCGGACCAGTACCTCCACAAGGCCCGCGAGGAGCAGTCCTACTCGGACTTCGAGGTCTCGGTGGACTACGCCCAGAAGTCGCTCGACTGCGCCCGCGTGGCGCGGTGGCGGGCGGAGTCGGCCACCCGTGACGCGCTCGGGGCCACCCGGCCGACCCGGGCCACCGAGAAGAAGTGCCTGCCCGGGCCGGATCGCGGCCTGGTTCCGGCGGACGAGGAGCCGGCGGCGGGCGGCGCGAAGGGCCACCCCGCGGTGGTGCCGGTGAAGCGGGGCCCCCAGGAGCCCGCGGATCCGCCCCCGGCCGCGGCGCCGCCCCCCAAGAACGGCCTCGACGAGCCGGTCGAGCCGCCGCCTGGGGATCTGCCTGAGGGCGATCTCCCTGATGGCGACGGGGGTGAGCAGTGAGGCTGCTCCGACGGGCGGCCCCGTGGGCCCTGGCCCTGACCCTGGGCTGCGCCTCCGGCGTCTCGCTGCGGCGGGAGGGCGAGAGCATCCAGGTGCAGCTCGACAACGCCCGGCAGGCCGGCGCGTACCGCTGCTCGCCCAAGGCCCTGGCCATGGCCGAGTCGCAGCTGGAGTTCCTGCAAGGTGAGTTGACGCAGGGCAACTCGACGCGCGCGGCCGAGCACCGCGACCTCGCCCAGTCGAACCTCGCGAAGGTGCTCGAGGACATGAAGTCCTGCCCGCCCCTCGTGGCGGACCGCGACGGCGACGGGGTGGCGGACGACGTGGACAAGTGCCCCGACGTGCCCGGCCCGGTGGCCAACCAGGGCTGCCCGGACCGCGACGGCGATGGGATCCACGACGGCATCGACCAGTGCCCCGACGCCCCCGAGGACAAGGACGGCGTCGAGGACGAGGACGGCTGCCCGGAGAACGAGGACCGCGACGGCGACAGCCTGATCGACACCGAGGACGACTGCCCGACCGTACCGGGGCCGATCGCCACCCGCGGCTGCCCCGACACCGACGGCGATGGCTTGTTGGACAAGGACGACGACTGCCCGAAGATCCCCGGCCCGAAGGAGAACAAGGGCTGCCCGTACGGCGATCGCGACGGCGACGGCATCGTCGACGACAAGGACCAGTGCCCCGAGGCCCCCGAAGACAAGGACGGCTTCGAGGACGAGGACGGCTGCCCCGACCCCGACAACGACGCCGACGGCATCCTCGACGTCGACGACCGCTGCCCGCTCCAGCCCGAGAACATGAACGGGCACCTCGACGCCGACGGCTGCCCCGACGTGAAGCTGGAGCTGGTCGAGGTCCGCCGCGAGACCGGCAAGATCGAGATCAAGCAGAAGGTCTTCTTCGACACCGGCAAGGCGCGCATCCAGCCGCGCAGCTACGAGCTGTTGAACCAGGTGGCCGAGGTCCTGAAGACCTACACCACCATGCGCGTCATGGTGGAGGGCCACACCGACTCGGTGGGCAGCTCCGGGATGAACCTGAAGCTCTCCCAGCGCCGCGCCGACGCGGTGCGCGAGTACGTCATCGGCCAGGGTATCGACCCCGACCGCTTGAGCGCGGTGGGCTTCGGGGAAGAGAAGCCGATCGACTCCAACCAGACCAAGCAGGGCCGCGAGCGGAACCGCCGGGTGGAGTTCACGATCACCGGGGAGTGAGCTCCAGCGGTGGCTCGACCCGCCCGTCCGTGCTATCCGGACCGATATGCCTGAAGCGAAGGACTTGCTGGTCTGGCTCGACATGGAGATGACGGGGCTGGACCCCGAGCGGTGCGTCCCCATCGAGGTCGCCATGCTCATCACCAACGCCGACCTCGAGGAGCTCGACTACATGGAGGCGGTCATCTGGCAGCCCGAGTCCGAGCTCGAGAAGATGGAGCCCATCGTCCGCAAGATGCACACCGACAACGGCCTGCTGGCCAAGGTGCGCGCCGCAGATGGCAGCACCCTCGACGCCGAGCGCAAGATGATGGCGCTCCTCGCGCGCTGGACCCGCCCCGGTGAGGGGGTGCTGTGCGGCAACTCCATCCACCAGGACCGCCGCTTCCTCACCCGATACTTCCCGGTGGTGAACGGCTACCTGCACTACCGCATGGTGGACGTGTCGACCCTCAAGGAGGTGGGGCGCCGCTGGTACGGGAGCGAGGTGCTCTTCAACAAGGGGAACAGCGACCACACCGCGCTGTCGGATGTGCGGGAGTCGGTGCGCGAGCTCGCGCACTACCGAAAATCGATGTTCAAGCCGATCCCGCCCGCCTAGTTCCGGGCCTCACCTACCGCGCGCGCTCGTCGCAGGCGGCGATGGCGCCCTGCCAGCCGCCGGCCTTCCTGAGCGCGGCCACGAAGCAGCTCACGGTGCGCTCACCGTCGGCGCTCTGCTCGCACAGA
>JACKEQ010000072.1 GCA_020632885.1 Alphaproteobacteria bacterium | reverse complement strand
GGCCCGCCGCGGTGCGTGTCGCCGAGCTGCGCGAAGTCGTAGGGGAGCGTGTGTGCGGTGGCGCAGAGCTTCGGCCACACCCACCACATCCAGCGCATCATCGCGACGCCGAGCCGGGGCACGCCCACCACCCGCATGAACAGGCTCACGGCGCCGTCGCGGTCTCCCGCGGCCAGCAGGGTGTCGATGCGCTCCCGGAAGTCCGGTGGGTCCGGCTCGAACGTGCCGTCGAGGTACATCGGAGGCTCGAAGACCACGGCCTGGCGGACCCCCGGGATCGCTGCGGCCCCGCGCAGGGCGAGCATGGCGCCGGACGAGATGCCGAACAGCGCGACGTTCTCGCCCTGGGCCTCCACCACCGCCGCCAGATCCTCCACCTCCCGGTCGCGGTGGAAGGGTGCGGTGTCGCCGCTGTCCCCGCGCCCCCGCCGGTCGTAGAGCACGACCCGGAAGGCGTCCGCGAGGTGATCGGCCAAGGCGGGCATGGGCCCGAAGCCGCGGTGCCCCATGGCGCCGTCCACCAGCACCAGCACGGGTCCGGTGTCGCCGCGCCTCTCCCAGGCGATGGACGTGCCGTCCGCCGAGGTCGCGTGCGTCACGCGAGCTCCACGAGCAGCGCGGCGAGCTGGTCCCAGGCGCTGTTCGTGCCCTCGCCGTAGCCCCGGCCCACGTGGGCCTCCTTCATGGCCACGGACCCGAACACCGTGCGCAGCGTGAGGTGCGTGCGACCGTCGATCTCCTCGAGGTCCACCGTGACCTCCATGCGCTCGCCCGCGTCCTGGAAGCCGCCCTCGAACCCGTTGTCGTACCGGATGCGACGGTCCGGCACGATCTCGAGGTAGGTGCCGCCGAAGGCCGGCATGCTCGCGCCGCTCGCCTCCTCGCGCATGGCCATGCGGAAGCGGCCTCCCACCCTGAAGTCCACCTCGCAGACCTCGAGCGGGTAGCCCCTGGGTCCGAACCACCGGAAGAGGTGCGCGGGCTCGCTGTAGGCGGCGAACACGAGCGCGGCCGGCGCGTCGAAGGTGCGCTCGATGACGTGGGTGCGCTGGGCTTCGGGCTCGTTCACGCGTCCTCCCTGGACTGGAGCTCGTCGAGATAGGCCGCCAGACGGTCGAGGCTCTCGTCCCAGAACCGCTGGTAGTCTCCGAGCCAGCCGAACGCCTCGCGCAGGGGCGCGGGCTCGATCCGGCACCGGTGGTAGCGACCGTCCTCCGGAGCCGGGCTGCGCGCCACGAGCCCGGCGCGCTCGAGCACCCGGAGGTGCTTGCTCACGGCCGGCTGGCTGACGTGCACGAGCTCCACGAGCTCGCCCACGGTGGCCTCCCCGCGGGCCAGCCTGCCCAGGATCTCCCGGCGCACGGGGGACGCCAGGGCCGCGAAGGTCTGATCGAGGGGGCTCGCCACCATTGAATCACCTACCAGATATATATCTATCAGGTGATACAACTGGCGACAAGCTCAGAGGACGGCCTCCAGCTTCACGGCCGTCATGAGCGCGCCGACGGCCGGCTCCACCCACACGCGCTTCGCGATCCGCTTCCGGATCGCCACGTAGGGCAGGGGCTCGATGCCCACGCGGAGCTGGCTGGTCTCGGTGAGCTGCCAGCTCTGGACGATCTGGGTGTGCCAGAAGAGGTCCACGGCGGTCTGGGTGGGTGCGTCCTCGTCGAACAGCGGCACCGACAGCAGGTTGGTGGTCACGTCCATCGCCCAGATGTCCCCGGGTGCGACGTGCAGCGCGAGCCCGCCGGAGAGCCGCCAGGCCGGATCGTCCTCCCACGAGCCCAGCACGGCGCCGTAGCGGAGCCCCCCGAAGGCCGCGACCGCGACGTGGTCGTTCCGGTAGAGGTCGAAGCGCGCGCCCGCCATGCCGGTGGCGTTGACGGTGTCGCGCTTGAACGTCGCGGTGCCGAAGCCGTTCCCGAACAGCACGAGCCCTTCGCCGGCGACACCTCGAGCCCGACCGAGTCGCCGACGGAGGTGGGGTCCCAGGCGGCCAGCCCCGTGGAGAGGGACGCGCGGGCGTGACCTGCCTCGAGGTCCGTGGCGCCGATCGCATGGCGGAAGAACGGGGTGGGCTCGGACGCGAGTGCGGTGGTGAGCAGTGCCGTGATCATGGGGTCCTCCTGACGCAGAAGGAGTACCCGCCCACCCCCGATCGGACGCTTACGCGCGGTGTCCGCCCCGATCCCCGCGGGCCTTGCCGCGTTGTGTTGCATGGGAGTTGCCCCACCCCGGAGCGCCCGATAGCCGTGCGTTCCTTCGACCCCAGAGCGTTCCCACCCCTATGGCCGACACCTCCTCCATCCTGCGCGACACCTGCCGCATCACCCTGGCGGGGATGCTGGCCGTCGGCGTGTGGGCATGGGTCGGCGGGCACGGGCTCCCCGCGGGCTTCTTCCTCGCGGGCGGCGTGATCCTCCTGGATCTCCTGGTGCTCGCGGCCACGGTGGGCCAGCTCAACCGGGTCCTCGTGGGCGGCGGCAACGGCACGCTGGGCGTGCTGGTGCTCCAGGGCCGCTTCGTCATCACCCTGCTGGCCGTCGCAGCCATCGCCTCCGTCGCCGGCATCCACGCCGTGCTCGCGGGGGTCGTGCTCGCGTTCACGGCGCTCACCCTCTCGGCGGTGGTCCACGCCGCTGCCGACCTGAACCGTCCCCTGGAGGCGTCGTGATCGCTTCGGGATTCTCCTGGCTCAACATCGTCCCCGCGATCGACCACGACGTGCTCGGCGCGATGGTCGGGTCCCCGGACTTCAACTTCACCGTGGTGTTCCTGTCCGCGTGCCTGAGCTCGGCCCTCGTGCTGCTCTTCGCGGTGGTCGCCCGGATGAGCCTCACGCGCCAGCTCGCCAAGCCGGAGCACGAGCGCTTCCAGTCCTCCGACAAGCTCTCCATCCTCACGCTGGCCGAGCTGCTCGGGTCGTTCATCCGCAACATGATGGGCGACTCCATGCCCAAGCACGAGGTGAAGAACTACTCGGCGTACATCGCCACGTTGTTCCTCTTCATCCTCCTCTGCAACCTCCAGGGCCTCCTGCCCGGCATGCTCCCGCCCACCGACAACATCAACACGAATGTCGGCATGGCGATCGCGAGCTTCCTGCTCTTCATGTGGGTCGGTCTCTCGCGGGATCCCGTGGGCTTCCTCAAGCACCTCGCGGGTCCGAGCCTGATCCTGGCGCCCTTCCTCTTCTCGCTCGAGTCGCTGTCGCTGATCCTCCGCCCGGTCACGCTGTCCGTGCGGCTCACCGGCAACCTCTTCGGCGACCACCAGGTCTTCACGATCATCAGCGGCCTCGCGCCCATCGTCGTGCCGGCCTTCCTGCTCGCGCTGGCCACGTTCGTCTCCTTCGTGCAGGCGTTCGTGTTCTCGCTGCTCTCGTCGGTCTACATCGGCCTGTCCCTCCCCCACGATCACCACGATCACGGCGATGGGCACGCGGAGGCCGCGCACTGAGGACGTCCACGTCCTCCACACGCTCCCGCCCGCTCCGCGCGGGCTGAACCCTCAACCACCCTTACGAAGCCTTGTCCCCCGGGGACTGGAGGAGAACATGAAGAACCTGATGCCCCTGATGGTCGCCGCGACCCTGCTGCTCGTCAGCCAGGGCGCTTACGCGCAGACGGGCGCCGCCGGCTCCACCTGGGGCTGGGGCGTGGGCGCCGGACTCGCCATGGGCCTCGCCGCCCTCGGTGGCACGATGGGCCAGGGCAACGCTGCCCGCGGCTACTTCGAGTCCGTCAGCCGGAACCCGCAGTCGGTCGAGAAGATGGGCGCCTCGTTCATCCTCGGTCTCGCCTTCATCGAGTCCCTCGTCCTCTTCGCGTTCGTCGTCGCGTTCCTCCTCCAGGGTCACTGATCCCGAGGACGAGCGCTCCGCCCCGCGCTCGCGCGGGGTCGCCACCCCCGGCCTGTTCCGTCTGGAATAGTCCGGGGGTTTGTCATGTTCGGGGTCCGGGTCGTATCGTCTCGGCCCGCCCGCAGGAGCAGCCATGCGCAAGGCCATCACCGTAGCCCTCCTCGTCCCCTGTCTGGTCTTCTCGGTCGCCGGGAAGAAGGACAAGCCCAAGAAGGGCAAGGACAAGGGTCCGAAGACCGCTCTCGTGGGCTGGCAGCCCGAGGGGGAGGCCGGGAAGTGCTACCATCCGCCCAAGTTCGACGGGATGGCCGAGGGGCCCCGGAAGCTCGCGCGCGCCGAGACCATCGCGGCCATCATCGGCCAGTGGCGCGGCGAGCAGGGCGATGGGATCTCCATGGGCGACACCCTCGTGAACAACGTGGAGACCGTGCTCCTCGGGGATCCGAAGGACGTCGAGGCCATCGCGGGCGAGAACCTCGAGTGGTGCCGGAAGCACTTCGCGGGCCAGGGCCAGGGCTGGGAGGACTGGGCGACCGGGCTTCCGCCGCGGCTCACGGCGGGCGAGTGCCGTGGCAGCCTGCTGCCCCAGGAGATGCACGACTACATCAACCTGGCGTCCGGCTGGCACATGAACATGGACTTCTGCAAGGACGAGCGCATCCGGATCGAGGTCAGCGACCAGGACTACTACAAGGTCGACGACGGGGGCCCGTGGATCAACGCGGACGGTGACCCCGATGCCGCTGTGCCCTCGGACTACCCGTGCCCGTCGGGCTGCAAGGTGGGTCAGGCGATCCTCCGGTTCCGGAACTACGACGGCACCATCGACATCGTGGAGCCCCTCGGCACCGGGAAGGTCTTCCGGCTGCCCGACCACGGTACGATCTGGGTGCGCATCAACGACATCTCGCCGGCGAACAACGTCTGGAAGGTCGAGGCCGGCCTGCAGCACCACGCCGGCGTGTCGTACATGGGCGCCGATTGATGTGAGCCCGATCCCGCCGGGCCTCCAGGACAGCATCTGGGCCGAGGACGACGCCCTGATCCTCGCGGGGTCCTCCCGCGTCACGGTACGGGCGCTCCCCGCCCTGGCCTTCGCGGGCGTGCTGTTCTTCGGGGCCCTGGCGCTCTCGGTCGTCTCCACACTGGTGGGGCTCGCTCTGGCGGCGGGCTCGTTCCTGTGTCTCGCGGTGGCGGGTGTGCTGGCCTTCTCGCGGCCCCCGTTCCGCCTGGTCCGCGGGAGGCTCCTCGCTCCGAACGGGTCGGAGATCCGGCCCACGAAGATCGTGATCACGGGCCAGCCCGGCGGTCCGCAGCACGTCTTCGCGGACCGTGTGCTCCTGTTCCGCACACCGGCGCGCGGGGAGGACTGGGCGCCCTCGGTGGACGATCTGACCTGGCTCGCCCAGACGATCGCGACGCAGCTCGGGGTGGAGGTGTGGGACGGCCGCAGCCCGCTCGTGCGGCGCTGGGAGGAGGAGCCGAGCTTCCGGTCGCAGTTCCTGCTTCGTGAAGAGCTCGGACGGCTGCAGGGCCGCTACGGCGACGTCTACTGGCAGGAGCCCGTGGAGCCCCGGTGCACACGCGACCACGGCGGTGTGACCTTCACGTTCTCCGAGCGTGACCCGCCCCGTCCCATCGGGGGTGTCCGCATCACGTCCCGCGAGGTGGAGGGGTACGATCTGCACGGCGTCACCGAGGTTGCCGTGCTCTACGACCGCATCCGGGTGCGTCTCGTGGTCCTCCACTCCGGGCACCCGGACACGCGGCTGGTGCTCGTCGACCTGCCGGGCGAGCACATGGCGGAGGTGCTCTTCGTGGCCGAGGAGCTGAAGCAGGCCGTGTCGCGCGCCCGGCCTCAGGGGTCCGTCGAGGACGTGCCTGCCGCGATGCGAGCGCTGCGGGACGACGCCTGACGCGGTAGGACGGGTGCATGGACGATCCCGGCCGCCGCCTGCTGCATGCGCTCGAGCTCATGGAGATGGGTCTCGCGATGCAGCGCCAGAACCTCCGCCGTCGCCATCCCGAGTGGTCGGAGGCCGAGGTGGATGGGGCCATGCGACGCTGGGTGTCCCGCGAGGACGAGCCGCTGCCCTGGCCCCTCCGGTACCGTCCCCGATGACCCTCGCCGGTGCCCTGGAGCGCGTGCGGGACGACCTGGACGCCCTCGGCGCGCCGTGGGCCGTCGTCGGGGGCCTCGCTGTCAGCGTCAGGGCCGAACCTCGCTTCACGCGCGACGTGGACGTGGTCGTGGGCGTCGCGGACGACGCGGGGGCCGAAGGGGTCGTCGCTGCCTTGCATGCGCGTGGGTACAGGCCGTACGCGTCGATCGAGCAGCTGGCGACCGGGCGCCTCGCGACCGAGAGGCTCTGGGCGCCGGAGGGATCGGGCGTGAGCGTGGACCTCTTGTTCGCGTCGTCGGGGCTGGAGGCCGAGGTGGCGGCGGCTGCCGACAGGCTCGAGGTCCTGCCGGGTCTCGTGGTGCCGGTCGCGTGTGCAGGGCATCTCGTGGTGCTGAAGCTCCTGTCGAGGGACGGGGATCGTCCCCGCGACCACGCCGATCTCCTGGCGCTCGCGGAGCACCTGGAGCCCGCCGAGCGCGCCCGGGCGGAGGCCGCCGCAGCCCTGGTGATGAGCAGGGGGACCCACCGCGGCCGCGACGTCCCGGCCCTGCTCCGCGAGCTCCTGCGCACCTGAGCCACCCGGGCGGAGACGGGATACAGGGCGCCGTGCTCGTCTCCTTGCTCCTCTCGTCCCTTGCGCACGCGCAGGCCTGCCCCACGCCAGGCGACTGCGACGAAGACGGCTGGACGGTGCTCGACGGCGACTGCGACGACAGCGACCCGCTCATCAACCCCGGGCGCCAGGAGTCGTGCGGCAACGACTTCGACGACGACTGCGACCGCCTGTACAACGAGGGCTGCCCGCGCGACGCCCAGCAGGGCATGCTCGGCGGGGGTAGGGGCTGCGGGGCCGACGAGCAGGCCCCGATCGCGGGCCTCTTCCTGCTCCCCCTCCTGCTCCCGCGGCGCCGACGGTGTTGATCGCGGCGCTCGGGGCCTGGGCCCAGGAGCCCATGCCGCTGCCGATCGACATGGAGCGCTTCCGGCCCTCCGCCGACACCCTCGGCTACGTGGGCGCCCCGTCCGCCGCACCCCTCGAGCACCTCCAGGCCGGGCTGGGGATCTGGGTCAACACGAGCGACGACCCCGTCGTGCTGCTCCGGAACGGGCGCCGTGTGGCGGGTCCCGAGCCGGACTTCGCGGATGGAGTGGTGGACACCCGCACCCGCGCGGACCTCGTGCTCTCGCTGGGCTGGCGCAACCGGCTCGTGTTCGGGGCGACCCTGCCCGTGACCCTCTGGCAGGAGGGCTTCGAGCCCAGCGCGGCGGGCGTGGGCACCGGGCCCATCGAGCCCGTCCCGAGCGGCCTGGGTGACGTGCGGTTCAGCGCCAAGGGCACGGTGCTGCCGTGGCGCGAGGGGCGGCCCGTGGCCCTGGCGGCCCAGGCCACCGTCAGCCTGCCCACGGGGTCCGTTCGGTCCTTCCTGGGCGACGGCGTGCCCACCTTCGGGCCCGAGCTCGTCGTGGAGGCCTCCGACCGGTCCGTGGCGAAGCGGGAGCACCGGATCCGTGCGGTGGCCACGCTGGGCGCGCGCTTCAAGAGCGCCGACAGCTTCCATGGGGTCTCGTTCGGCTCCGGGCTCACCTACGGCGCTGCCGTGGGCGTGCACCCCTTCCGGCCCATCGAGGCGGGCGTGGAGCTCTCCGGGGCGGCGTCCGGCGCGCGGCTCGCCCAGCGTCCCCTGGAGCTGCTCCCGCACCTCCGCATCCAGCCGGTGGATGTCGCGAGCTTCACGGTGGGGGCGGGCTGGTCGCTGCTCGGGGGCCTGGGCGCCCCCGACCGGCGCCTGTTCCTCGGGCTCACCCTCACGCCGCGCTTCGATCCCCTGGCCCTCGACCGCGACGAGGACGGCATCCCGAACAAGTACGACCAGTGTCCGTCCGTCCCGGAGGACCTGGACGGCTGGGGCGACGAGGACGGGTGCCCGGAGGACGACAACGACCTGGACGGCTTCCCGGACTTCGCGGACGCCTGCCCGGGCGATCCCGAGGACGTCGACGGCATCCTGGACGGAGACGGCTGCCCGGACCTCGACGACGACGGAGACGGTGTGCCCGTGCCGATCGATGCGTGCCCGATGGCCCCGGAGGACATCGACGGCTTCCAGGACCACGACGGGTGCCCGGACGCCGACAACGACCAGGACGGCATCCTCGATCCCGTCGATCGGTGCCCGATGGTGCCGGAGACCCGCAACGGCTTCGAGGACACGGACGGGTGCCCGGACGATCGGCGCTTCGTGGACGCCGACCAGGACGGGCTCACCGACGACGTGGACCGCTGTCCGGCCGACCCCGAGGACCTCGATCGCTTCGAGGACACCGACGGCTGCCCCGATCCCGACAACGACGCGGACGGCATCCCGGACCTGCTGGACGTGTGCCCCGACGTCGCCGAGACCCCGAACGGCTTCGAGGACGCGGACGGGTGCCCGGACGAGCGCCCCCTCGTGGTCGTCCAGGCCGCGCGCTTCGATCTCCGCGACAAGGTCTACTTCGAGGTCGACCGCGCGGTGATCCAGAAGGTCAGCTACCCGCTGCTGGAGGCCGTGGCGCGCGTGCTCGTCGAGAACCCGCAGATCCGCCGGGTCCGCGTGGAGGGCCACACCGACGGGGACGGTGGGGCCTACTACAACCTGCGGCTCTCGCAGGCGCGCGCCCGGTCGGTGGTGCAGTTCCTCGTGGATCGTGGTGTGGCGCGCAATCGGCTGGAGGCCGTGGGCTTCGGGGAATCCAGACCGCTCGCGGACAACCGCAGCGACGACGGGCGGGCGACCAACCGGCGTGTGGAGTTCGTCATCGTGGATCAGGGCGGATGAGGACCGGCGTGTAGGGGGTTACACCGCCGCACGTCCGGAGGAACCCATGAACCGCCTGCTCACCGCCGCCGCCGCCAGCCTGCTCTGTACCTCTGCGCTGGCGGGCTACGGCTCGTCCTCCGAGAAGAAGGACTCCCGGTTCGGTGAGGGCGCCTTCGCCATCAGCGCCGCGCTCGACAGCAACCTCGAGACCGCCTGGCAGTGCAACCCCGAGCAGGACAACGTGGGCCAGTGGCTCCAGATCGACATCCCCACGGCCGGCGTCGACAAGATCGCGCTCGTGACCGGGTGGGCCAAGTCCGAGGACACCTTCAAGGACTACGCCCGCGTGAAGTCCGCCACCGTCGAGGTGTTCAGCAAGGGCATCGGGGGCGGCGAGGAGAAGATCGGCGAGCAGAAGGTCAGCTTCAAGGACGAGATGGGCTGGCAGATCGTCGACCTGAACGACATGAAGATCAGCGGTGAGCTCGGCGGGTCCGTGAAGCTCACGGTCAACGAGGTCTACCCCGGGGTGGACTACCCCAACCTCGCCATCGGCGAGATGCGCGTGCACCTCGTGGAGTTCCCGGCCGAGACGCTCATGCTGGCCGAGGATCCCCCGGCCGCGGACGACAAGCACGAGGCGCCGAACATGCTCGACGGGAAGGCCACCACCTTCTTCTTCGCGCAGGGCAACAGCTTGACCATGACCGCGAAGGCCGGCGGCTACGGGCTGTCGAGCGTCGGCATCCAGGCGGGCCCCCCCACGCACGCCCGTCCGAAGACGGTCGTGCTCAAGGCCAACGACGCCGAGATCAAGCACGTCATCCCCGAGAACGCGAAGGGCATGCAGTGGCTGCTGCTCCCCACCATCGTCGGCTACACCGGCAGCGCGTGGGGCGGCGTCGAGATCCAGATCGTCGACAGCTGGCCGGGCACCAAGGCCGAGAACCCGCTGGCGATCGCGGAGCTGAAGGTCAACGCGGCCACCCTCGACGACTTCTGATCCGTCGGACATCGGGCTACGCCGCGCGGCAGCAGCGGGGTAGAGTGTCGCGTGTCTTCAACCGCGGCGAGAGGTCGGGTCAAGCTGCACCAGTGCCTCGGCGCCGGGGGCTTCGGAGAGGTCTACCTCGGCACCCTCCAGAAGGAGGGCGGCACCCAGCGCGTCGCCGTGAAGGTCCTCAAGCAGGGGCTCGACGCGCGGAGCCAGGCCGTCCAGCGCCTCCGTGACGAGGCGCGGCTGCTCCACATCCTCGAGCACCCCAACATCCTCGAGGTGTACGACCTCGTGGTGCTCGACGGTCGCGTGGCGCTGATCTCCGAGTTCGTGCGCGGTCAGGACCTCGAGGAGCTGTTGATCCCACCGGACCGCATCCCGGTGGCTGCGGGTCTCGAGGTGCTCGCCCAGGTGGCGCTCGCGCTCCAGGCGGCCTTCACGAGCATCGGGCCGCGCGGCGAGCCCCTGGAGCTGCTGCACCGCGACATCAAGCCCGGGAACATCCGGCTCGGGAAGGACGGCAGCGTCAAGGTGCTCGACTTCGGCATCGCCAAGGCGTCGGGGGTCACCCGCGAGGCGCGCACCATGGCGAACAGCGTGGTGGGGTCCTTCGCCTACATGGCGCCCGAGCGGTTCCGGCCGCGCCAGAAGGGAACGCCGGCCGGCGACGTGTACTCGATCGGGTGCGTGCTCTACGAGATCCTCTCGGGCGGCCACCTGCTCTACGGCGGCCTGGAGCTCCGCGACATCTTCAACCTCGCCATGTCCCCCGACGAGCGCATGCGGCTCGTGGGCGAGCGGGTGGGTGCGCTCTCGGGGGCGCCCCCCGACGTCCTCGGCCTCGTGCTCGAGCTGGTCCAGGAGGACCCCGAGAAGCGCCCCGAGCTCCCGGCCCTGGCGGCCCGCATGGAGCGGCTGGCGCTCTCCAGCCCGGGCCCGCGGTTGAAGGCCTGGTGCGAGACGCGCGAGTGGCCCGCCCTCACGCAGGAGAAGGGCGAGCTCACGGGGCAGACCCTGGCCACCACGTCCCTCGGGGTCGGCAGCCGCAACGCGCCCGCCCCCGAGCCGCCACCCGTGCCGTCGGTGAAGCCGGGCGGCTCCATCGCGAACCGCGAGACCGTCGTGCGGCCCGAGCCGGGCATCGCGGACCAGAAGACGGTGCTCAAGAGCGATCGGCCCGCCCCGAAGAAGAAGCCTGCGCCTCCCAAGGCCCCCCAGCCCGGCGGGCCGTCGGTGATGGAGGCCACGATCACGCCGCGGCCCGTGGAGCCGCGGGCGGCGGGACCCGTGGTGCCCATGTGGCTCGGCGCCGCCACCATCGGGCTCGCGGTCCTGGTGCTCGCCGTGGGGCTCGGCGTGCTGGCGGCCGTGTTCCTGGTGCCTTCTCCGGCTCCGGTCCTCCCCGAGCCCACGGCGATCGCGGTGACGCCCGATCTGCCGGAACCTGTCGCGCCCGAGCCTGTCGCGCCCGCGCCCGTGGCACCCGCGCCCGTCGCGCCCGTCCCGGCGGCCCCCGTGCCTGTCCCGGTGGCTCCAGTCGCGGCCCCCGTGCCCGGTCCGGCTCCAGGCCCCGGCCCCGTGCCGGCACCGCCTCCGGCACCGGAGGTGCCGCCCGAGTGCGCCGATCTGCTCGCCCTACAGGAGCGCGCGGAGCAGGGCGGCCTCACGGGGCCCGAGCGTGTCTGCCTGTCCAAGGTGTTCAACGATCCCAAGCAGCCGCTCTCGGACCGGACGCTGTACGGCCGGGTGCTGGTGGACGACGCCCACGTGCGCTGCGAGACCCAGCAGGACTGCGCGGCCTACGAGCGCGAGCAGATCCGCTACTTCAAGATCGACGAGACCGATCCCAGCCTGATGCTCGCGTTCGCGAGGTACCTGCTGTCCACGTCGCGCGACGAGGCGCCCCGGCTGCGCAGCGCGGGCCTGTGGGCCGGGAAGTCCCACAAGCGGCGGGCGTCCGGCGAGGCTCTCGGCGTGGCCGCGAAGGCCGCCCACGAGCTCTGGCGGATCACCCAGGCGCCCAACACGGCCGCGGACGCCGTGGCAGCGAGCAAGGCGTGGGCGGGCTGGGAGGCCTCCCACGGCGGCGATCCCTCCGAGGCGCGGCGCCTGTGCACGGAGGCGGGCGGCGAGGACTGCGGATGAGCGTCTGGCGGCCGGGACCCCTGCCGGCGGCCTTCGACGACCAGGTGCGCGAGCTGATCGCGCGCGTGCGGCACACCGTGCCCCTCCCGGACGGCTACCTGACGGTCGCGCCGCGTCAGGCAGCCGCATGGTCGGGTCCCGAGGACCTCGCCTGGCTGGCGCTCCGCGGCCCTGCCGAGGAGCTCCGCGCGTCCGTGGTGGTGCTGGTCGACCCCGAGGACGGCGCTGCCGTGGCGGATGCGTCCTCGGCGCTGGGATCGGACCGGGAGGACGTGCTCTGGATGGCGGACTTCCTGCCTCCCGCCAGACCGACCGTCGAGGCCCTGGTCGCGGCGGGCCTGGTGGTGGGCTCGCGGACGTTCGTCGGGCCGGTCGATGTCGCGCTGGAGCGGGTGACCTCTCGAGTCCGCACGCGCTTCGCCGACCACGGGCTGGAGGTGCGCACCCGGAAGCTCCGGGACGTCGACGCCATCGTGGACCTCGTCGCACCCTCGTTCGCGCGTCCCTTCTGGGTGGAGGGCTTCCGAGACGGCCTGATCGCGGGCTGGAGATCACCGTACCCCGGCACGTGGGTGGTCAGCGACTCGAGCGGCGGGGTGGTCGGCTACCTCGGCATGAGCATCCATGGCGGTGTGGACGTCGTCCTCGCGAAGCACCTCTGCGGTCGAGGCCTCGGGTGGGCGGCCTACTGGCACCTCCTCGCGGAGCTGCACGCCTTCGGCATCCCGACGATCTGGGGGAACACCGTGAACCCCGCCGTCGTGCACATGGCGCGGGAGATGGGGCGCGCGGAGGTGTCGACTTCGGTGGGGCGACGCGGAGCGGGGCCGTACGCGCTGTAGCCGGAGGGCGGGGTAGACAGCGGGCACGGGCGGGGAAGACGCCGTGGGCGGAGTGCCGGGGCAGGGTAGCCGGCCGGAGCGGCGGTGCGACAGGGGTTGGAGTGCTGGGGGCATGGCGGAGGGTAGACCCGGACTGGGGCGCTTCCACAGGGACAGCCGGACGGTTCCGCCCGTCTG
>JACKEQ010000071.1 GCA_020632885.1 Alphaproteobacteria bacterium | reverse complement strand
GCGGACACGGACGCCGACACCGATCCGGGCACCACGACCGTGGTGCTGAACGCCGTGCACGACAACACCCTGTTCGAGGACGGGGTGAGCTCGAACGGCGCCGGTCCCCGCCTGTTCGTCGGGCGGACCAACGAGGGCACCGCGTACCTCCGTCGCGGTCTCGTGGCCTTCGACGTCTCCGGCATCCCGTCCAACGCCACCGTGGTCGCCGCGACCCTCGACCTCGTCCCGGTCGCGGGCACCGGGCCGACCTCGATCGGCGTGCATCTGGCGGTCACGGACTGGGGCGAGGGCACCTCGGACTCCAGTGGCACCCAGGGTGGCGGGCAGGGGGCCGCCGCGACCGCCGGCGACGCGACCTGGCCGTGCGCGATGGCCGACGGCGCGGGCCTGTGCACCACGTCCTGGACCACGGCGGGCGGCGACTACGTGGGCACGCCCACCGCCACGGCCTCCGTCGACGCGGCGGCGTCGTTCACGGGCCTGACCGCCGACGTGCAGGCGTGGATCGGGGGCACCGCCAACTTCGGCTGGGTCCTGGTCGGCGACGAGGCCACCGCGGGCAGCGCGATGGGCTTCTCCACCCGCGAGGGGGCCTCCGCTCCCACCCTCACCGTCGAGTACAGCACCCCCTGATGGCCGACGACGAGAAGACCGGAAACCCGCGCGGCGCGCGGAGCATCAAGCGCATCCTCGACGCCGCCGCCCGCATCTTCGGCCGCGAGGGCTTCCAGGGCGCCTCGATGAGCGCTGTGGCCCGCGCGGCGGGCGTGAGCAAGGGGCTCCTGCACTACCACTTCGACAGCAAGGAGCACCTGCTCATCGAGGCCCAGCGGGCCACCTTCCGGCAGATCCACAGCCGGTTCGAGGAGCGCCACCAGGCCGGCCAGCGGGGCATGGACGGGGCGCTCGAGGTGCTCGACAACCTCTGGGAGGCGCTGCGCGAGATGCGCACGTGGGCGCCGTTCATGGTGGAGATCCTGGCCCTCGGCGCGCATCGGGGGCCCATCAAGACCTACCTGGAGGAGTTCGTCGGCGAGAGCATGGAGCTCCTCGAGAAGGGCATCGGCACCGTGTTCGCGGACGATCTCGCGGCCATGGAGGTCTCGCCGGGCCGGCTGGCACGGCTCGTCCGGGTCTCGATGTACGGGCTCATCGTGGAGCTCGCGTACGCCCGCGACGAGGATGCCCTGCTCGCCGTCGACCAGACCTACGCCGACCTGCGCGACACCTTCGCCGTCATCGCGGTGCAGCGTGGGTGACCGTCCGGAGGTCGAGCTCTTCTTCGACGTCGTGTGCCCCTACGCCTGGATCGCGGCAGAGCGCCTGATGCGGATGGAGGCGGCGGGCGAGCTGGTGATCCGCTGGCGCCCCATGCTCCTCGGGGGTGTGCTCCGCGCGGTCGGGCAGGCGGATCGGCCCATGGATGCGATGGCCCCGGCCAAGGTCGCGCACATCCAGGCCGACCTCGACCGTCAGGCCAGCGCCCTCGGCCTGTCGATCCGCTACCCGCCCGACCACCCGCGGCGCACGGTGAACGCGATGCGGGCGCTGGTCGCCGTGGCCCCCGACCGCCGGCCCGATCTCGCACGCGTGCTCTGGCGCGCCTACTGGACCGAGGGCGCCCAGATCGCCCACCAGGACGTCCTGGAGCGGCTCATCGCGCCCTTCGGCCTCACCTGGGACGACGTGGAGGGCGCGCGGGACGGGCTGTTCGCGAGCACCACCGAGGCGGTGGACCGCGGTGTGTTCGGCGCCCCCGGCATGTTCGCGGGTGGCCGCCTGTTCTGGGGCTCCGACCGCGTGATCGCCGTGCGCCACGCCCTGGGGCTGCCCCTGCCGCCCCTGGAGCCCACCGGCCCCCTCGAGGTCTTCCACGACTTCTCGAGCCCCTACAGCTACCTCGGGACCGTCCCGCTCCTCGGGCGTCCCGACGTCACCCTGCGGCCCATGCTGCTCGGGGCCCTGTTCCAGACGCTCGGGACCCCCGTCGTCCCCATCGCCTCCTTCGGAGAGGCGCGCCGCGCCTGGACCCTCCGCGACGTCGAGCAGCAGGCGGAGATGCGCGGTCTGCCGTTCCGGTTCTCGCCGGTGTTCCCGCTCCGGTCGGTGCTGCCGCTCCGGGTGGCCCTCCAGGAGCCCGCCGCCACGGGCCCGATCTATGCGGCGACCTGGGCGGACGGCCTGGACACCGGCCATCCCGACGTGCTTCGCGAGGTGCTCGACAGCGCGGGTCTGGCGGGCTTGGACCTGGTGGCGGGCGCAGACGACCCCGCCGTGAAGGCCAGGCTCCGCGAGAACACGGAGCGCGCCGTGTCCGTCGGGGTCCCCGGCGCACCGAGCTACCTCCACGCCCTCGGGTTGTTCTGGGGTCAGGACCGCCTCCCGCTGATCGCGGAGCTGGAGGGACTGCAGGCTTGACGCGGGGTGTCGGTCGGCACACACTCTCCCGGTCAGGAGACTCCGCATTGTCCAAGCTCTCTCAGGCCACGCTGGCCGCAACCCTCGCCTTCGTCCTCGCCTGCACGGGCGGCGAGACCCCCATGGGGCCGGCCTCCGTCGGCAGCGCGCCTGCTCCCGAGGCCCCAGCACCCCTCGCCGTGCCCGCGGACGCGCCGGAGCCCGACGCCGCTCCGCCCGACGCCGGCAACGTCGAGACCCCCGATCCGGACGGTGCCGGCGGGGCCGCCGGCGACACGTGGTGCTGCCAGTACGACGGGCCGCTGGGCAAGACCCACGACCTCATCGACAACCCCGCCGAGTGTGCGCAGAAGTACGCCGACCACAACCCCGAGTTCATCAGCTCGGCGGAGTGTGCGCCCGTGTGCTGCAAGTACGCGAAGGACCCCGCGGACCTCTCGAAGGGCTTCACCTGGGAGAGCGTCGCCGCGGCCAACTGCGAGATGCGCAAGGGCACGGTGGAGTCCATCGCCGACGGAGCCACCTGTCGCGATCCCAGCATCCCCGCGCCCCGCGCGTCCACGGTGCGTCCGGCGCCCCCGCCTGCACCTCCGCCGCCCAAGCCGCCCACCTTCCGTGAGCGCATGGGCAACCCGCACAACCCGCGTGGGCAGAAAGCGAAGTAGGGATGGCGACCCTCGTCGTCGGGGACGTCCACGGCTGCGCGGACGAGCTCCGCGCGTTGCTCGCCTCCGTCCGGCCCGACAGGGTCGTGATGGTGGGCGACCTGTTCACGAAGGGCCCCGATCCGGTCGGGGTCTACGACCAGGTGCGCGACCACGAGGTGGTGATCGGCAACCACGACGACCGTCTGCTCCAGGTGCTCGACGGCGAGCGCCGGCGTGACGTGCACGCCCAGGTCGTGGTGGCCTCCCTGGACGCCCGCGACCGGGGCTGGCGGCGCTGGCTCGGCACACGCCCCCTCACCGTGCAGGCAGGCCCGTTCACCGTCGTCCACGCAGCCCTGCATCCCAGCGGCGACCCCGCGCAGACCGACCGTCACACGGCCACCTACCTGCGGCGCTACGAGCACCAGGCCCGGGGTCTGCGCTGGTGGGCGGACTACCGGGGTGAGAGGCCCGTGATCTTCGGCCACGACGCCATCCGCGGCCTCGTCCGGGTCGAGCGGAACGGGCTTCCGTGGGTCGTCGGCCTCGACAGCGGCTGCGTGTACGGCGGGTTCCTCTCCGGGTACGTCGTGGAGGAGGACCGCGTGGTGAGCGTCCGGGCGCGCCGGGTGTACCGGAACCCTGGGTAGGCGTCAGCTCTGGCGGATCATGTTCGTGTAGGTGAGCTCACCCTCGGACAGCCAGAAGAACGCCTCCTCCATGCCCGGCCGGTAGCCGAGCTCCTCGCTCCGCGCCTGGAGCGTGCGCCACTGGCGCTTGGCCTCCCGGTCCTCGCCGAGCTGGGTCAGCCGGCGGGCGTGCATCTCGAGGGCCCCGAGGTAGGTCTCGGTGTTCAGGGTCTTGGAGGCCGACTCCATGAGGTCCATCCAGGCCTCCTCCTCCAGCGGCTCCACGGCGCCCAGGATGAGCCTGGCGTAGATCTCGAGCTCCGCGTAGCTGTTGGCCCGCGCCTCCTCCAGGCCCGCGTGGCCCTGCTCCAGCGCGAGGTCGTCGTGACCTCCGCTCACCGCGGCACGCGCGCGCTCCAGGAGGAAGAGGGTGTGACCGTACGTGTCCGCGTTGGGCGCCTCCACCTCGAGGGCGCGGTCCACCTCGCTCTGCTGGCGCCACCAGCGCACGAGGGTCGCCGGCACCTCGGGGTCCGCGTGCTGGAGCTCCTGGAGGGTCTGGTGGGCCACCTGCGCCTCGGCGGTGTTGCCCTGGAGGGCGGCGAGCAGGAGGGCGACGCGCATGGCGGACGCGAGCAGGTGGTCGAGGCGGAGGGCGCGGATCTGGTGCACGGTCTGGTCGAGGACCTGCCGGGCGCCCGCGGTCTCCCCGCGCTCGGCGAGCAGGGTGGCCAGCGCCAGGCCGGTCTCGGCCGAGAGATAGACGTCGCCGGTCTCCTGGGACGCCTCGCGGGCGCTGCGCGTGTAGGACTCGGCCTGGCGTCGGTGGCCCAGGCTCCGGAGCACCATGCCCAGGCGGCTGGACGCGTAGGCCACGCCGCGGAGGTAGCCGAGCCCGTGGCTGCGCCGGATGGTGGCCATGGCGAGCTTGCGCGTCGCGTCCAGCTTGCCAGCCGCGTAGGCGATCTCGGTCTTCCAGCGCAGCACGCGAACGACGTCGAGGGGATCGGGGTCGGCCGCGAGGACCTCCTCGACGCGCTTCAACGCCCGCAGCGCGTCGCGGTTGTGGCCGAGCATGATGCGGCACTGGATGGCCACCAGGAGCGCCCGGACGCGTGTGGTGGCGCTGGCGCCCTCGGCCGACGCGACCCGGAGGCTGGCCACCAGGGCCGGCCGCACGCCACCCTCCCGCAGGGCGTACTCGGCGCGGAGGACGCGTGCGAGCAGGCGCTCCTCCTCGGTGGACGCGAGGTGCTCGCAGAACTCCACGAGGGACGTGCGCACCGCGACGTCGGTCCGCAGGGCGACCCGCGCCTGGACGAAGGCGACCTCGAAGCGCCCGTGGTCGACGTTCTCGCCGGGCAGGGGCAGCGTGTCGAGGAGCAGGAGCAGCCGGCGGGCCTTCGCGTAGACGCCGCGCCGCTCGGCGAGCACGGCAGCCCGAGCGGCCGGGGCCCACGCGCGACCGGGGTCGCCGGCGAGCAGCCAGAACGCCGCGAGCTCGTCGTGGTCGGCCTCGGAGAGCGTGTTGCCCATGGCCACCGCGGTCTCCCGGGCGGGACCGGCCAGCTCGACGAGCCGGGAGCGCACGAGCTCCAGCGCCGTGCGCCCGTGGAGCGACACCCGCCCGTCGTCGACCTTCACCCACGGGCTCGAGAAGGCGGACGGCGGGAGGACCTGGCGGGCCGTGAGCGAGGGCAGGGGGGCCGCGCGGACCGCGAGGGGCTCGAGCCCCGCGACGTCGGGCTGGAAGACCTCCCCACGCCAGGCGGCCAGTCGGGCCCAGCCGATCTCGCACGCCTCGTGCGGCGTCCGGGCCGAGATGGCCTCCGAGGGCGGGGCGGCCGGGCAGAGCGACGTGACGATCTCCTGCACCGTCGCCGGTGTGAGGGGCTGGACCTCCACCGCCACGCCGCCGTTCGCCGTGAGCGCCGTGAGCGTGCGGCGGGACAGGGACGTGGACCAGCGGTTCTCGTGGAGCACGACGAGCCCGAGGGTGTCGCTCGCCTCCTTCGCGAGGGACGACAGCGTGCGCGCGGTCAGGGTGTCCACGCGCTCCAGCCCGTGCACGACGAGCAGGGTGGGGTGGTGGTCCGCGAACCGCCGCACCACCTTGGTGACCGCCGCGGCCACCTCGCTCGTGGACGGCGGCTCGCTGCCCTCCCCGACGGCCAGGGCCAGGTTGGGCCACATGCGCCGGAGCATCTCGCCCTCCTCGCCGATGACGCGGGCGAGGGACGCGTCGTCGAGGGACCGGGTGATGCGCTCGAGGAACTGGAGGATCGGGGCGCCCACGGCGTCCACCCGGCAGTGCAGGTGGATCGGCCAGATGCCCGACATCAGCCCGGTGCGGTGGAGCTGCTCGGCGATCCGGCGCTTGCCGGAGCCGTGCGGGCCCTCCAGGATCCACACCGACGGCTGATCCTGCCGGCCCAGCGCGGCCTCCAGCGGGGTCCACCAGTCTCCGGGGTCCGCGAAGGGCGGTGTGGGCCACACGGGCGGCGAGGTGCCGTCCAGGATGGCCTCGAAGCGGCGGACGGCCTCGTTGGCCTCGGGCCGGTCGACGGGATCGACGGCCAGCATGTCCTCCACGAGGCTCGAGAGGGCGAGCGGCACCTCGCGGTAGCGGACGGCGAGGGGCTCCAGCCGCTCGAGGCAGATGCGGGGGATCCAGCCGATCGTGGTGAGCGGCTTGGGGCGCTTGCCGCACAGGCACTCCCAGAGCATCGTGGCGGCCGCGAAGATGTCGATGCGGGCGTCGATCGGCAGGCCTGCGAGCTGCTCGGGGGCCATGTAGGGCACGGTGCCGAGGATCTCGCCGGACTGGGAGAGGGTGTCGGAGGTGGAGAAGTAGCGCCCGATGCCGAAGTCGAGCACGCACACGCGCCCCTCGTCGCTGATGAGCACGTTGCTGGGCTTCACGTCGCGGTGGACGAACCCGGCGTCGTGCAGACGCCCGAGGATCAGGAAGAGCTCTCGCCCTCGCTCCACCATCATGCGGATGCGGGCCTGGGGGTCGGGCTCCGCGAGCAGCACGCGCAGGAAGGGCTGGCCGCGCACGATGTCCATGGAGAACCAGAGGTAGTCCTCCTCGATTCCGGCCTCGTGGACCTGGACGACGCCGGGGAGCCGCAGGAGCCGCATCGACTCGAACTCGCGCAGGAAGCGGCGGTCGAGGGCGTCCTGGCCCCGCCGACGCACCTTCACGGCGTACTCCCGCCCCCGCCGGTCCGTCGCCACGTAGACGCGCGCGTGCCCTCCCTTCCCGAGGGGGCCGCGGATCACGTAGGGGCCTACCCGTGTGCCCGGTGGGATTTCAGAGGCGGTCTCCGACACCGTGACACCCTACCCCGTTTGGACGTCAGCGGTCCCAGAGCCGGGCGGTGATCGCCGTGATGTTGTCGCCCCCGCCGCCGCGGTTGGCCTGCGCCACGAGGTTGCGTGCGGCCTCGAAGGGGTCGCTGTCGCGCACGGCGTCGGCCACGAAGAGCGCGGCCTCCGGGTGGGTGTCGCCGAGGTAGTCCGTGACGCCGTCGCTGCAGAGCACCAGGCGCTCGCCGGGACAGAGCGTGAAGCTCGTGTGGTGGGCCGGGAGGGCCTCCGCGCGGGCCATCTCGTCGAAGTGGCCGAGGTAGCCGATCAGCGCGAAGCCGGACGGGTCCCAGCGGTCGAGGAACCCGAGGTGCCAGGCCCGGAGGCGCTCGGAGGCCTGGTTCTCGTCGAACGTGAGCAGGCTCGCACCGTACCCACCGCAGAGGTACGCCCGCGAATCGCCGAGCCAGGCGAGCCAGACGCGGTTCCCGAACACGAGGGCGACCACCGCGGTGGTGCCCATGGGCACACGACCGTCGAGGTTCCCGCCGGCGAAGCGCATGGCGGCCTCGCAGACGGCCTGGTTGGCCATGCGCAGCGCGCGGTCCAGGAACTCCCGGATCTCCACGGGACCGGCGGCCACGAGGCGCGGCAGGGCCTGCTCCCAGAGGGTCGCGATGACGTTGGACGCGATGGAGCTCGCGACGTCGCCCGTGCCCGCGTTGGCCGTGCTGATGCCGTCGCACACCACGAGCATCGAGAGCGGCCCCTTGCTGCTCACGAACAGGGCGTCCTGGTTGGTCTGGGTGAGCAGGACCTTCATGCGGCCGATGTGGCTGTCGTAGCCGATGTGGAGGCGCGCGGCGGGGTCGCGCGCCGCGTAGGCCCGCTGCTCCTCGGCGACCGCCGCTACCTGCCAGAGGGCCTGCCAGGCGAGCCCGTCCCGGGGACGGAGCCGGGGGTCCGGGTGGAGGGCGGCGTCCAGGGGGGCCAGGGCGCTCGGGGGCAGCATGGGGACGACATAGCGGAGGTAGGGGACCGCCCGCTGGGCCGGGATGTTCGCGGGCCACTTCCGGCCGAGGAGGCACTGGAGGATGAGCACGGCTCCCGCGTACACGTCGCGGGCCGGCGTGGGGGCCTCGTTGGGCGGGACGGGCGCGTCGTCCGCGGGACCCGGCTGCACGGACATCGTCTCGTCCGGCATGACGGTGACGCGCGTGCCGTTCGGGTTGCACACGTGGCCGTCCTTGTGGTGCATGGACAGCGCGCGGGCCATCGCGAGCCCGAGGCCCACGATGCTCGCCCCCGAGCGCGCGGGCAGCCGCTCGATGGGCAGGGGACCCTCGACCACGGAGGACATGTCGACCTCGGCCGTGTGGGCCGTGGTCTCGTCGTCGTTGCCGTCGTCGAACATCGGCACGGGGTCGGTGAATCCCGCGTACCGCTCGAGGAACCAGTGCGCGAGGGCCGGCCGGTCGGCCATGAGCCGCTCGGCCATGGCGGCACGGTCGATCAGCGCGATCGACAGGCACTCGCCGCCCAGCCACGTGGCGGTCTCGAGGGCCTCCGAGTCCAGGGCACACTGGAGCATGTCCAGCCCGAGGGACTCCGCGCGTCGGGGCGGCAGGGCGGCGAAGGTGGCCCGCACCAGGCGCTTGCCGTCGGGCATCGACACCAGATCCGTGAGGGTCTCCACGATGCCGGGGGTCTCCCAGCGGGCCAGGGTGGCCGCCAGGCGACCCTCGTGGTCGAGGGGCCCCCCGGCGTCGCAGCCCTTCACGACGGCGTCGAGGAGCTGGGTGTGCACGTCGGGCTCGACGTCCTCCGACTCCCAGCCCGCGCGACGGAGGGCGTGGATGATGGCCTCGATGGCGTCGGGACCGGGCGCCAGCATGTGGCGCAGGACCGCGGAGGGCGGGAACTCCCGGCTCGCCTTCATGGCCAGGTCACGCACGCCGGTGCCCCCCGTGCGCCAGGCCAGGGTGAGCTGCTCGAGGAACGCGTCGTCCGGGATCTCGGCGCGGTGGGCGATGGCGAGATCGAGCCGTCGGGACGGGCTCAACGCGGGGTTCTCGAGGCGCGCGAGCGGGCCGGTGGCCTCGTGGCGCGCGAGGCGCACGGTGTCGCCGTCCACCACGAAGCGCTCGTCCTCCTCCAGCACGGGACGGAGGGCCTCCCACCAGTGGCGGGCGCCTTCCGGCGGCATGAGCTTGCGACCCACCACCCAGTCCAGGAGGTCCGCGCGCTCCTGCGGGCCGTTGAGATCCTCCAGGAGGAGCTGCAGGGCCTCCGCGGGCCGGCCTCCGATCATGTCCACCAGGGCGGCCCGATCGCGCAGGGCCCGCTCGAAGAACCCGCCTGGTGCGCACACCGCGTACACCCGGCGCAGCACGTCGTGACCCACGCGTCCCGGCAGGTTGTCGCCGTGGTCCTCCCAGCCGAGCACCACGGAGGTGGGCTCCACGCCCTTCACCACCGCGAACCCGAAGGCCGAGTGGTAGAGCACGCTGCCCTCGGTGAGGGTGTTGGGTTCCCGGATCGGCTTCATCGCGCCGGTCTACCCCAACGGGCCGCCCGCGTCACCCCCGCTGGACGGTCTTGCGGGCCAGGTCGAGGTCTGCGGGGGCCACGTAGATGCGGCTGATGCACCGGTCGTCCGCGTACCGCTCGAAGACCGCGGTGGCGTCCGCGAGGGGTGTGGCCCTCCGATCCCCGTGCACCACGTAGATGCTCGGAGCCCTGCGCCGCTTGCGTCCCACGTCCGCGTAGCGCGACAGGCGACCGGTGCTCGTGGCGACGATCGGGTCGAGCCCGGCGTCCCGCAGACGGTCCGCCTCCTGGCCCACGTCCGCCTGGCTCGGGGACCCGTGGCGCTCCAGGATCCGGATCCAGGGCTGGTGGTCGATCACCCGGCGCGCCCACGGCTCCGCGCTGGCGCGGAGGTGCATCAGGAGGTGGATGTCGTCCACCTGGAGGTAGGCGTCGAGGTCGGACGGCAGGGACCACGTACAGGCCTCGGACTGGACGTGCCGCTTGAGCATCTCCTCGTACACGACGCTCTCGTGGTGGAAGTACACCATCAGGAACATGTGGTGCCGGGAGATCAGGAAGTCGTCGAACGCGTAGATGGCGCGGGCGTCGAGCCCCAGGCCCACCGCGCCGTCGGCCGGCCAGCAGGTGAGGTTCGTGATCAGCCAGTCCACGTCGACCTGCCCGTAGGTGGCGCCCGTGTAGATCGCGTCCCGCACGAGGTAGTCCAGCCGATCGACGTCCAGCTCGCTGCTCACGATCTGGGAGAGCAGGCGCCGGTGGTCGAAGCCGCCGTCCCGGAAGAAGTCGTCACCCACCCGGACGTCGCCCGAGATCAGCGCCGCGACGTGGCGCGCCGTGAAGGGGAACGCACCCGCGATGGTGGGCCCGAGCGCGGTGTGCTCCAGGATGGCGAGCGTGTAGTCCTCGTGGGTCGCACGGCGTGGCTCGGGACGCAGCCAGGTGCTCCCGAGGTCTGCCAGCGCGGGCATGGCGAACTCGGTGCAGTGCGAGAAGGGCGCGTGGCCGAGGTCGTGGGCCAGGGCCGCGATGCGGACCACGGATCGGAAGCGCTCGCGCGCACCGGGGTCGGAGAAGGTCCAGTCGCGGTAGGCCTGGTCGAACGCGCGGCCGGCGAGGTGCATGACCCCGAGGCTGTGGCTGAACCGGGAGTGGGTGGCTCCGGGGAACGGCAGGCTCGCGAAGCCGGTCTGCCCGATGTTCCGGAGGCGCTGCACCCAGGGCGACCGCACCACCTCGACCTCGCTGGCGTCGAGGGTGATGCCCTTGTGGATCGGATCGCGGATCTTCATCGGCCGGCCGTAACCGGCCCGGTCAGCTCGGGGTGGAGGGGTCGTCCCCCTCTTCCTCTCGCGACCCGCCGCCACCCAGCGAGAACAGCGCCACGCCGCCCATCGCCAGCATGCCGAACACCGCGCCTCCCGCCACGAGCGCGGGAAGCACCACGGAGGGGCCGGCCTGCTCGGGCTCCTCGGCTCCACCGGGGTAGAACGCGCCGTCCATGTGCTTCGGAGCGCTCGGCTCCTGCGGCTCGCTCGGGATGAACGTGCCGCTCGAGCCTCCCCGGTGCACGCCCCGCGTGGACCGTCCCAGGCCCTTCTGTCCGAGCTCGCGGCGGTGTGAGGCCTCCCGTCGCTTGTTCTCGGCCTCGATGCGATGGATCTGCGCGACCTCGTGAGCTTCCTTCATCTCCTTCTCCACCTCCTGGAAGATCCCGTCGACCCCCTTCGCAGTGTGGGCGGTGGTGGTGGCGGCCGTGCTCATCAGGACGCCGAAGATGGCGAAGGACACGAGGGCACCGACGGCGACTGCGAGAAGGATCAGGGTGTTCAGCTGGCGCAAGGGTCCTCCTGGGGACGTGGAGCGTCCCGGCCTCCCGTCCTTACGCACGGATGTGGACCCTGTGTGGAACCCGTGCGAGCCGTGTGTGATAGGGGGCGCCTTTCCAGGAGGGACCCATGATCGGCTTCGGACTCAGCGACGACCAGGAGATGCTCCGCGACCTCGCCCAGGACTTCGCCAAGAGCGAGATGCGGCCCGTCGTCGAGCACCACGACACCACCGGGGAGTACCCCTGGGACGTCATCAGGAAGGCCCACGAGCGCGGCCTGATGAACACCCACATCCCCGAGCGCTTCGGTGGGCTCGGGCTCGGAGCGCTGGACGCCTGCATCATCAGCGAGGAGATCGCCTGGGGCTGCACGGGCATCGGCACCGCGATGGAGGCCAACGCGCTGGCCCTCCAGCCCGTGATCGAGGGCGCGAGCGACGCCCTCATGCAGAAGTACGTGGCCCCCCTCACCGAGGAGCCGAAGATGGTGGCCTACGCGGTCACCGAGCCGGGCGCGGGCTCCGACGTCGCCGGCCTCCGCTCCACCGCCGTGAAGAAGGGCGACAAGTACATCCTGAACGGCAGCAAGATGTGGATCACGAACGCCGGCGTGGCCGAGTGGTTCTTCGTGGTCGCGTACACGGACAAGGCTGCCAAGTACAAGGGCATGACCGCCTTCCTCGTCGAGCGGGGCTGGGACGGCGTCGAGGTCGGCAAGAAGGAATGGAACATGGGCCAGCGGTGCAGCGACACGCGCGGGGTCTCGTTCCAGGACGTCGAGGTGCCCGCCGAGAACGTGATCGGTGCCGAGGGCATGGGCTGGAAGCTCGCCATGGGCGCGTTCGACCACACCCGGCCCGTCGTGGCCTCCGCGGCGGTCGGCCTCGCGCGGTCCGCCATGGAGCACGCCACGAAGTACGCCATGGAGCGCCAGACCATGGGGGTGCCGATCGCCCAGCACCAGGCCGTGAGCTTCATGATCGCCGACATGGCCAAGGACATCGAGGCCGCCCGTCTGCTCGTGCGGCAGGCCGCGTGGATGAAGGACAACGGCAT
The DNA here is from genome assembly GCA_020632885.1 of Alphaproteobacteria bacterium. Taxonomy (GTDB): domain Bacteria; phylum Myxococcota_A; class UBA796; order UBA796; genus JACKEQ01. The sequence continues at coordinate 595 of JACKEQ010000071.1, read as the reverse complement.
CCAGAACACGATGTACGCGTCGATGGCCAAGGCGTTCGCCGCCGACGCCGCGCACCGCATCGCGTCCGACGCCGTGCAGATCTTCGGTGGCTACGGCTTCAACACCGAGTACCCGGTCGAGAAGCTGCTCCGCGACTCCAAGATCTTCCAGATCTACGAGGGCACCAGCCAGATCCAGCGCCTGATCATCGCGCGGGAGCACTTCCGCAAGTCGATGTGAGGCTCCGCCGGCGCACGAGGTCCAGCAGGCCTCCGTGCGCCGGTGCGCTCGCGCACCCGCCGGTCGGCGGCTCCTCCAGCACGCCTGCCGGCAGCACCTCGATGGTGACGTGCACCCGGGTGGACCGCGGGGGCACGCCGTCGTCGGTGACCTCGAGCTCGAGGACGTCCGCACCGAGCTGGAACGGGGACGCCTCGTAGACGAGCCCGTTCACACGGCCCACGAGCGGGGCCTCGCGCACCGTGACCACGTGCGTGTCGGCGGGGTCGGGGTCGTAGATCGCGGGGTCCAGCTCCACTGCCGTTCCCTGGCTGATCTGCAGCTCGAGCGGGGCGGCGGAGGGCGGCAGGTTCAGGCCCTCGCAGGACGGGTCGG
>JACKEQ010000070.1 GCA_020632885.1 Alphaproteobacteria bacterium | reverse complement strand
ACGCCACCGAGCCGCCCGCTGTCCTCGTGTTCCGTGCGACACAGCCAGTACGACAGCAGGATCAGCGGGGTCAGGGGGATCGACGCACCCGGGTTGCCACGACCGAGCGCCAGCAGCAGCGGGCCGATGATCACCATCGCGTGGCCGAGCAGCGCGACCAACACCGGCACCAGGCCCGCATCCTCGACGAACGGCAGCACCCACTGACGCACGAACGGCGGCCAGCCGCGCTGGACCTCCGGAGCCTCGGGAGCGTCGTCGCTCACGGGAGGGGCACCGCGTAGCCCGACCACTCGATGGGGCCATCGTGCGGCCGCCCGAACCAGACGACCTTCCCGTCCGCGACCACGACCGGCGACACGCCGAGCCCGTCGTAGAGCCAGGAGACGCCCGACGAGGTGACCTCGGCGACCCGCCACTTCTCCTCCGCCGGCCAGCCCTCGTAGTAGGCGACGCGGAACCAGTGCCCCGTGTCGGTCACCGCGAGCCCGTCGGGCCTGCAGTAGCTCCGGACCTTCCGGGGCTCGCCGGAGGTGGGGTCGATGTGCGTCAGGACGTCGTCCACGCACGCATACAGGCCACCGTCGTGCACGACGAGCCCCTGGGGCCGCTTGAGGTCCGCCACCAGCGTGGCTTCGCCGCCCGCCCGCGGAACGGCGTAGGTCCCGCGACGCTCGTTCCAGTACACCCGGTCGCCGAGGGGCACCGGGCAGTCGCCCAGCACCCGCCGCACGAGGGTGGTGGTGGTGCCGGTGGACGGATCGAAGCGGAAGAGGTCGGCGTCGGCGAACCAGTACACACCGCCGTCGTCGATCCCGAAGCAGGCGGCAGGGAGTCGCTCCACGAGCCGCTCGACCTCACCGCCACCGACCGGGACGCGCTTGAGGCCACCGTCCCTGTAGTGCCACCAGACGTAGCCTCCGTGCACGGCGATCTGCGCGGGCGGGTGACGCTCTTCGGCGAGCTCGCGACGCGCACCGGAGGGCAGCGTCATGACGTCGATCGTCGCCCGGTCGCTCGTACCCTTCGTGAAGTCGTAGCTCGACCAGGCCACGGTGGACCCGTCGGTGGCGATCTGGCGCACCCAGCCCAGCGCCTGGGTGGCCGGACGGGCCTCCACGCGCGGTGGGCCTCCCTCCGGGGCACCCACGCCCTCGATGCACCCCACCGCCAGCGCGAGGAACCACATCAGCCGAGCGGTGCGGCCTGGAGGGCGAGATCCACGAGCATGGCGAGGAACAGGAAGGACAGGTAGACGATGGACTGCGCGAACACCCGGTGGTCGCGGCGCGGCGAGGGCGCGCGCATCGAGTCGACCACGATCCAGGTGAACCAGGCACCCAGACCTGCCGCGAGCAGCCCGTAGCCCACCGAGAGGTAACCGAGCGCCCAGGGAGCCAGGGTGACCGGCACCAGGAGCAGGGTGTACGCGAGCGACCGCCAGCGGGTGGGCTGGTCGCCCACCACCGACGGCATCATCGGGAAGCCGGCCGCCTCGTACTCCTTCTTCCGGTACAGGGCGATGCCCCAGAAGTGCGGGGGGGTCCAGAGGAAGATGATGAGGAACAGGATCCAGGCGCCGAGGCTCACCGAGCCGTCCATCGCGGCGCTGGCGATGAGGGGCGCGGTGCCGCCCGCCGCACCACCGATGACGATGTTCTGCGGGGTGCGCGGCTTGAGCCAGATGGTGTACACGCCCACGTAGAAGGCGATGGTGGCGAGCGCGATGAACGCCGGCCATGCGCCCCCGATGGCGTACAGGATGACCATCGACGCGACCGTGAGGAAGGCCCCGTACGCCACGACGGCACCGGGGACCACGGAGGCGGCAGGCAGGGGCCGCCGGCGGGTGCGCGCCATCCGCGCGTCCGCGTCACGCTCGATGTACGCGTTGAACGCGCTGCTCGCGCCGCCCGCGAAGGCCGTGCCCAGCAGGACCCAGAACGTCTGCCCGAGGGACGGCCAGGCCTCCTTGCCCAGGAGGAGGGCCGGGAGCCCCGTGAACACCACCAGCGCCATCACCCGCGGACGCGTGATGTCGAGGTAGAGCCGCAGCGACTCGCGCCACGAGGACGCCACCGCGGCGGGAGCGACGGACTGGCTCATCGAGCCTCCACCAGGTCGGCGGCGGGCTCGGCGAGGGCCAGGGGGGCCCGGAGCGCGCGCCAGTTGAACCATGTGGTCGCGAGGACCAGGAAGGCCGCCACGCCCGTGTGGGCGAGGGTGACCTCGACGGGGAGCCGGAGGAGCACGTTGCCCACCCCGAGCGCCAGCTGCAGCAGCACGAGCCCCACCATGAGCCCGGCCGGCGCCCGCAGCGTGGGGTTGGACGCGGAGACCGCGAACAGCCCGACCACCAGCCCGCCGAGCGTGTAGGCCAGGAGGCGGTGAGCCAGCTGCAGACCGACGAGCCCCGCGAACGTGGGGAACCACACCGACCCGGCGCAGGTGGGCCAGGAGGGACACACGAGCCCGGCGTGGCTGGACGACACGAGCCCCCCGAGCGCGAGCTGCGCGAGGAGCGCGAGGGCGACCAGCGCCCCGAGCGCCCGGTGACCGCGGCCGACCGCGGCCGGCATGATGGAGGGGACCCGCTCGGCCCGGAGGGACAGCGCCAGGACGAGCACCGTCAGACAGAAGGTGTTGCCCGCCAGCAGATGGCTCGTGACGGTCCACTCCGCGAGGAGCTCGAGGACCGTGAGCCCACCGAGGACGACCTGCACGCCGAGGACGAACAGCCCGAGCGCCCAGACGCCCTTCACGGCGGACGAGCGGCCCTGCCGGAAGATGGCGGCGCCGATGCCGAGGTACACGAGGCTCACGCAGCCCGCGACCACCCGGTGGCCGAACTCGAAGAAGACACCGAAGTCGATCTCGGGCACGACCCGACCGAAGCAAAGCGGCCAATCAGGGCACGCGAGCCCGGCGCCGTGGACCCGGACGGACGCTCCGAACACCATCAGACCCCAGACGAGCGCGACGAGCCCGAACGCCACGCGCGCGAGGGTGTCGGAGCCGGACTGGGAGGCCTGCTGCATGGCCCCCCTCCTAGCCCGTCAGGGCAGCGTGGCAACGCAACGGGCAGTTGCGCGAGCGCTCGCGGCGCGAGCCCCGACCGGACTCAGCCCGCGTTGTCGCAGTACCCGGGGGCCAGGCGGAAGTCGATCCGCACCGAGGGCCGCACGGACGGGCGCTCGCAGAGGACGCCGTACTGCGGGCACACGGACGGATCCGGGATGCCGCCGACGGTGTCGGCTCCCGCGCAGCCCTCCGACGGGCGCACCACGCACGCCTCGACACCGCCGAATCGGATCGGGGTGAGCATCGTGTCGCGGTAGCTCTGGGCGCCGTCGATAGACCCCTGCACGCCTTCGTTCAGGTTGTAGACGTCCACCAGCTCGAACTGGCTGTCGCAGTACGGGAGCAGCGAGGTCTCCACGATCAGCTCGGCAGTGCCGGCCTCCACGGGGAGATCCCACACCAGCTGGCTGTCGCTCCCGGTGGCGAATCGTGCACCCACCCAGAGGGTGACCTCGCCGAACGGTGCGATGACCTCCTCGGCCGTGCGGAGCTGGCCGCTGTTCTCCAGGGTGGCCACGCCGCCGAGGTCCGGGAGGATCTCCCCATTGGCGATGAGCTCCTCGAGCTCCGCGATCTCCTGGGAGTCCAGCGCACCGAGCGCCCAGTCCGCACAGATGTCCGCGGCCTCGAGACGACCGACGGCCGGCGCGAAGACGAGGTACTCCCGCACGTTGTCGTCGAGAACCGCGTAGTCCGCCGGGGTGACCCCACCGTCGAACATCCAGCCGTACTGGTCGGGGCAGCCCTGCCCCGAGGTGTCCGCGCCGGACTCCGCGTAGGAGTCGTCGCAGTCCAGGTTGTTCTCCACGAACCTGCACTGATCCGGGCCCTGGATCGGATCGACCTCCATGCACTCCATCAGGTCGTCGAACGTGCCGTCTTCCGCGAAGATCTTCGTTCCGTCTCCCCAGCCGTCCCCGTCGCAGTCCGGCCAGTGGGGCACGGAGCCCAGTGTGGGCAGCACGTCTCCACTCCACGACGAGAAGCAGCCCGGCAGGGCGATGCCGCAGGAAAGGACGAGCGCGATGGTGTGGGACAGGCGCACCTGGACCTCCTCCGCCGGAGGATACGCCATCGCCTCCCGTCTGTCAGCCCGGTTCGCGTTACACGGTCGTCCGACCACGGAGGGGTGATGAGCATCGAGTCCGACTGGATCTGGTTCGACGGTGAGCTGGTGCCTTATGCGGAGGCCCGGATCCACGTGCTGTCCCACACGCTCCACTACGGCCTGGGAGCGTTCGAGGGCATCCGCGCCTACACGCAGCCCAACGGTCGTCCGGGCATCTGGCGGCTCCGCGAGCACCTCGTGCGCTTCCAGGACAGCCTGCGCATGGCCCGCCTTCCGTCCCCCTACCCCCTCGACGTGCTGGAGGACGTGTGCCTCACCGTGCTCGAGAAGAACGGGTTCGACGAGGCGTACATCCGTCCCCTCGCCTTCATGGGTGCCGGCCGCATGGGGCTCGGCGCGCGCGACAACCCGCTCCACGTCGTGGTGGCGGCCTGGAAGTGGGGCGCCTACCTGGGTGACGACGGCGTCACCAAGGGCGTGCGGCTCAAGACCAGCTCGTTCTCGCGCAACCACCCGAACGCCGCCATGGCGCGCGCGAAGATCACGGGGCACTACGTCAACAGCATCATGGCCCGCTACGAGGCCAACGACGACGGCTACGACGAGGCCCTGATGCTCGACTTCCACGGCATGGTGGCCGAGGGCACGGGCGAGAACGTGTTCGTGGTGAAGGACGGCATCGTGAAGACCCCGCCCGTCACGAACATCCTGCCGGGCATCACCCGCCGCACGGTCATCGAGATCCTCGAGCGCGACGGCATCGAGGTGAAGGAGCAGCTGTTCGGCCGCGATGCGTTCTACGTCGCCGACGAGGCCTTCATGTGCGGCACCGCCGCCGAGGTCACCCCGATCCAGAGCCTCGACCGGCGGGTCATCGGCGACGGGTCGCCGGGGGCCATCACGCGCCGGGTGCAGGAGGTCTACCTCGACGCCGTCCGCGGCCGGGTGCCCTGGCTCGCCGAGCACATCACCACGAGGTGATCGTCAGCGGAAGCCCGCCAGCAGGGGCTGGACGCGGCTCCGGAGCGACTCCGGCAGGCGCCGGTCGAGCAGATCCACGATCTGACCCGCGCTGTACCGGTGGCTGAAGTGCGTGAACAGGATGGCCTCGTGCTGGAGCAGGTGGGCCCGCTCCACCACGTCGTCGAGGTGCACGTGCCCGGTGGCCCGCGACCGCTCGCGGCTCACGGCCTCGTCGAGGAAGGTGACCTCCAGGACCAACCGCCGCGAGGCCTGCACGAGGGGGTCCTCGAGCACGTCGATCGTGGTGTCGCCACAGAACGCGAGCTCCACGGCCGTGCGCACCTCCCGCACGTCCTCGCCCCGCGCCCGGGCTGCGGCGATCTCGTTGCCCGGCACGCCTGCCAGCTCCGGCCGGAGCACGTGGCGGTCCTCCTCCAGCGCGTACCCGAGCGTCGGCACCCGATGCTGGCTGCGGAACGCGCGCACCCGCTTCTTCCCCGAGAGCTCCACGACGTCGCCGGGGGCGACCCCCACGACGGAGCACGGGAGCGCGCTGCGATCGAGCTTCCGGAACCCCTCGAGCACCGCCTCCAGGCCCTCCCGGTGCTCCTCCCCGATGACGTAGACGGGTGGACCCGTCTTCCGCATGGCCCGGGTGCCGCAGTGGTGCGCGACCCCGCCCACGTGGTCCACGTGGCCATGGGTGAAGAAGACGCGCGGGTAGCGGACGGCCGTCTCGGGGGCCTTCCCGATGTCGAAGCACAGCCGCCACGACGGGACCTCGATGCAGGTCTGGACCCCGGCGATGCTGATGGCGCGCACGATCAGGCCGGCGAGATCGACCTCGTCGGGTGTTGGCATGGGTACAGCCCCCGGTGCACTGTACGCAAGGAGGTCGCCCGTTGCTCGCGCTGCTCGTCCCGCTCGCCTTCCCGAGGCCCGCTCAGACCGTGCCGACCTACGATCCGGCGCGGTCGTACGCCCCGCTCGTGGAGGCCGTGGCCCCCGCCGTCGTCCTGGTCCGCACGCGCACCCGCACGTCCACCGGCGACGACTCGGGCAGTGGTAGCGGGTTCCTGATCGGCGAGGACGGGCTCGTGCTCACCGCCAACCACGTCATCCAGGACGTCAGCGCCCTCACGGTGAAGACCAGCGACGGCGTCGAGCACCAGGCCGTCGTGGTGGGGTCGGACGGGGCCATGGACATCGCCGTGCTCCGCCTGAAGGGCGACGGCGCGCCCTACCCGTGGCTCGACCTCGCGAAGGACCCGCCGCGCGTGGGCGACCGCGTGCTGGCTCTCGGGAACCCCCTGGGGCTCGGGGCCACGGTCACCGCCGGGATCGTGAGCGGGATCGACCGGGACCTCGCCCTGGATCGGTACTGGAGGTCGGACGCCTTCATCCAGACGGACGCCGCGATCAACCAGGGGAACAGCGGCGGCCCGCTCGTGGACCTGGACGGCAGGGTGCTCGGGATGAACACCTCGATCATCGCGGGCGCCAACACCGTGGGCTTCGCCATCCCGTCCCACGTGCTCGCCCGCGTGGTGCCGGAGCTCACCGAGCACGGCAAGGTGCTCCGGGGCTTCCTGGGGCTCGACAGCAACAAGCTCACCGAGCAGGCCGCGGCGAAGTACGACGTGCCAGACGGTGGAGCCCTCGTCTACAACGTCCTGAAGGGGTCGCCGGCCGATGCCGCGGGCCTGCGGGTCTGGGACGTCATCGTCGCGGTGGACGGGCACAAGGTGGCCAGCGGGGCCGATCTGCTCGGGCTCGTCGGGATCCGCAGGCCCGGGGAGGTCGTCGTGATCGAGCTCCTCCGGAAGGGCAAGCGGCAGACCGTCGAGGTCACGCTGGGCGAGCGTCCCTCGGAGCCTTGAGGCAGGCCGTTCCGCCCGGTTGGTGTTAGCCGGCTCCCCCCGGGGGCCCGATGTACCAAGACTTCCTCATCCTCGGCGGCGCCGGCCTGGTCGGCCTTCAGGTCTGCCGTCGCATCCTCACCGACCTCACGCCGCGCCGGATCGTCGTCGCCTCGCTCTTCGAGCACGAGGCCGTGGCCGCCGTGGAGGCGCTGTCCGAGGAGTTCGGCAACGCGGCGGCCTACGTGCCGGTGTGGGGCAACCTCTTCGTGCCCAAGGAGCTCGCCCACGTCCCGCGCTCCGAGATCCTCGCGAGCCGCCAGCTCCGGCGTCGGCTGCTCGGCACGCTGTACGGCGACTTCGACGCGGCGTACGGCGACAACCACCTCGTCCGCCTCATCCGGGAGCACCGGCCCGAGGTGGTGGTGGACTGCGTGAACACGGCCACCGGCCTGTCCTACCAGAACGTCTTCGACGGCGCGGCCCGCCTGATGGACTGGCTGGGCGAAGACGGCTTCGACAACGCCGGAACCGAGGACCTCGAGGGCTTCCTCCTCTCCCAGAGCGTGCCGCAGCTCATCCGGCACGTGCGCTTCGTGCACCGGGCGACCACCGAGTACCGCACGCGGGTGTACCTGAAGATCGGCACCACGGGCACGGGCGGGATGGGGCTCAACATCCCCTACACCCACAGCGAGGACAAGCCGAGCAAGGTGCTGCTCGCGAAGACCGAGGCGGGCTTCGGGCACACCGGGCTCCTCTTCCTCCTCGCCCGCACGCCGGACGCGCCGATCGTCAAGGAGGTCAAGCCCGCGGCCATGATCGGCTACAAGGCCGTGAAGACCGTGGCCGTGACCGACAAGCACGGCAACGGGAGTCTCTTCGAGCCCCACCAGGTCCCGGTGACGGGGGCGCTGGCCCTCGCCGAGCCCGCCGTGGGCTACGAGAAGGTCGGAGACCTCGTGGTGAGCGTCGTCGACACCGGCGAGAACGGCGTGTTCACGCGCGGCGAGTTCGCCGCGATCACGGCGCACGGGCAGATGGAGTACATCACGCCCGAGGAGATCGCCCGGGTCGTGGTGCTCGAGATCCGCGGTGCCAACACGGGGCAGGACGTGATCAGCGCTCTGGACTCCGCGGTCCTCAATCCGTCCTACAAGGCCGGGCTCGTCCGCGCGGCCGCGATGAACGACCTCAAGCAGGCCGAGACCGAGGCCGAGCTCCCGTCCGTGGCCCTCGGTCGCCTGGGGCCGCCCGAGCTCTCCAAGCTGCTCTTCGAGGCCCAGCTCCTCAAGGAGTGCTTCGGCACGATCAGCGCGGTGCTCGACGACGGCGAGCGGCGTCGCACGCCCACCGAGGTCTCCCAGAAGCTCTCGGCGCACCTGGACGCCTCCACCGTCCGCCACACCGCACCCAGCATCGGCATCCCGATCCTCGCGCCGGACGGGCGCTCGCTGCTGCGGGGCCCGCGGATCAACGTGCCCGAGCTCACGGGTCACAGGTCCACGGTCTCCCTCGACGACCACGCGGCCGTGGACGGCTGGGCCCGCAAGGGCTGGATCGACCTCCGGCCCGAGAACGCCGCGGTGTGGCTCCAGCGGCTCGCGAAGATGCGGGAAGCCCGCGCCGAGCTCCGCACGGCGGGCTCGGCGGCCGCGAGCATCCGCACCTACATCGGCAGCCACTTCGAGATCGGTGAGGTGGTGGCCTGGATCTTCAACAACGAGATGGGCGGCCACCGGATGAAGTGAGCGCGGGCGCCCGCTACGGCGCCAGCGTGAACGGATCGGCGGGGTCCACGATCCCGGAGCCCACGCCGCTCGCGTCCGGCTCGTTGGACGAGCTGAAGAAGAGCCCGCCCTGCCAGCCGTCCACGGTGTGGCTCGCGGTGATGTCCAGGGTGGTGTACGCCCAATCGGCAGGGTCCCACGAGGGCTCCAGCGTGCCACCGACCTCGGTGATGTCGAGGGTCATCCCCACGCTGCCGTCCTCGCGGCTGTGGGCCACGAGCGTGGTGTGCGCCGACTCGTCGAGCTCGGGGAGGGAGGTGACCGTCATCACCACGGGGATCTCCCACTGGATCTCCGGGCACGCAGACATCGCGGGGCCGCCCGGCAGGGGATCCGAGCCGTCGACCGGGGCTTCGGTGTCGTCGAGCTCGAGGGTCGCCCACTCGATGTCACCGTCGAGCGCGAGCGTCATCTCCTGGCCGTGCCAGGTGCCCGTGAAGGTGCCGAGCGGGACATCCAGCACGTCCTGCGCGGCTTAGCCGGCCAGCGGGTGCACGGAGGCGAGGTCGCTGACGACCGCGCGCTCGATCTCCCGGCACGTCGCCAGGACCAGAGTGCCCGACTGGCCGCCCTGGTTCGGGTCGGTGTCGCAGCCGACCAGCTGCGAGACGCCGAGCACGACGACGAGGATGTGGGCGATGGAAGTTGGGATGCGGGTCATGGTGGCCTCCTTGCCGCAGAGCTGGTCCGCGCCGTACGCGGCACGCGGAGCCAGCGCGCGTTCGCGCGGCGCCTGGGCTACCGCGGGAACCCGATCGCGAACTGGGAGTCGGGCCGCCGCTCGCCCACCGCCGACGTCCTGCTCGCCGCCGCCCAGACCGTGGGGATCGACGTGCGCGCCGCGCTGGCGCGGTTCCATCCCGCCACCGCACCGGCCTACGGGGAGGGGGGCCCCGCGGGCGTGGCGAGCTGGCTGAGCGCGCTCCGTGGCCAGCTCTCGAGCGCGGAGGTGGCGCGGAACGCCGGCCTGTCGCGCTTCGCGGTCACCCGGTGGATGAACGGGTCCACGCGGCCACGGCTCCCGGACTTCCTGCTGCTCGTGGACGCCATCACCGGTCGTGTCCCGGATCTGGTGGCCGAGCTGGTGGACATCGAGGCCGTACCTTCCCTCATCGATCGCCACCGGAGAGCGCGGGCCTCGCGCCGGCTGGCGTTCGAGCTCCCGTGGACGGAGGCTGTGGTCCGGGTGCTGGAGGCGGCCCGGGAGCTCGACCTGGACGGGATCTCCGCAGCATTGGGACTACCGCCCGCGGAGGTCGAGGCGTGTCTCCAGGGGCTGGCGGACGCGGGGTTGGTCCGCAGGCACCGTGGGGCCTGGCGTGCGACGGGCGAGCTGACGGTGGACACGCGCGACGCGCCGGAGGCCATGGGCGTCCTGAAGGCGCACTGGGCGGCGCTCGGGGTGGAGCGGGCGCGCGCCCTGCGCCCGGGCGACCTGGTGTCCTACAACGTCATCTCGGTCTCGCGGGCGGACCTGGCACGGATCCGCCAGCTCCACGTGGACTACTTCATGGCGGTGCGGGCCATCGTGGCGGAGTCCGAGCCCGAGGTGGCGGCGCTCGTGAACCTCCAGCTCCTGGGCTTCGAGCCACCCGCCGTGCCGGATGTCAGCGGGTGACCTCCACCCGCCCGGCGACCCAGTCCACCACCGCCCGTCTGCCCCCCGCCTCGACCACGAACGTGTCCCCGATCGACCGCACCTCCGGCGGCCGCCCCGGATCCAGCCAGAGGGCGTACGCCTCGGCCGTCGGGACCGGACGGGCCATGAGCGGGCACGACCAGCCCGCTTCCCTCGGCTCGCAGCTCGTCCGGCCGTTCTTCGGCAGCAGCGCCCTCCCCTCGTCGTCCACGAGCGCCCGCCGGAAGGTGTCGGACGTGAACACCGCATCCTGCAGGGCCTCCACGGCCTCGCGCTGCATGGGGAGCGGAACGACGTCCGCCCGTGGCAGGGCCAGCGCCCGCTGCGCCGCGGCCGGAGCGTCAGGGTGCTTCATCAGGCCCAGCCTCTCGGCCTCCCCGAAGGCCCGAGCCGCCTCGCGGTACTCCGCGCAGAGCGCCGTCTGGCAAGGCACCGCGAACCGCTCGAGCCGCGGATCGTAGGTCGCTGGCACCCACGAGACGACCACCCGACAGGCGCCCTCCAGCATCCGCGCATCCACCCGCACCCGACGCGCGTCCACCGTCCCCTTCATGTCCGCCAGACCCTCGAGCGGTGCGCACGACTGCAGCACCCCTGTCGCCGCGTACACGTGCCCGTCCTGGAAGGCGGGCGACAGGTCGACGACGGCTGCGACCTCGGCGGGTGGGGGCGGCGCGCCCGGAGTCGGCGGCGGAGGGAGGTAGCCTGCGGCGTTCTCCGGCTCCGCTGAGCCGAACGCGAGCCACAGGCCCTCCGACAGGCTCTCGACCACCACCCACCGCCCGTCGACCTCCCGCCAGAGGTTCCGCTGCGTGTGGGGCCCACAGGTCTCCTCGACCCCGATGGCCCCGTCCGGCCGCGGTCCGAGCCACGCCGACACCGCGCAGGGGTGCGACGCGAGCCAGCGCCACTCCCGCCAGGTCGCCGAGGCGAGGCGATGCTCCAGCGTGAACCGCTGGAGGGAGCCCGGGAGACGGTATCCAGGCACGAAGAACGCCCCGACCCGCTCGGGGTCGTAGGTGTCGAAGGCCGCGTTCCGCGCGGCGACACGGTCCTCGATCGCAGCACGTACGGACCCTTCGTCCAGGGTGGAGGTGCACGCCAGCAGGATCGGGAGGATGACCATCGAGCCTGGCTATCCGAGCGCGACGCTTCGTGACGCGCTGTGGACCGCAAGGCAACTTAGATTCATGCGTGAATGAATCCGAGAGACGCATGAGCACCGCCACCACCACTGCACCCGCCCGGATCGAGCCGGGCTTCCTCCTGCTCCTCGGGGCCCTCGCTGCCATGGGTCCCGCCAGCATCGACCTCTACCTGCCCGCCTTCGGCGCCATCGCGACGGACCTCCACGCAGGCCCCGACCGGGTCCAGGCCACCCTGTCGGCGTACTTCGTCGGGCTCGCCGCCGGACAGCTCGTGGTGGGGCCCCTCTCCGACCGCCTCGGGCGCCGCGGGCCCATGCTGGCCGGTCTGGCGCTCTACGTGCTCGCGTCACTGGGATGCGCGACGGCCGGAACCGTCGGGTCCCTCACGGCCTGGCGGGCCCTCCAGGCTGCCGGAGCCTGCGCCGGCCTGGTCGGCTCGCGGGCTGTCCTCCGCGACCGGTTCCCCCCTCGCGACATGGCCCGCGCCCTGTCCCTCGTGATGCTCGTGATGGGCATCGCGCCCATCGTCGCCCCGCTCATCGGCGCGACCCTCCACGAGCTCCTGGGCTGGCGCGCCCTGTTCGTCCTCCTCGCCGCCTACGGCGCCACGGTGCTGGCCGCTGTCGGCCTCACCCTGCGGGAGTCCCTCGTCACCCCGGCCCGCCGGTCGGTCCGCGAGGTGTTGGGTGGGTACGTCCAGCTGCTCGGCGTGCGACCGTTCATCGCGTACGCCGTGGCCGGCAGCCTCTCGCAGGCGGCCCTGTTCGTGTACGTGGGCTCGTCGTCCTTCGTGTTCACGGGGATCTACGGGCTCTCGGGTCCCGCGTACGCCGTGCTGTTCGGGGTGAACGCCGCCGGGCTCATCGCAGCCTCCCAGCTCAACGAGCGTCTGCTCCGCCGGATGGCCCTGGAGCAGCTCATCCCGGCCACCCTCGCCGTGCAGGCCGCAGCGTCGGTGGCCGTGGTGGCCGCGGTGGCGAGCGGTGTGGGCGGGGTGGCGGGCGTCGCCGTGCCGCTGTTCGTCGCGGTGGGCAGCCTGGGCTTCTGCTTCCCGAACACCACTGCCGCCGCCATGGCCCCCGTGGGCGACCGCGCGGGCCTCGGCGCTGCCCTGCTCGGAACGCTCCAGTACGGCACGGCCGGCGTGGCGACCTTCCTCGCCGGCCGCATGTACGACGGCACCGCCATGCCGATGGCGCTCGGCATGGCCATCGCGAGCCTCGGTTCCTGCGTGGCCCTCTTCCTCCTCCGCCCCGGAGACGCCGATGGCGCGCTGCACGGCCGCTGAGGCTGCGAAGACCCGCGAGCGCCTCCTCGACGCCGCCCTGGAGGTGTTCTGGGAGGAGGGTGTCGCGCGCCCGAGCCTCACCCGCGTCGGCGAGCGCGCCGGCATGACGCGGGGCGCGGTGTACGGCCACTTCGCCAACAAGACCGACCTCTTCGCGGCCCTCTGCGACCGCTACCTCCTGCCCGCGGACGTGCTGGAGGCCCATCGC
>JACKEQ010000007.1 GCA_020632885.1 Alphaproteobacteria bacterium | reverse complement strand
ACGAGAGGCCCTCAGCATGCTCGACCGAAGGTTGGCACTCGGAATCCTGGGCGGATTCATGCTCGCAATGGGCGGACTACTGGTGGGGTGCCCCAAGGGGGGCACAGTGACCCAGCCCGCCATCGACTGCAATCAGCAAGCACAGGCGTGTGAGTCCATGTGCAGTCTGCTTGGCACGGGCGTCCAGACGTTCCGATGCAATTTCACGGTTGGATCCGGTGTGTGCGTGTGTGCTGGTGGGACCAGCAGCCCGCTGCCGATGCCTGACCGCGAAATCTGTACCATCTGATCCACTTCAAGGGAGATCCCGTGATTCTGACCCTCTCAGTTGCGTTGGCAACGAACTACTCGATGGAGCTGGCCGTGCCCTCCGAGCATCCGGCATGGCTGGATGCGGCTACCGTGTTCGGTGCGCACCGAATCGTCGCGCAGACCAGCCATGCTGACCTGACGGTCGCGTCCACCCACCCCAATGTCGAGTGTGCCATTCAGGACGGGTACGTCACCGCGAGAATGTATGCGAACAAGGCCAACTATCCGACCTCCTTCCCGTTCGACGCGACCTGCGCCTACGGTGGGGACAGCCTGAAGGTCACCGTCGTGACCTTCAGTGCCGCCACCGACCCCGCACTCCAGCCCAACATCATCGACGAGAATGGCGCGGTGTCCCTGACCCGCGTGACTGGAAGTCACGCCATCGAGTCCTACCGGCTGCCGGAGTGTGAGCGCTCGTACGAGACCGGCACCTATACGTCGAGTCTGAAGTTCGTGTACTGTGTGGTGGAGAAGTGGGATGACTTCTACACTCTTCGGTTGCACGTGCCCGCGAACGCGTCGATGGGGACCGGGAGCTGTTCGCTCCCGACGGACGGTGGGCCGCCGGAGGTCATCAGCATCACGCTCGCTGAGGCGCCGATCTAGACCCGGCTGTCCGCACGAGGGGCCCTCACTCTGTCCCCGATACGATCGCCCCCGTCGATGCCTGTCGCGCTTGGGCGCCCGGTTCTGCCGACCTGACGGAACGCACACCCCACCCGCTCAGCGGGTGGGGTAGGGGCCGAGGTCCGGCTGGGCGGCCGGGCTGGCCTCGAGGGCCGCTGTGGCCTCTCGGATGGCGCGCTCCAGCTGGGGGTCCGCGCCGGAAGCCCAGTCCATCGGGGTGATCTCGATCTCGATGTCCGGCGTGACGCCACCGCCCTCCACGCCGTACCCGACACCCTCTCCGAGCCAGTAGGCGAACTCGGGCTGCGTCACGACCGTGTCGTCCACGAGCCGGTTCCGCGGGCGGATGCCCACCACGCCGCCCCAGGTGCGCGTGCCGATGAGCGGGCCGAGCCCGAGGGCCTTCCAGGCCTGGGAGAAGATGTCGCCGTCCGAGCCGGCGTACGCATTGGTGAGCGCGACCATGGGCCCCCGCACGCCATGGGTGGGCCAGGGATGCGTGCCGAAGTGCCGGCTGCGGGTCCAGGCCATGTGGCGCAGGGCCAGCCGTCCGAGCAGGAGCTGGCTGACGTGGCCTCCGCCGTTGTAGCGGACGTCCACGATCAGCCCGTCCCGCTCGACCTCCACGACGTAGTCGCGGTGGAAGTCCGCGAAGCCCGTGGGCCCCATGTCGGGGACGTGCACGTAGCCGACCCGACCGTCGGTGGCGGCGTGGACCTGCTCGCGCATCCCCGCGACCCAGGAACGGTACCGGGCGCCCGCGTCGCTGCCGAGGGGCCGCACCACGACCGCCGTGCGCTCCTCACCGGGCCGCTGGATGTCGAAGCGGACCTCCCGGCCCGCGTGGCCGACCAGGTGGCTCTCCACGGAACGCTCGGCAGAGACGGGCTGGCCGTCGACCGCGAGGATGCGGGTGCCCACGTCGGCGCCGACACCGGGTGCGAGGAGCGGGCAGCTGCGTCGTGGGTCGCCGGGGTCTCCGCGGTGCACGCGCCGCACGACCCACGCGCCGTCCTCCCAGCCGAAGTCCGCCGCGAGCGAGCCCACCGTGCGCACGACCGAGCGCGGATGATCACCACCCAGCTCGTAGGCGTGGCTCGTGCCGAGCTCGCCGTGCATGCACTTGATGAGGTCGGTCAGCTCGCCCCGGGTGCTCACGCGCTCCACCTCGCGCAGGTAGGTCTCGCGCACCCCCGCCCAGTCCACGCCGGACATCCCGGGGTCCCAGAAGTGGTCGCGCTGCAGCCGCCAGGCCTCGAGCAGCATCTGGCGCCACTCGGCCCGGGGATCGAGGCTCAGACGCGCGCGTCCGACGTCCACCCAGCCCGTCTTCCGGTCGGCCTTCCAGGGCTCGTTGCGGGCGAGGGTGGTGCGGAGCGTCTTGTCGGGGTCCGCGAGGAAGACCCGCAGGCGGTCGCGCACGCGCACGGCCACGGTCTTGCGCTCCAGGTCCACCGTGAACCCGCTGATGGCGCGGAGCACGACGTTCTGCTCGCGGGTCTCGGGGTCGTAGAGCACGAGCTGGGACGTGGCGGGGGGCGGCCCTCCCGCCTTCCACGGGAGCGTGACCATGCCGGCCTCGCTGTCGCGCTGCAGGAGCAGCCGGCCGCTCGGCAGGGCCACCACGCGGCTCCAGCGGGCCTCGGCCACCGGCAGGGGCACCACCCGGTCCGCGATGCCGTCCACGTCGATGGTGAACACCTCGGGGACCTTGGGAGGGCGGAGCTTGCCGAGCGGGTGGGGGACGGGGTCGAAGGGCGAGGGGGCGTCGGCCTGCAGGGTGACGAGGTAGGGCAGGCTCCCGCGCGGGAAGCCGTAGCCGAAGACCTGGCGGTCCGGGACGGGGTCGAAGACGCGACGGCTCACGAAGGCCAGCCAGCGGCCCGCGGGGTCGAAGGACGGCGAGGCATCCGCGTACGTCCCGTCCGTGACGTCCGTGATGCGGACCTCCGGCAGGGCACCGAGGTCCACCAGGCGGATCCGGGCCCGCTGGCGGTAGATGGGCTCGGCGAACACGAGCCAGCGCCCGTCCGGCGACCAGGACAGGCCGTGGGGAGGCTCGCGCTCGGCGGCCTCGGTGAGCCAGGTGAGCCGCGCCGAGCGGAGGAGCCCGTCGCTGTCGCCGTCGTCCAGCGTCACGATGCCGACGCGGTTCCGGTCGTCCACGATGGCGATCCGCGTGCCCGGCCCGGGCGACAGCGCGAGGATGCGGCCGTGGGAGCCGTCCAGATCCAGCGGAAGCACGGTGAGCGCGTCGAGGGCGCACAGCTCGAGGTGTTCCTCCCCGCCGGCGTCCGACACCCAGAGCGCGTGCTCGCCGTCGCCCAGGAACCGCACGAGGCGGTGGCGCACACCCTCGCGAGGGCCCAGCTGGAGCATGGGCCCCTCCCAGTGGCCCCCGACGAACGGGCGTCCCCGCACCGTGAGGGCGACGGAGTGCCCGCCGGGATGGAGCGCCACGCCCTCGAGGTGCCGCGCGGCCGCGACGTGGCGGGTGTGTGCGCGCGCATGCTGGCTGCGCAGCACGATGGGGAGGCGCTCGCTCTCGCCGGACGCGAGCTGGAGGGCGTAGAGGTGCCCGGCGTGCTCGTAGACCACGCGTCCGGCGTCGTGGCAGGGGAAGCGCACGGCCCGATCGGTGTGGTGCGTGTGCTGGATCAGGTCGTTCCCGTTCGGGCGGACGCTGTAGAGGTTCGCCACACCGTCGTGGTCGCTGACGAACACGATGCGGGCCTCGTCGTCGGCCTCGACCCACAGCGGACAGGCGAGGTTCCCACCCAGCGCCGGGAGGGCCACGAAGGCCCCCGACCCGTCGGCGTCCACCCAGAGCTGCCCGACACGGCCTCCGCGGTACCGCTTCCAGTGCGCGAGATCGAGCTGGTTGCGGCAGATCACCCGCTGACCCGAGGGGCCGTAGGCGAACCCCTGGCCCGGACCCCACCCCAGCGGCTCCGGGAGGCCGGAGGCCACGGGGACGCGCGCCAGATGGGGCTCCTTGGGCATCGGCAGGCCGGCACCGTGGGTGACCACGACGTGCTGGTCGTCGGGGGCGAACGTCAGCGGCCGCGGGCCCACGCCGAGCCAGGTGCGACGGACGGCCGGCCCGCCCTCGACGTCCATCAGGTAGAGGTCGGAGGCTCCGTCCTCGCTGGAGAGGTAGGCCACCGTGCGCCCGTCGTGGGACAGGATGGGTGCAGCGGGAACGGACTCCCCGGAGGTCAGCCGGGAGGCGGTGCCCCCGTCGGCGCCGACGGTCCAGAGGTCGTCGTCGCTCACGAAGAGCAGGCGCGACCCGCGGAGCGCGGGACGCGAGAGGATCGGGGTCATTCGGCCTTCGGCTTCACTTTCGGGTCGAACCAGACATGCCAGAGGACCATGCCCTGGAACGCCGGGAGCGAGGGGAAGAGGGCGGTGGCGCGCAGCTCGAGGCCGTGCCACGCGCCCTGCTTGGTGGAGAAGGGGGTGATGACGGCGCGCACGCCGCCACCGAGCGTGAAGACGCCGAGGGTGGCGATCGGGCCGACCCGGGCGCGGTCCGAGCCCACCCAGGGTCCGAAGGTCACGGAGCCCGCGTGGTGGAGCTCGCGGTCCGACCCGCCGTGGGCGATGGGCACCCGGTAGAAGAAGAACGGTGCGGTCTCGGCACCGAGCAGCCAGCCGGCGGACTTCGCGGCGCCGACGTCACACGCGAGGGTGACCACGGGCGAGCCCGAGAACTGGTACTGACGGTCCGTGCCCACGAACTCCCACGCGGACGCGGTGCTCGAGAACCCTCCGGCGGCACCCGCGGAGAGCCCGAACCGATCGCACACCGAGCTACGCACGTCGGGCCGCTTGCTGTCCGGCACGCGGCGGCCGAGCGGGAAGGCACTGACGTAGTAGAGCGACGCGTGGGCCACCCCCGGGACGAACCAGGTGAGCCGGCCCTCGATGCCGGTGAGCTTGCCCGCACGGCTCTCGAAGGGCGTGAACACGGTCCGTACGCCCGCGGCGGCGCCCAGGAGGCCCGCGCTCACGAAGGGACCCGCGCGGAGCCGGTCGCTGCCGACGGTCATCCCGGCGGTGGCCATCGCGAGGTGGATGCCCTCCTGCACGGCGGAGTCGCCCGTGCCCACCCAGATGAACAGGGGTGCCGAGTCGGCGCCGAAGAACGTGCGGATGCGGTTGGCGCCGCGCTCGATGCCACCGGCCGCGCTCGGCGAGAACCGGCTGATGGGCACCTGGGACTGCCCGATGGCGCCGCCGTAGGCGACGCCGAAGCCGCCGATGAAGATGGCGTCGTAGTCGGGGTCCGGGGTGAGGCCGCCGAAGTTGGGCATCTGGATGCCCAGCATGTTCGTGGTCTGCGGGGGCTCCCAGCGCTTGCGGGGCGGCAGCGTGACGGTCGGAGGGGCCGGCGTGACCACGGGGGGACGCACGGCCACCTTCGGGCTCCCGAACGCGAGCGTGGTCCAGGTGCCCTCTCCGGCCACCACGACGTCCACCGTGCCGTCCGACCCGAGGTCGCCCACCGCGACATGACGCGCGGCGAACGGCAGCGGCCAGGCGCTCTCGAGCCCCACGCCGCCCAGGAGGCCGGCCAGGCGGCGCTCGGGATGGAGGAGGATCCACTGGCGCTCACCGTCGTGGGTGAGGGCGGCGAGGTCCGACGTGCCGGGGAACACGAGCCGGGCGGCGCCCTCGAGGTGGAGCTCGTTGCCCGCGAGCCAGGCGCGCTCGGGGCCGCCTCCGATGCGCTCGGGCACGGCGGGTAGCTCGACGGGCTGGCCCTCGAGCGTGGTGACGCCCTCGGCGCCGAGGATCCAGATCCCGTCGTCTGCAGCGGCGATGCCGACGCAGGGCACCTCGCTCACGGTCTCCGTGCCCCAGCCCACCCGCACGACGCCGGTGGGCCCACAGATGTACAGGTCGTCGCCCGCGCTCAGCAGGCCCGTACCGCCGGGCAGGTCGAGGGTCTGCCAGCCCTCGTCGCGCCGCACGCGCACGCCGGTCTCGCTGAGGGCCACCAGGTGCCCACGGTGCACGGCGAGGGCGGTGGGCTCGACCGGGAGCGGCTCCAGCGCGCCCACCTCGAACGGCGGAGCTGCGAGCGCCACCGATGTCACGAGGGTCAGCATGTCAGTCCCCGGGGTTCAGCCACTCGGGCTCAGGTTCGACATAGCCCGTGATGCGCTTCTTCTCGCCGAGTCGCTCGCGACCGATGTCGCGCGCCGGCTGGAAGTCCAGGAGGGCCTTGGTGAACGACGCCACCATCTCGGGATCGGCGGTGCGGCTCGCGACCCAGCCGTCGTGGGGGGTGGACCCCGTGAACGGCACCAGGATCCGCAGCCTGGCCACCGGGATGCCGGCCTGGGTGGCCGTGCTGTAGTTGCCCGCGTACGTGCCGCCCACCGTGCACACGCCCTCCACGATGTCGCGGAGGACCTGCTGGTGGTCGCCGCTGAAGTGCGCCACGAAGTCCTTGTCGGGGTCCAGGCCCTGGCGGCGCAGGTAGCCGCGGGGCAGCTTGTAGCCCGTGGACGAGAGCTTGTCGGAGTAGCAGATGGTCGACCCGACGAGCTCCTTCACGTCGTTGGCCTTGGTGGTCCGGGCCACGACCAGGTAGCCGTCGCTCGCCTCGCTGCCGTCCACGACCTCGTGGGCGAGCACGTGGAGCTGAGGGTCGCTCTGCAGCGTGTTCGTGAGGGTGTTGTAGGGCAGCAGCCCCAGGTGGGACGCACCGGAGACCACGTCGTTCGAGGCGGCCTGGTAGGAGCCCGCGACCTCGAAGTGCACGGGCTTGTCGAGCTGGATCTGCAGGTGGCGCCTGAGGGGCTCGAGGTCCTCGAGGAGCTGCTCGGGCGCGATCGTGGGCGCCAGCGTGACCCGGATCGGCGGGCCCTCGGGGTAGGTGAGCGGGGGCAGCCCGTCGTCCGGTGTGGCGAAGGGGTCGAGCAGCCACACACCGAGCATGCCGACCAGGACCATGACGATCGCCGTGCCCGCCGCGCCCACCATAAGGCTGCCAGCGCCGACCGCCGTGGTGGCGGCCATGCTCGGCGCCATCGTGCGGTGGGTGGCGGTGGCCGAGCGCCCGGAGGCCGCCTGGACCTCGTCGGTGGAGGCCGGCTGCATGCGGGACAGGGTGACCAGGGTCTTCTCGAGGGCCTGGCTCACGGCCTGCCGGCGCTGCTCGTGGACCTCGCCGAGCAGGGTGCGCACGAGCCGGGCGGTCTTGTCGGGGTCGACGTCCATCCCGCTCGCCTCGGCGGCGGCGAGGAGGTCGCGGCGCATGTCGTCGGCGGTCTGGTAGCGCTGCTCCAGGGGGTTCGTGAGGGCCTTCTGCAGGACGGCGAGCACGGGATGGGGCACGTCGCGGCGGACCTCCCGGAGGTCCTTGAGCTGGCCGGTGACGATGGCCTGCATCGTGGCGAGCTCGCTCATGCCGTGGAACATCTTGCGTCCCGCGAGCATCTCCCAGAGCACGAAGCCGAGGGCGTACGTGTCGGAGCGCCGGTCGAGCTTCTGCTGCTTGCACTGCTCGGGCGACATGTAGCTGACCTTGCCCTTCAGCATGCCCGTGCGCGTGGTGTCCATGCCCTGCTCGGCCTTCGCGATGCCGAAGTCGAGCAGCTTCACGTGCCCCTGGTCCGTGACCATCAGGTTGTGGGGCGACAGGTCGCGGTGCACGAGGTTGAGCAGCTGGCCGTTGGGCGCCTTGAGCTCGTGGGCCGCGTGGGTGCCGGCACAGGCCTGGGCCATGAGGTGCACGACCGCTCCCACCGGCAGCCGCGTGCCCGCCGCTCGCGCGGCGCTGATGAGCTCCTTGAGGCTCGAGCCCGACACGTACTCCATGGCGATGAACGGGTAGCCGCCGGACTCGCCCAGCTCGTAGATCTGGACGACGTTCGGGTGGTTGATCCGCGCCGCCAGCCGGGCCTCCGACATGAACATCTGCACGAACACCTCGTTCTCGGCGAGGTGGGGGAGGATCCGCTTGATCACGAGCAGGCGGTCGAGCGCGTGGGTGCCACGCTCGCACGCGAGGAACACCTCGGCCATGCCGCCCACGGCGAGCCGCTCCACGAGGTGGTAGCGGCCCACGCGGTTCATCTGGGAGCCCGTCGAGGCCTCCATCCGATCGGTCTCCTTCGGCTTGCGACCATTGTACACGCGGGGTCGGCGGTGGGGGCCGCGACCTCGGGAGGTCAGCTCTCGCGCGTCATCTGGGCGTGGTTCACGCCCGAGAGCACCGTGTAGTACACCACGTACAGCAGGCTCCCCCAGGCCACGGGCACCGCGAGGGGATGCCGCACGTCCCACGCCACGAAGAGCATGGCGACGGACCAGAGCGCTCCGAGCCCCAGCGTGACGGGCCGCATGAACAGCGTGCGCGTGGGGTAGACGTAGTGGATGGGCACGAAGACGAGCACCGCCAGGGCGGAGAACACGCCCACCGTGAGGCCCGCCGAGGCACCCAGGACGTAGAGGTAGAGCAGGACGATGTTCCAGTAGCTCGGGAAGCCCACGAAGCTCTGGTCGGTCTTCGCGCGGTCCTGGCAGAACCCGTAGCCGCTCGCCAGCAGCGGGACGGCGCCGAACCACGCCCAGCTCTCGGGGATCATGCCGAGGAGCGGGAGGGCCAGCGCCGGCATGAAGCTGAACGTGATGAAGTCGATGATGTCGTCGAGGCGCCTGCCGTCGAACTCGGGGACCACCTTCTTCACGTCCACCGCGCGGGCCATGAAGCCGTCCGTGGCGTCGACGAACACGGCTGCACACTGCGTGAGGAAGAACGTGCGGGCGTCGTGCTCGAACAGCGCCCACGCGCCGAGCAGGTTCAGCGGGAGGCCGAGGCCGGTGTAGGCGTGCACGCCCCAGGCGGCGGCACGACGGGCGGGGGAGTAGGCGCTCATGGATCCGATGCCCCTATCACTCTGGGGGCCCGTTGCGCAGTGGACGGGGCGGATCGACGCCCGCAGTGGCCCGGGCGACCACGATGGCCGTGACGAGGCCGCCCAGCATGGCGATCGTGCGGAACGGGAACGGGTAGGCGCCCATGGAGGGCCAGGGCAGGAACGCGGGGATGCCGAGGGTGGGCTCCCCGCCCGAGAGCCGGAGCACCACCGACACCAGCAGACCCGCGAGGGCCCCCGCACGGTTCGAGCTCCGGTCGAAGAGGGCCAGGGTGAGCTGCGGGAAGAGCACGCTGTACACGATGTCGCCGCAGAGGAGCCAGAGGGCCGCCACACTCCCGACGTTCAGCGCGATGACCGTGGCCGACCCGCCGAGCGCGGCGACGAGGATGCGCACGACGCGGGTGAGCTCCGGGCCGTCGAGATCGGGCCGGAAGAGCCGCCGGTAGCCGTTCCATGCGGCCAGGCTGGCCGCCGAGAGGATCGAGCTGTCCACCGACGACATGACGGCGGCCGAGACGGCCCCGAGCCCCACCACACCCACCCAGACGGGCACGGCGTAGCGCAGGGTGTAGGGGAGCACGAGGGCGGGCGTGGCCGCGAGGTCGTTCGCGAGGCGTGCGGGCTCGAGACCCGCGGCCGACGAGAGGGCCACCCAGTCGATCGAGGTGCCCGCGAGGCCCAGCAGCATGGGCGGGATGGCCATCAAGAAGCACATCACCCCGGCCGCGATGGAGAGGCGCTGGGCGTCCGCGGGCGTGCGCGCCGACAGGACCCGCTGGAAGTACACGTTCCAGGGGATGCCGCCCATCACGAGGAGGGCGGTGTAGTCGAGCCAGGAGAGGGCCTCGCCGGTGGATTGGGGGGTCAGGCCCTTCAGGTGCAGGTTGCTCACGCCGCCCGCCTCGCCGAGGGCCCACGGGATGGCGAGCCCGAGGCCCAGCACGATGAGGAAGAGCTGGACGACGTCGGTGTAGGCGACCGCGCGCAGGCCGCCGAACACGGTGTAGGCGACCGCCACGGTGCTCGAGAGGAGCACGGCGGTGTTGGTGTCCACGCCGATGACGGTGCCGAAGGTGGTGCCGAGGGCGAAGAGGATGGCGGCCGACCAGAAGACCTCGGCGATGACGGCCGGAATCATGAGGAGCGCGGCGATGTGGCGCCCGTAGCGGTCCTCCAGGGGGTCCACCAGCGTGGCGTAGCCCGCGGAGCGCATGCGCTTCGCGTAGAACAGCCCGCCCACGACGAGGGAGATGGCGTAGCCGAAGCCGATCTGGCCACCCCAGAGGATGCCGAGGGAGAACGTGTACTCCGCGGTGCCGTTGATGTAGCCGCCGCCCACCCAGGTGGCCGTCATGGTGAGGAGGCCGACCCAGAGGGGCAGGCTGCGACCGGCGAGGAGGAGCTCTTCGGCGGACGAGGGCTCCTCGGACTGGTTCCCGGCCCAGACGCCCACGAGGAACACGGCGACGTAGAGCCCGAACACGGCCACGAGGCCGGGCCAGAAGATGGTCATGCGGATGGGTCCCCGGAGTTTCGCGGACTATATGACGTCATGTTCGAGCGAGACGGGACGTCCGGGAGACGGCACGCGCCAGCCACCGAGCGGAACCGGGAGCCTCTGCTGGAGGTCCTGGCGCCGCGGGTGCGCGGCCGGGTGCTCGAGGTGGCGAGCGGCACGGGTCAGCACGCGCGGTACTTCGCCGAGCGGCTGCCGGTGATCTGGCAGCCCACGGACCCCGACCCCGCCAACCTCGAGAGCATCACGGCGTGGCGGGAGGGCGGCCCGGACGGGCTCCTGGCGCCCTTCCAGCTCGACGTGCACGACCTGGACTGGCGGGTGGGCGAGCTGGACGCGGTGCTCGCGGTGAACCTGATCCACATCAGCCCCTGGTCGGCCACCGACGCGCTGTTCGCGGGGGCCGCGCGGCACGTGGTCCCCGGCGGGCGGGTGCTCACGTACGGCCCGTACCGGGTGGACGGCGCGCACACCTCGGAGTCGAACGAGCGCTTCGAGGGCTGGCTGCTGTCGCTCGACCCCGGCTTCGGGGTGCGCGACATGGGCGAGGTCGCCGAGGTGGCGGGTCGCCACGGGTTCACCCTGGCCGAGCGGCTCCCGATGCCGGCGAACAACTTCACGCTGGTGTTCGAGAAGGCCTGAAGGGTCAGCGCTCCGGCTCGAACTTCACGCCGTAGACCGTCTCCACCGCCAGGCTCTCGCCGTCGAACTGCGGTGGGGCCCACCGCCACTGCATGAGCGCCCGGCGGGTGGCGGCCTCGAAGGTGGACGAGCACCCCGTCACCACCATGCCCACCGGGGAGCCGTCGCGGCCGATGCGGATGCGCGCCTTGCAGTTGGCCGGCTCGTCGAGGGCCGGCGGGTACACGGGCTCCACCTTGCGGCGCAGCTTGAGCTCGGTGTGGTGCACGACCTTCCCGTCGAACGGGCGGGACATCGGGTCGCCCTCCGCCGTGCCCGACCGTGGAGCGACCTCCTTGCCCGGGCGACGCGAGCCGAAGGCACGCCCGTCGAGCGTAGGAGGCGCGGAGAGCACGGCCGGACCGGAGGCCTCCACGTCCTCGACGTCGTCCTCCGCGTCGTCCAGGGCGGCGTCCGAGGGCTCTTCGTGGGCAACGGACGCCTCGGCGGCGCCGGACGCCGCCACGCGATGCTCCCGGAGGTCCTCGCTCCCCGCCTGACCCCCCGCGGGCGGCGGAGGGGCTGGCGGCAGCTCGGGAGGCTCCAGCTCGTCGAGCTGCACGAGCTCGACCAGCACGGGCTCCTCCTGTGCGCGGAGCTGCGGGGCGAGCTTGGAGACGGTCCAGGAGCCGGCGGCCACCGCGAACCCGAGCCCGCCACCGACGAGCAACGCGGAGAGCACGGCAGCGACGGCCTGCCGCCTTGCCCTGCCGGGGTCGTGGACCACTCCGACGTTGTCGAACATCGTGCCTCCGGACGCTCGTGCCCCCGAATGCCGCTCCGTTAACACGTTCGCCGGAGAACCCGCGGCTACCAGGCCTTCTGGACCTGGTGCATGAAGGCGTAGGGGTAGCCGACCTCGAGGGCGCTCGCGTCGTCCAGGACCTTCATCTGGGCCTCGGACAGCGCGAGGTCCGCCGCCGCCAGGTTGTCGTCGAGCTGGGCAACCGTGCGGGCACCGAAGATCACCGAGGTGACGCCGGGCTTGTGGAGGAGCCAGGCGAGCGCGACCTGGCTCGGGGTGCGCCCGACCTCCTCGGCCACCTGCACGAGCGCCTCGACCACCCGCCAGTTCCGCGGCTTGTCGAACGCCTCGTAGCGGGACTTCCACTGCGCCATCCGCGTGCCCTCGGGTGCGGGCTGGCCCTCGCGGTACTTCCCGGTGAGCAGCCCACCCGCCAGCGGCGACCAGGGCAGGATGCCGACCCCCTCGCGCACCGCGATGGGCACGTGCTCCCGCTCGATGTCACGCACGGCCAGGCTGTACTGCATCTGCATGGTCGCGAACGCGACACGACCGCTCGTCCGGCTGCGCCACAGGCTGTCCATCAGGCGGTAGGCCGCGTAGTTCGAGCAGCCGACGTACACGACCTTCCCCGCGGTCACGAGGTCGTCGAGAGCGCGCAGGAGCTCGTCCTCCGGGGTGTCGAGGTCCTGCATGTGGATCTGGTAGAGGTCGATGCGATCGGTCTGGAGGCGACGCAGGCTGTCCTCCACCGCGCGGACGATGCGGCGACGCGACGCGCCCGTGCCGTTCGGGCCCTGTCCCATGCGGAACCGGAACTTGGTGGCCAGCACGACGTCGTCCCGCCGCTTCCGGTCCTGGAACCACGTGCCGATCACGCGCTCGGACAGGCCGTCCTGGCCGTACACGTCGGCGGTGTCCCAGAAGTTCACGCCGTGGTCGAGGGCGCGGTCCATGACCTCGAAGCTGGTGGCCTCGCTGCTGCCCACCTTGTGCATGAAGCTGTTCTCGTCGGCCTCCCCGAAGGTCATCGTGCCGAGACACAGCGTGGACACCTTCGTTCCGGTGTTGCCGAGGTTGCGGTACTCCATGGTCCCTCCCTGTTCGCGCATGGAGGGCAACGGTAGGCACGGGGGCCCGGACGACCACCCCGGGGGTCAGATCTCGGAGGCCGCCGTGCGCGCCATGAGCTCCTGGACGGCCTCGAGCGGGTGCACGCCCTCGTAGATGCGGATCAGCGCGCGGGTGAGCGGCAGCTCGACATGGAGCTCCTGGGCGCGCGTGTGGAGCGCCTTCGCGATCGCCAGCGGCCCCTGATCGCGCTTGCCCTTCGCGAGGGCGAGGCCCGCGGCGAAGCTCGGGTGGTCGGACACCGACTGGGCGGCCACGAGGTCGCCGACGCCCGCCAGACCCGCGAGGGTGGCGGGGTCTCCACCCAGCGCCTCCGCCAGACGAGCGGCCTCCGCGATGCCCCGTGTGAGCACCATCGCGTGCATGCCCACCCCGGCGCCCTGGAGCCCCGATGCGAGCCCGATCATGCAGGCCAGCACGGGCACGATGGCACCCGCGAGCTGCACGCCCGCGAGGTCCGGCGAGGTGTAGAGCCGGTAGCGCCCGCTGTGGAGGGCGCGCGTGGCGAGCTTGCGGACGTCGGTGTACGGCGACGCCACCACCCCCGCGCAGAGCCCGCCGTTCAGGATCTCCGAGACGGGTGCGGGGCCGGCGAGAGCCCCGACGCGCACGGCGTCGCACTCCTCGAGCACCACATCGGTGAGCCAGCGACCCGTGGCCGGCTCCAGCCCGCGACCCGCGACCACGATGCGGTTCCCGGGGTGGGGGAGGGTCTGCCGGATGGCGCTGCGCACCTCGGAGGCGGACGTGGCCACGAGCAGCAGATCGCACTGCTGGGGCACCTCCTCCACCTTCTTGGTGCTCTTGAGCATGTTGGGAGGACGCTTGTCCTTGTAGGCGATGAGGGGCTCGTTGCCCGCCGCGAGCACGAGCCGCGCGAGCGCCTGGCCCCAGCGGCCTCCCCCGAGGATTCCGACCTTCATGCCAGGGCCTCCGCGGCGTGGGCGAGCCGGTTGCGGTAGTAGAAGCAGAGCCGGGGGTCGCCGATCACGATGGACGAGCCGACCCGCTGGAGCGCGCGCGACCGGTGGTAGCGCCCGAAGCGGTCGAGAGCGGCGTCGAGCGTGCCCTCCGCCGAGTCGGGGAGCTGGCAGTGCCAGCGGCCGTCGAGGGCACCCTTCTTCACGCCGTCCACCACGGCCCGGAGGCGCTCCATGTAGACGTGCTGCGGGAAGGTGCGCTTGCCCTCGGGCACCCGCACCAGCCGGAAGGGGTCGTCGCTGCCGACCTCCCGCTCGAGGCACTGCCACGCCGCGAAGGCCGCGACGTGGGTGACCATCGCGTGGCTGTAGCGGGGCCAGGCCTCGAGGAGCGCGTTCGCCAGGCGGTTCGTGTAGATGGTGTCGCGCTGGGTGTCGTGCTCGACGGCTCCCTCACCGTCCAGGACGTAGCGCCGGCGCCGCTCGGCCTGCTCCGCACGCTCGGCGGGGTCGTAGGACACCGGATTGCCGATGCAGTCGACGGGGTCGCCGAAGTGGCAGACGATGCTCGCGTCCAGCTCCATCATGCGGCTCGCGAACTGGTAGAGCTTGCGGGGCTGGGCGAACTCGTCGTCCGAGATGATGTACCGCTGCTTCCCGGCCTCCTCGAGGTGGTCCTCGATGAGCGTGTTGGCCTCGAGCACGAGCTGGAACGACAGGGTGAGCGGCACGACGTAGACCTCGGGGTCGTCGCGCTTCGCGGCGAGCATCTCCTGCCAGGCCGTGATGCCGGTGCCGAGCAGGCCCTTCTTCACGTGGGTCTCGATGGCGCCGGACCGCGCGCGCGTGCCGCCCGGGAAGAACAGGCTGTGGTGACGCGTGGTGAGGCAGCGGATGGAGTAGTCCTTGAGGACCTCCTTGTAGAGCACCGCACGCTTCTTCCGGTCGACCGTGTAGGCCCCGAGGCGGCTCATCCACCAGCCCATGACGGGGTTGCTGAACAGGTTGAGCCCGGCGCCGTAGACGAACGGCGGCAGGCCCGCCTGGTACAGGGCGAAGCCGATGAGCGGCGAGTCCATGTTGGACACGTGCGTGGGCGCCAGGATCAGCGTGGCCTCTTCGGCGAGCTTCGCGATCTGCTCCACCTGCCCGTGCACCTGGATCCGCGACTCGAGCCCACCCCAGTTGGGCAGACGGCTCGGACGGGCCGTGAGGATCCGGGTCAGGGCGCCCGGCAGCACGCGGGTGGCCGCGCGGTAGGCGCGCTGGGAGAAGCGGCCGTGGATCTCGTCGGCCCACCAGCGCACGAGGTCGAGCCCGTGCTGCGTCCAGTCCGAGCGCTTCCCGTGCACCAGGGCGTCCGCGAGGGCATCGAGGCGCTCGCGCTCCCCCTCGTGCACGGTGTCGCGCTCGAGCCGCTTGCGCTCGTTGTAGACGGCGTCCTCCAGCAGGGCGGCCAGGCTGTCGTCCGGGAGCTGGTCGAACCGGCGCCGGGAGCGATCGAGCAGGTCGCGGATGACGAGCTCGCGGGGACGGGGCGTGAACAGCCCGCTGGATGCGGTCATCAGAGGTCTCCGGAGATGCCGTCGTCGACGAAGCGGATGGAGGCCCCGTCGTCGTCGGCGGCCGCGAGGCCCTCGGCGAACAGCACCTCGCAATGGTCGAGCAGGAGGTGCTCGTTCATGCCCACCAACCGCGCCAGGTCCGCCACCACGAGCTTCTTCTGGGTCCGCAGCGCCTTGAGGATCTTGCGGGACTCGCTCGGCAGGTCCCGGGCGTCGAAGGGAAGCTGGTTGGCCTGGCGGCGCGCGGCCCGGATGCGCCCCATGATGGCGATGGGCAGCCCGAGGCTCTCGCGCCACCACTGCTCGGCGTTGGAGGGGTCGACGCCCGACACGGCCACGAGGGTCTGCACGTCGCGCAGGGACAGCGGCGAGGGCGTGATGAGGATGGCGCCCATCTCGGCGAGGGCGGGAGTGGGGCGGTCCGAGTGCAGGAGCAGCAGGCAGGGCAGGTGCTCGTTGAGGATGACCCGGGCGAGCTGCTGAGCACCGCGGTGCTGGGCCTTGTGCAGCATCACGATGGGCCGCTTGTCGGTGCGGAGGCGGGTCAGGGCTTGCTTGAGGTCGGTGCCCTTCACGTAGGGCAGGCCCTCACGGCGCCCGCAGTCGACGGCCTCGCTGATGAGCGTGCGGCGCCCCGAGCCCGGGGGCCCGTAGATGACGACCACGCGGGCCTCGCCGTCTGCGGCACCCACGACGGCTCGCCGGAGCTCCTCGCGCTCGTCGAGCATGCCGAAGATGGGGTCCGCCAGGCGGTTCATCGTGCGGTTGAGCGCCTCCTTCACGCGCGCCAGGCTGCTCGGACGGCGGCTGGGGTCGCGGGCGAGGAGGGCGAGCAGGAGCTGGTTGAGGGACGCCGGGACGTCCGGACGGAAGGTGGACGGCGGCGCGGGCAGCGAGACGAGCGGCAGGTACGTGAGGGCCGCCGGATCGGGCGCCACGAAGGGCGTGCGGCCCGTGAGGCACGTGTAGAGCATCGCGCCCAGGCCGTAGATGTCGGTGGCCTCGGTGGCCTGCTCGCGCCGCAGGAGCTCGGGCGCGGCGTAGCCGAGCGTGCCCTTGAACGTGTCGGGGGCCTCGTGGGAGAAGCTCGCGATCCCGAGGTCCAGGAGGCGCGCGCGGCCCTCGGTGTCGATGATCACGTTCGACGGCTTGAGGTCTCCGTGGATCACCCCGTGGCTGTGGAGGTGCTCGAGGGCCTCCACGAGCTCGAAGGCCACCTTCACGATCGCCTCGGGCGGCTTGTCGCGCGCCCAGTCGTCCATCAGGAGACCGCGCACCCGCTCCAGCGCGATCCACCGGCCGTCCTCGCCCGCGTCGAGCATCTGGACGATGCCCGGGTGGCGCGCCGTGGAGAGGATCTGCGCCTCACGCAGGAGGGCCGGACGGTTCTGGTCGGTGCGCGCGACCTTGAGCGCGACCTCGTTGCCCTCGTCGTCGGTCGCCAGCCAGATCTGTGCGGAGCCCCCTGTGGCGAGGAGCCTGGTGGGCTCGTAGTGACCGAGCCTGCCGGGGGTCTGGGCGGACAATCCGGGATGCCTCCGTGGGCGGTGGGACGGGCCTGCCGGCGGGCCCCGAGAGCGTGAGGGCGCATGATCGTCGCCCCCGGCGGGACGTGCAACCCTTCGTGCAGCACAGACCCCTATCTGCGCGGGACCGGGGCCTCCCCGCAGTCCCGCTCGAGGCGCGCCAGACGCACGTCGTGGTCCACCATGCGGCGCACGAGCGCGTCGAACCCCACGCGCGGCGACCATCCGATCCGCTCGCGGGCGCGGCTCGCGTCGCCGACCAGCTCCGGGATGTCGATGGGGCGGACGAGGGCCGGGTCGGTCGTGACGTGCTCCCGCCAGTCCAGACCCGCCGCGGCGAAGGCCGCCTCCACGAAGTCCTGCACGCTGTGGGAGACGCCCGTGGCCACCACGAGGTCCTCCGGGGCGTCGAGCTGAAGCATGCGCCACATGGCCTCGACGTAGTCCTCCGCATGCCCCCAGTCCCGGCGTGCTTCGAGGTTGCCGAGGGCCAGCGAGCCCTGCGTCCCAGCCACGATCCGCCCGACGGCACGGGTGATCTTGCGGGTGACGAACCGCTCGCCGCGCCGCTCGGACTCGTGGTTGAAGAGGATGCCGTTCACCGCGAACAGGCCGTAGGCGTCGCGGTGGTTGCGGACGGCGTGGTACGCGGCGGCCTTCCCGACGGCGTACGGGTTGCGCGGGGCCAGGGGCGTGGCTTCGGACTGCGGGGCCGGCGAGGTGCCGAAGATCTCGCAGGTGGACGCCTGGTAGACCCGCGCGGACGGGGCCTCCGCGCGCACGGCGTCGAGCAGGCGGACCGCACCGAGGCCCGCCACGTCCGTCGTGTACGCCGGCATCGCCCAGCTCGTGCCCACGTGGGACTGGGCGGCGAGGTTGTAGACCTCGTCGGGTCGGCAGGCGGCCACCGCGTCCCGGAGGCTGCCGGCGTCGGTCATGTCGGCCGGGTGGAGCACGAGACGGTCGAGGAAGGGCAGGAGGCGCGAATCCCCCGGCGTGGACGTCCTCCGCACCGTGCCGTGGACCGCGTAGCCCTTCGCGAGCAGGAGCTCCGCGAGCCAGCTCCCGTCCTGTCCGGTGATGCCCGTGATCAGTGCCGTCTTCATGGGGTCGTCAGGTAATCACGAAACGTCCGCCGCGCCCTGGAGACGGTTAGACCCCGCCCCGGAGGGCCCCCTGACCCACACCCCCGCCATCGTCCCCGTCGTGCTCTGCGGCGGAGCGGGCACCCGCCTCTGGCCCCTGTCCAGGCGGGCGCGCCCCAAGCAGCTCCTGCCGCTGGCGACCGAGCGCAGCCTGCTCGACGACACGCTGCGGCGGTGCGAGCCGTTCGGGGATCCCGTGCTCATCGGGGCCGACGCGCAGCGCTTCCTGCTCCAGGAGGCCGTGCGGAGGGCGGGGCGCACGGTGCGCCTGCTGGCCGAGCCCACGGGGCGGAACACGGCGGCCGCGGCGGCTGTGGCGGCCCTCGACGTCCAGGCCCGGCTTCCGGGGTCGCTCGTGCTCCTCGTGCCCGCCGACCACCGGATCGACGACGCGGACGCCTTCCGTCGCGCCGTGCTGGAGGGGGCGCCGGCCGCCCGCGAGGGGCGCATCGTGGTGTTCGGCGTGCGGCCCACCTCTCCGCACACCGGCTACGGGTGGATCGAGGGGGAGCCCGGTGCGGGCGTGCGTCCCGTGCGTCGGTTCGTCGAGAAGCCCGACTCCGACGCGGCCCGCGCCTACCTGGCAGCCGGGCTCACCTGGAACGCCGGCATCTTCCTGTTCGCTCCCGAGGTCCTGCTGGCGGAGCTCGAGCGTCTCGAGCCCGGGCTCCTCGTGGCCGTGCGGGAGGCCTGGGCGGCCGGCACCGACGACGGTCGCACCGTGCGTCTGGACGCCGCGGCCTGGTCGCAGGTCCCGTCCATCGCGGTCGACGTGGCCGTGATGGAGCGCACGCCGCTCGCGGCCGTCGTGCCGGTGGAGATGGGGTGGACCGACCTGGGCTCGTTCGGCGCGCTCCGGGAGGCCAGCCCGCTCGACCCGGCCGGGAACGCCCTCCGCGGCGACGCCGTCCAGCTCGACAGCCAGGGGTGCTACCTGCACGGCGAGGACATCCTCGTCGCCGGCGTGGGGCTCGAGGGGCTCGTCGTCGTCGGCACGCCGGACGCCGTGCTCGTGGCCCCGCTCGACCGGGCGGGCGAGGTGAAGGAGCTCGTGGAAGCCCTGGGCCCGCGGGACGAGGTCGAGGAGCACCCGCGCGCCGAGCGTCCCTGGGGGCGCTACCGGGTCGTCGACCGCGGGGAGGGCTTCCAGGTCAAGCGGCTCGTCGTCACACCGGGCGAGTGCCTGTCGCTCCAGCGGCACGCCCACCGCGACGAGCACTGGATCGTCGTCGGCGGCGTGGGGAAGGTCGAGGTGGACGGTGAGGTGCGCTCGCTGGCGGTCGGCGACCACGTGCTCGTTCGGGCCGGGCAGGCCCATCGCCTCGAGAACGTCGGCGGGGTCGACCTGCACCTCGTGGAGGTCCAGGTGGGTCCGTACCTCGGGGAGGACGACATCGAGCGCCTCGAGGACGTGTACGGGAGGGGCAACGGTGACTGACCCCTGCCTGCACATCGTGCTCTACCACCCCGAGATCCCGCCCAACACGGGCAACGCGGGGCGCCTGTGCCTCGGGGTCGGCGCCCGGCTCCACGTCGTGCATCCCATCCCGTTCTCCATGGACGCCAAGGCCGTGCGGAGGGCCGGGCTCGACTACTGGCAGCACGTCGACCTGCAGGAGCACGCCGACGAGGCCGCGTTCTGGGCGTGGGCCGAGGGCCGCAGGGTCTTCCTGTACAGCTCCCACGGCGAGCGGCCCTTCACGAGCGTGCGGCACGAGCGGGGCGACGTGCTCGTCTTCGGCCAGGAGACCGTCGGGCTACCGAAGGATCTCGTCGCTGCCCGCGGGGCGCTCACCATCCCGATGAGCGGTCCGATCCGCTCGCTGAACCTCTCGAACGCGGTCGCCGTGGTGACGTACCACGCGCTCCAGGCCGTCGAGCCGGGCCTCTTCGCCGCACGATAGGCTGACGTCCGGAGGCTCTCCTTGTCCGACGTCAGCGCGTTCGACCTCTTCAAGATCGGCATCGGCCCGTCCAGCTCGCACACCCTCGGTCCCTGGCGGATCACCCAGAGGTTCGTGCGTCACGTGCGCCGTGCGGGGCTCCTGCGGCCGGGTGTGCGGCTCACGGTCGACCTCCTCGGCAGCCTCGCGCTCACGGGCCGCGGCCACGCGACCGACAAGGCCGTCTGCCTCGCCCTGCTGGGCCTGGAGCCGGACACGGTGCCCGTCGACAGCGTGCCGGGGCACCTCGAGACCCTGCGGGCCCGCAAGGAGCTCGTCCTGGACGGGGTGGTCGTGCCCTTCGACCCCGCGGTCGACATCCGCCTCTGCCGGACCGAGCGCCATCCCGGTCACGCGAACGCCATGCGGTGTGTGGTCACGGTCGGCGAGGAGCGGCTCGAGCGCATCTACTTCTCGCTCGGCGGTGGGTTCATCGCGTCCGACGACGAGGCCACCGCGGCCGAGACGCCTCCGCGGGCCCTCCCGCCGCGTCCCGTCGCCAGCGGGGCCGACCTGCTGCGCTGGTGCGAGGAGACCGGCCTGCCCGTCTGCGAGGTGGTGCGGGAGAACGAGCGCACCTGGCACGACGACGCCTGGATGGAGGCCGAGAGCCGCAGGATCTGGGAGGTCATGCGGGAGGCGGCGCGCCGGGGCTGTCGCACGGAGGGCGAGCTGCCGGGTGGTCTCGCCGTCACGCGCCGTGCGCCGGGTCTGCTGCGCGACATCGTGCCGGACCTGCAGCGCGAGGACATCGCGCGCCTGGTGATGACGGTCCGCGAGGCCCGCCTGGCCTTCAGCGACCTCGTGCGGGTCGTGAGCTGCTTCGCCATCGCCGTGAACGAGGAGAACGCGGCCATGGGCCGGGTCGTGACCGCACCCACGAACGGCGCGGCGGGGGTCATCCCGGCGGTGCTGCTGTACCGCGCGTGCTTCGGTCGGGAGCCGCTGCGCGACGACGAGGTCCTGCGGTTCCTGCTCACGGCCGGGCAGATCGGCGCGCTGTTCCAGCTCAACGCCACCATCTCGGCGGCGATGGGCGGCTGCCAGGCGGAGATCGGCGTCTCGAGCGCCATGGCGGCGGCGGGGTTGGCGGAGCTGGACGGCGCGAGCCCCGGCCAGGTGCTGATGGCCGCGGAGATCGCCATGGAGCACCACCTGGGCATGACGTGCGACCCCGTGGGCGGGCTGGTGCAGATCCCCTGCATCGAGCGCAACGCGATGGGGGCGATCAAGGCGATCGC
Source organism: Alphaproteobacteria bacterium (assembly GCA_020632885.1). Taxonomy (GTDB): domain Bacteria; phylum Myxococcota_A; class UBA796; order UBA796; genus JACKEQ01. Next base: position 193,880 of record JACKEQ010000007.1, on the reverse strand, counting down.
GGCGGCGACCCTGGCGTTGCAGAGCGACCCCGTGCGGGCGCGGGTGACGTTGGATCAGGTGATCGCGGCGATGTGGGACACGGCGGAGCAGATGTCCGACCGGTACAAGGAGACCGCTCTGGGCGGGCTGGCCGTGAAGCTGGCGCTGCCCGTGAGCTTCGCGGACTGCTGACAGTCACGGGGTCGTGACGTAGGCTCGGGGGTCTGTCCGAGGTCTGCATGACCCATCCTCTGCTGTTCGCCCTCGTCGGGTGCACCCCCGGCGTCTCGCCCGACGGGACGCCCGTGGAGGGGTGGGTGGACGTCGTGGCCCGCCCGTGCGCTCTGCACAGCAGCGGGGAGGTGCAGTGCTGGCACGACGGGGGCTCGGAGGCGCTGTCCGAGCCCGAGCAGGTGCCGGGGCTCACGAGCCTGCACCTGTCGGGAGACGACGTGCTCCGCGGCATCGACGCCACGGGCTACGCGCACACCCTGGCGGTGTCCCCGCTGGGTGCGCTGTGGGACGTGCGCGAGGAGGCCTACCGGCAGCTCGGCCACGAGGGCGGGATCGGGTGGGCGGGCAACGCGCGCTACGCCCAGTTCGCGTGCGAGCTGCAGGGCGACTGGGTGCTGGCGGGGCAGGGGAGCACGGTGTTCCTCGATGCGTCGGATGCCGTCTGGATCGGGCGGATGTCGCCGTTCTGGTGCGACGAGCCGATCCCGATCCAGGTGGAGCCCGAAGGCGAACCGGTGACGGTGGTGGGCGGCCGGCGCGACTGGACGGTGGACCTGGGTGACGGGATGATCGCCTGCGTGCTGGACGACCTGGGCACGATCTCCTGCGCGGCCTCGGGTTCGTACGTGACGCCGGTGTTCGACGCACCGCCCTACAGGCGGCTGGTGGGTGCGGGAGACGCGATCTGCGCGCAGCAGTGGGATCACCGGGTGGTGTGTGCAGACGGGCGCCAGCTCGACTGGGGGCCGCTCCGTGCGCTCTCGATGGGCTCGATCGCCTATCCGGGTCCGAACGGGATGATGTTCCCGGGCGCCCCGGGCTTCAGCTACGGCCTCTGCGCCATCACGGCAGACGACCGCATCCGGTGTGACGGTGCGGCGTACTCGGGGGAGGTGCTCGATGCGCTCGAGGACCTGTGAGGTGCTCGCGGTCCTCGCGTTGGGCTGCACACCCCCGACCCCCGTGGCCGTTGAGGAGCCGGTCCCGGCTTCGTCGGGGTTCTGGCGCGATCTCGTGGCGTGGCCGTGTGCTCTGGATCGGGACGGCGCAGTCCATTGCTGGGACGACCAGCCTGCGCCACGACAGGTGGCTGGACTCGAGTCGCTGCACCTCAACGCCGGGATCCTGCGGGGTCTGGATTCGACGGGGCGAGATCACCTCCTGCGTACACCCAGCGCGAGACCGTTCGAGTCGGGGCAGTATTCCCAGCTGTCCCCTCGAGGTGGCCTCCAGCTCGATGTTACGTTTCGTGCGGGCACATGTGTTCTCGCCGGAGACTGGGTCGTCATCGACGACGGTAACTATGTAGCCCTGGATGCGGAGGGGACGGCGTGGTTGTACGCGATCGGGACGAACTGCGAGCCCTATCGCTCCTTCACCCTCGAGCCCGAGGGGGCACCCGTTGCCGTCACGGGAGGGGCGCGACCCGAGGGGTCGTTCGCGTGCGTGCTGGATCATCTCGGCGCCATCGAGTGTGAAGGGGAGGGCGCCTTCTCCGCCGTACGCTTCGACGATGGGCCCTACCTACGCATGGTGGGGAGCTACACGGGGGTGTGCGTTCAGCGCTGGGACGATGTGGTGGTTTGCTCCGACGGAGACGAATACGACTGGGGCCCACTCCGGGACCTGGCCATCGGCGCCTACAGCTACCGGCGTGATCCGCTCTGGTCGACCGAGATGCCAGGGGACTGGGGCTTCGACTACAGCGTCTGCGCGATCACCGAGGACGACCGCATCGTCTGCGACGGGCTCTTCTACTCCCAGGAGGTGCTCGATGCGCTCGAGGACCTGTGAGGTGCTCGCGGTCCTCGCGTTGGGCTGCACACCCCCGACCCCCGTCGCCGTGGAGGAGCCGGTCCCGGCTTCGTCGGGGTTCTGGCGCGATCTCGTGGCGTGGCCGTGTGCTCTGGATCGGGACGGCGCAGTCCATTGCTGGGACGACCAGCCTGCGCCACGACAGGTGGCTGGACTCGAGTCGCTGCACCTCAACGCCGGAATCCTGCGGGGTCTGGATTCGACGGGGCGAGATCACCTGCTGCGTACACCGAGCGCGAGACCGTTCGAGTCGGGGCAGTATTCCCAGCTGTCCCCTCGAGGTGGCCTCCAGCTCGATGTTACGTTTCGTGCGGGCACATGTGTTCTCGCCGGAGACTGGGTCGTCATCGACGACGGTAACTATGTAGCCCTGGATGCGGAGGGGACGGCGTGGTTGTACGCGATCGGGACGAACTGCGAGCCCTATCGCTCCTTCACCCTCGAGCCCGAGGGGGCACCCGTTGCCGTCACGGGAGGGGCGCGACCCGAGGGGTCGTTCGCGTGCGTGCTGGATCATCTCGGCGCCATCGAGTGTGAAGGGGAGGGCGCCTTCTCCGCCGTACGCTTCGACGATGGGCCCTACCTACGCATGGTGGGGAGCTACACGGGGGTTTGCGTTCAGCGCTGGGACCATGTGGTGGTGTGCTCGGATGGTGACGAATACGACTGGGGCCCACTCCGGGACCTGGCCATCGGCGCCTACAGCTACCGGCGTGATCCGCTCTGGTCGACCGAGATGCCAGGGGACTGGGGCTTCGACTACAGCGTCTGCGCGATCACCGAGGACGACCGCATCGTCTGCGACGGGCTCTTCTACTCCCAGGAGGTGCTCGATGCGCTCGAGGACCTGTGAGGTGCTCGCGGTCCTCGCGTTGGGCTGCACACCCCCGACCCCCGTCGCCGTGGAGGAGCCCGTCCCGGTTTCGTCGGGGTTCTGGCGGGACCTCGTGGCGTGGCCGTGTGCGCTGGATCGCGACGGCCGGGTGCATTGTTGGGGCGATCAGGCTGCCCCGCAACAGGTGGAAGGCTTGATATCGCTGCACCTCTATGGAGGCGACCTGCGAGGGCTGGACGTTGCCGGCCGGGACCACCTGTTGCGTACATCGACAACCGCGCGACCCTTCGAGTCGGGTCAGTACTCGCAACTGGCCCCCAGCGGTGGACTCAGGCTCCAAGGGTCGTTTCGGGCGGGCCCATGTGACCTCCCCGGCGATTGGCTCCTCGTTGGCGAGGGCAACCACGTCGCCCTGGATGCAGACGGCACGGCTTGGTTGTACCGGGTGGGGACGAACTGCGAGCCCTACCGCTCATTTGCCCTCGAGCCCGAGGGGGCGCCCGTCTCCCTCGTCGGTGGAGCCCGCCCGGAGGGAGCCTTCGCCTGCGTGCTGGATCATCTCGGCGCCATCGAGTGTGCAGGGGAGGGCGCCTTCTCCGACGTGAGGTTCGACGATGGGCCCTATGTACGCATGGTGGGGAGCTACACGGGGGTGTGCGTTCAGCGCTGGGACGATGTGGTGGTTTGCTCCGACGGAGACGAATACGACTGGGGCCCACTCCGGGACCTGGCCATCGGCGCATACAGCTACCAGCGAGACCCTCTGTGGTCCATCGAGGAACCCTGGGACTGGGGCTTCGACTACAGCGTCTGCGCGATCACCGAGGACGACCGCATCGTCTGCGACGGGCTCTTCTACTCCCAGGAGGTGCTCGATGCGCTCGAGGACCTGTGAGGTGCTCGCGGTCTTCGCGATGGGGTGCACACCCCCGACCCCCGTCGCCGTGGAGGAGCCCGTCCCGGTTTCGTCGGGGTTCTGGCGGGACCTCGTGGCGTGGCCGTGTGCGCTGGATCGCGACGGCCGGGTGCATTGTTGGGGCGATCAGGCTGCCCCGCAACAGGTGGAAGGCTTGATATCGCTGCACCTCTATGGAGGCGACCTGCGAGGGCTGGACGTTGCCGGCCGGGACCACCTGTTGCGTACATCGACAACCGCGCGACCCTTCGAGTCGGGGCAGTACTCGCAACTGGCCCCCAGCGGAGGACTCAGGCTCGAGGGGGCGTTTCGGGCGGGCACATGTGACCTCCCTGGCGATTGGTTCCTCGTCGGCGAGGGCAGCCACGTCGCCCTGGATGCAGACGGCACGGCTTGGTTGTTCCGGGTGGGGACGAACTGTGAGCCCTACCGCTCATTTTCCCTCGAGCCCGAGGGGGCGCCTGTCTCCCTCGTCGGTGGAGCCCGCCCGGAGGGGGCCTTCGCGTGCGTGCTGGATCATCTCGGTTCCGTCGAGTGTGCAGGGGAGGGGGCCTTCTCCGACGTACGGTTCGACGATGGGCCCTACCTACGCATGGTGGGGAGCTACACGGGGGTGTGCGTTCAGCGCTGGGACGATGTGGTCGTTTGCTCCGACGGAGACGAGTACGACTGGGGGCCACTCCGGGACCTCGCCATCGGCGGCTACAGCTACCGTCGTGATCCGCTCTGGTCGACCGAGATGCCAGGGGAATGGGGCTTCGACTACAGCGTCTGCGCGATCACCGAGGACGACCGCATCGTCTGCGACGGGCTGTTCTACTCCCAGGAGGTGCTCGATGCGCTCGAGGACCTCTGAGCTCCTCCTGCTCGCCGCGCTCGGCTGCAGAGACCCCGAGCCCCCGCCGGTCCCGTACGTCGACCTCGTGAGCCAGGCCTGCGTGCTCGACAACGCGGCGACCCTGGCCTTGCGCTTCAGGAGACGCTCGTGAGGCTGGGCGTCGAGCTGGTGCCGGCCTTCAGCTTCTTAGACTGTTGGAGAGTAGCCAGGACCGCGATCAACGAGAAGATCGCGCCAAAAAAGTCGATGAAAGCTGATTCATTGGATTTTCATGCGATCGGTGTCCCATCTTTTCGTGCCAGACTCCCGGCCTCTGGTGTATACCGGACAGACCAACCTGGAGATCTAAATGATGCATGAAGGCGTCCCCGGGTTCGGTAGTGGTGGTTTCGGGACAGGTCAACAGCGAATGCGCGTACATGTTCAATAACGAATGATTGTCTGGGCCATCGGCACGCTCGGGGGTTGCCATGCGCCGCAGCTGGAAGAGCCAAATCCGCCACTGCCCTCCGGCTCGAGATGGCGAGATATCGTGGCTTGGCCCTGTGTTCTCGATGAACAGGGGGTGACATTCTGTTGGGGTGACGAAGCTGCATTGCCAGCACCCCAACAGGTCGCTGGCCTCGTGTCGATCCAGATGCCGAGCCTATGGCTCAGGGGGCTGGACCAGGCGGGCACTGACCACATTCTAAGCCATGTGCCCGAAGTCAGTGACCAGCACGACCCGGGCACATTCAGTCAACTGAGCGAGCGTGGCGGCATTGCGGACGATGGAACTGTCGAACTGAACCTGAACGCGGATTGCCGGATTCCTGGGGACTGGGTTCTCGCTAGCGAGGGAGGATCTTCCTTTCTCGATTCGGACGGCAATGTTGCGTTAATCCTACCCGGAACAAGCTGCGATCCAGCCTTTGCCTTCACGCTTGACACATCGAGCGTGCCGATTTCCCTCGTCGATGGCGTCGAGCGCGCTCCCGGCCTCACCCCTGCATCAATCGTGGCGTTTGCCTGCGTCCTGGACCACATGGGTGTGATCACGTGCGATGGTGATTCCGTGTACGGCGACATCACTTTCGACGAACCGCCCTATCGCAGGCTGGTCGGGGCGGCGGCTGGCGTGTGCGCGCAGCGCTGGGATCACGTGGTCGTGTGCTCCGACGGGGACGTCTACGACTGGGGCCCACTCCGGGACCTCGCGGTCGGTGGCTACGGGTACCGACAGTTCCCGGGCTGGTCGTGGGAGAGTCCGGGCGACTGGGCCTTCGACTACAGCGTCTGCGCGATCACCGAGGACGACCGCATCGTCTGCGACGGGCTCTTCTACTCCCAGGAGGTGCTCGATGCGCTCGAGGACCTCTGAGCTCCTCCTGCTCGCCGCGCTGGGCTGCAGAGACCCCGAGACCCCGCCGGTCCCGTACGTCGACCTCGTGACCCAGCCCTGTGCGCTCGACCCGGACGGCCGGGTGACCTGCTGGGCCCCCGACGACACCGGGCTCCCCGAGCCGTGGGTGCGCGACATCCCCGACGACCTGCCGCCCCTCGTGTCCATCCAGTCCCACCGACCCGGGCTCCTGCGCGGGCTCGACGCGGACGGGCGGGTCGTGGTGGTCGCGTGCGCCGACACGCCCTGGGTGGCCTGCCCGACGCTGCCCGAGCCTGTCGTCCAGCTCACCGACTACGGGGGGCTCACGGCCGACGGGGTCCTCGTGCCCGACGTCAACCACGACCTCACCCTCGACGCGCCCGCCGGCCCCTGGGTCGTGCTCGCCGACAGCCATCCCGCCGGCGTCGACACCGCCCGGCGCCTCTGGGTGCACGGCGCGCCCGACCTCACCGTCGACCTGCCCGTCGCCCCGACCGCCATCGTGGCCGACGTCCACCGCGACCGCGCCGGCGCGTGCGTGCTGGACGGGCAGGGCACCATCCACTGCGCGGGCACCGCACCCTTCACGGGCTGGGCCACCGAACCCCCGTACCGCGCCCTGGTCGGCAGCCTCGGTGCCGCGTGCGCCCTGAAGAACGCCAGCACGCTCGTGTGCAACGACGGCACCGTGCACGACTTCGGGCCCGTCCTGGCCTTCTCGGCCGCCCGGTACCCGTACTACGCAGCCGACGGGAGCTTCGTCGAGCGGTACGACGCCCCGGTCACCGTGTGCGCCCTGCCGGAGGACGGCGGCATCGTCTGCGAAGGCCCCCGCACCGACGGGCTGTCCCTGGACTGACCGCTAGCGCCGCGCGACCTCCACGACGTCCCGCATGGGCGCGTCCAGCGGCCGCCCGTCGCCCGCCCACGTCTGAACGACCACCCGTCCGTCCCGCACGATCTCGAAGCGCACCTCGCCCTCGATGGCCTGGGACGTGCGCTCGTAGAGGTCACCGCGCGGAATCAGGACGTCGAGGGCCGCTCGCACGCGCTCCGCGTCCCGGCGGGGCAGGAGACGACCACCGTTGGCCCCGGTCAGCGTACCGGCGCCGAGGTCGATCGTGACCACCGAGCGCCCCTCCGGCCCCTCGAACACCACGCGCACGCCGTCGTCCATCCGCCCTCCACCGCGACACCCGTGTCGCGATCCGCACACCGACTCTGCCACAGGGCCCGTGTCCATGGTCGTTTCTGAAGTGGCACGCGACGTGCTCGGGTGGCATCGTCCTCCCGAGCTCCTGGAGTCCTCATGCTGTTCGTCACGTTCGCTCTCGCCCAGGCCGACCAGGCCGCCCCCGAGCCCTGCGCCCCCTGGCTCTCCGCCACGTGGCCCGTGCAGGGCGCCAGCGATGTCCCCGTCGACATCGCGCCCACCGCCCTCTTCGAGACCTGTGGCTCCCACACCGACGTGCTCGCCACGGTGGTGGACGGCACGGAGACCGTCGTGTGGTCCGGCATCCTGGCGCCCACGTTCGCCGGCGACACGGCCATCCTGGAGCTCCCGCAGCTCGCCCTCGCAGACGGCACGTCCTACCGCGTGGATCTGGAGGCCGACGGGTACCCCGTGTCCTTCGGGTTCACCGCGGGACCCACCGCCGCCGTGGCCCTGACCGATGGCCCGACCCTCGAGCTCGGCACCCTCGTGTTCTACGAGGGCGACGGGATCCTGTCCCTCGTGGCCGACGTCATCGGGCCCGACAGCCACATCGTGCGCGTGCAGGACCCCACGGGGGAGTGGGGGGCCAGCGTGGCCGGGCAGGCCGTGTACCTCGGGTGGGCGGGCGACCCGACGGCAGCGTGCGTGCACGCCGAGGTGCGCGACGATCAGGGGAGCTGGGTCGCCGGGCCCGACCTCTGCTACGAGGCCGCGGACATCGAGACCGTGCGACCCGTCGACGAAGGAAGGACCTTCGGTTGCAGCAGCACGGGCGGCGCCGGGCTCACATGGGCGCCCCTGGCCCTGCTGGGTCTGATCGTCCGTCGCCGGAGCCGTATGACGCCCGTGTGACGCGGGCGTGGACGGGGAGGGCCCGGCGTTGTAGGTCTGCCCAGCTTCGCTGCAGGAGACCTGGATGTCCGCACGCACCCTCACCCCGACCCGCATGGGCCTGCTCGCAGGGCTCGTCCTCGCGGGCTTCGACGCGGCCGCCGCCACGCCGGGCTGCACGCTCGATGCGGACGCGACGCCGCTGGTGGACAGCCCCTTCACGGCGACCGTGCGGATGGCCAACACCGACGCCACGGCGGGCTTCGGGCCCACCGTGGACGTCCTGTTGCCGCCTGGTGTGTCGATCGACGGGGCTACCGCGCTCACCATCGGCCTCGTGGTGCTCGACGGCGGCGTGTCCGACGGTGTGGATCCCCTCGCACACCCCGTCTCCGGCGAGCCCATCGCGGTCCCCGTGGGCTACCGCCTCGCTGCGGTGCGCCTGCCGTTCGCGTCCCAGGCGGGTGGCAGCCCGGCGACCACGGTCCAGCTCGCCCTGCGTGCCGCACCCTCCGTCACGCCCGGCACCCCGCTGTCCCTCTACGCGTCCTGCAGCTACCAGCTCGGCCTCGACGCCCTCGACGACGCCGTGTCGGATCCGCCCATCCGGAGCGACGACCCCACCGTGCAGGCCGACGAGGAGACGACCGTCGTCACCCCGTCCATCGCGTCCCTGCGCCACACCGTCGACCCCACGGATGAGCCGACCGGCCCGACCTTCCCGGTGAGCTACCGGATCCGCGTGGAGGTCGCGGCAGGCGAGACGATCGCTGGCGTGGCCGGCGATCTCACCGTCCGGGACGTGCTCCCGCCCGGCTTCGTCGCGACGTCCGTCACCACCGGCGGCACGGTGCAGAGCCCGGCCAGCTTCCCGTCGACGGCCGGCGAGGAGCTGGCGGTCACCTTCCCGGACCTCACGGGCATCACGATCATCGAGGTGGAAGGCTACTTCGACGACCTGACCGTCGCTTCCGACGGGACGCCCGTCGCGCTGTCGGCCACCGCCACCCTCGAGGACGCCGAGCACACCTCCGGCCCGGTCGCGGCGTCCGCCAGCGTCGACCACACGGCCCACGCCGTCGAGCTCGAGGAGTCCATCACCAACGTCACGAACCCCGGCTCGGCACCCGTCCCCGGCGACGAGCTCGAGGTCTGCGTGGTCGCGAAGGTCTCCGACGCCTTCACCGCCACCTCCGCCCCGGCCGCGCTGACGAGCTTCCTGCCCGACGGGCTCGGCTTCGTCACGAGCGGTGACGCGGGCTTCCTCTCGGCGACGGCGGTCGCCGGGGGTACCGAGATCCTCTTCGACGTCGCCGCGGACCTCGGGCCCGGAGCCTCGGAGACCCACTGCCTCACGGCGATCGTCGACCAGACCTTCGTCGACACGAGCCCCGTGCTGCCGGGCCAGGTGTTCGATCCGCAGCACACCCTCGTCACGACGGTGAACGGCAACGCGCTCGTCGTGGCCGAGGCGGACGGCGACCAGGACGCCCGTGTGACGGTCGCCGAGCCGACGCTGACCAAGACCATCACGGCCATCGACGGCACCCCGGTGGCCGGGCCCTTCGAGGTGAAGCCCGGCGAGGTCGTCACGTACCGGCTGACGGGGTCCTTCACGGCCGGCGACATCACGGGCCTCACGATCACGGACTTCCTGCCGCAGCCCCTGCACGACGCGTCCGAGCACGGAGACGCGGCCGCGGTGCTCGCGCTGCTCGGTGGGGGCGGGGGAGCGGTGCGCTACGGGGCCGGCCACACGGGCCCCGCCGTGGTCTCCGTGGACGTCGACGCCGCCGCCAACAGCCTGGCGTTCACCTTCGACGGTCAGGGCAGCGCGCCCACGACGGCCTTCACGGTGGAGCTCGAGCTCGACATGACCGTGAGCGACGCGCCCCTGGCGGACGGGCTCGTGCTCACGAACGACGCGGTCCAGGCGGCCGACGGTGCCGTGGCCCTCGACGATCGCGCGATCGTCTCCATGACCGTGCGCGAGCCGCGGATCGCGATCACGAAGAGCCACGATCAGACCGGGAATCCGGACGCTGGCGACACGATCGTCTACACGATCGCGATCCCCAACACCGGAGGCGCCGACGCCTTCGACGTGAGCGTGCTCGACGCCCTCCCGACGGGCCTGACACTGGCTTCCGGGCCGACGATCACGAGCGGGCACACGGGCTCCGGCGACCTCTTCGGGGGCGGCCTGATCCTCGACACGATCCCGGCCGGCGAGACGGTGACGATCACCTACAGCGCCACCGTCGACGTGGATGCCCCCGCGGGCGAGGACCTCGAGAACACCGTGGAGATCGGGGCCTACGCGAGCCTCGACAGCGGGACGTCCCACGTGGGCGCCCCGATCCGCGACACGGCGGCCGTGGCCCTCGACCCCTTCGAGGTCCGCGTCACCCGCACGAACAGCCCGGTGGGCACCATCGGTGACGTCGTGTCCTTCCAGGTCGAGTACATCGTGCCCGAGGGCGTGCACGCCGGGATCGTGCTCGACGACGTCCTCGGCGACGCGTGGATCGTCGACCCCGGATCGGTCGTGTTCACCGACGATCCGTCCGTCAGCCGCTCGGTGACGACGTTCACGGTGGGTGCGGACATCACCTCGGACCCGACGACGATCACGAACACCGACACGGACCCCGGCACCGACGAGCGCGTGGTGCTCGTGTTCGACGCGGTCCTCGCGAACGACGCGGCCAACCAGGGCGGGCAGGTCACCTCCCACCGCGGCCGGGTGCGCCGGTCCGGGAGCACGCTGGCCTCCGCGCGGTTCGACCAGGGCGTCGTGGAGCCGGCCCTCACGATCACCGCGACCACCGCGTCGACGACGGTGGTCGGCGGCGACTCCGTCACCTACGACTTCTGCTACGCCAACGACGGGTCGGTGGATGCCTGGGACCCCGAGCTCCTCCTGACCCTGCCCACGGGCCTCACGGGGCTCTCCGGGCTCACGCCCGTGTCCGGACCGAATCCGAGCGTCGCGAGCTTCACGAGCACGACCCTCCAGATCGCCTGGACGGACCTCATGGTGGGGGAGACCTCCTGCTTCTCCATCGACGCGGACGTCACGCAGGACGCGACGCTCGGCGGCCAGATCGACGCCGTGTTCACGGGGTCCTGGTCGACCCAGCCCGGTGCGGCGACCGTGGAGCGCACCGGGGCCGGCGGTGTGGACGACCTGGTCACGAGCACCCCGGTCGGCGTGGCCGTGCCGAACGTCGCCACCGCCGCCGTGCGCTCCTCCGCGAGTGAGGCCCGGGTGGGCGAGGTGGTGTCCTGGGACGTCGAGATCACCGTGCCGCAGGGCACGCTCACGGGGGCCGTCGTGAACGATGTGCTCCCCGCGGAGCTCGCGTTCGTGGACGCCACCGGGTTCGCCGCCAGCTCCGCGCTCACCTGCGGCGGTGGGGCGTGCGTGCTCCCCGTGCCCACCGTGACGGGTGGCGGTCGCGATGTGAGCTGGGACCTCGGCGACCTCGTGAACACCGACGCGGACGCGGGCACCGTCGAGACCCTGACGTTCACGATGACGGCGGTCGTGGTCGACGTGCCGGACACCGCCGCCGGCGACGTGCTCGCCCACACCGTCAGCCTGGGATCGACGTCGGTCACCGCGGACTCCGTCACCGTCGTCGAGCCGTCCGTCACCGTGGACACGGCCCTCGACGTGAGCACCGGGGATGCGGGCGACGCGGTCACCCTGTCCGTCACCCTCGGTCACGCCGTGGGCTCGACGTCCGAGGCGAACGACATCGCCGTCGACGTCTCGACGGTCGGTGGGATGGAGATCGTGTCGGTCGACGCCGGGACGTGCGCCGGGCTGGTCGAGCAGTCCGTGACCACCGGGGGAGCCACCGTCACCGTGCCGTCCCTGGCCCTGGCGACGACCTGTACGTTCACCGTCGCCATGACGAGCGCCGCGACCGCGGTGCCGGGATCCACCCAGGACGCCGTCACCGCCGTCGCCTGGACGAGCCTCCCCGGCGAGACCCCCGCGAGCGCGAGCTCCTACGACACCCAGGGTGTGGAGCGCGCCTACGGGGCGGCCCCGTCGACGGCCACGTTCACGAACAGCACGGCCACCCTCGCCGCGTCCTTCGCGGACTCGAGCGACGCGCGGAGCACCGACCCCGCGCTGTTCCTGGGCGAGGAGGTGACCTTCGAGATGGTCGTGCGGGTGCCCGAGGGCGGCTCCGGCCTGACGATCACGGCGACGCCGCCGGCCGGCATCGCGCTCCTGGGTGCGGAGGCCGACACGACGGGCTTCGCGGGCACCCTCGCGAACCCCTCGCTCACCCTGGCCGGGGTCTCCGGGCAGGAGGAGGTCCTGGACCTCGGGACCTGGACGAACCCCGCGAACGGTGACCCCGCCGACGACGTGGTGGTCGTGCGCCTCACCGGCCGCGCCCAGAGCCCGTTCGCCGCGGGTCCCGCGCAGCTGGCGCTGCTCCTGCAGTCCGGTCTCGGGAGCCAGCCGGCCACGGTGGACCTCGAGATCCTCCCGTCCCAGCCGACCTTCGTGCTCGACGTCACCAACCTCACGGACGACGGCGCGGCACCGCGGGCTGGCGACGAGCTCGCCCTCGACGTGACCCTCGCCGCGGCCGGTCCGGGGCTGGTGTGCTCGCCGGCCTTCACGCTGGACGTCCCGACCGGCCTGTCGCTCCACGATCCCGCGACGGACGGCGTGGACAACGACGGCAACGGCACGGCCGACGACGAGCCCACCTGGACCTTCGCCGCGGGCAGCGTGTCCTTCGGCGAGGGCTGCCTGGAGACCACCCAGACGGCCTCCTGGCGCTTCGTGGCCTTGGTGGACGCGGACGTGGGGCCCGCCCCCGTGGACGTCGAGCTGCGCCTCGCGAGCTGGTCGACCCTGGAGGCCGGGGAGACCCTCGACCCGCAGAGCGACGGCTTCGACAACGACGGGGACGGCGACGCCGACCCGACCGACACCGACGACGGTCTCGTGACGGTGACGGTGGACCCCGAGGTCGTCGGGCTCGTCGTGACCGGCCTGGTCTCCGACACGAGCGTCTCGCCGGGTGGCATCGTCACCTGGACCGTGACGATGGAGAACACCGGCGACGTCGACCTGACGGGGCTGACGGCCACCATGCCCGTCCCGGCCGGCACCACGCTGCTGGGTGCGAGCGCCACGCTCCTGGGCGCCACGGGCGGCACGGTGACGGAGGCCGACCCTGTGCTGGCCAGCGACTTCACCGTGCCGGCCGGGTCCACCGCGACCCTCCTGTTCCAGACCCGCGTGATGCAGCCCATGGCGGACGGCACGCTCCTGACCCAGCAGACGACCGTCACGGGCGCCGAGGGCACCTGGCTGTCGGACGACCCCGCGCTGCCGGGCCCCGACGACCCGACGACCACCGTCGTGTCGAGCCCCGACGACGTCGATGGGGACGGGCTCTCCGCGGCTGACGAGGCGCTGTACGGCACCTCCGACACGGACACCGACTCCGACGACGACGGTCTGTCGGACGGCGACGAGGTCGGCGGCACCGGCCCGCTCGCACCCTGGGGTCCGACGAACCCCGCCGTCGCGGACACGGACGCGGGCGGTGTGGACGACGGCGACGAGGTGACCAACGGCACCGACCCCAACGACCCGCTCGACGACGTGCCCGACCAGGACTCCGACAACGACGGTCTCACGGACGCCGAGGAGGCCGGCCTCGGCACCGACCCGAACAACGGTGACACCGATGGCGACGGGCTGGGCGACGGGGTGGAGGTGAACGACCTCGGCAGCGACCCGCTCGACCGGGACACCGACGACGACGGTCTTCGCGACGGCACCGAGGTCGTGACGACGCTGACCTCGCCGACGGACCCGGACTCCGACGACGACGGTCTGACGGACGCCGCGGAGGTGCACACCTGGCGCACCGACCCGAACCTCCCGGACTCCGACCTGGACGGCGTGGGTGACCTCGAGGAGACCACCGTGGGCGCGGACCCGAACCGCGTGGACACCGATGGCGACGGGCTCACCGACGACCGCGAGCTCCTGCTCGGCACGCGGCCCAACGTGGCGGACACCGACCGCGACGGGCTCTCGGACGGCGAGGAGGTCGACACGTACGGGTCGAACCCGCTCGAGCGCGACACCGACGGCGGCGGGACCTCCGACGGCGTGGAGGTGCTCGACGGGACCCTGCCTACCGACGCCGCTGACGACGTCCCGGCCCTTCGCGACACCGACGGTGACGGGCTCCTCGACGCCGACGAGATCGCGCTCGGCAGCGACCCGTGGCTGGCGGACACCGACGGCGACGGGCTCACCGACGGCGACGAGGTCACGGGCGGCACCGATCCCCGCACCGCGGACTCCGACGGCGACGGGCTCTCCGACGCCTACGAGCTCACGCGTGGCCTCTCGTCGCCCCTCCTGCGCGACACCGACGGCGACGGGCTCACCGACGGCGTGGAGCTCGACGTGCTCGGAAGCCTCCCGGGCTCGGCCGACACCGACGCGGACGGCATCCCCGACGGGGCCGAGCTCCACACGTTCGGCACCCACGTGCTCCTCGTGGACACCGACGGGGACGGCCTCTCCGACGAGGACGAGCGCACCGGCGGGACGAACCCGCGCACGGCGGACTCCGACTCCGACGGCCTGCAGGACGACGTGGACCCCGAGCCCCTGCGCTCGGCCTTCGATCTCACCGGGCCCGACACGGACGCCGACGGCATCCCGGACGCCTGGGAGACGGCGATCGGCTCGAACACCACCACCTCCGACACCGACTCCGACGGGCTGACGGACTTCGAGGAGATCACCGTCCACCACACGGACCCCACGGTCGCGGACACCGACGGGGACGGGCTCTCCGACGGGTCCGAGGTGGAGCAGCACGGCTCGCACCCGCTCGTGCCGGACACCGACGGCGACGGGCTCACGGACGACGAGGAGGTCGCCGCCAGCACCACGCCCAACGACCGCGACACCGACAACGACGGTCTGGGCGACGGCGAGGAGCTGCTCGTGCACACCACCTCGCCGACCACGGCCGACACGGACGGCGACGGCCTGACGGACGGCCAGGAGGTCCTCCTGCACCGCACCTCGCCCACGAGCACCGACACCGATGGAGCCGGGATCTCCGACGGGGCCGAGGTCATCGCGGGCACCGACCCGCTCGACGTGCTCGACGACGACCCCGAGGCCGATCGGGACGACGACGGTCTCACCGACCTCGAGGAGCTCGAGATCGGCTCCAACCCGTCCTTCCCGGACACCGACGGCGACGGGCTGACGGACGGCGCGGAGGTCGTGACGTACGGCACCGACCCGCTGGTCACCGACACGGACGGCGGCGGCGCGGAGGACGGCGTGGAGGTCGCCCAGGGCACCGATCCGCTCGACCCCTCGGACGACGGCATCTTCGGCGACTCCGACGGGGACGGGCTCACCGACCAGGAGGAGCGCGAGGCGGGCACCGACCCGTTCGACCCCGACTCCGACGACGACGGTCTGTCCGACTACGACGAGCTCCGCACCTATGGGACCGACCCGCTCGACTCCGACACGGACGGCGGCGGCACGTCGGACGCCGAGGAGATCGCCTTCGGCACCGACCCCCGCGACCCCTCCGACGATCTCCCCCCCGGTCGGTACGCCGGCGGCATCGCGAGCGGCTGCTCGTCGGCGCCGAAGCCGTACACCGGCTACCTGTTCGCAATTCTGGCGCTCGCCGGCCTCGCCGGACGCCGTGAGAGGATCTGACCATGCTTCTGACGCTCGCACTGGCGTTCGCCCAGGACACCATCTCGGACGCGGAGAACCCTCCGATCAACGTCCAGCACCTCCGCCCGACGCTCGACGGCCGGTACACGCTCTGGGCCGACGACTCGGCCCGGCAGGCCCACAAGCAGCTCTTCGGCCGCACCCTGTTCCACTACGCGCGCCAGCCGCTCGTGTACCGCTACGACGACGGTGAGGTCGTGCGGCTCGTGAACAACGTGCTCCAGGGCGACCTCATCGCCGGGTTCGCGTACGACCGCGTCCGGTTCGGCGTGGACCTGCCGATCTACTTCTACGCGGACGGGGACGACCGTGCCTCGCAGTCGGGCACCGGCGACCTCGCGGTCGACACCAAGGTGACGGTGCTCGACGAGGAGGGTGGTCCCGGCGTCGCGTTCAGCGGGCGCCTGACCCTCCCGACGTCCTCCGTCCGCAACGTGCTGCCTCTCGGCAGCCCGACGGCCGGGTGGGAGATCGCGGCCATCGTCGACCAGGAGATCGGCGACTTCTTCGTCACCGGCAACCTCGGTGTGCGCGGCGGTCCACGGGCGGTCCTCGAGAACGTGAAGCTCGACGACTTCTTCCTGTTCCGGGCTGCCGGCGCCTACCGGTTCGACGAGAAGTCCAGTGTGGCCCTGGAGCTCGCGGGCGACGTGCCGTTCAGCAAGAACGCCGGTCAGGGCGCGCCCATCGAGGCCCTCGCGGACGTGCGCACCCACGTGGCCCCCGACCTCCAGGTACGCCTGGGTCTGGGCACCAGCCTCACGACCGGCGTGGGCGCCCCGGACTTCCGGGTGCTCGTGGGCTTCGCGTGGCATCCGATGCCCGACCGTGACCTCGACGACGACGGCATCGAGGACGACGTGGACCAGTGTGTCGACAAGCCCGAGGACAAGGACGGCGAGGACGACACGGACGGGTGCCCGGAGGACCGCGGCTCCGTGGCCATCGAGGTGCTGGGGGCGGACGGGAAGCCGCTGCCCGCCGCGACCGTGTCGGTCGTCGGCAGCGACCGCAAGGGCACGAGCGGGCTCGTGGTCGAGCAGGACTCCGGCCCCGTGAAGATCGCGGCTGCGGCGGAGGGCTACCTGCCTGCAGAGGTCGAGGTGCAGATCGTCGACGCCGATGTCGAGCGTGCCGTGCAGATCACCCTCGAGCCCATCCCGATGGGCACCGTCAAGGTGAAGGTCGAGGACATCGAAGGGGCGCCGATCGCCGGTGCGAGCGTGCAGATCGGCGAGACGACGACGGCCGGCGCGACCGCGGAGGCCGAGCTGGTGGCGGGCGAGAAGACCCCCGTGCGGGCCACTGCCGAGGGCTACCGGGCCTCGCAGAAGCAGTACGTCGAGCTCGCGAAGGGCGAGACGAAGGAGCTCGTCCTGACGCTCGAGAAGGTGAAGGCGGAGCTGAAGGGCGACCGCATCGACCTCCGTGAGTCCGTGTTCTTCGACCTCGGCAAGGCGACCATCCAGGAGCGCTCGTACCCGCTGCTCGAGCAGGTCGTCGCCATCCTGAACGAGCACCCCGAGCTCACCAAGCTGCGGATCGAGGGGCACACCGACAGCCGTGGCTCTGCGAGCGCCAACAAGAAGCTCTCGCAGTCGCGCGCGGACGCCGTGAAGGTCTTCCTGGTGGAGAAGGGCATCGCCGCCGAGCGTCTCGACGCTCTCGGCTTCGGCGAAGAGCGCCCGATCGACCCCGGAAAGACGGAAGAAGCCTACGCGAGGAACCGGCGTGTGGACTTCTTCGTGGCCGAGCGCACGGACTGATCTGCACACCACAGGGTTTGCAGTTGGTTTGCATACGAGTGTGATTCCATTAAGGATTCTCCAGAACCTGGAGGGAATCATGCTCACCACACTGCACATCCTCGGAGCGCTCGCTGTCCTCGGGCCCGAAGCGGCCGCCGAGACGCCGGATGCGGGCCCGACGTTCGCGGAGGCCGTGGCGCTCGATCGTGGCCCGACCTCCACCGACGACCACGACCGTCAGGCCGACATCGTCGACCACGAGCTCGCCATCACGCTCTGGAAGCAGCGCGTCGAGGCGGCCCGAGATGCGCTCGGGCAGGCCGTGCTCACCCACGCGGGCGCGGACTCCATCGAGATGCGCCGTTCCGTGCTCGCGATGCACGAGGCCCACCTGGCCCTCGAGCAGGCGCTGCTGAAGGCCGCCCGGCACGAAGGCCGGCTGCATGCTGCAGAGCTTTCGGGTGCGGGTGATTTCGCGGAGCTCCGCGCGAAGGCCGATGCGCTCCACACCGACGCGGAGCTCGCCTGGGACGACTTCGAGACGGCCCGCGCCCATGCCCTGGATGCTGCCGGGCTCGCGGAGGACTCCACGTTCGCAGCCTCCGAGCCTGGCGTCGAGCTGTACTACCCGCACCTCCACGCCCACGTCCAAGGGAGGTATCCCGCCGATCAGGTCGAGATCTTTGGAGTCCGGCGGGTGTCCGTCGACCCGGCCGAGAACCTGCAGAGGGTGTACTTCGCGTTCGACTCTGCAGCTCCGGACACCGCAGCGCTGAACGCCCTGGCCTGGGATGCGGCGACCCTCCGCGAGCACCGGGACGCCGTCGTGCGCGTCGAGGGTCACGCCGACGCTGTCGGGACCCCCGCGTACAACCGGGACCTCTCGCGTCGTCGCGCGGAGGCCGTGCGCCGCTACCTGCTCGCGAACGACGTCTGGCCCGAGCAGATCCAGCTCACCGCGCTCGGCGAGACCGACCCCGCGATCCCGACCGCCGACCGCAGCCTGGCGAACCGTCGGGTGGAGCTGCGCGTCATGAAGGGCGACGGCCTGGTGGACGGCACGATCGACGACCCCGTCGACCCGGACATCCTGCGTGCCTCGCAGGACCAGGACGCACGCTGATCAGGTGCCGGGCGCCCACGAGTAGCCGGGGGCGCCCTGCAACCCCCGCTCGCGGCGGATGAAGCCGAGGAACGGGTTCCCGATGAGCTCGGCGGCGAGCGTGGTGACCGGCCCGTGGCCGCTGTGCACGCGGAGGTGGCCAGGCAGGTCCATCAGCCTGCGCAGGCTGTCGACCATCTTCCGGGGGTCCGACATCGGGAAGTCCGTGCGCCCGATGGACCCCGCGAACAGCGTGTCGCCGACGAGGATGTCCTTGTCGGTGTAGTAGCAGCACTGACCCGGCGTGTGGCCGGGCGTGGAGAGCACGCGCAGCGTGGTGCTCCCGAGCTGCACCGTGTCGCCGTCGTGCACGTAGTGATCGATGCGGCCGCACGGCCTGTCGAGGTGCGGCATACCGAACATCCGGCCCTGCATGGGCAGGGTGTCGAACAGCGGTACCTCGGCCGCAGGGAGGTAGGTGGGCACGTCCCAGGCCTCCTGGAGCATCGTGAGGGCGCCCGCGTGGTCGAGGTGACCGTGGGTGAGCAGGATCATCCGGATGTCCGGTGCCGGATCGAGGCTCTGCAGGATCTGGCGGAGCTCGGCGGACTCTCCGGTGTCGAGGATGGCGCTCTGGCCGGTGGCCTCGTCGGTCAGCAGGTACGTGTTGACCTGGAACGCACCGACGGTGAAACAGCGGACCTGCATGGACCCTCCGGTCAGGAGCCTAATCGGTCTCGCGGGACCCGCGCATCCGGCGCAGCCTCGCCTCGTCGGCCTCGCGCGCTTCGCGTGACGGCGACCAGCGCTCGTTGCGGGTCTGCAGGAACACGCCGAGCCAGAGGCGGTCCTCCAGGGAGTGATTCCCCATGGGCACCGTGAGCCAGTCCTCCCCACAGTGGAGCATGAGCCTGTCGTCGTCGACGTCGATCCGCTCCAGATCCACCCAGGCGAACGTGCGTTCGTGGGCAGCGCGCTTCACGCGCAGGCCCTGTTGGCTGACCTGGAGCGTGGTCGTCGTGCCCGCCGAGCCCCGGAGCGTGAAGGTCGCGGCATCGAAGCCGACGTCGACACCGAACGACGGAGGAGCTCCTGCGGCTGCGCCCTCCGACATGGGATCCGCGAGGTCGACCTCCCGGCTGCGCGCCTCAGCCAGATGTCCTTCGGCCTGGATGTCGAGGTAGGGGAGCAGCCAGTCGTCGAGCCGCTTCTTCTGCTCGGTGATGCCGTTCCAGGCGACCACGGCGCCGATGAGCCCGCCGAGCGGCCCGAAGAACATGGTGAGCACCACCAGGACCGCCACCAACGGCAGCCCGACCTGCTGCTCCACGCGCAGGTAGGTGCCACCGTCCGCCCGATGGTAGACGCCCTCGAGGGTGTTGGCGGGCCCGAAGCCACCGCGCGGGGGCCGGAGCGTGATCGAGAACGAGCTCGCCGTGACCGTGCCTCTCGCGTTGTTCTCCAGCACCTCCCGGACGGCCTCCGGCTCCAGCGGCGACCAGAGGTGCCGCGGAGCGCCGATGCGGATGCCCTGCTTGCTCACTGGCGGGTGAGGACGACGTGCTGGCCGGCAGCGACGTCGAGGTAGGTCTGCTCGACACCGTCCGGCCAGCGCACCCGGACAGTGGCCACGGGGCCCGTGTGAGCGCCCAGGCCGATGTGGATGTCGTTGGAGCCCACGGCGCCGCGGCTGGGATCGAGGGTGCGCTCGTAGCGGACGGGCGCGTCGCCGAGGGCCGGGGTGACGAAGACGGTGGCGCCGATTCCGTGCGTGTTCGGGGCGGGCTGCCGGAGCCCGAGGGACAGCCAGGCGCCCGCCGCCCCGGTGCTCTCGAACAGCACGGGTGGGTCGAGGTGGCCGACGACGAGCACGTCGAGATCGCCGTCCCGGTCGCGGTCGAAGGGCACCACGCTCCGTCCGGAGGCCGCGAGGCCGAGGCCCGCGTCGCAGCCGATCTCCGTGCCGTCGAGCTCCACGAGGCGCGTGAAGCCCTCGGTCGCGAAGGCCACCGACGGGGTGCCGTCGTTGTCGTGGTCGAGCACCGCAGCCCCCCAGACGTCTCCGAGGTCCCAGGGCGGCGTGGGCTGGAAGGCGAAGCCGGCGGTGCCGTGGAACAGCCGTGTGCCCTCGCAGGCCGGGCAGGCCGTGGATCCCGCGAGCAGGACGTCGAGCACGCCGTCCCCGTCGAGGTCGCGCACGATGCCCGCGCGGGTGCGGCCAGGGTCGACGAGCCCGCTGGTGGCCGTGACGTCCGCGAAGGACGCGCCGTCGTTGCGGAACAGGGCCGTGCGCCCCCAATCCGCCACAGAGAGGACGTCGGGGTCGCCATCCGCGTCGAGATCGGTCCAGACGGACGCCACGCTCGCGTCGCCCGTGAGGTCGAGCACCGTGGAGCCCGTGAACACGCCGGCGCCGTCGTTGATCCAGATCGAGCTGCGCGGGTTGGCCGGGCCGGCCTCGGGCTCCCAGGCGGTGGCGTGCAGGTCGAGGTCACCGTCGGCATCGACGTCCGCCACCGCGACGGACAGCTGGTCGCTGCAGGCGCCCGTGGCTCCGGCCACCCCCCGCGCCGCGGCTTCCTCGGTGAACGAGCCCGCCGTCTGGATGTAGAGCCGGTTTCCGTCGGTGCCCGACCCGAGCACGAACAGGTCGAGATCGCCGTCGTCGTCGACGTCCACGAACACGGCCCCGTGGCTCGCGCCGGTGTGCACGATGCCGCGCGCCACCGCGACGTCCGTGAAGCTCCCGGCACCGTCGTTCAGGAACAGGGCGTCCGGCAGGCCCGTGCGGGGCAGGAAGACGTCGAGGTCACCATCGTCGTCGAAGTCCGCGACGGCCGCGGTGCCCGTGCGCGGACCGGAAGGGCAGGCGAGCGGGAGCACACCCTGGGCGACCTCCAGGCCGGAGGTCACGGGCGTGAACAGCACGCTGGCCGAGGGCACGCCGCTGTCGTCGCAGTCGACGTCGCACGCGAGCCCGTCGCTGTCGGCGTCCACGATGTCCGGGGTGCCCGCGTCGCAGTCGTCGTCCACCGCGTTCCCGCAGACCTCCGGCGCGCCCGGGGCCACCTCGGGGTCGGTGTCGTCGCAGTCGTCCGCCCGATCCGACACGCCCGGCCCGAGGCACTGGAGCCCCACGACCTCGAGGGTCGCGGGGGTACCGACCCCGTCGAAGTCCGCGTCCGCGAAGCAGAGCTCGTCGCCGTCGCAGTCCTGGTCGACGCCGTCCGCCGGCAGCTCCGCGGCGTCCGGGTGTACGTCGGCGTTCGTGTCGTCACAGTCGGTGGCCACGGTGACCACGGGATCCCCGTCACAGACGAAGGAGGGCGTGTCGCCCGCGTGTCCGTCGCCGTCGAGGTCGACCAGGGAGGCCGTGGTGCCGAGGGTCACGAGAGGGTCCGTGTCGTCGCAGTCCGACGCGTCCGCGGTGACACCGGGACCTTCGGCGCAGCGCATCACGATCGTGTCTCGCGCGCCCAGCCCGTCGCCGTCGGCGTCCGGGTGGAACGGCAGGCCGTCGGCGGGGTCTTCGTCGACCCGACCGTCGCAGTCGTCGTCGATGCCGTTGCAGCGCTCGGGGGCGCCCGGCATCACGAGAGGATCGGTGTCGTCGCAGTCCGCCGGCAGCGCGACCCAGCCGTCCGGAGGCGAGCAGGTGAGCAGGGGGGCGCGGGGGTCGCCGAGCCCGTCACCGTCACGGTCGCGGTAGACGCGGTCTCCGACCCCTTCGTCGATGGCCCCGTCGCAGTCGTTGTCGAGCCCGTCGCACACCTCCGGACCGGAGGGCACGCACGGGACCTCCTCCTCCTCGGTGGGCTCCTCGCCGCCATGGCAGCCGAGGAGCGCGAGCAGGACGAGGAACCGAGCTCGGCGACCTCGCAGCACGTCAGACGCGGACGTACTCGAACTCGACGGTCTGGCCGTCGATCCCGCGGCGTGGGGGCGCGATCCAGTTGGCCATCTTGCCGGGCTCGTAGCAGGCGGACATCAGGCTCGCGACGTACGCCCGCTCCTCGTCGGTGGGGAGCCACGCGGCCCGGTTGGCCTCGAACTGCTCCTCGGTGACGGGGTTGCCCGCGGGGTCGAAGTGGCTGCCGGCGTAGATGCCCTGGCGGCGGTGGAACCGGGTGGACGGCAGGGTGATCCGGAAGTCCGTGCCCTCCTGCTCGAGGGCCTTGTTCCACTTCTCGACGACCGACTCGCAGTCGCGCACGTACTCCGACCGGAGGAGCTCGTTCATCGCGTTGCGCATGGGGACGAGCTTCTCGACCAGGCGGCCGTCCTCGTAGACCTGCATGGGCACGTGGGCCTCGAGCGCGACGTGGTCCTCGTAGCGGCGCATCTCCTGCCAGCGCCCCTTGAGCCCGGAGGCGAAGAAGTCCGCCGCGTTGCTCGAGATCTCCGAGCCGAACAGGTCGAGGCTGTAGGTGTACCAGTAGTTCACGTACTTCTGGACGGTGGCGGGACGGATGCCGCCGAGGTCGCGCGCGTCACCGCTCGGGGCCTCCTTCGCGAGCTCGACGCCACGGCGGAGGATGCGCTCCACGCCGGTCTGGCCGACGAAGAGGTGGTGGGCCTCCTCGGTGAGCATGAAGCGGCAGGTGCGCGCGAGCGGGTCGAAGCCGGACTCGGCGAGCGCGCCGAGCTGGTACTTGCCGTCGCGGTCCGTGAACGTGGTGAAGCAGAAGAACGTGAGCCAGTCCGGACACTGCTGGTTGAACGCGTCGAGGATCCGGGGCTTGTCCTCGTCGCCGGCGCGGCGGGCGAGGAGCTCCTCGGCCTCCTCGCGTCCGTCGCGACCGAAGTAGCCGTGGAGCAGGTACACCATCGCCCAGAGGTGCCGGCCCTCCTCGACGTTCACCTGGAAGAGGTTGCGCAGGTCGTACAGCGAGGGCGCCGTGGCACCGAGGTAGCGCTGCTGCTCGACGCTGGCGGGCTCGGTGTCCGCCTGGGTGACGATGATGCGCTGGAGCATGTTGCGGTACTCGCCGGGCACGGTCTGCCAGGCTTCCTCGTCGGCGTGGTCGCCGAAGCCGACCTTCCGGCCCTCCTCGCGCTCGGTGAGGAAGATGCCCCAGCGGTACTCCGGCATCTGGACGTAGCCGAAGTTGGCCCAGCCGCCCTTGTCCACGCTCACGGCGGTGCGGAGGTAGACGTCCTTGGCCTGCCAGCCCTCGGGGCCCATGTCCATCCACCAGTCCAGGAAGGCGGGCTGCCACTTCTCGAGGGCCCGCTGCAGACGGCGATCCGAGGAGAGGTCGACGTTGTTGGGGATGCGCTCGCTGTAGTCGATGCCCATGGCTGGCCTCCGGGTCAGGAGCGCCTTCTAACAAGCATGAGCGCGATCAGGAGGGCACGCCTGGGTGCAGCGGATTGGTGACAGCCACACCCACCGGGCGGTTCGGGATGCAGCAGCGCGCGGATCGCGGCGGGGTCGGACGCGCGGATGGCGGCCTCGAGCTGCTCGGGGTCCGGCGGGGCGGGCGCTTCGAAGGGCTCCCAGGCGGGGACGAGGAGGGTGCGCCAGGCCGGGGAGACCGGTGCGGTCGCGGGCTGCCCGTCGGAGCGGATCGCGGGGGGACGCCCGTAGCGGACGACGACGTCCAGGGTGCGCACGCCCACGCGAGCGAGGCCCTCGACGTCCTGGCCGTGGCGGAACACGAGCGGCAGGACGGCGGCTGTGGTC
Source organism: Alphaproteobacteria bacterium (assembly GCA_020632885.1). Classification (GTDB taxonomy): domain Bacteria; phylum Myxococcota_A; class UBA796; order UBA796; genus JACKEQ01. Next base: position 169,539 of record JACKEQ010000007.1, on the reverse strand, counting down.
GTCGGGAGCTCGGGGGACTGCCACGCAGACGTGTTGGACTCGGCCTGACCGCGGTCGACGGCGAGCTGGGTGGCGCCCGTCGCGCAGAGCTCACGGACCGCGGTGGTCGCGGGGGGCCAGGTGGGCGGGAGGTCGGAGAGCGCGTCCCGACAGGCCTCCCAGAACGGCGTGGGCTCGACGGTGACGGACGGGATGACGTCCGTCGCCGGGACCGTGCCGACCTCGAGCATCCGGGTGCGGACCTGGGCGCCGTCGACGGCCGACAGGGCCGCCCGCACGGCTCCAGCGAACCCCTTGCCGGTGTGGAGCTCGACGGGCACGGGGCGCACGGCGATGCCCTGGCTCGATGCTCCCCACGCGCGCAGATCGAGCTCCCGACGGGCGCGGATGCGGTCCACGAGGGGCCCGTCGGTCGGGAGCCCTGCGACGACGGCGGGGGTGAGCGCGTCGGCGAGCCAGGCGTCGCGGGCCCAGGCACGCGCGAGGGCGGGTTCGGCGAACCAGCGGCCCACCGGCCGGTTCTTGGCGCGGAACGAGGCGGCGTCGTGCGACGCGCGCTCCTGGAGCGCGACCGGCAGATCGAGGGTGTCGAGGGGGATGCCGCCGAGGCTCGCGGCGACGGCGAGCCAGACGCGGACGGGGTCGTCCTCGGGGCGGTCGTCCACGGCGACGAGGAGGTCGTGGACGAGCCGGTTGTGGGCGGGGTCGGTGATCAGCGCGGCCAGCAGGGCGTCTGCGGAGTCCGCGAGCGCGTCGGCCACGAGGTCCGTGGGGTAGAGGACCGGATGCCGCGCGGCCGACCGGGCGGCCTCCCAGGACGGATGCACCGTGGGTGTGCCCCCGACGATCCCGACCTCGAACGTGGCCTCCGCGTCGTCCACGAGGAGCACGCGCGGCAGACCGTCCGGGGTGGCGGGCGCCCCGGTGACCACCCGCGGGGCGGGTGAGGCAGTGGCCAGCAGGAGCGCGATCAGGTGCGACGGAAGTCGAACTTCGGCCGGGTGGGGTGCCCGTAGAGCGTGAGGGCGCCCTCGTCGCCGACCGCGTTCGGGCGCTGGAAGATCCAGTTCTGCCAGGCCGACAGACGCCCGAAGATCTTCGAGTCGCACGTCTCGGCACCCGCGAAGCGGAGGTTCTGCTCCATGCCGGTCAGCGCGTCCGGCGAGAGGGACAGGCGCTCTTCGATCGCGATGCGGAGCTCGTCCTCCCAGTCGATGTCGTCGGGAGCGAGGGTGACGAGCCCGAGGTCGAAGGCCGATGGGGCATCGAGGGGCTCGGTGGCCTCGAGGGCCTTGGCGGCACCCTCGGGATCGTTGAGGAAGCGGGCCTTCAGGCGGCTGATGCCGGTGGACATCGGGAACCGACCGTCGCTCGCCTCCGTGAGCTGCACGGTGACCTCGCCGTCCTCGTCCTCGAGCATGTAGGTGCGATCGGCCGCGAGGGTCATCTCGAACAGCGAGCCGACGAAGCAGCTCCCGGGCTCCACGATGGCGAACAGCGACTTCGCGGTGTTGTCGAGGCGCCGGAGGATGCGGGCGCGCAGGAGCTCCATCTCGCGGGCCAGCCAGTCGCCGTCGGCCGCGAGCTTCGCGAGGGCGCGGTCGTGGGCGAGCACCCGCTCGGCGTCGCCGGACGTCTTCAGGAGCACGAGGCCCACGCGGTCGAACGTGAAGCGCAGGTGGAGCAGCGCGTCGTCCAGCTCGCGGAACGCCGCCATGGCCCACGTGGACGCCCCGGCGGCCCGGAGCGCGTCGGCCGTGGTGGGCGGGTCGTCGTCGGGCGCGCGCACGGTGAGGGTCACGAGCCGGCCGTCCTCGGCGTGCTCCACGCTGACCCAGGTGTACGGAGCCACCACGGGCGTGAGCTCGATGCCGGGCCCGGTCCGGTCGGACCCGGTGGCGGCGAGCTGTGCGGCCTCCTGCTTCACGCCGTCCTCCCAGCGCGAGCGCGGGAAGCTGCCGTCGATCAGGTTGAGCTTGCGGGCGTCGCGCGCGCGGAAGCCCTCGGCCTTGGTGCAGAAGAGGTCGGCGACGTCGCGGCGGATGGCGCGCTTGTCGACCAGGCGGGTGAGGCCGCCGGTGCCGGGGAGCACGCCGAGAAGCGGGACCTCGGGCAGGCTGACGGCGCTGGAGCCGTCGTCCACGAGCACGATGCGGTCGGCCGTGAGGGCGAGCTCGTAGCCACCACCGGCGGCGGTGCCGTTGAGGGCGGCGAGGAAGCGGATGCCGCTCTGGGTGCTGGCGTCCTCGATGCCGCACCGGGTCTCGTTGGTGTAGCGGCAGAAGTTGACCTTGAACCCGTGGGTGGAGGTCGCGAGCATCTTGATGTTGGCGCCCGCACAGAAGATGCGGTCCTGCGCGGAGGTGAGCACCACGGCCTTGACCTCGGGGTGCTCGAAGCGGATGCGCTCGACGGCGTCGGCGAGCTCGATGTCCACGCCGAGGTCGTAGCTGTTCTGCTTGAGCTCGTAGTCGTCGGGGCGGAGGCCGTTCCCCTCCTGGATGTCGAGGGCCAGCGTGGCCACGGGCCCGTCGAACGACAGCTTCCAGTGCCGGTAGCGGTCGGGGTGCGTGGAGAAGCTCTCCACCCGGGTGATCTTCGGTTCGCTGCCCATGGGCCCTCCAGGCGGCGCGCATAACACCGCTGGCGGGTCAGCGCGGGATCACGACGGCAGCGCGTCGAAGGCCGGCACGTCGGACCCGTCGCACGACCAGGAGGCCCGCGAGCCCGAGAAGATGCGGGCCTGGGGTCGGATGGAGGGCTCGGTGTCGAGGGAGCCGGCCGGGATGAACACATGGGTCGGCACCTGGCGGGGTACCCGGCCGCCACAGACCGTGCAGAAGGTGTTCGCGAAGCGTTGAGCCTCGGGGTGGGCGAACGTGTGGATCTGGTCGGCCCCGGAGAGCCAGCGCAGCTCGCCCTTCACGAAGAGGTTGGACGCGTGGCCCGTGCCGCTGGCCTTCCGGCAACGCGAGCAGTGGCAGTGGTAGAACCGGACCGGCTCGCCGACGACCTCGTACCGCACGCCCCCACACAGACATCCACCCGTGAGCGTCTCCATCGTCCCTCCTGGTGCTGGGCGCGACCCCGCAGCATGGACTATGGCGGGTGCGAGGAGGGCGCATGGCCGGGCTGGAGGGCGTGCAGGTGGTCCAGGTGGGGGGCGGGGATGCCGCAGCCCTCGCGGGGGTCCTGCTCGCCGATCAGGGGGCGGACGTCGTCGTGGTGCGGAGCCCGTCCGACCTGCCCGTGCGCTGGGCGGGGTACGACCGCGGGAAGACCGTGGTGACGGGCGATCCTGCGGCTCTCGTCGCGAAGGCCGACGTGGTGATCGACGGTACGCCCGACGGGCTCCCCATGCCCCGTCCCCCGGCCACCGTGTGGTGCCGTCTCCACGGCGGCGGTGGACCGCCCATCGAGGAGCTCGTCGCGGCCCGGACGGGGCTCTACGAGCCCCCGGTGGGTCTCCGTCCCCGGTTCCACGACGTCCCCGCCGTCACCACCACGGCGGCCGCCTGGGCCGTGAACGGCGTGGTGGCGGCCCTGCTGGCGCGCCGCCGCGACGGGCGGGGTCAGTCGGTGCGCGTGAGCCTCTACGACGCGGCCGTGAGCACCCAGGAGCTGCTGGCGTTCTTCACGGACCGGCCCTCCCGCGCCTTCCAGCCGCTCCAGTGGGTCGCGAGCCCGTTCGTGGCGCTGCATCCCTGCCGGTCCGGGCACCTGTTCGTGCACCTGGGCCTCCCGCACCACCTGCGGGCGTTCCTCGACGCCCTCGGAGCGGAGGGGGCCGACCTGGCGGGCGTGCTCTCGGCCGAGACCCTCGCCGACCCCGGGTCCCTCGGTGGGGTCCGGGAGGCGGTTCGCGCGACGGCGGCCCTCCGCCGGGTGCTCGCCACGGCCGATGCCGAGGCATGGGAGGCGCGCTTCCCGGACCTCTGCCTGGCCGCGGTCCGTGACGTGGGCACGTGGATGTCGAGCCCGATGGCCGCAGAGGGTGGGCATGTCGTGACGACGGTCGACGGACCGATGCCGGGCCCCGCGACCGACACGGTCGGATCCCGCGTCCAGCCCGTCCGGACCGGCTCGATCGACGAGGTGGCGGGGCGCTGGCGGACGCAACCCGAGCCCACGGGCGACGACCGTCGCCCGCCGCTCGCGGGCATACGGGTGCTCGACTTCACGATGGTCATCGCGGGCCCGGTCGCCGGGCGCACCCTGGCGGAGCTCGGCGCGGAGGTCGTGCGCGTGGACGACCCCTGGCTCCATCCGGCCTGGGTGGACGGGTTCCACGCGCTGTTCGACCGCGGGAAGGCGTCCGTGTGGCTGGACCTCCAGACGCGTGCGGGACGGGTTGCTCTCGAGGACCTGGTGGCCCGCCTGCAGCCGGACGTCGTCCTCCAGAACTTCCGCCCCGGGGTCGCCGACCGGCTGGGCCTCCTGGACCTCGCGCCCCACAGGGTGTCGCTGTCGGCCTTCGGTGCCCACGGGCCCTGGGCGGGCCGTCCGGGCTGGGAGCAGACCGTGCAGGCTGCGTGCGGCATGGAGGCAGCGTACGGCGGCCCAGGCTCGCCGGAGCTCTTCCCGGTGCCGATCCACGACCTGCTGACGGGGCTCTTCGGCGCCTACGGCGCGCTGGTGGCACTCTACGGCGGCGGGGACGCAGAGGCCTCGCTGGCCCGGACGTCCACGTGGCTGCAGGCCGCTGCGGCGCTGGGCGGGGTGCCTGCCGTGGACGGGTGGGTGAAGGACGACGGCTGGACCTTCGTGGCGCACGGGGAGCGCGTTCCCCGTGCGTCACAGGCGGGCGCGCGAGCAGCCTGCCCGCTCGTGCGCCGGGAGACCCGGGAGGATCTGGGGTCCTTCACGCGGATCGACAGCCCCCTGGCGCTGTCGCGCACGGCGGTCACGGAGGGCGCCAGCCGCCCGCGGGGCTGGGCGACGAAGGCGTGGACGGGCGTGGAGCGCGAGGGCCCCGGGCCCCACCTGGTGGGCCGGCGGCGATGGTGGCTGGCGCGCGCCCGCTGGCTCGTGGGCGTGGGGTTGGTACGGGGCGTGTTCCGCTGACGTTCAGCGGAAGGCCACCCGACCGTTCAGCGGAAGCCGGGATCGCGTGATGCGGTCGATCGAAACGCCCTCGAGCCTGACGTCGGTCTCCTCGGGGACACCGTTGGTGGCGATGCCGTTCGTCGGCAGGGTGACACCGCCGGTCATGATCAGCGCCCGCTCGAGGCCGGGCCGGTTGGGCAGCCCGCCATCGAACGAGGTCGTCTCGATCATGGCGCCACCCGCCACCGTCCCCGTCGGCTGCGAGACCGCTGGCAAGAACATGAACAACTGGCAGAAGGAGCCTGTAGCGGGTGGGGGTGGGGGTGGAGCGGGAAGGACGGCGGACGCGAGAAACCAGGGGACGATGGGACACCTCCGGCTGCAGGTGCACGCGGGAGCGCACATGTGAACGCGAAGAGGCCCGACGGGTGAACCCGCCGGGCCTCTGGAGCGAGAACGCTCGGGCGATCAGTTGGGGTAGACGCCCGGCGTCGTGTTCGCCTGCAGCACAGGCAGGTTGTCGGTGTCGTTGTTCCCTGCTCCCTCGAGCGCGTTCTCACCGCCGATGTCCCACTGCGCCGGGTCGAACGTGGCCGTGGGGCTCGCGGTGACCAGGCGACGGGCGTAGGAGTCCGTGTAGGCCCACACCTCGGGAGAGCCCGACGACGGGACGGCATCCACACCCACGACCCCGTACACGTCCACGATCACGGCCCCGGCACCGGTCGGATCCGTGGGCGCGCCGAGCATCAGGACGACGACATCGTCGCCGTTGAACTGGCCCATGTCGTCGAAGTCCGGCTCGAACCCGTACACGGTGTTGAACACCGGATCGTCGTTGTGGCCCTGCACGACGATGGATGCGCCGGCCGCCAGGCTGCCGCTCAACGTGATGTGCCGGAGGTTGTCGGTGGCCCCATTGAAGAACGTGCCGATGCTGTATGCCGAGAGGTCGATCGTGGTGCTGCCCACGTTGGTGACCTCGACGAACTTCGGCTTGCCCCCGGACATCGTGCCGTCGACCACCTCGGTGATCATCAGCAGCTCGGTGTCCGCGGTGTCGGTGTCGGCGTCAGTGTCCGCATCCGTGTCGGCGTCGGTGTCCGCATCGGTGTCGGCGTCGGTGTCCGCATCCGTGTCGGCGTCGGTGTCCGCATCCGTGTCGGCGTCGGTGTCCGAATCGGTGTCGCTGTCGGCGTCGGCATCCGAGTCGGCGTCGGTGTCGGTGTCGGTGTCCGAATCGGCGTCGGTGTCGGTGTCGGTGTCGCTGGCGTCGGGCACGAAGTCCATGAGGAGCTCGTACTCACCGGTGGCGGAAGAGAACCCGCCGACGTACACCTCGTAGGTCGTGCCGGAGGTGACCGCCACCGTGAGCGCGCTGCGGGTGGATGCGCTGGAGCCACAAACGGCCGAGCTGTCGTCGTTGTTGCCCTCACAGGTGAGTGTGCCAGCGCAGTCGCCGCTCAGGACCGAGATCTCGGTGTCGAACGTGCTGCCGCAGCTCGATGCCGAGAGCATGCCGTTCTCGGTGGCCGTGAAGGTGTACCAGGCACCGGTCGAGTTCGAGGAGATGCTGCAGCTGGGCGTGGGCGTTCCCCAGACCGTGCCACCCGCGTTCCGACCCACGAAGCGGGCGGGGAAGGCGGACACGGGCACGGCGACCGGGCAGGTGTCGGCGGTGAGGATGTCGACGAAGTCCGCGTCGCAGTCGAGCGCGTCGACGCAGTCGGGGTCGAGGCAGTCGGTGAGGGTGTCGAAGTCGTTGTCGATGGTGTCGGTGCAGTCGAGCTCGACGCAGGCGGGGTCGTTGCCGCACTCGTCGTCCGCACAGTCGGTCAGGCCGTCGCCGTCGTTGTCGATGGTGTCGGTACAGTCGGACTCGTAGCAGTTCGCCGCCGTCGCGCAGTCGGGGTCGTCACAGTCGGTGAGGCCGTTGGCGTCGTTGTCGATCGTGTCGGCACAGTCGACCTCGATGCACTCCGTGACCGCGTCGCAGTCGGGGTCCGCGCAGTCGGTCAGGCCGTTGAGGTTGTTGTCGGTGCCGTCGGTGCAGTCGACCTCGATGCATGCGGTCTCGCCGACACAGGAGGGGTCGAGGCAGTCGGTGAGGCCGTCGCCGTTGTTGTCGACCGTGTCGCCGCAGTCGCTCTCGTCGGCGTAGCGGGCCTCGAGGGTCCAGGCGCCCTGGTTGGTGCCGTAGCCGTCGACCACGAGCACGACCTCCTCGTCCTGCTGGAGCGAGAGGGTGAGCAGCGAGCGGAAGCCGACGCCGTCGTCGTCGTTGCAGGCGAGGGACGTGGTGTCGTCGCAGGCCGTGATCCGGCTCAGGACGGTATCGCTGATGGCCGACAGGGAGGTGTCGACCTCGTACTCACCGGTCGTCGGCGCGATCCAGCGCACGAGCTGCTCGGGAGCGTTGTTGGAGTTGCTCTGGCACGCGGCGGTGAGGTTCGCCGCGCCCAGGGTCGTGTCGCCCGTCGCGATGATGCCGACGCCCGTGGCCGCGGTGATCACGTCGGCGCAGAGGTCCGGACCGGTGTCGGTGTCCGCATCGGTGTCGGTGTCGGTGTCCGAATCGGCGTCGGTGTCCGTGTCCGAATCGGCGTCGGTGTCCGTGTCCGAATCGGCATCGGTGTCCGAATCAGCGTCCGTGTCGGTGTCCGAATCGGCGTCCGTGTCCGTGTCGGTATCCGAATCGGTGTCGGCGTCGGTGTCCGTGTCCGTGTCGGCGTCGGTGTCCGCATCCGTGTCGGCGTCGGTATCCGCGTCCGTGTCGGCGTCGGTATCCGCGTCCGAATCGGCATCGGTGTCCGCGTCGGTGTCCGAATCGGTATCGGTGTCCGTGTCGGTGTCCGTCTCGGTCGGCGTGGGCGTGTTGCCCTTGCAGGCGAACATCGAGAGGGCGAGAAGAAGGGCGATGGGTCGCATGGAGCCTCCGTGAGGCCGGGAGCATAATCCATGCTGCCCGTCACGCCAGGGACGGCACCGGAACGCCCGGTCAGGCCGGACCTTCCTCCATCCAGGCGCGCGCGGCCTCCTCGACGGCGGGGGGCAGGCGCACGAGCTGGTTCTCCTTGTTCACGGCCACCATCTCCACCACGCCCTTCACCAGCGCGGTCGGGGAGTCGGCACGCCAGACCTGCTGGTCGAAGAGCAGGCGGAACGGCCCCTCCCGACGGGCCGTCGTGCGGATCTCGAGGTGGTCGCCGAACCGTGCGCCCTTCTTGAACTCGAGGGAGCACTTGTAGACGACGAACCCGATGCCGTCGCGGTCCCACATCTCCACCAGCGCGTCCACGCCGAGCATGTGCTCCCGGGCCCGCTCGAAGTACTTCAGGTAGTTCGGGTGGTACACGACCCCCGAGAAGTCGGTGTCCTCGTAGTAGATCTGGACGTGGTGGACGTGTGGCTCCACGTGGCGTTCCTCCGGGCGTGGCGGACTATCCCGTCACCGGCGTAAGATCGCACCGGGAGGCGTCGTTCGGACGCCATCGAGGACACCGTGACCCGACCCCAACGCCAGCCCGACGCGCTCCACCGCATGCGTGTCGCCGAGTCGCTCCAGGCCCAGGGAGGCCCTGACGCCGCAGGTGCGGCGGGGCGGGGCATTCAGCGGGGTCCTGGAGCCCAGGCCCCTATGGGGGCGGGCATCCCGCACAACGGAGCCGTGGGCGGCATGCTGCCCGCAGGTCCCGGCATGGCCACGCCGTTCGCCTCCAGCCAGGTGGACATGGGCTCGAACGTGGCCCCCTCCGAGGCGAACAGCACGCGCGTGCTGGCCATCGTGTTCGCGCTCTTCTTCGCGAGCGGGCTCGCTGCGGTGGCCGCCGCCCTGATCCTCCTGCTCGGCTTCCTCGCCTGGAACCGGGACGCGAACCAGAACAGCGGCGTGGTGAAGGCGGGCCCGGAGCACGTGCGCGACAGCGGCCTCGTGGAGGACCCCGATCTCCAGCAGGTCATCGCGCGCCAGCAGCGACGGCGGCAGGACGAGATCGACAACACCGTGAAGGACCCCATGGCCGAGATGTTCGGCGGCATCGGCGCCGGGCCGGTCACGGTGTTCACGAAGGGCCCGGGGCGGGAGCAGTACCGGCAGATCGAGATCCTCTGCAACTCCGTGGGCTTCCGGAAGCGGGCGTCCATCGTGAAGGACCGCGCGTACGTCGAGATCGTCCCCGCCGCGCGCTGCCGCCTGGTGTTCCAGGGCAACGTGCCCGTGAAGAGCTGGGTGACCGGCGGCGACACCGTGACGTGCTCTTTCGAGCCGAGCATCGTCTGCCGGTGACGCTCAGGTGAGGGGCACCCGCTCCTCGAGCGCGCCGTACGCGATGGGCGTCAGCTCGATCACCGTGTGCAACGGGATCGACAGGTGCGGGATTTCCTGGAGAGGCTTGTCCGTCAGGTAGCCGTAGAGCACCCGCAGGATGGCCTGGTGGCCCACGATGACCAGCGGCCCGCGGTGCCGCTCGAGCTCGAGGATGACGGGCTCCAGGCGGTTGACCACATCGATGTAGGACTCGCCCTGCGGGTAGCGGTACGTGAGCTTGCCGAGCTTGCGGGCCGCGAAGTCACCCGGGTGCTTCTTGGCGATCTCCTCGTAGGTCATGCCGTCGAAGGCGCCCGCGTCGATCTCGTCCAGGGCCTTGAGCGGGAAGCTCTTCCACGGGAGCCGACGTGCCGTCGCGCGCGTGCGCTCGAGCGTGCTCGTCCACACCTCCACCCCCGGCCCGTCGATCTTCGTGCGCAGGTAGGCCGTCAGGCGCTCCGCGTAGGCCTCGCCCTCCGCGGTGAGCGGCGTGTCACCGCCGATCCGGCCCGCCGAGTTGAACCGCGACTCGCCGTGACGCGTCAGGTAGACCGTGCGTGGCTGGGTGTGCAGGCAGGTGAGCAGGTTGACGACCCCGCCGAGCAGCCAGCCGCGGATGTGGTTGATGACGACGCGCTCGCCGACGTCGACGGTCTGGATGTAGCGGCAGGAGTCGTCCAGCGGCTCGTAGGCGGCCTCGTAGTGCGCGATGCGGCGCCGGAAGTCCGCCACGGCGGCGTCGGGGTCCTGGCCCTTGTAGTCCGGCGACCGGATCTTGTGGGACCGGATGTTGTCCTCGATGATCGCGGGGTCGCTGCAGGTGGACTCGAGGAACACCACCTCTGCCTTCCGGGCCGTGAAGAAGGCCTCGACGCGCCGCCGCCGGGCGATCGTGGTGTTCGTGGCGTCGTAGATGGCGACGTGCCCGCCGTCGTGCTCGAGCCACCGCGCGACGTCCTCCATCGCGGCCACCGCCATCCGCTCGCGGGCGGCCATGCCCTCGGGGTTGGTGGGGTCGAAGAAGGTGTGGGGCTGGTGCGCGCCGATGTGCTCGCGTCGGTAGCTCCCGACGTTGAAGACACGGGCGCTCACCCCCTTCCAGTTGAGGTAGCGGGCGACGCGGCGCGCGATGTGGGTCTTCCCGCGGGCCGGGAGGCCCACCATCACGATGACGAGCTTGGTGGACGCGATGCGGGAGCGCACGGCTACTCGGGCAGCGGCAGGTCGATGGAGCCGGTGCCGAACATCGCCTCGACGCGGGCGGTGAACTGGCTGGGCTTCAGGCCGAGGAGACGTGCAGCCCGCACGAGGATGTTGCCCTCGATGTACTGGGTGTCGCCGTCGCTGATCGCGGCCCGGTAGAACGTCTCCAGGAGATCGAGCCGCTCCTCGACGGAGAGGCGCTCGGGCAGCTGCAGGAGAGCCTCGCCCAGCGCGTCCTCCCAGCGGGACGTGTAGCGACCCTTCGCGTCGATGAAGCGCGACTCGCGGAACACGGCCTCGGGGAACCACTTCTGCAGGAAGGCCAGCTCCTCGGGCGCCACCGTGCCGTCGGACTCGAGGATCTGGTTGGTGATGTGGAACGTGAAGGCGAGCTTGAGCTCGTCCAGGGTGAAGTCCTCGTCCATGCCGTCTCCTCGGCCCCTCCATACCGCGCCGGGGTCGCCGGAGCGAGGGCGGGCCGGGATAGGGTAGGGGCGATGGTACTCCTCCTCGCTGTCGCGCACGCGCACACCCCGACGATCACGACGTTCGCGGCAGGGGAGGACTGGTGCGCGTACATCCGTCGCGAGGTCCCCGGGGCGGACGGCGCGCTGTTCTACCCGGGCGACGTGCTGCTGTTCGGGCCCGGCGAGCACGCCGGTTGCGCCTTCGAGGCGCCGGTCCCGGACGAGGGCGACGAGCTCACGATCCTCCAGAGCGCCGACCCCGACGACCGCGCGCGGCTCGGCCCCCTCGTGGTGAGCGGGGACGACGTGCTCCTCATCGGCGTCGACCTCCTGCCGACCCCACCCGGCCAGACGGCCCTCACCATCCTGGACGGCCGCTCGATCTGGCTCCGGGACGCCCGTGTGGACGGCATCGTCGGGACGGGCGTGGCCGTGCGGGGCGTCAGCGACGACGTCTGGATCCTCGACGACCGCTTCGAGGGCCGGGGCATCGGGGTGGACATCGCCTGCGAGGGCTGCCGGGTGCACGTGCGCGACGGGCTGTTCACGAACAGCACGATCGGCGTCCGAGCCGGTCCGGGAGCGGTCCTCGAGGCCACCGACCTCGTGCTCTCCTCGGTGGGCACGGGCCTGTCGGTCGCGGGAGGCGCGAGCACCTCGATGCTCACGGGTCACCTCGTGCTCGATGCCGAGCTGGGGGTGGAGATCACCGGGCCCGCGGTGACCCTCCGTTCGTCCATCGTCCGGGCCACGACGACCCTGCGTGCGTCTCCGGGGGCCCAGCCACGGGTGCTCGGGAACACGCTGCTCGGAACGGTGGATCTCCCGGACGCGGCGGAGGTCGTGGGGAACGCCAGCGATGCCGACCTGGGATCCGGGAACGTGCAGTGCGGGCCCTCCGACCTGTTCGGCCCCGATGCCGGCGACTTCTGGCCCACCGCGGGCTCCGCGTTGCTCGGAGCGGGTGTGGATGCCGTGGACGACGCGCTGTTCGAGGACTTCTGCCACCAGGAGCGCACGGAGCCCCGCACGGCCGGGGCGCTCCAGGCGGACGGCACGCACCACGAGGTCTTCGCGGTCGGCTTCAAGAAGGAGCTCGCGTGCCTCGACGCACCCGGCCCGCTCCCCACGGGCGTCAGCGAGCCCGAGGCGACCTGCGGTTGCGCCGCCGACGCAGGAGCCACGGGATGGCGAGCGCTCCGGGTCCTCCGACGCCGCTGAGGGTCCCGGCCGCACAGCCGCAGCTGGACGGTTCCTCCACGACCGGCGGGGGGATCGGGGTCGGCGTGCCCGAGTCTCCGGTGGGCTGGGGCTGCAGGCGCAGCGACAGGGCGTCCCAGAGGGGCTCGCAGATCGTGACCTGGGTGGAGCCGGCGGGGCAGGAGAGGGGGGACGCGATGACCTCCGGGCCCAGGGTCCGTGCGGCGGTGTGGCCGTCCGTGGACAGCGTCGCGAAGAGCCCGTTCACGTAGGTGCGGTTGGACAGCCAGAGCCCTTCGGGCCCGACGTCGCCACCGCTCGCGTCCTCGACGGCCATCTCGGTGAACACGCCGTCCACACCGCGCCACGGGCGCCGGTCGTTGAGCACGGCGAGCAGCGCGCCGTCGGGCAGCCGCGTGAGGTCGGTGAGGCGGTCGGGCGGCGCCCAGATGGACGTCTGCGTGGCCCCGGCCTCGGTGAGCTCGTAGAGGAAGTCGACCCCGATGGGGTCCATGACCAGCCACGCCCGGTCGCCGTCGGTGGGGTCGATGGCGCCGATGCTCCCGCGCAGGGGCAGGGTGACGCCGTCGGGTGGGGCGACCGTGTGGGACGTGAAGGCCGTGCCGTCGGTGCTGTGCCAGAGGGTGAGGACGTCGCCGTCGGTGGACACGGCCCAGATCGCGGGTCCCTCCGCGCGCACGGACAGGAAGATGTCGGTGTCGCTCGACACGCCCGCGGGCACGAAGGCCCCGTCGACGGTGCGGTACAGGCCGTTCGTGACCCCGGATGTCGCGGTGGCGGCCCAGGCCTCGTCGCCCCGCAGGCTGACCTCGGCCACGAGCTGGCCCGCGAGGCCCGTCAGGGCGGTCCAGTCGCACCGGTCGGCGCTGGTCCAGACGGGCTCGCCGTCCCGCCCGTCGTTGGGCCCGCTGTTCCATGCGGCGAAACGGCCTGTGCTGCCCTGGACGTAGTGAGGGGCGGCGAACACACCGGGTGCCGTCACGGCCTCGTGGCACACCCACGCGCCCGCGTCGCCCTCGAGCGTCACGAGCCCGAAGGTCGCCTCGACGTGCACCCGGCTCGGTGTGGCGGGGTCCACGTGGGCGTCGAGGGTGTCGAGCACATCCCCCACGTGGGCATACGCGGCGAGCACGAGCAGCACGGCACCTCCAGGGGAGCCCCTACCGACGCGCGCGCCCCACGTCCACGGAAAGGCCGTCTCCGATGGTCATCCGCGTGTCCTCAGGCTAGGAACGGGCAGCCCCGGAGAGTCCATGCGTGCTGTTGCCCTGATCGTCCTCGCGCTCGTCGCATCCTCTGGCTGCCGGAAGGTGAAGATCGAGGTCGTGGGGAGCGAGCTCGACGGCCTGGACAACCCGACGGACCTCGCCTTCAACCCCGAGGCGGACGAGCTCTGGGTGGTGAACAAGGACGACGACTCGGTGTCGATCTTCGACGCCATCGGCACGGGCGAGCAGACGAGCACGCACATCGTGGACCCCTACGCGCTGCACTTCATGGAGAAGGTGACCTCCATCGCCTTCGGTGCGCCCGGCACCTTCGCCACCTGCCAGGACGGGCGGAACAGCTACAACCAGCCCGGCCCGGGCAACGACTTCACGGGCCCCACGCTGTGGTCGAGCGATCGCGACATCTTCGGCGAGTCCAACCCCGAGGCGGTCGACTACGTCACCGATCTGTTCGGCGGCCCCGCGGACCTCGGGTCCCACCTCGACATGCTGCACGAGAGCCCGCAGTGCATGGGCATCGCGTGGGAGGAGGGCAACGCCTACTGGGTGTTCGACGGCTTCAACGACGACATCGTGCGCTACGACTTCCACGAGGACCACGGCGCTGGCTACGACGACCACTGCGACGGCGAGATCCAGCGCTGGCAGGTGGGCGTGACGCGCATCCCGGACGTGGTCTCGCACCTCGCGTACGACGCGAGCAGCGGCCTGCTCTACGTCGCGGACACCGGCGCCAACCGCATCGCGGTGCTCGACACGACGGTCGGTTCGCGGGGCAACTCGCTGCCCTCCGTGGAGAACGGGGGCTGTCAGGCGACGTACGGCGTGCCGGGTCCCGACCACTACCTCTGGGAGGGCGGCGAGCTCGTCGATCTCGTGACGGACCTCGCGTACCCCGCGGGTCTGGCGCTGTTCGAGGGCAAGCTCTACGTCACGGAGAACTACACGGGTCGCGTGAAGATCTTCGACCTCGAAGGCAACGAGCTCGACGTGATCGACACGGAGCTCGGCGAGGGCGCGCTGGCGGGCATCGAGGTGGTCTCGGAGGACGAGGTCTGGCTGGTGAACGGCCGCGACCACGAGCTCCTCCGCCTGGAGCTCTGATGCTCCTGGCCCTCGCGGGTGCGTGGGCCCAGGAGGGCGTCGTGCAGCAGGGCTTCGTGCGCCACGAGGTCGCGGGACGGCCGATCCTCGAGCTGCGCGGCGGTGCGCAGTCCACGGCGGTCGAGCAGCCCGTGATCTGCCTGGAGGGCGCCCCGCTGTCGTGGCTGTCGCTGGAGACGTGTGGTAACGGTGCGGGCATCCTGCACCAGCAGCCGGGCTACGACATGGTGCACTTCCGGGCGAAGGCGCGCGCCCTGCATCGGGAGCGCGACCGCACGACCCTCGATCTGTTCGGTGGGCTGGGACTGACCGAGGTCCAGAGCACGACCGACCGCCCGGGCTTCGCCATGGGTCGCCAGGAGGCGGGGTCCGTGGAGGCAGCGGGGCCGTCGGTGGCGGCGTCCGCCAAGGGCCGCCTGTACGCGACGCCCGGGACGTACGTGGTCGCGGACGCCTCGGTGGGCGCGGCCTGGATCCCGGGTGCACCCGCGGTGTTCGGGCGGGGCGGACCCGTCACGCCGTTCGCGTCGGTGACGGTGGGCCTCGGCTTCTGACGAGGTCGCCAGCCGCGCGCCTACCCGAAGGTGACCGACGGCTCGAGCAACCTGAGCACCACGCCCGCCTCGATCGCGCGCGCCTCGACCTCCCCGGCCTCGATCGCCGCCTTCAGCCGCGGGTCCAGCGCGTGGACCATCGGTGTGGGCTCCCAGCGCAGGGGCTCGCCGTCCTCGGTGGGCAGCCCGTCGCCCGAGAGCCGCTCGCTCAGCCGCTCCAGGGGCACGTCGCCGAACACCGACCCGATGGCCCGGAAGCGCCCGCGCTGCACGGGATCCAGCAGCAGGGCCCGATGCCGCGCGATCCAGGCGACATGGTAGTGCGACGGCACGAAGCTCACACCGGCCAGCCCCAGCCGCTCGGCCGTCACCACGAGGATGGACCCGATCTCACGCGCCACGCCGAGCCCCCTGAAGGCCTGACCCGGGAGGGCGCCCTGGCCACGGGGGTCGGCGAGCTCCAGCCAGTCCACGCGGAGCACCTTGGGGTCGCCGAGTGGAGCGTGGGCGAGCCGATCGACGCACAGCGCGAGGTCCACGAGCCGATGCCGGGAGCCGCCGTGATGCCCGTACACCCGCACGCGCTCGGGCCGCTCGCCCGTGGTCACCTCGACCTCCAGCGGCCCCATGCCGAGACCGCGCAGCGCCCCGAGCAACCCGTACCGGTCGAGCGCCAGCTCCACCCCATGGCGCGTGAAGTGCCCGAGGAACCGGCGCTCGGTGGGGCGACCGAACATCTCCTCGACGTCCTCGTCGGTGAGCAGCGGCTCGTCCGCGAGGCCCGGGAACGAGCTGGCCACCCGGTTCATCCGCCGTCCCACGGGGTCGTAGCCCTCGGGGACGTGGGCCCGACGTCCCGCCGCCTCGGCGAGCGTGTGGGCGAGCACCCGCCAGGAGCCGGGCGTGTAGCCGCCGCCGGGCACCACCACGCACGGCGTGCTGCCGACAGCCTGGAACACCCGGGCGTCCCGCTCGCGCAGGCCGGCCTCGCTGACCCCGAGCATGCCGAGCTCGTCGCCCACCAGAGGGTCGCTGCCGGCCAGGTAGATCACGAGATCCGCGCGCAGGCCGGCCAGGACGCGCTGCAGGGCGAGCAGGTACTCGCGGTCGCCGGCGCCGACGGGCACCCGGACGTCCATGTCGATGTCGGCCTCCCACGACGACGCCACGCCCAGCGAGCGGATCTCGCAACGCTCGAGGCCGAACGCACCGAGACCGTCGGGGGGATGGGCGTCGAGGTCCACGACCGTCACCCACCCACGGAAGCCGGCATGGCGGGCCACCGCCAGCGCCACCGCGATGTCGTTGAGCGCGCAGAAGCCCGCGCCGCGATCGGGCCCGGCGTGGTGGAACCCACCCATCAGGGTCGCCGCGCGGCCCCCATGAGCGAGCACGTGCCGCACCGCCTCGGTGGTGGCGCCGACACCGCGTCTCCAGAGCTCGAGCATGGAGGCGACCGGCACGTGGGTGGGTGGCACGGCCAACACGCCGGCGACGACGTTCGCGTCGTCGAGCTTCTCGAGCCAGCCGTCGTCGTGCACCCGCCGGAGGTCCTGCCAGCGCGCCTCCGGCGCCTCGTGCACGGTCGCGTCGCGCGCCACCCGCCGATCGAGCAGCCAGGTGAGCACGTTCTCCGCGCGGCGCGCGTCCATCCCGCCGGGCCCGTGGGTGAGCGGGAGCCGGAAGCTCGGGTGGAACCAGACGTGGAGTGGCTCACGACGCCAGAGGCGCGAGAGGGACATCAGGGGTCGTCGATGAGCTGCTGGTGGACGTCCGGACCCTCGCCCGTGAGCCGCTCGTAGGTGCCGTCCGGCTGCATGACCCGCGTCCGCTGCACGTCGTCGAGGTAGCGCTGGAGCAGGCTGCGCAGGTAGGTCCTGAGCTCCGGGGCCTCGACGGGGGTGAGGACCTCCACCCGCCGGTCGAGGTTGCGGTCCATCCAGTCCGCGCTGCCGATGTAGCAGTCGGGCTCGCCGTCGTTGTCGAACCAGTAGATCCGGCTGTGCTCGAGGAAGCGACCGACCACCGAGCGCACCCGGATGTTCTCGCTGAGCCCGGGGATGCCGGGCCGCAGGCAGCAGATGCCGCGCACGAGCAGGTCGATCTGCACGCCCGCCTGGCTCGCGTCGTAGAGCGCCCGGATCATCTCGGCGTCCGCGATGGCGTTGCACTTCGCGATGATGCGGCCCGGCCGCCCCTTGCGGCAGAGGTCCGCCTCGCGCTCGATGCGCTCGATGAGGCCGGGCTTCATGAAGCGCGGCGCCACGAGGAGCTTGCGGTAGCCCGCGGGGTTCGCGAAGCCCGTGAGGTGGTTGAACACGTCGCCCACGTCGGCCGTGATGTCGGGGTTGGACGTGAGCAGCCCGAGGTCGGTGTAGATCCGCGCGGTGCTCGTGTTGTAGTTCCCGGTGCCGATGTGCGCATACCGGATGAGGTCTCCGGCCTCGTTGCGACGCACGACGAGCGCGAGCTTGGCGTGGGTCTTGAGCATCGGCACGCCGTAGACCACGTGCACGCCGGCCTCTTCGAGCGCCTGGGCCCAGACGATGTTGTTCTCCTCGTCGAAGCGGGCCTTGAGCTCGACGACGGCCGCCACCTGCTTGCCGTTCTCGACGGCTTCCTGCAGCGCCCCGATGATGGGGGAGTCCTTGTTGGTGCGGTACAGCGTCTGCTTGATGGCGACCACGGCGGGGTCGCGGGCCGCCGCCCGGATGAAGTCCACGAGCGGCAGGATGCTGTGGAAGGGGTGGTGCAGCATCACGTCCTGCTGGAGGACGGTGGCGAAGGGGTCGCCGGACTCCAGGAGGGGCGGCATGCGCGGGACGAAGCCGGGGTACTTGGCCTCGGGCACGTCCACCTTGAGGAGCTCGCCCACGCCGTCGAGGGTGATGAGCCCCTGGACCGCCTCCACCTGCTCGTCGCCGAGCCCGAGACCGGTCTTCAGGCCCTCGATGATCTCGTGGGGTGCGCCCGCCTCGACCTGCAGGCGCACGGCCTCGCCGAACCTGCGCTTGCGGAGCTCCTGCTGGAGGACCTCGAGCAGGTCGTTCGCCTCGTCGACCGCGATCTCGACATCAGCGTCGCGGGTGACGCGGAAGACGTACGGCCTGCCGACGTCCATGCCGGGGAACAGCCAGGAGAGGTTGGCCGCGATGAGCTCCTCGAGCGGGAGCACACGCTCGGGCACCTGGATGTCCCACGACCCCGAGAGCGGCAGGAAGCGCGGGAGGTTCTGATGGGGCACCTTCACGCGGGCCAGGCGGCTCTCACCGGACGGCGAGCGCACCATGAGCGCCAGGTTGAGCGAGAGGTTGCTGATGAACGGGAAGGGGTGCGTGCTCCCCACCGCGAGCGGCGTGAGGATCGGCAGCACCTTGTCCTGGAACCAGCGGTCCCAGACCTTTCGCTCGGCCGCCTTGAGGTCGTCGTAGTGCACGACCTGCACACCGAGCTCACCGAGGGCCGGGAGCAGGTCGTCGCACAGGATCTGCTGGGCGTCCGCCAGCATGGGCCCGAGCCGCTTGCGGATCTCGACCATCTGGCCGCGCGGCGAGAGGCCGTCCATCGACAGGACCTCGACGCCCGCCTCCATCTGCTGGAGGAGACCGCTGACCCGGATCATGAAGAACTCGTCCAGGTTGGTCTCGAAGATCGACAGGAACCGGATGCGTTCGATCAGCGGGTTGCTGCGATCGCGGGCCTCTTCGAGCACGCGGGTGTTGAACGCGAGCCAGCTGACCTCGCGGTTCTGGAACAGGGAGGGGCCGTCGATCTCGACGACCGCGGGCTTCTCGGGTGGTGCGGTGGCCATGCCGCATGATCGGCGTCGCCCGCTGCGGGGTCAAGGCGTTATCCGAGCCGCCATGAAGCTCCTGGTGACGAACGACGATGGCGTGCATGCGCCCGGCCTGCTCGCCCTCGCCGCCGCCCTCGGCGAGCTGGGCGAGGTGTGGGTGGTGGCCCCCGAGCGCGAGCAGTCCGCGCAGTCCCACGCCTTCACCCTCCACAAGCCGCTGCGGGTCACCGAGGTCGGCGAGCGCCGGATCGCGCTGTCCGGCACGCCTGCAGACTGCAGCTACGCCGCCATCCACGGGCTCGTGCCCCGTCCGGACCTCGTGGTGAGCGGGATCAACCGCGGTGCCAACCTCGGGAGCGACGTGCACTACTCGGGCACCGTCGCCGCCGCGCGGGAGGCCGTGCTGCAGGGTGTCCCCGCCATCGCCGCCAGCCTCTACATCCGCGGCGGGCAGGACGAGATGCAGTTCGAGCGCGCGGCCGCCATCGTGCGCGACCTCGCGAGCACCGCGATCCGCAAGGGTCTCCCGGACGGCACGCTGCTCAACGTGAACGTGCCCAACGGAGACGTCGTGCACGGCGTCCGTCCCACGGTGCTCGGCCGCCGGCGCTACACCGCGCAGGTGGAGGAGCGTCAGGATCCGCGCGGTCGTCGCTACGTCTGGATCGGCGGGGCGCCCATCGGCGACGAGCCCATCGCGGACAGCGACGTCGAGTGGGCCCGGCGCGACTGGGCCACTGTCACCCCCCTGCACATCGATCCCACGGCGCGCACGTTCCTGGAGGCCCTCGATGGATGGCTCTGAGCAACCCCTGCAGAAGGTCGCCGCCCGTGGCGTGATGGGCGGCCTCCTCATGGGGATGGCGAACCTGGTGCCCGGGATCAGCGGCGGCACGATGCTGCTCGCAGCGGGCATCTACCCCGACTTCATCGAGTCGATCGCGGACCTCACGCGGCTCCGCTTCCACCTCCGCGCCTTCGTGGTGCTCGGGGCGGTCGGCGGGGCGGCGGCGGTCTCCATCCTGCTCGGCGCCGGGCTCCTGAAGAGCCTCGTGCTCGACTACCGCTGGGTGATGTACTCGCTGTTCATCGGCCTCACCCTCGGCGGGCTGCCCGTCGTGTGGGCGCTCGTGGGCAAGCCGGACGGGCGGGTCTGGGGCGGCGCTGCCGTCGGGTTCCTCGGGATGGGGGCCCTGGCGCTCGCCCAGGCCTCCGGGGTGGCCACGCCGGGCGGCGAGGACGCGAGCATCCCGATGATGCTCATGGGCGGCATCGCCGGCGCGTCCGCCATGATCCTGCCGGGCGTCAGCGGGGGGTACCTGCTGCTCGTGCTCGGCCTGTACGTGCCCATCCTAACGGGCATCGACGCGTTCAAGGACGCCCTGAAGCACGCGGACGTGGGGGCCATGATGGACCCCGTCGTCTCCGTCGTCGCCCCCGTGGGGATCGGCGTCGTGATCGGCATCGCGCTCGTGAGCAACGCCGTGAAGTGGCTCCTCGAGCGCTACGAGAAGGCCACGCTCGGCGTGCTGCTCGGGCTCCTCGTGGGGGCCGTGGTCGGGCTCTGGCCCTTCCAGGAGGCCGTGGCGCCGAAGCCCGGCGACATCATCAAGGGCCGCGAGATGACGCCCGAGCTCATCGAGCACGTGAAGCCCAAGGACTACCCGGTCCGCACCTTCACCCCGTCCGCAGGCCAGGTGGTCGGCTCGCTCGGCCTCGTGGCCGGTGGGCTCGCGATCACGGGCGCGGTGGCGTGGATCGGACGCAGGAAGGAGGAGAACGATGGTTGATCTCATCGCTGACGTGAAGCGCGTGATGCGCGATGTGCCGGACTTCCCCCGCGACGGCGTCCTCTTCAAGGACATGACCCCGGTCCTGCAGGACCCCTCGCTGTTCCGGCGTGTGGTGGCCTGGATGGGCGAGGGTGTGGGGACCGTCGACAAGGTCGTGGGCATCGAGTCGCGCGGGTTCATCTTCGCGGCCCCGATGGTCGACACGCTCGACGCCGGGCTCGTGCTCGCGCGCAAGAAGGGCAAGCTGCCCTGGCGCACGGTCTCCCGCGACTACGAGCTCGAGTACGGCTCGGCCACGCTGGAGATCCACGCGGACGCGATCGCGCCGGGCGAGCGGGTGCTCGTGGTGGACGACCTGCTCGCGACCGGCGGCACGGCGCGCGCCACGATCGACCTCGTGCGCGAGCTGGGCGGCGTGGTGACGGAGCTCGTGGTGCTCTCGGAGCTCACGTTCCTCGACGGCCGCAAGCGCATCGACTGCCCCGTCCGGGCCCTCGTGTCCTTCTGAGCACGCCGGGTCCGCTGGACCCCGGCAGCCCTCTGCACGTCCGCCTCCAGGGCGTGGGGCCGGTGGCGCCTCACGGCAGGGCGTACCGGCCGCTGTGGCGTCCGGCGCTCCTGCCGTGGGTCGTGATGAGCGGCTTCATGGCGACCCTGTTCTTCGGACCCGGCTGGCTCGCAGCCGTCCTGGCCGCGCTGTTCCTGGCGACGTTCTGGGGCTCGCTGGTGCCCCTGCGGGTCGACAGGGCAGGGTGGTCCTGCCGGGGCGTCTCCATCCCCTGGTCGCGCGTGGTGGACGTGGAGCCCGCGTGGATCTGGCGCTGGGGCAGCCGGACCCGCGCCCTCGTGGTCCATCGGAGCGACGGGCCGCCCGTGGCCTTCGTGGTCCCAGGCGCAGACGACCTCCTCGACCACGTGCGGCTCCTGCAGCGCGCCGCGACGGGCGACCCCTCCGAGATCCCCGCGCACCTCCGGAAGGACCGCGAGATCAGCTGGTGAGCTCGGCCCACGCGGCACGGACCGCCGCCTCGAGCTCCTCCGGCGTGCCGTCGTTGCGCACGACCACGGTGGCGTAGCGCTCCTTCTCGGCCAGCGGCATCTGCGTGGCCACCAGGCGCCGGGCGGCATCGGGCGCCATGCCGTCGCGCCCGATCAGCCGCTCGAGCTGGGTGTCCGGGTGGCAGGAGACCACGATGACCTGCGGGTAGAGCG
This sequence comes from Alphaproteobacteria bacterium, assembly GCA_020632885.1. Taxonomy (GTDB): domain Bacteria; phylum Myxococcota_A; class UBA796; order UBA796; genus JACKEQ01. The sequence continues at coordinate 147,608 of JACKEQ010000007.1, read as the reverse complement.
CGTGGCTGCCGGTCTCGACCATGAGCGCGGCATCCACCACGGCCGCCTCGGCCCCGGACTCACCGAGCTGCACGAGGCGCTGGGCGATGGCTGTGCGGATCGCGGGGTGGGTGATGCGATCGAGGGTGGCCTTCACCTCGGGATCGTTCGCGATCGCCTCGCGCATGGCGGGGCGGTCGAGGCGCCCATCGGCATCCAGGATCTCCGGACCCAGGGCCTGCACGAGGGCCGCGAGCGTGGGCTGACCGGGCTCGACGACCTCCCGGGCCACCCGGTCCGCGTCGATCACCTCCACACCGAGGCCCGTGAGGATCCTCCCGACACTCGACTTCCCGGTGGCGATCCCACCCGTGAGCCCGACGATCCTCACTCTGCCTCCCCGAGCTTCTCGATGTAGCGGAAGATCGTGCGGGCATCGACGCCGAGGTCCCGCGCGGTCTGCGCCTTGTTCCAGTTGTTCAGGTCGAGGGCCGACCGGATGTATTCGATCTTGAAGGCCTCCTCGGCCTCCGCGAGCGGGCGGATGGCGCGCTTGTCCATGCCCGAGAGCCCGAGATCGTCGGGGTTCAGCAGGGCGCGATCGCTCATGATCACCGCCTTCTTGATGCGGTTCTCGAGCTCCCGGACGTTGCCCGGCCAGTAGTGGTTCCGGAGCGCCACGAGCGCCTGGTTCGTGAAGCCCGTGGCCTTCGCCCCGTACTGCTCCCGGAAGGCGTTGAGGAAGTACTGCGCGAGCACCGCGATGTCGTCGCCACGGTCGCGGAGCGGCGGAAGGTCCACCACGATCTCGTTGAGCCGGTAGAACAGGTCCTCGCGGAACGCGCCCTCCTTGATGAGCTCGGCGGGGTCCTTGTTGGTGGCGGCCACCACCCGGATGTCCACCGCGCGTGGCGTGAGGTCGCCGACCCGCTCGATGACCCGCTCCTGGAGGACGCGGAGCAGCTTCACCTGCAGGTTCATCGGCATCTCGCCGATCTCGTCGAGGAACAGGGTTCCTCCGCTCGCCGCCTCCACCTTGCCGATCTTGTCGCTGACGGCTCCGGTGAACGCGCCCTTGCGGTGCCCGAACAGCTCGCTCTCCAGGAGATTCTCGGGGATGGCGCCACAGTTGATCGGGATGAACGGCCCCTTCGCGCGGTCGGACAGCTTGTGGGTCTCGCGCGCCACGAGCTCCTTGCCCGTACCGGTCTCACCGAGCACGAGCACCCCGAGGTCGGTGGGGGCGACGCGGCGGAGCACCCGGAACACGGCCTTCATGGCGGGGCTCGTGCCGATCATCTCGCCCTGGGAGGCGGCCTGCAGGCGCGTGCGGAGGTTCCTGTTGTCGGTCTTGAGCTGGTTCATCGCCAGCGCGTGGAAGACGATGATGGATGCCTGGGCTGCGTAGATGCGCAGCAACGCCAGGTCGCGCTCGGTGAACAGGTCGGTGACGGAGTCGTTGCCGAGGTAGATGACGCCCAGCAGGTCGCGCCTGTAGATGAGGGGCACGCACATCACGGAGCTCAGGCGGAGGTCGACGACCGACTTGGCGCGTCCGAACCGACGATCGTTGAGCGCGTCGCTGACGATGACGGGCTGCAGGTGCTGGACGACCTGATCGATGATGGAGTCGGACACCTTGGAGAGGTCGAGCGTCTCGTTCTCCACGTTGTGGGACGCGGCGAGGTGCCTGCCGCCGTCGCGGAGCACGACCACGAAGCCCTTCTCGGCGCGCGTGAGGGCCACCAGACCCTCCAGGAGCGTCTTGAACAGCACCTCGGGCTGGGTGTCGCGCATCATCGACCCCGAGAGCTCCACGAGGCTCTGCAGGCTGTCGAGGGGCATGCCCTCCTCGGGTGCCGGCGCGGCCGCGGGCTCCCCGTCGTTGTACTTGAGCTCGAAGGCCCCGATGAGCACGGTGTCGCCGGCGTTCAGGGTGGCTGTGCGCACCCGCTTGCCGTTGACGTAGATCTCGCCCGAACGGCCTGCCAGCGCGATGGTGTGGGCCGAGCCCTTGCGCACGATCGTCGCGTGGCTCGAGGAGACCATGGGGTCGGCGAGCACGAGGTCGTTCCCGGCGTCGCGGCCCACCGTCGACAAGGCCTTCCGAAGGACGTACCGGGTGGTCTCCTTGCGCAGGGAGTGGGTGCATTCCAGCCAGGCCATGGAGACGCCTCCTGCCCATCGCGGGCGCATTCGGGCTTATCCCCTGGAGGCCCTCACCGGGAGCGAACGTCGGTGGTGGGCCTCGCGGCTCCCTCGTCGCGCGCGCGCTCCGCCGCTCGATGGCGGCGCGTGGCGTCGGCCACTCCGAGCGCCCAGGTGGCGTAGAACCCGAACGTGAGGGGCCACTGCACGCCGTAGCGGAGGGCCTGCACGCGCTCCCTGGGCAGGTTCGGCCTGCCGGGTGAAGGGACGCGGTTGTAGCGGTCGATCACGATCAGGCTCACGAGGGAGCCCGCCGCCAGCGAGCCCTGCAGGAGGGCCAGCTCGACCCCGGCGGTCCGGCGGCGCTGGTGGAGCTGCGGGATGCCGAAGGGCGCGAACAACGCGGGCGACATGGGCTCCCGCACGCGGAGGGCCGGCGGGTCGGGCTCGGGCGGAGGGGGGAGGGCGGCGAGCTGGCGTCGGACCTCCTCGCGCACCAGGGCGAACAGGGCCCGCACGTCCTCACCGTGGTCGTAGGGGCTGATGGTGTGGTCGGGATCGATCAGGAGCACCGATCGGAAGGTCTCGCGCGCCGCGTCCTTCTCGCCGAGCAGGAACTGAACGTCACCCAGGAACACGAGTGCCTCGTGCGCGATCGGATCGCCTGGGGTCTCCCCGGACTCCAGCCGATCGGCCAGCCCTTCGAGGCGCGAGCGCGCGTCGGTGTAGTCGCCGTCCCAGATGGACTGTTTCGCCAGTGTCAGCTCGTCGTGGAAGGGCTCTCCGCCTCCCGGCGCCGCGGGGAGGGACCCGGGCGTCTGTGCGAGCGTGCCGGCGAGGAGGGCCAGGAGCATGGCGCGAAGCGTAATCCACCCGTCCGGCCGGGGCCATCACGCCTACCACCCCCTCTTTGCACAGCACACGGTTCTGGCATGGGCTTGACCCGATGTGGGTAGCTGATACTGTCAACCGGCGCCGACCCCCATCGGCGTCCCCCCAGAAAGAAACTGAAGTCGCGTGCAGGGCATCGTGTGTGCCACCTGCAGCCCGGTGAGCTATGTGCGCGGCAGACCTGAACACAAACATCGAATCTCGTTGAAGGTGGGCATCAATGGGTTTGGAAGAGCAACCGTGGTGGGACGAGCTCGTCGCGAAGAAAGACTCCAAGTCGCTTCGTGAGCTCGCAGAGGAATTCGGCGTCTCCGCCGGCGCGATCTCGCTCGCGCTGAAGAAGACCGGGACGAGCAAGGTGCCGCAGAGCACCGAGCCCGTCGAAGCCGATGTCCCTGTCAGCCGTCCCGGATCGAAGGATTTCCTCCTCGAGCCGCTGTTCGAGGATCTCGGGAACATCCCGGACGCCGAGGTCGCAAAGCGTGCCGGTGTGAGCGTGCGGACGGTGGCGAGCTACCGTGCACGCAACAAGATCCCCGGGTACAAGGGCCGGGCGGCACCGTCGAAGCGCCGTCGGCGGAAGAGCAAGATCGACCCCTACACCGAGCTCCTGGGCAAGGTCCCGGACCGGGTGGTGGCCGAGAAGGCCGGCGTCACGCTGAATGCGGTGCGCAACTACCGCGCCAATCGTGGGATCACCTCGTCGCGCCAGCGCAACAAGGAGCTCCGCGAGTCGCAGGAGGACATGGACTTCTACGACGACCAGGTCGAGAGCACGCCGACTGCGGCTCCCGTCGCTGCGGCTCCGGCTCCGGCTTCGGCTCCCGCTGCACCGCGTCCCGCGGCGTCGCAGGGCCTGACCTACGCCTGGTCGGTGCAGTTCGCAGGTGAGCGGCCCGCCGGGGTCGTGGTCGGGACGAGCGCCTGGGACGCTGCCGCACGGGCCAGCCACTCGGGCGAGGTCGTCGGCATCCAGCGCCTGGGGCCGATGCTCGCCTGATGTCTCTCCCCCTGCCCCGCACGCGAGGGCAGGGGTCTGCTCAGGGCTGGACGCGCATCGCGAAGCTGCCGTCCTCCGCAGTGAGGTCGGTGGCGAGCAGCTCGCCGTCCGGCCCCCGCACCTCCACGAGCGCGTAGGCCTCGGGTGAACCGGCGAACCGGACCTCACCCTCGACGAGCCTGCCCGCCGGGAGCTGCACCGACACGGGGTCTGCGGTGCCGAGCGCGGGCAGGTCCGACCGGTACACCTCGAAGCGCCGTGCGGCGAGGTCTGCAGCGCGCGAGCCCGACGGCAGCGCGACGCACCGGAGGTCCTCGCGGGGCACGGCCATCACGAATGCGCCCGTGCTGTCGGTGTCGACGGCCCATCCGCGTCGGGCGAGCCCCGGCTCCGTGCAGGACACCCGCACGCCCGCGACGCCGATCCCGTTCGCATCGACCACCTGCCCGGGGACCTCCACGGGCCCGTCGAGCTGGATCGACCCCAGGGGTGCGGGTGCACCGACGATCTCCACGGGGATCGCGCGACCTGCGATCCCCTCGGTCTGCACGAGGATCTCGAGGGTGTAGGTGCCCGAGACCACCTGGGTCACGATGTTGCCGTTGTTGTCTGCGTACCCGGTCTGCTCGACCGTCCCGCCGGGGTAGCCGTCCAACCGGTTGGACCCGAGCCTGTAGGGGACCTGGCGGAGCGCGACCCCGTTCGGCCCGATGATCCGGGCGCTCAGCGTGTACGTCAGCACCGGCGGGGTCGCGAGATCCACGCGCTCTCCGAGCCGCGTGAGGTCCACGAGCCCCGAGCTCACCACGGGCTCGATGCCGTCGTCCGAGCCGCTCGTCTCGACGCGGAGCTGCATGCCCTCTGCGGCCGTGAGTGTGTACCAGCCGTCGGCGTCCGTGGTCGTCGTGGGACCCCGGATCCCGTCGTCGGTCACCAACCGCACCGCCGCCCCGGCTCTCGGCGCCCCTCCCCGCAGCACGCGGCCCCAGACGGGCGCTCCGTCCTCGAGGCGGACGTCCAGACCGAAGCCAGCGTCCTGCAGGTCGCGCTCGAAGCGCAGGAAGGGGAGGGCGGCGTCGTCCGGGACCACGGTGACGGTGTGCCCGCCCTCCACGAGATCCACGGCGAAGGCGCCCGTACCGTCGGTGCCCACGCGCCAGCGCTCCACGGCGTCCGGGTGCTCGAAGTGCAGGGTGGCCTCCGCGGGCCCCTCCACGCCGGGGAGCGCCACGCGCTCCACAGCCTGGGCACGCCGGCCCGTCACGGTCCCGTCCAGCTCGAACGGCACGAGCAGATCGAGCACCTGGAGCTGGGTGAAGTCGATCCCCACACGCTGGGCGGGCAGGGCGCGCGTGGACCCGTCCGGCAGCGAGCCCTGGCCGGGCCACGCGACCAGGGTGAGGTCCGATCCCTCGATCGTCTCGTCGGGCGGGATGGGCGAGGGGGTCAGCTCCGCCAGGGAGGACTCTGCGGAGCAACCCGCCAGCAGCAACAGCCACGCGCCCCTCATGGCACCACCACCTGCCACTCGAGGGTGACCTCTCCACGCTGGAGGGGGTCCTGGTCGACGATGGTCACGGCGAGCACCTGCCCGTCGACCTCGGGTGTGTAGGGGATGTCGACCGACCACGTGTAGATGCCGTCGACCGAGGTCTCGGTCTCGGTGCCGACGACGAAGGGTGGCGGCTGCCAGAGGAAGGTGAGCGCGTCGCCCTCGGGGTCGGCGGCGATCACGCTGATCCGCTCGACTTCGCGCTCGAAGGTCAGGGTGGGCTCGGGAGGGTTCACGCGAATCAGGTCCGGCGGGAGGTTGATGGGCTCCTGCCACGCCGGCTCGACGTAGAGGCAACCCTGCCCACCGAAGATGCAAGACAGGGACCACAGCGCGACGAGCCCCGTCCGGACGGGCCCAGAGCAGTGTGACGGCGCCCCGTCGGACGCGGATCGCGACATCCGTGTCACGGGCTCAGCACCTCCCCTGGCAGGACCACGCCATTCCAGACGTGAGACCAGGGCTCGGCCTCGGGGCAGCGGACCTCCAGCCGATGGCCGACACGCTCGGGGGCCGGTACGGCCACCTGCCGTCCCAGGCTGCCCACGAGACCCGTGCGGGAGCCGTCCAGCCAGACCTCGCAGGCCTCTCCGAAGCCCGACGCGAGGCGGACGACGGCCGGCCGCGTCTCGACCATCACCTCGCGCTCCACGACCTCGCCCGGGCCGACCTCGACGCGGATCTGGCGCGGCTGGACGACGTCGCTGCGCAGCTCGAGGGCGTAGCTGCCCGCGTCGAGCTCGATGGGCAGCCGCGTGGTGCCGATCCGTCGCCCTTCGTGGAAGACGTCCGCGGGGATCCGGGACCGGATGCGGAGCACACCCCGCGCTGCCGGTGCGGCCTCGATGGGGGCGGGCTCGGGAGGTGCGGAGGCGGGGGGCACGCGCGGGGGGAGGGGCGTGGGGCGCGGGCGCACGGGCTCCGGGACGGGTGCAGGCGCAGTCGGCTCGGGGACGGCGGGCACACGGACGGGCTCCGGAGCGACCAGCATGGGGCCGCCGGCGAGGACCGGGGTCGGAGGCTCGGGGGGACGGGGTGCGCGAGCCGGCGGACCGGACGCGGGCCAGGAGGCGTACGCGCCCAGCCCGATGAGCACGAGCAGGAGACCCACGCCGAGCCAGGGCACGCGCCGCCGGTGGACCTCGGGCTCGGGTTCGGCATGGAGGGTCTGGATGAGCGCCAGGACCTCCTCGTTCTCCTCGTCCATGGAGAGGAGCCGGTTGAACAGGCGGAGTGCCGTGAGGGCGTCCCCCTGGTCGATGTAGCCCTTGCCGACGTCGAGGAGGGTGTCGCTCACGCGGGCCGTCAGGCGCTCCTCGTAGCCGTCGGGGTCACCCAGGAAGGCCGCGATGGACCACTCGGCGGCCTCGGGATCGAGGTGGATCTCGCGCAGCGAGGCGACCAGGGCCTCCGAGGTGCTCGTCGCGTCCGGGAAGCGAGCCTCGGGGTGCGTGGACATCAGGCGCTCGATGGCGTCCGCGAGGGTGGGGCTCATCGCGGGCGCCAGCTCGGTGACGTGGGGCCGGTCGCCCTCGATGACCTTCTTCAGGATGAGGCTCGGATTGGACCCCGTGAACGGCAGCTGCCCGGTGACCAGGTAGAACAGCATGGTGCCGAGCGAGAAGAGGTCCGACCGCGTGTCGAGCGCGCCCTCGACGGCCTGTTCGGGGCTCATGAACGCGGGCGACCCCACCAGCGCGCCGGTCAGGGTGACCTGCGACTCGTCGAGGAACCGGGCGATCCCGAAGTCCATGAGCTTCACGGTGCCGTCCACCCGCACCATCACGTTGTCGGGCTTCAGGTCGCGGTGGAGCACGCCTGCCGTGTGGGCGTACGCGAGCGCCCGGCAGAGCTCGATGCCGATCAGCGAGACGAGCTCGGACGGCAGGCGCCCGCGGCTCTCGACGAGCGACGTGAGGGTCTGCCCCTCGACGTACTCGGTGATGATGTAGCAGTCCTGGCAGTCGATCCCGGAGTAGTCGAAGATCTCGAGGATGTTGCGATGCCTGAGCTGCTCGATGGCCCGGGCCTCGCGGGCGAAGCGCTTCCGGTTGCGGGTGGACGAGGAGAGGTGCGGGTGGAGCACCTTGATCGCCACGTCGCGATCGAGCGTGGTGTGACGGCCGCGGTAGACGGTCGCCATCCCGCCTTCGCCGACCTTCTGGAGCACCTCGTACTTGTCGACGGTGGAGCCGATCACAGCTGGCTCGGGTCGCCGAAGGGCTCCGCCAGGCCGCGGTCGCGCATGACCTGGAGGATGGTGGCCGCGGTCTCCTCGATGGCCTTGTTCGTGACGTCGATCAGCGGCCACTCCGGGTGGGCCCGGAAGAGGTCGTTGGCGTACTCGAGCTCCGCCAGGATGTAGTCGCGGTCGTCGTAGTTGCTCACGCCCACGCCCATCGCGCGCAGCCGGGAGCTGCGGATGCTCTGCAGCGCGTCGGGACCGATGGTGAGCGCGAAGACGCGGCGGGGGTCGACCTCGAACAACCAGGGCGGGAGGTCGTGGTCGAGCACGATGGGCACGTTGCCGACCTTGAAGCCCTTGTGCGCGAGGAAGGTGGACAGCGGGGTCTTGCTGGTGCGCGAGACGCCCACCAGGATGATGTCGGCGCCCCGCAGCATGCGCGGTTCCTTGCCGTCGTCCGCCTTCACGGTGAACTCGACGGCCTCGATGCGCTTGAAGTAGCGGTCGTCCGCCCGGTGCATGAGGCCGGGGACGGCCGCGGGCTCGGCGTCGAGGTAGGCCCCGAGGTTGAGCAGCAGGTTCTGGAGGAGGTCGACGTGCCGGACGCCGTGCTCCTTGGCGTAGCGATCGGCGAGCTCCGCCATGCCGGGCTTCACGAGCGTGGTGATCACGAGCGCGTTGCGGCGCGCGGCGATGCGGAAGAGACCGAGCAGGTGCTCGGCGGTGCTGACCGACGCGTAGGTGCGCACGTGCACGACGTGGCCCTGGAACTGCCGCAGGCCCGCGCGCACGACCTTCTCGGCGGTCTCGCCCGTGCCGTCCGAGATCACGAGGATCGGCTGGGGCAGTCGGACGTCGCTCAACCGGCCTTCTCCGCGCTGCGCAGGGCGCGGCGGAGGTCGAGCACGATGCCCACGTCGCCCTCCACCACCAGACGCCCGCTCAGGAAGCCCTGACGCGGGTCGAGCTCGCCGAGCAGCAGGCCGCGGAGGTCGGCGGTGGCGCAGCGCACGGTGCAGTCGGTGCCCGCACCGTCCGGCTGGACGACCGACAGCGCCCCGCTCGCGCAGCTCACGGTCCACCGGCGCTTCGAGCCCTCGGCCTCGAGCTCGAACGTGACCAGGCACCCCTCCGGCATCACCCCGGCGAGGCGCGTGAGCACCTCCGGATCACGGAAGAACCGGTCGAAGTCGTCGAGGGACGGCGAAGTGTGTGCGAGGTGCGAGAACAAGGGTCCACCCCGGATGTTGTAGCCGGATCCAATCGAGGTGAACACCCGCCGCGTGGCGGTGTCCGGACGCGACGGGTACGGGATCCCATGGCTCACGGGTTCCAGTTCGGCGCTCCCGAGGTGCAGGCCGTCCTGTTGGCGACCGGCATCATCGCCTTCGTCGCCGCCGTCCGCTACTGGCGCCCGCCTCCCGCCTGAGCGCCCCGCGCGTCGCGGAGATCCCCCGGTGGTGACGGCCGCGAGGTCGAGGGGGAGACGGCCGATCCGGGCGGAACGGGAGGCGACAGGTTCCCACCCGGTGGACCCGTGGCTACAGTGCGGCATCAGCGCGCCCGATTCGTCTCGCGCAGCCACGAGGAGCACCCATGACCTTCGACTCGCCGTCCGACACGAGGGACGTCGATCTCCCTCGCACCCTCAAGATCCCGCTGCTCGCCATCCGCAACACGGTGATCTTCCCGGTGCTCGCGTTCCCCATCAACGTCGGCCGCGAGAAGAGCGTGCTCGCCGTGGAGAAGGCGCTCGCCACCGAGGAGAAGTACCTCGGCATCTTCGCGCAGCGCGACCCCAAGACGGAGGACCCCGGCCAGGAGGACCTCTACACCACCGGCACGGTCGTGAAGATCCTGAAGATGGTGAAGGTGCCGGGCAACAAGCTCAACGTCATCATCCAGGGGCTGGCCCGCGCGCGGATCAAGAACTGGAGCGAGGATCAGGACTACCTGGAGGCCGAGCTCACCACGTTCGAGCCCGAGGAGGCGCCGCCGCGCGCCCAGGCCCTCATGGGCACCCTCCGCGAGCTCGCGCAGAAGATCATCGACCTCTCGCCGCAGATCCCGGCGGAGGCGTCCTTCCTGGTGCGCAGCATCGACGAGCCCGGCGTCCTCTCCGACATCGTGGCGTCCAACCTGAACATCGCCGCCGAAGAGAAGCAGGAGCTCCTCGAGACCCTGCCCGTGGTCGAGCGGATGGAGAAGGTGATCGCGCTCCTGAACAAGGAGATCCAGGTCCTCGAGCTGTCCAACAAGATCCAGACCGAGGTGAAGGGGGAGATGGACAAGGCTCAGCGGGAGTACTTCCTGCGCGAGCAGCTCAAGGCCATCCAGAAGGAGCTCGGTGAGGTCGACGAGCGTCAGGAGGAGTTCGAGGAGCTCAAGCGCAACCTGAAGCGCGCCCGGATGCCCAAGGAGGCCGAGGAGGTCGCGTTCAAGGAGCTCAAGCGCATGGCGCGGATGAGCCCGGGGAGCGCGGAGTACACGGTGTCCCGCACGTACCTCGACTGGCTCGCGGAGCTCCCGTGGGCCAAGACCAGCGAAGACCGTCTGGACGTGAACGAGGCCACCTCGATCCTCGACGAGGACCACTACGGCCTCGAGAAGGTGAAGCAGCGGATCCTCGAGTTCCTCGCGGTCCGGAAGCTCAAGAACGACATGAAGGGCCCGATCCTCTGCCTCGTCGGGCCTCCCGGTGTCGGCAAGACCTCGCTCGCCAAGTCGGTCGCGCGCTCGCTGAACCGGAAGATGGTCCGCATGTCGCTCGGCGGCGTGCGCGACGAGGCCGAGATCCGCGGCCACCGGCGCACCTACATCGGCTCGATGCCCGGCAAGGTCATCAAGGGCCTGAAGAAGGCCGGCACGAACAACCCGGTGTTCGTGCTAGACGAGATCGACAAGCTCGGCGCGGACTACCGCGGCGACCCCAGCAGCGCGCTCCTCGAGGTGCTCGACCCCGAGCAGAACGACACGTTCCAGGACCACTACCTGGACGTCGCGTTCGACCTCTCGAACGTCCTGTTCATCGCGACGGCCAACGTGCCGGACACCATCCCCGGCCCGCTCCGCGACCGGATGGAGATCCTCCGGGTCGCCGGCTACACGATGCAGGAGAAGGTCCAGATCGCGAACCGCTACCTCTGGCCCGAGACCCTCGAGGACCACGGCCTGAAGGCCGAGTGGGTCACCCTGGAGCCCGAGGCCCTCAACAAGATCATCGAGTCCTACACCCGCGAGGCGGGCGTCCGTTCGCTGAAGCGCGAGCTGGCGGCCATCTGCCGTTGGTGCGCCCGTGAGATCGCGTCCGAGAAGGCCGAGACCATCACGGTCACCCCGGAGCTCGTCGAGGAGATCCGCGGGCCCATCCACTTCTTCAAGGAGGTCGCGCAGCGCACGAGCCTCCCGGGCGTGGCCACCGGCCTCGCGTGGACGGCGGTGGGCGGCGAGATCCTCTTCGTCGAGGCCACCAAGATGAAGGGCAAGGGCAACCTCACGCTCACCGGCCTCCTCGGCGACGTCATGAAGGAGTCCGTGAGCGTGGCCCGCTCGTACATCAAGGCGTCCGCGGAGGAGCTCGGCATCGACTACGAGGAGTTCTCCAACGTCGACCTCCACGTGCACGTGCCGCACGGGTCCATCCCGAAGGACGGTCCCAGCGCGGGTGTCACGATGATCACGGCCATCACGAGCCTGCTCACGGGCATCAAGGTGGACCCCACGGTCGCGATGACCGGCGAGATCACGCTGCGCGGCGCGGTCCTGCCCGTGGGTGGCGTGAAGGAGAAGGTGCTCGCGGCCCATCGGGCGGGCATCAAGACCGTGTTGCTGCCCGAGCAGTGCCGGAAGGACCTCATCGAGGTGCCGGACGAGATCCAGCGCGACCTCGAGTTCCACTTCGTGTCCCGCATGGAGGAGGTCCTCGACATCACGCTCGGCAAGGAGCACCTGGCCGAGGCCCGCAAGGCCCTGGCGCTCAAGAAGCAGCAGGCCGCCGCCACCTCCGCGCCCGCCCAGGCCTGACCGGGTGATCGCCGTCCTCACGACGGCGCTCGCCCAGCAGGCGATCGTGCTGGAGTCCGGGCCCACCGACCTCCAGCCATGCCTGGACGAGCCCGCCTGCGAGGGGATCCTCGTGCCCCTCGCGAGCGAGACCCTGGTGGAGTTCGGGTGGTTCCTCCAGAACGACCCCCTCCAGGGCTCCGCCCTCGTGGGGCGGGGGACCGGCTTCGTCTTCGAGATCCACGCGGACTCGTACGTCCTCGGGAAGCGGAACCTGATCACCGAGCAGGTGGAGATCCCGCCGCTCCTCCCGAAGGTCGAGGTGGCGTACCAGCTCGGCAGCTTCACGTACGACGACCCGTTCCCGCAGCTCGCCGTGGGCCTCTCGGTGTTCCCGCCGCTGAAGATCGACGGCTACCAGCTCCTGAACGCCACCCTCACGGGCTCGGGCGCCGTCCCCGTCTACGAGCACTACCTCTGGCTCGGAGCGGAGGTCTCGGCCGGCTACGGGAACGTGAAGGGCGAGATGCTCGGCGACGGCTCGGCCATCGAGGAGGTCGACTCCATCGCGCCCTTCGTGGAGATCGACGAGCCACCGTGCGCCCGGACGGCAGCGGGGTGCAACGACAACATCCGCCAGACCGCGTGGACCGCGCGGCTCGGGGTCGCGGTCGACCCGATCCCCGAGCTGTTCCTGTACGGCAAGGTGGGCGTGGCGCACCTGAGCACGCGGCTCGACATCGCGTACGACACGTCGGTGTGGCGCGTGAAGGGCGTGCAGCCGCAGCTCTCCTACGGTGGGGGCGTGCGGATCGGCGACCGCGTGATGTTCGGTGTGGGCGGCACGACGGCGATGAAGCCGGAGCCCATCTCGTCGGACGACTCGCGCACGATCACCCGGCTGCACCTCGGGCTGTCCGTCCGCACCGGCGACGCCCGTTACTGGTACGAGGAGGAGCCACCCGCTCCGGCCACGAGCCCCTGATCGGGTATCCTCGGCCTCAGAAGCGGGAGGATCCCTTGCTGTTCGTCATTCCGGCCCTCGCCGTCCCCATCCCCGATGCCGCAGCGGCCGCAGTCGCGGCCGTCAACGTCCGGATCCCAGCGGCCTTCGATCCTGGGGCCAGCGACGTCCGCCGCCGCCCGAGCACCGTCGAGGCGGACCTGGTCGCCCTCGCCGCCCAGCTCCAGGCGACGGGCTGCACGCCCGACGCCACCGACGCATCCGGGTGGATCGCGGGGGAGTGGAGCACCCGGTCGCACACCTTCGCGGGTGCCGACGACCACGGCGATGCCGTCACGGGCGAGATCGACACCGAGGAGGGCGCACTGCGCGGAACACTCGGCGCCGATCCGCTCGGCACGACGTTCGCCCGGTACGCCCGGCGACGGTTCGCGGGCGAGAGCGCGGGCAACACGTCCGTGCTGGCGGGCACCTTCGTCCGGATCCAGGGCAGCAGGGGCGCGTTCGTGGGCCTCACCGCGACCTGTTCTGCGGACGTGTCGGGCTACGACGCGCTCGGGGGTTGGCTGGGACCCGAGGCTCGCGTGTGGTCCACGCTGCCCGTCGCTCCCCATCCTTCGTCCGGGGCCGACGAGGATCCCGCCCTCGTGCGGCTCGCCGACGGGACGTACAGGCTCGTGTGGTACTCGGACCGCGGGGGTGACAACGACCTGTGGTGGTCCTCGTCCGAGGACGGGCTCGTGTGGTCACCTGCAGAGGTACTCGTGGACACCCCCGACAACGACCACTATCCAGCGTTGCTCGAGGGCACGGACGGCACCCTCCACCTGGCCTGGCAGCGGATCGTCGGCACCTCGTTCCCGAACGTCTTCTACCAGCGCTCCACAGACGGGGGCGCGACCTGGAGCGCGGAGGTCGCGATCACATCCGATCCCGCCAGCCTGGACTGGGCTCCATCCCTCTACGAGCTCCCGACCGGACTGCACCTCCTGTTCGGCACCGATCGCTTCGGGCAGCGGGACCTCGCGGTCACGCGGTCCACGGACGCTGGGATCTCCTGGGGCGTGCCGACGAGGATCACAGACGATCCGCGGGCCGACGACTTCGGCCAGGTCGCGGTGATCGGCGGGCAGGCGTGGCTCGTGTGGAACCGCTGGACGCCGACGGGGTTCCCCGTGTTCCCGGAGAACACGCCTGCCGTTCTCTACGCGTCGTCCGCGGACGGCGTCACCTTCGGGCCCGCCACCGAGCTCATCGCCGGGCCGTCCACCAACGTCTTCCCGACGGTGTTCGGCCTCGACGAGCCCCATGTGGCCTGGACGACCGACGTCTTCGATCCCTTCGGGGACATCGTGCAGGCCGGATCGTCCGGGGTGTCCTTCTTCACGACCGACATCGCCCCGGACTACAGCCCCAGACTCGCGCCGACGGACGTCGAGGGGCGCTGGCTGATGGCGTTCACCTCCGACCGCACCGGCGACCTCGACGTCCACGTGTCCACCGTCGGCGTTCCCTGACCTCGGCGCGCCCGGCGGTGCTTCGTGCGTTAGACGGCGCGGCATGAACGTCCGACCCTTCAAGAGAGTCCTCATCGCCAACCGCGGCGAGATCGCCGTCCGCATCCTGCGCGGCTGCCACGAGCGTGGGCTCGAGGTGGTGGCCGTGTACTCGGAGGCCGACGCCGACGCGCTGCACGTCCGCCAGGCCGATCAGGCCGTGTGCATCGGGCCTGCCGCGAGCTCCGAGAGCTACCTGGTGGGCGAGCGCATCCTCGAGGTGGCCCGCCAGACCGGCGCTGACGCCATCCATCCCGGCTACGGCTTCCTCTCCGAGAACGCCGGCTTCGCGCAGGCCGTGATCGACGCCGGCCTCGTGTGGATCGGCCCGCCGCCGTCCTCCATCTCCGCCATGGGCAGCAAGACCGCGGCCCGGCAGCACATGGACTCCGCGGGCGTCCCCGTGGTCCCGGGCACCCTCGAGCCCGTCGCAGACCCCGACGAGGCCCTGCGCATCGGGCTCGGCATCGGGTTCCCGCTCATGCTCAAGGCCGCCGCCGGGGGTGGCGGCAAGGGCATGCGCCTGGTGCACTCCGCCGAGGAGCTGCCCGACGCGCTGGCGTCCGCGCGGTCCGAGGCCCGCAAGTCGTTCGGCGACGACGCCGTCTACCTCGAGCGGGCCATCATCGGCCCCCGGCACGTCGAGATCCAGGTGCTCGCCGACGCCCACGGCAACGTCGTGCACCTCTTCGAGCGCGACTGCTCGGTCCAGCGTCGTCACCAGAAGGTCGTGGAGGAGGCGCCCTGTCCCATCCTGCCGCCCGAGACGCGCGCCGCGATGGGCGAGGTCGCCGTGCGGGCCGCGAAGGCCGTCGACTACGTGGGTGCAGGCACCTGCGAGTTCCTGCTCGGGGCCGATGGTGCCTTCTACTTCCTCGAGATGAACACCCGCCTCCAGGTGGAGCACCCGATCACCGAGATGATCACGGGCGTGGACCTCCTGCAGGCCCAGCTCCGCGTGGCCGCCGGCGAGCCGCTCTGGTTCACCCAGGACGACCTCGAGATCCACGGGCACGCCATCGAGTGCCGCATCTACGCGGAGGACGCCCGCGCCGGCTTCCGTCCCGCGCCGGGTCCGCTGCACCGCTACCGTGAGCCCACGGGCCCGTGGGTGCGCTGCGACTCCGGCGTCACCGAGGGCATGGCGATCCCGGTGCACTACGACCCCATGGTCGCGAAGCTCGTGGTGTGGGGTGCCACCCGCACAGAGGCCATCCAGCGGGCGCGGGAAGCCCTGCGCAACTACCGCCTGGTGGGCACGCCCACGAGCATCCCGTTCTTCCTCGCCATCTTCGAGGACGCCGACTTCCTGGCGGGGAACTACACCACGGCGTTCATCCGGCCCGAGTGGCTCGCCGATCGCCTGGAGCCTGCCGAGTCCACGGTGGACGCGGCGCTGCTCGCGTCCGTGATCGCACGGTTCGAGGCGGACCGCAGCAAGCGCGTGGAGGCCGCCCCGGGCACGGCCACCTCGCCCTGGAAGCGCGCTGCCCGCTGGCACGAAGGAGCTCGGGGATGGGCATGATCTACGACGTCCGCCTGGAGGGCCGCGAGGTCCAGCTCGAGGTGGAGGCCACGGACGGCGGCTGGCGCGTGCGCGAGGTGGGCGGCGACTGGCGCGTCGTGGCCGGGCGATTCGCGCAGCCTGGCGAGCTCCTGCTCGTCCTGGACGGGCGGCAGCGGGCCGTGGGCGTGCACAGCGCGGGCGACCGGGTCTCCGTGCAGGCCGACGGGCACGCGTTCTCAGCGGAGGTGGTCGACCCCCGGAAGGTGCGCGCGGACCTCGCCGGCGGGGCAGGGGAGGGCGTCGTCGCCACCCCGATGCCGGGTGTCGTGGTGCGCATCCCAGCGAAGGTCGGGCAGGCCGTGAAGGCTGGCGACGTCATCGTCGTGGTCGAGGCCATGAAGATGGAGAACGAGTTCAAGGCGCCGGTGGACGGTGTCGTGGCGTCCATCGACGTGGCTGTCGGTCAGGCCCTCGAGGCCAGCGCGATCCTCGCTCACATCGACGCCGCCGACTGAAGCTCGGACGCGACGGCGGGCATCAGGGCCAGGAGGTCCGATGCTCGCTGTTCTGCTCCTCGTCTCGTGCGCCGTGTTCCCGCACGGAGAGGTCACCCTGCAGCTCCAGGGCGGAGGCCCCATCGAGGGCCGCTGGGCGTCCGGGAGCGTGCTCCCGGTGCGCACGACCGTGGACGAAGGTGTGGTTTACCCCACCCTGGAGATCCTGCGTGAGGGGGTCGAGCTGCGCCGCGTGGTCAGCACCCATGCGGCCTTCGACCTCGAGGGGACCGGTCGCTTCGACGTCCTCGCGACCGGACGGGGCGGTGAGGTCCTGGACGCAGCGTCCATCGAGGTGGTGGAGCCCTCGGGCCACACGCTGGGGCTCTGGGTCGGCGGCGTGGGCCTGGTGATGCCCGGCATGGTCTTCGCGAATCAGGCGTGCGTCCGGGTCGTCCCGGTCCCCCTCGACAGCTCCGACCGGCCGCTGTCCGCCGTGTACCCCAGCATCTGGGCGGAGAACCCGGCCGTGGGCCTCGTCGACCGGCAAGACGACCTGCTCGGCGTCTGCGTGTACGAGGCGGGGGCGTACACGGTGGCGGTCCACGGGGACCTGGAGGCCCAGATCGTGCTCGAGGCCGTCGACGTGGCGGACGTGGTGCGGATCCAGATCGCGTCCGTAGATCAGGACGGTGGGGACCTCCTCCACGTGGTCGGGTGGACCTCCGACGGGGTCCCCGTGCTGGGCCTGGAGGCCGTGTGGGACGACGACGGGTGGTACCACGGCCACGCACGACGCGGGACCGGGCGACGCGCGTGCCTGCGTGGGGGACCTCTGCGCGACGTGGTCCGCCCGGTGATCCGTTCGGCGTGATGCGCACATGGAGGGGCAGGAGGCCGTCCATGTCCCGTCTGCTCGCGCTCGCCGTCCTGTCCTTCGTCCTCCCGGCCTGCGCCTACCTCCCCGAGGCCGAGGTGGAGCTCTCGCTCGCGGAGGGTGGGTCGGTGGACGGGCTCTGGGCGTCGGGCAGCCAGATCCCCGTCCGTGCGACGGTCTCGGGGGGCTTCGTGTACCCGACCCTCCGGTTCGAAGGTGAGCCCGTGAGCGTCGACCGCGTGTTCGGCACCCGGGCCACGGTCGACCTCGAGGGCACGGGCACCGTCGACATCCAGGCGGTCGGACCCGGCGGAGACGTCCTGGCCACCGCGTCCATCGAGGTCGTCGAGCCCGTCGGGCACATGCTCGGAGCGCACTTCGCGTGGCAGACGCCTCCCCGACGTCGCCCTCCCGGGCATGGCGTTCGCGACGTCCTCCTGCATGCAGGTGTCTCCGGTGGGCCTGATAGCCGACGGAGAGCCCGTCGCGGGCGTGTACGCGGACCTCTGGGCCAGCTCGGACGGTGGGGTGGACCTCTGGGCCTGGTACGACGACGAGGCGCCGTACGCCTTCGACCTCTGCGCCTGGGACGCGGGTACGCACACGGTGACCCTGGAGGGCGACCTGAACGTCGCCATCCCGCTGCGGGTCGTCGACCCCGCCGACATCGTGGCCATCGAGCTCCGGCCCGTCGAGGCGTCCGCCTCCGAGGGCTACGAGCTGCTCTACGTCCTCGGCTGGACCGTGGACGGCGTGCCGGTCGTCGGGCTCGAGGCTTCCTGGGGCGAGGGCTGGACGTCGAACGCCCATCCGTCCTACGACGGCGAGCGCGTGCGTGCCTGCGTGAACGGCCTCTGCGCGTCCTGGCCGCGCTGAGGACAGTCAGGCGGGCCGGCAGGTGGGGGCCGCCTTCGCGCGGTACTCCTCGGGGAGCTCGGGCTGCGTCCAGCCCGCTGTGGGCGGCGTGATCCGGAGGAAGAAGCGCTCGTCGAGGGCAAGCGTGGTGCCGTCCTCCACGGTCTCCCAGCGGTTCTCCTCGGCGGCGATGGGCTCGCTGGCGACGAGGAGGTGGTTGACCTTCGTGTTCGCGGGCCGCGCGAGCAACATGCACACCTTGCTCGGCTCGGGGCACGTGTCGAAGTCCGCGCAGAACGCCTTCTGGGTGGCCATGTGCAGCGGCATCCCCGCGCGGTGCGCGATGAACACGCGCCCGTCGGTGAGCAGGACGTTCACGATGGGCCGGCGGGCGCCGAGCTCCAGGCATGCAGCGTCGAGGTCGAGGAGCGCCTGACGCACGACCCCGGCGACCAGCCCCGCTGCCGTGGGGTCTCGTCCCGTACGGCTGCCTCCGGCCTCCACGAGCCGCGAGAGGATGAAGTAGAAGAGCCGCTCGGAGTCCGTCTCGCCGAGGATGAGTGGCTGGAAGCGCTCGAGCGTCTGGCTCGCCAGCCAGGGGGCGACGGTGGGGAAGTCGAACAGCGTGCCGTTGTGCGCGAACAGCCAGCGACCGTGCCGGAACGGATGGGCGTTCAGGTGGTCGGTGACGCCCACGGTGGCCCGTCGCACGTGCACGAGGAACGTGTGGGACGTGAGCACCGTGCTGGCCTTCCGGAAGCGGTCGCACGCATGGGCCGCGTTCGCGGACTTGATGACGTACGCCTCCTCGTCCTCGAACCAGCCGATCCCCCACCCGTCCGGGTGGAGGTGGCTCTGGGCGCCGAGGGCGTTCTCGGCGACGACCAGCGACCGGTGGGCCTTGCTCGGGACAGCGCTACGGAATCCGAAGAGCCTGCACACGGGGGGTCTCCCGACCTCAGAGGACGACGCCGCCGCTGTCGCCGACGAACCAGGGCTGCATGTCGTCCTCGGCGGAGTTCGGACAGAAGCCACCTTCGATGGAGAGGAACACGCCGTTGCGACCCCGGGTGCGCATCCAGATGCCGGCGACGAACTTCTCGGGCACGTCGTACTGGGTGAGCAGACGACCCGCCGTGTTGAACTCGGCGTAGTGGTTGCCGTACACGCCGCCCCCGAGGGGGTCGATCGCGCTGTCGTAGGTGACGTAGAACGTGCGACCGGGCATGTCGATGAAGCCGTCCATGTCCCCGCTCGCCGTGCCCGTCGGGGTCGACCATTGTCCCGTCAGGGTGCTGCCAGCGTACGACGCCATCCACGTAGAATCCGGCGTCCACGCAGCCCGCGAGTCCAGGGCATCGAGGATCTCCACGAAGCGAGCATGGATCGTGTGTGTGTTCAGGCGCGCAGCGCTCGCGCCGTCGCTGATCACGACCTCACCGGCGGCGCTGTTCACGCGTTCCGCTGCCGCGTTGACGAGCGGGCAGGCGTCCGTGTCGAAGGGCAGGTTGGCGCAGTCGAGCGCGAATGCTGTGGTGGCGAGCAGGAGCATGGGGAGCCTCCGATGAAGGGACCGGGAAGGTAACACGCAGGGCCACGGAGAACGGTTAGGGCCGACGCCGGAGGTGCGCGGATGCTGTCGCTCGGTGTGGGCGAGATCCTCGTCATCGCAGTCGTGCTGGTGGTCTTCGTGGGGCCCGAGCGTCTCCCGCACGCCCTCCGCTGGGCCGGGCGCACATACGGCCAGGTCCGGCGCGCTGCCGACGACATGCGCCGTGCCTTCGTGCTCGAGGCCGACCGTCAGGACGCCGAGGAGCGCTACCGCAAGCTCAAGGACGAGCGCCAGCGCCTGCGTGAAGAGCGCGACGCCGCCCTTCAGGCCGCCATCGAGGCCCGTGCGGCGGGCCTGGAGCCCCCGGACGAGGCCGCTGCGGTCCCGTTCGAGGAGCAGCTCCCGCCGGCCCGCCAGGTCCCCGTCGAGGTCGCCACCGAGACCCCGGAATGAGCGAGCAGGACGAGCTCGAAGCGAGCCGCATGCCGCTGCTCGACCACCTGAAGGAGCTCCGCGACCGCCTGGTGCGCTCGGCCATCGGGCTCGCGCTGGGCATGGTGGTGTCCATCGTCTTCGTGCAGGACCTCATCGTCGAGCTGCGCCGGCCGTTCGACGAGGGCTGCATCGAGGCCGAGAGGCAGCTCCGCGAGGCGGGCTACCTGAAGGAGGGGGCCAGGTTCGTCTGCGAGCTCGGCATCGTGAGCAGCCCGTTCGAGGCGATGTACACGTGGCTCTGGACCGCGTTCCTGGCCGGGATGATGTTCGCGATGCCCGTCATCGCGTTCCAGCTCTGGCAGTTCATCGCGCCGGGTCTGCTGAAGTCCGAGCGGCGCATGGTCTACCCGCTCACCTTCGGGTCCACCGTCCTGTTCGCGATGGGCGCGGCCTTCTGCTTCTACGTGCTCCTGCCGTTCGCGATGCCGATGTTCTTCACGATCATCCCCAACCTCGCGACGAACCTCTCGATCCGCGGCTACCTGTCGGGCATCGCGACGATGATGCTGGCCTTCGGCACCTGCTTCCAGCTCCCCGTCGTGGTGTGGTTCCTCGCCAGGCTCGGGCTCATCGACCATCGGGACATGCTCACGGGCTTCCGCTACGCCGTCGTCGTGATCTTCATCGTCGCAGCGCTCCTCACGCCCCCCGACCCCGTCACGCAGACCGCCCTCGCCATCCCGCTCATCGTGCTCTACGGGCTCGGGATCGGTGTGGCGTGGATGTCGTCCACGAAGGAACGGCTACCGGGGTGACTTCAGGATGCCGGGGAACTTCACCCCGGCGCGCGGATCGATGCCCTGGTAGCGGTTCTGTGCGACACCGAGGTTCACGTCGAACCCGAAGTCCGGCAGGTAGACGCGGCCGTCCTTCTCCACGAGACCCTCGGGAGGGTGGGGGAACGGGCTGCCGAGCTTGAACGCGCTCACCACGGCTTCGTCGAGGGGCTCGCTGCCGCTCGGCGTGGTGACCTCGATGATCTCGAGCGCACCGTCCGCGTCGAGGACCACGTTCACCACGGTGGTGTAGCGGTTCTTGGAGAAGCGCACGGAGCTCGGCAGGTTGTCGAGCTCCTGGTTCCAGTAGAAGTTCACCACGCGCCGGATGCGGTTGATGTAGCCCGCGTACAGGTACTTCTTGGTGTTGAGGTTGAGCTCGTCGGACGACCGCTCGTCGATCAGGTCGTTCTGCACGCTCCCAGCGAGGGCGGCGTTCGCGTGGCTCGCGATGGTGGGCTTCTGGAGGCCGTCCTTGTTCGTGACGGCCCACGGGGAGGGCAGGGACGCCAGGGCGCCGTCCCGGTCGGGATCGAACCGGTCGTTCCCCACGCGGGCTCCCGTGGACTCCTCCATGACGTTGAGGTCGATCAGGTCCTCGGTCTGGACCTGCTGCTCCTCGGAGTGCGTCTTCGCGAGCAGCTCGGGATTCACGGTGACCTTCTCGACCTTGGTCTCCTCCTCGACCACCTGGTCGTGCTCCGCGAGGTAGTCGGACTCCTTGGGCTTCTCCTCCTCGAGCGGGGGCGCCACCTCCACGATCTGCCCGTCGAGCTCGGGCTCCTCCTCTTCCTCCTCCTCCTCCTTCTCGGGCTCCGGAGGCTTCTCGATGAGCACGAGCCGCACGGGCCGCGGACGGTCGGGGGCGTCGTCGTCCACCATGCCGTCGAGCATCGCGACCAGGCCGGCCACGAGGAGCCCGTCGAGCACGAGGGCCGGCAGCAACGCGAGCACCAGGCGGTCGACGCCCGACCCCCGGCGCTTCCAGCTCGGACGCCGACTCACCGACGCCCCAGGAGCGGGTTGTCGTAGGTGAGGGTGACGCGGTGCACGAGGGACGCCTCGCCGGCCGGCAGCCGCGGGAAGCGCGCCGGGACGGTGTGGAGCGCCAGGAGGTCGAGGTCGGCCACGCCGGACGACCGCTCGACCCGGAGGTCGCGCACCCTGCCGTTGGCGTCGATGACGTAGGCGACCTTCACGTAGCCCTGCACCCCCATGGCCCGCTGGCGGATGGAGAGCTCGGACTGCTCCCACCGTGCCGCCAGGATCTGCTCGATACTCGCGATGTAGTCACGCAGCGGGCCCGGATCCATCGCGTCCGGCAGGTCTGCCGGGAGGCGGGGCCCCGGGCGCGACCGGGAGGCTGCCTCCGCGGGCCCCGGCGCGGCTCTCGACGCTCCAGCCCATCGAGCGCTGCAGGGACGCCACGGGGTCGACGGGGGCCGCCATCCGCCGCCGCTCGGCGCGGGTGAGCGGACGTCCGCGATGCGGTGACGGCGGTGGTGCCGCGATGCGCTCCTGGACCACGGCAGGCGCCACGGGGGCGGCGGCGACGGGGGCGGTGATCCGTGGGGTGGGGGAGACCTCGGGGACCGGCTCGGGGTCTGGCGGGGGTGCTGGGGGTGGGATCTGCACGAGCGCGACCCGGATGGGCTCGCTATCGGGGAGGTCGGGGAGGGCCGGCAGCCGGAGCTGCCCCACCGCCACGGCGATCACGAGGTGGAGCCAGCCGCTCGCGAGCACGCCCCAGGCGATCCTGTCGCGCGTGCGCAGGCGTCTGAACTCGGCGCGGTCGAGTGCGTGTGTGGCCAACCTCGATTCCTGTCCCCGTCTACATTGTATCTTCCGCCCGGAGGCCCTGCTGGCTCGCCCCACTGCTCACCTCGACCTGTTCCTCGTGCCCCCGGAGGTCGGACCCGCCGCCGACGCCGCCGTGGAGGCGCGCGCTGCGCGTCGGGCCCGCGGAGACGACCCGCTCCACGTGCGCTGTTCCTCCCATCGGCTCGATCGGCCGGGGACGCGCGTGCTGTACGGCAACCAGGTCGGTGGTTTCCACGTCACGTGCTCCCACTGCGGGGCGGGGCTGGCGCGCGCGTTCGAGCCGTTCGGGCTCACGCCGTGCACGTGTGGTCGCGAGCTCCCCTTCGAGGAGGTGGTGTGCCGTCCGCCCGCGGCCGTGGGGTGGGCGGCGCTCGTGCTCATGGACGTGGAGGAGGCCGTGACGGTCGATCCGCTCGGGTGGTCGGTGGTGCTCAGACGTCGCTGACCGGGGGTACCCTGCGCCCACACCCGTGTTATGGCGCGCCGCATGCCATCCGTCCGTCAGCAGATCAACATCGCGGCCTCGCCCCGCGCCGTCTGGAAGCAGCTCACCACCGCCGAGGGGCTCTCCTCCTGGTGGGCCGACGAGGCCCGCGTGGACGCCTCGCAGGGCGGTCGTCTCGTGCTCACGAGCGAAGACGACGAGGGAAACCCCCTGGAGGAGCGCGGCACCTTCATCGAGGCGCGGCCCACCCGGAAGCTCGAGATCAAGTGGGATCCAGGTAGCCCCGGCCCCACTGCGGGTTCCCGCGTGAAGTTCCAGCTCGCCCGCGATGGCGAGGAGACCCGCGTGAGCGTGGTGCACTCGGGCGCCTTCCTCGACGAGGAGGAGGTGTTCGCGCGCTTCGACAAGGAGTGGAAGAGCGCGCTCAAGGCGCTGCGCTCGTCCCTCGAAGACTGAGCTGATTGCAGCTGATTGCCGGCGGTGCCGTTGCTCCGCTGGAGCTGACCGCTCAGCTCCGCGCCGGCGTCGGAGGGCGGCGAGGAGCAGCGGGACCGCGAAGAGGGCGGCGCGGCCGGGGCCGGAGGAGCTGTCGCAGCTCGTGTCCGAGCAGCCCGCACCCGCACCGTCACAGCCGCCACCCTCGCAGCCGCCCGTGTAGGACACGCTGCCGATGTTGCCGTAGACGCCCAGGCGATCCGGGGCGCCCGCGGCCGGCGCGATGTTCGCGCTGGTGAGGCCGTAGCCCTCGAACGCCGGGATGGCGAAGGTCTGGTCGCCGAGGAGCCCGGCGAGCTGCGGGCCCGCCAGGGTGTCCACGATGCCGAGCAGGCTGCCCGCGATGGCGTCGTTGGCCTCCGGGCGGAACTCGTTCACCGTGACCGCCGCCTCGATGGCGGAGGTGTCGAAGTCGATCTGGAGCGTGAGGTCGCCGCTGGCCCCGTTGAAGCCGACGTTGGCTCCGGCGTCCGCCGCGAGGCCGACCTGCATGAGGCGCGTGAGGCGGCCATCGAGCTCGACGTAGAAGTCGAGCCCGAGGTCGTCGATGCTCACGTCGACGTCGTTGGGGCCGTCCATGGACGCGAGGGGCGGGCTGGCCGGGCGGGTCTGCAGGACCATCTGCCCGTTCTCGGGGAACAGGTCGTCGAACACGCCGGGGGCGAGCAGACCGAGGAGGTTCGTGTCGATGGAGAGCGGCAGGCCCTCCATGGACGAGTCCACCGTCCAGCACATCAGGCCGCCGTTCCACACGGCGAACAGGCCCTGGTTGATGAGGTCGTCGTCGGCCTGCACGGCCACGTGGGGTGCGGGGAGGCCGGCCGGCGCGGTGCCCACGGAGGGCAGGGTGCTGAAGGTCTCGGTGGACCCGGTGATGCCGTACTGCGCGACGCACGTGTCGGGCGGGGCGTCGATGGACCCCGCGAGCAGGATGCGCACGCCCGCGGGCGTGATCTCGACGTCCTCGGGCGCGATGTCGATGTCGAGCGGCACCCCGAGCACGTCGAAGCTGGTGGCGACCGTGGCGGAGTTCACGGCGTCCTGCAGCAGCGGCTCGATGGTGTTGTTCAGGTCATCCTGGATGCCCTGGATCTGATCGTCGAGGATCGGTGTCAGCTGATCGAGCAACAAGGCGATGACGTCGATCCCCACGTAGCCCGGCGATGGTGACGATGGTGCGTGCACAAGCGCAATCATTGGTGACCTGGATCTTGTTGTTGTTGCTGTTCAGCGCCGAGATGTCGTACTGGATCGGCAGGATGTTGGCGGTGACGTTGCCGGTGAACGTGTTGTAGTCGACCTGGATCGACGTGGCGGAGACCGGGATGTCGACGGGTCGTCCATCGCACGATTGCGAGATCGTCGGCGAACAGAGATGTTGGCAGGCCAGGCCTTGCGCATTGGCACTGGCGAGCAGGGGTCGACTGACTATTGACGGCCGAGAGGTTGATCGTGGTGGCCACGTTGATCACGCCGTTGCCCGGGGTGATCGTGGGGTTCACCAGCTCGAACTCGGCGCTCAGGTTGGAGACGTCGTACTCGTAGCAGGCGTCGAAGAACGCGCAGTCGTTGCTCGCCGGGAACGTCGTCGCCGACGCCACTTCGGCCAGCTCGTACCCGGCGGGCACGTAGTCGTCGATGATGGGCAGGAAGGCGTCGAGCCCGGCCTGCGTGACGTCCACCGCGACGACCGACCCGATGACCTCACCGGGCGGGTGCTCGGCCCAGGCGCTCGCGGCGAGGACGGCGACGAGCAGGGCGGGGGGAACGAGGCGATACATAGCGGCTCCACAACACTCAGTGCCCCACGATACCCCGCGGTCGGGCCCGCCCTCAACGCCTTTCTGCGCGCTCCAGCCAGGCCGCCAGGAACGCGGCCCGCCCGGCGAACCGCGCGTGGGCCTCCGGGTGACCCTGCGTGCGCCGGGCGAGCCCCGCGAAGTAGCCGTACAGCTCCTCGAAGTGCGGCCTCGCGAGCGGATCCCTACCGGTGAGCAGGACCGGCCCGAGCTCGAGCTCCAGGCCGCTGGACGGCTCCTCTCCGGGCTCGGCGACGACGACCTCCGCGAACCGTCCCGCTTCCGGTGCCAGGGCCTCGTCGACGATCCGGTACCCGTGGGTCGCGAGCCACCCGCGGAGCGCGGGAGGGTCGTCCTGGGCGTGGAGCACCAGGCGAGCCACCGGAGGCCCGCGCTCGACGATGCGCGCGATGGTCCTGGCGCCCATGCCCGCGATCACGGCCGTGCCGAGGGGACCGAACGCGTCGAGCCCGTCGGAGACGACCCAGAGCCCCTCGTGCACCGCGATGCGGTCCGGACGCCGCTCCGTCGCCACACAGCCCAGCTCGCGGGCCACCCAGCCGTGGTCGGCACCGACATCCACCCGCGGCTCGGGCCCCTGGCGGGCCAACCGCACGAGGACGTCCCGGCGCGGCCTCCCGGCCTTCCGCGTCACGCCCGCACGACCGCGCGGCGCTGGCGGGCTCCCTGGGTGGCGCGCAGCACGGCGGACATCGCGGCCTCCTCGTGATCGGTCTCCCAGCGCGCGATGGACGTCGCCACCTCGGTGAGCACGGCCTCGAGGGTGTGCGCGTCCTCGCCGATGGCCTCGGTGCGACGCTCGAGCTCCTCGAGCTCCGCGAGGGTCTTCTGGAGGCTCTCGCGCCTACGCGCCTGCGAGGGATCGTCGGGATCCAGCGCTTCGAGCCGCTCGCGCACGGCCGCGGAGCTCGTGGTGGCCAGACCCTTGCGCGCCACCTCCTGGGCCTTGGCGAGCCCCTCGAGCTCCCGCTCGGCCGCACGGAGGACCTCGCGCAGGTCGGACGCTGCGGCGCCGGGGAGACCGGCCGCCGCGAGCGCGGCCCGCGCATCCGCGAGCGCCGACCAGGCCCGCGCGAGCAGGGGATCGCGACCCTGACGGCTCCGCTCCTCGTCGGCCTCGCGCTCGGCGTGGGCCGCGTGATCGAGCAGCTGGCGGTCGGCGTTCCACGACCAGCTCATCCAGCCCGCCAGAGCGAGCATCCCGAGCGTGAGCAGCCCACCGAGGAGCGGCAGGGTGAAGAGCCCGAGCAGCGCGAACGACAGCGCGCCCATGGCCGTCGCCACGGACGTGGTGACCAGCGAGAGGGCGAACAGGGGCCGCAGGAGCCCTCCACCCACCGCGGCCTCCACCGGGAGCCCTGTGTCGCGGGCGATCTGCTGGGCGCGCTTGTGGGTGTGGTGGGAGCGCCGGTGGGTCTCGACGACGAGCGGCAGACCCGCGGCCTGCAGCCCATCGAGCGCCGAGAGGGGGAGACCCGCGAGCCCGGCGGCCGCGCTGCGCTGGGGTGCCGTGAGGGCTGCGAGCCGGTCCGGTGCGATGACGACGGCCCCACGCGGACGCACGCTGTCGACCTGCCCCCGCGACTGGCGCTCGGGTGCGGCCACCGTGACCTTCACCAGGCTGTTGGACCCTGCGTCCGCCGGCTGGCCCACCAGCATGGCCCGCGCCGTGCGCCGGACCTCGGGTGCGGCGTCCGTGAGGCTGTCGACGGCCTCGTCGAGGCCATGGGCGTCGAGGCTCCGTAGGTAGTCGCCCAGCCCGCGAAGGGGCGGGGGACCGCCGTCCGGCCGCCAGCGGGGACGCAGGTGGACGGCGCCGTCCCGACAGGCGATCTCGCGGACGCCGAGACCGCGGAGGTGCGACCGCACGGCCTCGATGGCGTCGACCGCCTCCACCGCGAACCGCTTCACGTCGGTCGGAGCGTCGTCCGCCTCGGCGAACACGACATAGCCCGGCCCACGATCCACGAAGTGCACGCTCCGGGAGCCGCGGAGGCCGTCGTAGAAGGCGTCGAAGGCCTCGCGATCCGCCGAGTCGGGGTCAGCCAGGCGCACCCGCACGCCCTCCCTGCCGTCCCCGTCGCGCACCGTGCAGACCTCCACCAGGCCGTCCACCTCCTGGTCGTCTGCGCTCGGGAGCCATTCGGGCACGTGTCGGTGTCTCCTCGCGTGTGCGAATCCGTCGGTCAGGCTACCTTCATCGCGCGGAGCAGGAACACCGGACCCGGTCTGGGGGCTTATCCGCTCCAGGAGCGACGACCCGTGGGAACCTTGAGCCTCGAGCAGATGATCACGTTCCTCCTCGACACGCCGATGTTCGGCGACCTCGACGCGAGCGAGCTGTCCCAGATCGTCCACGTGATGCAGGTGCGCACGCTGCCCGCAGGGGCCCAGGTGTTCCGCGAGGGCGAGCCGGGAGACGCCTGGTACGTCGTGTTCGACGGCGAGGTCGAGGTACTCAAGGCCGGGCGGGGCGGCTCCGATCGGCGGGTCACCACGCTGGGCCCGCGAGCCTGCTTCGGTGAGATGGCCATCCTGGACGGCTCGCCGCGCTCCGCGACGGTGCGCACCACGCGGCCCACCACGGCCTTCCGGTTCCCCCGCATGGAGTTCAACGGCCTCCTCTCCGCGGGCACGCTGGCGGCCTACAAGCTCGTCTACCAGATCGCACTCGTCCTCGTGGCGAGGCAGCGTTCCACCACGCGGTCCCTCGTGGAGCTCATGGCCGAGGACGACGCGACCCTGGTGCGCCAGGGCCTGGCACCCCTCGTCGAGCAGTCGGCGGTCACCGAGTGATCCTGCTCCTCGCCAGCGCGCTCGCGGGCGTCCCGGACGGGGTGCGCGGGTTCGCGGCCCCTGCGGACGTCACGGCGGCGTTCGAGGAGGCGAAGCGCCCGGCTCCCGTGTGCACCGAGCTGCTCGCTGGCCACGCAGCGCTGTGCTTCAAGGTCTGGGAGGGCGGTCGGCGGCGCTGGGTGGTCCCCGCAGACCTCGAGGCCTGGCACACCGACGTGGCCGCCCTCCGTCTCGCGGTGCTCGAGCGGGGACGCGGGCGAGCGAAGGGCGCGATCGAGCGCCTCCACGTGGCGGGAGGTCCTGCAGACGCTCGCTCGGCGTACCTCCAGATCCGCGATGGAGACGGGTGGGCCGCGGGTGCTGTGCTGTCGCCGGCCGTGCTCTCGGATGCCCTCGGCGGCGGGCGCTTCCGTGTCGCCATGCCCCGCGCCGGCGTGCTGTTCGCATGGGCCGACCCCGAGGTGAGCGGCCTCCAGCCCGCCGCGGCCTCCGAGCTCGATCTGATCCTCATGGTGGCCGTCCGGGAGGCCTGGGATGCCGCCGACGACGCCGTGAGCCCGATGGTGCACGCCTGGAACGGCAAGGCGTTCGAGCCGTTCGGACAGGCACGTCCGAAGGAGGACAAGGAGCCATGAGCGAACCCAGGGACGACGGGGCCATCGTCGCCGAGATGCTCGGAGCCGTGGTGCGGCGCATCGTGCGC
The DNA here is from genome assembly GCA_020632885.1 of Alphaproteobacteria bacterium. Classification (GTDB taxonomy): domain Bacteria; phylum Myxococcota_A; class UBA796; order UBA796; genus JACKEQ01. The sequence goes on along the minus strand of JACKEQ010000007.1, from coordinate 118,695 downwards.
CGTGGGCGGGTCGAGGTCGAGCGGGCCGCCGAGAGCAGCCGTCGCCGGCTCGAGCTCCGGCAGCTCCGGAAGGACCGCGACCACTTCTGGATGCGGCTCGGCAAGACCGCCCAGCAGCTCGTCCTGGCCGGCGAGATCGATCATCCCGCGCTCCGCAAGGCGATGGAGAGGATCGAAGCCATAGAAGCTGAGCTGGATCGCGCAGCGGGGGGCGCCCCCCTTGCCACGCCCGAGGGCTCTGATTACACAGAGGGTGCTTCGGGAAGCCGGAGTCCGGGGGTGTAGCTCAGCTGGGAGAGCGCTAGAATGGCATTCTAGAGGTCGTGGGTTCGATCCCCATCTCCTCCACTCACACGACCCTCCACCTTCCCGGTGGAGGGTCGTTTCCGTTCTGGACCCCGGAATCTGGAGCTCGCGCTGTCCACCCGCCTGTTCGCCCTCTGGTCGTGCTTCTGGGCCGTGGTCCTGGGGCTGGTCGTGGGCTGCACGATGGTGCTGCCGTTCGCCGTGCTCCCACGCGGACGCAGGGAGCGCTACACGATCCGGGGAGCGGCGGTGTGGGCGTGGCTCTGCATTCGGGGCGTGCTGCTCTGTCGGCCGCGCATCACGGGCACGATCGACCTCCCACCAGGTCAGGGCGCCATCCTCGTGTGCAACCACCGGAGCTGGCTCGACCCCATGCTCCTCATCGCCTACGGGCTGTCCAACGGGCTCTCGAAGAGGGAGATCCTCTACATCCCCGTGATCGGGCTCTTCGGGCACCTGAGCGGTGCGGTGTTCTTCGACCGGCGCGACCGCGGGCACCGCGCCTGGGCACGGAAGGAGGTCCTGAAGCTGGTGAAGGGAGGCCACCGGCTCCAGGTCTTCCCGGAGGGCACGCGCAGCAAGGACGGCAACCTGCGTCGCAAGGTGTTCCTGACGCTGCCGCGGGACGCGTGGAACGACGGCATCCCCGTGGTCCCCTGCGCCGTGAGCCACACCGAGGACGTCCTGCCGGTCGGGCGGTTCGCGGCGTACCCCGGCAAGGAGGTGGGCGTGGTGTTCGGCGCCACGCTCTGGCCGAAGGACTTCGCGAGCGAGGAGGACTTCGCCGTGGCCTGCTGGAAGGCCGTGAAGGACCTGCTGAAGGACGCGGCATGACCGTGCATCCGGCCCTGCGGCACGTGGTCCGGCGGGTGTGGTGTTCGCCGGACCGCGGTCATCGCGGGCTGGAGCGGGTGATCCCGAGCGGCGGGGCACACATGGTCTGGCGCGTGGGCGGCCGCATCGAGGTCGACGGTGTGCACGGGCAGGCGGGCGTGCTCGCGGGGCCGCGCTTCACGTCCCACGCGCGACGGGCGGGGCCGGGCACCTCTGTGGGCGTCGAGCTGCTCCCGGGTGCCATCCCGCTCCTGTTCGGGACGTCCAGCCGGGCGGTCGCCGGCCTGCACGTGGATCTGGGTGACGTCTGGGGGCGCCGGGCCGAGAGGGTGCAGGGAGCCCTCGAGGAGGGCGATCTGGGTGCCGTGGAGGCCGCGCTCCTGGAGGTCCTCCGCGAGGGGCCCGTGCGCGGGGGGCTGCCGCTGGCCCTGGGCGCCCTGGAGCGCGGTCTGCCCGTGGAGGCCGCCGCCATGCGGGCGGGGTGCACGGCGCGCACCCTGGGCGCATGGTTCCACGACGACGTCGGGCTGGCTCCCGTGCGTTGGGCGCGCGTGCGGCGTGTCCGTCGTGCGATGGACCTCGCGGACACCGCGGAGGACGGAGCTCATCTGGCAGAGCTCGTGGGCTTCGCCGACCACGCGCACCTCTGTCGGGACTTCCGGGCGGTGGCGGGGTCGACGCTCACCCACTGGCGTGCGGGGCGGCGTCCGGAGGCCGTGGCCCACGTCGCTGCCTCCGATTCCTTCAAGCGGGAGGGACGGGGAGCGCGGTAGGGGAGGCCATCAGGAGGTCGAGATGGCGATTCACGAGTGTTTTCCCTACCTGCGGGTGTCCGATGGCGACGCCGCCGTGCGCTGGTACTGCGACGTGTTCGGCGGACGGGAGCGATTCCGCCTGGTCGACCCTGCGGACGGGCGCGTGGGCCACGCGGAGGTCGAGCTCGCCGAGGGCATCGTGATCATGGTCTCGGCGGCGTACCCCGAGATGGGCATCCTGGCGCCGACGGGCAACACCGGGTGCGGCATCCACCTGCACGTGGACGATGCGGATGCCGTCGTCGCGCGCGCGGTGGACGCGGGGGCCACCGTCGTCAGGCCCGTGCGCGACCAGTTCTACGGAGAGCGCTCCGGAGCCTTCCGCGATCCGTTCGGCCACGAGTGGCTGGTGGGCCACGACATCGAGTCGGTGGAGCCGGAGGAGATGCAGCGCCGGTGGAACGCCATGTAGGGACTGCCCGGAGCGGGGCTCGAACCCGCACCCCTCGCGGGAGGGGATTTTAAGTCCCCCGTGTCTACCGGTTCCACCATCCGGGCGTCAGTGGACCCCGCTCAGCGCGTGGGTCAGGATCCGCTCGTCGACGCGCGTGTTGAACTGCTTCACGCGCTCGCCGGTGGACGACACCACGAGGGTGACGGGCACGCTGTTGGGCCAGCCCTGCACGCGGTTGAGCGCGTAGGCGGGGTCGTCCGAGTCGAGCGCGATGTGCTCGAAGCCCTCGAGGTCCATGCGGGCCACGGTGGGCTTCACGCGGGTGTCGAGCAGGCTCGGCATGTCGACGTTCACGAACACCACGTCGACCTCGGGGTGCGCGCGCCCGAACTGCCGCAGCGCTGGGAGCTCCGCGAGGCACGGGCCACACCAGGTGGCCCAGAAGTTGTAGACCCGCGGGCGCTGGCGGGGTGCGGAGAGCTCGTCCACCAGGGGCTGGATGGCGAGGGACCGCACGCCGGCGGGCGCGGGGGGCGGCTCGGGGAGCGGAGGGGGCTCGGGCATGCAGGCGAGCAGGGCGAACAGCGCGGTCATCGGCGTCAGGATAACGTCCGGGTCGTGCTGCTGCTCCCGCTCCTGCTCGCCTGCCCGAAGTCGCGCGTCCAGAAGGACGAGCAGCTCGCCGCCGCCCTCGCCGCGATCGATGCTGCATGGGTCGTGCGGGCCACCAAGGGCTTCCAGCCCGTCGCCGAGGCCGTCGAGGCCGCCAGGGCCATCGCACCCGAAGCGCCGGGGCTCGCGTGGCGGGAGGTGCGGCTCGGGGTCGCGAGGGGGCTCATGGAGCCCGATGCCACGAAGCGCGTCCGGACGTTCGCCGACGCCAGGGAACGCGGCTGGGAGTGCGTGCTCGCGGACCCGCGGGTGAGCGCGCTGCGCCTCGAGGTCTCGCTCACCGAGGCCCTCGCCGAGGTCCCCGAGGAACGGCGTGCCTGTGCGAGCTGGGCAGCGCTCGCCTGGATGCGCTGGGCAGCGGACTTCGGCCTCGCGGCCTCGGCCCTCGACGAGACCCGTGTGGACGCCCTCCTCGAGGTACCGGCCACCGCAGACGGCAAGCCCGCATGGCGCTGGGCGGGAGCCCTCGCGTCCCTGTGGGACGAGCGTCGGGACGGTGAGCCCGGCACGGCGCTGCGGGCGCTGTCCCGTGCGAGCGACGACCCGTCGGAGGGAGCGGTGTGGGTGGATCTCCACGTCCTGGCGGACGGAGAGCCTCCGGCCCTCACGAAGAAGACCCCCGCCTCACCGGAGGCGCGGGCCTATCAAGAGCGCATCCTCGCTGCCCGCTGAACGACGCGTCACATCGCGCCGAGAGCCCGGCAGGGGTGCGCAGGCGGCCAGAGCCGCCCGCCGTCAGCGCGACTGCTTGGCAGCCCGACGCGCGGCGCGGCGCATGGCCTTCCGCCGACGCTTCTCGGCCAGGCGCTGCTTGAGGCGACGCTTCTCGCCGGGCTTCAGGTAGAAGCTGTTCTTCTTGATGTCCTTCCGGATGCCTTCACGCTCGACCTTACGGCGGAAGCGACGGAGGGCCTTCTCGAAGGGCTCGTTCTCGCGGACGGTGACCAGAATCAAGGTGTCTCTCCAGAGCTCGCGCTGCCCGTTGTCGACGCCGATCGTCTCCAGCGCGAGAGCACCACGGTGGATAGCGCGTCGCGGCGGACGTCGCAACCCGCGAGCGGGCTGCCGATCCCCCGCCGCTGTGAGGTCAGAACGACAGGCCCACCGAGGTGCCGTAGTAGACCATCGTGTGCAGGCCGCCCTCGAAGCGCAGAGAGAGGCGGTCGCCGAAGGTGAAGCGCATGCCGCCGTTGATGTCGACCATCGGGAGCACGGCCGGCGGCACGTTGGCCTTCTGGTCGTCGGACGGCAGGCCCGACTGGTAGCGCTTGTAGGCGGGCTCGCCGTCCGGCCCCTGGACCCAGCGATTGATCGAGCCCGTGCGGAAGGCCACCCCGAGCCCGCCGCCCACGAGGAGCGACCAGCCGAAGCGCTTGTGCGTGCGGTCCGGGTGCACGACCTTGGCCTCGTAGGCGTAGTTGGCACCCAGCGTGATCAGCCCGAGGCTGTCGGACGGCTCGAGGTACTCGCCGGTGAGCGGGTTGTCGTTGCCGTCACGATCGTCCCAGTAGCCGGCCTTCATGAGGGACTTGATGTACTCGACGTAGAAGATCGAGTTCGCGGTGTCACCCTTCACGAGGAACTCGAGGCCTCCCGCGTATCCCTTGATTCGCGGCCGCCTGTCGCCCGGGAGAGGCCAGAAGTCGGCCGTCTCGTTCTCGTACCAGATGTCGAGCACCCCGCCGGGCACGCTCACCATGCGCCCACGGAACCCGACCTCCATCTGGAACTTCCGGCCGTCCGTCTCGGGAGCGTCGGTGGTGGGGGCGGGATCGACGGTGGCTTCGCCTTCTGCCGCCAGGGCGGTGAGGGGCGCGAGCACCGCGAAGAGCCCGAGGGTGCGGAGCATCCTGATCCTCCAGGGGAAGCTGTTAGGTACCGCTTCCCCTGACGCCCTGTCAACCGAGACCCGCGGAGCCAGCGCCCCTTGTCCCTCGAGAGCACGTTCACGCCGCGTCCCGCACCGGTCTATCTGCTGCTCCATCCCGCGGAGCCCCACCGGCGTGGCGCGTGGGAGCTGGTGGAGCGCGCGTGCCAGCCCACGCTCGGTCTGGCTGCGTTCAACCACGGTACGTACCGTGCGGACGAGGGGGGGCCCGCGGCGATCGCAGCGGCGCGCACGCTGCCCATGATGGCGGAGACACGGCTGGTGGTCGTGAAGGACGTCGAGCTCGGCGAGAACGCGTTCTTCGACGCGCTGCTCGGCTACCTCACCTCCCCGTCGCCGAGCACCGTGCTCGTGCTGCTGGGATCGGGGTTCCCGAAGGTGGAGAAGGGGACGAAGCGCTGGAGCACCCCCGTCGAGAAGGCCGTCGGAGCGGCGGGAGGCTGGATCCTCGACCGGAAGTCCGAGCCGGACCCGCGCCGGTTCGCCACCGAGCGCGCACAGGGTCTCGGGAAGGTCCTCGAGCCCGCGGCCGCCAGGGCCCTCGTGGACCTCGTGGGCCCCGATCTGGGCCGGCTGGAACGGGAGATCGAGAAGCTCGTGCTCTACGTGGGCGACGAGCCCACCATCCGCCCTCCGGACGTCGAGATCCTCTGCGCGCTCGTCGCGGACGCGGTGATCTGGGATCTCACCTCGGCCCTCGTGCGACGCGACCGGGAGGCGAGCCTGGCGCACCTGCAGAGGGTCCTCGGAGACGGGCTCGACCCGCGGCACGTGCTCGCCACGATCACCTTCAAGCTCCGCAGCGTCACGGCCGTCGCGGATGCGATCCGACGTGGCGCCGACGACGCCCAGGCGGGGCGGGCGGGCAACATGAAGAGCTTCGAGGTCCGGGTGGTGCGCACGGCCGTCAACGGCGGCCTGCCCGGCACGGACGTGGTGCTCGGACGCCTCGCGGACGCAGCGTTCCAGATGAACAACCACCGCGCGGGCGACCGCAGGATCCTCGAGCGCCTCGTGGTGGGCTGGGTCACCTGACCGCCCTCTCACGGACGCCCTGAGCAGAAGAGCCGTCGGCGACCAGCGCTCGACGGCTCACTGCGAGAAGGGCGGGGAGCCCTACTCCATGGCGTGCACGGCGGCGTTGAGACGCGCGCAGCGACGGGCCGCCTGGTTCTTGTGGATGACGCGCTTGCCGGCCACGCGCTGGATCACGCTGACGGCCTTGCGGAGCTCCTCGCTGGCCGCCGACTTGTCACCGGAGTCCACCGCGGCGCGCACGCGCTTGATCTGGTTGCGCATCACGCTCCGGTAGTGCCGGTTCGCCTGACGGCGCTTCTCGTTCTGCTTGTTGCGCTTGATGGCGTCCTTGTGGTTGGCCACGCGAGTCTCCAGGAGGAAGTGATTCGAAGAGGTGGGCCGGCGGGCCGAGGGCCGCGAGCGACAGTCGGAGGTAACACAGGCCCCGTGTGCGTCAAGCGCCCCACAGGGGCCGGACCGGCAGCGTACCGTGGACGGAGGACCGCACGGCAGCACAGCGGGATACCTTCCGGCGCCGGCCTCCGCATCCCCGGAGGCGCGACGGGAGCCCACGTGGACCGCAGCCGCATCCGAAACTTCGCCATCATCGCGCACATCGACCACGGGAAGTCCACCCTGGCCGACCGCCTGCTCCAGCGCACCGGCGCCGTCAGCGAGCGCGAGATGAAGGCGCAGCTCCTCGACTCCATGGAGATCGAGCGCGAGCGGGGCATCACGATCAAGGCGCAGACCGCGTCCATCCCCTACACGGCGAAGGACGGCATCACCTACACGCTGAACCTGATCGACACCCCCGGGCACGTCGACTTCACGTACGAGGTGAGCCGGTCGCTCACCGCATGCGAAGGCGCGCTCCTCGTGGTGGACGCCGCCCAGGGCGTCGAGGCGCAGACCCTCGCGAACGTCTACCTGGCCCTCGAGGAGGACCTCGAGATCATCCCGGTGATCAACAAGATCGACCTGCCGGGCGCGGACCCCGACAAGGTCGTCGAGCAGATCGAGGACACCATCGGGCTGGACGCGAGCAACGCGGTCCTCTGCAGCGCGAAGACGGGCATCGGCATCGAGGAGGTGCTCGAGGCCATCGTGGCGCAGGTCCCGCCGCCGGAGGGCGACGAGAAGGCCCCGCTGCAGGCCCTGATCATCGACTCCTGGTTCGACAGCTACGTCGGGGTCGTGTGTCTCGTGCGCATGGTGAACGGCACGCTGACCAAGGGCGACCGCATCAAGCTCATGGCCACGGGCGCGCGTCACGAGGTCACCAAGCTCGGGGTGTTCACGCCCGCCGCCGTCTCCAAGGACAGCCTGGAGGCCGGTGATGTGGGCTTCGTCATCGCGAGCGTGAAGGAGCTCCGCGACGCGCGGGTGGGCGACACCATCACGCACTTCCTCAACGGCGCCGAGGAGCCGCTCCCGGGCTTCGAGGAGATCAAGCCGATGGTCTACTCGGGGATCTACCCCGTGGAGACCGGCGACTACGACGACCTCAAGGACGCCCTCGAGAAGCTCCAGCTCAACGACGCCGCCATCTCGGTCGAGCCGGAGGTGTCGGACGCGCTGGGCCTCGGGTTCCGCGTCGGGTTCCTCGGCCTCCTGCACATGGAGATCGTCCAGGAGCGCCTGGAGCGCGAGTACGACCTCGACCTCATCACGACCGCGCCGAGCGTCGTCTACCGCGTGGTGATGAAGGAGGAGAACGGCGGCGAGACCATCGAGATCCGCAGCCCCTCGCAGCTCCCGGACCTCGCCAAGGTGAAGGAGATCCTCGAGCCCATCTCCCGCGTGAGCATCCACTGCCCCGAGGAGCACATCGGCGGCATCTTCAAGCTCTGCCAGGACCGCCGGGGCGAGCAGGTGAGCTTCGACTACACCGCCGCGAACCGCGTGCTCATCGTCTACGACATCCCGTATGCCGAGGTCGTGTTCGACTTCTTCGACAAGCTCAAGAGCGTGAGCCGCGGCTACGCGAGCATGGACTACGAGGTGGTGCGCTGGAACGCCGACGACCTCGTGAAGGTCGACATCCTGCTCAACGGCGAGCTCGTGGACGCCCTCTCGCTGCTCTGCCACCGCGAGCAGGCGTACTACAAGGGCAACGGCATGGCCCGGAAGCTCAAGGAGTTCATCCCGCGGCAGATGTACGACGTGGCCGTGCAGGCCGCCATCGGGGCCCGCATCGTCGCGCGCACCACGGTGAAGGCGTACCGGAAGGACGTCACCTCCAAGTGCTACGGCGGCGACATCTCCCGGAAGCGCAAGCTGCTCGAGAAGCAGAAGAAGGGCAAGAAGCGCATGAAGGCGCTCGGTAGCGTCGAGGTGCCCCAGGAGGCCTTCCTGGCGGTGCTCAAGGTCGGGGATGACTGACGCCGACGCCGTGGAGCCCGCTCCCCGGAGGTCCTTCGTGGGCCGCCTGCTGCGCTGGGTCGCGCTGTTCGTGATCCTGCTCGGCATCGGGCTCGTGTCGGCGGCCGCCGCCTTCCTGTACCCGTACGTCCGCGACGACTTCCGCATCGACGGCATCGTGCGCGTCGTGGCCCTCGACTGGCGGGACTTCGGACGCGCCCGGGCCGACGAGCGCCTGCGGTTCGAGTTCGCCGACCAGCACATCGGTCGGCACACCTCGCCCGCGGACTGCGCGCTGGAGGCGGTGGGGGAGGCCCGCACCGTGCGCTGCGCGTGGACCGTCATGCTCAAGGTGGCCGGCCGCGACGTGCCGCTCGCCTTCGACTCCACCGCGACCATCGACCCGCACGGCGATCTCCGCTAGGCTGGGCCCGCCAGACCGTCCCCACCCATGCGGACCCAATCGCATTAGGGGAGTCGGTCACACCCCGCATCCCCACTCCGACCCACGGAGGCACGAATGACCCGCAACCCGGTCACGCCCGAGGGCCATGCCACCCTCACCGCGAAGCTCCACCACAAGAAGTCCATCGAGCGGCTCCAGATCGTGAGGGACATCGAGGAGGCCCGGGCCCACGGCGACATCAGCGAGAACAGCGAGTTCGAGGACGCCAAGGCCCGCCAGGCCGAGTGCGACGCCTACATCCGCCTGCTCGAGGGCATGCTCGCCACCGCTGAGGTCATCGACATCACCCGCGTACCGAAGAGCGACCGCGTCGTGTTCGGCTGCTGGGTGAAGATCGAGAACATCGACTCGGGCGAGGAGCGCCAGTGGCGCATCGTCGGCGAAGACCAGGCGGACGTCGAGCAGCGCCTGATCTCGTTCAAGTCGCCCATCGCCAGGGGCCTGATCGGCAAGTCCGAGGGCGACGAGGCGTCCGTCGAGACCCCGCAGGGCAAGGTGACGTACTCGATCGTCGAAGTCCACTACGGTGTCGAAGCTCCATGAGCGAGGCCCCTGAGGCCTCCGCACCCGCCGAGGCGTCCTCCGAGCCGTCCCTGCCCCTTCCGCTCTTCGATCGGAACCTGGCGCCGATCCGGCGGATCGCGGCCTTCGCGACCGACCACCCGGACGCCGTCAGCTACGTCGAGGCCAACACGCGCCGCTGGCTCACGCCGCTGCTCGAGGCCGACGTGCCGGAGCCCATCCGCCAGTCGCTCATCGGGCTGGCCGGGCAGATCGGCGGTGTGGACACCCTCGGGGTCGACGAGCGCGCGCGCCGCATGGCCAACGTGCGGCAGGAGCTCGCCCGGCTGGACGCCGTGCTGGGGCTCCCGCTCCCGCGCGCAGACCGCCCGCGGCCGGAGCGGCCCCGTGGGGGTCGCCGTCAGGAACCCGAGCGCACGAGCGAGCCCGTCGAGGCGCGTGAGGGCGGGCGTCGCGGGAAGAACCGCCGCCGTCGCGGTGGCGATCGGGCCGACCGCAACGAGCGGGTCGAGCGCGACGCTCCCGAGCCCAACGAGTCGGTCCTGATCGAGGAGCCCCGCCGGCAGCCGCGCCGGGCCTTCTGGAACGGGAACCCCAACGTCGGCATCGCGGATCTCGACGTCCCGGACGACCTCGCGAACGCCCTCGAGGACGCCGGCATCCTCACCGTCCACGACCTCCTGCACCACGAGCCCCTCTCGGAGCAGGTGTTCCGCCCGATCCACGGTGCGGGACGCGAGCTCCCGGAGGGTGAGGTCGCTGTGGGCGGGCGCCTGGCGGGCTTCCACAGCCGCCTCCGTCCCGACGGGCACCGCACCGTGCAGGCCACCCTGAAGGGTGCGGCACGGCTGCCGCTCCGGTGGACCGACGCCGCGGCCGCCGACCGCTTCGCCTCCACCGTCGAGGTGGGCCAGCGCGTCGTGGTGGTGGGCACCTACGACGGCGAGGTCCTCGCGGACCCCGACGGCGTCGTCGAGGACGGCAAGGTCGTGCGCCGCGTGTCCTACGGCCTGCCCGGCGTGCCCGACAGCGAGGTCCACCAGCTCGTGTTCAAGCTGCTCCCGGGCTTCGGCGAGCTCCGCGACCCGCTGCCTCCGGAGCTGCGTCCGCGCGACCTCCCCGGGCATGCCGAGGCGCTCCTGGCCCTGCACGGGCGGGGGGATCGCGACGCCGCCCGGCGTCGGCTGGCGTGGGAGGAGGCCTTCGGGCTGGCGCTCACGGCGTCCTGGGACCGTCACACCAAGCGCACCAAGGGCATCCAGCAGGCCGTGATGCACCGTGCGCCGAGCATCATCCTCTCCAGCATCGACCACGTGCTCCCGGACGCCAGCGAGGCCGCCTTCGACGCCATCAAGCGCGACCTCCGGCGCGGCCGGCCCATGCGGCGCGTGCTGGCCGGCGACGCCGGGTCGGGCAGGGGCCTCGTGGCGCTGCTGGCGGCAGCCTCGCTCGCGGAGAGCAAGGTCCAGGTGCTCTGGGTCGCCCCGGACGAGCAGCTCGCGGAGGCCCACTTCGCGTTCGCTCACGAGCTGCTGAAGGCGGCGGGCATCGAGGCGGCGTTCCTCCCGGCCGGCCGGAAGGTCCAGGCGGCCACCGCCGAGCGCATCAAGCGCGGCGAGATCCACATCGTGTACGGCACGCACGAGCTCCTGAAGGCCGAGCTCCCGTTCCGGCGCCTCGGGCTCGTGGTGGTCGTCGATCGCGGTGAGGCCGTCGCGCTGCAGGGCACGTTCGAGGAGCTCGGGCACCCGCAGCCGGACGTCCTGGTCCTGCGTGCCACCCGGCCCACCGCGAGCTCGCTCGTCGAGGCGTGGGGCTCGTGGGCCGTGTCGTGGATCGACGGTCCCAAGCGCCCCCCGCACATCGTGAAGACCGTGAGCCAGCGCGACTCTGCCTACGCGCCCGCGCGCCACACCCTCAACGAGGGCGGTCAGGTGGCCGTGCTCTTCCCGCAGATCGCCGGCCGCGACGCCCTCGACCCGAGCGAGGCCAGCCGGGTGCTCACGGCCATCTCCACGGAGGCCCTGTCCGGCGCGAAGCTCCGGCTGCTCCACGGCGCCATGCCGCGCGAGGACCGTGTGCGCGTGGTGGAGGACCTCCAGCACCGTCGTGTCGACGGCATCCTCGCCACCATCCCGCTCGAGGACTGCCCGCCCATCCCGGGTCTCGGGGTGGCGGTGGTGGAGCACGCGAACCGCATCGAGGCCCGCCGTCTCGAGCGAATCGCGGCGATGGGCGTGCACCAGGTGAGCCTCGTGGTGGCGGACGACACACCACCGGAGGTCGTCGAGCGCCTGGTCGCCGCCCTCGACGGCACGCCGGAGGACGGCGCGCTCACACCGAAGGTCCGTTTCCTGGAGCCCGCCGCGCACCGCGATCTCCTGGTGGCGGCCCGCGCCACGGCGCTCGATGTGCTCGCGAGCGACGCGTCCCTGCGCAACGGCGCCAACGCCGACATGCTCAGGCTCGTGCGCGCCCGCTGGCGCGTCTGGTTCGGCGAGGACGACTGCCCGCTGCCGGAGCCCGGCGAGTCGAGCCCCAAGCGCCGCCGCCGCCGTCGCCGTCGCCGCTAGCTCAGGCGCTCGGCGAAGAAGCGGTCCATCCGGCGGTTGATGGTCTCCGGGTGCTCCACGATGGCCGCGTGGCTGGCCTCGGCGAGCACCAGGAGCTCGGCGCCCGGGATGAGCTCCGCCATCTTTCGGGAGCGATGGAGCGGCGTGAACACGTCGTTCTCGGCGGCGATCACGAGCACGGGCACCCGGATCTGCGGCAGGAACATCTCCATGTCGTGGTCCGCCATCAGGTCGACCATGCGCAGGAACACCCGCGGGTCCATGTGGACGAGGTGCTCCAGGTACTTGTCGATGTCCTGCTTCATCGCGTAGTGCTTGTCGACGAGGCCGGAGAGCCCGCCGACCCGGTACGCCAGCCGGTTCGCGTAGAGCGGCAGCAGGGCGCGGGTGCTCGCCTTGCCGCCCATGTCCGCGGCCCGCTTGATCACGTTGAAGATCGGGCGTGAGTACGGGCTGTCCATGAACGTGTCGAGCGGACGGCTGAACGTCCCGAGCATCGGCACGAGGGCGCGCACGCGGTCCGGCCGCTGGTGCGTGGCCTCGAGGAGCACCTGGCAGCCCATCGAGTGGCCCACGAGCACGATGGGCTCGTCCACGCCGATCGCGTCGCACACCGAGAACAGGTCCTTCGCGTTGCGCTCGATGGAGAGGTCGGCCGTCTCGGGGTGGGCGGGCGTCGTGGAGCGACCGTGGCCCCGGTAGTCCCAGAGGATGACGGTGCGCGTGTGGCGGAAGTGGTTCGCGATGTACTTGAAGAAGAACGTGGAGACGCCGACCCCGTTGCAGCACATCAGGGGCGGCCCGGAGCCCACCGCACGCCAGTAGAGCTCGTGACCGTCGTCCGTGGGCGCGAAGCCCGTGCGGAGCGCCGTGCCTGGCGCGCTCGTCGCGCGTCCCTGTGCGTCCTGGACCATCAGCGCCTCCCGTCCGGATGCAGAGCCCGGAAACACGAACGCCCCGGCGTGAGCCGAGGCGTGTGGATGGAGGATAGGGGGCTCGAACCCCTGACCTCAGCGATGCGAACGCTGCGCTCTCCCAGCTGAGCTAATCCCCCGAGGTGCAGTCTGGTAACCCGCGGCCGGAAGACGTCAAACACCGGCGTCAGTCGAGCCCGCGCTTCTCGAGATCGTCCTCGTCGAGCCCGAGAAAGTGGCCGACTTCGTGGAACACCGTGATCCGCAGCTCGTCCACGAGCTTCTCGCGGTCCCAGGCGATTCGCTCCAGGTTGCGACGGAACAGCACGATGGACGAAGGCAGCCCGGTCCACGGGTCGTCGAGCGAACGATCCGCGAGCGACGTGCCCGAGAAGACCCCGAGGATCTCGCCGGGAGGGGCAGGGGGGTCGTACTGCAGGCAGAGATCCGCGTCCGGGACCTCCTCGAGCAGGATCACGACCTGCGCGAGGTACGACCGGAGCGCTGGGTGCAGCGAGAGCAGCACGTCGGACACGATGGCCTCGACGGTGGCGTCGTCGAGCGTCTCGGGCATCGGGAAGCGCTCGGGGTCGAGCGTGTACGCACGGCGGTAGTCGCGCAGGGCGCCCCGGAAGTCGCTCCGTCGCTCGCGCAGCATCGCCCGCCAGTAGTAGGCCTCCGGGTTGCCGTCGTCCGCGCGGAGGGCGCGAAGACAGGCCGTTCGGGCCTCGTCGAACCGGACCTGATCGAAGAGCACGGCACCCAGACCGGAGAAGGACGCGGAGTGGTGCGGATCCCGCTGGATGACGGCCCGGTAGGCGTCTTCGGCGTCTTCGATGGCCCCCACGTCCCGGAGGGCCTCGGCGCGCAGGTAGTGGGCGCTCGTGTGGTGCGGATCCGCGTCCAGCACGCGCTGGCAGAACGCCAGGCACGCATCGACGTCGCCCCTGTCGAGCGCCTGCTCCGCGTGATCGAGCAGCTCGTCGGGTGTGCGGCTCATCGGGCGGGGATGACGTAGTCGTAGCGGACGGTCGCGTAGTCGCCGTCCGCGAGAGGGGGGAACAGGGGGCCGGCGGCCTGGCGCTCGAGACACTTCCGCACGGTGGGCGAGCTCGTGCCCGAGCCCTCGGCGTCGAAGCCGATGGGACGGCCCTCCGGACCGACGTGGATACGGACGACCCCGCGCGCACCGGCGTCTCCGGTGACCCCGCTGCGCAGACAGCGGTCGAGACCGGGCTGGAAGGGCGCCATCACCTTCACGGCCACCTCGGGGTCGAGCTGCGCGAGCTTGAGGTCCGGAGACGGCCGGAAGCTCATGGGGCTGTCGAGGACGAGCTCGACCGGCAGGACGCCGCCCGGCTCGAGCGTGACGTCCTTCACCCACGGCTTGAAGTTCGGGTGGCGCACGGTGATGGTGGACTCACCGGGGTTCGGCACCTCGACGGTGACCACGGTGCCGCTGCCCGCGACATCGTTCTCGATGAGCACGGCCTGCGCCCACGGGTCGATCTGGATCGTGTAGACCGACGGCCCCGAGAGGAGCATCCAGCCCGCGAGCACGAGCAGGAGCAGGAGGGCCAGGCCCCCGCCGATGGCCGCGGGGATCATCGGGTTGAGCGAGGGCCGCACGACCTCGAACTCGACCTGCGCGTTCCCGCCCTTCTCGGACTCGAGGTGCACGACCCCCGTGGCGGCCTTCCCGGCGACCGCCGTGGGGTCGATCTGCACGCGCACGGCCTGCTGCTTCTTCTCGGGCGCCAGGCTCTCGGTGAGCACCTTGAGCCACGGGGCGTCCGCACGCACGGTGCCGCGGAGGGGCAGCTCGCCCGCGTTGCGCACCTCGATCGACACCGTGACCGGCGTGCCCGTGAGCTGGATCCGCTGCCGGGCCTGCGAGAGGAGCTCGAGCCGCGGCGGCGCCAGGGCAGGGTGGCTGCCGGTGGGCGCCACGTTGGCGAACGGCGCGCTCGGCGGCAGCTTGGGGATCGAGCTGCGCGGCTGGACCGGGGGTGCAGTGGAGGACTGAACGGGGCGCGGGGCGTCCCGGTTGCGCGCGGGCGGACCGGTGCGCGTCCAGGACAGGTCGTACTGCTGACGGGTCTTCTCGTCCGACAGGACCTTCCAGGCCTTCTCGACCCGCGTGCGCGTGGCGTCGCGCTGCACGGGGTCCGCCATGGACTTCGCCTCTTCGGTGCGAGCCCGGTACTTCTGGTAGATCTCGTCGCGGCTGGCGTGCCGGGGCACACCGAGCGTGCGGTAGAAGTCGACGGTCTTGAGCTCTTCGGCCGTGACCGTGAGGCTCTCGGTGGCGCGCTGGACGCCCGCGGAGGTGGCCAGACGCTCGAGAACGGACTCGAAGGTGGCCTCGGAGACCCCGAGCTCCAGCGCGTTTCGCCGGAGGTAGTCCTCCTGGTCGTAGTTGAGCGACCCTCCGGCGAGCACGCCCTTGATGGTCATCTCGAGCACCGGCAGGTGCTGGGACTCTGCGCGGCGGCGCGCGTCCTCGAGGTAGGGGATGGGGTTGGCGAGCACACCCGAGAGCGCCGCGAAGTTCTTGATCAGGAACATCGCCTCGGCGCGGTACTTCGGGTTGCTCTGCATGCCCTGCATGTACTTGCGCCGGGCCTTGAGCTTCTTCTGGAGCGCCTCCGGCGAAGCACTCTCGGGGAGACCGAGGTACTCCAGCAGGTTGGGCTTGCCGACGAGCTCGCAGAACTCAGCGGCCAGGTCGAGTTGACGGGAATCCATCGAGTGCGCTTGGAGCCTGTGCCAGAAGTCAGGACGGCATCATACGGGCATCGGCGGCCGGCGGGGAACCCTTGAGCATTCTCCGCGTGCAACGGTGACGGTCAGTCCACGTCCATGCGTTCGTTCCGCGCTCGCGCCGCGCTCACCTGGTCGCCGGTGAGCCCGCCCTGGAAGCGGATATCGACCTCGCGCTTGATGCCGGTCTCGATGTCCACCACCTGCACCTTGAGGATCTGGTCGACACCGTAGGTGTACACGACCTCGATCGGGGTGCCCTTGGGGCGCGGAGGCAGCCCGGTGAGCTCGACCTTGCCGATGACCGTGACCTCGTCGCGGTACGTGCCGGTGCCTTCGGTGACCTCGACCCGTACGGCGCGCATGTTCTCGTAGGCGTACGCGAACGTGCCGCGCTTCTCGTGCGGGAGGCGCGTGCCCTCCGGGATCAGCTCGTACACGACCTCCTCGCGCTGCTTGTTGAGCACCACGAGACCGAGGGGATGGGTGGTGGCGTCCTCGATCTCGACGCCCATGAGGCCTGGCGAGGAATCCGAGGTGGAGCCCGTGAGCCCCATCATGGCCTGCTGGGCGACGTGCCCGCCGTAGGCCAGGCCGATGACGGCCCCGCGCGGACGGTCCGGAGCGGGCGCAGGCGCGGGGTCGGCCAGCTTCTTCGCGCGCTTCTTGATGGTCTCCCGCTTGGTCATGAGCGCGGGGTGGTTCGGGCGATGGCGGAAGACGCCGGCGAGCGACGCACCGAGCGCCACGCACTCGTCCGGGTTCACGCCCTCCGCGGGCTCCTTGCCGGACAGGCGGACCAGCAGGTTGCGGATCATCGGCATCCGCGTGGACCCACCGACCAGGAGGACATCATCGAGATCCTCCCAGGTGAGCTTGGCCTTCTCGAGCACGATGACGGAGGTGTCCTCGCACTGCTGCACGAGGTCGGCCGTCAGCTCTTCGAAGAGCTCGCGGGTCACCTTCACGGCCAGGCGCTTGCCGCGGTAGTTCACGGGGATCATCGCGCGATCCTTCGTGGACAGGCTGATCTTCGCGTGCAGGCAGCGCTCGTAGAGCTCCTGGTAGGGGGCCGCGTCGTCCCGGGGGTCGAGCTGGTACTTCTCGAAGAACTCCTCGGCGACGTGGTTCAGGAGACGATCGTCCCAGTCTTTGCCGCCGAGCTCGGCGTTGCCGTCGCTCGCGAGCGTGGTGAGCTTGGTGCCCTCGATCGCCATGCACGTGACGTCGAAGGTGCCGCCACCGAGGTCGAGCACGAGCAGCTTGCGCTGCCCGCCGATGCGATCGAGCCCGTAGGCGATGGCGGCGGCGGTGGGCTCGTTGATGATCGAGAGGACGTTCAGACCCGCGATGGCGCCGGCTTCGGCGGTGGCCCCGCGCTGGGCGCTGTTGAAGTACGCGGGCACGGTGATCACGACGTCCTCGACGTCCACCCCGAGGAGCTCCTCGGCGTCCTCCTTGAGCTTGCGGAGGATGAGCGCCGAGATCTCCTGGGGCGTGTACGCGCGACCGAAGAACTCGAGGGTGAAGTCCTCCTCGCCCATGTGCCGCTTGATGAAGCGGACGACGTTCTCGGGGTCGATGACGACCATCTTCACGGCTTCGTCGCCGACGACGCACGCGTCCTCGTCGTAGAAGTGCACCACCGACGGCGTGGTGGGGTGGCCCTCGGCGTTGGTGACGATCTCGGGCTTGCCGTGATGGTTCACCAGCGCCATGGCGGAGAACGTGGTCCCGAGGTCGATCCCGAGGACCGGCGCGTCGTCGGCGACTTCTTCTTCAGACATGCGTGCCGATCACTTCTTCTTCTTGTGCCGGAGGATGACCACCTCCTCGGGACGCAGGATCTTGTCGCTCCGGTTGAACCCGCGCTTCAGGACCTGCTTGATCGTCTGGTCCGCGCCCGCGTCGTCCGTGGGCTCGACCTTCACGGCCTTCTGGCGCTTGCGGTCGAACTTCTGCGTGGACTCGAAGGGCACGACGTCGCGGCGGTACAGGAGCTCCAGGAACTCGTCGATGAGGTACTGGAAGCTGTCGGCGACCACGTCGGGCGACATCTCCTGCTTGATCAGCGACTCCTGGAACCAGTTCAGGCTGTCGTAGAACAGCAGGAGGTCGAGCAGGAGGGGCTTCTCGGCCTGGAAGAGGAAGTCCTCCTTGTACTGCCGCAGCTCTTCGTAGAGCTGATCGAAGGCCTTCTCGCGGACGCGGTCCTCCGAGAGCTTGTCGGCGATGAGCTGCTTGAGCTCCTGGATGCCGGCCGGATCGGATTCACTCATGCGGTGGGTCTCCCAGCCGGGTCAGTCGCCCGCGAGCTGAGTCGCGAGGTTGATGAACGTGCCTTCGAGCTCGAGGGCCTCGTTGCAGAAGTGGAAGTCGCTGGGACCGGACGCGAGGGACGCGAGGAAGTCCTTGTCGACCTCGGAGCCGACGCCGATGGTGATCACCCGCGCGCCCGTGGAACGGAGGCGGTGGATCTCGGCGACGGTGCCGTCGGGGTCGTCGGGATGACCGTCGGTCATCACCACGAACACCCGCTGCACACCGGCTCGTGGACGGAGGAGGTTGCGTGCGTCGTACAGGCCCTCGCTCATCGGGGTGGACCCGATGGGGGTGAGGGAGTCGATCGCCCACTTGATGCGCGCCATGTCGTTCGTGGGCGTGCTCTTCACGCCGCCCGGGAACGCCACCATCGCGATCTGGCGGTTGGGGCTCGACAGCGTGCGCTCGGCGAACCCGAGGGCCGCGGCCTTGGCCTCGGAGATGTTCTTGCCGTACATCGACCCGGAGCAGTCCATGACCAGCGCGACCTGCATGGGCGCGCGGTTGTGGGCGAGGTCCTCCAGGGTGACCTGGCCGGCCGCGAGGCGGTGGGGCAGGATTTGGCCGGTCTCGAGGTCCATCGCCTCGACCTCGACGATGCCGTTCGCGTTGTAGCGGTAGGTGACCGCCAGGCGCGCCTCGCCCGCGGGCCGCGGCGGGATGCCGTAGAACTCGAAGTGCCCGAGCACGGTGCACTTCAGCGGATCGGTGTCCTCACCCTGGACGAGCCAGAGGTCCACCGTCGTCTGCCCGTCGTGCGTGGTGGAGTAGTCCTCGCGGGTCTTCTCGGCGGGGATCCGGGTGTTCTTCTGGATGATGCGCGAGTTGAACAGCGCGCCCTCGCGGTACACGACCATGCCGAGGCTGTGGCTCGTGACGTCGTGGGTGCGGATGTCGACGGGCGACTCCTCACCGGCGAGCGCGGCGCTCTCGATGGCCGCGGTGAGCGCTGCGCCCAGCGCCACGGCCTCGTCGGGGTTGATGTCGGTGGCCGGCGCCTTCCCGAAGATGCGGGTGAGGGAGTCGCGCACCATCGGCATGCGGGTCGAGCCGCCGGCGAGGAGCACGGTGTCGACGGCGCTCGCCTCGACGCCCGCGTCGCGGAGCACCTCGACGGTCAGGGCATCGGCGCGGTCGAGGAGGTCCTTCGTGAGCTCCTCGAAGGTCTCCCGCGTGACGGCGAGCCGGAGGACCTTGCTGCCGTAGTCGTGGAAGACGTTGACCTTGGGCCGGCGGGTGAGGCTGATCTTCGCCGACACGCATTTCGCGCGGAGGTCGTGGTAGCTCGCCAGATCGTCGCGGGGATCGAGCCCGTGCTTCTCGATGAAGGCCTGGGCGACGTGCTCGATGAGCCGGTCGTCCCAGTCCTTGCCGCCGAGGATGTGATCGCCGTTGGTGGCGATGACGTTGATCTCGCGGTCCGCGATGTCGACGAGGGTGACGTCGAAGGTACCGCCGCCGAGGTCGTACACGAGGACCTTGGCGTTCTGGCCCATGTTGTTGAGGCCGTAGGCGAACGCGGCCGCCGTGGGCTCGTTGATGAGCTTGAGGACCTGCAGGCCCGCCATCTCGCCCGCGGCGAGGGTGAGGCGCCGCTGGACGTCGGTGAAGTACGCGGGGACCGTGATGACCGCCTGCTCCACGCGATGACCGAGGCGGAGCTCGGCGTCGTGCTTGAGCTTCGCCAGGATGAAGCTCGATAGCTGCTCAGGCGTGTACGACTTGCCGTCGTACTCGAACCGGAACTTGTCGTCGCCCATGTAGCGCTTGACGAACTCCACCACCTGCTCGGGGTACACGACGGCAGCCTGCTTCGCGTACGTGCCGACGATGGGCTCCCCGTCCTCGAACAGGATCACCGACGGGGTGATCCGGTCGCCCTCCAGGTTCGGGAGGATCTCCGGCACCCCGTGCTGGTTCACGTGCGCGATGGCAGAGAAGGTCGTGCCGAGGTCGATTCCGACCGCACCGGTCGTCATGTGCTGGGCCTCCTGGCGAACTGGAAAAGTTCGCTTTTCAGCGGAAGTCTGGGGTCCCGTCCGCCGAACCCCGAGGGGGGGCGTCCAGGTCGGTGCTGGAGTATATCGGAGGGGCCATCTCCTACCAAGACGTCCCCGTGCCCCGACTCGTCCTCGCAAGCAGCAGCCCCTGGCGTCGCCGGATCCTCGGTGACGCAGGGCTCGATGTCTCCTGTGTCTCACCTTCGATCGACGAGGGCGCCTTCGTGGCTCCCGACCCCGCTGAACGGGCGCTCGCCATCGCGCGCGCCAAGGCTGCGGCGGTCGAGATCGGGCCCGACGCGATCGGGATCGCGGCCGACCAGGTGGTGTACGACCCCGTTCGCGGAACGATCTTCGGAAAGCCCGAAGACGACGGGGCTCACGTCGCCCGCCTGCTCGACCTGCGCGGAAGGACACACCACCTCGTGACGGGATTTGTCGTGTGGTCGGCGGGCTGGGAGGAGTCGGGGGTCACGGTGGCGCGCGTGGCCGTCCGGGCCGACGTCACCGAAGAAGAGATCCGCGCGTACGTGGCGACGGGCGAAGCGAGCGGCTGCGCGGGCGGCTACGCCGCGGAGGCCGGCGGGAGCTTCTTGATCGATCACATCGTGGGCGACCAGTTCCAGGTCATCGGGCTCCCGCTCTACGCGGTGTACGGCGCGCTCCGGCGCCATGGGTGGAGGTTCGGTGCGTGACGAGCTGAACGCGCTGGCGGCGGACCTCCTGGCGGCGGTCGGCGACCTCCAGGCCCGCGGGGCGCTGGTGGATCTGCCGCGCGCGGAGGTCGACACCGCACCCCAGGCCGCGTGGGCGTCGCTCGCGGCCACCTCGCGCACCGAGGTCCTGGTGGGGGAGGGCGGCATGCGCGCCGTCCGGGACGAGCTCGGCGACTGCTCCCGCTGCGATCTCTGCAAGGCGCGCAAGAACATCGTGTTCGGCGTGGGCGACCCCTCCGCGGACCTCGTCGTGATCGGGGAGGGCCCGGGCGAGCAGGAGGACCTCCAGGGCGAGCCGTTCGTGGGGCCCGCCGGCCAGATGCTCGACAAGATGCTCGAGAACGTGCTCGGGCTCCGGCGCGACCAGGTCTACATCCTGAACGTCGTGAAGTGCCGGCCGCCGCGCAACCGGAACCCGCTGCCGGAGGAGGTGGACGCCTGCATGCCGTTCCTGCGCGCCCAGCTCCGCGCGCTGCGCCCCAAGCTCGGGCTCGTGCTCGGCAGCGTGGCCTACAAGGCGCTCCTCCAGACCACCCAGGGCATCACGCGCTCTCGGGGGCGCTGGCACGTCTGGCGCGACCCCCACTCCGATCTCGTGCTCCCCGTGCTCCCCACGTTCCATCCGGCGTACCTGCTCCGCCAACCGCAGGACAAGCGCCTCACCTTCGCCGACCTGAAGGACCTGCGCGCCCGCTACGACCAGGAGGGCGGTCGTCGCTGACGGGCCGCCTCGCGCGCGGCCGGATAGACGGGCCCGTTCCATCGGAGTCCCAGATGTCCAAGCCCAGGTCCACGCGTTCCCGCAAGCCCGAGCGCCGTCCCTTCGACGAGCAGGGCGCTCCCGCCGAGCGCGCCACCCCCGAGCGTCGCACGCAGCGCGCCCCCATCGAGCGCTCTCCCGACGCCCCTCGCCTCGAGACGGACGACCTCCTCGCGATCGCGAACATGGATCCGGCCGAGCTCGCGGCCCTCATGGAGGGCTCGGTCACCGGAGACCGCATCGAGCCCGGCACCCCCGTCGAGGGTGTCGTCACCCGCGTCGAGCAGTCCGCCGTCCTCGTCGACATCGGCGCCAAGTCCGAGGCCTGGATCGACAGCGCCGAGGTCCCGGGTGTGAAGGTCGGCGACCAGGTCTCCGCCTTCGTGGTGTTCGCGGGCGAGTCGGAGGTGAAGATCTCCAAGCAGCTCACGGGTGCCGCGGCCAGCGCGTTCCTCGACGAGGCCCACGCCACCGGGATCCCGGTGGAGGGGCGCGTGATGACCGCCAACAACGGCGGCTTCGACGTCCGGGTCGGCGAGGCCCGCGCGTTCTGTCCCCGCTCGCTGATCTCCCGGTCGTACGTCGAGGAGCCCAGCGTGTTCGTCGGCCAGACCCTGCTGTTCAAGGTGATCGAGGTGGGCGAGAAGGTCGTCCTCTCGCGCCGGGCCATCGAGGAGGAGCAGGCCGAGCGGTTCGCCGAGGAGCTCTGGCAGCGCCTCGTGGTGGGCATGGACCTCGAGGGCACCATCCGGAGCGTGCAGCCCTTCGGCGCCTTCGTCGACCTGGGCGGTGTGGACGGGCTCGTCCCGAAGTCCGAGCTCTCGTGGGACCAGGGCGCATCCCCGTCGGATCTCGTGAACGTCGGTGAGCCCGTGACCGTGCGCGTGGTCGCGGTGGACCCCGCCACGAAGAAGATCACGCTGTCCCTCAAGAACCCCGACCAGGCGCCCTGGCGCAAGGTGGGCACCGACTACGTCGAGGGTGGCGTCTACGTCGGGAAGATCGTGCGCGTCACGGCCTTCGGGGCCTTCGTGCGGCTCGCGGAGGGCCTCGACGGCCTGCTGCACCGCTCGAAGATGGGCTCGGACCTCTCGGTGGGCTCCGCGGTGGACGTCCGCATCCTCTCGATCGACGAGGAGCGGCGGCGGATCAGCCTGGGCCTCGCGGCCGAGGGCGCCGCGGAGGCTCCTGCAGCCGAGGCCGAGGAGGTCTCGGGCCAGGTCGCCGAGGTCATGCGCAACGGGGTCGTGGTGCAGCTCGACGACGGGCGTTCCGCGTGGCTCCCGGCCTCCGAGGTGGAGCTCCCGGCCGGCACGATGCTCGCCCAGCGCTTCCGGCGCGGCAAGCGGGTCACGGCGCGCGTGAAGGACGGCACGAAGCCCGAGCGGCTCGTGCTCACCACGCTCCCGCCGAGCACCGACGACTGGCGCGCGGCCGCCGCTGCTGCCAAGCCCGCCAAGAAGGAGTCGTTCGGCACCTTCGGCGACCTGTTCGCAGGCCTCAAGCTCCCTTGAGGCCCTGAGCACGAGAGCCCCGCAGGGGCGGGGCTCTCTCCGTGTCGTCGCGCTGACCGTCAGAGGGACGGCAGCTCCCGTCACTCGCTCCGGGTGTCCATCTTCCCGTCGCCGTCGGTGTCCTGACCGGTACGGATGACGTTGCCGTCCTTGTCGAAGCGCTCCCAGACGTCGATCTTCCCGTCGCCGTCGGTGTCGCGCTCCTTCCGGGAGAGCACGGACGTGCCCGAGGAGCTGTCGTAGTACTTGAAGACGTTCGGGCGACCGTCGGTCTCCGTGTCGTACTCCGACATCACCCGCTTCCCTTCCTGGTAGTGGTCGGTCCAGTCGAAGTGGCCGTCGTAGTCGGAGTCCATCTGCTCCTTCTTCAGGCGGCCCTCGTCGTCGAAGAACGAGATCAGGTCGACCTTGCCGTCGTCGTTCAGGTCCACTTCCTTCCGCACCAGCAGCCGGTCGTTCGACCGTTTCCGGTAGTAGTTGTAGACGTCCACCTGGCCGTCCACGTCGAGGTCGACCTCCTGGAGCACGAGCCCGGACTCGGGATCCTCACGCTCGAGGATCTGCTGCTTCATGTCCCTGGTGCTCTCGAGCTCCTCGGGCTTGTTCGCCTTGCAGCCGCCCATCAGGGCCCCGACGAGGCCGATGGCCAGGAGGGGGGACAGGGCACGGGTACGGGGGGTCATCTGAACCTCGGGTAGAGCACCGCAGCATCTTACCGGGCGTTGTGCGAGTTGCAAACGCCGGCTAGTAGCGGGCACTGGAGGATCTGGGATGACACGTGGACGCCTCGTGATCGTGGACGACGAACCGGTCATCCTCCGACTGCTCACCTCCATGTTCGCGGACGAGCCCATCGAGGTCGTCGCCTGCTCCAATGGTGCGGCTGGGCTTCAGGCCATCGACGCCGGGCTCGACGTCCTGCTCACCGACAAGAACCTCCCCGACATCGGGGGTCTCGAGCTCCTCCAGCGCGCCAAGGCCGCCGACCCGCTCTGCGAGGTGCTCGTCATCACGGGCTACGCGTCGCTCGACACCGTGCTCACCGCGCTCCAGATGAACGCGTTCGACTACATCGTGAAGCCGCCGAGCGACATCTTCCACGTGAAGCGGAAGGTCTTCCAGGCCCTCGAGAAGGTCCGTCTCGCGCGGGAGAACGTCGCGCTGCTCGAGCGTCTCACGGCCCGGAACGACGAGCTCGAGAAGACCCTCGCCGAGCTCCGCGAGGTGCAGAGCGAGCTCATCCAGTCCGAGAAGCTCGCCGGGATCGGCACCCTCGCGGCCGGCATCGCCCACGAGATCAGCTCGCCGCTCTTCGGGATCATGGGCCTCGCCGAGGCGATCGTGGACGAGGAGGACGCCGAGGCCGGTCGTCGCTACGCGGCCGAGATCGTGGACTACTCGCGCTCGATCAAGGAGATCGTCGGGCAGCTCTCCGGGTACTCGCGCTCGTCGGTGGCGGACTTCGAGGGTGAGGTCGGGCTCCCGGGGGTGATCGCGGACGCCGTGGTGCTCGTGAAGCGATCGCACCCGATCACGGGGGATCGCGTCGCCGTCCGCTGCCCCGACGGCCTGCTGCTCCGCGGCAAGTCCAACGAGCTCCAGCAGGTCTTCGTGAACCTCCTGAAGAACGCCGTCGACGCGGTGCACGACCGTCACGGGCCGGGCGCCGGCTCGGTCACCGTGAGCGCCGAGGCCGAGGATCGTTGGGTGCGCGTGGACGTCTCGGACGACGGGGGAGGGATCCCGGCCGATCGGCTCGGATCGATCTTCGACCCGTTCTACACGACCAAGCCGCCCGGTCAGGGCACCGGGCTCGGCCTCAACATCGTCTACCGGATCCTCACGCGCTTCGGGGCCACGATCACGGTGGAGAGCACGGTGGGCGAGGGCACCACGTTCCGGATGCGGTTCCCCATCCCGTGAGGCTCTGGCTCCGCGTCGCGCTCGTCGTGGCCGTCGTGAGCGTCGCCGCGCTCCTGCTGACGGGCATCGTGGCCATCCGGGTCGCCGGCGAGACCGCGACCGTCACGGCCGAACGGGCCCAGGAGCGGGACGCCGCGGCCGTCGCGATGTCCGTGCAGCGCTGGGTCGCCGATCGCGAGGCCACCCTGCGCGGGTGGGCCCAGACCTTCCCCCTCGGGGACTACGACGAGGCCCGCCGGGAGGGGCTCACCCGTGCGGTGCTCTCCGCCATCCCGAGCGCCGTGGTGGTGACGCTCGTGGACGAGGACGGCCAGGAGGTCGTGGTCCCCGCGCACTTCACCGAGGAGACCGTGCCGCCGGGGGCCCTCGCCGCCACGCCCTCGCGCGCCGCCAGGCTCCGCGGGTCCCTGCCGGTCACCGAGGCCGTCGCGCGCGAGACGGCCGTGGGCGAGCCGTTCACCGGAGACGGGCTCCCGAGCGTGCCCATCGCGGTGGTCGCCTCGAGCGATCCCATCCTGGTGCTGGGGGCCGAGCTCGCCCTCGACATCGTCCAGGAGCTCGAGGGCCAGTCGAGCCGCGAGCATGCCGTCGCGCTCCTCGATCGCCACGGTGAGGTGCTCGGGGCCGACCCACGCGGGCACGTGGACCGCCTGCTGGAGAGAGGCCTGGTGCGCTCCGTGCTCGGCACGGTCGCGAGCATCACCTACGAGCGGCAGGGCATGGTGGTGCAGGGCGCCGTCGCACCGGTCGGGGAGACCGGCTGGACCGTGGTGGTGCTCGAGCCGGCCGACGTCGCGCTGGAGGGTCCCCGGCGCATCCGACGGCTGCTGCCCGTCGTCGTCGGCGCCGCGATGGTGCTCGCGGTGCTCCTCGCCCTCGTGCTGGCGCGCACGGTGACGGACCCCATCGCGCGCCTCCGCGATCATGCGCTCGCCCTCGCGGACGGCCGTCTCGGCATCACGACCGAGGTCGCCCGCTCCGACGAGGTCGGCGAGCTGGCCCGCGCCTTCAACCACCTCTCCATGCGGCTGCGCGAGAACCAGGACGAGATCCGCCAGCAGCGCGAGGCCATCGAGTCCTTCAACCAGGATCTGCAGCGCGAGGTCGAAGCGGCCACGGCCCACCTCCGCGAGGCCCAGGAGCAGCTCGTGCGCTCGGGGCAGCTCGCTGCGGTCGCCCAGATCGGTGCCGGCCTGGCCCACGAGCTCAACAACCCGCTCACGGCCGTGCTCGGGCTCGCCCAGATCCTGCGGGCGCGGACCGGAGACCCCGCCCTGGCGGAGGATCTGCAGGCCCTCGAGCAGGAGGCGCTGCGCTGCAGGGAGGTCGTGGACGCGCTCCTCAAGCTCGCCGACGACCAGCCCGCGACGCAAGACAGCCATGCCGACCTCCGCGCCATCCTGGAGGACGTCGTCACCGCGGTGCGGCCCACGTTCGCCCGTCGCGGCGTCGGGCTCTCCACGGGCGCCTACGACGCGGTGGACGTCCGGATCGGCCACGGTCCCGCCGCACAGGCCCTCGTCCAGCTCATGTCGGGCCTCGCGGCGGGCCTGCCGTCCGGCGCCCGGCTCGCGGTGGGCACGGAGGTCGTCGACGGCCTCGCCATCGTGCGCCTGGTCCCCTCGGCTCCGGTCGAGCTCGCCAGCGACGACTGGATGGCGAGCGGCGTGGACGTCTGGGTGGCCCGGCAGACCCTCGACCGCCTGGGCGCGGACCTCGTGGAGCCGCTGGAGCCCGACGCGCCGTGGCTCGTGCGCCTGCACCGCTGAGGCCGTCCGATACGGACCTATCGGCGACACGGCGGGGCGAAGGGATTAGGGAGCGTCCGTGCGCAGAAGTGTGGCCATGCTCCTCTCGGCCGTTGTGGTCGTCGCGATGCTCGTGGGCATCTGGCGCTACGTGCGTCCCCTCGATCGGGCCGAGCAGCTCATCCTGGCCATCGTCGACGGTGAGGTGACGCTCACCGGCCCGGGGCGTGAGGGGCCCGCCGTGGCCGGACTCCCCATCCGCACCGAGGACCACATCACCACGGCGGTCGGGCGCGCGGTGCTGGAGCTGGAGGGCGGGACGCGCGTGCGCATCGGCCCGAGCTCGAGCGTGCGGGTGCTCGACGTCGACGAGACCGGCGTGCAGCTCGAGATCGACGGCGGGGCCGCCCACGCCACCGTGCGCCCAGAGAGCGGGGCCGTCGCCCTCACCGGCGCCGGGGTCACGGCCCAGACCACCGACGGCGAGTTCGCCCTCGCCGTGCAGGACGACCTCGCCATCGTGCAGACCGAGCGGGGCGACGTCGCGGTCATGGGCACGGACGTGAGCCGCGTGCCGGCGGGCTCGCGTGCCGTGATCCGCGGGAGGGCCGCGGCGCTCGGGCCCATCCCGGACGACCTCCTGCTCACCGTCGCCTGGCCGGAGGACCGCCGCACGCGGGCCGACATGGGCGAGGTCTCCGGGCAGACGAGCCCGGGCGCGTCCGTCGTGGTGGAGGGCGCGTTCGGGAGACGCGTGGTGACCGCCGACGGCGAGGGCACCTTCCGCACGCGGGTGCCCCTCGGGGAGGGTGAGAACCCCGTCGCCGTCACGGCCACCGACCTCTTCGGGGAGGTCGCCGAGGTCCGAGGCGTCCTGCAGACCCGCGACACGTCGCCGCCGACGATCCGGGGCAGCGTGGAGTACGGCCCCTGATCGCGTGGGTCGCCGTCGCCTGGGGCATCGAGCTCGCCGTGGTGCCGGCCACCGAGGGCCTCCACCCGTTGCTGCCCGAGCGCGTCTGGCTGGCGGTCACCCAGGACGGCGCGGCGGTCGGTGAGCCTCCCGTCGTGGCGGCGCGCGGTGGCAAGGTCCGCTTCGGCGGGGACGGCTCGCTGCCGGGCGTCTGGCCCCTCGTGGTCACGGCCGACGCGGACGCCCGGGAGGTGGAGCTCACCATCCGGTCGGTCGACCACACCCAGACCGTGAGCCTGCCGGTCACCTGGCCCGACCGAGGCCACCTGACGCTCCCCGCGCGCACCGACGTCATCGCGCAGGAGGGCCGCTTCGAGGTGCTGCTGACGGGTGAGGACCTGCCCGCCCCCGACCTCCTCGACGTGGTGGTGGGGGAGGGGGAGGTGGTCGGTGTGGACGTCGTGCCCGACGGCATCCAGATCACCCTCGAGCCCCTGGACTCCCCTGCGGCGCGGGTGTTCTCCATCGGCGTGCGCGACCTGCGCACCCCGGATCTGCCCGCGTGGGGCGAGGTGCGCGTGCGCGCCCGGCCGCGCGTCCCCCTCGAGGCGGAGCCCGGCGCCACGGTGACCCTCGCGGTGGGCGAGCGCTCCTACGGTCCGTTCGTCGCCGACGAGAACGGGCGGATCTCGGCGCGCGTGGACCAGTTCCCCGGCGAGAACGCCGTCACCGCCCGCCTCGTGGACGACCTCGGCAACGAGGCCGTCACCACGCTGCCCCTCGCGGACCCCCAGGTGCCCGCCCTGGTCGCCATGGCCGGCGACCGCGGGTCCGTGGAGAGGGCTCCCCGCGTCGTGTGGGTGCGGGCCGTGCATCCCGCCGGGCGCACCTGGACGGGGGAGGCCCCCACCTGCCGCTCGCCGGCCGTGGGAGCGCTCGACGTGGTGGCCGTCGTGCCCGGCCTGTACGCCGTTCCGCTCGATGGTCGGGTGCGTGCGGGGGCCGCCGACATCCGCGTGGAGTGCCGGCTGGAGGACGCGGCCACGTCCGTGCGTGTGGGGCGCCGCTCCGGTCTCCCCGCCCACGTCCTCCTGCAGGTCTGGCCCACCGAGCTGTCCACGGACCTCCCCGTGGCCGAGGTCCGGGTGGCCCTCGAGGACGCGCAGGGGAGCCGCCTGGACCCCGACGGCGTCGAGGTGCAGGCCGTGCACGGCAGGATCCAGCGCGTCGAGCTGCGCGGCGAGGTGCTCACCGCCGAGTACGACGGCACCCGGGCGGTGGAGCCCGGCACCGACACCCTCGTGGCCCGCTACCGCCACCCCGTCTCGGAGGACCCGCCCGTCTCCCTGGGGCTCCGGTGGACCGACACGCCCGTAGCCGGCGAGCTCCGTCTGGAGGCCACCGCGCGCGACGCGATGGGGCGGCCCGTCCGCGGGGCCGGCGTAAGCGTCTCGCTCGGCGAGGAGGCCGTGGAGGGCACCACCGACGATGCGGGGGTGGCGCTCCTGCGGGTCCCCGTGCCGGCCGGCAACGGCCCCCTGCGCATCGTCGCCAGCAGCGGGCGCGCGCTGCTGCGGGCCCTCGCGGTGCGCGGCACGCTCGGGGCCTTCACCGTCGACAGCCGCGGATCCGTGGAGCCCCTCGAGAGCTCCCGGGTCCTGAGCCTGTCCCCGGGGCGGGTGAGCGGCATCTCCGTGGCCTTCGATCCGCCCATCCTGCGGACGGGCCGCAACAGCATGGCGTACGTCACCGTGGCGCTGGAGGACCGCGCGGGCCGGCCGGTCTTGGACGAGTCCGTGGCCCTCGACGTGACCGAGGGTCGGGTCGGCCCGCTGGTGGCACGTCCCGACGGCACGCTCGTCGCGGAGTACAGGCCCGACGAGGGCGACCGGGCCCGCGAGGTCGTGCTCACCGCCTCGACCGACACCCTGAAGTCGTCGGCCCGCCTCGAGCTCGAGCCCCGGCTCGGACGGGTGATGGTGGGCCCCACGGTCGGCTGGACCACCAACCTCGGCCTCGTGAGCTCACCGCGCGTGGGGTTCGTCGCCGACATCCGCACGGGCCTGCTGGGCGAGACCGTCCTCGTGCGGGGGGCCTTCGGGGGCTACGGGGTCTCCGGGCGCGCCTCGACGGGCATCGGAGACGACGTGGAGCTCGTGGGTAGCGTGCTCCCGGCCCAGGTCGCGCTGCTCCTCCGCCAGGACCGCGCTGGCGTCGGCTTCTGGGGAGGTGCCGGCGGCATGGTGGCCATCCACGCGCTGCAGGCGCGGTTCGGCGGTGCGCTGGTCGCGGAGGGCACCCGCGCGCTGTCCGGCGGGACGGTGCTGGGTGGGATGGGGTACAGATTGGGTGTGGCGGACGTCGTGGGCGAGCTCGAGTGGTCGTTCATCCCGGGTCCGGGGGGCGACCTCGCGTTCACCGGCAACCTCGGTGGGCTGACGGCCTCCGCCGGCTTCCGGTTGGTGTACTGATGCTCTGGGTCCACCTGCTCGCATGCGGCGTCGAGCTGCCCGTCCCCACGCTCACCGGCGTCGCGCCCGACCGCGGCTGGAACGGCGAGCCCACGGTCATCGCCATCGAGGGCGAGGCGTTCTACCCCCAGGTGCAGCTGGACGCGAACCAGCCCGGCGAGGCCGACCTGGATCGGGGCTTCGTGGCCTGGCTCGACGGGGAGTCCGGGCGCTTCCCGCTGTCGAGTGTCTCCGCCGTCGACTACGAGCACCTCCGCGCGGTCGTGGACCCCGGCCTGCCGCTCGGCACCTACGACGTCCTGGTCGAGAGCCCCGGGCGCTCGCTCGCGCGCCTCGACGACGCCTTCATCGTGAGCGACACCCGCGCCGACCGCCTCGTGCTGAGCACCCCGAGCATCACGCCCACCGTGAACGACACCGCGGCCATCGAGGTGGCGCTCGTGGACCCCAACGGGGTGCCCGTGCAGGCGGACCTCGAGGTGCGCATGCGTCTCTCGGTGCCGGACGGCCTGCCCAACGCGGACGTCGCGCTCGGGCTCGAGGGTCAGGTCACCAACTACCAGACCTTCGAGCTCACCGGGAACCTCGGCGCGGACGGCTTCGCGAGCGTGCCCGTGCAGGTCTTCGTACCGGACACCCTCACCATCGAGGTCGAGGCGATCGACGCGGGCGCGGGCATCGCGGGCGACCGGCTCGTCCAGGAGTGGCTGCCGAGCGGCCTGCTCGCGGTCCAGCTCACCCTCCCGGGCCCGAGCTGGGAGCTCTCCGCCGGCGACGACCTGCCGGTGGCGGTGAAGCTCGTGGACGAGTTCGGCAACACGATCACGGACCGTCCCACCAGCGTGACGCTCGGCCTGTCGTGCGGCGACACCACGCTCACCATCCCCGGCCTCGTCGGCGAGCGGTCGGTGGTGCTGCGGCCCACCGTCGCCACGGACTTCGGGAGTCCCTGCACGGAGCAGCGCGTGCGCGTGCAGAACGGTCCCCACGGGCAGTCCGACGCCTTCGTGGTCCACGCGGGCGCCGCGAGCCGCTACGACGTCACGCCGCTGTTCCTCCAGAGCCGCGCAGGCTCGCTCGTGGCCGCGCTGATCACCGCGCGGGACGCCTTCGGGAACCGGACGGCCTTCCCGGGCGACATCACGCTCCTCGACACGGTGGACGGCCTGGGCACGACGTCCTGCCAGGGCACGCTCACGGGCGACCGCACGTGCACGGCGATCACCACCGTGGCGGGGGAGCAGATCCGGCTCATCGCCCGGTCCGACCACGTCGAGGGCACCAGCCTGCCGTACGACGTGCTGCCCTCCGCGACGCTGGGCTCCATCACCCTCGGGCCCACCGACGTCGTGCGGGCAGGGCTCCCGGCGGAGGTCGACGTCGAGGTGCTCGACCCGTACGGCAACGTCATGCTGCCGAGCGACGTCCCGGCCGCCACGCCCACCACCGGGCTCCCCGACGAGACCTGCACCCGCACGAGCCTCCCGAGCGAGGCCATGCGCTTCGAGTGCACGTTCACCACGGCGCGCCCGGATGCCTCCCTGCACATCCAGGCAGGAAGCCTCGATGCGACGAGCGAGCCCTTCGCCGTGCTCAACGGGCCCGCGAGCCTCGTGGGGGTCACGGCCCCGGGCGCCGTGTCCGCGGGCGTCCCGTTCGACGTGGATCTCTGGGTCACCGACGCGCTCGGGAACCCCTACACGGATCCCGTGGGCGACCCCCTCGTGCTCGTGGACGCCGCGGGCAACCTCGCCCTCCCGCTCACCCTCGTGGACGGCGCGGCCACCGTGGGCGTGACCGTCACCACGGCGGGCGTCGATCGGTTCTCCGTGGCCCAGGCGGACGTCCTGCTCGGCACGAGCGACCCCGTCGTGGTCGCCGCGGGTCCGGCGTCGTCCCTCGGGGTCTCCATCCTCGAGCCCTGGGGCTTCGTGGGCCGTCCCACCGAGGTCCGCGTGGAGGCCCGCGACGCGTGGGGCAACCGGACGCCCGACGCCTTCGCGTTCATCGTGTCGGGAGGCGGCCCCGCGGTGCCCGGGACCCTCGTGAACGGAGCGGCGACCGTGGCGTGGACCTGGACCACCCCGGAGCTCGCCGCCACGCTGTCCGCGGTGGGGGCAGGGATCACCGGGGTGTCGGAGCCGCTCGACGTGGTCGCGGACTGCGGTGCCGGCGGCCCCAGCGCGGCCCTCGACTTCGCGGGTGCACCGACGGGGCGGGCGTGCAGCGTGGGTCCGGACGTGCCCGTGCCGGTCACACTCTCCCTCGGAGGGTCGAGCGTCGGCCTCACTCCGCTCAGTCGCTATGCCACCCGCGTCTCGGGCGTCACCACGGTGAGCTCCATGCCCACGTTCGCCGTCGATGTGGTCGGCTCGGGCGAGCGGACCGTCCGCGCGCTCGTCGTGGACGGTGTCCTCTGCGGGTCGGAGACGTCGTCGTCCATCTGGGCCGGCCCCGACGACGGCGCGCCCGTGGGGCCCATGGAGCTCCTCGGTCCGGCCTCGCTCGGCATCGGTGACGTCGGCGCCTTCACGCTCGATGGCGCGGTGGACTGCACGGGCGACCCCGCCGCGGGAGCCGAGGTCCGCATCCGCGCCGACCGGGGCGATCTCACGGGGGTCACCCCGACCGGCGCGGGCCTGGTGGCGACCCTCGATCCGAGCGGGAGCGCGACCTTCGGGCTGGACCTGCTCGGAGCATCCACCGGGGGCCCCGGCAGCATCTGGGTGGCTGCGGACAGCGGCGGCTCGGCGGGGCGGCTCGACCTGCTCGTCACCGGCGACGACCTGCCGCCCCGGGTCTGGAGCCAGGATCCGAGCGGCGACACCGACGGGCTCGTGGACACCGTGACGGTTCGCTTCAGCGAGCCCATCCTCGAGAACACGGGCGGCGAGCAGCTCCAGGTGACCGGTCCCGCCGGGACCTCCGTGAGCGCGGTCACGTGGGGCGACGACACCCTCACCCTCACCCTCGACCCGCCCGCGGATGCCGACCTGGGCGCCTGGACCGTCGAGGTCGCCGACGTGCGCGATCTCGCAGGCAACCGCCTGGACGGCGCCGGCATCGGGGTCGCTTCCGCCTGGCTCGCGACGTTCGGGCTCCTCCCGCCGGACGTGGACCCCGTCGCCTGCACGGCCGACACCGCGATCTTCCGGCCCGACGGAGACCCCGGGGCGGGGATCGAGGCCGACCTCGTGAACGTGTCGCTCCAGAGCGCCAGCACACCGGCAGGCTGGGTGGCCACCGTCCGGGACGCGACGGGCGGGGTCCTCCGCGTCGATCGCTTCGAGCCGCTCGGGCCTCTCGACAGCTGGTCGTGGGACGGGCGCGGCGTGGACGGTGCGGTGGCCGCCGACGGCGTGTACACGCTGGTGGTCGAAGCGGACGACGGCTTCGGGAACCGGGTGGACGGCTGCGTGATCAACGTCACCCTCGACAACGGACGGGACGATGGGTGAGCGCGACCCCCAGGTGCTCCTGGTCGCCGAGCTCGCGGAGGCGGGTCTCGCCGCGGCCAGCCTGGCCCACGAGATCCGGCAGCCGCTGTTCGCGATCAAGGCGTTGGCGCAGCTCGGCCGGGCGGCAGGTGGGCTCGACCCCGACGCCCTGAAGGAGATCCTGGTGGCCGTGGCCCACCTCGAGCAGCTCCTCGACGGCTGGCGTCACGTGGGGCGCCAGGAGCCGGAGGGTCTCCACGACCTACGCGGCCTGGCGGAGGAGGTGGCCCGGATGCTGGGGCCGCGAGCCGCCGCCGCGTCCGCGGTGCTCACCGTGGAGGCCGGAGCGCCGGTGTGGGCCGAGGGCCGGCCGTCCATCGGGCGTCAGGTGCTCCTCAACCTCGTGCAGAACGCCCTCGATGCCGTCCAGGAGCACCCCGAGCGCCACGTGACCGTGCGGTTCGTCGAGCGCGACGCGCTGCTCGGCGTGGAGGTCCACGACACCGGGCCGGGCGTGGAAGCCGAGGTGCTCGCCTCCGTCTTCGAGCCCTTCGTGACCACGAAGGGCCGTGGGGGGACCGGGCTCGGCCTGTACGTCTCCAGGGCCCTGTGCGTCGCCCAGGGCGGCGACCTCACCCTGGACTCCGCGGACGACGGCACCCGCGCGCTGGCGTTCTTCGCGCGAGCCGCCGGCTGACGCTCACTCCGCGGACTGCGGCGGCCCCATGAAGAACGCGTAGTAGCTGCTGGTGGCGTCGCTCGGATCGAGATCCGCGGCCTTCTGGAAGTGCTCCTTGGACTCGCGGACGATGGCGTGGAACGTCTCCGGATCCCCGAAGATCACGTCGTCCTCATCGGCCCGGAGGCGGAGGATCTCCGCGAGCTGGGCATGGGCGATGGAGAGCACGACGTCCTCGGGCACCTCCTCCGTCCACTGGCCCTCGTCCTGGAGGATGGCGAGCGCCGTGCGCGTGTGCTCCTCGGCAGGCTCGAGCCGCTGGGTGTCGAGCAGCAGGCGACCGAGGGTGAGGTTGGGCTCGGCCAGGCGGGGCTCCTGGCGGAGGATGTCGCGGAGGAGGTCCTCCGCGCGGTCGAGATCCCCGGTGGAGACGCGCTCCACGGCGAGGAGGTAGCGCTCTCCGAGCGCGTCGAGGAGCTCGGGCTCGTGGGCGTCGGTCGGGCCGGACATGGTGCCTCTACGGAAGGTCGTCGAAGGGCGACGAGAACGGTGTGGGCGCGTGGCTCGTCTGCTGCGGCCGGTGGGGCTCGCGGCGGCGCACCGGGCCCTCGTAGCCCACGTCGTCGCCCATGGCGTCCACCTCGCTGCCGAGCTTCACGTCCACGCGGCTCAACACGGCCTGGACGAGGCGGGGCGCGAGCCAGCGACGGGTGAGCGGGAAGATGAGCGCGAAGCCCGTGAGATCGGTGAGCACGCCGGGCGTCACGAGCAACACGCCCCCCACGAGCACCAGCACCCCCTCCGCGAGCCGATGGCCCGGCGGGATCCCGCGCTGCAGCTCCTCGCGGAGCTCCATCATCACGCCGAGCCCCTCGCGCTTGGCGAGGTAGGCCCCCACCATCCCGGTGAGCACGACGATCATGAAGGTGGGGAAGGGCCCGATGAGCGCCCCGAGCTGGAGGAGCAGGAACAGCTCCACGGCCGGCACGATCGTGAACAGCAGGAACAGGCGGATCAGCATTCCTTCACCGCCTGCCAGGTGGCTTCCAGCGCCTCGGCGTCGAGGTGGGACACATCCTCCCCCGCGTCGCGCACGGCGTCCTCCACGCGTGCGAAGCGCCCCTCGAACTTCGAGGTGGCGCGGACGAGCGCGGCTTCCGCGTCGACCCCGAGGTGCCGCGCGAGGTTCACGATGCTGAACAAGAGGTCCCCCAGCTCCTCCTCCATCTGGTCACCGTCGGCGGCAGCGTCCAGCTCGGCGAGCTCCTCGGCGACCTTCGCGCGGGGACCCCTGGCGTCCTTCCAGTCGAAACCGCGCGCTGCTGCGGCCTCTCCGACGCGCTGCGCACGCAGGAGGGCGGGGAGGCCGTCCTTCACTCCGAGGCCGGGCTTCGCGGGACCCTTGAGCTCCTGCCAGGTGCGGGTGTCCTCGGGGTGCCCGAACAGCCGCGGGTGCCGGTCGCGCATCTTGGTCGCCGCGCGACGCGCCACCGCATCCAGCCCGTCGTGGCCGGCCTCTTCGCGGATCACGGCGAGCAGGGTGGCCGTGAACAGGAGGTCGCCGAGCTCCTCGGAGACGGCCGGACCGTCGCCGGACTGCACGGCGCCGAGGACCTCGTAGGCCTCCTCGATCAGGAAGGAGGCCATGGAGGCGGGGGTCTGCGCGCGGTCCCAGGGGCACCCGTCCGGAGAACGGAGGAACCGCACGACATCGAGCAGCTCGTCCACGGGCGCCTCCAGCGGGTCGTGGAGCGGGCTATCCGCTCACCGGGCGTGTGTCAGCGCCACTCGTGGTCGGTGCCCTGCTGGCTGCCGCCACCGGCCTTGGCGAGGGCGCTGAGGCCGGCGAAGCCCGCCATCACGGCGAAGCCGATGATCTTGCCGAGCGCGCGGTTGCCCGCGTTCGAGGTGCGCTGCTCCTGGTACTGGGCGAGCGCGTCGGGCATGCCGAGCCAGAACACCGCCATGACGACGAGGGTGAGGGAGAGGAACGTGAACACACGACGGGCGGGGATGACGGACATGGGAGTCTCCAGGTGAGCTTCGAGCGCCCGTTACGCCGGCCCTCCAGGAGCAGGTACGTCACAGGGCGATTGTTGCATCGCTCCCGGCGCGCATCCTCGCGTCACCGGGTTCGTGCCGCCCATTACGGTCACGGCCCGTGACGTATTCGAACAAAGATTCTGATTCTGATCCGCCCATCGGATCCCCTGTGAGGATGCTGGGTCGCATCCCGCCGCCGCGCTAGGATGTCGCGACCCTGGGGGTGGCGTGCCCGACGAAGGCCCGCAGCAGTTCGGCGACTACCATCTGCTCGAGAAGATCGCGACGGGCGGGATGGCCGAGGTGTGGCGTGCCCGCGCGTACGGTCTGGCAGGGTTCGAGAAGATCCTCGTGATCAAGAAGGTGCTCCAGAACCTCGCTGGCGACGACGAGTTCATCAAGCTCTTCATCGACGAGGCGCGCATCTCGGTCCAGCTCCTCCACGTGAACATCGTCCAGGTGTTCGACCTCGGGGAGGTCAACGGCCAGTACTACATGGCCATGGAGTACGTGCACGGGCAGGACCTCGCCCGGCTCGTCAGCCGCGCGCTGGACATGGGCACCTTCCCGATCCCGCTCACCCTGTTCGTGATGTCGGAGGTGCTCAAGGCGCTCCAGTTCGCCCACGAGCGCACGGACGAGGACGGGAAGCCGCTGCGCATCGTGCACTGCGACATCTCGCCCCAGAACATCCTGGTGAGCTACGCGGGCGAGGTGAAGATCACGGACTTCGGGATCAGCCGGGCGGCCTTCCAGGCCCAGGCGCTCCACGAGGTCATCCGCGGCAAGTACGCCTACATGAGCCCCGAGCAGGTGGACGGGAAGGAGCTCGACGGTCGCTCCGATCTCTTCTCGCTCGGCGTCGTGTTCTTCGAGATGCTGACCGGCCGTCGGCTCTTCAAGGCCAAGAGCCGCGACGAGACCATCGCGCGCGTGCGCCGGGCGGACGTTCCGGCCCCCCACACGTACCGTCCCGAGATCTCCGCGGACCTCGAGGCCATCGTGCTCAAGAGCCTGCGGGCGCGCCCGGAGGACCGCTACCAGTCGTGTGCCGAGATGCTCGAGGCGATCGGCGTGCTGATGGTCCAGGAGGGCCACCGGGCCACCAACAACGACCTCGCGGCCTTCGTGCGAGCGGTGGTGGAGCAGGGCGGGAAGACCGCCCAGCGCCGGAACGAGGAGGCCACGCCGCAGGCCATCGTGGTGGTCGCCGTGGAGGCCATCGCCCCGCCACGCTCGATGGGGCGCCCGGGGGCCACGATGGACCGCCTGTCGCTCGAGTGGGCCGGTCTCGCGGACGCTGCGGGAGGCCAGGTGTGGGAGCAGGCGCCCGGGTCCGCGCTGGTGTGCTGGATGGCCGACGACATGCGGGGTACGCTGCGGTCCGCGATCAAGTGCGCGCTCGACATGAAGAAGGTCAGCGAGAAGGCCGGTTATCGCATGAGCGCCGGGGTCGCGCCAGGCGTCGCGCGCATCGAGCCCGGCACGCAGCGTCCGGAAGAGGGCTGGGAGCTCGCCGGGCCGTTCTACCTGGCCCGCTGGATGATGAACCTCTCGGCCCACCGCGGTCGGGCGCTGATCACGGAGGTCGGCGCGAAGAGCGTGGGCAAGGCCGCCAGCCTGCTCGGGCGGATCAGCATCCTGGGCAACCGCTACATCACCCTGTACGAGGTGGGCTGACGTGTCCCTGCGTGACCAGCTCGTCGCGAAGGGCCTGGCGTCCAGCAAGGATGCCCAGAAGGCTCGCCGCGACCTGAAGAAGCAGCGGAAGGACGACCAGGGCAGCAAGAAGCGCAAGGGCGAGCTGCGCCGCGAGCAGGAGGCGGCGGCCCGCGAGGAGCAGGAGGCCCGCCGCACCGAGCGGCTCGAGGCGCGGAAGGAGCGCGAGGCGATCCGCGATCGCCACGAGCACGCCCTCCGCGTGCGGAACCTGATCCTCGGAAACCGCCTGAAGAACCGTGGAGACCATCCGTTCCACTTCGTGGCCCGCGACGGGCGCACGATCCTCCGGATGATGCTCCATCGCCGGGTGGCCGAGGAGATCGCCCGCGGATCGGTCGCGATCGCGTGGCTCGACCACGGAAACCGCGACGAGTACGTGCTCATCAGCCGCTCGGGTGCCGAGAAGCTCGCCGAGATCGGGGCGGACGGCGTGGTGGTGCACCGGGCCACCGGAGAGCCGGACGTCTCGGAGCTGCCCGTGAAGCGCGACTGGGAGCCTGCGCTGGGGCCGCACCGGGTGCGCTAGCCGCCCAGCCCAGAGAGGTGCGCCAGGTGCCGATCCGCGCGGGCCTCTCCCGCGCTGCCGGCCAGATCGCGGTACCGCGCCCACGCCGCCGTGGCCGCGCGCAGGTGCTCGGGGTCCGGGGTGGACGAGCGCTCGTACAGCGCGCGGTGCGCGCCCCCGACGACCTCGAGCAGCATGAGGTGGGCCTCGGCCCTCCGGTCCGCGGGGAGGGCCGAAGCATCGACCTGCCCGGCGAGCCGGAGCGCGCCCTTGTAGTCGCCCTCGTCCATCGCACGGATGGCGAGCTCCAGGCCCACCGCAGCGGCGTCTGCAGGCGGAAGACCCTCGGTGGACCCGGGCAGCTCGCCCACCAGAGGCACCCAGGGCCGCGGAGGTGACTGACGCTCCGCGGGGACCTGCCGCCATGCCCGCTTGCCCGTCGGACGCAGGGTGGGCCGGCCGCGTGCGGGCTCGATGGCGGTGGCCACCGGACCGTCCGGGATGCGCGACGCCACCGCACCGATCAGCGTTCCGCCCACGCACAGCGTGAGCCCTGCCGCGAACACCGAGGCCACGCCGGCACCGAGCACCAGGCGCAGGGCCCGGGGGTCGCGGGTGCTGCCGGTGTGCTCGAACTCGCCGACCTCCGAGAGGTCCTCGGCGGAAGGCGGCACCAGGACCTGCGTCTCGGCGTGCGGATCGGCGGGCTCGGCAGACCCGAGATCGATCTCTTCGGCCGTGAAGTCGATCGGGTTCAGGTCGTCCGCGGTGGGCTCCTCGGTGTTGTCGCGGCCCTCGGGGCCGAGCGCGTCGCGGAGCTGGTCGAGCGACGCCTTCCGGGCGGACGGCGGGCGGGGCTGGATCTCGGTCCAGCCGGCCTCCTCGGTGTACTGCACGGGCCGCTCGAGGGGACCTGGCGAGGAGGGGGCGTCGAACACACCGGTGGGGGCACCGTCGCCCTGGTAGTCGCGGGGCTCGTCGTCGAAGTCGTCCGGCAGGTCGTGCAGCAGGGAGGAGGACGT
This sequence comes from Alphaproteobacteria bacterium, assembly GCA_020632885.1. Taxonomy (GTDB): domain Bacteria; phylum Myxococcota_A; class UBA796; order UBA796; genus JACKEQ01. The sequence goes on along the minus strand of JACKEQ010000007.1, from coordinate 79,392 downwards.
CGCGAGACCCCGCCGGATCGCGTCGACGTCGATCTTCCCGAGCACCGTGGGCTCGGTGTCGGACGGCTCCGCGACCGGGGTGGGCGAGCGCTTCGGGAGGAGCTCGTCGGCGGCGCGGGCATGCCCGCGGAACAGGGGCTCGAGGAAGCTCCGGCACTCGTCCTGGATGTTCGAGAAGCTGAACTCCGCCATGAGCCCGCGGAGGTCCTCGCGCAGCACGAACGCGCGCTGGTAGCGGTGCCGCGGGTTGAGCGAGAGGGCCCGGTAGAGCACGCGGTCCACACCCGGGAAGATCTCCTTCACCTCGAGGAGCTGCGTGGTGACCTCGGCACGACGGACCTTCGAGATCGTGCGCAGCGGGGACGACGCCTCGAACATAGGCTTGTGCACCAGCAGCTCGTAGAGCACGGCCCCGAGGCTGAACAGGTCGGAGGCGGGGGAGAGGCGGCGCAGGGAGCCCTCGCTGTCCTCGTCCGGCCCGCTCTGGCGGGCGTCCGCGTGGGTCTGCTCCGGAGACAGGTAGGCCGTCTTGAGCCGGAAGCCTCCGGTCTGCGTGGCGAACGTGGGGCCAGGCACGAGACCGTAGTTCCCGAGCAGGACCTCGCCGTCCCGCGTGAACATCACGCTGCTCGGGCGGACCTGGAGGTGGAGCACCGAAGGTGCGCCCGTGGTGGCGCCGGCCTGCCCGTGGAGCCCCTCCAGCGCGTTGCATATCTGGACGGCCACGTGCAGGAACAGGTTGAGCGGGACCTGCTCGCTGTTCTCGCGGCACCAGGCGACCACGTCCGCGAGCGTGACGGCGTCCGGCCACTCGTGGGCCAGGAACAGGTCGCCCTCGTGCTCGAAGGTGTGCGTGAGCGGCAGCAGACCGGGGTGACGGAGGGGCAGGAGATCGCCGATCCGCGCGCGCACGGCCTCCAGCACGACGGGGTCGCGACCGAGGGCCGGCAGCAGCTTCCTCGCGATGACCTGTGTCCCCGCGGCGTCGTCCAGGATACCGACGTACGACTGGCAGACGCCGTCGTTCTCGAGGGCGCGCACCAAGGTCAACTTTCCGACCTTCTGCGGGAGGAGCGCCATGCGGGTCTCCGGGCGGAAGCCATCCGCCCAATCCGATGCAACCGTCGCCGGGACGGCCCTGGGGCGTCCCCCAGCGCTTCGAGGGTACAGGAGCCTCCGCGGACCGTCAATCGCCGCGGCCCTCCTGGCCTGGGTGCTGGCCCCGGGATGCATCTGGAAGGGCGAGGGCCTCGTGGAGACCACGCCCACGGGCGCACGCATCGTCAGCTCCACCGGCGAGCGCATGCGGCTCGTGCACGGTCCCGACGACGCCGCCCTCGACGCGCTGGACGGCTACCGGGTGGTCCTCGAGGGCAACCGCCTGTTCGGGGCGCTGCGCGTCACGACGTGGGAGGTCCCCGAGGGTCTCCACGGCATGGCCGTGTGGATCGGGCGCCTGGAGCGTCGCGGGATGCAGCTCGGCCTGCTGGACCACGACAGCGGGGCCTTCTACCTGCTCGACGAGGAGGCCTGGCGCGAGCTGGACCTGGCCGTGGGTCAGCTCGTCCTGGTGGAGGGGTACATCGACGGACCGCACCGCGTGCGCGTCCTGCACCACCAGGTGCTCGACGCCGGGTGACGCGGGGTCAGTGGACGACGGCGTCCGCGTCCGGCGTCGGACGCGCCGGCCAGTGGTCGAAGCGCACGTCGCCCCGCAGGTGCCGCCCGGCGCTCCACCAGCGTCCGAGCCCGTCCGGCATGGGGTCGCCGTCGACCGCCCGCGTGATCGTCTCGGTGTCTTCGAGGATCTCCCGGGTGGTGGGCTCCACGAGGGCCTTCCACTGCCACCAGCGGCAGTCCGGCCACTCCAGGAACACGATCGCCATCGGCACCCGACCCTCACCGCCCTTCGGCGTGATCTCGACGGTGCCCATCAGCCCGATGATCCGCACGGACCCCACGTCCGGCCCGGTCTCGGCGCGCGTGAGCCCCGCGATGAAGCGGCCCACGGACCAACCCTGGTCGGCGATCTCCTTCAGGCCCACGAGATCGAGCCGCTCCGGACGGCCGATCACGGCGACCGTCGGCGCGGCCTTCAGGGGGACCCCGCGACGCACGAGCGCCACGAGCTGCTGCCCGAGCTCCTCGTCCGCGAGCCCCTCGAGGTCGCGGAAGAACGAGCCCACGCGGACCCGGAGCTCCATCAGGAGGCCGGGTCGACGATCTCGGGCCAGAGCGCGTCCGCCTGCTTGCGACCCTTGCGGACCTCGCTGCCGAACCAGCTCCAGCGCTCGATCCAGCCGTCGGGCGGGGGGGTGTCGGTCACCTGGTAGGCGTGCGGGGCGTCGTTCACGTAGCGCCCACCCAGGAACCGGTAGGTGAGCTGGAGCTCGCGGTTCGCGTCCCCGTCGCCCTCGGCGCGGAGGGCGGCCTTCAGACCCACCGCCACGCTGTCCTCGGCGGCCCCGAGGGGCGGGAGGATGCTGTGGGCCGGGAGCTGCACGAGGTGACTCGCGAGCTCGGCGAGGTGGTACATCAGCACGGCCACCTGCGGGGTGTCCTTCGCGAGCTCGTGGGCCGTGCGCACGGCCTCTTCGGCGTGATCGCGGACCGCGTGGGAGAGGCCGTCGAGGATCCAGGAGAGGGCCTCCGGGCTCGTGGCCGCCAGGAGATCCTCGGGCGGATCGGAGGGGAGGGGATCCCGATCGACCGTGGAGCCCACCAGGAACCGCGTGACGGGCTCCCCGCGGCCACCGGACATCGCGCGACCCGCGCGCAGCGCGACGGCCAGCCGGGTGAGCGTGGGGACCTGCGCACCGAAGAGCACGTCCAGGATGGCGGGATCCGTGCCCATGCCGAGCGCCGACTGCACACCCCGCAGCGCCTTGCCGAGCGCGCGCGCGGGGGCCCGATCGTCCTTGGAGAGCGCGTTCGCCGCGACGGTGGCGGGGTGGGCGCCCTTGCCCGTGCGGTCCACGAGGAACCAGCCGCCCTCACCGTGCGGCCAGACCGTGACGAGCACGGGCTTGCCGGGCGGGCCGGGGATCACCACCGTGGCGCCGTACCCGTGGTCGCGACCGACCTCGCAGCTCGCCAGGACGGGCGCGTAGCACACGGCCGGGCCGGGGATCTCGACGGCGTCGCTGGGGTCGCCCACGACGCTCACGGTGAGCGGCAGGCCGAGCTGGCGGGCGCGCGTGAGCAGGAGGATGCCGGCGGTGGTGGCGCCGGGGCTGCTGCCGCGCAGGGCGATGTCCATGGTCTCCCTCCATGTGGGTGGGGCCAGCTAACCGACGATAAGGGGGGCGACCGCAGGAGGTCGCCATGCAGCTCGAGTCGCTGAATCCCGTCACCAACGCGCCGGTCGGCAGCGTCGAGGTCACGCCGGTCGACGCGATCCCCGGCGTGGTCGCGGCCGCTCGCGCGGCCTTCCCCGCCTGGCGCGATCTCGGGGCGGCCGAGCGGGGCCGTCGCATCGCGGCCGCGGGTCCCCTGATCCTCGAGCGGCTCGACGAGCTGGCGTCCCTCCTCACGGCAGAGATGGGCAAGCCCCTGCCGGCCGCGCGCGGCGAGGTCCGGTCGTGCGGTGCGGGGCTCGACGAGGAGATCGCCACGATCGTGGAGGCCCTGGAGCCCGAGATCCTCGAGGATCGCCACACGCGCACCGTGCTCCACCGCGATCCCTACGGCGTCTGCGCCGCGATCACGCCCTGGAACTTCCCGATCTCCATGCCGCACTGGCTCGTGATCCCGGCCCTGGTCGCCGGGAACACGGTGGTCCTGAAGCCGTCGGAGGAGACCCCGCTGATCGCGGACGCCTGGGCGCGGATCCTCCAGAGCGTGCTCCCGACGGACGTCCTGCAGATCGTCCACGGCAACGAGCAGCAGGGCAAGGCGCTGGTGGGCGCGGACGTCGATCTCGTCGCGTTCACGGGCTCCCGCGGGGCCGGCGCCCACATCCTCTCGGCGGCCGGGGGCCAGCTCAAGCGCGTGCTGCTCGAGCTGGGCGGCAAGGATCCCCTCATCGTGCTCGACGACGCCGACCTCGATCGGGCCGCGGACTTCGCCGCCCGCAACAGCTTCCGGAACACCGGGCAGGTCTGCGTGTCCACCGAGCGGATCTACGTCGCCCGGCCGCTCCACGACGCGTTCGTCGCCCGTCTGGTCGACGCCGCCGCGGCCCTCGTGGTGGGGGACGGCGCACAGCAGGGCGTGGATCTCGGGCCGATGATCAACGCACGGCAGAAGCAGCACGTCGTCACGCAGGTGGAGGCCGCCCTGGCCTCCGGAGCCCAGCTCGCCTTCGGCACGCCCGAGGGCGAGGGCTGCTTCCTGCCGCCGATCGTGCTCACGGGCGTGGATCACGCGATGGACGTGATGCGCGAGGAGACCTTCGGCCCGGTCGCCGCCGTCCAGGCCTTCGACACGCCCGACGAGGCCGTGGCGCTCGCGAACGACACCCCGTTCGGGCTCGGTGCGGTCGTCTTCGGTCACCGCGACGCCTCGTCCGTCGCGCGGCGCCTGGAGGCCGGCATGATCGGGATCAACAGGAGCTGCGGCGGGGCCGGCGGGAGCCCGTGGGTCGGAGCCAAGCAGTCCGGCTACGGCTTCCACAGTGGTCCGCACGGCCATCGGCAGTTCGCGCAGGTACGGATCGTCAGCGAGAGCGCGTCCTGAGCTACGCTGGCGAGGTGACTCAAGCGATCGACCCCGTACGGCTGTCGAAGACGATGTCGTACCTCCTCCGCCACCGCCCGGATGCCGGTGGTCTCGAGCCCGACGACGACGGTTGGGTGTCCCTCGAGGACATCGTCCGCGCGGCAGGCAGGCTCATGCACCGCCGGGTGGGCGAGGAGGACGTGCGCGCCGTGCTCGACGACAGCAAGGTGCAGCGGTTCCAGATCGAGGAGGATCGCATCCGCGCCGTGCGCGAGAAGCGCAAGCGCACCCGGGCCAGCCCGCCGGACATCCTGTACCACGCCACCAACACCGAGATGCTCGAGAAGGCCCGGAGCAACGGCCAGCAGCTCAAGGGCTCGAGCCGTCGTCCGCTCTACCTGTCCTCCCAGGAGCCGAGCGCCTGGCGGGTCGCGCACACCCGCTACGGCGAGGACCCCCAGGTGCTCTACGTCGACACCACGCGGGCCCGCCGGCACGGCGTGCGGTTCTTCAAGAACAGGCGCACGGGTCTCTACACGGCCGAGCGCCTGCCGCTCTCCGACGTGCTGAACCTCCAGCCGAAGTTCGCCGAGCAGCAGTCCGCCGGCGGCATCCCGATCATGCGTGGCGACGACGGCGCCTGGCGCATGGCGCTCATCAAGGTCACCCGGCGCTCCGGGGTCACGTGGGAGGTCGCCAAGGGCAAGCTGGAGCCCGGCGAGACCCCCGAGTCGGCCGGCATCCGCGAGGTGCGCGAGGAGATGGGGATCGACAGCGAGCTCGTGGTCACGGGCTACGTCGGGCTCATCCGCTACGGATTCCTCGCTCCTGGCGGGCTCCCGCGGCTGAAGTCGGTCTACCTCTACCTGATGCAGACGGCGGACGGCTCGGTGCCCGAGTTCACCCCGCGCGAGGCCGAGGGCATCGGGGAAGTGCAGTGGTTCACGCCCGACGACGCCTGCAGGGCCGTCACGCACTCCAGCCTCAAGCCGATCATGAAGGTCGCCCGCGACATGGTCGAGGTCGGCGAGAGCCCTGAGGAGTGAGGACTGAGGGCCCTCAGTGTCCGTGGGCCCTCGTGTCCACGATGCGCTCGTAGCGGTCGTACACGGTGAGCCGGTCGGCGTGGTCGTCCCACACCGGGACGTCCGAGCCGAGGTGGATCACGAGCTGCTTCGCGGGATCGCGCTGGGGATCCCCGTGGCCGGACCGGATCTGCACCGTGTGGCCCGGCGGGATCGTGAGATCCGGGAGCACGAACGACCGACCCGCGGCGTTCGACACCGTCCACCCGATGACGTTCAGCGGCTCCGCCTGGAGGTTCACCATGCGGAAGCTCTCGCCGTTCACGTTCTTGGTGTCGTCGCCCTCGGCGTTCGCGTGGAGCGACGTGACGTGGGCCGCGCCCTGGTAGTGCTCGGTGCCCCAGATGCCCTTCCTGGCCGCCCTGGCGCGCTCCTGGGCGTCGAGGAGCGGCTGCATGTCGAACGCCTCGGGCGGGATCACGAACACGTGCGCGAGCCCGGCCTCCACCAGCTCCAGCGAGAGGTTCCGCCCCTCCACCTGGATGCCCGCGAGCAGGCGCCCGTAGGCGTCCCGCGGGTTCTCGCCCTGGAGCACGAGGTCCACCGTCTTCCCGAGCGTGAGCGCCCGCGTGAGGTCGCGCGCCTCGTACCCGAAGTCCTCCTTGGGGCGGAGCTCCGGCGTGTTCACCCAGCTCAGGCGGACCTTGTCGCCGTTGTGCAGGGTGAGCGTGTCGCCGTCGTAGACCGACTGCACGGTGGGGTGCGGCGGGGGAGGGCCCCAGGAGCCCGCCAGGGCCAGGGTGAGGAAGATCACCGGTCGTCCGCCAGATCCCCGATGCGCTCGGCCTGCCAGAGGATGTACACGCTGTCCGGAGCGAGGCGGGCGGCCTCCCGAGCCGCCGTGGCGGCCTCCGCGAGCTCCCCGCGCGCCAGGCGCACCATGGCGAGGGTGTCGAGGTAGTCCGAGCGGTCTCCGGACTCGGCCAGCGCGCGCTCGATGCGCACCAGGGACTCGTCGGGGTGCACGTTGGCGAGCGACCAGTACCAGGCCAGGCAGTTGTCCTGCGCCGCGCCCTTCTCGAGCGGCGTGCAGTCTCGCTCGACCCCTTCGGACAGGGCCTCCTGCGAGCCCTCCGTGAACCCGACCACGCCCTGCGCGGCCACCAGGAAGTCCAGCGGGCGACGGTCCGGATGCAGGCGTGCCATCGCCTCGTCCAGGTCGCTCTCGAAGGTGTCGCGGTCGCCGACCTCCTCGACGAGCATCGCGTAGAACCAGAGGAACTCGCCGCCCATGGGGTAGAGGTGCAGCAGGCGGCGCACGTGGGCCATGCTGGCCAATCGATCGCCCGACGCCAACGCGATGCGGGCCCGTCGCAGCAGGTGTGCGTCTGGGTAGCCCTCCTTCGCGACGGCCTGCAGGATGGCGTCCTCCGCCTCGGTGACCTCGCCGCGCACGAGCAGCACGTCGGCCAGCGCCACCCAGGCCCAGCCCGCCTCCGGACGGCTCGCCACGGCCTCGCGCGCCACCGCCAGGGCCTCGTCGCTGCGACCCTCGAAGAGCAGGCCGTTCACCGCCCCCACGATCTCCTCGTGGTCCACGAGCTGGCCGGGGGCGAGGGACAGCAGTCGATCGAGGGCGTCCACCGGCCGTCCCCGGAAGCGGTCCACCCGCGCGAGGAGCACGAGGGCCTCGTCGCGCGTGGCGTCCACCTCGGAGGCGATGCGCAGCTCCTCCTCGGCGAGGTCGAGCTGTTCGAGCTGGAGCGCCAGCAGCGCGCGGTAGAACGCCCGCTCGGGGGTGGCGCCGTTCGCCTGCTCCTGGGCGAGCACCACGGCGTGCCCGTCGAGGCTGCGCGCCTTGCGATGGGAGCGCGAGAGCTGCAGGTGGCCGCCCTGGTAGTCGAAGAGCACGCGGTGGCCCGAGAGGAGGTGGTGCCCCGCGAGGCCGCGCATGTCGTCCGGGCAGCCCGCATCGCCCCGAAAGCTCATCCACCGCGCCGAGGTGACGTCCGGGATGCGCTTCCCGGCCAGGCGGACCTCGGCGAGCTCGAGGTGCCGGGTGGTCTGGAGGTTGCGGAAGGGCGGCAGCGTCTCGCTGGCCCCGAGCCCCAGGATGGGCTCGAGACCCTCGCTCCACCCGGCGTCGAAGGCCTCGGCCACCTTCCCGCACAGCGAGAGGTCGCCCGCGCCCGTGTCCACGCGGAGCACGACCGCATGGGTGACGTCGGGGGCCCGCGCCGTGCGGACCTCCACGGGCGCGAACACGTGGGACCCGTCGTACACGAGGGGCCCCGCGTTCCGCTTGATCTTCACGGTGCCCGGGCGGTGCAGGACCAGCGTGTCGGCCGGGTAGTCGATCTCCAGCGTGAAGCGCGACCAGACGTTGTTCCCGAGCAGCCCGTCGAGCTCCATGGCTCCCGCGGTGGGCGACATCCCCGGCACGCCGACGGCCACCTCCACCTCGGGCACCACCACGTCGCCGAACCGGAGGCTCGGGACCACCGCCCGATCCATGCGCGCCGTTCCGCCGAGCCCGACCACCGACCCGAAGCCCGCGTCGATGGAGAGCCCCAGCCGCTCGGCCGCGGACTCCGAGAGCAGCGAGACGTTGGCCCCCGTGTCCACCAGGAACAGGCCCCGCGAGCCGTCCGGATACTCGGCCTGCACGTAGATCCGGGGCCCGTCGGGCGCCACGCGCAGCAGGTCCACCTCGGTGTGGTCGGGACCCTCGAACCGTCCGGCGCCGCGGTCGGCGAGGGCAGGGGAGACGAGGAGGGCGATGGCCGGCAGCACCATGGGTCGAACGTATCCGGGCCGGGCGCGGGTTGTGGGTCGATCCCGCCCGCGCTACCGTGTCGTCGACCTTGGGTGGAGACGGCCGGGCATGTGGAACAGAGCGGGCTGGTGGGTCGGATTGGCGGCCCTCTTCGGATGCCGCGGCTCCTTCGAGGTCCCGGCGGGCGTCGCGCTGTCTCCGAGCACCGTCGACTTCGGGGAGATCGACGCTGCCGTGGACCCCTCGGTCCGCACCATCTCCGTCACCAACCCCGGCCCGCTGGCCGTGCGCGTCGAGAGCGTCGAGATCCAGGGCGGCGACGGGTTCGTGACCGTGGACGAGGAGCTCGTGGACGACATCCTGGCGCCCGGAGAGGTCCTGGTCGTCGAGGTCTTCCACAACGGCCAGCGCGGGTCCATCGGCGACTACGCCCCCGAGCTCGTCGTCACCGCCACCCCGCTGTCGAGCGACGGAGCGGGCTGCCAGCCGGGCCTCGAGCCCACCGAGGCGTCCCTCGAGCTGCGCGCTGCCGTCACGTGGTCGGTGGTGGACCGCTGCGACCGCGACGGTGACGGCGCCCTGGCGGAGTCCTGCGGCGGCGACGACTGCGACGACGAGAACCCGTCTGTCGCGCCCGGCCGGCCCGAGCTGTGCAACGGGATCGACGACGACTGCGACGGTCTCCGCGTGGGCGAGGTGGACGTCGACTTCGATGGCTTCGCGGAGTGCGCCGGAGACTGCGCGCCCCAGGATCCGTCCATCGCGCCGGGCCGTCCCGAGGCGTGCAACGGGATCGACGACGACTGTGACGGCGTCATCCCCGGCAGCGAGATCGACGGAGACGGGGATGGCTTCCGCGTCTGCGACCTCGACTGCGCGGACGCCGACCCCCTGCGCTTCCCGGGGGCGGTGGAGCTGTGCAACGCGGTCGACGACGACTGCGACGGCGTGGTCCCCTCCAGCGAGTTCGACAACGACGGCGACGGCTTCGCCACGTGCTTCGGCGACTGCAACGACTTCCGGCCCGACATCCATCCCGGCGCGCCCGAGGTCTGCGACGCCGCGGACAACGACTGCGACGGCCTGATCGACGAGAACACCAACGACGACGGCGACGGCGACGGGTTCACCCAGTGTGACGGCGACTGCGACGACACGAACGCCCAGCGCTTCCCGGGCGCTCCGGAGCTGTGCAACGGGGTCGACGACAACTGCGACACCTTCGTCCCCACGGGCGAGCTCGACCCCGATGGCGACGGTCAGCCCCAGTGCGCGGGTGACTGCGCGGTGCTCGATCCCACCGTCGGCCTCGGGTTCCCCGAGCTGTGCGACGGCAAGGACAACGACTGCGACGGCACGACCGACGAGGGCTTCGACCTCGACGCGGACGGCGTGTCCACGTGTGCCGGCGACTGCGACGACGGCAACCCCCAACGCTTCCCGGGCGCTCCCGAGCGGTGCAACGCGATCGACGACGACTGCGACGGCATCGTGCCGCCCAGCGAATTCGACAACGACGACGATGGGCTCACCACCTGCCCATGCCCGACCGTGCCCATCGGCGACCCCTCGTGCGACTGCGACGACACCGACCCCACCGTGTCGCCGCTGGCCCCCGAGATCTGCAACGGGCGCGACGACGACTGTGATCTCCAGGCTCCCGGCGAGCTCGACAACGACGGTGACGGCTTCCGTGCCTGCGCCGAGTGCGACGACACCACGGGCCAGCGCTTCCCCGGCAACCCCGAGATCTGCGACGGGCTCGACAACGACTGCGACGGCGTCGTGCCGCCCGCCGAGACCACCGACGCCGACGGTGACGGCTTCGTGGTGTGCGAGGACTGCGACGACGATGCGGAGGGCGTGAACCCCGCCGCCGAGGACGTCCCGTGCGACGGCATCGACAACGACTGCGACGGCATCGCGCCGATCGTGGAGTCCCTCGACGCCGACGGTGACACGTTCACCGTGTGCGACGACTGCGACGACCTCGACGTGCTGCGCTTCCCGGGCGCGCCCGAGCGGTGCAACGGCGAGGACGACGACTGCGACACCGAGGTGGACGAGGGCGTCACCGAGGACGGCGACGGCGACGGGATCTCCGCGTGCGACGGCGACTGCGACGACACCAACCCGCTCGTGTCACCGGACGCCGAGGAGCGGTGCAACAGCTTCGACGACGACTGTGACGGCACCTCCGACGAGGACTTCCGCGACGGCTCCGGTCGCTACGTCACCGACGCCCACTGCGGCACCTGCGGCAACGACTGCACGGCGTTCGAGTTCGAGAACGCGTTCGCCTTCTGCGACCCCGACCTCGCGTCGCCCACCTGCGCGTTCGAGTGCGAGACCGGCTTCTTCGACGTCAACGGCTTCGCCGGCGACGGCTGCGAGTGCGAGTTCATCAGCGAGGAGGACCCGCCCTTCGACGGCATCGACGCGAACTGCGACGGGTTCGACGGCGACTCCGACAGCGCCGTGTTCGTCTCGGCCTCCCAGGGCTCTGCGGACGGCGAGGGGACCCCGTCCGATCCGGTCGACACCATCACGCGCGGCATCGCCCTCGCGGTCGACCGTGGCGTCGCCACCGTGAACGTCGCGGGCGGCGTGTACGGCGAGCGGGTCGAGCTGGTCGAGGGGGTCAGCGTGTTCGGCGGGTTCGACAGCTCGTTCGCCGTGCGCAACCCGAACGGCAGCCCGTCGCAGATCAACCGGGTCGGTGTGGTCGTGGTCGCGCGGGGCATCGACCTCCCCACGACCTTCGACGGCTTCGACATCCGCGCCCAGACCACCGAGAACCAGCTCATCTCGCCCATCGGGATCTGGGTCGAGGACAGCGACCAGGACCTCGTGATCTCCGGCAACCGCATCTTCGCGGCCGAGGGCTTCGCGGGCGCGCAGGGCGGCGACGGCGGCTTCGGAGAGGACGGCCAGGACGGCACGCTCGGCGAGGACGGCAGCACGGCCGACTGCTCGGACCTCCAGGAGGGCGGCCTCGGCGGCATGCACTTCTGCGCGGACGGCACGGACGTGTCCGGCGGCGATGGCGGGGACGCGCTCTGCCCGTCCTTCGGCCAGCTCCAGCCCGAGGGCGAGGACGGCCTGCCCGCGAACGGCGCCGGGCAGGGCGGCGCTTCCGGGTGTGACGGGCTGCTCGGCCTCAACACGGCCAACCCGCCCCAGTGCACGTGCTTCGTGGACGTGTGCTGGGACGACGGTGTGGACGGCACGCGCGGTGCCAACGGCGCCGAGGGCCTCGGTGGGTCCGGGGGCGGTGCGGCCATGGGCACGTTCGGCGCGCTGAGCGCGGGGGGATGGCGTCCCTCCAACGGCCAGGACGGCTCCATGGGCGGCAACGGGCGCGGCGGTGGTGGCGGGGGTGCGGGCTCTGGCATGGAGGCCAGCAACTGCGGCACTGCGCTCATCGGCGGCACGGGCGGCGGTGGTGGGTCGGGCGGCTGTGGTGGCACCGAGGGCGAAGGGGGTGGAGGCGGCGGTGCGTCCATCGGCATCGTCGTGCTCGCAGGTGGCGCGTCGGTCCCCACGATCGTCGACAACCAGGTCACGTCGAGCAACGGCGGTCGTGGCGGTGGCGGCGGTGACGGCGGGCAGGGGGGTCAGCCGGGCTTCGGTGCGGAGGGCGGCGACAACGGGTCGGCGTGCGCCCAGCGCGGCGGAGACGGCGCGGATGGCGGACGGGGCGGCGCGGCCGGCGGTGGTGGCGGCGGTGCGGGGGGCCCGAGCTTCGCGATCTACGTGCACGAGCCGCCCGCGGGGGCGAGCACCTTCGAGGACACCAACGTGCTGGTGCACGGCAACGGCGGGGTGGGCGGCTTCCTCGGGTCGGGCGGCGCGAGCCCCTCGAGCCGCGGGACGGCCGGTGTGGACGGGGCCTCCGGCACGACGAGCTGGTGATGTTCCTCGCGATCGACGTCGGGAACACCCACACGCAGTTCGGGGTGATGCGCGGCACGGAGGTCCTCGCCACCTTCCGCCTCACCACGGCCCGCAGGAGCACCGACGAGCTCGGCGTGCTCGTGCTCACCCTGCTCCAGCACCGCGGCATCGCCGTGGAGGCGCTGGAGGGGGCCATAGCGAGCTGTGTGGTGCCGGGTGTGCTCTACGGGCTCGAGAAGGCCGTGAAGCGGTACCTGGGCCTGGATGTGATGGTCGTGGGCCGGGGGCTCAAGACGGGGCTGCGGATCCGGACGGAGAACCCGAAGGAGCTGGGGTCGGACCGCATCGTGAACGCGGTGGGTGCGCGGGCCCGGTGGGACGGGCCGCTCGTGGTGATCGACCTCGGCACGGCCACCCTGTTCGACTGCGTGGACGGGCGGGGCGACTACCTGGGCGGGGTCATCGCGCCGGGCTTCCAGGTGAGCCAGCAGGCCCTCGAGCGCCGGTCGGCGCGGTTGCCGGGGGTGGAGGTGGCGCGCCCGGAGCGGACGATCGGCAAGAACACCAGCCAGGCCTTCCAGTCCGGGATGTTCTGGGGGTTCGTGGGGCTGGTGGACGGGCTGGCGAGGCGGTGCCGCGAGGAGCTCGGCGGGACCGCGACGGTGGTGGCGACGGGGGAGTGGTCGGCGTTGGTGGGGCCGGCGGCGGAGGAGGTGGAGCATGTGGAGGCGTGGTTGACGCTGACGGGGTTGGCGGATCTCTACGGCCGCAACCAGGCCACCCCGCGCGCATAGCGCGGGGAAGCCTGGTTCCCGTGCCCGTGCCCGTGCCCGTGCCCGTGCCCGATCGGCCTGGAGAAGCTTCACGCCGTGCTTCTCCGACGAACCTGCGGATGCATCGTTCCGACCCCGCGCGTTCCTCCAGCCGGAGGAGGTCGGGGGCCAGGCATGCATGTTGAACTGGCGGAGGTGGGTGAGCCCGCGCTGGCCCTGGAATCTCTGTGCGAATACCTCTTCGGGGAAGGCGCGTCGAAACCGCCGCTGGAGCTTCGTCGGCAGCTTGTGGAAGCTTGCCAGATGCGGAACATGGACCCGATCTACTGGGACTGGCTCCAGGAGTCGCTTGCAGAGGAGGAGGAGTGAAGGCCGCGACGTGGTTCACTGGCGCTCCTCACGGTGGTCACTCCAGAGGCCTTGCACGCACGGATCTTTCCGCCTACGAAGAAACGCCCGGATCCAACGGGTGTGGAGGGCACCCCATGGAGACGTGGCCACCAGGAGACAGTCCGCAGGCCGGACAGAGCCATCGTGAGCCACCAGGTAGCACTGAATGACGTCAGGAGGGGAAATGCGATGGGACTGGTCTGCCATTCATCATCTGGTCATGCAATGCGATGAGTACATTCCCAAACCGTCAGAGCCGGGAGAACCGCGCGGGCACCTCCAGATGCTGGAGGTCGGCGAGGTCATCGTGGCCCTGGAGTTCGCGTGTGACTACCTCACTGAGGAGGACGCATCGACACCGCCGCGGGAGCTTCGCAGGCAGATCGTCGAGGCTTGCCAGGCGCGGAATGTGGACCCATCCTGCTGGACATGGATCCAGGAGTCGCTTGCGGAGGAAGAGTGAAGACCACGACGTGGTTCACTGGCGCTCCTCACGTGGTCACTCCAGATGCTTTGCACGCACGGGCCGTTCGGCCTAGAAAGCGCCCGGATCCACCGGGTGTGGAAGCCACCCCATGGAGACATGGCCACCAGGAGCCAGTCCGCACGCCGGGCAGAGCCATCGTGAGCCAACAGGTAGCACTCAATGACGTCAGGAGGGGAAATGCGATGGGAGCGGCCTGACATTCATCATCTGGTCATGCAATGCGATGAGTACATCCCCAAACCGGCAGAACCGGGAGAACCGCGCGGGCACCTCCAGATGCTGGAGGTCGGCGAGGTCATCCTGGCCCTGGAGTTCGCGTGTGACTACCTCACTGAGGAGGACGCATCGACACCGCCGCGGGAGCTTCGCAGGCAGATCGTCGAGGCTTGCCAGGCGTCGAATTTGTCCCCAGCCTGCTGGACCTGGATCCAGGAATCGCTTGCAGAGGAGGAGAGTGAGGACGGCGAGGGGCTCACAGACTCCTGATTGCCCCTATTCCAGCGGCTGTGAGTGCGGAGCCGCAGGACCGCCGACCAGCATGTGGACGCAGCTCACCGAGCCTGCCGCGCTGCCTCGAATCCGCACTCCGCCAGCCCGGCCACCACATCCACGACCTCCGCAAGCGTCGGAACATCGAGCCGAGACTTGCGCCCGAACCCGGCCCACTGCGCTTGCTTCGTCGGGTCCTCGGCGAGGGCCGCCGTGAGGGCCTCGCCGACTCCCTCGCCTGTCACCACGCCGGGCCGAGCGGCCGTCCACAGGTCATAGCAGTCCTTCATCCGGCTGTTCGCGAAGCCGAGCACCACGATTGCGTGGAGCTTCTCGGCGAGCGTTGCCTCCGGCGGGTAGCCGAGGAGGCGAGGCGCTCCCAGGTCGAGGAGCTCCGGATAGTCCAACCAGTATGGGGCCGGGAACGTGGCCAGCTCCTGGAAAGCGCGGCCCTCGGAACGGGCCCGGTCGAGCAGCCTCCGGCGAACCGACGCAGCGATGTCGGTGAGCTCGCGGGTCACGACAGGGCCTCGAGGTAGGGGCGGATGACTCCAGGCCGAGGCGACTGCGGAACTCGAACGCGTCGGCGACCGATTTCGCAGGGGACGTGACACGCAGAGGGACCCCATCGACCTCGCGGTCCTCGACGCCCGCGGAGTAGCTGGCGGCGGAGAAGTGGTAGACATCGAGAGGCGGGTGGACGATACGAGCGGGGTGGGCTCCCCTCGGAAGCGCGACGTGTACCGCCCTGGGGATCTCCTGGGCGAGGCCGTGCAGGTGCAGGGCCGTCACGAGGCAGAACACCTCCTTCGGGGTTCGGGTGGCGACCGCTACGAGGTCCGGCTCCGTGAGCGGTAGGTCGGCGAGGCGGAAGCCCCCCCCCGCGTGACCTCGACATCTGGCAGAAGGTGTGGCGAGTTCTGTCCGCCGGTGCCATCAGGGCTGGCAGATCCCCGATGGCAGCGCCCTGTTCGGTGTGGTGGGAGGGGATCGCGATCGGGACGCCCGCGCCGATGGCGAGGCCCCGTCGGGCACGGGCACGGGCACGGGCACGGGTCGGGGCTGCCACGAAGCCCGCTGCGCGCGCTCCGTGGCAGCCTGATAGGGTCCGCCGCCGGAGGAACCATGGAAGACGACCTGCGCGACTCGCTCCTCACCGGGCTCACCGCCGACGACCCCCGCACCCGTGCCGTCACCGCGGGCCGCGTGCGTCAGGTCGACCTCGACGACCTGCGCGTGCTCGAGGCCATGCTCGACGTGGCCGCCGACACCCGCCCGCTCCCCGACGACATGCAGCCCGCCGAGCCCGAAGACCCCTTCGCGGCCTTCTTCGGCGCCTCCGGGAGCAAGAAGCCCAGCAAGACGGTGGGGGAGGCCGCCTGCGATCGGCTCGTGTTCACGGGCGTGATCGGGCGTCCCGAGACGGTCGGCTGCCTCGCTGCCGCCCTGGATCGCGAAGGGTGCCCGGAGCCCCTCGTCCGCGCGGTCGTGAAGGTCCTCGGCGAGACCCAGTGGACCGACCGCGTAGACGCCGTACGCCAGCTCGTCCCCCGCCTGCACGGCCACGACGCCGCGCTCTACGCGGTGATCGTGCGCTTCGGCGACACCGAGCACCGCCTGATGGTCGGCAGCGCCCTGTCCCCGTACCGCTCCCGCGCCGTGAACGAGCTCCTGAACCACGGCGCGAGCAAGCCGATGATGGAAGAGGCCCTCGGCGACGGCATCGTCTCCGGACGCCTGGAGCTCGACGAGGTCCAGGCGGCAGACGCCCTCACGCTGCTCGTGAGCTGGAGCAGCCCGTGGGCCGGCCGCGTGGCCGCCGCCCTGCACGACCGCTTCCCGTGGACCCTCCTGGTGCTCGGCATGGCCGACGCCCGCAGCGGGGCAGCCCTCGACGCCTGGCTGGCCAGCGACCCGCCAGCACCGCTCGGTCTCGTCCGCAAGCTCCAGGAGGTGCTCAAGGCGAGCCCGGACCTCCCGCACTTCCCGCTGGCGGCATGGATCCGGTACGCCGGCACCGGCATCGACGTCGTGCGCCAGTGGGGTGCTGCAGCCCGCTGCCAGGCCGAGCTGGAGGCCTTCGTGCGGGCGTGGCCCGACGACCCCGAGCGGGCCTGGGACGCCCTGGCGGCCCTCGCGGAGGCCGGTCTGCACGCGTCCGTCGCGGGGTCGGCCGTCGACTCCCTCGGCCACGACGACGAGTCCGCCCTCTGGACCCGCGACCGCATCGAGGCCCTCGCCACCGCCCGTCCCTCCGTCCCCGGCCTGGTGGACGCCGCCGCGGGCGTCCTGGAGCGTCACCCGGAGCTCACGCGCGTGTTCGTGCCGGCCCTGATGCGCGGCGTGGCGGCTGCCGACCTCGCGGGCCTGGCGGACCGCTACATCGCGCTCTGCGAGAGCCGTCCCGTCATCCGGAAGCCCTCCCGCCGCGGCCTGGTGCACGAGGAGCGCGAGGGGGTGGACCCCGTGCCTCTGCAGCCCCTCGTGAACGCCCTGGACGACGCGGCCCTCACGGCCCGCCTGCAGGACGTCCTGCCCTACGTGCGCGCCGAGGGCTGACCCGCGTCAGTCGACGAAGACCTCGCAGAACCCGTTGTCGAACTGGGTGCCGAGCACCTCGACGAGCTCGCGCTTCACCCGGTCGGAGAGCGTGATCTCGAGGGACTCGAGCGACACGGCCCCCTGGCGCACGCGCTCGCAGCTCTCCTCGCTCCCGAAGCTGTTGCTCGCGCAGCCGAGCTCGATCGCGGCGCGCACAGCCTGTCCGGTGACCGTGATGGGCGCTGCGGGCTCGAAGGTCCCGGTCCAGTCGCCGCAGGCAGCCCCGGGCTGGACGGTGAGACGCCCGGCCACCTCGCCGTCGACCGCGACGGGGAGCTCGGGCCAGAGGGTGCCGGCGTCCTCGAGGGCGGAGGCGATGTCGAGCCCGACCTCCAGCGGCAGGCTGACGTCGTAGGTGACCTGGCCGTCGACCTGGCAGCGGCACTCGGAGACGAACGGCGTGACGGAGACCTCGGCGGGCCGGGTGTCGGTGTCGACCTCCTCGGGCGTCGCTCCGCCGATCACGATGTCGACGTCGCCGACCGACGCGGTGCCCCACGCCATGACGCGGCTGCTCGTGGTGTCGAGCTCCAGACGGCCCGCGAGCCCGAGCTCGATCTGCCGGGCGTCCACGCGCACGAGCAGGGTGTCGGACGCGTTGCCGTCGGCGTCCGCGGCGGAGGTCTGGAAGACGGGGGAGTCGACCAGCGTGGGGTCGAGCACGAGACCGCCGCCAAGACCCCGCCCGTCGTAGGTGAAGGCCGGTGTGGTGGTGACGAGGCGGGACTGATCGGTGCGCTGCTCGATCCGCGCCTGGCCCTCCACGAACGTCCCGCACAGGGTGTAGGAGAGCGTGCGCGAGTTGCCCGACAGCGCCGTCGTCCAGCACTTCGTGGCGGGATCGGGCGCCACCGTGGGCACGTTCATGAGGTCCTGGACGTCCACGTCCACCGCCATGAGGCCGAGCACTGCGTGCAGCGACTGGAGCGCGTCGTGGGCGTCCGCGACGTCCTGGGGCAGCGTGGCATCGAGGCTGCCGGCGGCCCCCGTGGCGAGGAAGGTGACCGGCGTGACCACCGGAGGCGTGGGCTCCCCCTTGCAGGCGAGCAGGATCAGGGCGATCGGGACGGCGAAGCGGCGCATGCGGGACCTCCGGGCGCGGGGCCCGTATCCCCTGGAGCGGGGTGTCGCCGCCGGTGGTTGCGGATCACCGCCGGAACCGGTCCAGGGGGTTACACCGGCAGCCGGCCATGGAGTCCCCGATGTACTTCCAAGACGCCATCCTGACGCTCCAGCGCTACTGGGGCGACCAGGGATGTGTGCTGCTCCAGCCCCACGACATGATGATGGGCGCTGGCACGTTCCACCCGGCGACGGTCCTGCGCAGCCTCGGTCCCGGCGCGTGGAACTGCGCGTACGTGCAGCCCTCGCGGCGCCCGGGCGACGCCCGCTACGGCGACAACCCCAACCGGCTCGGTCACTACTACCAGTACCAGGTCATCATGAAGCCGAGCCCGCCGAACATCCAGGACCTGTACCTGGGGTCGCTCGAGGCCCTCGGCATCTCGCTGCGCGACAACGACATCCGCTTCGTGGAGGACGACTGGGAGAGCCCCACGCTGGGCGCCTGGGGGCTCGGCTGGGAGGTCTGGATGAACGGCCTCGAGGTGAGCCAGTTCACGTACTTCCAGCAGGTGGGCGGGGTCACCACCAAGCCCGTGCCCGTCGAGCTCACGTACGGCCTCGAGCGGCTGGTCGCCGCCCTCCAGGGCGTGCGGTCGGTCTACGACATCCAGTGGGTGAAGGGCGTGTCGTACGGCGACGTGTTCCTCGAGAACGAGAAGCAGCAGTCCGCCTACAACTTCGAGCACGCGCACATCGAGACGCTGTTCGCCGCGTTCAACCAGTCGTTCGCGGAGTGCGAGCGCCTGATCGACGCGCGCCTGCCGCTGCCGGCCTACGACCAGGCCATCGCCACCAGCCACACCTTCAACCTCCTGGACGCCCGCGGGGCCATCTCGGTCGCCGAGCGCCAGGACTACATCCGCCGCATCCGCGAGCTCGCCTGCCAGTGCGCCGAGCTCTGGAACGCCCAGGTCAGCCAGCCCGACGCCGCGTCCGCCGAGGAGGGAGCATGAGCCAGTTGCTCGTCGAGGTGCAGTGCGAGGAGCTGCCCGCCACCTTCGTGCGTCCGGCGCTGGACGCCCTGCGCACCGGGGTCCTCGGGCTCCTGGAGGGCATCGAGCACGGCGGCACGCGGGTCTACGCGACCCCGCGTCGCCTCGCGGTCGTGGTGGACGGCGTGGCCGAGGGTCGCCCGGAGGTCCAGAAGGAGGTCCTCGGGCCGCCCGAGTCGAGCGCGTTCAAGGACGGTGAGCCCACCAAGGTCGCCATCGGCTTCGCCCGCGGGAAGGGCGTGGACGTCGCGGACCTCCGCGTGGTCGACGGTCCCAAGGGGCGCGTGGTCGCCGCCCTGATCACGGAGGGTGGCGAGTCCACCCGGGAGCGCGTCGCGTCCGGCCTGGATGGCGTGGTGCGCGGCATCGGGTTCCGCAAGTCGATGGAGTGGGGGAGCGGCGGCACGCGCTGGGCCCGCCCGATCCATCGCGTCAACGCCGTGTACGCCGGCGAGGCGATCTACGGCGAGGCCGCGGGCGTCCGCGTCGACAACATCACCGTGGGCCACCGGCTCGCGGAGGACACCGGGTTCGCGTTCAACGACGAGGCCTCCTGGCTGGCCGGTCTGCGCAAGCGGGCCGTGGAGCCGGACCTCGACGCGCGGAAGGCCCGCGTGCGCGAGCTCGTGCTCGAGGGGATCGCGGCGGTCGGCGGCGACCCCGTGGTCGACGAGGCCCTCCTCGAGGAGGTCACGCACCTCGTCGAGGCCCCCACGCTCGTCCGGGGTGCCTTCGACGCCGAGCTGCTGGCGCTCCCGCCACGCCTCCTCGTGAAGGCGATGAAGGCCCACCAGCGGTACTTCCCGGTCACCCGCGACGGCGCGCTCACCGAGCACTTCGTGGTGATCTCGAACAACCCCTGGGGTGCCCACGACCCCATCGCCGCGGGCAACGCGAACGTGCTCCGCGCCCGGTTCCACGACGCGCAGTTCTTCTTCGCGGAAGACCAGAAGAAGCGCCTCGAGACGCACGGCCTGCAGCTCGAGAAGATGCGGTGGATCCGGGGCCTCGGCTCCATGGCCGCCAAGGCCGTGCGCGTCGCGGAGCTCGGCCAGCGCCTGGCTGCCGGGATGGGCGCGGACCCCGCGAAGGTCCACCGGGCCGGGGAGCTCTGCAAGTCGGACCTCGCCACGCTCATGGTGGGCGAGTTCCCGGACCTCCAGGGCCACATGGGCCGCCTGTACGCCACCGCCCAGGGCGAGGACCCCACCGTCGCCCTCGCCATCGAGGAGCACTACCAGCCGGCCGGGGCCGACGACGCCCTCCCGACCACCGCCGAGGGCCGCACGCTCGCCCTGGCCGAGCGCCTCGACACCCTCGTCGGCTGCTTCGGCATCGGGATGACCCCGAGCGGCAGTGGGGATCCGCAGGGCCTGCGTCGCGCCGTGATCGGTGTGCTGGCCCTGCTGGGCGAGCGCCGCGCGTCCCTCGAGCCCCTCTTCGAGGCCGCCATGGACGTCTTCCACACCCACGCCCACGGCAAGGACTACGACCGCTGGACCAAGGCCCAGGGCGACGACTTCCGCGGCCGGGACGCCCTGCTGGCCGAGCTCCTCGAGTTCGCCCGCACACGGTTCAAGGCCCAGGCCACCCGCGGCGGCGTCAGCGGAGACCTCGTGGACGCCGTGCTGGCCGTCGGCGAGCCCGTGCCCGTCGACTGGAGCGCCCGCCTGGACGCGCTGGTGAAGGCCTCCCGCTCCGAGGGCTTCCTGCCGATCATGCACACGTTCAAGCGCGTGCTGAACATCACGCAGGGCAGCGACGCCGCCATGCCGCGCCGCGAAGCCCTGGTGGAGACCGCGTCGAAGGAGCTCTTCGACCGCTCGAAGGAGGTCGCGGCCCGGGTGGACACCCACGTCGCCGCCCTCGACTACGACGGGGCCTTCGCGGCCGCGCTCACCCTCGCGCCCGCCGTGTCGCGGTTCTTCGACGACGTCCTCGTCGAGGACAAGGACCCCAAGCTCCGCGCCGCCCGCAAGGGCCTCCTGCTCGGCGTGGCCGCCATCTTCCGGCGCCTCGCCGACTTCTCCCGCATCTCCACACGTTGAGGAACGAAATGCCCTGGATCCACAGCTTCGGCGCAGGACGCACCCCCGCGGAGGACGCCGGCAAGGCCATCCTCGGCGGCAAGGGCGCCGGACTGGCCTCGATGTCGCGCATGGGCCTCCCGGTGCCGCCCGGGTTCACCCTCACCACCGAGGCGTGCGGCTACTTCTTCGACAACGGGCAGCGCTGGCCGGACGGCCTCGAGCACGACCTCGTCGAGGCCGTGCGCTCGCTGGAGGAGGCCACCGGCAAGCGGTTCGGCGACAGCCAGCACCCGCTCCTCGTGAGCGTGCGCAGCGGTGCCGCCATCTCGATGCCCGGCATGATGGACACCGTGCTGAACCTCGGCCTGAACGACACCACCGTGCAGGCCCTGGCCCGCGCGGCCGGCGAGCGCTTCGCCTGGGACAGCTACCGGCGCTTCGTGCAGATGTTCGGCGACATCGTGCTCGGCGTGCACTTCACCCGCATGTCGCGCGCCGCGGACGCCTTCCTGGGCGACCGGAAGATCGAGAACCTCGACGCGGAGGGCCTGAAGGGGCTCACGGACGTCCTGAAGCGCGTCGTGGCCGAGGTGGGCCGCGAGTTCCCCCAGGACCCCATGGAGCAGCTCAAGGCCGCCGTGGACGCCGTGTTCAGCTCGTACAACAGCCATCGGGCCCGGTACTACCGGAAGTCCCACGGCATCCCGGACGCCGCGGGCACGGCCGTGAACGTGCAGTCCATGGTCTTCGGGAACATGGAGGGCGCGAGCGGCACGGGCGTGTGCTTCACCCGCAACCCCAAGACCGGCGCCACCGGCCTGTTCGGCGAGTGGCTCCCGAACGCGCAGGGTGAGGACGTCGTGGCCGGCATCCGCACGCCGTTCCCGGTCCACGGCACCACGCCGGACACCCTCGAGCACACGCATCCCGCGCTCTACGCCAAGCTCTGCGGGCTCGCGAACGACCTCGAGACCCACTACCGCGACATGCAGGACATCGAGTTCACCATCGAGCAGGGCGAGCTCTTCATCCTCCAGACCCGCACGGGCAAGCGGTCCGCGCAGGCCGCCGTGCAGATCGTCGTGGACCTCGTGCACGAGGGTGTCATCACCCGCGACGACGCCCTGAAGCGCATCGAGCCGAGCTCCCTCGAGATGGTGATGCGGCCGGTGATCAGCCCGGACGCGAAGAAGAAGGTCATCGCCAAGGGCCTCGACGCCGCCCCCGGCGCCGCCACGGGTGCCGTGGTCTTCGAGTCGGCCGACTGCCAGGAGTACTTCGATCGCGACGAGCCCACGATCCTCGTGCGTCTCGAGACCAGCCCCGAGGACATCCAGGGCATGACGGTCGCGGCGGGTGTGCTCACAGCGCGCGGTGGGCAGACGTCCCACGCGGCCGTCGTGGCGCGCGGCATGGGCAAGCCCTGCGTGGTCGGGTGCACCGACATCCAGGTCGACTACAGCCGGGAGCTCTTCTACGCGGGCGACTCCGTGATCCGGAAGGGCGACTGGATCACGATCGACGGCGCGACGGGCGAGGTGATGGAGGGCAAGGTCGAGATGCTCTCGCCCGAGTCCGACAGCGGCGCGATGGCCGAGCTGCTGAGCTGGGCCGACGACGTCGCCCGCCTGGACGTGCGCGCCAACGCCGACACCGGCCCGGACGCCGCGCGCGCCCGGGAGCTCGGCGCCGTGGGCATCGGCCTCTGCCGGACCGAGCACATGTTCTTCCAGCCCGAGAGCCTGAAGGCGATCCGCCGGATGATCCTCGCGGACGATCCCAAGGCCCGCCAGCGCGCCCTGAACGAGATCCTCCCGATCCAGCGCGGGATGTTCGCCGAGATCTTCCGCGCGATGGACGGCCTGCCGGTGACGATCCGCCTCCTGGATCCCCCGCTGCACGAGTTCCTCCCTGGCCACGACGAGGATCTCGGCGAGACCGCCCGGGCGCTCGGCGTGCGCGTGGAGGCCCTCAAGGTGCGCCTGACGCAGCTCGCGGAGTCCAACCCGATGCTCGGTCACCGCGGTGTGCGCGTGGGTCTCACGAGCCCCGAGGTCTACCGCACCCAGGTGCGCGCGATCTTCGAGGCCGCCTGCGAGCTCACCCAGGAGGGTGTGGTCGTGCTGCCCGAGGTGATGATCCCGCTGGTCGCGCTGGCCGGCGAGCTCGAGCGCATGCGGGCCCTCGTGGTGGAGACCGCCGAGGCCGTCATCGGCGAGTACGGCACGGGCCCCGAGTACCTCGTGGGCACGATGATCGAGCTCCCGCGCGCCGCGCTGACGGCCGGAGACGTCGCGAAGCACGCCGACTTCTTCTCCTTCGGCACCAACGACCTCACCCAGATGACCTACGGCATGTCGCGCGACGACATGGGCAAGTTCTTCCCGGACTACCAGCGTGCGGGCCTCATGCCGCACAGCCCGCTCGCGGTCTTCGACACCGAGGGGGTCGGCCAGCTCGTCCAGATGGGCACCGAGCGCGGTCGGGCCACCAAGGCGCACCTGAAGGTGGGCGTGTGCGGGGAGCACGGCGGCGACCCCAACGGCGTCCGCTTCTTCCACGCCAACGGCCTGAACTACGTGAGCTGCTCGCCCTACCGCGTGCCGGTCGCGCGTCTGGCGGCCGCCGTCGCGCAGATCGAGAACCCGCGTGGCTAGCCGGTTCAAGCGGGTCGCCGTGTTCTGCGGGGCGTCCAACGACGCCCGCGGCTCGTACTACGCGGCGGCCTGGGAGATGGGCCAGGTGCTCGCCGGACGGCACATCGAGGTCGTCTACGGCGGGGGTTCCGTGGGCATGATGGGTGCGGTGGCCGACGCCGCGCTCGAGGCGCGCGGGAAGGTCACGGGCGTCATCCCGATGAAGCTCATGGACCTCGAGCTCGGCCACAAGGGCGTCACGGACATGTTCGTGGTGGACTCCATGCACGCGCGGAAGTCCATGATGATGCACCTCGCGGACGCCTTCATCGCGCTGCCCGGCGGCTACGGCACCCTCGAGGAGCTCTTCGAGGTCGTGACGTGGGCGCAGCTCAACTACCACCGGAAGCCCGTGGGCCTGCTGAACGTCGAGGGCTACTTCGACCACCTGCAGCGCTTCCTGCACCACGCGGCCGACGAGGGGTTCATCCGCCCCCAGCTCCGCGACCTGCTCGTGGTGCACACGAGCGCCGGCCGGCTCATCGAGGACATGGAGAAGGCCCAGATCCCCGAGATGGGCAAGTGGCTGAAGACCCCGAAGGGCTGACCGTCGGGGAGCTCGCCGTATGGGTGGGCCCCGTGGTGGCGGGCTGGATCGTGTCCGGCCTCGTGCTCGTCGGGATCATCGCGGCCATCGTGGCTGCTCTGGACGGCTCGCCCGGGCGGCTCTGGGACCCGTTCGTCCTGCAGATGTTCCTCGCGGTGACCGTGCCGCCGGCAGTGTTCGGCGTGCCCTGGGCCCTCGTCCTGCGGGTGACCCGCCGGTGGCCCGTCTCGGCGGCCGTGTTCGCCGGCGCCCTGTTCTCGTGCGCCATGGGTGCCGCGGACGGCCTGTTCATCACGCTCGTCGCCAACCCCGCCGACGGCAAGCCCTTCGTGCCCATGGCGCTCGCGACCGTGGGTGGGGGAGGGGCCGTCTGCTTCGGGGTGTGCGCGATGCTCGAGCGCATCGGGCGTCCCCGCTGGCCGGGGGTGGTGATGTCGTTGCCCGTCTCCGCTGGGCTCGCCGTGCTCGCGTTGTTCGTCAATGTCTGACCGTTCTGCTATGTGGGCCCTGGACCTCGCGGCCGCCGGTGCCCTCGGCGCGTCGCTTGCGCAGGTCGGTGCGACGCTTGTCTGGCTGATCACGGGCATGCACTTCGTGTCGGTGCCCTGGGTGTCGCTGGTCGCCGTTCCCGCGCTCGTCGCTGCCCCCATCGGCGCCATCGCGGGGCTCGTGGCCCACCACCTGCTCGTCGTCCGGGAGCTGCGACCGCTCACCATCGCTCCGCTCGGCTTCGTGTTCGGGACGCTCGGCGGCGGGCTGGCAGGCTGGCTGAACGTCCTCGGCTTCGCCACACCGCGCATCGCCCGGGAGCTCCTCCCGGACGCCGCCATCATGAGCGCCATCTGCGGGGGGCTGTTCCTCGGGGCCCTCTGGCTGCCCTGGACCGCGGTGAGGGCTTCGGGGCGCAGCGGTCTGCCCCTCGCGCTGCTCGCGTCCATCGCCGCCCCGGTGGTCGCCGTGGTCGTGCTCTTGGGAACGGCGGCCCTGCTGAGCCTGTGAGCGCGCGTCGGTGTAGAATGCCGCATGGACGACGACGACGAGCTCCGCGCAGCCTTTCGGGGCGCCTTCGGGGCCGGCCTTCCCACGGACGCCTGCCCGCCCCCCGAGCAGATCTTCGAGGCCTACCATCGCCTGCTCCCGCGCGAGGAGGTCGACGCCGTGATCGACCACATCGCGTCCTGCCCGGTGTGCGCGGACGCGTGGCGGCTCGCAGGGCGCACGGCACCGCCCGCCCCGGAGCGCGGGTGACCGAGCTGGACGCCGAGCTCCGCGCGCGGCTCGCGGCCGCCGTCCGCCGCGTCTGCCCGGCCTGGATGCGCGACGAGGAGGACGACCTCACGCAGATGGCGCTCATGCGCCTCCTGCGGGCCGGTGTGCCCGAGCAGCTCACGGGCACCTACCTGTCCAAGGTCGCGTACTCGGCGGTGATCGACGAGATCCGGCGCAAGAAGCGCCGGCAGGAGGTCGGGATGACGCCGTCGGTCGACGAGCGCATGGCCGACAGCAAGGTCCTCGGGCCCGAGCAGCTCGCGCGCGCCGGGCAGATCGGCCAGGCCGTCGTGGAAGCCGTGTCCGAGCTGGCGCCCGACCGTCGACGGGCCGTCACGCTCTACCTCCAGGGCTACCCGGTCCCCGAGATCGCCGAGTTCCTGGAGTGGGACCGCAAGAAGGCGTCCAACGCGGTGTACCGGGGCCTCACGGACCTCCGGGAGGCCTTGAAGGCCCGGGGGATCGACCCATGACCCGCTGGGGAGACCCCGCCTCCGGGCGTTCCGGAGACGCCAGCGCATTCCTCACCCTGGTCGCGAGCTCCATGGAGCAGCTCGACAGCCTGCCCACCCTCGACGAGCCCACCGAGATCCACGTCCCCGTCGTCGACACCGTCGTTCCCGAGCTGATCGGCGCGCGCTACGAGCGCCGCGAGCTGCTCGGCAAGGGCGGGATGGGCGAGGTGTGGCGGGTCTACGACCGCGACCTGCGCCGCACGGTGGCCCTGAAGGTCCTCCACACCGCCCCGAGCGAGCGCACCTGGCTGCGGTTCGAGGAGGAGGCGCGCGTCGCCGCCCAGCTCCAGCACCCCGGCATCATCCCGGTCTACGACCTGGGGCGCCTGGAGGACGGCCGCCTCTGGTTCACGATGAAGGAGGTCCGGGGCCGCACGCTCGAGGAGCTCATCGTGCAGACGCACCGCGAGTGGCGCCTGGGCCGCACGGGCGCGTGGACCTTCCGGCGTCTGCTGGAGGGCTTCCATCGCGTCTGCGAGACCATGGCGTACGCCCACGCCCGCGGCGTCGTGCACCGGGACATCAAGCCCAGCAACGTGATGTTCGGCGACTACGGCGAGGTCCTCGTCCTCGACTGGGGGCTCGCGAAGGTGCTCTCCGAGGCCGCCGTGGAGGACGTCCCGGAAGGCATCGTCGACAGCTCGCTCGAGGGTGACCTCACGGCCGTCGGCGTGATCAGCGGCACCCCGAACTACATGTCGCCCGAGCAGGCCCAGGGTCGCTCGGCCGAGGCGGGCCCGGCAGCGGACGTGTTCTCGCTGGGCGCCACGCTCTACGACCTGCTCGCCGAGCGCCCGCCGCGGGTCGCGCAGAACGTACGCCAGCTCATCATGCAGGTGGCGATGGGGCGGCCGGCCATCCAGGCACCGTCGGTCCACGTCACCGGGGCCCCGCGCGACGACGAGCTCGACGCCATGGTGCTGAAGGCCCTCGAGGTCGACGAGGACCACCGCTACCCCCATGCTGGCGGGCTCGCCGCGGATCTGGCGCGCTGGCTGGACGGCGCCCTGAAGCGCGAGCGGGCGATGGCGCTCGTGGTGGAGGCCCGGGCCGACCTCGCCCGCAGCGACGCGCTGGCCCAGGAGGGCGAGCGGCTGATGGGGCAGGCAGAGTGCATCCTCTCGGAGGTTCCACGCGATGCCGCGGTGGCAATCAAGGTACCCGCATGGGAGCTACAGGACACCGGGAAGGCCTGCCTCCGGGAAGCCGCCGACACCCGCAACCGGGCCATCCAGACGCTGCGAGCGTCGCTCACGCATGCTCCCGACCTCCCTGAGGCCCACCGAGAGCTCGCGTCCGAGTTCGCTCGGCGCCACCGGCAGCTCGAAGCCTCCGATCAACACGATCAGGCCCGAATCGTGGCCAGCGACGTCGCTCTCCATGACAGGGCCGGGGAGCACGCGGCCTACCTGAAGGGCACCGGTGCATTGACGCTCATCACCGACCGTCCGGTGGAGGTCCTGCTCCACCGGTACGTCGAGCTCGAGCGGCGGCTGCAACCTGTGTTCGAGCGCTCCCTCGGCACGACTCCCCTCACGGCGGTCCCGCTGGAGATGGGTTCCTACCTCTTGCTCCTGCGAGCGGAGGACGGTGTGGTCGTGCGCTATCCGGTGTGGATACGCCGCCAGGAGCACTGGGACGGCATCGGGCCCGGGATGTCCGAGCCCAGCGTGATTGTGGTCCCTCGGCCCGGGGAGGTCGACGACAACGAGGTCTACGTCGCTCAAGGCTGGTTCTGGGCCGGTGACGAGGAGTTCGAGCACACGCTGCCCCTCCAGCGCGCCTGGACCGATGCGTTCGTGATCGGTCGCTACCCGGTGACGGTGGGTGAGTACGCCGACCACCTGAACGCCCTCCTCGACGCTGGCGAAGTCCAGGCGGCCACGGAAGCCGCCCCGGTGTTCGAAGGCGACGACGCGGAGCCCTACCTGGAGAAGCTGGACGATCGCTACCTTCGACGCCCTCGCGAGCTGAGCTACCTTCGCGGCTGGGAGAGGAGTCCCAATCTCCCGCAAACCGTGGTCACCCACACACAAGCCACCGTGTTCGCTGCGTTCCATGGAAGGCGGCTACCCTCGGAACTGGAGTGGCAACACGCTGCGCGCGGCGCCGACCGACGGCTGTACCCCTGGGGCAACCACATGGATCCCTCCTGGTGCCAGATGCGCTTCTCGCCCGGCGACTTGCTCCCGGTTGGGGCGCGCAGCGAAGATCGGAGCCCGTATGGAGTGGAAGACTGTGCAGGCAACGCGATGGACTGGACGCGGGATCTGGAGGGGCAGAGACCGGTCGCCGTAGGGGGGAATTCCAGCTCCGGCCCGCGTTCCTGCTATGTGAGCAACCGATCCATCATGCGCGCGTCCTACCGCATGTTGAGCCACACGTTCAGAATCGCGCGATCGTGGTGAGACAGGTCCGGGTCCGCGGTCGTTGTAGTCTCATCACACCCCCACTCGAGGTCTCCCATGATCGCATTCCTTCTCACCATGGTCGCGCCCGCCGACGCGGCACCTGCCTGGTACCACAGCTGCTCGGGCGTCCCTTCGGCCTTCTACGATTTCTGCGGCTGTATGAACTCCACCGATTCCGATTGGGTGTGGTGGGGTCAGACACAGCAGAACATCGACGATGGCTACAAGCCCATGGACCGCCCGGCCAACACGTGCTTCGACACGGACGCGATCCTGGCCGCATCCTACGGGACCACGGAGTACAAGCAGCTCTCCACCGTCGCGGCGAAGTTCGCAGGGGAGAACGACGCGCTCTGGACGGATCTGGGGGCGAGCGGCCAGAGCGTGATCCTCTGGGACGAGAGCGAGAGCATCAGCTCCCCCCAGCCCCCGGTTCTGCTCATCCCAATCGGCGTCGACCTCTGGCGGCTCGAGCGAGAAGGCGAGCTCCAGGCTGAGGTGTTCACCGGTGGCCAACAGATCGTGAACGTCATCTCGGGCGATTGGGACGACAACGGGTTGCTGGACTTCGTGTTCTGGATGAGCGATGGCTCCATGTGGGAGTCGATGAACAACCCGCCCAACCAGGTCATCGTCCCGCCGATGTGACCTCAGGTCTGGCAGCGCGGGCACCACCACAGGGTACGCACGAGCTGCTCGACCCCGTCCCGGCCCATGCCGCCGAGCCTGCCTGCCTGGATGCGCGTCCGGCAGCGCAGGCACGGCTGGCGGGCCCTGTCGTAGACCCAGTTGATCGGGTGCCCCTCGCGGGTCTCGATCACGATGCGGTCGTGGGCGATGTTGCGGAGCATCAGCGAATGGCCGCGGGCCCAGAGACGCCCGGGCTCACGCACCTCTCGAAGCGGCATGAAGGGATCCTGCCGCTCGTAGAACAGGGTCTCCGCCCGGTAGATGTTGCCGAGCCCGGCGGCCACCCGCTGATCGAGCAGCGCCAGGCCCACCGGCATCTCCGGCGGTGCCCGCGACACGGCCTCCTCCGGGTCGAAGCCCTCCGCGAGCACGTCCGGACCGAGGGCCGAGAGCACGGGATGGGCATCGAGGGCGCGCGCGTCGATGCGCTCGATGGTCGGCGCGTCGTAGAGGTCGGCCACCCCTTGGGACGTCCGGATGGAGAGCCTGAGGTCCCGACCCGGGATCCGGCCCGCGTCCGCGCGCCAGGACCCCGACATCTGGCGATGGACGCGGAGGATCACCCCAACACTGAAGTGCAGCACGAGGTTCTTGCCGTGGGTCGTGAGGCGCTCGATCACGGCCCCCTCCAGACCCTGGACCACCCGCGGCCACCGGCAGGTGATGCCCTCGACGACCTGGCCCTCCAGGACGGGCCGGAGGCGCCTCGCGTCCTTGAAGATCGCGTCGCCTTCGGGCATCAGGGAAGCTCGAGTCGCTTGTAGTCCGCCACGAAGCCCGCCTGGAGCAACGCGGGCCGCAGCGGGGACTCCATGACCGTCTCGCCGTCGATCTTCTCGAGCCGGATGCGCCGCTTGAACGGGTGGGCCTTCAGGGCCTCCACCGCGTCGTCGAGCCCCTCGAGGGACCCGAAGGTCAGCGCGGACTTCCCGCCCTTCGCCACGAACAGCAGCGGGCGACCGGCCTGGAGCACCACGAGGGCCCCGGCGTCACGGCGCGGCTGCGGGTCGGCGCGCTCGGGCCAGGCCAGCACGGCGCCGTACGGGTTCGCGGGGTCCGTCGCCGCCAGCAGCACGGCCCCGCGGTCCGGGGTCCGGCACGCGCGCAGGCGGTCCACCGCCCCCGCCTGAGCGAACTGCGCGCCACCGAGCGTCTCCACGAACCAGCCCCGACGGGCCTTCCCGGCCTCCTCCATCGCGCGGAGCACGGGGTAGACGGCCCCGAAGCCGCCCGGCACCGCCTCCACCTGCGCGGCCTTCGGAGACGCCACGCCGTACCGGTCGAGGAGGGCGAGCGCGCGCGCGTGGGCGCGCTCGGTGGCATCTGCGGGCGGGCCGATGAGCGACGTCACGCAGGACCAGCGCCCGCCGGCCGTCTGGGCACGCGCACGCCGTGCCGAGCCCTGCCGGGCCTTCACCGCGAGCCCGCGGAGGGGGAGGAAGGTGTCGTTCGTGACCAGCCCGGCCCAGACGAGGTCCCAGAGCGCACGGGTCACGTCGTTCAGGTTGCTCTCCCGGGCGGCGTTCTGGAGCTCGACCAGGAAGCAGGCGCCGCGGGCCTCCAGGTGGTCGAGCAGCGCGCGGCGCAGCGGGTCGGAGGTGAAGAACGCCTCGTCGACCTCGGGGGGATCCACCAGGAGCCCGACGTTCTCGCGCCGGTAGAGCGCCACCCGACCGTCCTGCCCACCGAGCGCACCACGCCCGAGCCACACGACCTGCCCCGTCATCCCGAGCTGGTCGAGCAGCGACGGGCTGTAGTCCGCCATGCGCTGCGGGAGCACCGTGCTCTCCAGGGCCGAGAAGGGCAGCGGCAGGCCCTCGAGCTGGTCCACCACCTCCTCGAGCCGCGACAGCCCACGGCGGGTGCTCCCGATGCCCTGCCAGCCCGCCAGGAACCGCGCATACACCTCGGGCTCGACGGGCGCGACCTCCTTGCGGAGCATCGCCAGGCTCCGGCGCCGCAGGCGACGCATCACGTCCGGGTCACACCACTCCTCCCCCGTTCCTCCGGGAGAGAGCCCACCCCGCAGGATCTGCTCGCGGCCCTCCATCGCCATGAGCACCGAGAGGATGGCCCCGAGCGGCAGCCCGTACCGAGCGGCGAGGGGAGGCGCCGTGAACGGCCCGTGCGTGCGGGCCCAGCGCGCGACGAGTGAGCCGAGCGGGTCGTCCGGGGACTCCAGGCACACCGCGGGGAGGCCCGGCGGCACGGGCAGTCCGAGGGCATCCCGGTACCGGCCGGCGTCCTCCGCGGCGATCCAGCGGTCCTCGCCCGCGATGCGCACCGGGATCACACGCCGCGTGACCTCCAGCTCGCGCAGCCAGGGTTGAACGTCCTCCGCGGCGCGCGCCTGGAGCTCGGCGGGCGTGAGGTCACCCAGACGCCGGAGCAGGTCGTGGAGCGCGTCCGCGTGCCGGGCCGCCCGCTCGGGCACGAGCCACTGGAGCTCCGCCTCGATCTCGGTGAGCGCGTCCGGCTCGAGCAGCTCGCGGAGCTCCTCCTGACCGAGCAGGTCGCGCAGGAGGTTCCGGTCGAGGGTCAGCGCGTGGGCCTTCCGCTCGGCCAGCGGCGCGTCGCCGTCGTACATGTAGGCCGCGACGTACGCGAACACGAGGCCCCGCGCGAACGGGCTCGCCGAGCGCGTCTCCACCTCGTGGATCACGACGTCCCGTCGCCTCAGGGCCCGCAGGAGCTCCTCGAGGGCCGGGAGGTCGAAGATGTCCTGCAGGCACTCGCGGTACGTCTCGAGCACGATGGGGAACGCGGGGAACCCCATGGCCACGGCCTGGAGCTGCTGGGCCTTCAGGCGCTGCTGCCAGAGCGGGCTGCGCCCCTTGAACGACCGCCTGGGCAGGAGGAGCGAGCGCGCCGCGTTCTCCCGGAAGCGCGCCGCGAACAGTGCGGACTTCGCGAGTTGCTCGACCACGAGGTCGCGCACGTCGTCGGGGTCGATGAGGAGGTCCGCGAGGTCCGGCGGGTCGTCGGCGTCCGCGAACCGCAGCGCAATACCGTCGTCGGTCCAGAGCGTCTGCACGTCGAAGCCCGAACGACCCGCCAGCACGGCCTCCATCGCCATCGCCCAGGGCGCGTGCACCCGCGTGCCGAACGGGGAGAGGAAGCACACCCGCCAGTCGCCGAGCTCGTCGCGGAACCGCTCGACCACGATGGTCCGGTCGGACGGCACGACCTCGGTGAGCTCGCGCTGGTCGCGCAGGTAGCCGACCAGGTTGGTGGCCGCGAGCCGGTCGACGGGTGCGAGCTCCATGACGTGGTCGACGGCCTTCTCGGCGGGCAGGGCGGCCACCTCGCGCACGAACGCACCCAGCGCGCGCCCCAGATCCACGGGCCTCCCCGGGCGGTCGCCGTGCCAGAAGGGCAGCCGGCCGGGCTCGCCGGGGGCGGGGGTCACGAAGACCCTGTCGCGCGTGATCTCCTGCACGCGCCAGGTGCTGGCCCCGAGGATGATGGTGTCGCCCGGGCGGCTCTCGTACACCATCTCCTCGTCGAGCTCGCCCAGTCGGGGGCCTTCGGCGTCCGCGAGGAACACGGCGAAGAGCCCGCGGTCCGGGATGGTCCCGGCGTTCATCAGGGCCAGGGTCTTCGCGCCCCTCCGGCCCTCCAGGGTGTCGGTCGTGCGGTTCCAGTTGATGCGCGGGGACAGCTCCGCGAACGCGTCGGAGGGGTAGCGGCCCGCGAGCATGTCGAGCACGCCGGCGAGCTGGGCGTCGGACAGCTCCGCGTAGGGCGAGGCCCGCCGCAGCACGCGCGCGAGGTCGCCCAGCGCCCACGTCTCCATCGCGCACATGGCGACGATCTGCTGGGCGAGCACGTCGAGGCCGTTGCGCGGGACCTTCGTGAGCTCGATGGTGCCCTCGAGCATGCGGTTCGCGACCACCGCCGCCTCGACGAGGTCGCCCTTGAACTTCGGGAAGATGACCCCCTGGGACGTCTCGCCCACGCCGTGACCGGCCCGGCCGATGCGCTGGAGCCCCCGCGAGACCGCACCCGGGCTCTCGACGAGCACGACGAGGTCCACCGCCCCCATGTCGATGCCGAGCTCCAGCGAGCTCGTGGCGATGATGGCGGGGAGCTTGCCCTGCTTCAGGAGCTCCTCGGTGATGGCGCGCTGGGCGTGGGAGATCGAGCCGTGGTGGGCGCGCACGAGGTCCTCACCGGCCGCCTCGTTCAGGCGCTGGGCGAGCCGCTCGCAGAGGATCCGGCTGTTGGTGAAGACGATGGTGGACCGGTGCGCCCGGATGAGCTCCAGGATCTTCGGGTAGATCGTGGGCCACACGCCCTTCTGCAGGGCGTTGCCGCCGGCGGCCGGCTGGGCGGGCCTGGCACCGCCCACCCTCTGGAACTGCCCGTCTCCACCGGCCTGGACGTGCACGTCGTCCGCGACGGGCCGGTCCATGTCCTCGACGGGCACGACGATGCGCAGGTCGATCCGCGGGGGCTCGGAGGTGTCCACGAGGGTCACGGGACGGTCGCCACCCAGGAAGCGCGCGATGGTGTCCAGGGGCCGCTGGGTGGCCGAGAGCCCGATGCGCTGCGGATCGAGGTCGCAGAGGTGCGCGAGCCGCTCGAGGGACAGGGCCAGATGGCTCCCGCGCTTGCTGGCCGCGAGCACGTGGATCTCGTCGACGATGACGGTGTGCACGGTGCGCAGGGTGTCCCGCGCCTGGGACCCGAGCAGCAGGTAGAGCGACTCGGGCGTGGTGACGAGGATCTCGGCGGGGTCCTTCAGCTGCTGGCGGCGGTCGCGGGCCGGCGTGTCGCCGGTGCGGACGTCCACCCGGATGGGGCGGAGGGGCTCACCGAGCCGCGTGGCGGCGTTGCCGATGCCGACGAGGGGTGCCCGGAGGTTGCGCTCGATGTCGTACACGAGCGCCTTGAGCGGGCTGACGTAGAGCACGCGCACGCCGGGCTCCGCGTCGATCGGGAGCCTGGTGAGCCGGTCGAGGGCGGCCAGGAAGGCCGCGAGCGTCTTCCCTGAGCCGGTGGGTGCCAGGAGGAGGGCGTTCTCGCCGCGGGTGATGGCGGGCCAGCCCTCGGTCTGCACGCGCGTCGGCGCGGCGAAGGTGTTCTCGAACCAGGCGCGCGTGGCGCTTCCGAAGGCGTCGATGGGCATGGGGCAGCACATAGCATGCTGCACACCCGTTCACCCCCGAAAGTCACCGGGTCGCGAACGCCTCGAGGAAGGCTGGCGTGAGCTCCGGTCGTTCGTCCACCGGCGTGGGCGGGGGCGGGTAGCGGGGAGGACGGCTCAATCGGCGCCCGTCCGCCTCTGCCTCCCTCCTGGCCTGCGCCCAGGCGTCCATCGCGCTCTTCTGGAGCGGCATGGGGCCGACGATGTCCGGGAAGTGCCTGCACCGCGCGAGGCGGATGGCGAGCGCGGTCGGGTGCACTCCGAGGTCCGTCGCGGCAGCCTCCAGCGACCCGAGCTTCGCGATCCTGTGGAGGATGCTCCGGACCTCCTCGTCGGTCCGGTGCACGACGGGCACTCCACGAGGAACACCCATCCGTGGCGCGAATGCCAGCGCGGCCCATGGGCCCTGGGTGGAGCAGGCTGCGCCACGGGGAACGGCAGGTCGCGGTAGTCCATCAGGAGGGAGCCGGGCGGGCATCGGGCGAGCCACGCAGCGAGCCCCTCGTCCCCGCGGGGATCGACCTCATCCCGCGAGATGCGTGCTGGAGGAGGCGCCACAGGCCGGCCACCCTGGCGCCACTGGAGGAAGGCCCCGATACCCCGAGCCAGGAAGGCGCCGTCCTCCTCCACGAGCGTCGCCCCCCCGCAGGGTGTGAAGACGTAGCTGGGTCCGCGATACCGACCGGTCTGGAGCACCTCCGTGCGCGTGAGGTCCGGGATGACGAACGCATCGGGGCGGGGGTCCATCCAGCCGGATTGGTCTTCGTAGTCGATGGGAGCGGCCTTCTTCAGCAGACGGCAGAGCGCCTGGTAGTCAGGAGGGCCAGCGACCTTGCGCCGAACGCGGCGGGCCCCCAGCCGCGCGGCCTCCACGGCGCTCGGCGTGATGAGGGCGAGATCGGTGGGATCCTCGGGGAGGACCTCCGACGGCACGAAGCTCTCCGGCACGGGGAGACGCTCGGGAGGCGGTGGTGGGCGGTCGAGCACGTCCAGGGGGTGGGACAGGCCCTGGAGGTCCTCCGGCAGGTCCTTCGACCACCAGCCCGCCCGCGCGAGGGCATCCGCGCCCCGGTTCTCGGGCGCCCCCTCGCGGGTGAGGAGGTCGCGGATCACAGCGAAGTCCGGGAAGCCGTCACCACGTGCCGCGACCTCGAGCTCCGCGAGATCGAACCCAGCCGGAGGGGCCGCCATGGCGTCCAGCGCCGCGTTCATCCAGGCTGCCGGGCCCGGCGGGAGGTCGGCGGCGACGGCCCGGATGGGAGCGAGGTCCTCCAGTCGCTCACACATCGTGGTGAATGTAGGGTCCCAGGGCTCCTCCGAGAACCGCTTGTTGTGGGTGACAGCCGACCGCAGGAGGTCAGCGACGTCTTGCGAGCTGGCCGGAACAGCAGCCATCACCTTCCAGGCCTCCGCCGTGCGCGCCTGGAGCCTGTCCGCGCGGAAGGCCACCCAGAGCGCGCGGCCGAGCAGGTCGGCGTCCTTGCAGGCGCCCTTCATCTTCATGATGGCGAGGGAGGGCATGGACGCCTGCTCACCGACCTGGATGAGGGCCTCCACATCCTCCGCGATCGGCGGTGGCGCTGCAGCGGGCAGATCGGCCATCCAGCCCATCACCGCCGGCATCGCAGCGAGCACCCAGGTGGCATCCACACCGGCCGGGATCACCGGATCGCGCAGCGGATGCCAGCGTCGGGCCACCCAGGCCATCCTCGCGACGACCTGCGCGAGGGGCTGGAACACCCTGGGGCCGCGCTCATGGTAGTGGTCCTGGAGCTCGGCCGCGTTCAGCACGCGGATGGCCGCGAGCCGCATCTCGTCGAGCTCCTGGCCGAGGACGGAGGCGTCCTGATGGAGCCGATCGCAGGTGGGGGCCAGGGCGTTCACCACCGACGCGAGCGCCGGCTCCCAGTGCTCGGGATCCCGGATCCGGCGGAGGCTGGTCACTGCCCGGGCCTCCTGGGGAAGGAGGGCCAGGAGGCAGGCGACGTCCTCGGCCAGCTGCTCGATCCAACGCGCGAGGATGCTGCGCGAATCGAGCGTGGACCCAGCCACCTTCGCCATCAGGACGTCGCCGTCCGGGGCGGGGGTCGGAGCGGACAGCTCGCCGTCGTGGAACACCCGGAGCCCTTCGCGTACAGGCACGTCCGCGTCGGTGCCCGAGAGGTCGAGGAACGCGAGCTTCCCGAGGCTACCGACGAAGGAGAGCGCTCCACGGGGGACGTCGCACCGGTAGAGGCGCAGCGCCGTCAGGCCCGTCCCGCAGGCACGCGCGATGTCGCCGTCGAACGTCACACCCTCGAAAGCCAGCAGGCCGCGCTTCGCCGACCAGCGTCGGCATGCCTCCACATCCACCGTGCCAGGCCCCACCACCGTCAGCATCCTCTCGCCCTTCGGCCAGGGTCCACCCACGAGCGCAGGGAGCTCGGCCACCCCCACCCGCACGCCACCAGTCGTCGCCACTGTGTCCTCCACGCCCGACCGGTAGCGGGGGAGACATCGCGGTCCCATGCAACAACGCAGTCGTTACACGGGGCTGCCGGTGCGTTAGCGGGCCGAGATGGACTGGCTCACCGACTACCTGACGTTCGCAGCCGACGTGTCCCGGACCGAGTCCGAGGGCAACAAGGTGTACATCGCGCTGGCGGCGATCGTGCTGGCGCTCATCTGGCCCACCCAGAAGCGCCTCCAGCTCGGGCAGGCCATGGCCTTCGCCGTCATCGGCGGCATCTTCGCGGCCACCCAGATGGGCTACGAGATCGTCCACCTCGGCTTCCTGCTCGGGCTGGGCGGCATCGTGCTCGTGTGGCCGGCGCTCGCGGCCGCGAAGGGCGAGCTCGCCCGGCTGCTGCTCGTGGTGCTCACGCTCGTCTCGATCAGCAACTATCTGCGTTGGGGGCCGAAGCTCGCGGTGGACCGGGTCGACACGTACGACCTCATGCACTACTACCTGAACGCGAAGTACTTCGACGAGCTCGGGTACTACGACCTCTACCCGGCGTGCATCCTGGCCGACGTCGAGAACGACGGGCCCCGCTGGGACAAGAAGGGCAACATCTACATGGCGCAGGACGAGAAGGGGCACGCGCTCAAGCCCCTCTCCCACGCCGTGGAGCGCGGCCGCGTCGTGCGCTCCAACAACTTCACGCCCGCACGCTGGAAGGAGTTCGAGTCGGACTTCCTGTACCTGCACCGCCAGGTCTACGGGATGTCGGACAGCATGTGGCGCCAGATGATCCAGGACCACGGCTTCAACGGCACGCCGGTGTGGACCCTCATCGCCCGGCCGTTCGCAGAGGCCATACCCGCGAACCAGATGGGTCGGTTCATGGGCCGCGACGTGCCCGTGATCAAGCTCGTGGGCCTCCTCGACGTGGCGCTGCTCGCCATCGCCTTCGCCCTCGTGGGCTGGGCGTACGGCAGCGAGACGGCGCTGTGGGCCATGCTCTGGCTCACGTTGTCGTACTCGTTGCGCTGGCCCACCGTGAGCTGGGTGTTCCTCCGCTACGACTGGGTGGCCGCCCTCATGCTGTCGATGGTGGCCCTGAAGAAGAAGCGGCCCTACATCGCGGGCCTGCTCACGGCCTGGTCGGCCACGCTCCGCCTGTTCCCGGCCTTCTGGATGTGGGGGCCGTTCGCCAAGGGCGTGTCGGGCCTCGCGCGGAAGCACGTGCACAAGCAGCTCCTCGTGATGGCGCTGGGCTTCTTCGTGGGTGTCGGCGTCCTGGAGGCCGGTGCCATCGGGCGTTTCGGGATGGACCAGGTGGTGGTCCACATCGAGAACATGTCGGACCACAACAAGGCCGAGCAGCTCTCGTCCCGGCGCATCGGGCTCGCCCTCGGGCTCGCGTTCGCCGGTCCCTTCGAGAAGCAACCCCTCCCGACCATCATCGGCCCCGAGCGCAAGAAGCGGATCGGTGAGCAGAAAGCCCTGCGGTACGGGCTCGGCATCGCGATGATGGTGATCATGGGCTGGGCGCTGCGGCGCTCCGACGACGACGAGGCCTTCGGCTACGGATTCATCCCGATCTTCCTGCTCACCACGATGAGCTACTACTACTACATCGCCAGGGTGACCCTCGCGATCCTGCATGCCGCGGACCTCTCGAAGGTCCGGAACCAGGTCGGGCTCGCGATGCTCCTCGGCATGGAGCTGTTCTGCAACTGGGCGGAGTTCACGTACAAGGAGCACCGCCTGTTCCTGATCGGCTACCTCGCCTGGTTCATCGCCGCCTACGCCATCGTCATGTGCGCCTTCCTCCTCGTCGACGCCCACCAGCAGGACAGGGCCGACGGCGACGGCCAGTTCCTACGGAGCGCGCCACCCGAGATGCTCGGCGGGGTCCTGATGGTCGGCATCGCCGTCGTGTGGTTCCTGGCCGGGCTCGTCGCGGGCGTCGTGTTCGTGTACCCGATCGTCCTGGTGGTGCTCGGCATCATCGCCCTCGTGCGCGGAGCGACGACCCGGGAGGCCTGACCACCGGCGTCCCACCGAGAACCGCATGAGCCCCCACGGGGGCGCACGCATGAACCGGGGGACGTCGGTCTCCCCGCCGTCCGCCAACGGCACGGGTCCTGCGTTCGACCCGACCAGCCGATGGGCGTACCGCACCTCGGCGGCCACGAGCCAGCCGCGCGCGGAGGCCGCGGTGACCCCGACCCCCACGAACCCCGAGAGGAACCGTCCCCGCCAGACGCCGCGCACGCCCTCGTCGTCCCGCGAGATGGCCCGCACCCAGGGCAGGTGGCCCGTGAGGCCCGCGAGGAGGAACGGACGCCCCTCGAGGCGGTCTAGGTGCAGGAGGACGCGCAGGCCGGCGCTGCGGTCCACCAGACGCCAGCGGAAGGCCGCACCCTCCGGAGCGCGCAGGGGAGGGGTGTCCACCGCGCGCAGGGCAGCCAGCCGGGCATTCGCGAGGAGCTGGGTCGCGACCGCACCCTCCACACCCACCCCGAGCGTCGTGTGACCGATGCGCGACAGCCCCCCATCGACGGACGCGATGAGGGGCTGCCAACCGATCTGCAGCGCAGAGCCGACCGTGACGCGGGGGCCCTCCCCGGCGAGCGCCGTCAGGAGGACCCAGAGCACGGTCAGTCGGCGTGGATGTTCTCGAACACCGCCGCCGCGCCCATGCCGCCACCGATGCACATCGAGACGATGCCGTACCGGGCGTTCCGGCGCTTCATCTCGTGGAGCAGGGTGGCCGTCATGCGGGCCCCGGTCGCGCCGAGCGGGTGGCCGAGGGCGATGGCGCCGCCGTTCGGGTTGACCTTCGTGGGGTCGATGCCGAGCTCGCGCACGCAGTAGAGGGCCTGGCTCGCGAACGCCTCGTTGATCTCGAACACGTCGATGTCGTCGAGGGTGAGCCCGGCGGCCTCCACGGCCTTCGGGATGGCGTAGAGCGGCCCGACGCCCATGATGTCGGGCGGTACGCCCACGACCTGGTAGCTGCGCAGCACGCCCAGGATGGGCAGCCCGCGGGCCTCGGCCTTCGCGCGGTCCATGATCACGGCCGCAGCGGCACCGTCGGACATCTGCGAGGACGAGCCGGCGGTGACGGAGCCCGTGGCCTTGAAGGGCGTCTTGAGCTTGCCCAGACCCTCGACGGTCGAGGCGCGCGGACCCTCGTCGGTGTCGAAGGTCCTCTCGACCCAGGCACCGTCCTCGAACACCCGCACGGGGACGGGCAGGATCTCTTCCTTGAAGCGACCCGCCTCGATGGCCGCGAGGGCCTTGTCGTTGGACGCCGCGGAGAACGCATCCTGGTCGGCGCGGGAGACTCCGAAGCGCTCGGCCACGTTCTCGGCCGTGATGCCCATGGGCGTGTACGCGTCGGGGCGCTCGTCCATGAGGTGCGGGTTGGGGCTCGGCTTCTGGCCGCCCATGGCGATCTGCGTCATGGACTCCACGCCTCCGGCCAGCACCACGTCCTGCCAGCCGGAGAGGATGGAGGTGGCGCCCTGGGCGATGGCCTGGATGCCGCTCGAGCAGAACCGGTTGATGGTGAGAGCGGGCACGGTGTCCGGGATGCCGGCCATGATGGCGCTGATCCGGGCCACGTTCATGCCCTGCTCGGCCTCGGGCATGGCGGTACCGACGACGACGTCGTCGATCTCGGCGGGGTCGATGCCCGCGCGCTCCACCGCGCCCTTGAGCACGGCGGCGAGGAGGTCGTCGGGGCGGGTGTCCTTGAGAGAGCCCTTCTTGGCCTTTCCGATCGCGGAGCGGACCGCGGAGACGACTGCGACTTCACGCATGATGGATTTCCTGGAGAAGAGGTGGGGGCGGGGACCACCGAGGCACGCGACCGGCGGTCCCGGGACCAGAGATCAGTTCCGGAGGGGCTTCCCGGTCTGCAGCATGTGCTGCATGCGGGCCTGGGACTTCGGCTCGCCGCACAGACCCATGAAGACCTCGCGCTCGAGGTCCAGGAGGTCCTGCTCGGTGCGCACCGTGCCGGGCGGGATGTCGCCGCCGGTGAGCACCTTCGCGAGCGCCTTGCCGACGGTGACGTCGTGCTCGGTGGCGAAGCCGCCCTCGTGCATCTGGTACAAGAACAGCTCGATGGCAGCCTTGCCCGAGGGCCCCGGCAGCTTCACGGTGCGCTTGCGGGGCGCCACGTACCCGCCGTCGGCCAGCCCGCGCGCGCGCTTCTTGGCGTCGTGGAGCAGGTGGGCGGGGTTCATGGTGATGGTGTCGGTGGCGCGGAGGAACCCGAGGTCGCGGGCCTCCCCAGCGCTCGTGGCCACCTTGGCGAGCCCGATGCGCTCGAAGGCCTTCTGCACGAACGGGTTGGGGTCGTACTCGATGTCCTGCGGGAACTCGCCCGCGTAGCGCATCACCATCTCCTTGCACCCGCCGGCGCCGGGGATGAGCCCCACGCCGACCTCGACGAGGCCCATGTAGAGCTCGCCGCTGGCGACCGTGGCCGCCGAGTGCATCGTGGTCTCCGCACCGCCGCCCAGGGTGAGCTGGTGCGGGGCGGTGACGACCGGCTTGCGGTGGTACTTCGCGCGCATCATCAGCTGCTGGAGCTGATCGATCTGCGACTCGATGCCCTTCCAGTCGCCCTGCATGGCGCCCATCAGGATCATGAGCACGTTGGCGCCCGCGCAGAACGCCCGGCTGTCCTGGTTGCCGACCACGAGAGCGTCGAACCGGTCGGCGTCGAGCATGTCGAGCGCCTTGGCGTACTGCTCGAAGATCAGGTTGTCGAGGGCGTTCATCTTGCTGTGGAACTCGAGCCCGAGCACGCCGTCGCCGAGATCGAACAGCGAGGCGCTCGCGTTGCGCTCGATCTCGCGGCCCTGGGCGCGCAGCGTGACGAGGTCGAGCTCGGCGTCGCTGGTCGGGACGAGGGCGGTGCCGCCGGCCTTCACCGCGTAGCGGACGAGCCCGTCGTCACCGCGGGCGTAGAAGGTCTCCTGCCCGCTCGCCAGCATGTCCTTCACCCAGGCGGGCACGGTGCGGCCCTCGGCCTCCATCTTCTCGACGGAGCGCCGGACGCCGATGGCGTCCCAGGTCTCGAACGGACCGACGTCCCAGCCGAAGCCCCACTTCATCCCGTTGTCGATGTTCACGACGTCGTCGGCGATCTCGGGGATGCGGTTGGCTGCGTAGATCAGGGTGTCGGCCGTGACGTCCCAGGCGCACTTCCCGGCGACGTCGTCCGCGTAGACGACGGCCTGGAGCTTGTCCGCGAGCTTGTCCTTCTTCCGGGCCGCCCCGAGCGAGTCGTAGCGGACCTTCTCCTGCTCGCGGTACGTCAGCGTCTCGGTGTCGAGGGCCAGGATGGCCTTCTTCCCGTCCACCACACCCTTCTTGTAGAAGCCCGACCCGCTCTTCGAGCCGAGCTGCCCGTTCGCGATCATCTGCTTCACGTAGTCGGGCAGCACGAAGTACTCGCGGCACTCGTCGTCCGGCACGCCGTCGTAGAGGTTGGAGATGACGTGGGCGAACGTGTCGAGGCCCACCAGATCCGCCGTGCGGAACACCGCGGACTTCGGACGGCCGAGGGCGGGCCCGAAGATGGCGTCCACCTGCTCCACGTTCAGCCCGTGGCGCGCCATGTGCTTGAAGACGCTGGCCATGCCGAACGTGCCGACGCGGTTGGCGATGAAGTTCGGGGTGTCCTTGGCGTACACGATGCCCTTGCCGAGGTGGCGCTCGCCGAAGGTGGCCATGCGCTCGACCACGGCGGGGTCGGTCTCGGGGCCGCTCACGATCTCGAGGAGACGCATGTAGCGGACGGGGTTGAAGAAGTGCGTGATGAGGAAGTTGCTGCGCATCTCCTCCGGCATGCCGGCGGCCATGTCGGCCAGCTTGATGCCCGAGGTGTTCGAGCTCACCACGCTACCCTCGGCCCGGTTGTCCGCGACCCACTGGTAGACCTTCTTCTTGATGTCGAGCCGCTCGACGACCACCTCGACGATCCAGTCGCAGGAGGCGAGCTGATCGGCGTGATCGTCGTAGTTGCAGGGCGTGATGAGCTCCGCGCACGCGGGCGTGTGGAGCGCGGCGGGACGGCTCTTGAGGGCGCCCTGGATGCCCTTGAGGGCGAACGCGTTGCGCGCAGCGGGCGCGTCTCCCGCGTCGGCGGGGACGATGTCGAACAGAAGGGACGGGATGCCGGCGTTGGCCAGGTGGGCCGCGATGCCGGTTCCCATCACGCCAGCGCCGAGCACGGCGACCTTGCGGATCGGACGGGACATTCACACTCCTCTCGGGAAGAGGGCCCTCATAGCATCCGGGGCCCCCCCGTGCCGCCGCGCGCACGCATTCCCGAATCAGGACGCCCGATTCCTGTGAAGGGCGTCCGACACCACGCGCCTGTAACAGGTATGTCAGGCTCCGAATCCACAGTCGCGATACGCTCGGCGGACCACGGCGGTGGGCTCCGCGACGTTCGGAAGCCTCCGCCAGCATTCCGCGGAGAAGAAGCCATGCGTCGGACCAAGTCCGCCCTCTGGATCGCCAAGGCCCACCGGGCCATCTCCAGCCGCTCGCCCCGGCGTCGCACCGCCGCGCGGCTCGCGTTCGTCGGCCGTCGCGCCGTCGGCGT
The DNA here is from genome assembly GCA_020632885.1 of Alphaproteobacteria bacterium. GTDB lineage: Bacteria > Myxococcota_A > UBA796 > UBA796 > JACKEQ01. The sequence continues at coordinate 35,812 of JACKEQ010000007.1, read as the reverse complement.
CGCAGCCCTCGGTCTGCTGGGGCTGGTGCTGGAGCTCCCGGCTGCCGCCACGCCGGTCACCATCGACTCCGCGACCTGCACCGGAACCGGGTGCCTCGACGGCACGCAGCTCTTCGGGAGCTACCCGGGCGGCACGGTCACCATCACGCTGAACCGCCGCGCGGGCACCACCACGGCGTTCGACGTCGAGCTCCCCGGCGCCAACGACCCCAACGGCGCGAACGGCGCGTCGTGGGCGGTCCAGGCCCAGGACCAGGACATCATCGTCAGCTACGACTTCAGCACGCCCGTGCTGATCAACGAGCTCGAGCTCACCGACGTCGACCAGGTCACGAACGGGGGCGGGCAGTTCAGCGACCGGTTCTTCATCGACGACGGTGCAGGCACGTACATCCCGTTCGACGCGTGCTCCGCCTCCGCGGGCGGCGCCACCTGCGTGCCCGGGAACGCGATCACCGGCGGCACCCCGTCCAGCACGGGCGCCAACCCCACGTCCCACACCTTCACGAACGACGCGAACAACGTGGTCCGGATCACGCACTTCGAGGTCCGGCTCGAGGGCGAGAACGCCGGCAGCACGGGCCGCGACCCGCGGCTCGTGGGCTTCAACCTCGACGTCGACGTGTGCAGCGGCTCCGGGGCCACCTGTGACAACTGCGGCAACGGCACGGTCGACGTGGGGGAGACCTGCGACGACGGCGGTACGGCCGACGGTGACGGCTGCGACTCCACCTGCGCGGTGGAGACCGGGTACTACTGCTCCGTCTCGTCCGAGTTCAGCCTCGCGAACTCCGAGTTCGTCGGCGCCAACGGCACGTGGAACGTCGTGTCCGACCTCGAGGTCACCAACACGGGGAACTCCGAGGGCACCGTCTTCGTCACCCCCTACGACGCCTTCTCCGGCCCGTTCTCCGTCCGCATCACGCCGGCGGCCGGCGACGACGACTTCATCGGGCTCGCGCTCGGGCTCGACGCCAACGAGTTCGACACGTCCACCAACCCGGACTTCCTGATCATCGACTGGAAGCAGGCGGCCCAGACCGCCTTCGGCACGCCCGCCACCGCGGGCTTCGCCGTCAGCCACGTCAACGGCGCCGCCGTCACCACGGCCAACCTCTGGGGCCACGTGAGCCCCAACGTCCGCGAGCTGGCCCGCGGCGCCACCCTCGGCTCGACCGGCTGGGTCGCCGGGACGGCCTACGTCTTCGACGTCGACTACTCCGAGAACCGCCTGATCGTGTCGGTGAACGGCGTCGTCCAGATCGACATCACGCCCTCCGACGTGGGCCTGACGTCGTTCCCGGCCGGCCAGGCCGCCATGTACAACATGAGCCAGCCCAACACGAACTACGTCTGGCTCTCGCCGACCGGGCCGGACAGCGTCTGCTCGAGCTCCTGCGGTGACGGCATCCAGGCGGCGGACGAGGCCTGCGACGACGGCAACGACGTCGACGGCGACGGCTGCAGCTTCGAGTGTCTCAACGAGGTCCCGGTCTGCGGCGACGGCTTCCTGTCGGGCACCGAGGAGTGCGACGACGGCAACACGGCCGATCTGGATGGCTGCGATAGCTCCTGCGCCCTCGAGGGCGTGCTCGACACGTGCTCCTCGGCGAGCGACGGCGACATCGTGGTCTCGGGCTCCACCGTGCTCAACAGCTACTGGCCGGTCTCCGGGACCACCACGATCCCGGCCGACACCACGACCCCCGGCCCCGTGTTGGTCCCGCTCGGCGCGCGGCGCGGTGCAGCCACGAACCTCGCGTTCGGTGACGTCGTCGTCGTCATGCAGATGCAGGGTGCCCGGATCAACCGCGGCACGGACCAGACGGCCGGCGGCAACTACGGGGACGGCGCGGGCGGCCTCGACCGCGCGGGCAACCTCGCCACCGACTTCGTGGCGGGCCAGTACGAGTACGCGACCGTCCTCGGTGTGGATGGCTCGGGCAACGTGCTCCTCCAGGGCCAGGCCACGAACGGCGGTCTGCTCAACAGCTATGTCAACAACCCCACGGTCGCGGGCACCCAGGGCGCCCGGTCGGTCCAGGTCGTCCGCGCTCCCCAGTACGACAACGTCGACATCCTCACGGGCGGCTCGATCCAGCCCGCGAGCTGGGACGGCACGTCCGGCGGCGTCGTCGTCGTGAACGCCTCGGGCACCGTCACGTTCGGCGGCGGCGAGATCAACGCGACCGAGCGCGGCTTCCGCGGCGGCCTCGTCACCTTCTCGAACGACAACAACCAGGACCAGCCGGACTTCCGGAACAACCGCGGCGAGGGCACGGCGGGCCACCCGATCGGCATGTTCGACTCCATCCAGACCACGCTGGCGGCTGCCGTCGTGAACACCACCGACGGCTACCCGACGTCCACGGGCAACCCGGCGGGCGAGTTCGGTGGCGGCGGCCCCGGCAACGCGGGCGGCGGCGCCTGGGCCACGTACGACGCGGGCGGCGGCGGCGGCGGCAACGGCGGCGTGGGCGGGCCCGGCGGCCAGTCCGGCACCGGCGGCACCACCGAGTTCGGCGTGGGCGGCGGTCGCGGCTTCCTCACCGCACCCTCCGTCGGCCGGATCACGATGGGCGGCGGCGGCGGCGCGGCCCAGGGCGACGACAACGTCACGGGCTTCGCCGGCATCGAGGCGGGCTCCGGAGCCAACGGTGGCGGCATCGTCATCCTGCGCGCGAACGACATCGCGGTCACCGGCACGCCCGCGTCCGGCTTCCACATCCGGGCCGACGGCGGCGGCGGGCAGACCGCACCCTCCGAGGGCGGTGGCGGCGGCGGCGCCGGCGGCGGCGTCATCGTCTACACCAACAACGACGACGTCTCCGCGCTCCAGATCTCCGCGCGCGGCGGCAACGGCAACACGAGCAACCAGAGCGGCGATGGCGGCGGCGGGGCCGGCGGCGGCGGGCTCGTGTACTTCATCAACAGCGCCAACGGGAACGCGAACGTCAGCGGCGGTACCGGCGGGACCACCGTCGGCGGCGGGGCCACGGGCGGCACGGCCGGCAGCGGCGGCGCCTTCGACTTCTCGGCTCCCGCGGACCCCGTGGTGGAGTGCGACTTCGGCGTGGACTCCGACGGCGACGGCCTGACCGACGACTACGAGACCACGGTGAGCGGCACCGATCCCTTCGACTCGGACTCCGACGACGACGGTCTGACGGACGGCGAAGAGCTCGCGGGAGCCGACACGATCCCGGGCAACGGCGACGAGACCGACCCGCTCGACGCGGACACCGACGACGACGGCCTGTCCGACGGCGAGGAGCTCCTCGTCGAGGCGACCGACCCCAACGACTTCGACACCGACAACGACGGTCTCGGCGACGGTCTCGAGCTCGGTGAGGCGTCGGGCGTCCCCGGTGGCACGTCCGACGTGTCCAACATCCCGTACCTGGGCACCGACAACACGGTCTTCGACCCCGACACCGACCCGGCGAGCACGACCGATCCGCTCGACTCCGACTCCGACAACGACACCGTGCTCGACGGTGACGAGGACGTCGACGGCGACGGTCGGTTCGACGGCGACCAGCCCGGCACGGCGAACGACGAGACCGATCCCAACGACGCCGACTCCGACAACGAGGGCGGCAACGACGGCGCCGAGGGCGGCGCCGGCGCGGGTGCTCCGGACACCGACGGCGACGGCACGATCGACGCCCTCGATCCCTTCGACGACTCCGACGGCGACGGCCTGTCCGACGACGACGAGCTCACGATCCACAACACGGACCCCAACGACGCCGACTCCGACGACGACGGCCTGACGGACTTCGAAGAGGTCAACGGCACCGGCCCCGCCGGCGTGACCACGGACCCCAACGACTTCGACTCCGACAACGACAACCTCGGTGACGGGCAGGAGCAGGGGCTCACCAACGCCGACATCGGGCCCGACACCGACACCGGCGTGTTCGTGCCGGACGACCAGCCGTCCACGACGACCGACCCGAACGACAACGACTCCGACAACGACGGCCTTCTCGACGGTGACGAGGACGTCGATCGCGACGGTCGCTTCGACGGCGATCAGCCCGGCACGGCGAACGACGAGACCGACCCCAACGACGCCGACTCCGACAACGAGGGTGGCAACGACCTCGCCGAGGGCGGCGCGGGCGCGGGCGCTCCGGACTCCGACAACGACGGCATCATCGACGCCCTCGACCCGGTCGACAACAACCTCACGGACTCCGACGGTGACGGTCTCACGGACATCTTCGAGACCACGACGTCGCTGACGAACCCGAACGACGCCGACACCGACGACGACGGACTCTCCGATGGCGAGGAGGTCCTCGGCATCGGCGACGCCACCACGACGACCGACCCGCTCGACCCCGACACCGACAACGACGGCCTCGGGGACGGCCTCGAGCAGGGCAACACCACCCGGATCAACCCCGGGACCAACGTCGGAGCCGGCTTCTTCACGCCCGACGGCGACCCGTCGAGCACGACCGACCCGAACAACCCCGACTCCGACGGCGACGGCCTGCTCGATGGCCAGGAGGACGTCGATCACGACGGTCGCTTCGACGGCGACCAGCCCGGCACGGTGAACGACGAGACCGATCCCAACGACGCCGACTCCGACAACGAGGGCGGCAACGACCTCGCGGAGGGCGGCGCGGGCGCCACCGCTCCGGACACCGACGGCGACGGCACGATCGATGCCCTCGATCCGTTCAACGACTCCGACGGTGACGGGCTCTCCGACGAGGACGAGACCAACATCCACGGGACCGATCCCGACGACGCGGACACCGACGACGACGGTCTGACGGACTTCGAGGAGGTCAACGGCACCGGCCCCGCGGGCGTGGTGACCGACCCCACCGAGTTCGACTCCGACAACGACGGTCTCGGCGACGGCCAGGAGCAGGGCGTCACGAGCACGGGTCTCGACCCCGACACCGACACCACGGTCTTCGTGCCCGACGCGGACCCCGCGTCCACGACCGACCCGAACGACGACGACTCCGACAACGACGGGATCCTCGACGGCACCGAGGACCTCGACCAGAACGGCCGCTTCGACGGCGACCGTCCCGGCCTGTCCAACGACGAGACCGACCCCAACAACGCCAACACGGACGGGGAGGGCGGCAACGACCTCGCCGAGGGCGGCCCGGGCTCGGTGTTCGACGCGGACGGCGACGGCACGATCGACGCTCTCGACCCGACGTTCGACGACCCGGACGACGACGGCGACGGCCTCACCAACTCCGACGAGGCCGGTCGCGGCACCGACCCGAACGACGCGGACACCGACGACGACGGTGTGAACGACGGCGACGAGGTCAACGGCACCGGCCCCGCCGGCCTCGTGACCGACCCGCTCGACTTCGACTCCGACGGCGACCAGCTCGGCGACGGTCTCGAGCAGGGCGTGACCCTCGCCGACGTCGGTCCCGACACCGACACCAGCGTGTTCGTGCCCGACGGTGACCCCAGCTCCACGACGGATCCCACCAACGACGACTCCGACGGCGACAACCTCGAGGACGGCTTCGAGGACCTCGACCAGGACGGTGTGTTCGATGGGAACCAGCCCGGCCTGTTCAACGACGAGACCGACCCCAACGACCCCGACACCGACAACGACGGTCTGTCGGACCTCGCAGAGGGCGGCCCGGGCTCGGGTCTGGACGCGGACGGCGACAACATCATCGATGCGCTCGATCCCGTCTTCGACGACCCCGATCCCGACGGCGACGGCCTCACGAACGCCCAGGAGACCGTGCTCGGCACCGACCCGAACGACGCGGACACCGACGACGACGGCGTGAACGACGGTGACGAGGTCAACGGCACCAGCCCCGACGGCTTCGTGACCGACCCGCTCGACTTCGACACCGACGACGACGGCCTGGGCGACGGCCAGGAGCAGGGCGTCCGCAACGCGGACATCGGGCCCGACACCGACACCACCGTGTTCCGTCCCGACCTCCAGCCGGCCACGCACACCGACCCGACGGACCCCGACACCGACGGCGACACGCTGCTCGACGGCTTCGAGGACCTCAACCAGAACGGTCGCTACGACGGCAACCGTCCCGGCACTGCGAACGACGAGACGGACCCCAACAACCCCAACACCGACGGGGCCCAGGGTGACGACTTCGCCGAGGGTGGCCCGGGTGGCCCGGACAGCGACGGCGACGGCATCGTCGACGCGATCGACCCCGTGGACGACGCGAACGACAGCGACGGCGACGGGCTCACGGACGTCGAAGAGGCCACCATCGGCACCGACCCGAACGACGCCGACACCGACGAGGACGGCCTCTCGGACGGCGACGAGTGGCTCGGCACCGGGTTCGCCACGACGGTCACGGACCCCCTCGACCCCGACTCCGACGGCGACGGCCTCGGCGACGGTCAGGAGCAGGGCCTCACGCTCGCGAACGTCGATCCCGACACCGACCTCGGCGCGGGGGCCTTCACTGCAGATGCCGATCCGTCCACGACGACCGATCCGAACAACGACGATTCCGACGGCGACAACCTCGATGACGGCTTCGAGGACCTGAACCAGAACGGCCGGTTCGACGGCGACCAGCCCGGCACGGCCAACGACGAGACCGACCCGAACGACGCGGACTCCGACAACCAGGGCGGCAACGACCTCGCAGAGGGCGGCCCCGGCGGCCCGGACAGCGACGGTGACGGCACCATCGACGCGCTCGACCCGATCGACGACCTCGCCGACAGCGATGGCGACGGCCTGCGCGACTCCGTCGAGATCACCATCGGCACCGATCCGTTCGACGCGGACACCGACGACGACGGCCTGAACGACGGCGACGAGGTCATGGGCACGGGCTTCGCGTCCACGCCCACCGATCCTCTCGACCCGGACGACGACGGCGACGGCCTCTCCGACGCGCTCGAGCAGGGCGTGACCACCCCGAACGCCGACACCGACCTGACGGCGGGCTTCTTCACGCCGGACACCGATCCGTCCACGCGCACCGATCCCACCGACGCGGACTCCGACAACGACGGCCTCTCCGACGGCCAGGAGGACCTCGACGGCGACGGCTTCTTCGACGGCGACCTGCCCGGCACGGCCAACGACGAGACCGACCCCAACGACGCGAACTCGGACGACCAGGGCGGCAACGACCTCGCCGAGGGCGGCACGGGTCCGTCCGCGCCCGACAGCGACGGTGACGGCACGATCGACGCCCTCGATCCCACCGACGACCTCGCGGACAGCGACGGCGACGGGCTCACCGACACCGACGAGATCGGCCGGGGCACCGACCCCAACGACGCCGACACCGACGACGACGGCATCACCGACGGCGACGAGGTGCTCGGCACGGGCGGCTTCGACGTCACCGACCCGCTCGATCCCGACAGCGACGACGACGGTCTCACCGACGGTCTCGAGCAGGGCGTGCGTCTCGCGGACGTCGACCCCGACACCGACCTCACGGCCGGCATCTTCATGCCGGACCTCGACCCCAGCACCACGACCGATCCGAACGACCCCGACACCGACGGCGACAACCTGCTCGACGGCTTCGAGGACCTCAACCAGAACGGTCGCTTCGACGGTGACCAGCCGGGCACCGCGAACGACGAGACGGACCCCGACAACCCGAACAGCGACGGCGCCCAGGGCAACGACCTCGCCGAGGGTGGCCCGGGCGGTCCGGACTCCGACGGCGACGGCACGATCGACGCGCTCGACCCGACCGACAACACCGGCGACTCCGACGGAGACGGCCTCACGGACGTCGACGAGGTCAGCCGGGGCACCGATCCCAACGACGCGGACACCGACGACGACGGCCTGAACGACGGCGACGAGGTGTTCGGCACCGGGTTCGCCCGCACGCCGACCGACCCGCTCGACCCCGACTCCGACGACGATGGTCTCGGTGACGGGCAGGAGCAGGGCCTCACCGCGGCCAACGTCGACCCCGACACGGACATCGCGGCGGGCTTCTTCCGGCCCGACACCGATCCGACGTCGCGCACGAACCCGAACGACGACGACACCGACAACGACGGGCTCCTCGACGGTGTCGAGGACATCGATCACGACGGTCGCTTCGACGGCGACCAGCCGGGCCTCGTGAACGACGAGACCGACCCGAACGACAGCAACTCCGACGACGAGGGCGGCAACGACCTCGCCGAGGGCGGCGTCGGCCCGACGGCTCCGGACTCCGACGGCGACGGCATCATCGACGCGCTCGACCCCGTCGACGATCTGCTCGACTCCGACGGTGACGGCCTGACGGACGTCGAAGAGGACGCGATCGGCACCGATCCGCTCGACGCGGACACGGATGACGACGGCCTGAACGACGGCGACGAGGTGAACGGCACGGGTGCCGCGACCACGAGCACGGACCCCACCGACCCCGACTCCGACGACGACGGGCTGGGTGACGGGCTCGAGCAGGGCAACACCACCCCGGACGCCGACACCGACCTGACGGCCGGCTTCTTCACGGCTGACGTCGACCCCACGTCCACGACGAACCCGAACGACGACGACTCGGACAACGACGGTCTGAAGGACGGGCGCGAGGACACCAACCAGGACGGCGCCTTCGACGGCGACCAGCCCGGCACGGCGGACGACGAGACCGACCCGAACGACCCCGACACCGACGACGACGGTCTGTCGGACCTCGCCGAGGGTGGCCCCGGCCCGACCGGCCCGGACTCGGACGGCGACGGCACCATCGACGCCCTCGACACGTCGTTCGACGCTCCCGACAGCGACGGTGACGGCGTGGCGGACGCCGTCGAGGTCCTGATCGGCACCGATCCGAACGACCCCGACTCCGACGACGACGGCCTCACCGACGGCGAGGAGCTCGGCGGCGCGACGGACCCGATGGACGCGGACTCCGACGACGACGGTCTGTCCGATGGCGACGAGGTGAACGGCGCCAACCCCACCGACCCGAACGACCCCGACTCCGACGACGACGGCCTCACCGATGGCCTCGAGGCAGGCGTGCCCGCCGGGATCCCCGGCGGTGTGACGGACGGTCCGGACGCGCTCCCGTACGCGGGGACCGACCCGTCCTGGCAGCCCGACACCGACCCGTCGACCACCACCGATCCGAACAACCCGGACTCGGATGGCGACGGCCTGCTCGACGGCCAGGAGGACCTGAACCACGACGGGACCTTCGACGGCGACCAGCCCGGCACGGCGAACGACGAGACCGACCCGAACGACAGCAACACGGACGGGGAGGGGGCCAACGACCGCCTCGAGGGCGGCACGGGTCCGTCCGCACCCGACAGCGACGGTGACGGCACGATCGACGCGCTCGACGACTTCGACGACAACCCGGACTCCGACGGTGACGGGGTGTCCGACGCCGACGAGACGGCCGCCGGCACCGACCCGAACGATCCCGACACCGACAACGACGGCCTCACGGACGGCGTCGAGCTCGGCGGCTCCACCGACCCGCTCGATGCGGACACCGACGACGACGGCCTCTCGGACGGGCAGGAGACCTTCGGGCCCGACGGCCTCGCGGGCAACGCGGACGACACCGACCCCACGGACCCCGACACCGATGACGACGGTCTGACGGACGGTCTCGAGCGCGGTGTGGCCGATGGCATCGACCCCGGCTTCTCCGACGGCAACGGCATCCCGTACGCCGGCACCGCCAACACGTGGGTCCCCGACAGCCAGCCGTCCACGACGACCGACCCCAACGACCCCGACACGGACAACGACGGGCTCCTCGACGGCGCGGAGGACCGCGACCACGACGGACGCTTCGACGGCGACCTGCCGGGCACGGTCAACGACGAGGTCGACCCCAACGACCCCGACTCCGACGACGATGGCCTCGGTGACCAGGAGGAGGGCGGCTCCACCGGTCGCGACTCCGACGGCGACGGCACCATCGACGGGCTCGACCCGACCTTCGACGTCCCGGACGGCGACGGTGACGGCGTGCCCGACGGTGTCGAGGTCACGGAGGGGACCGATCCCGACGACTTCGACTCCGACGACGACGGTCTCTCGGACGGCGAGGAGCGCGACGGCCCCGACGGCATCCCGAACAGCGGCGACGAGACGGACCCGATGGACGCGGACACCGACGACGACGGGATCTCCGACGGCGACGAGCTGAACGGGCCGGACGGCATCCCGGGCAACTCGGACGACACGGACCCGAACGACTTCGACTCCGACAACGACGGCCTCGGTGACGGGCTCGAGCGCGGCGTGACCACGCCGATCCCGGACGGCGTCTCGGACGGCAACGCGCTGCCCGTGCTCGGCACGGACACGACCGCGGGCTGGGTGCCGGACGCCGACAGCGCCTCCACCACCGACCCGAACGACGCCGACTCCGACGACGACGGGCTGGGAGACGGTGCCGAGGACCTCGACCACGACGGTGCGTTCGCGGGCGATCAGCCCGGTACGGCCGACGACGAGACGGACCCCAACGACAGCGACTCCGACGACGACGGCCGCAACGACGCCCTCGAGGGCGGTGCCGCGGGCCCCGACTTCGACAACGACGGCACCATCGACGCCCTCGACCCGGACCAGCCGGGCGACGACGACGACGGTGACGGGCTGTCGAACGGCGACGAGGTCACGCAGGGCACCGACCCGAACGACCCCGACACGGACGGCGACGGCCTGCCCGACGGCTTCGAGGTCGCGAACGGCATCGACCCGCTCGACGCCGACACCGACGACGACGGTCTGTCGGACGGCGCCGAGGTGCGCGGGCCCGACAACGCGACCGGGACCGGCGACGAGACCGATCCCCTCGACCCCGACTCCGACGACGACGGCCTCCCCGACGGCCTCGAGCGCGGCGTGGCGACCGGCGTGCCGGGCGGAACGTCCGATCCGGGCGGCATCCCGTACGTCGGCACCGACCTGACGGTGTTCACGCCGGACGGCGACGCGGGCGCGACCACGACCGACCCGACGGACCCCGACACCGACGACGACACCCTGTCGGACGGCCAGGAGGACCTGAACCACGACGGCATCTGGGACTTCGACGTCCAGCCCGGCACGGCGAACGACGAGACCGACCCGAACAGCCCCGACAGCGACGGCGACACCCTCGACGACGCGGCGGAAGGCGGCACGGGTCCCTCGGCTCCCGACACCGACAACGACACCCTCATCGACGCCCTCGACCCCGACTCCGACAACGACGGGGTGGACGACATCGACGAGGTGATCGACGGCACCGATCCCTACGACAGCGACTCCGACGACGACGGTCTGTCGGATCGCGAGGAGCGTGACGGCCCGGACGGCATGCCGAACACGGGTGACGAGACCGACGCCATGGACGCGGACTCCGACGACGACGGCCTGTCGGACGGCGACGAGATCGACGTCTACGGGACGGACCCGAACGACCCCGACTCCGACGACGACCTCCTCCAGGACGGCCTCGAGTCCGGCGCGAGCACGCCGATCCCGGGCGGCACGTCCGATGGTGGCAAGCCGTTCAGCGGCACGGACCCCGCGGTCTTCGAGCCCGACGGCGACGCCGGCGCCACGACCACCGACCCCAACGACCCCGACTCCGACGACGACGGCGAGCTGGACGGTGACGAGGACCGCGATGGCGACGGTGTGTTCGACGGCGACCTGCCCGGCACGGTCAACGACGAGACCGACCCCAACGACGCCGACTCCGACGACGACGGCCTGTCCGACTCGGCCGAGGGTGGCGCGGCGGGTCCGGACTCCGATGGCGACGGCACGATCGACGCTCTCGACCCCGACAGCGCCCTCGACTCCGACGGCGACGGGCTCGGCGACGGTGCGGAGGACCAGCTCGGCACGGATCCCGACGACGCAGACACCGACGACGACGGCATCTCCGATGGCGACGAGGTCCTCGGCCCCGACGGCATCCCGAACAGCGGCGACGAGACCGACCCGCTCGACGCGGACTCCGACGACGACGGCATCTCCGACGGCGACGAGCTGAACGGACCCGACGGCATCCCGGGCAACGCGGACGACACCGACCCGAACGACCCCGACTCCGACGACGACGGGCTCCTCGACGGTACCGAGCTGGGCGCCGACAACCCGATCAACGGCGGGACGTCCGACGGCCCGTCGCCCGTGACGTACGCCGGCACCGACACCTCGGTGTTCGTGCCGGACGGCGACAGCGGCGCGACCACGACCGATCCGAACGACTTCGACACCGACGGCGACGGGCTCGGCGACGGCGACGAGGATCTCGATCTCGACGGCGCGTTCGACGGCGATCAGCCGGGCCTCGCGAACGACGAGACCGATCCCAACGACACCGACTCCGACGACGACGGCCTCGACGATCTCATCGAGGGCGGCGCGGGCGGTCCGGACTCCGACGCGGACGGGACGATCGACGCGCTGGATCCCGATCAGGGCCTCGACTCCGACAGCGACGGGATCCCCGACGCGGTGGAGACGATCCTCGGCAGCGATCCGAACAACCCGGACACCGACGGCGACGGGATCTCCGACGGCGACGAGCTTCGCGGACCCGACGGATCGCCCGTGACCGGTGACGAGACCCGGATCCTCGACGCGGACAGCGACGACGACGGGATCTCCGACGGCGACGAGCTGGCCGCGGGCCTCGACCCGAACGACCCCGACTCCGACGACGACGGTCTGCCCGACGGTCTCGAGAGCGGCGTGACGGCCGGGATCCCCGGTGGCACCTCGACGCCCGGTGGCGTGCCGTTCCTCGGAACGGATCCCACGGCGTTCACGCCCGACTCCGACCCGACCACGACGACGGATCCGCTCGATCCCGACTCCGACGACGACGGCGAGCTCGACGGCGAGGAGGATCTCGACGGCGACGGGTTCTGGGACGGCGATCGTCCGGGCACCCAGGACGACGAGACCGACCCGAACAACCCCGACTCGGACGGCGACGGTCTGTCCGACGGTGTCGAGGGTGGCTCCGCCGGCCCGGACAGCGACCAGGACGGCATCATCGACGCTCTGGACGACGACGCGGTCATCCCGGGTGACTCCGACGGCGACGGCCTCACCGACGTCGAAGAGGGCACGCTCGGCACGGATCCGCAGGATGCGGACACCGACGGCGACGGCGTGGACGACGGCGACGAGGTCCTCGGCCCCGACGGCATCCCGAACAGCGGCGACGAGACCGATCCGCTGGACGCCGACTCCGACGACGACGGGATCTCCGACGGCGACGAGCTGAACGGCCCCGACGGCGATCCGGCGACGGACGACGGCACGGATCCGAACGATCCCGATTCCGACGACGACGGCCTGCCGGACGGCCTCGAGGCGGGCGTCACCGACCCGATCCCGACTGGCGTGTCCGACGGCACCAGCGTGCCGTACGCCGGCACCGACGTGGCGGTCTTCGAGCCCGACACCGACCCCACCACCACGACCGATCCGACCGACCCCGACTCCGACGACGACGGGCTGCTCGACGGCGAGGAGGATCTGGACGGCGACGGTGCCTTCGACGGCGATCAGCCCGGCACGATCGACGACGAGACCGATCCGAACAACCCGGACACCGACGGCGACGGCCGCAACGACATGGTCGAGGGTGGTGCGGGCGGTCCGGACGAGGACGGCGACGGCACGATCGACGCCCTCGACCCCGACGGCTCGCCCCTGGACTCCGACGGTGACGGCCTCACCGACCAGGAGGAGACCGACATCTACGGCACGGATCCGAACAACCCGGACACCGACGGCGATGGGCTCACGGACGGCGAGGAGGTCATGACGACCAACACCGATCCGAACGACGCGGACTCCGACGACGACGGTCTCTCGGACGGTGAGGAGGTCAACACCTACGGCACCGACCCGAACAACGAGGACACCGATGGCGGCGGGCTCCCCGACGGCCTCGAGGTGGAGCTGGAGCTCGATCCGCTCGACCCCGCGGACGATGTGGGCCGGTACCTCGGTGGTGCCTGCGCGGGCTGCAGCTCGCAGGGCAACGGAAGCCTGGCGGGCGGCATGCTCGTCCTGCTCACCGGTCTCCTGGCGCGCCGCCGTCGGAGCTGACGGCACCCCGCGTCGCCAGCACCGGAAACCAGGCCCGGACGGTCACCGCCGTCCGGGCTTCTTTGTTACCGGGCTCCGATGATCACCGCCCTCGCTGTCGTCTCCCTCGTGTTCCCCGTCGCGTCCGCACAGGACGAGCAGAAGTGGCAGGCCACCCTGGAGCGCGTCGTGCCCGCCGTGGTCGCCATCCAGGTCACGGGCGTGCGCGACTTCGACACCGAGGACGCGCGGAACAGCCAGGGAACCGGCTTCGTCGTGGATGCCGAGAACGGCTGGATCCTCACCAACCGCCACATGGTGCACGCGGGCCCTGTCGTCGCGGAGGCCACCCTGGACGACAGCGAGGAGATCCCGCTGCAGGCGATCTACCGGGATCCCGTGCACGACTTCGGGTTCTATCGGTTCGATCCCGCGGACGTCCGCCACATGGATCTCGTGGATCTCGAGCTCGATCCGGCGGGGGCAGTGGTGGGCCGGCAGATCCGCGTGGTCGGCAACGACGCCGGCGAGAAGGTCGCCATCCTCGACGGTACGCTCGCCCGGGTCGACCGCAATGCGCCCAGCTACGGGCGCACGTCCTACAACGACTTCAACACATTCTACCTGCAGGCGGCGTCCAACACGTCCGGTGGCTCGAGCGGCTCGCCCGTGGTCGCGATCGACGGCAAGGCCATCGCCCTGAACGCCGGCGGCTCCACGAGGGCCGCCAGCAGCTTCTACCTGCCGCTGGACCGTGTGGTCCGGGCCTTCGAGCTCCTGAAGCGCGGCGAGCCCGTCACGCGGGGCACGCTGCAGGCCACCTTCGAGCACGCCACCTATGCCGAGCTCACCCGCCTCGGCCTCCGCGACGCCACGCAGGACGCCATGCGGAAGGCAGGGAAGGGGAACCGCGGGGGCCTGGTGATGCGCTCGCTGGTCCCGAAGGGCCCTGCCGACGGCAAGCTCCTCGCAGGAGACATCCTGGTCCGGATCGATGGGGTGCTGGTGCAGGACTTCGTGAGCCTCGAGTCCATCCTCGACGACAACGTGGGCAAGACGCTCACGTTCGGCATCGAGCGCGGCGGGCGCGCCCTGGACGTCCCGATCACGGTGCAGGACCTCCACTCCATCACGCCCGACACGTACCTGGAGGTCGGGCGGGCCGTGCTGACGCCCGTGTCGTACCAGAGCGCCCGCAACTTCGACGTCCCCGTCGAGGGCGTCTACGTCTCCGTGAACGGCTACAGCCTCGCCACCGCAGGGATCCCCGAGGGGTCGATCCTCACGCACGTCGACGGGCAGCCCATCCCGGACCTCGCCACGGCGCGCCGGGTCCTGGAGGGCCTGGCCGACGGCCAGCGCGTGTCCTTCCGGTTCCACACCATCGCGGACGAGAATCACGACTACGAGTCCGTCGTGGTGATGGACCGGCGCTGGTTCGAGATGCGCCAGTGCACCCGCGACGACTCCGATGGCGAGTGGCCCTGCGAGGACGCCGCGGATCCGCCGGCCCTCACGCCCCCTCCGACCCCCTCCGCGCTGCTCCTGCCCGACGTGAAGAAGCCAGCGTCGAGCATCCTGCCCGGGCTCGTGCGGGTGGACTTCGACGTCCCGTACCCGACGGCCGGCGTGAAGGACGTCAACTACGTGGGCGTGGGCGTGGTCCTGGACGCCGAGCGCGGGCTGGTCATGGTCGACCGCGACACCGTGCCCGTGCGCCTCGGCGACCTCATGATCACCTTCGCCGGCGCCGTGCGCATTCCGGGCGACGTGGTGTTCCTGCACCCCCAGCACGACTATGCGATCGTCCGGTACGACCCCAAGGCCGTGGGCGACGTCCCGGTGGCCGCCGTCACCCTCGCGGACGGTGTGCTCGAGAAGGGCGACACCGCCTGGCTCGTCGGGCTCGATCGCGCCCAGACGCCCGTGAACGTGAAGACCGAGGTGGCCAGCGCCGAGGCTCTGGAGCTGGGCGTGAGCAGCACGCCGCGGTTCCGCGACGCGAACCTCATGGCCTACAACCTCGAGGAGGTCGAGGGCAGCCTGGGCGGCGTCATCACCGACAAGAAGGGCAGGGTGTACGCCACGTGGGCGTCCTTCATGGACCAGGGCACCGAGGACCGCCAGTTCCGCGGGCTCCCGATCCAGTACGTCCGGCCCGTGCTCGAAGACCTCCAGGCGGGCCGAGAGCCCGTCGTGCACGTCCTCGGAGCCGAGCTGGAGCGCGTCACGCTCGACACCGCCCGCGACCGCGGTGTCGCCGACGCCCGGATCCTCGACATCCTCTCCGTGGATCCCTCCATCCGCTCGGTGTTCGAGGTGTCCCGGCTCCACGGGCTCGCCCCGGCCCGCGAGCACCTCCGCCACACCGACATCGTGCTCGAGATCGACGGGAAGCCGCTCACCGACATGCTCCAGCTCGCCGATCTCCAGGGCACCGTGACCCTCACGATCGTCCGGGATCGCCAGGAGCGCCAGGTCACCTTCGACACCCTGTCCGTCGACGGATCCGGGATCACCGAGGTCGTCTCCTGGGCCGGGCTGATCGCCCACGCGCCGCACTACGAGGTCGCAGCGCAGAAGAGCATCGTGCCGCGGGGGGTCTACACGGCCTGGCTGTGGTTCGGATCGCCGGCCGCCCGCGACGGGATCCTGCCCACACGCCGGATCCTCGCGATCAACGACACCGACACGCCCGATCTCGACGCGTTCGTCGCGGCCATCCGCGGCCTCGAGCACCGCCAGCCCGTGCGCGTCACCCTGGAGGACCTCTCGGGCGTGCGCACCGTCGAGACCCTGAAGATGGACCTCCACTACTGGCCCACCGAGCGCCTGGAGTACCGCGACGGCGCGTGGGTCCGGGAGCTCGTCGGTCCATGAGCGAGCCCACCCAGGAGGCCCCGTTCCCCAAGCAGGGGCTCGGCACGTTCATCGGCGTCTTCACCCCGACGATCCTGACGATCCTCGGCGCGATCATGTACCTGCGCCTCGGGTGGGTCGTGAGCCAGGCCGGGCTGTGGGGGACGATCGCCATCGTGGTGATCGCCAACACGATCACGCTGTTCACGGCGCTGTCGATGTCCACGCTCGCCACGAACATGCGCGTCGGCGTGGGCGGGGCGTACTACCTGATCTCCCGGAGCTTCGGGCTCGAGGTCGGCGGGGCCATCGGCATCCCGCTCTTCCTCTCGCAGGTCCTCTCGCTCGCGATGTACGCGTACGCCCTCGCGGAGGTCGGGCGCCTGATCAGCGACGACTGGCCCATCCAGATCACCGCGGCCCTGATCGTCCTCGGGGTCACCGCCGTCGCCGCCAGGAGCACCGAGCTGGCGCTCAAGGCGCAGCTCCCGATCCTCGTGTTCATCACGATCTCCATCCTCGCGCTGTTCGCCGGGGCGGACTTCGGCACCCAGCAGGTCCCGGACATCGGCTCGTTCGAGAAGGCGGGCTTCTGGGAGGTCTTCGCGGTCTTCTTCCCGGCGGTCACGGGCATCCTCACGGGCCTGTCGCTGTCGGGCGACCTCGAGGAGCCCAGCCAGAGCATCCCGCGCGGCGGGCTCTTCGCAACCCTGACGGGCTTCGCGATCTACCTCGCGCTCCCGTTCGCCCTCGCGTTCGGCGCCGGACCCACCGTGCTCGCGGACAGCATGGCGTGGACCTACATCGCCGTGGGCGGCACCTTCACCGTCATCCTCGGCCTGGCGACCGCCATCCTCTCCAGCGCCATCGGGAGCGTGCTCTCGGCCCCCCGCACGCTGCAGGCCCTCGCCACCGACCGCATGGCGCCATCCATCCTCGCCGAGGTGGACCCCGAGTCCGGCGAGCCCATGAAGGGCCTCTACCTCACGGGCTTCCTGGCGTTCATGGTCGTCGTGCTCACGCCGTCCCTGGACTACGTCGCGTCCCTCGTCACGATGTTCTTCCTCACCACGTACGGTGCGCTGAACGTGGTCGCGGCCCTCGAGGCGGTCATCGGTGACACCAGCTTCCGCCCCACACTGCGCGTGCACTGGCTGGTCTCCCTGGCCGGGGCACTGGGCTGCATCGTCGCGATGTTCGCGATCAGCCCCGGCGCCTGTCTCCTCGCGATCTTCATCGAGATCGTCATCTTCTTCGTGCTCTCCCGCCGCAGCCTGACGTCCACCTTCGGCGACGCGCGGTCCGGTCTCATGCTCACCGGGGCCCGCTACGCGCTCATGATGCTCCGCCACGCGCGCGTCGACCCGCGCAACTGGCGTCCCCACATCCTCGTGTTCACCACCGACCTCCACCGCACCCTGCCCGTCGTGAAGGTCGCCGACGCCTTCGGCCAGCACCGCGGCATCGTCACCGTGGAGCACCTGGTGGACGAGGAGCTCGACGACTTCGAGGGCGTCGAGAACCTGCTGCGCACCGACAACGCCATGCTCGAGGCCGAGAGCATCACGGCCTTCTGCGA
This sequence comes from Alphaproteobacteria bacterium, assembly GCA_020632885.1. Taxonomy (GTDB): domain Bacteria; phylum Myxococcota_A; class UBA796; order UBA796; genus JACKEQ01. The sequence continues at coordinate 17,327 of JACKEQ010000007.1, read as the reverse complement.
GGTCACCTGTGTGTCCGACCTCGACCAGGGGGCCGTCGTGGTCGCCCAGGCCAACGGCATGGCGGGCCTGCACAGCAACACCGTCATGTTCGGCTACCACCGCGACGACGACGGTCCCGAGCACCTGGCGCGCCTGATCCGGCTGTGCCGCACGCTCTCCAAGCTCGAGAAGTGCAGCGTGCTCTTCGTGCCCACCACGGGCCGCCGATCGCGGAAGGGGAGCCTGGTGGTGTGGTGGACGGGCCGTGAGAACAACGGCGACCTGATGCTGCTCCTGGCGCACCTCACCACGCTCACGTCCGAGTACGCGGGCGCGCGCATCGTGCTCAAGACCATCGTGGACGACGAGCGCGCCGCGGTGGAGATGAAGCGCGACTTCGCCTCCATGCTGCCGACGCTGCGGATGGACGTCGCGGTCGAGGTCATCGTGCGTGAGGGCGGCGAGTCGATCCAGGACGTGATCCACCGCGACAGTCAGGGTGCGCGCATGGTCTTCCTCGGCATGGCGCTCCCCGACGACGACGCCTCGGCGTACGCCCGCAAGATGGACAGCCTGCTCGACGGGCTGCCGGATACGTGCCTGGTCCGCAACGCCGGCCCGTTCCGGGGGAGGCTCGTGTGACCCGCCTGATCCTGATGCGCCACGCCAAGAGCTCGTGGAAGGACGCCACCCAGACCGACCACCAGCGGCCTCTGAACGGCCGGGGCCGCGACGACGCGCCGTACATGGCGCGCCTGCTCGCCGAGAAGGGCTGGGCGCCGGATCTGGCGCTGGTGAGCGACGCTGCCCGCACCGAGGAGACCTGGGCGTGGATGGCGGGGGAGTTCGAGTCCGAGCCGTCCGCGCTGTTGTTGCCGGCGCTCTACCACGGCGGGCTGCGCGACATCCGACGTGCCCTGGAGGACCGGGTCCGCAGCGAGTCCACCGTGCTCGTGCTCGGCCACAACCCCGGCTGGGAGGAGGCGGTGGAGCTCCTGACGGGCCGGGCGGTGACGATGAAGACCGCGAACGCGGCGCTGTTGAGCCACAAGCTCGGGTGGGCGGACGCCGTGGGCCGGCTGGACTGGCGGCTGCACACCATCCTCACACCGAAGGGCCGCCCGACGCGCTAAGTTGCGCCGCGTGAGGTGCTGCATGCGTGCGATGTCGATGTTGTCGGTCGGGGCTCTCGGCCTGCTCGCCCTGATCGGGTGCGGCAAGAAGCTCGACGGCGAGCCGAGCTGGCTGCTCGTGGACGCCGATCGCGACGGGCTCGTCGACCGCTACGACAACTGCCCCGACGTCCCGAACATCGACCAGGCGGACGGCGACCTCGACGGTCTCGGCGACGCCTGCGACGGCGGTACCGACACCGACAACGACGGCTTCCCCGACACCGTCGACAACTGCCGGCTGCTGTCCAACCCCGACCAGGCCGACGGCGACGGCGACGGTGTGGGCGACCGGTGCGACAACTGCCCCGACGACTCCAACCCCACGCAGACGGACTCGGACGCGAACGGCTTCGGTGACGCGTGCGTCTGCGATGGCTGTCTGGCGGAGGAGCTCTGCCAGGAGCACCCGCTGGAGCTCGCCCGCTGCATCTCGACCGACATCTGCCAGGAGTTCGAGACCTGCGGCGACCAGTGCTGCCCGTTCGGCTCGGGCTGCGACACCACGAGCGACACGTGTGTGCTGCCCGACCTCACCATCGGCACCGGTGTCATCGCGCCCTCCCTGACCTTCGAGGAGGTCGACATCGCGGTGGACGGCTGCGAGGTCTTCATGGGCTGTGTCACCGCACCCGGCCTGCGTCGCATGATGAAGCTCGACATCCGGGTCCGGAATCCCGGCGTGGGTGCGCTGGTCTTCGGCGACATCCAGCAGCCCGAGATCATCGGGAACTTCGTGTTCGACGAGTGCATCCAGAGCGGCGCGTTCACCGAGCTGCTCACGATGACCCTGAAGGACGCGGGCAACGTCCCGCGCGCCACCCGCGACTACCACGGTCTGTGCGTGCTGGACGGGCTGGGCACGGGCACCCAGGTGTTCGACGACTGCCTGTTCATGGGCCTGTCGCCGGGCTTCTCCAGCACCCTCGCTGCAGATCAGCCCTGCGCGGGCCTCGACGTCACGGGCCTCGCGGCGGGCGAGTACACCCTCGAGATGCACCTGAACCCCGACGAGACCATCGCGGAGTCGAACTACGACAACAACGTGGTCACGGTGCCGATCACGATCCCGGAGCCCTGATCCACGGAACCGCGTCGGGCGGGCGGTGTCTGGCTGGTGGGGGACTCCTCATGCCGCGCCAGAAGCCCGTCCGGACACCGCTGCAGCTCCTGCCCATCGCGAACCTCGCGACGCTCCTCGTGCCCATCGGGCTCATGGTGACGCAGCTCGTGGCCCTGCGCTGGCTCCAGCCCGCACCGGAGCCCTTTCCGCACGAGAACGCCCGGGACGCCGTCGCCGCGACGGTCGTGCCCACGGTCGTCGTGACGGAGGAGGGGTTCCAGCTGCTCGGTGCCGAGGACGTCCTGGCGGGCCCCGACGGTCGCCCCGAGCTCCCGTGCCTCGGTCCGTGTGGCGAGACGACCTACGACTACGCGGCCCTGCGGCGCCTCCTGGGCCACGTGAAGGCCGCGTACCCCCGATCCGACTCCCTGGTCGTGGAACGCCAGGCGGACGTCTCCTACGCCGTCCTGGTGCAGGTGTTCACGTCCGTGCAGACGGACGGTGAGGCCGACCTCTTCCCGAGGGTCGGGCTCCGCTGATCAGCGCCGGATTCGCTCGAGCTCCTCGACGTCCGCCAGGTCCTTCAGCCGTCCCGACGCGCGCTTGCAGCTCCGGCGTCCCTCCCTTCCGACGTACTCCGGATAGGGATCCCCCTGGAGCGCCGCCGCTGTACGCCGCAGGACCTCGACGAGGGCCAGCCGCTCCGCCATCGTCTCGGGGCTGTCGGGATGGCGCTCCAGCGGACCCGAACGCCAATGCTCCCGCCGCTCGGCGGCGCGTCGGGCGAGGGCTTCGGGGCTGCGATCGACCATGAGCACGATGTACCCTGGCCAGGCGGTCACAGTCCCTCGAAGAGCCTCCGCTGCAGCTCCATCGCCCACGGGGTCGTGGCGGCGCCGTGCAGCGCCATGTCCGTCTCCTCGCAGCGCGACGCGAGACCCTGCAGGACCGCGGCCAGCACGGCGTGCTCGTCGTCGGTCGCGGGGTGGGCGGCCCTCCAGGCCTCCGCCGCAGCCTGCAGCTCCGGGTTCGGCGCGGTGGGCTGCTCGTCCGCGTTGGACATGCCCAGCGCGTTGATCGCGTCGATGACGACCTGCTTGCGGTCCTTGTACGCCATGGCTGCCAGGGTCTCCGGCAGGATCGGGCGCCCGAGCCAGATGTCCTGACGGCCGAGGCCGACCGGGAACTCGATGCGCGTGTCCAGGGGCTCCGCGGGGAGGGCGTCGGTGAACCGGACCGGCACGATGGGGCTGTTCGTCTTCAGCGCCATGTCGATGAACGCCGAGCTCATCTTCTGCACCGGCGTGCGGCACTCCAGGCTCCGGGTGCCCTCGATGTGCACCATCACCGACTTCCCGGGTCCCATCATCTCCTTCGCCAGCTCACCGATGATGCGCGGCAGGCTCTCCTTGTCGTCGCGATCGAAGAACGTGATCACCCCGGGGTCCTTCACGCCCGGCCAGGTGAAGCAGTGGGCGATCAGCCGACCGAGCCAGGTGTGCTGGTGCTCGATCTTGGCGAGGGTGACGGTCGGCACGCCCGACAGGCCGCTTGCGAGGATGCTGAAGAGCAACGACTCCACGGCCACCTGGTGGTTGCCGAGGTAGAGCGTCGAACGACCGTGGATCGCCTCGAAGGCCGCGGGATCCTCGACGTGGACCTGGCCCACGAAGGCCTCGATCAGCCCGTAGTAGAGGTCCTCGACGGGCCAGCGGCCCACACCGAACCAGCGATCCCACCACGCCTTCACGGACCCGATGTCGAGGTCGGGGTTGCCCGTGGCCTTCACGTCCACGCGGCCCGTCAGCGCGGTGACCTCGACAGGCCAGCGGGTGAGCGGGGTCGTCTTCACGCACGGCACGGACGCGTCGACCTCGCTCGGGTGCACGCAGGCGAGCTGGGCCACGAGATCCTTCACGGCGATCTCGTGGAGCCGATCCTCTCCGCGGAGATCGTAGGCGCTCGCCACGGTGCCCGGGAGCCAGTCGCTCGCGTGCACCGTGGAGGCCCGCAGGCTCGCGGTCTCGCCCGAGAAGGACGAGAGCCCGAGCTGGTAGACCCACGCACGATCGCGCAGGAACACCCGCCGCTGCGCGGGATCCGCAGAACCCAGGGGCCCCTTGGGCAGGGTGACCTCGGTGAGCTCTCCGGCCGCCCAGACCCGATCGCCGTCCACGATCTGGAACGCGACGCTCGGGTGACGGGGATCCCGGGAGGGCAGGGGACGCACCTCGGCCCGGCACTCGCCCGTGGGTGCGGGCCCCCAGACCTCGATCCACGCGAGCTTGTGGGGGTACGCGACCTGATCGTCGCCGATCGCGTCGAACCAGATCCCCATCTCGTCGTGGGGGATCCCGTGGGTCATGGCGTCCAGCAGGGCCTGGTGGGTAGTGCCCTTCGGGACCCCGGAGCGCGCGGTGTCCAGCCGCACGGAGGACCCCTCGTCGCACCGGACGAGCTCGGTGAGGAGCTGGAAGGCCGGGCCGTGGAACAGGTGCCCGGACGCGTAGGGATCGTCGACCACGACGCCGATCACGGGCTCCCACGGCTCCGGGGCCGGCGTGGGATCCGCGATCCGCGCGGTGCAGACGGGCTCGAAGCGCGACAGCTCCGGACGGTCGGCCGTGCGCCAGGCCGACAGGCGGGCCTCGTCACCGTCCGCCTCGGCGCGGACCTCCACGGGACCCGGCAGGGCGAGCCACCGGAGCACCGTGACGTCCTCCAGACGCGTGGCCCCGGAGACCCCGAAGAGCCGGTCGACCATCGACATCGCAGGGAGCGCGGGCACCGTCCAGGTGGGGCAGTGATCCGCCAGCCACGGCTCCGCCGCGGGATCCAGGACCTCGGACGTGGATCGCGATCGCCGCGAGACCGCCGGGAGGTACGAGCGACCGATGTCCCGATCCGTGGTGTCCGGACGATCCGCGATCGTGCCCGCAGGCGGCCCGTCCACGACGCGGATCCCGAGGTCGAAGGCCTCGTAGATCCGCAGGCCGTCCGCCCACAGGTAGCAGTGACCGAACAGGAAGCGACCCCGCTCGTCCTCACCCTCGCCGGTGATCTCGACCTCCGCGCGGATCACGGAGTTCTTGGGGACGACCTGCCCCCGGTACTTCCAGACGTGCGGACGACTCAGGAGGATCGGCTCGAAGTGCGGAGCGGCCATGCCCTCGTGCAGGCCCTTCTCGATGGCGGCCCACATGATGACCTGGAGCATGTTCTCGATGCCCAGGGAGCCCGGCTGCACGGGGTCCTGGAAGAAGTGCGCCGCGAAGAACCACTCGCGGGGGTTCACGTCCTTCTCGCCGATGATGCGGCCGAGACCCTTCTCGCCGCCCTCGGGCCACCAGCCCACGATGCGGTCGCACATCAGGAGCATGGGCTCGGGGAGGGCGAGGGGACCCTCGAAGTACTTCGCGGGCCGGGCGCGCAGGTCGACCAGCGTGTTCTTCTCGAGCACGGCGGCCTTCTGGGCGGCGTTCGGCGGCAGGCCGAGCTGGTTGGCCAGCGCGACGCCGGGGAAGAAGCCGAACACGGTCTTCAGATCGTAGACCCGCACGTCACCGATCCAGCAGGTGACCGTGAACCCCTCGATGATCATGCCGCCGGCGTTGGAGATGTTCGTGATCTCCACGTCCGTGCGCAGCGTGCCGGACGTCGGCAGGAGCTCGACGTGCAGGGTGCCCGTCCCGTCGAGGTTCCGGAAGAACAGCTCCTCGTCCGTCGTGAGCGCGGAGCCGACGTAGCTGGCGAGCCAACCGCACGGCTGCAGCGCCGCCTCGAGGAGCACGGCGAACGGCATCGTGGGGTGCGCGTTCTCCCAGAAGTACCAGGCGTCGTGGGGGATGTCGTACTCGACCGAGATCTTCACGCCCGGCGCGAAGCCCCCGAACGGCGCCGAGACGTTCGTGACCCGCGAGAGGAAGTGGTACGGCGGGCCCGGCAGGCGAGCGACCTTCTTCACGTGGTCGAACACCGTGTAGGGCGCCCCGAAGGCCTCGCTGGGCTTGCCCCAGGCGCACGCGAGCAACGAGCGGTAGTCGAACGGGAAGCCGTCCTCCATCCGCGCCACGGGCTTGGGCTCGACGTAGCCGTCGAGGAGCGGGTGGCTCTCGTCGAGCGGCCAGCCGGGCACGAGCTCCAGCCCGACGCGGCGCGCGTAGAACGCCTTCAGGCCGTCCACCGTGCAGAGCACGTCCGCCCAGAGCGTCGGGATGGGGCCGTCGTGGACCTCCTCGACGAACACCTCGTACACGATGCGCTGGCTGCTCGGGGTGCACTGCCCGCGGCACTTCAGGCTGTAGGGCACGTCCTGCACGGGCCGGAAGGTCCAGCCGTCCCGGTTGAGCGTGAAGCCCATGGACGTCAGGTAGAACGCCATGGTCGACAGGCACACCTCGAACATGAAGGTGCCCGGCATGCACGGGTCGTCCTTGAAGTGGCCCTGGAAGAACCAGTCGTCCGGGGTGATGTCGTCCTCGGCGCGCAGATAGCCCCGTCCCCACGGGCCTCCGCGATGGTCGAGGTGCGTGATGCGCTCGAGCACCTGCAGGTTACCGTGGGGGATGCGCGGCGTGCGCGTGTGGGCCTCGGTGACGGCGAACCCCTCCCCGAAGCACGCCACGGGGTGACCCTCGGCGAACGCGTCGATCTCGTCCTTCGTGAACGTGCCCTTCGCGAGCGGCACGACAGGTGCGTCCAGACGGGCGCTGGCGTCGTGCTCACCGGTCTTCGCGTCCCAGAGCACCCCGCCCGAGTTGGCGAGCTCGGCGTCGCTGAAGAAGCCCGCCTGGCCCTCCCGCACCGAGAGTCGGACCTCGCCGTCGATGCGGCAGTCCGAGTGGAAGAAGAACATCCGCTGCGCGCCGAGCTTGGCGTGGCCGTCGACGTGGATGTCGAACTTCAGGAGGTCACCGATGCACGGCAGCCCCCCGTGGTACGTCAGCTCGCAGCCCAGCAGCCGGTAGACGCGCTCGCCGCGGTTCTCGAAGTCCGCTCCGAGCCAGCTGATGAGCAGCAGGTCGGCCTGTCCGGCCTCGATCATGATTCCCGCGGGCATGTGGCCCTGGTGCATGTACCAGCCGTCCGCGACCACGTCGGTCTCCGTCCAGATGGTCCCGGTGGTCATCGACGCAGGTTCGGCGTCCAACCCCGTCACCCGGTCGCAGAGCAGGAACGGCTCCTCCGGCATGCGAACCTGGCGCGGAAAGTCGTCCTGGACCCCGAACAGAGGTCCAAAACGGTCCGAAATGCGAAAGCTGGCGAGGTGCTCGAGATCCTGCCGGGAGAACCTGGGTCCTGGAAGGGTCGCGGAACCGTCGTCCGGCCGCTGCCGCGCCCCCGAGGGCTTCCTGGGAGACGGAGTCTCCGCCTTCACCGCAGGCTTCGGCGCGACAGGAGGCTCGATCACCGGTGCGGGGGGCCTCACAGGAGCCACCGGGGCCGCCACAGGAGCGGGCCTCGTCATCACCGGAGCCGCCGGCAGCACCGGGCGGGGCACCGCAGCTCCGCCGCGCGCCTGGGCGAGGGTCGCCATCGCGGCGGCACGGGTGGCCAGGAAGTGCTCGTGGAGCGCCTGCTGCTGCGCGAGGTACGCACGGTGCACCTCGCCGAGGTGCTGCTGCGCCGCGACCAGGATGCCCGCAGGGCCCGACTGGAGCGGGATCTGGGACAGGCGAGGGACGGAAGGGGCCGTCATCACGGGCGCCTCGGGCACCGCAGCCGCGCGGACCTCAGGCATCACCTGAGGGTTGGCGGCCGTGGGTCCGTCGAAGGACGTCGGGGGCAGGGAGGGCGCGGGTTCCATCGTCTGCATCGGGACTTCTGCTCGCGGGGCGGGAGTGGGCGGCACGATCGGTGCCGGATGGGCCGGGAAGGTCTTCACGGGGGCCTCGAGAGGCCGACGGGCGGGGAGCGCGTCGCTACCGGGCTGGACGCCGATCCGGTGCTCGCGTCCGGTGAGGGAGCGCGTGAGCACATCCGCGGGCTGCCCGGACAGCACGGCACCGGCGAGGTGCACGAGTCCGGACGCCGCGTGGGCGTGCCCGAAGAGGGGCACCAGATCGACCCCGCCGGGACCCCAGACCTGCGCGCCCGAGGGCGCGTCGAGCACGGCCAGCACGGGGTGACCGAGGCGCCGGGCGTCCGCGAGGCGCTCGAGGACGAGCACGACGGCGGCATCCCCGGGCGGGCGGGGCGCGCCGATGGCCGCGGAGGCCGCGATGTGCACAGGCTCGTGGGAGAGGTCGACGGCACCGACCACGGCCGCGTCGATGTCGCCCACGGCCAGCGCCCTTCGAGCGATGTCGAGGGCCTCGCCTCCCGAGAGCTCCTCGGCGCTCACCGTGAAGGACGGGCCGGCCAGGTCGAACTGGCTGTTCAGACGATTGGCGGGGATGTTCGGCATGTTGCCGATGACGCCGGGCGCCTCGAGCACGTCGATGACCGCATCGCGGGCCTGCTCCAGCGCGGGTCCCTGGAGCTGGTCGGCGAGCCGCCAGCGCGCGCCGTACCGACAGACCTCGGGGTCGCAGCCCATGCCCACGAGCACCATCGTGCGCTCGCGCGGGAGGTCGAGGGGGTCGACGGCCTCGCGGGCGGCGGCGAGCAGGAGCACCTGCTGAGCGCGCGATTGTTCAATGTCTCTGGGGGGAAACCGTAGACCCTTCAGGCTGATCCCAATGTCTCCCGAAGGTCCCTTCGAGCCGGTCGACGTGAGGTCGTGCGCGAAGTCCGCGGCGTCCTCACCCGCGCCGACGCGAGCCCCGAGAGCCACGACGGCGACGGGCTCCATGCGCAGTGGACGGGCGACGGGGGTGGCCCGGACGGCTCCAGGCTCTTCGAGCACCACGTGTGCGTTGTTGCCGCCGAACCCGAAGGCGCTGACGGCCGCACGCTTCGGGCCCTCGCACACCCACGGCTCGTTGGCGTGCAGGAGCCGGAAGGCCCCGAGCTCGGGGTTCGGGACGTCGGCATGGAGCGTCTGGGGACGCACGCCGTGGGCCATCGAGGCGAGCACCTTCAGCGTGCCCGCGACCCCCGCAGCCGTGATCAGGTGACCTAGATTCGACTTGAGGGAACCGATGGGAATCGGCGTATCCCCGAAGACCTCACGCATGCTGCGGAGCTCGGTGGCGTCACCCACGGACGTCCCGGTGGCGTGGCACTCGACCAGGCTGGCCGTGCGGGGATCGAGGCCCGCGCGCTCCCAGGCCGCCCGCATGGCGCGCACCTGGCCCTCGACCGCGGGTGCCAGGAAGCTCTTGCCGCGGCCGTCGTTCGACAGTCCCACCCCGCGGATGACGCCCAGGACCCGGTCGCCCGCGCGCTCGGCGTCCTCCAGGCGCTTCAGGACCACGAATCCGGCCCCCTCGGCGGGGACGAGCCCGTCCGCTTCGGCGTGGAAGGGCCGGGACCGTCCCGTGGTGGACATCGCCTTCAGCGCGCAGAAGCCGGTGTGGATGAACAGGTCGTCGCACCGGTTCACCGCACCCGCGAGCATCACGTCGGCGCGACCGTCGTGGAGAGCGTCGCAGGCGAGGCCCATGGCGTACAGCGAGCTCGCACAGGCCGCATCCAGGGCGAAGGCCGGCCCCCCGAGACCCAGGCTGGCCGCGAGCAGGTGGGCCGGCATGCCCGACATGAAGCGGTTCATCGCGTCGGGCCGCTGGCGGCCGAACCACACGGCCTCCGCATACGCCGACAGGCCCGCGGAGGGGTAGGAGAGGTTCCCGAAGATGGCGCCCACGCGCCGTCCGTCGCCGCTGTGGCCCGCGTCGCGCAGGGCCGCCCGTCCCGTGTGGAGGACGAGCTGGAAGAGCGGGTCGAGGCCCAGGAGCCTGTCCGACGGCATCAGGAACGGGTCGCTGGCCAGCTCCTCGGCGAACCGGGGCTCGAAGCCGCGCACATAGCCCCCGCGGTCCGACCAGGTACGGTCGGGGCCGGAGCCGAGCACCTTCGCGGGGTCCACCCGCCAGCGGCCCTCCGGAGCGGGCCCGATGCAGTCCCGGCCCTCCGAGACGACGTCCCAGAGGGCGGAGGCGGACGGCGCGCCGGGCAGGACGGCCGCCTGCCCGACGATGGCGATGGGGGAGAACGACATTCCGGGGCTCCGGGGCGTGTCAGTTGGGCCGGAGGTGCGTCTCGACGCCGGTGAGCTCGGCGTACACGGACCCGTCCTCGTTGGCGAACACCACGTCCGACAGGGCGCGCTCGGCGCTCTTCGCCTCACCCTTCACGGTGACCCTGAGGGTGCCCGTGGCCGGACCCTTCGCGTAGGTCTTCAGGGCACCCACGGACGTGGGCAGCGTGGGTCCGCCGAGGACGCGCTTCGACCAGATCAGGGCGAGCTGCAGGCCTCCGTCGAGGGCCGCGGGGTCCGTGGCGAACGAGCCCTCCCAGTCCATCGCGAGGGTGCCGTGCAGCCGGGCCTCGATGCCGGACTCCGAGAGCCCCGTGACGTCGTCGATCACCTGGAAGCTCTCGCCGTGGAACAGCGTGTCGCCGTCGTAGATCTCGCCCTCGAAGGGCTCGAGGGTGAGCTCCGGGGGCACCGACGTCGCCCGGGCCGGGTGGTCCTCCATGCGGACCGTGGCTGCGTAGTGACGGCGACCCGAGGGGCTCGTCAGCTCCGCGGCCAGCGTGCAGCCCGAGCCGTTCTCGAGCTGGCGGACACGGACGAGGAGCCAGGTGCCGACGGCCAGGTCGTCGATCTTGATGCCCGAGAGCACCTTCACGTCCCGGACGGCCGTGAGCGTCAGGTCGGGACGGAGCGCCTGGGCGGCCTTCGCGAACCACTCGAGGGCCAGCACGACCGGCACCACGGGCTTGCCGCCGATCGTGTGGTCCTCCAGCCACGGGTGGCTCGAGTCGTCGACCCGCACCGCGAGGGTGAGGGAAGGGGCCTCGGGCTCGGCCGCGAGGGCCTCGGCCTTGGGCTCGCCGCCGAGCACGAGCTCCCGGTCGGAGGTCGCGTCTGCGATCTCGTCGACGAGCATGCGCGCACCGACGTCCAGCGGGATGAGCGGCACCCCGAGCGACTCGAAGCGCGCCTTCAGGGCCGGCGTGACCATGCCGCCCTCCCAGGGGCCCCATCCCAGGCTCTTCGCGAGGCGACCGTGGGCCGCGAGCGTGTGCGTGAGCTTGTTGAGGACCTCGTTGGCCATCGCGTAGTCGCACTGGCCCTGGTTCCCGCACCGCGCCGCGACGCTCGAGAACATCACGAAGCCCGGAGCGTCTTCGGCGGTGGCCGCGAGGAGGGCCTGCAGGCCGCCGATCTTCGTGTCGTACACGAAGTCGAACTGGTCCTGGGTCTTGTCGGCGATGGCCTTGTCGGCGAGCACGCCCGCACCGTGGATGACGAGCGAGATGGCGCCCCAGTCGGACCGGACGTCCGCGAGGGCAGCAGCGAGCCCGTCCGCGTCGGTCACGTCGACCGCGACGTACCGGGCGTGGCCGCCGGCAGCGTGCACGTCGCCGAGCGTCGCCATGACCTCGCGGTTGGCCTGGATGCGGCTCACGGCCTTGCCGAGGGACGCGGGGGTCACGGCCTCTCCGGTGGCCTTCGCGGCCATCATGAGGGCCCGCTTCATGCCGGCGTCATCGGCGATGCCGCGCACGGCCGCGGGCTCGTCCTCGAGGGCCGTGCGGCCGAGCAGGACGAACTTCGCACCCGTGGCGCGGGCCAGGTCCACGACACACGCCGCGGTCACCCCGCGCGCGCCGCCGCTCACGACCACCACGCTGTCGGCATCGAGGGACAGGGGACCCACGCTGGCCGGGCGCTGCACGCTCACCGGGGTGAGGCGGACCGCGTCCAGCGCGACCTCCAGCTCGGGTCCGCCCGCGATCAGCTCGTCCACGAGGGCCTCCGCGAGCTCCTCGGGCGTGCGGTCGCCGATGCGGATGTCGATGGCCTTGGTGCTCGCATCGGGCCACTCCTGGTGGGCGGTCTTCGTCAGACCGGGCAGGCTGCCGAGCCACGCGCGGTCCGAGCCCGAGAGCCCGAAGTCGCCGCCGGTGTCCTGCACGGTCACGAACAGGCCGCCGTCCTTCAGGCTCCCGGCCACCCGGTGGGCCAGCGCGAAGGCCTCGCGGGCCACGCGGCGGCCGCTGTCCGGGCTGGCGTCGGCGGTGAGGCCGCCGAGGTAGATCACGGCGCGCGCGTCGGCCGGGACGTCGTCCACCGAGGCCGCACGGCCTTCGACACCGTGCACGAGCAGCTCGTCCACGATGGCGTGCGCGACGTCGGAGACGTCCCCGTCGCCCACCACCCACACGGCGTGCTGCAGACCCGGCTGCGACAGCCCGAGGGCGGGGGCGAGGGTGAGCTCGAGGGCGTAGCGCCCCATGGGTTCCGGCCGTGCGGCCGGTTGGAGGCCCGACACCGAAGAGCTCAGCTCGGGTCGGGCCATCTCAAAATTTGCGGTCGCACCCATGTAGTCGACGATCTGGCCGAGGGTGGAGAGGGCCGCCATCTCACCGGCGTCCACCTCCGGCAGCGTCGGCTCGCGCTCGCGCATCGCCGAGAGGATCTCGACGCGCTTGATGCTGTCGATGCCGAGGTCGCCCTCGAGCGACATCTCGAGGGTCAGCATCTCCGGCGGGTAGCCGGTCTTGTCGGACACCACGTCCATCAGCAGCCCACGCAGGTCGACGGACTTCGCGGCCGGGGCCTTCGCGGCGGGAGCCGGTGCGGCGACGACGGGGGCAGGCTTCGCCGCGGGAGCCGCGACCGGAGCCGGAGCGGCGACGGGCGCCGGAGCGGCCGCGACCACGGGCGCTGCGACGGGTGCCGGCACGTACGCGGGCGCCGTCAGGGCGGCCATCGTCACCGGGGCGGGCGCCGGCAGGGCCGGGACGCTCGCCGGCACGAACGAGGCGGGCTGGCCGGTGGCGAGCGCGGAGAGCGTCGCGAACGACGACTCCACGGTGCGCAGGTAGGCCTGGTGGGAGGTGGCCATGGCGTTCTGGTAGGTGGCGTGGGCTTCCGCGGTCTGCCGCTGGGCTTCTGCGAAGGCCGCCACCCACGAGTCGCCGCTCTGGTGGCTCATGTCGGGCTCCTGGGAGGTCGTGGAGACGGGGACGTGGACGGGCACCTCGCGGTCCACGTAGACGATCTGGGGCTCCGGCTCGGGGCGCGGGCCGTTGGGGCCGGGCACGCCTGCCGCGCCGTTCGGGGGCGGGTAGGGCGTGCCGTAGTTGGCGCCGTTGATGGCGACCGACATCTTCGGGCGCTTCACGGCGGCGGGGTCGACGGGGACCGCGTAGCCGCGCCAGAGGGCGGCGAGGTCGAGGTCCACGCCGGCGGCGAAGAGCTGCGCGAGGGCGAGCTGCAGGGCCGTCACACCGTCCTTCTTGCGACGGTCGGTGGAGACGACCGTGTGCGGGCGGCCGTCGAGCACCTGGGCGGTCAGGGCCGTGAGCACGTTGCCGGGACCGACCTCAACGAAGGTGCGCACGCCCGAGGCGTACATGCCCTCGATCTGCTCGACGAACCGGACGGGACGGGCGATCTGGCCCGCCAGGAGCTCGCGGATGGCGTCCACGCTGGTGGGGTAGGGGGCCGCCTCGCTGTTGGCCCACACGGGCAGCATCGGGGCGTCGACCTCCACCTTGTCGAGGGCCTTGCGGAAGGGCCCACAGGAACCCGCGACCACCTCGCTGTGGAAGGCGGTGGCGACGTTCAGGCGCTTGGGCTCGATGCCGCGCTCGACGAACGCGGCCATGGCGCGCTCCACGTCCGCCGTGGGGCCGCTGATCACGACCTGTGTGGGTGCATTGTGGTTCGCGACCACGGCCTTCCCGTCGAGGCCCTCGAGGACCTCGCGCACGGTCTCGATGTCCGTGGGCAGGGCCGCCATGGCGCCGGGGAGCGCGGCCGCCTCCGCCATGAGCTCGCCCCGCGTGCGGGCGACCGCCAGCGCGTCGGCCAGGGAGAGCGCGCCCGCCGCGTGCAGTGCGGTGATCTCACCGAAGCTGTGGCCGCCGACGGTGGCCGGCTTCACGCCGAGGTCCTTCAGGAGCGCGAGGGACGCCAGGGACGCCACGCCGATGGCGGGCTGCGCCCACTCCGTGCGGGTCAGGGCCGCCAGATCCGCGTCGGTGGCGGCCTGATCGAAGCGCGGGAGGGGGAAGACCACCGGATGGACGGGGTGGGTGACGTCCGCCGCCGTGTCCCAGACGGCCCGCGCGGCGTCGAAGGCCATGGCGAGGGCGCCGCCCATCTCGAGGTACTGGCTGCCCTGGCCGGGGAACAGGAAGGCCACCGAGCCGGGGTCCGCCCCCTGGGCCCAGGAGATGCCCGTCGGGGTCTGGAGTGCCGTGTCCGGGGACTTCCGGAGATGCGCCAGGGCCTGGTCGAGCTTGCGACCCAGGTCGTCCTCGTCGCTCGCGACCACCGCGAGGCGGCAGGGCCCGCCGGACCCGATGGAGACGTTGGCGAGGTGCTGCAGGCTGCCGGCCTGGAGGCCGTCCCGGGCTGCCTGGACGGCCGTGATCACGTCCGCGACGGTGGTGCCCGAGAAGGTCACCAGCTCGGAGGGGAGGGTGCGCAGCCGGGCGGCCGGGTTGGCCCCGGTGTACTCCTCGACGGCGAGGTGGAAGTTGGACCCACCGAACCCGAACGACGACACGCCAGCGCGCCGGGGGTGCGCGGAGCCCCGGATCCACGGGCGGGAGCGGGTGCTGATGTAGAAGGGCGTGGTCTCGAGCTGGAGCGCGGGGTTCGGCCGCGTGACCTTGATGGTGGGCGGGAGGACCTTGTGGTGCAGCGCCATGACGGCCTTGAAGAGGCCCGCGGCGCCAGCGGCGGCCTTGGTGTGGCCGATCTGGGACTTCACGCTGCCGAGCGCGCACCACTGGCGGTCGGCACGCTCGCTCTCGAAGGCCATCTTCAGGCCCTCGAACTCCGCGGCGTCACCGGCCTTCGTGCCCGTGCCGTGGGCCTCCACGAGCTCCACGGTGTCCGAGCTGTAGCCCGCCAGGTCGTAGGCTCGGCGGATGGCCTTGCTCTGGCCCTCGGGGCGGGGCGCGTACACGGATTTGGCGCGCCCGTCGCTCGAGCCGCCGACGCCCTTGAGCACGGCGTAGACGCGGTCGCCGTCGCGCTCGGCGTCCTCGAGGCGCTTCAGGGCCACCATGCCGATGCCCTCGCCGAGGAGGGTGCCGTCCGCGTCGTCCGAGAAGGGCGTGATGTCACCCTTCTTCGAGAGCGCGGGGGTCTTGCTGAAGCACATGTACATGAAGATGTCGTTCATCGTGTCGGCGCCGCCGCTGATCACGAGGTCCGACTGGCCGAGCGACAGCTCGTTCACGGCCATGGAGATGGCCGAGAAGCTCGACGCGCAGGCGGCGTCCGTCACGCAGTTCGTGCCGCCGAGGTCGAGCCGGTTGGCGATGCGGCCCGCGACGACGTTGCCCAGCAGGCCCGGGAACGTGGACTCCTCCCAGGTCGCGTAGTGGGACGCGATGCGGCGACAGGCCTCGTTCACCTCGTCTTCGGGCATGCCCATCTCGCGCAGGGACTTCCGCCAGATCGGGTGCTGGAGGCGGCTCACCATCTTGCCGAGGAGGTCCTGGGCGCTCGTGACGCCGAGGATGACGCTGATCCGCTCGCGGTCCATGGCGCTGTAGTCACCGCCGGCCGCGTCCTCGAGCACGCGCTGGGCGGCGATGAGGGCGAGGAGCTGGACGGTGTCCGTCTGGGGCAGGAGGGCGGGGGGCACGCCCCAGCCGAGCGCGTCGAAGTCGATGTCGCGGAGGAACGCGCCCCGCTTGCCGTACGTCATGTCGGGCACGGACGGGTCGGGGTCGTAGTAGTCCTCGATGAGCCAGTGGCTGGCCGGGACGTCCGTGATCAGGTCGTTGCCGCGGAGGATGTCGTTCCAGAAGCCGGTCTTGTCGAGCGAACCGGGGAAGATGGCGCTGGCACCGACGATGGCGATGGGGACCTGGACGGGACGGTGGCTCATTCGGACGGCTCTCACACGTACGGGGTCTGGGGTCCCGGGTATGGCGGCACGTCACGGGCTGTGTCACGGGCAGGTCACTGGCCGGCCGGCCGGCGCGAGCGTAGCTGGCGCGCTTCGCGGGGTAGATTACGTGCGGTCCCGACCGGGAGCCGACATGCACAAACGAATCCTCCTCTTCCTCACCGTCCTGCCCCAGTGGGCGTTCGCCCAGTCCTTCGACATCGAAGGTGATTGTGGTGGGAGCTCGTGGACGGCTACGGGTGTCGACCTCGGGAGCGCCTTCCAGATCTCGGCGGACACTACCCAATCGCGCTACGTCATCACGCCGGTGCCGGTGGTGTTGAACGGAACGTCGCTCACGCTCCGCAACGTGATCGTGTACGACAACGGGACCTCGGGTGTCACGACGAGCCCGTTCGACGGCATCTACATCCTGACGAGCGACAACCTCAGCGGCCTCGTCCTCGAGTCCTCGAGCGCCTCCTTCTACACGTCGACCGCCGTTCCCTCGACGTTGTCGCTGGGCGACTTCGACCAGAGGGCCTCGGTGTACCAGGGGTTGGGGCTCTGTGGTTCGGTCACCAGCATCGTGCCGTCACCATCGTCCCTGAATGACGTCGTGGATGCGATGCGCACGCTCGCGGACGCCTCCTACACCACGCTCAATGGCGCGACCGCGACCCTCGAGGACAGCGGCACGCTGGTCACCGCCTTCGGTGACGCGCTCGACGACCTCACGGCCGCCGGCTGCAATGTCGACCCCGACACCACCGCAGTGCACATCGGCGCCGCCTACGGCAGCGCCGGGCTCCTCGGGAGCGACGAGAACGGCGACCTCACCGGCGAGGTCCTCCATCGCCCGACCCGGACCTTCGGCGCCACCCTCTCCGACGGGTCCACCAGCTTCGGGACGCCGGAGTTCTCGGTGTACGGCGGCAACCGTCTGTACGCCGATCAGAGCGACGGTGGCTTCGTCTTCGGTCTCTACAAGCGGACGAGGGGTGCGCGGGGCACGGCCTATGCGCTCTCCGCGAGCTGCCCGGCTCCCCTGGACCCCGCAGCGGTGCTCGACGGCTGGCTCGACGGCATGTGAGCGCGGGTGACGTCACCGCCGATCATTCGGTGGTGACGGCCTCGCAGGA
>JACKEQ010000069.1 GCA_020632885.1 Alphaproteobacteria bacterium | reverse complement strand
GGCACCATGCCGGACGCCTCGGGCTTGAGGATGCGCATCGCGAGCGGGAACGGCATGCCCATCACGAACCCGAGCGGCATCAGGACCGCCATCGTGATCGCCGCGCGCGCGACGATGGGGAGGCCGAGGAACAGCGCGTAGAGCACGGGCGGGAACACCCACGCCTGGAGGGCACCGAGCACGAGCACGACCACCAGGACGCGCTGCAGGGTGGCTGTGAGGCGTTCCGGGGCCACCCGCTCCACCGCCACGCTCCCGAGCCCCGAGAACAGCAACATGGCGAGGATGACGACCGTGAGCGCGTACGTGGGGTGCCCGACGAAGAGCACGAGCTCGTGGATCAACACGGTCTCCACGGCCAGGTAGCCGTACCCGAGGCAGCTCACGTACAGCAGCCCCCAGCCGACCCCCTTCAGCTCGGAGAGCCCCGAGCCACCGAGCGTGAGCACCGGCAGCACCACGAGCGCCACACCCGCCAGGAGCACGAAGAGGATCTGCACGGCGAGCGTGTGGTAGATGACCTCGCTCGGCGAGATCTCCTCCTCGAGGCCGCCCGTCAGGATCTTCACCGACCGCCCGAAGTAGTGGAGCACGGTGGCGGGGTCGTCCATGTACGGGTGGTTGTCCGTGATGGGCGAGTACTTGTCGAGGTACTGCTGGATCCGGCGGCGGTCCGGGTTCAGCGGGTCGATGACGATGACCTGCTTGTCGCTGTAGTGCTCCTTCATGATCTTGCGCAGCCGGTCCATCTCCGCGGGCGTCCAGGCGCGCTTCTTCGCGAGCATGAGCGTCGCCGGCCCCTCGATGTACACGATGTGCGTGGCGGGATCCTCGACGCCGCGGGCCTTCAGGGCGTCCCACGCACTGCGGTAGATCGCGCGGGTCTTCGAGCCCCGGCCGAAGGAGAGGGTGCCGTCGTCGGAGAGACGGTCGAAGTAGGTCTCGAAGGCCTCGCGTGTCTCGAGCAGGCTCGGTGACCACGCGTTGGCCATCAGGCCGGCAGACGAGTGCAGGTTTGCGTGCACCATCTGGATGATGTCGTACGGGTGCTCGGCGTGGAGGATGGCCGCGCGACCGTCGTACTCGATGGGGTTGGTGTCGCCGTGGGTGTAGGGGTTGACCGCCGAATCGGGGTAGCGCTCGCGGACGATGCGCCCGATCGCCGCGATGTCGACGGCGTCGATGCCCGAGTGACCCAGGTGCTGGGCGACGGCCACCTCGGGACCGGCGGAGGCCGCGAGGATGGCGATGCGCGCGGGCGGCTCGTGGAACCGGTAGATCAGCGAGCGGTTGGGCTCGTGGACCTTCTCCTCCCGCTCCTTCTCGTCCAGCACGATGTGGCTGGCGCTGCTGTTGTCGAGCAGCATGTACTTGCCGCGCTCGTCCTCGTGGATCGCGAGGCGCGTCAGCGGCGTCCACTGGACGAAGGTGATGTTCTCCTCGGAGTAGCCGGCCGAGAACTGCACCTTCAGGTACTCCACGCCCACCAGGGTGGAGAGCGAGATCGCGAAGAACAGCGCGGTCAGGCCGCCGGCCAGGGTCGCGAGCCCGTCGCGGCCCACGGACTTCCAGAGCAGCGCGGCGCAGAGGCTCGTGAGGGCGAAGACGAGGAACGCGGTGTCCGGACCGGGCAGGAGCCAGAGGATGGGCACGAAGAGCACGGCCCCGGCGGCCCCGCCGATGAGGTCGGCGCCGTAGAGACGGCCGATGTCCGCCTTGCGGCGCTGGAAGACGCCCGCGAAGGCGAGGCCGGCGACGGCGAACGGCACGGTGAGCACGGGCAGCAGAGCCGAGAACCAGCCGTAGTTCACGAGCTTGTGGGGGATGGAGCTCCGCTCGCCGTAGTGCTCGGGTGCTTCCAGGAACTGCTGGGTGATCGGGAAGTACAGCACCGCGAGCACGGCCACGAAGGTCGCCACACCCTGGAGGAGCGCGAGCCACCCCAGGCGTTCCTCGAGCCCCTCCTCGGGCACCAGCGACGGCCGCACGTGCTGCGCGATGGCGCCGGCGGAGATGCCGAGGAGCGCGAGGCCGAGGGCCAGATGCGCGAAGCTCGCGAACACCACGACTCCGAAGAGTCGGGTGAGCACGAGCTCGAAGAGGATCAGGCTGAAGGACAGCAGGAACATGGCCGCGACGGTGGCGGCCTCACGCGAGAGGCTCATCCGCCCGGCATATGCCCGTGCAGGCCGGACCGCCAGCGGCGGCCCGGGCGACTACATGCCTGCCACGGTGCCCGTGACGTTCCCCTCGCGCGTGAGGATCCGGAACTCGCAGCGACGGTTGGCCGACCAGGCCGTCTCGTCGTGGCCGTTCGACTCGGGGCGCTCCTCGCCGTAGGACACGATGCGCACGCGGTCCGCGGAGACCCCCATCTCCATGAGGTACGTGCGAACCGCCTGCGCGCGACGGTCGCCGAGCGCCAGGTTGTAGTCCACGGTGCCCCGCTCGTCCGCGTGGCCCTGGACCTCCACCGCGAGGCGCGGGTGCTTCTGCATGATCTTCGCGTTGGCCGCGAGGGCGTCCATCGACCCGCTCGACAGCGTGGAGCTGTCGAAGTCGAAGTGCACCTTGGCGAAGTGGTCCGCCATCTGCTGCACGACCTCGGCAGGGACCTCCGTGGCGGCCGGCTTCGTGGCCTCGACGGGCTGGCTCACCGGCTGCGTGGCGACCTCCGGGGGCTTCTTGTGGCACGCGGAGAGGGCGAGGAAGACGAGGACGATGCGGGACATTCTGGACTCCTGACGGCTCTTCGGGAGAGCCACGCCAGACGGTAATGCACGGGTCGTGCCACCTCCGGCATCTCCTGGGGGCCATCGTCGGGGGCAAACAGGCCGATCGGGGCAAGGTGCCCCGGGTCGCATGCAACGGAGGTCAGGAGACGGTACAGCCGGGACCAGGAGAGTCCCCGTGGAACACGCCGCCATCCAGATCCTGTTGCTCCTGCTCACCGGTTGCCTCGTGGCCCTCGTGGCCCGCCGCTTCCGCGTGCCCTACACGCTGGCCCTCGTCGTGGCCGGCGTGCTGCTCGGGTTCGTCGAGGTGGAGGAGCTCGAGGTGTTCCACCTCACGGGCGAGGTCCTCTTCACCTTCCTGCTCCCCGCGCTCCTGTTCGAGGCGGCCTTCCACCTGGACCTCGAGAGCTTCCGCCGCAACGCGGTGCCGATCCTCACCCTGGCCATCGGCGGGGTGGCCATCTCGGCGGGCATGACGGGGCTGCTGCTCTACGGTGGGCTCGTGTCCACGGGCCTGGCGCCGGCTGCACCCGTGGCGGGAATCGCGCTCTTCGCGGTGGTGATCGCGGCCACGGACCCCATCAGCGTGCTGGCGCTGTTCAAGACGCTCGGGGTCCCGCGTCGCCTGTACCTGCTCGTCGAGGGCGAGAGCCTCCTGAACGACGGCCTGGCCGTGGTGTTGTTCCTGATCGTGGCGGCCGTGTTCGGCGTGGACGTCGGCCATGGCGGGCACACCGAGCTCCACGGGCCGGCAGAGATCTTCACGTATGGCGTCCGCACGTTCGTCGTGATGGCGGCCGGCGGGGTGCTGGTGGGCGCGGCGGTCGGCACGTTCCTCTCGGCCCTGATGCGCCAGTTCGAGGATCGGCTCGTGGAGATCACACTCACGACGGTGGTCGCCTACGGGTCGTTCCTGGTCGCGGAGGAGCTCCACTGCTCCGGCGTGCTCTCGACGGTGACGGCCGGTGTGGTGACCGGCTCGTTCGGCGCCCGCTACGGCATGAGCACGCGCACGCGGCTCGCGGTCGAGGACTTCTGGGAGTACGCGGCCTTCGTCGCCAACACGCTCGTCTTCCTCCTCATGGGCCTGATCCTGCGGATCGACGACCTCGTCGGGGACGGCGGCACCATCGCGCTCGCGTTCCTCACCACCGTCATCGCACGCGGCGTGGCGACGTACGGCCTCTGGCCGGTGCTGCGCGCGGCGGGCACCGATCTGCCGTGGAGCTGGAGCCACGTGCTCGTGTGGGGCGGACTGCGCGGGTCGCTCTCGATGGTGCTCGTGCTCGGCATCGACCCCTCCTGGCCCCACCGGGACTTCCTGATCCACCTGGTCTTCGGGACCGTGAGCGCCTCCCTGTTCCTCCAGGGGCTGACGATCTCCGGGCTCCTCGCGCGGCTCGGGCTGTCGAGCCAGCGGGACGACCGGCGCCTCGCCCTCGAGGTCGAGCGTGGGCGTGTGCTGGCGATGGCGGCGGCCCAGGAAGAGCTCCACCACCTGCACACAGAGGGCCTGGTGGACGGCACGATCGCGAGCCGGCTGGGCGACTGGCTGAAGGCGCGGCGGGACGAGGCCGAGGCCCGCACAGCGGCACAGCTCGGTGCGCGGGAGGACCTGGCGGACCAGCGGACGGCGGAGGCCCTCGTGCGGCTCCTCGACGCGGAGCGCGAGGCCATCCGCCACGCCACCCGCCTCGAGGTGGTCGAGCAGGACGCGGCCCAGGAGGTCCTGCAGTCGATCGACCGTGACCTGGCCGACCTGCGGGAGGCGCTCCACGAAGGAGAGCCGAAGCATGGGCTCGAGCAGGTGCTCGGACGCCAGCGCGTGGAAGAGGGGTGACGAGCGAACCGGGAGTGGAGGCGAACGGGTTCGAACCGATGACCTCCTGCGTGCAAAGCAGGTGCTCTCCCAGCTGAGCTACGCCCCCAGCTGCGGACGAGTATGGGGCTGGGCAGATTTGAACTGCCGACCTCACGCTTATCAGGCGTGCGCTCTGACCAACTGAGCTACAGCCCCTCAGGGCCTCGTCACCCCGCTCAACTAACAACGCCCCACAGGCCGGTCAAGCCTGCAGGGCGTCGTGAGCACCGCGGTGATCCTGTGGGGATCGCCTACTGGGCGGTGATGTCGAAGAAGTGCACGGCCGAAGGCAGGGTGACGGCGAGCACGTGACCGTTGCCGGAGACGTGCAGACGCTGGGCGGCGCTCGGCGTGGCGATGTCGGAGGTGACCATGCCCGTGGCACCGTCGACCACCACGAACTCACCGCCGGCCGACGTGTCGAGGCTCAGCGCCGCGCGACCCGTGCTCCCCATGTGGGTGAGAGCCTGGATGGTGCCGTCGAGGTCGACCGCCCAACGCAGGGTGCCGTCCGCCTCGTAGGCCTCGAGGGTGCTCGTGCCCGGCGTGGCGACGTAGAGCGCGTCGGCCGAGGCGTCCCAGGCCACGAGGCCCGGCTCGGAGCGCACCTCGAAGGTGGCGCCGTCGCGACCGACCGCGAAGACACCCTGGTCTGCCGAGAGGAAGACGTTGCCCGTGGACCGATCGGCCACGAGGTCCGCACCCGAAGCCGTGGAGAGCCCGGTGGTGACATCCTGGACGGGCGTGCCGTCGAACGCCGACCAGGAGACCGAGCCGTCGTCCGCGACCGCCACGAAGCCATCGCCCGTGAGACCGGCATCGACGACGCCCGCCTGGGGGTAGGACGCCTGGTAGGGCGCGATGTCCGGCGTGGTGACGTGCACCTCGTCGGGCGTGAGCACGATGTTGACCTGGCCGAGGGAGAACAGCTCGCCGCCGTCCGTGACCGTCTCGGCGCTGTTGCCGTAGTCGTAGTCGGCCTCGACCGTGCCCATCTGGGTGTTCACGTTGCAGGTGGTGTTCACCATGCCGACGTTGGCGATCGAGCCCGCCTCGTCGAACGCGAGACCACGGGCCTGGACCTCCTGGGAAGACCGATGCTCCAGCGCGACCTCGTCCGGGCCGGAGCATCCGACCATGGCCGTGAGTGCGAGGGTTCCGATGATCATGCGCATGGGCGCCTCCGATGTGCGTTCGCTTCTGGTCTGAGTGTAGCGCGCCCGATGGGTGACCTGGGGGGGAATTTTCCAGGGGTCGGCGCAGGGCCCGGATCCACGGGCCTCCCCAGGGTCAGTGTCCCGAGAGGACACAGTGTTCACATCGACCGCCCGCCGCGATCCTGGAGCGGCGCAGCGCGTCGTGTGTCGTCAGTACCCGGTGCCCAGCGAGAAGATGGTGCGCACCCCACCCGGCACGTCGCCGGACGGTGCCCCCCAGGCGACCGTGACGGACGAGCCCACCCGCCGCCCCAGGAACACCGAGCCGATGTCCAGGCGGGCGATCAGGTCGCCGAGGGGCTCGAGGTCCGTGGCCGCCCTCCGGAAGCCCAGGTGGCCGCCGAGCTCCGCGCGGACCTCGTCGACCGTGACGTTCCCCCAGGTCTGCCCGAGCCGCCGGACGAGGGGCGCGCGCCAGAGGAGGCCCGCCGTGCCGAGCTGATCCGCGGCCATGGCGTACGGCCCGTACCCCGGCATCCCGAGGGTGGCCTGGTACAGACCGGGACGCAGCGCGTAGGGATGATCTCCCCCGATGCGCAGCCGGTCCTCGAGGGCGACCGCGCGGTCGGTGATCCCGAGCGCCGCCTCCCCCACCAGCCGATGGCCCCCGTCACCGCCAGCGGGCGCGCGTCCGACGGACTCCACGAAGCCCTCGAGCCGCGCGTAGGGCGCATCGCCGTTGGACCATCCGAGGGTGCCCGCGATCCAGCCGGCCGACCCGCGCTCCTCCCCGCGACGCGCGAGCCGGCCGGAGTCGCCGAGGTACAGGGCACCCGTGGCCACTCGCGAGCGATGCGGGGTGACCAGCGCCCCGCCCCGCACCAGGAAGCCCCCGTACCCGACCTCCAGCTCGGCATCGCCGCGCAACGGGAGCAGGGCCTCGACGGCCCACGACGACAGGGTGCGCGGACGGTCCTCCCACGGCAGCCGGGTCCACGCGTGGCCCGCGGTGACCCCGAGATCCGGCCAGAGCCCGTGCCAGACGTACGTCCCGCGCACCGAGGCGTCCGCGCCCACCCAGGCACGGCCGGTGAGCGTGTGGTTCTCGACCGCGTCGCGGAGCCGGAGCCAGGTGCCGATCCTGGGCAACACCCTCCCGTCCGCGGCCCGGTCCAGCCGGAGGCTCGGCGAGAACGTCATCGGCAGGAGCGCGCGGAGCGCGCGGTAGGGACGCTCGGGCACCGCGGGCACCACGGGCGACCGCGGGACCTCGCCCACCGGGAGCTCCTCGGGATGCCAGAGCAGCTCCGAGGCGCGCATGCCGTACGTCTTCCACCCGAAGCTGGTGAAGTGCGCGTACACGAGGTCGCCGTCCGGAGTGAGCGAGGGCGAGCGCGCGCCCGTGCGCACCCGCGTCATCCGCCGCACCTCCCCGTCCGACCACCGGAACACGTCGTGGATCCCGTCGGCGTCCGCGCTGAACCAGATCGACCCGTCGGGCGCCCAGAACGGGTCCACCTCCTCGGTCGCGGTCACCAGCAGCGGGCGTCCCTCCCCGCCGTCCAGGTCGAACACCCAGAGGTCCTGGCTCTCGCCGCGGTGCAGGGTCGCCACCGCGCGCCGCCCGTCCGGCGCGATGCTGGCCCCGTCAACCCAGGTGCCGTCGTGGAAGGCCGTGAGCGCCTGGAGGCCCGTCCCGTCGAGCCCGATGACGTACAGGTTCGCGCTCCCGTCCTCGAAGCGGCTGAACACCACCCGCTGGCCGTCGGGCGTCACGGCCGGGTGGAAGCCCCGCTCGGTCCCGGGGATCACCGTCGTCCGGCGACGCACCGCGGCGTTCGTGTCGTCCACGAGGGGCCCGTCGCGCCTCTCGACAGGGGTCAGGTCCACCAGGGCGAGCTGGTTCCACGCGCGCCGCGCGCGGGCCGCGATCCGCTCGGTCCCCTCCTCCGTCACCATCACCACGGCATCCCGACCGGGCACGAACGCGAACGCCGAGCCGTACGTCGCGGGGAGCCAGGCCCCGAGCCGTCGGGCTTCGCGACGTTGGTCGGCGGTGAGCCCCCAGTCGGGCGTCCTCCCCGCGAACACCGTGAACATCGCGGCGTCCACGCGCTGGATCTCCAGCCAGCCCCCGCGGTGCCGCCCGAACCAGCGGCCGTCCGGCGACCATCCTGCGTGGAGGTTCAGGGTGCCGGTGCCCTCGCGCCTCTCCAGGCGCTCCCGCGGGCTGCGGAGCGACCACCGATCCGCGGTCCGCAGGTCGCCGGTCGACCAGGCGAGCTCCCACATCGCGAGCTCCCGCCCCTCGGCACGGCCCGCGGCGTCCACCTCGGCCACCCGGGCGGCCACCTCCTCCTCGAGGTCGGCCACGAACCGCGCCGACAGGAGCGTCAGGCTGTGGCCGGTGACCTCCTCGAACACGTCCTCCCAGCGGGCCCGCGGGTGGCTGGAGCTCGCGCGGAGCACGTCCAGCAGGGCCTGCTCGCCCTCGTGCTCCACGAACCACCGCAGGAAGGCGTAGCCCTGCTGGTAGGCGCGCTCTCCGTCGTACCAGTCGTCGAGCAGCGGGGATGCCGTCCAGCGGACGGGATCGAGGAGCCGTCCATCCAGCACGCTCGCGCGGAGGGTGAGGTCGCGCGCGGACGTCCACGTGTTCACGCCCACCGCCTCCGAGAGGTACTCCGCGATGCCCTCGCTGAACCAGTAGGGGTCGCCGTCCGTGAACGAGCCGCCCAGCCCGATCTGGGTGCCCGGAGCCTCCAGGAGCGACCCGACGTCCACGCCGAGCCCGGACACGGCGTTCGGGAAGGTGCGCGCACGATGGTGGGCCACGACGTGGGCGAGCTCGTGGGCGAGCAGGTCGGGGACCCAGTCCGCCCGGCCGCGCATGCGCGCGAGGTCGGGACCGGGATGGGCGGAGAACACCACCCAGTCGTCCGCGGGCAGCGTGAAGCCCTCGAGCTGATCGGTGTCCTCCACCACCACGATGTGCACCGGACCCGTCGGCACGTGCCCGGTGCGCTCGCACAGCGCCGTCCAGATGGGGTCCACCTCCGCCGCCACGCGCTGGGCGGTCCAGCGGCCGCTCATGGGCGGGCTCCCGGGCCGGGCGACCGGGAAGTGCACCCGCGCAGTGGCGGTGTCGAGCGTCCACCACTGCCACTCGGGGTGGTTGTCGTCCATCGCGTAGCGGCCGGCGAGGGCCGCGCTCAGCAGGGAGACGAGCACCGGGGACGCGGCGGCCTCAGGCCCCGCGCACGCGCGAGATCAACGCCAGGACGGCGCTCCCCCCGATGCTGCCCGTGACGATCGAGAGCGACGTGCCCCACGCGAAGCCCATGCTCATGGCCTCCGCCGCGTTGCGCGCCACCAGGAAGCAGAGCCCGATGGAGACGGCCAGCGTGAGCCCGTACAGCGTGGCGAGGACGAAGCAGCCCGTGGAGCACCCCGAGAGCAGGGCGCTGATCTTGTCCACCCACCACTCGCGGTCGCGGGGGATCTTGTACCAGAGCTCGACCAGCCTCTCCACGTGGACAGGCTAGCACGCTCAGAGACCGTCGTAGTCCGGGCTGTAGCCGCCGTGCTCGAAGGCGCTCGCCCAGTACTGCTGGACCGACTCCTTCTGCTTGGCCTTGATCTTGAGCTTGTTGCGCTTGTAGCCCGAGAGGCCCGCGACGTACTCGCCGAGCACGCGCTCCGCGCCGTCCCAGTCGTCCAGGTCGAACTTGCGCCAGATGCCCTCCATCGCCTCCATCTCGTTGCCCACGAGCTCGTGGTACTTGAGCTCCACGAGGTTCTCCTCGGGGATGAGGTGACGGTCCTCGGCGTAGCGGTCGAAGATCCGCTGGCCGAGCAGGAGGGTCTGGTTCTCGCGCTGCTGCTCCCAGTTCTCCTCGGGCACCTGGAAGAAGTTCTCCCAGTCCGTGTGGGAGCGCATGTGGAGCGTGCTCGCGAAGACCTCGTAGGGGTGACGGCTGATGTAGACGAACTTCGCGTTCGGGAACATCTCGAGGAGCATGCGCACGCGGGCCGTGTGCGTGCAGCTCTTCACGACGACGCGCTTGCCGCCCGTCTGGAGCATGATCTTCTTGATGAAGTAGGCGAACGCCTGCTTCCACTTCTCGCGCTCGGCGACCGTGCACTCCTGGAAGTCGACGTACTTCTCGTACTTCGACATCTGCTCGGGGAACATGAAGCTGATGTAGGGCGAGAGGCCCGTGAGCTTGGCCAGCGCGATCTCGTCCTCGGCCGCCTCGTCCCAGCCGTGCTTCACGTTGTCGTACGTGCGCGTGTCGTCCATGAAGCGCGCCGTGAGCTGCGGCAGGAAGCCGCCGGTGGACAGGAACGCGCTCGGGAACACCACCTGGTAGACGGTGGGGTAGGTGTGCTGCGGCACCCGGCCGAGGAGGTTGTGCGTGTGCGTGGTGCCGCTGCGCCAGTGCCCGAGCACGAAGAGCGGCTCGGGATCGATGGCCATCGACGAGAGCTCGCGCCCGAACCGGGCGTCCTCCACGCGACCCATCACGCTCGCCGGCACGCTCCAGCCGCTCACCCAGGCGAGCCGGTGCGCGTACGTGGCGTCCACGCGCCAGCCGTTCTTCGACAGCAGCTTGAGCCAGTCCGCCGTCTCGATTCCCGTGATCAGCTGGTCCGTGGACCAGCGCTTCATGATGTTCTGCACGCGACGCATCGTCGCCTCCTGGGTGGGCCCACATAGGCGTTTCGGTTGGGTGACGCCAACACCCTCACGCGACGCCGGCAGCCGGTCCATCACGCTCGCTTACACGTCCCGGTGCGCTATTCTGGGCACACGAGAGCCCGTGCCACCCGGGCCGGCGGAGGACCCCTTGCGCTTCACCATCACCGATGAGCTGCCTCATCCCCTGGATCTCGTGTTCAGCACGCACCGCGACAAGCTCGAGGAGCTCGTCGAGTACCTGCCCAACGTGGAGTCCGCGAAGACCGTGAAGCGCGAGGAGGACGGCCCCGTCGTCCGCCTCGAGAACCACTGGGTGGGCGCCACGAGCGATGTGCCCGGTGTGGTGCGGCCCTGGATCAAGGCCGAGATGCTCTCCTGGATCGACTACGCCGAGTGGGACGCGTCCACCCACACCTGCCGCTGGCGCCTCGAGCTCGGCGTGCTCCCCGGAGCCATCACGGCGAAGGGCGAGACGAAGTTCCGCGAGGAGGACGGGGAGACCATCGCGGACATGGTGGGCGAGTTCGTCGTGCACCCCGAGCGGCTGCCCGGCGTGCCCACCTTCGTCGCGAAGAAGGCGGCCCCGGCCCTCGAGAAGTTCATCGTCGGCCTGATCTCGCCGAACCTCCGGAAGAGCAACGCCGCGGTGGTCGAGTACATCGACGACAACCTCTGACGCATGCCTCCCGAGCTGCTGGAGCTTGGCCCCGAGCGCTACGCGCTGCTCGCGGTCGCCGTGGGATGGGGGTTGCTGCTGCTCGTCTGGGTGGTGGCACAGCTGGGCCGGGTGCGCCTGCCCGCCCCCCTGTTCTGGCTCGCGCCCGCGGCGATGCTCCTGACGGGCTCGGGCGCCTCGATGCGCGCGCAGCAGATGGTGGCCGACACCGTGGCCACCGCGGGGCTCGAGGGGCCCGCCCTCGCCAACGCGCAGCTCCAGGGCCTCGGGCTGGCCCTCGCCCCCGTGCTCGTGGCGCTCTACGCCGCCGCCTTCGGGCTGTTCGTGTCCGCCCCCCTGCTCGCGCTCGCCAACGTCGTGCGGCCCGGTCCGGGCGCGCGCTGGACCCCACTGCACGCCGCAGCCGCCGTGCCCGCCGTGGCGCTCGCCTCCCTCGGCCTGATGGCCGGACCCGTGACGTTCGTGGGCGCCATCGTCAGCGCCGGCTCCGTGGGCGTCGCGTCGCTGCGGCTCGGGCGGGGCAGGGACGGGCGGCGCATGGCGGCCACCCGCGGCCTCGTGGCGTCCCTGGGCGTGGGGGGGAGCCTGGCCCTCGCCCTCGCCCACCCGCTCCAGGTGCGGCTCCAGGCCATCCGGATCTGGACCCGCATGCCGTTCGACCAGCAGGACGCCGCGCTGGCCCTCCTCGACGACCCGATGCGCGCCCTGTCCGGCGATCTCGGGGTCGCTGCGATCCTCGTGATCTGTGGGGTCATCGCGCTCCTGCCCGTGGTGTCGAAGGTCGTCGATGCGCGGGCCTCGGCCGGCTTCGTCGTGTCCATCCTCGGCTTCGGCGTGCTCGCCAGCGCCGTCCTGCTCCCGCTGCGCCCTCTCGGCGATGCCACGCGCCCGAACCCGGCCCGCGACCGACGCGTCGCCCTCGAGACGGCCGGCGTGGTGCTCCCGATCGCCCCCGCCACAGCGGACTGGCACCCCGGAACCCACGTCACGGTCGGGCTGTACTGGGCCACCAGCGGCGGTGAGCGCGTGCTCCCCTACAAGGAGGGGCTGCCCGCCCCCACGGACGACTACCAGGCCCTCGACCACGCCCTGCGCGCGGGCCTGGGAGCCGACCTCGTGCTCGAGGTGGACCACCGCGCGGACGTCCGGCGGCTGGCGCCGATCCTCCGGCACGCCTTCCACCTCGGCTACACGGGTGCCTGCCTGGTCGTGCAGGACGAGCGCGGGGTCATGGGCTGCCAGGCGCTCAGGCTCGGGACCCCCGCGGACGCCGAGCACCACCTGCTCGTCCAGCGCGACACGCTCGTGTACATCGCGGGCGAGGAGCCCGTGGAGCTCGACGCAGACGGCCTGGCGACGATCGAAGGGCCGGTGGCCCTCCACCTCGACGACGCGCTCGGGGCGGATCGCCTGTTCGCGATCCTGGGGCACGACCTGCCCGACCCCGTGCTCGTCGCGGACTGAGGGTCAGCCGAGGACGCCGAGCTCGCGCCCGACGGCCGTGAAGGCCTCGATGGCCCGGTCGAGGTGGTCGCGCGTGTGGCCCGCGGAGATCTGCACGCGGATGCGCGCCTGCCCCTTGGGCACGACCGGGTAGCTGAACCCGATGACGTAGATGCCGCGCTCGAGGAGGGCGTCGGCCATCCGGCCCGCGAGGGCCGCGTCGCCCAGCATGATCGGGACGATGGCGTGCACGCCGGGACGGATCGCGAAGCCCGCGGCCGTCATCCGCTCCCGGAAGTACGCCGTGTTCGCCTCCAGGCGATCGCGGAGCTCGGTGGACCCGCTCAGCCGGTCGAAGGCCGCGATGGACGCGCCGACGATGCAGGGCGCCACGGTGTTCGAGAACAGGTAGGGGCGCGAGCGCTGCCGGAGCAGGTCGATGATCTCCTTCCGGCCCGACGTGAAGCCGCCGCTCGCGCCGCCGAGCGCCTTGCCGAGCGTGCTCGTGACGACGTCCACGCGGCCCATCACCCCGCAGTGCTCGATGCTCCCGCGGCCCGTGGGCCCCACGAAGCCGGTGGCGTGGGAGTCGTCGACCATCACCATCGCGCCGTGGGCCTCCGCGATGTCGCAGATCCG
>JACKEQ010000068.1 GCA_020632885.1 Alphaproteobacteria bacterium | reverse complement strand
CCCGGGGCGTCGGCATCGGATACCATCGCGCGCCGAGAGCAGGACGGCGATGGATCCCCTGAAGCTGCTGATCCGCATCCTGTGGGCCGCCCTGACGGCTCCCGTGCATCGGGTGCTCTCCGGGCCCCGCCATGTCCACTGGGGCTGGAAGCTCGAGCTCTCGGCGGCAGCCATGCGCGCGTCGTTCGGGCAGATCGCGCCCATGGGTGCTGTACGCTACCGGGCTGCCAGCGAGGCCCTCGCACCCCAGCTCACGGGCGGCGTGCCGTGTCGCGAGGTCCTCGACGGCCCACTCGTCGGTCACTGGTTGGAGCCAGAGGGCGCCGACGACCTCGTCATCGTGTACCTGCACGGTGGCGGGTTCATCTTCGGCTCCATCCGGTCCCACGGGAACCTTGCCGGCCACCTCGCATCCGCCGCCGGAGCCCGGGTCTTCCTGCCCCGCTACCCGCTGGCCCCCGAACACCCTCTGCCCGCCGCCATCCACCACGCGGCGGACGTGATCCGCGCGTTGGTGGACCAGGGCCAGGACCCCGCGCGCATCGTCGTGGTCGGCGACTCGGCCGGAGGAAACCTGGTGCTCACGGTGCTCTCGGCGCTCCGGGACAGCGGCGGGCCCATCGTGGCGGGCGGTCTCGCCATCTCGCCGTGGACCGACCTGACCAACACGGGCCCCAGCTTCTCCAGGTTCGCGAAGATCGACTACTGCACGAAGGAGGCCTGCGACGAGGCCGCGCGGTGCGCGCTGTCCGGCGCGGACGGTCGTGACCCCCGACTCTCGCCCCTCTACGGCGACCTGCGAGGCCTCCCACCGATCCTCGTCCAGGCGGGCGGCGCCGAGTGCCTGTTGGACCAGATCCTCGCCCTCGGCGACCGCGCCAGGGAACAGGGCGCCGACATCGAGGTCCGCGTCGCGCCGGGCATGGTGCACGTCTGGCACATGCTCGTCGGCACCGTCTCCGAAGCGGATGTCGCGATCCAGGAGGCGGCCGACTGGATCCGACGCCTGGTCGGCCGCTGATCGACCCCGGTCCTCCGGGTGGAGGTCACGCGGAGCCTGGTGTTCGCGGGGCGCGCGCGAGAGGATCGGCCCCGGAGGGCGGATGCAGCTCGAGGAGGGGCAGGAGCTCGGTCGGTACACGCTGGTCCGTCGGCTCGGCCAGGGCGGTGCGGGTGAGGTCTGGCGGGCCCTGATGGCGGGCCCCATGGGCTTCGAGAAGCCCGTGGCCGTCAAGCTCGTGCGCTCGGACCGGCGCGTCGCGGGGCTCGAGGACGACCTCGTGCGCGAGGCGCGGTTCGGCGCCCTCATGGCCCATCCGAACGTGGTGGCGACCTACGAGCTCGGATCGGTCGGAGGACGCCGGTTCATCGCGATGGAGTACGTGGAGGGCCCCGCCCTGAAGGACCTCGCGGGCCGCGGAGGCCTCCCGGGCCGGGCCCTGCTGGACGTCGGGGAGCAGGCGGCGCTCGGGCTCGCACACATCCACGAGCTCCGTGCCCCGGGGGCCCCACAGGGACTGGTTCACCGCGACATCAAGCCGGGGAACCTGCTGGTGGATCGCACGGGCGTGGTGAAGGTCGCGGACCTCGGCATCGCCCGCCTCGCCGCCCGTGCAGACCTGGAGGTCGGCATCTCGGGGACCCCGGGCTACATGCCGCCCGAACAGGCGGACGGCGCCGAGGACCCGCGGTCGGACCTGTTCGCCCTGGGCGTCACGCTGTTCCGACTCTCGGGCGCCGCCCCACCGTTCGGGAAGGGGCTCGCGGCCATCGCGCAGTCCCTCGCGGTGGAGCAGCTCATGGCCCGCCGCGGCTTCTTCGATCACGTGGAGGAGCGCGTGCCGGGGCTGTCCGCCGTGCTCCGTGACTGCCTGCGTCTCGATCCGGACGACCGGTTCGGCAGCGCCCGTGAGCTCGCCGTCGCCCTCCGCGCCCTGCGTGGCGGTGTCGCGGGCACGGCGGACCTCGTCCAGCTCGTGGGGCTCCCGGCGACCCTGGAGGCGGAGGAGGAGACCGTCACACCCTCCGTGCCGACGCGGAGCCGTGCCGCGAGGACCGGCGCAGAGGCCCTGATCGGTCGCGCGCTGGAGCTCGCCCGCCTCGTCGACGGAGTGCGGCGGGGGCCCGGTTGGTGGACGGTCATCGGTCCCGGCGGGGTCGGGAAGACCCGCCTGGTCGTGGAGCTCGCGCGCGACGCGGACCTCCCGGGCGGCCACCGCTTCGTCGAGCTGCAGGCAGCAGGCTCGCGGTCCGACGTGCTCACCGCCATGGCGCGCGCCCTCCGCGTGGTGCTCCAGGGGGCCGATCCCGAGGGCCAGATCGGCAACGCGCTCGCGGGTCTCGGCCGGGCGCTGGTCGTCCTCGACAACGTCGAGCACCTCGTGCAGCACGCGGATCTGTTCGCCCGATGGGCCTCCGAGGCGCCCGAGCTCTCCGTGGTGGCGACCTCCCGCCGCAGCCTCGCCGTCTCCGGGACCGACATCGTCCTGGAGCCCCTCCCCCCGCCGGACGCCATCGCCCTGTTCCGGGCGCGCGTCCCGAGGGCGCTGAGCCGGCGGGAGCTCGCGACGGTCGGCCAGATCGTCGCGCGACTCGACGGGCTGCCGCTCGCGGTCGAGCTGGCAGCGGCGCGGATGCAGAGGCTGTCGCCCGCAGACATCCTCGCGGGCCTGGAGAGCCGGATGCGCCTGTCGGGCATGGACGGTCGCCCGGGCCTCTGGCACAGCTTCGAGCTCTCCTGGGACCTCCTCACGCCCTGGGAGCGAGCCGCCCTGGCGCAGTTCAGCGTGTTCGCGGGCGGAGCGACGCTACGGGCGGCCACGGCCCTGATCGACGTCGCGGCATGGCCCGAGGCGCCCTGGCCGGCCGACGTGCTGGACGCCCTCCGCCACCACTCGCTGCTGGGGTGGGACGCTCGCTCGCAGCGCTACACCATGCTCCAGACGGTCCAGGAGTTCTCGAGGTCCAAGCTGGACGACAGCGCGCTCTACGCCCGGCATGCGACCTGGTACGCCCAGCTCGGCACGGGGGAGATGGTGGCCCGGCGGCGTCGGGATCCCGACCTCGCGCTCGCGTACCGTGCGGATCTCGCGAACCTCCTGCTGGCCCACGACCGTTCCTGCGAGGCGGGCGAGCCCGTCCGGGCGCGCTACACGGCGCTGGCCATCCTGGAGGTCCTGCGCGATGTCGGGCCCGTGGAGGAGGCCGCGCGGCGTCTCGAGGCCACGCTCGAGCTCGAGGAGCACCCCGACACGCTGCTCGCGCTCGGCCAGTGCCGGTGGATCCTGCGCCAGACCGACTCCGCCGTGGAGCTCCAGGAACGTGCGCTGGGACTGGCCCGAAGCTCCGGGGACACCGAGCTCGTGGTGCGCTCCCTGCGACACCTCGCGCGTGCTCTGTTCGAGGCGCGTCGGATGGATGCCGCGCGGGAGGTCCTCGCCGAGCTGGAGCAGGCGGCGACCCGAGCCGGGCTCGAGGACGACCTGATCGCGGGAGCCTACGTGGAGGGTCTCCTCGCCAAGTGGGCAGGGGATCGGGGCCGTGCCCGCGCCCTCATGGAGCGGTGCATCGCGCACTACCACCGTGTGGGCGACCTCTTCCAGGAGGTGAAGGCGCGGACCCAGCTCGGTGTGGCCCTCTGGGCCGAGGGCCGGCTCGTGGACGCGGAGGAGCAGCACCTCGTCTGCCTCCGGCTGGCCAGGCTCGTGCAGGACGACGGGGAGAACGCGGTCGCCGCGATGGCGCTGGGCGGCATCGACCTCGAGCTGGCACGCTTCGAGCGGGCCGAGGCCATGTACGCGCGTGCCGAGAGGATCTTCCGGAGGGTGGGGAACCGCGGGATGCAGCACGGTTGTCTCGTGGGGCTGGCCATGGCGCAGGCGTACCTCGGACGTCCCGCGGAGGCGTCGGCCCACCTGGAGACGGCCAGGGAGCTCGTGCCACCCACCGCGAAGACCAGCCACGCGATGGGAGCGCTCGGGCACGGCATCCTCGCGATCCTGGCCGGGGACCCCACGGCGCGCGAGCACACCCAGCGGTCGCTGGATCTCTTCGAAGAAGGCGGGCTGCACCGGTACTTCGTGCCGTGGACCTACCATGTCGGGGCACTCGCGTTGGCCGGCGACCTGGAGGGGACGCGCGCAGCGTTGGAGACGACCTTCGAGGCCTGCGGTCAGAACGCACGCTGGAAGGCCATCGCGAGCGCAGGGGGAGCCTGGGGTCTCGTGCGTGCCGGGCGGGTGCGGGAAGCGCGGACCTGGCTGGCCGACGCCCGGGCCCTCTGTGACGCCGTCGTGGATCCCGGCCTCGAGCGGGTGATGGTCGGCTGGGTGGCGCGCGACCTCAGGGGCTCGTGATCAGGCGTTGGCGGCCACGAAGGCGAGGGTTTGGTCGGCCACGGCCTCCCAGCCGGGTTGGCCGAGGGTGTAGTGCGTGCGGCCGGGCTGGCGGTCGAGGGTGGTCTGGTTGCCCGACGTCGCGTGGGCCGCAGCGTACCGGTCGAAGTTCGTCTGGTTGAGGCTGGCGGGGATCATGTGGTCCGCTTCGCCCGCGATGAGCAGGAGGGGGCCTCGCGGCTTCGCGAAGTCGATGTGACCCGCGGCCGTCGTGGGGCCGCTGCCCACGAGCCGGGACTCGGGGACGACCTGCGTGGCGAACGCCTCACGCTGCAGGTCCTCGGGGAGCCCGTTCACGAAGCCGTAGCGGAACTGCTCG
This sequence comes from Alphaproteobacteria bacterium, assembly GCA_020632885.1. Lineage (GTDB taxonomy): Bacteria > Myxococcota_A > UBA796 > UBA796 > JACKEQ01. The sequence goes on along the minus strand of JACKEQ010000068.1, from coordinate 8,567 downwards.
AACGTGAGCATCCACGCCTGGTGGGTGTCCTGGAACGGGTTGATGGAACCCCAGTTGCTCTTCAGGAAGCTCCACTTCAGCGAGATCACGCCCTGCGGGGGCGCCGAGTGGATGGCGACGCCACAGCGGGCCAGCCCCTCCTGGAGCAGGAGCTGGACCACCAGGCCGCCCATCGAGTGTCCGACCACGGCTGGCCGGTCCATGCCGGCGAGCAACGTGCGGTAGGTGTCGACGACGGCCTCGAGGGTCAGCTCGCCGCGCGCGGGGTCGGGGTGCGCCGCACACTGGGCCTCGACGGGAGCATCGTGGCCCGGCCACGCAGGTGCCATGGTGCGGAGGCCACGGGCCTCGAAGCGATCGCGCCAGCCCTCCCAGCACAGGGGGGTCATGAACATGCCGTGGACGAAGACGACGTCGGGTGTGGACATCCGGACCTCAGGGCGAGGGTCGCTCACCGAGGAACGACCGCCCGTCGTGACTACCACATCTTCCGGCCGTCACCCGAGGTCCCGGACGCTCCTCACGGCGGATGTCGCGCCCCGGATCCACTGGACCACCCGCGGGAAGCGCGGCTGCTCGGGCCCGATGTGCACCAGGTGCTCGAACGCGCTCCGCTGGTGGAAGCGGTGGACCTCGGTGAGCCCGATGGGAGCCCCCCCGGCCCCGACGTAGGCCGCGAGCGCCTCCCGCACGAAGTCGGGTCCCTCGGAGGGCAGGAACTTCAGGTCGTCGCCCGCGCGACCGCGGCCCGCCTCGTCCAGGTCGATCAGCGCGGTCACCCGACCCTCCTCGTCGGCGAACAGGTTCCCGAAGTGCAGATCGGCGTGCACGAGGTGCGCCGGCGCCGACAGGGTCGCCTCCCACGCCGCGACACCCCGGGCCTCGCGGACCAGATCGGGGTCACGCACGTGCTCGTCGAGGACCCAGAGGACCCGTTCCCAGTCCACGTCCGCCACGACGGGCGAAGTGGGGGGCTCGAGCGCGTGCAGGTGGGCCACGAGGGTCCCGAGGGACCTCGCGAGCGCTCGGCCCCAGGGCGTCAGCGGGCAGTCCGGAGCGTAGCGGTCGAGGTCGGGCGAGACCGGCCCCCCGAAGATCCGCTCCTCGAACGCCGCCTGTCCGTGGATGCCACGCGCCCGCTCGAACACCGCGTGCCCCTCGGAGGACTCCAGCAGACGGGGCACACAGATCCCCGCCGCCTCGAGTCGCCCGTGCAGCGCCAGCTCGGCGAGGAGCTGCTCTCGCCCCGCGGCGTCCGTCCGTACGGTCACACGGTCGTCGGCGAGCTCCACCCACCGCCACGTCCGGCAGGTCGTGCCTGTCTCCGTCTCCACCTGCTCGTCTCCCGCAGTGCGGGTAGCACGTGCGTCCCGGTCGGGAGACGTGGCATCCTCCGACACGGAAGGTGCGATGGCGGTGTGCGGCTACTGCGGGGAGGACTTCGATCCCGACGACAACCCACGCTCGTCGTGCCGTCACCACGTCGCGTTCTACTTCCCGTACGACATCGACACCGACGGGGAGCACACGAAGGGATGGCAGTGCTGCGGGGAGGAGGACGCCGACGCCCCGGGTTGCCGGACCACACGACACCGGACGGACGTCCGGAGGCGCTACCGGGGCCAGACGATCGCGTGGGACTGGGTCGTGGTCGACGAGGAGGCCGAGCGACGTGTCGCGCGGCGGGCCGCCGACCAGCGTGCCCGCGCTGCCGGGATGGCCGACGGAGCCGCGCTCGACGGCCTCGTCGGGCTGCCCCTCGCCGACGTGCACGCGCGGTTCGGGCCCGGGGTGCACACCGCGCACGTCGAGAGCGGCAGCGCGCGCGGGCCGCGCTGGTCGGAGTCCGTGTACTTCGACGTGCGGGGGCTCTGCTTCCGGGTCGACACGGTCCCGCGGGTCTCGAGCGTGCACGTGACCCCGTCGCCCCCCATCGTCGAGAGGGTCGAGATCTACGCCGACCGCGAGCACCTCGACGAGGTGCGGTCTTCGCAGATCACCAGCACGCGGCCCGACTGAACGAGCCACCGGGGAGACCATGTCCACGTACCTCCTGCTGCCCCACGACGATGGTCGGAAGGGCCACCCCATCTTCTTCGAGCGCAAGCTGCTCCCGGGCTCGGGCGGCACCCACGACGGCGACGGGGGGCCGTTCGTGCAGTACGTCACCGGCTGGTCCGAGCCGCCCGTGTTCGTGGTGAAGGCGGCCCCCCTGTCCTTCGACATCGGGCCGGTGGCGGCGGACGAGCACTTCGTCTCCGAGCGCCTGCTCGCCGTCCTCCAGGCTCACAGCATGGCGCGCCACCGGTCGCTGCCCGTCCGCTTCCAGACGCGCTCGGGCGACGTGCGCGGCGCCCATCACGCCCTTCGGGTGCTCGACCGTCTCGACGCCGTGGATCGCGAGCGCTCCGACATCGTCCCGCACCCGCAGTACGACTACCTCACCCTGACGCGGCGGCTCGTCGTGGATCCCGACCGGGTCGGAGACCTCGACCTCTTCCGCCTCGACGACCCGACCTTCGGCCAGTTCCTGTTCGGCTCCGAGCGGCTGAAGGCAGCGGCGGTCCAGGCGGGGGTCGACCTGCGGTGGGTCCCGGCAGGAGAGGCCTCGCCACCCTGAGTCACCCCTCTGCGGGCTCCGGCCTCCGCCCGCGACGGCAGCGCTCGGAGCAGTACCGGACCTCCTCCCAGACGCGCTCCCACTTCTTCCGCCAGACGAAGGGCCGCCCGCAGGTCGCGCAGATCTTCGTGGGGAGGTCCACCTTCCGCCGGCTCATCGCAGGAGCTCGGGACGCCGGCGGGGAGGGCCGTCCAGCTCGACCTCCTCGCCGTCCCGCCAGTGGAGAAGGCGCACCCGTCCGTCCTCCAGCCGCCCGAACGTGCGGTGCTCGTACCAGTCGCCGAGGTTCACGAGCCGTCCACCCGGACGCTCCATCACCCCGGGGGCGTGGGTGTGCCCGACCACTACGGTGTCCGCGGACAGGAGCCACCGGTCCACCAGGGCCGTCTGCACCGCGAGCGCCCGCCGCTGACCGGCCTCGTCGTGGGCCTTCCGCCGCAGACCCGACGCCACGCGACCCAGCGCGAACACCCGGTCGACACCGATGCCCCCGGCCACCCGACCCACCGTGCGCGACCCGAGCAGCGCGCGCACCGCGTGGTGGGCGGGCCCCTCGCCGTCGTCGCCGTGGACCGCGAGCACCCCGTCCCGCCGCCACCGACGGGCCGTCCGCAGGCCCGGCACGCGCGGGGAGGGGTCGTGGTTCCCGCCCAGCCAGGTGGCCCCGAGCTCGCGCAGCACGTCGACCACGGGTGCGGCGTCCCGCGGGACCTGCCCGGGAGGCGCGAGCCAGACGTCGAACAGGTCGCCCACCACGACCAGCTCGTCGAAGCGGGCCTCGCGGAGGAACGCCAGGAGCTCGATCTGCGTGGGGTCGGTCGGGCCCTGCAGGTGCAGGTCGGACACGAGCACCACGCTCATTGAACGTGCGCCACCCGCTCGAGGAGCACGGGGTCGTCGAGCAGCGCCGCGGCGCCGTTGATCACGCACTGCTCCGGGAACTCCGGGGCGAGCACGGGCAGGTGCGTGGCGTCCGAGAGCACCCGATCGAGAGCGGCCAGCGCGGCCCCCCCGCCGCAGAGCACGAGCCCGCGGTCGTGGATGTCGCCCGCCACCTCCGGGGGCGCCTCGCGCAGGGCGTCCAGCACGATGGTCCGGATGTGGGTCACGGGGTCGTGGAGCGCCTCCGCCGTGTCGTGGGAGTCGACGTCGACCTCCCGCGGCGCCCCGGTGGGCAGGTCGCGCCCGCGCACCCGCATCGTGCGGACCTCGGCGAGCTGGGCCGCCGCCCCCACCCGCCACTTCAGGGCCTCCGCCGTGGCGTCGCCGATGAGCAGGTTGTGGTTCCGGCGCACCCAGCCCACGAGGGCCGCATCGAAGGCCGCTCCGGCCGTCTGCAGGCCGCGCCGCACGACGAGACCGCCGAGGCTCACGATGCCCACGTCCGTGCGTCCGCCGCCCACGTCCACCACGAGGCTCGCGCTGGGCTCGTTCACCGGGATGCCCGCGCCGATGGCCGCCGCCATGGACGTGCTCACGAGCAGCACGTCCCGTGCGCCCGCCGCGCGGACGACCTCCTGGATGGCCCGCCGCTCCACCTCCGTCGTGCCGCTCGGCACGGCGACCATCACGCGGGGACGCCGGAGGGTGCGGGCCCCCGCGGACTTCAGCGCGTAGCGCAGCAGGGCCTCCGCCATCGGGAAGTCCACGACGACACCGCCCCGCACGGGCCGCACGACCTTGATGTCCGCGCCCGTGCGCCCGAGCATGCGGCGCGCCTGCTTGCCCACCGCGACCACCTCGGGCCCCTTCGGGCCGGGCCGGGTCGCGATGGCGCTCGGGATGTCGAGGGTCACGCCCTTGCCGCGGGTGGTCACGCGGATGGTCGAGGACCCGAAGTCGACGGCGAGGTCCGCCGTGCCACGCATGGGCGCCTCAGAAGCCGCGGGTGTTGTCGATCTCCTGGAGGGGACGGTCCATCATGGCGGCGTACTTCTTGGCCTCGCCGTTGATGGGGCTCGTGCTCTCCTGGATGATCTTGCGTCCGCCGTCGTGGGTGACGGCCGCGATCTCGTAGCCACCGCTCGCGTGGGCGACGTACTCGAGCCGCGAGATGTCCTTGAACTCCAGGCGGTCGGTGCTCGGACCGGTGACGTAGGTGGCCGTCCAGATGATGGACTGGCTGCCTTCGTCCACCAGGATCTTCTGCTCCTGGGGCTGGCTCACGATCCAGAGGAGGGTGACCACGGCCACCACCATCATGGCCGCCAGCGACACCAACAGGGCGATGGGGCCGGCCCAGTTGGTGGATTTCGCGGGCTCGTCGAAGTCGTGGAAGCAGCTCTTGCACCGCTTCGCGGACTCCGGGACCTCCTCCCCGCAGGACGGGCACTCCTTCGTCGCAGCCATGGAACCTCCGCCGGGGACGTCTACCGCGCTCGGGCGGCGCGTGCGACCGCCGAGAGCAGCATGGGGAGCATCAGCGGGATGGGGTGGTCCACCCGCCGCGCGCTGAACGTCTTGTAGACCTTCTGACCCGCCTTCAGGACGGCCGGCACGGTGGCCCTGCCCGACAGGCCCTGCAGGCGCCCGATGGCGTCGAGGTCCTCCTGCGACAGCTCCTGCAGATCGTCCGCGTCGTACTTCGAGAACGGGAGCCCGTTCGCCTTGCCGTGGTCGACGAGCGCCAGCACGCACAGACTCACGAGCTCCCGGCGATCGATGCGCTCGGGCGCCACCAGGTCGAGCTCCGCGGCCAGATCCACGATCTGCTCGATCGGCAGGGCGACCAGGGGCTGGTACTCGTCGTCGGTGAGGGTGTGGGTCATCGGGCCTCCTGGAGCGAACGACACGGTGTGCTGCGTCGGGTTCGTGAATATCCTGTTCAGGACCGTGTCCAGGGAGACCCGATGCTGACCGCCCTCCGCCAGCTGCTCGCGCGCGCGCTCGTCACCCCCGTGCGCGCCGTGCACGGCGCCGTGCACAGGCAGCTCACGGGCGGGCACGCCATCCTCGAGGTCCGCGTGCAGCCCGAGCGCGACGCCGCGGCGCGTCAGGGGCTCGTGCGTGCGCTCCGCCGGGCGGTCCAGGATCCCCAGGTCGAGGCCGTGCTCCTGCACGTCGACGGGCCGCCGGGCGGGCGGGCGGCCATCCAGGACCTCCGGCGCGTCCTGCGTGAGCTCCACGACGCGGGCAAGGCCACCTACGCCTTCCTGCACGGCGCGTCGAACGCGGAGCTCTGGGTGGCCACGGCGGCCGAGCGGGTCTTCCTCGTGCCCACCGCCGAGGTGTTCTTCGTCGGGCTCGGGGCGGAGCTCGTGTTCGTCGGGCAGGCGCTGGAGCGGCTCGGCGTCGAGCCCGAGGTCTTCGCGGCGGGCGCGTACAAGTCGGCGGGCGAGATGTTCAGCCGGTCGTTCGCCTCCCCGTCCAACCTCGAGGCCATCGACAGCCTGCTCGACGACCTCCAGCGCCAGATGCTCGAGGACATCGCGGCCGACCGGAAGCTCCAGCCCGAGGTCCTCGAGGCGCTCCTGGCGCGCGCGCCCCTGTCCGCCGAGGAGGCCGTGGTGGACGGGCTCGTCGACCGTCTGCTCTACGAGGACCAGCTCGACGACTGGCTCGAGGAGCACCACGGCGAGCGGGCGAAGCGTGTGAAGCTCACGTCCTGGTCGCGCCGGGCGGCGATGCAGGAGCAGATGGCGCTGGTGGGCAGCGGGGCGAAGACCGTCGCCGTGCTGCACCTCGAGGGGCCCATCCACATGGAGGGCGACGGGCGGGCGCCGCGGATCCGGGCGCGCACGGTGGTCCCGATGCTCGATGCGCTGCGCAAGGACGACGACGTCGTGGCCGTCGTGCTCCACGTGAACTCGCCGGGTGGCGGCGTGCTGCCGTCGGATCTGATCTGGCGGGCGGTCGAGCGGCTCCGGAAGGCCAAGCCCGTCATCGCGTCCTACGAGGACGTCTCGGCGAGCGGCGGGGTCTACCTGTCCAGCCCGGCCACCGAGGTGTTCGCGCGGCCGGGCACGCTCACGGGGTCCATCGGGGTCGTGGGCATCCGGTTCCTCCTGGGCGACGCGCTGCGGCGGGTGGGCATCACGCACCAGGCCGTGCGCAAGGCCCCGAACGCCACGATGCTCTCGGCCTTCGACGGGTTCACGGACGCCCAGCGCGAGCGCTTCCGCGAGCAGCTCGACCGCTGGTACGACGGCTTCGTGCACCGGGTCGCCCAGGGTCGCGACGTGCCGGAGGACACGCTGGAGCCCCACTGCCGCGGGCGCGTGTGGACCGGCCGGATGGCGGAGCCCCGGGGCATCGTCGACCGTCTGGGCGACCTGGACGACGCGTTCGCGCGGGCGGTGGAGCTGGCGGGGGTCGAGGGACCCGTGCGCCGCCGCGACATCCTGGGGCACGCGACGACGACCATCGAGCTCCTCATGCGCGAGGTGATGGGCGACCGTCGGGTGCCGGGCATGGCGCGCCTGGAGCTGCTGGACCGGGTGCTGCAACGCGTGGTGGGCGAGCGGGCCCTGGAGCGGGTGGACACCCTGCTGGAGCTCGAGGGCGAGCCCGTCGCGCTGCTGCCCTTCGATCTGGAGCCGTAGGCTCAGAGCAGGTCGTCGTACCAGGCGACCATGCCGACCTGGCCGGGTCCCCAGACCGAGGACCCCACGACGAGCTCGTCCTGCCCGTCCTCGTCGACGTCTCCGACCGCGAAGGTGGTGGCGAACACGTCGTTGGGCTCGCTCTCGACGTCGAACACCACGCGGTCGGCCTCGCGCCAGTCGTAGTCCCGCGCCTCGAAGGGTCCCCGGTAGACGAGGAAGCGCCCGGGTGGCGTACCCATGCGTTCCAGCTGGCGGTCTGCCATGGGTGCCGCGACGACGAGGTCGTCCTGGCCGTCGTGATCGAGGTCGACGACCGCGACATCGCGGCCGAACCGGGCGCCCGGCTCGGTCGTGACGATCCGGGTCGCGGCGGCACCGTCGAGGGTTCCGGGTGTGGTGAGGTCGGTGAGGATGAAAACGGTTCCGGTCCCATCGGAGACGACGAGGTCTTCGGAGCCGTCGCCGTCGAGGTCTCCCGACCGAAGGGCCTCGATGTGCCACCCCTGGCTGGTCCACTGGATGGCGTCCTCCCACGAGCTCGCGTCGTCGGGGAGGAGGGCCACGCTGGAGACCGGTTGGGATGGATGGTACGTCGAGAGGGCCAGGCGGTCTCCGAGACGGATCATGCGCGTGCCGATCGGATTGAAGTCGTCGATCGCGTTGTTGGTGATTGCGAAGTCCGTCGCGACGGGTCGAACGGCGCCGTCCGGTTGATCCAGTCGGAGCAGTGCGCGCAGGAAGCTGACGTCCAACCTCGATGTCGAGCCTGCCAGGGAGCGGCTCGTCCCTCCGAGCTCGGCCACTTCATCGTAGGGCATGTACTCGACGGTCACATCCGCGTCGGCCATCGACGCGGTGCCGTCCAGCGGCGAGCGCATCACGTAGGACTCGAGCGACGTCGTGATGCCGAGGGCGTCGGAGTCGCCATCGGGAAGGGCCACCAGGCACCGACAGTCGGCCTCGATACCTGGGCTGTCCGCGAGGATGACGCCATCGGCGACGTCCTCGAGGAGGGTCCCGACCGCCCGCGCGGGCACGACATAGACCCTCGCAGGGTCGGTCGGACCGCCCTCCGGGTAGGTGAGATGCGGCGCCAGGACAGCGATCCGCGCGCTTGCCTCGCTGCCGAAACGACCCACGGCAAGGGACTGACCTGCGCGCCCGAGCTCGAAGCTGCCCGTCCAGCGTCGCTCGGGGACCGCATCTGCATACTGGGGGGGTGATTCGAGGCAACCCAGCAAGCCTACCAGTGCGATCACTGATCCACCCCGTTGTGCTTCTGGTCGAGGTAGGGACCGGCCACACCCGCCCCAACCGCCGCCCAGTACAGCCGTGCGGCGGGGTCGTCCGAGGTCGTGCTGGTGAACCCGTTCTTGTCCCAGGTGTGGGGGTCCATCAGGTCA
>JACKEQ010000067.1 GCA_020632885.1 Alphaproteobacteria bacterium | reverse complement strand
GGTCTTCCACCTCGTGGCGCCGCCCGCCCACGCGCCCCTCGGCATCGAGGGGACACCGGAGGCCGCGCCGAAGGTCGTGCCGCTCGCCACGCTGCCGTAGGCTCAATCCAGCCCGACGCGCTCCAGTCCCAGGCGACCCGTGGCGCTGCCGAACGACGGCCCGACCTCGAGCCGCACCGCGCGGACATCGGTGAGGTCGAGGGTCGGGCTGGCCGCCAGGAAGTCGAGGAGGGGCAGACGCACGGTGTGGAACGCGTTCGTCCATCCGCCCATGCGCGGGTAGGGCGTCGGGATCGGGGCGTACGGGCCCGTCGGGAGCCGGGCGAAGGTGCCCTGTCCGTCCACGAGCGCCACCGTGAGGGTCGCCGGGCCCGCGAGCGCCTGTGTGTAGGGGTGCTGGGTGCCCTGGGCGAGATCCAGCACCACGTGCGCACGACCCGACAGGTCGGGTGAGCCGACACCCACCTCCCACCACGCGTCGTCCGCCCAGTCGAACACGACGCCGCGCGCCGCGCCCGAAGGCTGATCGTGGTGGGACTGCGTCATCCCGTTCATCGGGTCGGTGGCGACCCAGGAGAACGACCGGTTCGCGTCGTCCAGCACGCCCTCCACGAGGTCGGAGACGGTCGACGTCACCGGGGTCCCGGCGCTCGACACCCCTGTCGTGGGCTCCGCCTGGAAGTCGTCGAGCCAGAGGGCGTCCGGTGACCGGGACAGCCGGTGGACCGTGGCGCCCGTCCCCAGCGGCAGGCTGCCCTCCGACCGCTCGAAGAGCTCGGTGAGGGCGGGGTCCTTGTCGAGCACGCTCCCGAGCAGCGCGACGTAGAGGCCCTTCGTGTACGCCTGGACCGCCGCTCGCCCCAGCAGGGGCGCGGTGATCCCCTGCCCCACGTCGGTCCCACAGCAGTCGAAGTCGTCGTGGGCCGCCCCGTGCAGGTAGGTGACCCGATGCAGGCCCACCGCACCCTGGGAGAGCCGGAACCACATGCACGCCGCGCAGTCGCCCAGGCTCACCCAGTCGATCACCCCGCCCGTGACATCACCGTCCGCGCTCCCGGCGAGCAGGTGGAACGGCACGCCGTGGGGGCTCGACCCGTCGAGCGGATCCCCGAACACCGTGGGCGCGATGGAGGAGACGAGCGCGATGTCCGCCACGTCGAAGGAGGCCGTGAGCGTGCCGTCGCCGAGCTGATCCACGGCGCGCACCACCCCCTCGCCACCCCTGCTGTGCCCGACGAGCACGATCCGGTGCGGGTCGACCTTTCCGGCCAGCGTGGGCTCGAGGGTGGCGTGCTCGGCCAGGAAGGCGTCCACGTTCTCCACCGTGGCTGCGGCCGCGGCATCCACACCCGCATCCGGGTCGTTGCGGTGGGCGATCACGACGTACCCCCAGCTCGCCAGGTGGGCCCCCAGGTAGTCGTACCAGGTCCAGTCGTGGCCCGTGCCATGGCTGATCACCACGAGCGGCACGGCCTCCCCGACATCGGTGGGCCACCAGACCCGCCGGGTCGTCGCGAAGTCGGCGGTGTGGTCGGCCGTCGCCACGGGATGCTGACCGGCGGCGGAGAGGTCGGGGAGCACCGTGAGGCCCGGGCCGTCCAGACCGTCGATGCGGTCGCCGGCCCCCAACAGCCCGTCTCCGTCGACGTCCACGACGAGGTCGAGGTCCACCCGCGACGTCGTGCCGGGCACCGTCCAGAGGAGGACCGCATCGTCCGCCCGCGAGCCCCCGTGGACGACCCGATCCGTCGGGGCTCCCCGGACGTCCACGAGCACGGGGTCGGTGAGCCAGGCGTCCCGGTCCCGGTCCGCCACGAGCCAGACGCGCACGGACTGTCCCACGAGCTCGGGCTCACGGTGCGGATCGAGCACGAGGAGCACGTCCTGGCCGGGCTGGAAGGCGTCCACGGGGGTGGAGCCGAGGGTCGCGTGGGGTGCACCCGCGCGGTCGTCTCCCCAGCGCGCCACGAGATCGATGGCGGCTGGACAGGCGCCACCCACCTGGAGCGCACCGGTTCCCGGCCCGGTCGCCCGGAGGCGCACGAGGTCGGCCGCGACGTCCGCCACGAAGGGACCGACGACGGACACGGGGGCGCCGGCGTCCACCCGCAGCGCCGTCAGCGCGAGGGCCTCCCAGGCCTGGAGGGGCGCGTCGGCCACCGGCACTCCGACCGCCACGGGCCACTCCGGACAGCCGGTGTCCACGTCCGCATCGGTGTCGGTGTCGGTGTCGGTGTCGGCATCCGTGTCGGTGTCGGTGTCGGCATCCGTGTCGGTGTCGGCGTCGGCATCCGCGTCCGCGTCCGCGTCGGTGTCGGTGTCGGCGTCCGTGTCGGTGTCGGCGTCCGTGTCGGTGTCGGCATCCGTGTCCGTGTCCGCGTCGGCGTCTGCGTCGGCATCGGTGTCCGCGTCGGCATCGGTGTCCGCGTCGGCATCGGTGTCCGCCTCCGTCGGCACCGGCGTGGGTGGTGGACAGCCGAGGAGCAGCAGCAGGGCCGGCCTCACGCGAAGCCGTCCACCCGGAGCACCGTGGGGTCGGGGTCCGGAGCGCCCGGCGAGCACAGGGAGCCCACCAGCACGTGCAGCCCCTCCGGGAAGGACCGCGCGAACAGGTTCGCGTTCGCCGGCTCGTTCTCGAAGGTCGCCACGACCTCGCCCAGCCAGGCTGCCTCGGCGAGGGCCGAGGCCTTGTGACCGTGGTCGCTGGTGTCGGCCGACGGCTTCAGGTGCAGCGTCGCGCGCCCCTCCACCACCGGGAAGCCCATGGACACGAGGGTCTCTGCGGTGCGGGCGCCCATGCGGTCCGCCGCGCGGGCCGTGAGGTAGACCACCCAGGCCCCCGCGCCGTGCACCCGACGCACGAAGTCCACGGCACCCGGCACCGGACGGTCGTGGGCCAGGAAGCGGTCCGAGAAGAACGCGTCCGCCCAGAACGCCTGCAGGGCGGACGCCGTCTCGGGGTCGAGGTCCATCCGCGCCCGCACCGGCGCATCGACGGTCCATCCGAAGTCCTCCGGTGCGAGCCGTGCCGCCAGCTCCCGCAGGGCCGGCCGGCCCTCCGCGAAGGCCCGCAGGATGGCCAGGTGACGCCCGGCGGTGGACACGAGCGTGGAGTCCACATCGAACACCACGACCGGCCGGCGCGCCGACCGGATCGCGCGCATCACCTCGTCCTGCACGGCGCCTCCGGCACCAGGATAGCAGCCCGGATGACCGACCGTGACGCCGTGACCTGGCCGGACAGCGCCGACCGTCCCGACCCCTGGGACGACGGCTGCTGGCCGAGCCTCGACGAGCGCGGGCGCTACCCGGACCTCTGGGCCGCCTGGCGCACCCTGCAGGCCGCCGGGCTCGACGACCCCGACACGCCCGCCGCGGCGGAGATGGCGCGACAGGCCGAGCGGTACGGGCTCACCGACCCCTTCCTCTGGGATCGGAACCGTCCGGACTGGGGCTACCCGACCCCTTCCGTCGACGACCTCGTCCGCATCACCACGGACACCTGGCCCGCCGCCGGGATGGACGCCCCCGACGCGGTCCTCGGCCCGCGGTCCCTGTTCGCCTCCCCCCTGGAGCGCCGGGTCGCGGTGGCGGGCTGCGCGTTCGTCTGGACGGACGGCTGGCCCCAGTCGAGCTTCCACGTCTGGTGCCGCGACAAGCCCATCCCGTCCACCCGCCTGCGCGCGACCTTCCGCGCCGTCGGGCTCGCTCCGTGGGCCGTCTGGCGCGTCGTGGGCCGCGACGGCGACCGGTTCACGCTCGCCGATCACACGGGTCTCGGGGAGTTCTACCAGCCCCACGGTCCCGTGCGGGTGATCGGGCAGGAGCCCACCGGCGAAGGGCTCGCGGCCCGCGTGCTGCTCACGGAGGACGGCTGGATCGCCCACGTCGCCCTCGACGTCCCGCGCCTGCCCCCCGCGCCTCTGATCGACCGGTGGGTGGCCCTCGAGACCTGGATGGCGCGCACGGTCCAGCCCGGCATCACCCGGGAGGCCCTGCTGCGGAAGCGGCCGGTGGTGGTGCGGAGGTCCCTGGAGCGGGCGGACGTGCTATGAACTCGCCTTCCGGAGGTCGAAGAATGGACGAGATCGATCGCGTGAGCCTGGCGGGCTTCCGCCTCCTCGCGGCCGTCGCCAAGGCGGACGGCGTGGTCCACGCGGGCGAGCGGCGCGCGCTGGAGGAGGCCCTGGGCGACGCCCACAAGGGACTCGCCGAGCGCCTGCTGGACGAGGCCATCGACGTGGACGCCGAGGTCGCGATCCTGCCCGACGAGGCCACCCGTGCCCGCGTGTACCGCTCGGCCTTCGCGCTCGCCTAGGTCGACGACCACATGGCCCACGACGAGGTGTCCATCCTCGAGAAGATCTGGCCGGACCACGAGGAGGACTCCCTGCTCGAGGAGGTCCTCATGGAGGTGCGCGACACCGTGCTCCCCTCCGCCATCATGCCGGTGGCGGACCCCGCACGCCGGGCCGCCGAGATCGAGCACGACATCCTGAAGTACAGCATCATGGCCGGCGTCGTGGGCGCCACGCCCATCCCGGTGTTCGGCATCCTCGCGGACGCCGCGGTGATCGGCCTCCAGCTCAAGCTGGCCCGCGACATCGGGCAGTACTGGGGCCACGACCTCGACGCCGCGACGGCCCGTTCGCTGATGGGCACGGCGGTCGGCGGCACGGGGGCCCGCATCGCGATCAACAACCTCGCCCGGTTCGTCCCGGGCTGGGGGATGCTGGTCACGGCCACCTCGAGCTTCGCGACGACATACGCCCTCGGGAAGGTGGTGGAGGCGTACTTCGCCGCCGGCCGCTCGTTGTCCGAGGACGACATGCGCGATCTCTTCAAGAAGGCGAAGGTCGAGGGCAAGGCGGCCTACACCGCGAACGCCGAGAAGATCGACCGGGCGCGCGCCAACGCGGGTCCCGAGATCGAGAAGCTCGCGAACGCCGCCGCCGACCACGAGATCTCCGCATCGGAGTTCGAGGCGAAGGTGATCGACGCCATCGAGATCGACGGATCGTCGTCTTGACAGGTGGCCCGCGGCCGCCTAATCCGGACAGGTTGTAGACCGCGTCGCACGACACCACGGCGTCTGCGGTCCCGAGCGCATGGAGCGAAGAGATGTTCGCAATCGTGGAGACGTGCGGTAAGCAGTACCGCGTCGAGAAGGGTGCCACCATCACGGTCGACCGGATGGACGCCGAGGAAGGGGCCGAGATCACGCTCGACCGTGTCCTGCTGGTCGCCGGTGACGGCGTGAAGGTCGGCGCGCCGACCGTCGAAGGCGCGACGGTCACCGCGAAGGTCACGGGCCACCCCCGTGGCGAGAAGGTCGTGGCGTTCAAGTTCCGCCGCCGGCATCGGTCGCGTCGTCGGGTCGGCTTCCGCCACAGCCACACCACCCTCGAAATCACCGACATCAAGGGCTGAACGATGGCACATAAGAAGGGACAGGGCTCTACCCGGAACGGCCGTGACTCCAACCCGCAGTACCGCGGTGTGAAGAAGTACGACGGGGAGATGGTCCTCGGCGGCAACATCCTGGTCCGCCAGCTCGGCACCAAGTTCCACCCCGGCCGCAACGTCGGCCACGGCCGCGATCACACCCTCTTCGCCCTCACGGACGGGCGGGTGCGCTTCGAGGTCCGGAACAACCGCAAGTTCATCTCCGTCTACCCGGAGTGATCGCTCCCCCTCGCGGGGTGAGCACGGATCCGCGGGAGGCCGAGCGCCTTCCGCGGATTCTTGCGTTTTAACGGACGTTCTCATGCGTTTCATCGACGAGATCGAGATCTTCGTGGCCAGCGGCAAGGGCGGCGACGGCTGCATGTCCTTCCGCCGCGAGGCCCACGTGCCCCGCGGAGGTCCGGACGGCGGCGACGGCGGCCGCGGCGGCGACCTCGTGCTCCGCGCGAGCACACGCCGCAACACCCTCGTGGATCTGCGGCGCAACAAGCGCTACGCCGCGAAGAACGGGCAGCCGGGCGGCACCAAGAACATGACGGGCGCGCGCGGAGAGGAGCTCGTGATCGAGGTCCCCCTCGGCACCGTCGTGGTGGACGCCGAGACCGACGACCTGCTCGCCGACCTCGCCACGGACGGCGCCGAGTGGCGGCTCCAGGGCGGCGACGGCGGGCTCGGCAACCCGCACTTCAAGAGCTCCACGCACCGCACACCGCGCGTGGCCACCCCCGGGCAGCCAGGCGAGGAGCGCCAGCTCCGACTCGAGCTCAAGCTCCTCGCGGACGTCGGGCTCCTCGGGTTCCCCAACGCCGGCAAGAGCACCCTGATCTCCACGATCAGCCAGGCCCGCCCGCGGGTCGCGGACTACCCGTTCACGACGCTCGTGCCGAACCTCGGGGTGGTGCGCGTGGACTGGGAGACGTCCTTCGTCGTGGCCGACATCCCCGGGCTCATCGAGGGCGCCAGCGAGGGCGCCGGGCTCGGGCACCAGTTCCTCCGGCACGTCGAGCGCTGCCCGGTGTACGTCCACCTCGTCGCCGCCGACGCGGAGGAGGGCCCGGAGGCCCGCTACCAGACCCTGGTCGACGAGCTCGCCGCCTACGCGGAGGAGCTCGTGGAGCGCACCCAGATCGTCGTGCTCTCCAAGACCGACCTCCTCGACGACCCCGAGGCCACGGCCGCCGAGCTCGCGGAGGCCATCGGGCATCCCGTCATCCCGATCTCCGCCCCGCTTCGCGTCGGTGTGGACCGGCTCGTGAAGACGATCGCATCGACCCTCGCGCGGGTGCGCGAGGACGCCAACGACCTTGCCGGCGACTGAAACCTCCGGCAACATGGAGGAGGCTCCCATGGAGGACTCCATCGACTCCCTCGACACCGTCGCCTTCGCTCAGGCCCTCGCGCGGGCGGCCTCGGACACCCAGGCCACCGACATCGTGATCCTCGATCTGCGCGGGCTCGTGTCGTACACCGACGGCTTCGTGCTGTGCTCGGGCAAGAACCGGCGCCACGTCACGGCCATCGCGGAGGCCGTCCGGATGGAGGCCAAGCGGGGCTACGGCATCGCGCCTCTCGGCGTGGAGGGCAAGGAGCGCGGCCAGTGGGTGCTCGTGGACTTCGGCGACATCGTCGTGCACGTGTTCGACGCGTCCATGCGGGGCTTCTACGACCTCGACGGGCTGTGGCGTGACGCTCCGCGCATCGAGGGGCCCCCGGCCGAAGAGCCCAGCGAGCCCACCTACTTCAACGGATGATCCGGGTACGGGTCGTCCGCGTCGGCCGGGGGCGCACGTCCTGGGCGGACGCCGCCGTCGACGACTACACCAAGCGCCTGAAGCGGCACGGGAAGGTGGAGGAGGTCCTCCTCAAGCCCGTGACCTTCAAGGGTGACGTGGACGCCGTGAAGGCTGCCGAAGGCGAGCGTCTGTTGAAGGCCGCCAGCCCGCGCGACCCCATCGTCGCCCTCGACGAGCGGGGCGAGGGGCTCGACAGCCACGCGTTCGCCGCGATGCTGGAGTCCCTGACGCTCGAAGGCACCGTGACCTTCCTGATCGGCGGTGCCTACGGGCTCGATCCCAGCGTGCGGAAGGCGGCGTCGAGGACCGTGAAGCTCTCGGACGCCGTGCTCAACCACGAGGTGGCGCGGGTGGTGCTC
The DNA here is from genome assembly GCA_020632885.1 of Alphaproteobacteria bacterium. GTDB lineage: Bacteria > Myxococcota_A > UBA796 > UBA796 > JACKEQ01. The sequence continues at coordinate 5,870 of JACKEQ010000067.1, read as the reverse complement.
TTCGAGCAGCTGTACCGGGCGGTCACGCTGCTCGAGGGCATCCCCTACCACCACTGACGTGGCTCAGGCGTCGTCCTCGTCGTCCTCGGACGTCTCGAGGAGCTGCGAGGCGGCCTCCTGCACCTTGCGGAAGGTGGCCTCGTCGTCGATGTACGCGAACATCTCGTTCCCGTCCTCGTCCTCGCCGTACTGGAAGAGGAAGATCTCGAGCTCCTCCCCGCCGTCGTCCTCGAGCTGCGCCACGGGGGCCAGCACCGCGTAGTCGAGGTCGTCCACCTCGATCACGGCGAGGATCGCCGCCACGTGGAGGTTGCCCTCCTCGTCTTCGAACTCGACCACATCGAGGTCCTCGCTCTCGTCGAGCTCCTCGATGTGACCCGCGCCATTCGTTCCGTCGTCAGCCATTTCTCGCCTCGAAGTCGCCCATGAACGCGACCAGGGCGTCCACCGCCGCGTCGGTCTGGGCATTGTAGATGCTGGCCCGCAGCCCACCGACGGATCGATGGCCCTTGAGCCCGGAGAGGCCGGCGGCCGCGGCCTCCTTGTGGAACCGGGTGTCCAGGTCCGCGTCGCCGGTGGTGAACGTGATGTTCATCCGCGACCGACTACCCAGCTGTGCCTTGCCGTGCCAGAAGCCCGTGCGGTCGATCTCGCCGTACACCCGGTCGGCCTGGGACTGGTTCATGCGATCGATGGCCTCGAGGCCGCCGAGCCCCTCGAGCCAGGCCGTCACGCGCTCGATCACGTAGATCCCGAACGTGCACGGCGTGTTGTACATGGACTCCTTCTTCACGTGGATGCCGTACTGGAGCATCTCGGGGATGTCCTTGTCGCAGCGCTCGAGCCAGGAGTCCTCGAGGATGGCCAGCGTCACACCCGACGGGCCCATGTTCTTCTGGGCCCCCGCGTAGATGAACTGGAACTTCGACCCGTCCACGGGCCGGCTCATGATGTCGGAGGACATGTCGCACACCAGCGGTACACCGACGTCGGGGACGTGGTGGAACTCCGTACCGGCCACCGTGTTGTTCGAGGTGTAGTGCAGGTAGACCGTTCCCTCGGGCGGCGTGTCGAGCGTGGCGGGCACGTGGTCCCAGCCCGTGGCCTTCGAGGAGAACGGCACGTCGACGGTGCCGTACCGCCGGGCGTCCTTGGCGGCACCCTCCGCCCAGGTGCCGGTGTCCAGGTAGGTCGCGCGGCCGCCCCGGAGCACGTTCATCGGGAGCATGAAGAACTGCGTGCGGGCGCCGCCGTGCAGGAACAGGATGTGCTGGCTGTCCGACAGGTTCATCAGGCGCTTGATGCGCGCCCGGGCGCTGTCGATCACCGCGTCGAACTGGGCGCTGCGGTGCGAGCACTCGAGGATGCCGATGCCGTGACCCCCGTGCTCCCAGATGGCCTCCTGGGCCTCGCGGAGCACGGACTCGGGGAGGACGGCGGGTCCGGCGCTGAAGTTGTGGATGCGGGTCATCGGGACTCCACGGTCGCGACCTCGGCGACGCTGGTGTGGAGCACGTCGGGGAGAGCCCCGATGCGCTCGAGGGTTTCGGGAGAGGGGGCCGCGTCGAGCCCGATGCGGGCGGACGAAGCTCCACCCCGGGTGAACCGGGTGTTCTCGAGCTCGCCGACGTTCAGGTCGGCGCCACGGAGGACGTCGAGCACGGCAGCGAGCACGCCGACACGGTCACGGTGCCGGACGACCAGCACGTGGGACGAGTCGGCGCCCGTGAGGTTGACGCAGTTCGGCGCGCGGCCGGTGTCACCGAACACCTCGACGATGCGCACGGCCTCGTCGGCGACGGCCTCCTGGGCCTGGTCGGTGCTGGCACCCGTGTGGTGGGTGCCGGTGACGCGCGGATGGGCGGCGAGGGGGTGCGTGAAGGCCCCGTCCTTCCCGGACGGCTCACCGGAGAACACGTCGAGGCCGGCGCGGAGGGAGCGGGTCTCGAGGGCCTCCAGCAGGGCGGCCTCGTCGACGACCTCCGCGCGGCTCGTGTTCAGGAAGATCGACCCGTGCTTCAGGGCTCCGAGCAGACCGGGGCCCACGAAGCCACGCGTGGCGTCGGTGAGCGCGAGGTGCACCGAGAGCACGTCCGCGGCCGCGGCCACCTCGCTGGGGTCGGACGCGTACCGCACACCCAGGGCGGCCGCCCGGTCGGGGGTCAGCGAGCGGGACCACGCGATGACGTCCATCCCGAAGGCCCGCGCGCGCTTCGCCACGCCCTGGCCGATGTCGCCCATGCCGAGGATGCCGAGGGTGCGGCCCGCGAGACCCGAGGCCTTGCTGTAGGCCCCCTTGTTCCAGCGACCCTCCTTGAGGTCCCGGTCGCCCGCCGCGATGTGCCGGTCGACGGCCACGAGCAGGCCCATGGTGAGCTCCGCCACGGCGTCCGCGTTCTTGCCCGGGCAGTTGGAGACGAACACACCGAACTCCCCGGCGGCCTTGAGGTCGATGGTGTTCACCCCGGCCCCGGCCCGCACGACGAGCGAGAGGCACCCGAGCTCGAGCATCGGGCGGGTCACCTTGGTGCTGCGCACCACGAGGGCCTCCGGACGCCAGGCGGCCAGCGCCTCGACGAGCGCATCCCCCGCGAGCCCCGGCTCCATGCGCACCTCGTGGCCCCGTGAAGCGAGGCGAACACGGGCCCGATCCTCCAGCTTGTCCGCGATGAGAACCCGCATGTGCGATCTCCTCCGTGTGGCCGGCGCGCGGCCCCCGTTCGTCAGGCGTACCCGTACAGATCCAAATCCGGTCCCACTACCCGGCGAAGCCGGGCCATGTCGGCGGTGAACACGTCGTCGAGAATCTCCCGCAGAAGCGGGGGGATCTCGAGCAGATCCCCGTCGTTCGCCACGGAACGGGCCAACGCCCGCTTGACGCGAACACGTGTCTCTTTGGACACCAGGCTCCCGAGCGGACGAAGCACCGCCGGCAAGTGGGGTGTGACGAGGAGCTTGCCGGGGGGCCGCGCGTTGCTGCGCGAAGCCGGCTCTGGCGGGAGCTGTGCGGAGACCCCGAGGAACTCGAACATACGGAGGTATTGTGACTCCGGATCCTCCTTCAGGTCCTCGAGACGGAGGATGAGGAACTGCGGACGGTCGAAGTAGTCCAGGTAGTGCTCCATCTGCCGACCGTACCGCGACGTGTCGATGTACTCCAGGTTCTTCCTGATCACCTGGTGGAGCGGCCCCTCGGACCGCCCGTCGCGCAGCCGCATGGCGTAGGCCGACTTGATGCGTTCAACGGGGTGGCGGATCAAGTAGATCAGCCGGAGGTCCGGGCACTCGGCGAACATCTTCGCCGGCACCCCCGGGAAGGCGTGCATCCGCGAGTAGGCGGTGGTCGCCTCGCCCTTCAGACGCTCGCCTGCATCCTCGAACAGAGCCCGATACCGGGCCTCGTCCATCAACCCGCTGAAGTACCCTGGTTCTTTGGGATCGGTCATGAAGATCTGGGGATGGCGCGCCAACTGGGAAGCGACCGTTGTCGTGCCGCACTTGGCCGCACCCACGACGATGAAATCGGGGGACAGGACGTCGGTCATGCGTAGTGCTCCAACATCCTCGCCAGTACGGGCGAACGAAGCAGGCCTTCGGAGGCCAGGTCGAAGAAGCGCTCGATCACGTCCTCGTGATCGCACACGTAGACGTGGGGCGAGCCCTCGAGGATGGACAGGTAGGTCTCGACGGCACCCTCGGGCACCCGTCGCCTCTCTTGGACCCAGGTGACCGCCTCCGCGAGCTGGTCTGGATCCCGCGCGTCGAACGCGCCATCGCAGTCGACGAACGCAGCACTGCCGAAGGCGATGGCGGGTGTGCCGCGGGCCAAGGCCTCCATGCCCACCGTGCCCGTGATGGTCACGACCGCGTCGACGAAATCGGTGACCTCGAACGGGCTCCCCGACAGCGTCAGGAGCTCCACGCGCGGGATCTCAAGGAACCTCTGGTAGTCGTTGACCTCGCGCAACAGCTTCGGCCCTGGCCTGAAGGTCGACGGGTGCTCCCGAACGAGGATCCGGTGGTCGGGCAGCAGTCGCGACAGCGTCTGAGCGATCAACCACTGTTGGGCGAAGATGCCCCCCTCCGGGCAGCTCGTGCGCTCGGGCTGGAGGTGGAGGAACAGGCACACGGCCCGCCCCCGGCTCGCATCGAAGGGCACGGCGACCCGCTCGTACGCGGCGGCCAGCCGACGTCGGGCCGCCACGGCGACGCCCCCGCGCAGGAAACGATAGTCCTGCGCGTAGCGTCCCGGCGCCGCGAGGACCTTCCTGGCATAGGCGAGAAAGCGGTCGTTCCGCTTCTGGTCCTTCATGTACGAGGGCGTCGCCTGCTTGTAGTCGCTCCGATAGCGGCCGAGGAGCGCCTGGGTGGTGGGTGACAGAACCAGTGCGGGCGATTCCCGCCCTGCGTCGAAGGCGTCCGAGATGCCGCGCTCCAGGTCCATCCCGACCGCGACGATGTGCGGCATGGGTCCCCATTTCACGAAGGGCATCGGGATCCCACGATGCCGCGCCTCGACGTAGAGCATGTACGAGAAGACGTTGTGGGGAACATCACAAGCAACGATCAGCTCTGGCCGGAGCTCGTCCAGGACCGCGACCACATGGCAGTAGATCCGCGTGATCTCCAGGACGTCGCCGAGGTTCGTGCCTGTCTTGCGCTCCCGCTCGACCAGCATGAAGAGCGTGGGCACATGGGCGATCTCCCAGATCCGCTTCGCATCGACCAGAGGCAGGTCCCGCATGGGGTGGGGCACCGGGAGGAACCTCACCCCCGGGAGATGCCCGGTGATCCGTTCGCCCACATGGGGGCGTCCGAGCCAACCCACTATCTCCGCGCCATGCTCGCGCAGGACCGCGGCCGCGCTCTGGACGTGTGCTTCGCTGTACAGGAAGTCGTAGACGAGGGTTCGCATGGGTCGGTGACTCTCCAAATCGTCAACGATGGCGTCTGACAGAACGGCGGGCGACGCTCCCGTCCCCGAGGGGGATGGTGAGCCCGAGGCGCCCGGTGGCGCCGTCCACTACACCACGGACCACGAGCGCCAGTCGCTTCCGGCGGCTCTCCTCGGGGGGTACCGCGAGAAGGGCTCGCCGGGCCTGGGAGCCCCAGAGGCGCCAGAGACGCCGGACGGTCGGCCTGAACGCCGGGCGGCCGTCTTGACGGAGATGGAGCCGCATGTGGGTGGCGTTTCGCACCTGGTAGTAGAGCTTCCAGGCCGGCGTGGGGCCCTGGCGGTCCCGGTGGTTGTGGAACACGCGCGCGTCGGGGAGGCGGACGCTGGGAACCGCGCCGAACCAGCCCAGCCGCCACTGAAGGTACTCGGTGTCCTCCGACCACCACCCGTAGTCCTCGCGCGGAAGACCGAAGCGCCGCACAGCGGTCGCAGGGAGCATCACGCCCCACCAGCCCGGGACCACGGACTCGTGCTCCGTCTCCGCGTACGGCGTGCGCACGGTGGGCCAGACCATGGCGTCACCCTTCGGGGTGTGCTCGAGCATCGAGGCCGCGCAATCGCTCTCCGCCTCGATGTCGTCGTCCATCAGCCAGAGCCAGTCCGCTCCGCGCTCCATCGCGCGCTGCATGCCCAGGTGGAAGCCGCCCCCGGGACCCAGGTTCTGACCGACGTGGATCACCTCCGTCTGCAGCCCCGAGGGCACCAGGTCGGAAGGGAGTGCCGAGCCATTGTTGACGACCACGACGAGGTCAGGCTGGCGGGTCTGCGCCGCGAGGCATTGAAGGCAACGCGCGAGCGTTTCGTGGCGTTCGTACGTGACGACGACAGCGACAAGCTTCATTTTCACTCCGGGCAGCCCCGTATCGCGACTTGTCCGGGAGGCCCACATCGAGGGCCCCTCGGAGGCTGGCCG
>JACKEQ010000066.1 GCA_020632885.1 Alphaproteobacteria bacterium | reverse complement strand
CCGTCGCAGAGCATGTTCGGCGAGCCGTTCTCGGCCTGGACCGTGGTGCTCGTGTAGTTGTCGTTGTCCTGGTCGCGGTAGCACTCCTCGCGACCGTCGCAGTTGCGGTCGATCCCGTCCGCCACGTCCGACCCGCTCACCGCAGCGCCGGGCTTGATCAGGGGGTCGGTGTCGTCGCAGTCCGGGTTGGTGGTCTGGCAGGTGTTGAACCCGTCGGAGTCGGCGTCGGCGTGGTTCAGGTCGGGGTCGCTGTCGTCGCAGTCCACCGTGAAGCCGGCCAGCCCGGTCTCCGCGACCTCACCGTCGCCGTCGAGGTCCGGGTTGTACGTGAACGTGATGTCCTGGATGATCGGAGAGACGTCGAACTCGGGGTAGAACTCGAGCTCGTACTGGATGTACTGCCCCGTGCAGGTGGGGATGTTCACCGACGACGCCCCGTTCATCGGGATGCCGGGCCCGCTCACGTCCGGGTACCAGGTGTTGATGCCCTGCGCGTCCGAGCCCTTGAGCTCGTTGTTCAGGAGGGAGTTCCCGCCGCCGGAGTTGTCGCCGCAGCGCACGCGCAGGAAGACGTCGGAGCCCGTGCCCGTCAGGTTGGAGGTGTTCCACGAGACGCGGTGCCAGACGACGTTCCCGCCGGCGTTGATCGCCTGGGAGACCTGGGTGGAGGACTGGTAGGTGGCGCGCCAGGTGAAGTCCGCCTCGATGTCCGACTGGATGGCGTCGGTGACGAGGGCGAAGGGACCGCCGAGCCAGCTCTCGCCGGCGACGGTGTCGTCGTCGGTGGTCTCGTCCGACGCCTGGTAGTCGACGTGGATGTTGTCGACGACGGAGCCCCCCGGCATCGTGAGCACGACCTCGTTGCCGAAGTTCCCCCGACACTCGTCGGTGTTCTCCGCGGTGAGGGCGTTCCAGGCCGTGGTGGACCAGCTGGAGCCCGCGGCGGAGCCCGCGCCGCTGGCGGTGCGGTTGGAGTCGGCCGCGCTCGCGATGGGGATCGTGAACGTGACGTCGCCTCCGGAGACGCGCCCGACGGTGACGGTGTAGTCGGCCTGCGGGGCCGTGACGTTGACGGTGTCTGCGGTGCGCGCGCCGTGCGTGAGGAACCGGATCTCGGTGATCTCGGTGTCGTTGATCGGGAGATCCACGTTGTCGAGCAGGAGGTGGGAGCCGTTGAGCGTGCCGGTCCGGTAGGTCACACCGCCCACGAGCGTGTCGATGGGGAAGGACGTGGTGGGCAGACACACATCGGTGGCCCAGATCCCGGAGGTGGCGGACTTCTGGAGCTCGAGACCCCAATCCACGCCGTCGTAGTCGCGTCGGTACCAGTCACCGTAGGTGTTGTCGAGCGTGGTGACGCTCAGCTGGTTCGAGTTGACGCTGACGTTGTCCTCGAGGTCGGACTTGTTGAAGTCCGCGTTGCTCGTGATCGTGGTGCTGGCGGCGTACGCGACGGAGAGCGCGGCGGTGGCGACGACCGAGCCGACGACGTAGGGGGGAAGGGCATTACGGCGCATGAAGAGTCCTTTCCGGCCTGTTGAACGGACCCACTCTAGCATTCTCCGACCCCTTTGGACGTGGGGAATCGGATGAAACGGTTACGCGTCCGGGTCCCTGCGGGTCGCCGTTCGCGGGCGCCTCTGGCAAGATGGGCGCCACAGACCGGAGGGAGAGAGCATGAGCCGATGGCTCGGAGCCTGGGTGCTGGCGCTCGCGCCGTCGGCCGCGTTCGGCGGTGAGGCGTTCGACGAGGACATCGTCCGCTTTGCGCCGGTGGCCCCCGTCGCGGGTGGGGAGACGACCCGGATCCACGTGCTCGCGCTCGATGCGGAAGGGAACCCCCGCACCGGTCTCGGCGCCACGGCGATCGGGGCGGGCGGCCGTGCGGGCGATCTCCAGGAAGTCGGGAACGGCTGGTACATGGTGTCGTTCACCGCGGATCGCGACGCCAGCGCCGGATCCGTCCGTCTGCGCGGGGCTCTGTCGGGCAAGGTGACCGTTCCGCTCCTGCCTGCCCGGCCCTCCCGGTTCACGGTGACCGCGGATCCGCCGGCGGTGGTGGTGGCCACGGGGGCCCCTTCGCGGATGACGTTCACGCTGCCGGGCTTCCCGCCGCCGCTCGACCTCGTCACCCGCGCGTCAAGCGGAGGTGCGGGGCCCGCCACGAAGGAGGGAGACTCGAGCTGGCTCGTGACCCTCACGGCACCCAGCACGAACTACCCGCACCTCGGCATCGTCACCGGCGCGATCCCCGGTGGTGTGGCCGTGGGCGGTGGGGCCGTGGCCTTCGTGGGGGCCGTCGCGTTCCCGATCCAGGGCCCCCCCGGCGCCAGGGTGACGATGAAGGTCGGCGGGAAGTCGTTCGGCCCCGTCACCATCGACGCGACGGGGAACGCCCGGCTCCCCATCGAGGTCCCGCCCGGCGTGCGGGAGGCCGTGCAGATCATCGAGCAGGGCAACCAGCGCACCGAGGGGCGCATCGACCTCGGGCCCCCGGGCACGCGGCGCCTCGCCTGGGTCCCCGCACCCGGCCCGATCCCGGTGGGCAAGAGCGCCACCCTCCACCTGCTCGTGCTCGAGGCCCACGGGAGCCCCGACATGGATGCCCAGGTCGACGTGCAGACCACGGTGGGCACGGTGGGCCGCGCGGCCCACATCGGGAACGGCCTCTACGCGGTGGACTACACGCCCGGGGCGGCGGCCCAGGGCACGCTCACCGCGAGGATCCCGGGCTCTCCGGTGGACGTCGACTCCCTCGACGTCTCCCACCTCGCTGCGATGCCGGCGGTCGGGCTACCCCCCACCAGCGGTGGTGCGGTGGCCGCTGTTCTCCTCCTCGCCCCCGACCCCGTCGTGTCGCCCACGGCGTCGTCCACGATCCGGGCCGTGGCCGTCGACCGCTACGGCTACCCCGTCCCCGGCGTGACCCTCGCTCTGTCGGCCACCGTCGGGAACGTGCCGTCGAGTGTGAACACCGGGGGCACCGGTGTCGCGGAGCTCGCGTGGTCGGGCAACGGCATGCGGGGCAGCCTGGTGGTGGAGGCCACCACGACCACCGGCGTGTCTGGCACCGCCTCCATGCTGTCGACCGATCGCGCAATCCAGGTCCGGGAGCCCGAGTGGACCGGGATGCTCGCAGAGTGGCGCGATCGCCTCGCTGCCCCGGCGCCTGCGCCCGTCCCCGTGCCGGAGCCGGTGGCACCCGTGCCGGAGCCGGTGGCACCCGTGCCCGAGCCCGGCCCCGGCCCCGTGGCCTCCAGCGGCGAGCTACCCATGATCCGGGCCCGTCTGGGCGCTGCGTTCGGGACCTACACCTATGCCCAGGTGCCGAACGCCGACCCCGGGCCCCTCCTGCCCGGGCGCTTCTCGCTCGGAGGCGCGGAGGGCGCCAAGCCGGCCTCCCTCCAGGGCGTCGAGGCGGACGCCCGGGCGTGGTTCCTGCCCTGGGTCGGGGCCCATGTCGCCGGCCGCGTGACCCAGTACAGCTTCGACACCAACGTGTTCGCGCGGCCGATCAGCGACGTGATCTCGCACCTCCGGGTCGACGCCACGGGCCGGGTCCCCTTCGAGCTCGACGATGCTGCGGATCACCCGACCACCGTGTGGGCCGGGGTCAGCGCGGGCTTCCAGCTCGACGACTTCCTCGTGTTCAAGGGCTGCCTCGAGCCGGGCTGCGAGGTCGCGTACGAGACGATCTTCGTGCCCGCCATGGAGATCGGCGGGGAGATCGGCTTCGAGGCGGGGCCGGTGTTCGGCATCGCGAGCGTCCACCAGGGGCTCGCTGGCGCCAGGGTCCCGTACCGGGTCGGCTTCGACGTGGACGCGGGCTACGAGCTCTCCGACCGCGTGTTCCTCTCGGTGGGCGGTGCGGGCGTGGTGCGCCAGATCGCGATCGAGGGTCGGGACAGCGGCACCGAGTACGGCGGGATCGTCGACCGTCAGTGGTTCGGACGGGCGGCGGTCGGCATCCAGCTCTGAGGTCACTCGGGGGTGGCTGCGGCCTTCGCGGCGTTGATGGCGACGTTCCAGCGGGGGTCGGCGGCAGAGCCCTCGGGCGCGGCGGTGACGAGCGCCGCCAGGCCGTCCTTCGAGGTGCAGACGAGCTCGCACCACCCCGACGCCCCGAGCACGTAGGCCCAGCGCTCGGCCTTCGCGGCAGCCGCGATCGACGGGATCAGCCAGTCGTCCGGCGGCCCGCCGGTCCACTTGCGCGCCACGCCCACGTACTGGCCCTCGACGTCCACCCAGCGCTCCGGAGCCGAGGCGGCCACGCCGAGGGCGAGCGTGCCGTCGATCAGCGCCCCGACCTCACGGCGGGCGGCCCGCTGGGCCTCCATGTGGGCGCGCGCAGCCTCCACGGCCTCGAGCCCGACGTGCTTCTTGGTGCTCATGGACTCGCCATAGGCGATCTCGAGCTTTCGCGTGAGGGGCCGGAGCTCGTTGGCCTCGGCCTCCAGCTTCTCGCGGATCGTCTTGCCCACCGCGGGATCGTGGGCCTCCGACGCCACCCAGGCGCGGCCCTCCGCGATCGTGGCGTCGAAGCCCACCAGAGCAGCCTCGATCGCGCCGACGTCCTCGCCGGCGAGGGCGAGGGAGACCATCACCACCATGAACACACCTCCGACGCCCCGAACCCATCCGTCTGGGCGGGCATTCCGTTGCACAGACAGAAACGGCGGCCAGGGGCCGCCGTGAAGAAGACCTGCCGCCCGGTCAGGCGTACATGGTCTCCTGGTAGTTCTCGAGGAAGCCCCTGTCCGGGTTGATCATCTCCGGGGGCACCGAGACGTGGCTCGACCCCTCTGCGGCGTTCCCGCCGAAGCCGCTCTTGGGCTTGGTGATGGGCGGCTTGATGACGGGCGGTGCCTTGACCGGCTTCTTTCCCTTGGACATGAGGAGCCTCCGAGCTGTTGGGATCGTAGCAGGAAGGGTCCGAGCCCGTCAACTTCAGAGGTTGCGGTTCTCGATCTCGCGGTAGACGTCGTGGCACCGCGAGCACGTGGAGAGGATCTTCCCGAAGGCGAAGCCACGGGCATCCGGGGTCCGGGCGTTCTGGGCCTCCTTGGCGTACTGGTGGAGGCGGTCCTCGAGGTCCATGAACTTCTGCTCGGGGAAGTCCGTGAGCGAGACCGACGGGAACGGGGAGGTGTCGAGCTCCTGGGCCCCGCGCTCCCACGCGATCTGATCGTTGGCGAGCAGACCCACCCAGAGCCAGTCGGACGCCCAGGCGTGCTGCTTCATCACGTCCTCGTCGCGGAACTCGCGCGACGGCACGGCGTCCGACCGCACCGTGGGGCCGGCACGCACACCCGCATGGCAGACCGCGCACGACTGCCCGAGCTGGGCCACCTTGAACGCGGCGGCCGGGATGTCCGGGCTGTTCTCCATCAGCCAGGCCTCCATCTTCATGTCCGTGAGGTACGGGACCCAGTTGGGCGGTGTGGAGGCCGGGGCGTTGATGAGGCCGATCATCTTCACGGCCTGGCGAGCGCCCTCGGCATCCCCCTTGATGACCGCGTCGCGTGCCGCCGTCGCCGCGTTCAGGTGGGCGATCATCGTCATCTGCAGCTCGGTCTGCGGCTGCATCGGGTCGGTGGGCACCGTGGGCAGGAGGACCTGCACGATGGTCCCGTCGTCGGTGATGGGCAGCGACGGGGGGCCGCTCCCCATGACGGGCAGCGGCGGCGGCTTCGTGGGCAGGGGATCGTCGAGGAAGTCGAGGGAGTCGTCCGGCGCGGGCCGAGGCGGCACGGCCGACCCGGAAGGGCGGGGCGCCATGGCCACGGGCTCGGGCCGCGGCGGAACGCCCATGCCCATGGGCTGCGGCATCGGTCGCGGGGCCACGGCGACCGGCTGGGGTGCCGTGAAGGACGGCGCCGGGGCGGGGGTGGGCATGCCGAAGTCGCGGGATCGCGAAGCCGGGTTGGCGAGCGCGCCGATGGAGGGCTCGGGCGACGGCGTGTTGAACGTCGGGCGCGGCGTGGGGCTCGGCAGGGACGGGGTGAGCGGCTGGGTGGTGAACGACGGCTTCGGGCTCGGAGCCACGGGTGCCGGACGGGACGGCGGGCTCGGCGTGAACGACGGCGCCGGTGTGAACGATGGGCTCGGTACCGGGCTCGGCGTGAACCGGGGTGCGGGGGAGGGCGATGGCGCCGGACGGGGCGACGCGGGTGCCGTGCGGGGCGCCGGCGACGTCCGGGGCCGGGGACCGGGCCGCACGCGTGGACCGGGCCGGGGCGGCGAGGGATCCGGCTCGGCCTCCTCACCACGGGGCGCGGGGGTGACCTTCGCGAGCTGATCGGGGCTCGGAGACGTGCTCTCGAACCCGGACCCGCGGTTGGAGGACATCCCGAACACGGCGACGCCCCCGAGCCCACCGACGCCGAGGCAGAACACGGTGGCCACCACGACGAACATGCCCACGGCAGCCCAGACGACGTAGTTGCCGCCGCTGCTCTCCTCCATGTTGGCGAAGGGATCGGGCCCCCGGGGGAGGTTGATGACGTCCGGGAGTGGCGCGGGGGCGGGCGGGGGCCCGGCGCTCACCGGGGGTGCCGCGAGGGCGGGTGCGGCGTTCGTCTGCACCGGCGGGGCGACCAGCGGTGCCGACGGGGCTGGCCCTGCCGAGGGCTCCGGCGGGGCCGACGAGACGTTGGGCCGGGCCACCAGCTGGGGCGCCGTGTCGGGGTCCTTCGCGGGCCCGCGGCGTGGCCGCTGCGGCGGGTCCGCGCTCACCGGCGGACCGTTGGTGGTGCTCAGCAGCGCCTCGCTCACCGGGGCGGGGACCGTGGGCGGATCGGGGACGAAGGTGCGCTTGGGACGCGCCGGGGGCACCGGGCGGTTGGTGGGCACCGAGAGCGCCCCCACCTCGGTCTTCCCGTCGTCTTCGAGGCCTTCGCTCGCGAAGTCCTCGGGGAGCGGGCGCAGGGGTGCGGGGGCCACGGGCTCGAACCCCGCCAGGGAGGAATCCGGGGCGGGCGGAGGCGGTGGCGGCGGAGCGGCAGGCGGGGAGCGCCGCGGGGCGGCCCGGAAGTCGTCGGCTTCGCGCGGGCCGTCCGAGCGCTCGCTGGCCGGGATGGGCGTCCCGGGCATCCAGTCGGTGTTGGGGTCCTCGAGGTAGTCGCTCGACATGACGCGCTGGAGCGCTTCCTTCATGTTGTCGCGCGTCCAGGCCCCCGTGGACCGGGCTCCGGGCTTCTCGGCGCCCCCGCCGAAGTCGATGGCCCCTTCCTGCATCGGGCCGTCGGACACGGCCACGACGGGCGAGAGGTCCCACGACCCGTCCGTGCCCCCTTCGCGGCCGCCGCCCACCCGATCGCGGCGCTGCCCCCGCCCCTCCAGGGCCAGCGAGCACCAGGCCACGAACTCCGGGCCGATCAGAGCGTCCTGCATCCGGGCGAAGGCACGCCAGGCGTCCGCCGCGGACGGTCGATCGCCGGGATCGTAGGCGAGCAGCCGCGCCGCGAACCACTGGATGTCGCTGACGAGCTCCTCGGGGAACTCGGACAGGTCGAGGGCCAGGATGGCATCGATGGCGGCGTTCTCGTGCTCCTCGGGGTCGCGGGGGAGCGGAGGGAGCGGCTCTGGCGCGAGCAGGGCGTACACCACGCGGCCGAGGCAGAAGCGGTCCGCGTACGGGCCGGGGCCCTCGGGTGCCGAGGACGTGGCCCTCCCGAAGCCCTCCAGGCTGACCGCGCCGGTGTCGTCGATCGTGATGTCCGAGAGCTGCACGTCGCCGTGCACCACGCCGTCTTCTTCCGTGATCGCGAGGATCTCGCACAGCGCCGTGACGATCTGCACCGCCACGCTGAACGGGGGCAGCCCCTCCGCGAGCACGTTCGCGAGGTCGAGCCCGATCGCACGGCCGTCGGCGGCGTCGACACCGCCCTCGGCTCCCTGCGTGCGCACGTAGTGGAAGTCGCTCACGTCCGATCCTCGATCGAAGTTCTAACAGACCGCCGAACGGTTCAACTCCCCCCGCCCTTACGCTTCGCCATCGCCTCGAGCTGCTCGGGGGTGGCGGGCAGCTGGTGCTCGGCCTTCCAGCGGCTGTAGGGCATGCCGTACACGGCCTCCCGGGCGTCGTCGTCGGGCAGGTCCACCCCGCGCTCCTCCGCCGCCTCCCGGTACCACCGCGACAGGCAGTTCCGGCAGAAGTCCGCGAGGATCATGAGGTCGATGTTCTGGACCTCCGGGTGGTCGCGCAGGTGCTGGACGAGGCGTCGGAAGGCGGCGGCCTCGACCTCGGTACGGGTGGTGGGGTCCATGGTCATGTGGTCTTCCTGCGGTGCCAGACGGTGTCGGGCGTGGCGGGTGCGGGAGGGTGGGGGAGGATGCAGCGGAGGTGGAGGTCGGCCGTGCGGTCGTCCCAGCGTTCGCGAGGATACCCGACGCTGACCTCCTCGAAGCGCACCCCGTCGCGCCAGTCCGTCGCCGGGACGTGCAGGTGCCCGCTCACCACGACCCGCGCGTCGTAGCGGACGTGCCAGTCCTCGGTGGCGCGGGTGCCGCACCACGGCAGGTAGCGGGGCACGCGCGGGATGCGCACGAGGTCGCGGCGCAGCGGCCAGTGGTTGATGAGCACCTTCGGGCCCGGGGTGGCCTCGAGCCGCTCGGCGGTCCGCGCGACGCGCGCGGCGCACCAGGCTTCGCGCGTGGGCCAGGGGTCGGGGTGCAGGAGCTCCTCGTCGCGCGCGCGGATGCGGTCCTTCGCCGCCCAGGCCACCGCGGCCGAGGGATCGAGCCCGTCAGGAGCGAAGCTGTAGTCGTAGAGCAGGAAGAGCGGGCAGATGTGCAGGCCGGGGTCCTCGGGCCAGGTGGGCCAGGGGTCCTCCGGCGTGAGCACGCCGTGCTCCCGGCAGGTGCGCACCATGGCGTCGTACCGCGCCAGACCCCGCAGACCGTCCGGCTCGGACGGGGGCGTCCACAGCTCGTGGTTGCCCGGCACCCAGATCAGACGGGCGAACTTCGGCCCGAGGGCGCGGAAGGCCCACTCCAGGTGGGCGGTCTTCTCGCCGAGGTCGCCCGCCAGCACCAGCCAGTCGTCCGGGTGGGGCGAGAGGGCCTCCACGAGGGCCCGGTTCTCGGGGTGGGCGAGGTGGAGATCGGAGAGGGCGAGGAGCTGCATGGGTCAGCCGAGGGCGAAGAGGAGCTGGCCCGCGTAGTACAGCGGCAGGCCGACGTAGCGGTTGACCGGAGCGTGCTCCACGAACCGCTCGCGCGCGACACAGAGGTCGCTCGCGTAGAACAGGAGGGCCGCGACGAGCAGCCGGGGGTCGCCCACGCCCACCGCGAGCGCCACCATCACCGAGATCACGGCGATGTAGGCCATCACGGCGGGGGCCAGCGAACCGGTCCGGTGGCCCATCCAGCGCCACACCACGGCCGCGATGGCCGCGAGCGGGACGAGGGCCAGGCCGGCCACCCGGAGGTCCGCGCCGAGCATCAGGAACGCCACCACGTAGGCCACGTGGTTGGCCAGGAAGGCCACCAGCCCCGCCAGGAACGGGGCCTTCGCCCGTCCGATCAGGAAGACGTCCCCCACGGCACCGAGCACGAGACCCACGAGGATCGCCCGGCTGGCGGGGCCCTCCGTCCACAGACCCGCTGCGAGGCCCGTGGCCACGAAGCCGATCGACGCCGCGGTCTTGGCCACGGCGCCGGGCACCCGGGCGCCGGCACGCTC
Organism: Alphaproteobacteria bacterium; assembly: GCA_020632885.1. Lineage (GTDB taxonomy): Bacteria > Myxococcota_A > UBA796 > UBA796 > JACKEQ01. The sequence goes on along the minus strand of JACKEQ010000066.1, from coordinate 4,191 downwards.
GGTTCCGAGCAGCACGACGAGTGCGACGAGTGTGAGGACGGGGAACATCCCGGGGATGTAATCCGCGGCATCGATGGTTACCGGGCGTCGGTGGAGGCGTGATGCTCTGGATGTTGGTGCTCGGTTGCTCGTGTGGGGCGAACCCCGCCGCGGATCTCCAGCCCCGGCACCCCGTCGGGGACGTGAAGGCCGATCCGGCGAGGCTCGCGGGCTTCCCGAAGTGCGTGTCCTACGGCGATGCCGTGTGCGAGGTCTGTGGGCCCGCCTCCGACGCGTGCCTCACCATCCAGAAGGTCAACGCCATGTGCTCCCAGCGGGGCTCCTGCCAGGAGGACTCGTGCGAGTCCGGTGAGAAGCGCCTGCGTGCCGACCCGAAGGGCGCGTCCAGCGAGCTCTGCACCGAGTGAGCACCGCGGTCCAGCGCGAGCACCATCCCCTCTACGAGCGCGTGTACCTCGTGCTGGCCTCGGCCTTCTGCGTGGTGCTCGTGCTCACGAACGTGGTGGGCATCAAGCTCTTCCAGGCGCCGTTCCTCGACGACTTCGCCCTCACCACCGGCATCCTGGCCTACCCCGCCACGTTCGTGCTCACCGATCTCGTCTCGGAGATCTACGGGAAGAAGCGCGCGGACTTCATGGTGGGGCTCGGGTTCGCGATGTCGATGCTGATGCTCGTCATCGTCCAGCTCGCGGTGCGCATGCCGCCCCACCGCTTCTGGGTCCCCGCCGACGGCGCGTTCTACCCCGACCCGGCGGGCTACCAGCATGCCTTCGAGAGCGTGTTCGCCCTCAACGGCATCCTGCTCTTCGCGTCCATGCTGGCCTACCTGTGCGCCCAGCTCTGCGACAACTGGCTGTTCCACTTCTGGAAGCAGGTCACGAACGGCAAGCACCTCTGGCTCCGGAACAACGGGTCCACCTGGATCAGCCAGCTCGTCGACACGTTCGTGGTGGGGAGCATCCTGTTCTGGGGAGCGTTCGGGATGAGCTTCGCGGACGGCCTCTCCGTGATGCTCACCATCTACGGCTTCAAGCTGGTGCTCGCGGCTCTCGACACGCCCTTCGTCTACGCGGGCGTCTACGCGATGGAGCGCCTGTTCGCCCGGGACGACACGTGAGGCCCAGGGCCGTGGTCACCGGGGCCGCCCGTCGGGTCGGGCGGGCCATCGCCCTCGAGCTGGGGGCTTCGGGCTTCGATGTCCTCGTGCACTGCCACCGGTCCGTCGACGACGCGGAGGCCGTGGCCGACGGCGTCCGGGCGGCCGGGGGCGAGGCGTCCGTCGTGGCGACCGACCTCGCCACGGTGGAGGGCTGCGCGAAGCTCGTGGAGGCCGTGCAGGCGCGCTGGTCGGGGCTCGAGGTGCTCGTGAACAACGCGAGCGTGTTCGAGCCTCGCCCCCTGGAGGCGATCGACCTCGCACACTGGGAGTGGATGCACGCGGTGAACAGCCGGGCGCCCTTCCTGCTGGCGCGCGACCTCGTGCCCCTCCTGCGCCGCGGGCAGCTCGAGGCCGGTCCCGCCATCGTCAACCTCTGCGACGTCGGCACCACCCACGGCGCCCTCCCGCGCTACCTGGCCTACAACGCGAGCAAGATCGGCATCGAGATGCTCACGCGCACCCTGGCGCTCGAGCTCGCGCCAGAGGTCCGCACGATGGGCGTGGCCCCCGGTCAGGTCGTATGGCCGGACGACTACGACGAGGCGAAGCGCGCCCGCATCGCCTCCCGCATCCCGATGCAGCGCGTGGGCACCCCGGAGGACGTGGCGCGGGTGGTGCGCTTCCTCGTCCTCGAGGGTCCCTACCTCAACGGCGCCATCGTCCCCGTGGACGGTGGCCTGCAGCACCGAACGTGATGGAGCCGTCCGTGGACTGGATCGTCCTCAACCGCCTCTGCTTCGACGCCATCGTGGGCGTGCTCGCGCGCGAGCAGGCAGCTCCCCAGCCCCTGGAGCTCGAGGTGAAGCTCGGGGTGGACCTCGACGCCGCCGGCGCCTCCGGCCGCCTCGACCAGTCCGTGGACTACGCGGCCGTCGCCGATCAGGTCCGCTTCATCGCCCAGCATGGGCGCTGGAGGCTCATCGAGTCGCTCGGCACGGCGGTGGCCCGGTTGCTGCTCGCCGCCCCGGGCGCCCAGGAGGGCCGGGCACAGGTCACCCGCATCGAGCTGCGCATCGCCAAGCCCACGATCCTCGACGGGCTCGCCGTCCCCCAGATCGTGCTCCGCCGCACGGCGGAGTGGTGCCGGCTGCCCCGCCGTTCGATGCCGTCCCGCACCACCCTGGAGGTGCTCGAGGCCACGCCTCTCTCGGCGGCGTACCGGGTGCACGTGGACCCCGGCACCAGCTGGCAGCCCCCGCCCCAGGTCGCCCTGAAGGTCGTGGCCGGCCGCCCGCGCTACGACGGCCGTGTGCTCCAGCCCGGCGACGAGCTCGCGCGTGCTGCGGGGCTCGTCGAGAACCACCAGAAGGCGGCGGTCACCCTGCTCGCGGTGGGCGCTCCGATCTGATCGGCCGGCCGCTCAGCCCCGATCCAACAGGCGCTCCACGATCTCCCAGGCCGCAGCGTCCGCGAACCGCGCGATGTCGCGGGGGGCGGGCGCCACCCAGCTCGTGAACGACGTCTCGGTGAGGGCGCAGAGGCGGTCGGACAGTGCGTCGTCGCGGAGGACGCCGAACCGGTCGAGCATCCACGCCACGCCGACCTGCACGTGGACGTACCAGGCGTCGTAGATGCCGAGCGCCACGAGCTGCTCCACGAGCCCCACCAGGGCCGCCTCGGGCTGGTCGAGGGCGTCGTCGGGCAGCCCGTGCAGCCAGGTGATCAGGTCGCGCCGCCAGGCCACACAGCCGTCGATCTGCTCCACGAGGCCGCCCCAGCGGGCCTCCGCGCGATCGGCCGGGAGCGCGGCGGAACAGAGGAAGCTGTGGCACCAACACCAGCCCGTGATGCTCTCGTCGCCGACGTGGGGACCGGCCGCGTACCAGGGACCGAGCGCGTCCCGGAGGGTGTGGCGGACGGCGACCGCGTCCGGCGTGGCGGGCGTGAGGAGGGGGAACACGACGGGCCGGAGGAGGTGGGGCTGCCAGGCCCAGACGCCGTCCCACACCTCCTCCACGTGCGGGATCATCCGAGCACCGCGAGCATCAGGCGCGGCACCCGCGGGTCGCCCGGCGGCTTCGGGATCCGCAGCACGGCCGTCCAGTCGCGGGTGCCGCCGAGCATCCAGTCCGCGAGGAGCACGGCGGAGCGGGCGTTGCCGTCCTCGAAGGGGTGGGTGTGGGCGACGTCGAGGTACGCCCGAACGGCGCGGATGGAGGCGTGGAGGGGCTCCTCGGCGTCACGCCGGATCTTGGTGAGCACGCGGTCGACGAGCCCGGGACGGTGACCGTAGCGGCGCCCGCGGCAGAACGCCTCTCCACGGCGGGCAGCCACGGGGAGACCCAGCGCGCGCCGCCCTTCCAGCAGGGCCTCGACGGGGTCGGAGGCCACCATCGCCGCGCGTGCCGAGGCGAGATCCGATCCGTCGTGCCAGGGTGTGGGACCGTCCGCGCTGCGGGCGGTGGCGGGCGGGAGGGCCGTCCAGTCGTGCCGGAGGGTCCAGGAGAGGTGGGCGAGGGCGGCGTCCATGGCCGAGGATACCCGCGGCGGCGGGCCGTCGTCCCGCGCGATAGCCGGGCACCCAACTCCCCGGGTCGGGGACGTCCGGGAGGGAGCATGTACGGATCGGTCGGGACGCAGTTGGACGGGGAGCTGGGCGCGATCCGCGAGGCGGGGACGTTCAAGGACGAGCGCATCATCACGAGCCCCCAGGCCGCCGACATCCGGGTGCGCGGTGGCCAGGAGGTCCTGAACTTCTGCGCGAACAACTACCTCGGGCTCGCCGACGACCCCGCCTTGATCGCCGCGGCCAAGGAGGCCCTGGACGCCTACGGGTTCGGGATGAGCAGCGTGCGCTTCATCTGCGGCACCCTCGACATCCACAAGCAGCTCGAGGCCACGATCAGCGCCTTCCTGCAGACCGACGACACGATCCTCTACACGTCCTGCTTCGACGCGAACGGGGGCCTCTTCGAGACCCTGCTGGGCGAGGAGGACGCCGTGGTGAGCGACGCGCTGAACCACGCGTCCATCATCGACGGGATCCGGCTGTGCAAGGCGGCCCGCTACCGGTTCGCCCACGACGACATGGA
>JACKEQ010000065.1 GCA_020632885.1 Alphaproteobacteria bacterium | reverse complement strand
GGGATCCCGAGCCTCTCGGCCGACGACAAGGCGTCGATGCTCGCGACCTCCGGCCAGTCTCACACGGCCAGCGCGAACCTCCTGGAGTGGCGGTCGTTGGGCGCAGAGCTCGAGGCCCGCACCGAGCCTGCCGACCTCGGCGACCTCCCGCTGATCGTGCTGGTGCAGGACGGAGCCGGCCCGGAAGGGCTCTCCGGGAAGGAGCTCGAGGTCTGGCACGGGCTCCAGCGGGACCTCGCAGCGCGGTCGTCGCGGGCCGAGCTGCGCGTGGTCGCGGGCTCCGGACACGTGATCCAGTGGGACCAGCCGCAGGCCGTCGCCGATGCCTTACTGGACGTCGTGCGAACGGTCCACGCGGACGCGATGCCATGACGACCGAGAACCTGCCGCGCGCGATCGGTCGCCGATGTGCTCGACGCGGTCGATCGCGAACGGGATTCTTGCGACCATGGTGTGTTGACTTCACTACACCATGGGAGGGCCCTCCATGACCGGGAGAACCGTCTCCAGCCGCGAGTTCCACCGGAACGTGAGCGGCGCTTTGCGAGCCGCGGACGAAGGGCCCGTCTTCATCACGGATCGGGGGCGCCCCGCCCACGTGCTTCTCTCTATCGAGGAGTACAGGCGACTCACCGGCGGCAGCGTCTCCATCGGCGAGCTCCTCGCGCTCCCCGGTTCGGAGCATGTCGAGCTCGAGCCCTCGCGGGCCGCCGATGTCCACCGACCAGCCGACCTCTCCTGACGTTCGTTCTGGAGACGAATGTCGTGTCGGTGCGCGTACCAGACTCGCGAGTCGCCGCGATCGACCGCTTGGCGGCTGGCGAACGTCCTCGGACCAGCGGGGCTGACTCTCGACAAAGTCATTGTGTACACATCATGCGCATGATACACACCGGTACCGGGAGGCGGCCATGTCGAAGCGCCTGAACATCTCGATCCCCGACGACCTGGCGGCTGCCCTGGAACCCCATCGCGACAACGTGAACGTCTCGGCCGTCTGCGCCGAGGCGGTCTGGAGGAAGGTGCACATGCTGAACACCGTGAAGAACGAGGACGCCCAGCTCCGCGACACGATCACCCGCCTACGCGCCCAGAAGATCTCCTCCGAAGACCACGCCGAGGATGCAGGCTTCATCGACGGGTCGGACTGGGCCAAGGAGAGCGCGAGCTACAACGACATCAAGTGGTTCGTGGCGGACTTCGAGGCTGACCCCGTCGATGATCTCGGGCCGCGCATCGAGGCACAGCTCCCGACTCTGTTCGACAAGGGTCAGGAGACCATCGAGGACGACGACTTCGATGCCGAGCACTACTGGAGTGGGTTCAGGGCTGGCGTCGTCGACGTGTGGGAGTCGGTGAAGGACGCCGTCGAGCGGTAGATGAGCGGGTGCGCAGTCGACTGCGCAGCGGAAGAGCCAGCCCCTCGTCGTGCGTGCCCACAGTCGAGCTGTTCAAGACGATCGGCCGGTGCGGCGGCGACCATCGCTCGGGACCACGATCGCCACCTACAACGCAGACAGGCGGGTTGTCGTGCCGTCACTGAGTCGAGCATCCATTTGGCCACGAGCTCACCGCCGTGGGCTCGCCTCCTCGAGCGCGCGCACTACGGCCACGACCTGCTCCACCGTGGACACGACCTGTACGTTCAACCCCATCGCGGCGGCCACGACTGCAGCCTGATCGGCGTCGGCCCCCACCAGCTCGGCCACCGAATGCCGAGATCCGTCCCACCAATCGGCACCTCCACGACTTCGGAGCCGGTCCAAGAGAACGCCCACCTCCGCCTCGACGAGGAGGAGGTCAGAACACCCCAGCCGCTCGAACACCGACGGCGGGATGTTAGCTGGTCCTTCTCCTGTGGGAACCGCGTAGTGGCCGTCGATGAGCCAAGGCCCAGTGTGCGTGCTCCGGAGGACGTCGAACTCAAGCACGAGGAGTTCCTGGAAGAAGGCCGCCCGATCGTGGTCCGCGACTGGCGGACGGGTGTAGCCGGCTTCGCGGCTGAGACCCGCCTTGATGAGCCTGCCGGCCGTCACAACTCGGAGTCCCGCCACCTGGCATGCCGCCTCCTCGGCGAGGGTCGTCTTCCCGCTCCCCGGCGGGCCTCCGAGGAAGACGACCCTCACTTCGATGCGAGAGCCTGGTCGACACGCGTGACGCTGTCGCCGACGAGGTCGGACAGGTCTCCGTTCCACCACTGGTAGCTCTGCGGCGGGCGGAAGCCGGTGATCCGTTCCCGGAGCTTCGCCAGCGACACTGGCTTCACCTGCACGACGGCCCCGACACGGATGGCGTGAACCGTGTCCGAGCCGTCGAAGTAGTCGAGATAGTCGGCCTCCTCAATACCGAACTCGGCGGCAAACTCGTCCCACAGGTGACTCGGCGAGCCACGCTCGACGCCGGCGACCATGAACACGCCCACCACGGCCTTCACAGGTGAGGACGCATACACCACCACTCGATCTCCCGCTTCCAACTTCACCGCTGTTCGCCGGAGTTCGAAGGACTTCTCCCGAGACAGGATTCGCTCGGAGTAGGTGGGCTTGATCGACATGAGCACGGTTCTCACCAGGTCACTCCTCCTGCCGCCAGAAGTCTCTCATAGAGGTCGTAGTCGATGGCCCGGATGGTCTGCGGTGCCTCGAGGGTGAATTCGCAACGCATCCTGTCGAGCTCGATCGGGGAATCGAACGGCACCCACCAGGCGAAGCGGATCACCATGGCGCGGCCGTCCCGCACATGGCCCCGGATGTTGTCGAGGCCGTAGATGCCCAACCTGTCGAACTGGAGGAACAGGTCTTCGGGTTCGGCGATCCGCCGTTCCACGATGCGAGCGAAGCCCGCAATCATCTTGTCGGGCTGCGACACGTAGAACAAGGCAGGCGAGCCGCCGACGTTCACGTCCGCGTAGCGCGGCGTGCAGTAGTAGGCGTTGTCGGTGCGGAGGGCGAGCTTGTCGGTGGAGGCGAACAGCGAGCCCTGCCGGCGGGGGACCTTCATCATCGCGTCCGCCCAGCCCGGCTGGATGGGGATGAGGAAGGCCTGCCTGCCCTTCGTGGCGATGCGCGCGGGATAGACGACCTCCTCGAACCTGTCGAGCGTCATGGAACGGGTCTGATGAGGCGACTCGATCTGGACCCCGCATGGGACGCCATCGTCACCCCGCATCGAGGCGAGCGGACCGAACGTCGGCGGGAGGAACCAGCTCGACACCTGGCGAACAGAGGGGTGGGCCGGAAGGTCGAACACCTGAGAGCCCACGTCGGAAAGGAAGGTGTCCAGGTCGGCGTCCCGGACGACCTGGTAGAAAAGGTGCTTGCCGAGAACAAACTCGACCGCGTCGGATTTGTAGCGGCGACCCGACGAGCCCTCGATCCGGAAGCCGTAGGTGAGGAAGAACGTCAACGCCCGCAGACGCTCGCTCGACACTGTGACGAACACCTTGGTGTACTTGCGGGCCACCCACAGGCGGAGTTGGTGGAAGAGCAGGTGCCCCCCGAGGCCGCGCCCCTCCCATTCCTCTCCGACAAAGAACGTGGCGAGTTTCACGGTCGAAGAGGTCTTTTCGGACCACACCGCGACAGCACAGATGCGGCCATCCGCGTGGGCGACCCACATCTCCTTCTCGCCCATCGCCTTGGCGAGCCAGGCGTCGAAGTCGTCGTAGCTGCCCTTGATGGGCTCGAGCAGCCTTTTGATCTCGCCCTTGTCGTCGTTCTGGGCCTTGCGGACGACCTGATCCCAGGTGGGGCTGCGGGCGGCTTTGAAGCATTCCGCGCTCAAGCGCGCGAGGGCATCGGCGGGGCTGAGGACGTCTACGCCCACCTGGGCCCGGTTTGCCATCGCCTTGGTCGCCAGGCGGGCATCGCGGGTCACGAACATGTCGCCGCCACAGATGTTGTGAGAAGCGAGGTGCTTGCAGTCCCGGAGCGAGTTGGCGTGCTTCCTCGACCCCTCCTCGATGTTCGGCCACAGTAGCGACAGGAACCCCGTCGCAAGCCGATCGCGTTGAGCCTCTCGGATTGGGCCCAACGCCGACACCGGAAACTGCTCGAGACTCTGGCGGATGAACCCGCGTCGCTCCACGGCATCGTCCGTGTCCCCCTCGGGAATCTCGATTTCGACGATGTCGGTGACGTTGACCCGGATGCGTCCTTCGAGCGCGAGTCGAACGAGCTGGAGCAGCTCGGCGTCCGTGGTCTCCCCGTGGGAGAGGAGGTTGATGACGCACGATGTGTCGAGGGCGACCTGCACCTGTGAGTGCCTCCGCCACCAGGGTACCGGAGGCGATGCACGAATCGTCGACCAAGGTTGATGCGGACGGTGCCATCTTCAGGATACTGCGATGACGGACCGCTAGAAGGAGCAGGAAAACCGATATTTCACTCGTTCTACCATGGAAGCAATTCCCCACATTTTGGCACCAACCTCGAACGCCTACAGCACGTCGAACCGATCGAACTCCATCGTGAACTGCCCCCGACCCTTCGTCATCGAACGAAGAGCCGTGGCGTACCCGAGGAGCTGCGTGAGCCCGCACTCCGCCTCGATCGTCGACATCTCCATGTCCGTCGCGTGGCCCACGATCGTCGCGCCCTTCGACTGCAGGTCGCCCAGGACCCGCCCCGTGTCGTCGTCCGGCACCACGACCTCCACCTTCATGATCGGCTGCATCACGAGCCCGCCCGCCTGACGCATCGCATCCCGAACCGCGCTCGCCGTCGCGATCCGCAGCGCCTGCGCGTCGCTCGCCGGACCGAAGGTCTGCACCTCCAGCACCTCGATGCCCACGTCCTCCAAAGGCGAACCCTCCGTCGGACCGCCCGCCAGCGCGTCGTTCGCACCCAGACGCACGGCCTCCGCCTGCTCGGGCGTCGGCGTGAGCTCCGGTGGCAGCCACTTCGGCGTCGCGGTCACCTCGATGCCCGTCCCGCGGTCCCGCGGACGCACGCGCGCGGTCACCTGCGCCTTCAGCTCCTTCGTGACCGTGCCCATCTCGAGCACCCGGTCCACACCGCCCGTCGCAGTGAGGGCCTGGGCCACCGTCTCCCGGTGCACCACGCGCGGCTTGCCGACCAGGACCGACACCGCGAACTCCCGCTTCATCCGCTCGAAAGCGATCTGCAGGTGCAGCTCGCCCATGCCCTTGAGGATGCGCTGGCCCGTCTCCTGATCCTCGTCGAACCGGAGCGTGGGGTCCTCCTCGCACATCTTCTCGATCACCTCGACCATCTTCTCCTCGTCGCGCGAGGACTCCGGCTCGATCGCCAGCCCAAGCACGGGCTCGCGGGCCAGGATGGGCTCGAGGAGCACCTGGGTGTCGGGCGTGCAGAGGGTGTCGCCCGTGGTGGCGTGCCGCAGACCCGCCAGCACCACGATGTGCCCGGCACTCGCGGACTCGATGCGGGTCTTCTTGTTCGCGTCGATGTCGAACACCCGCGCCACCCGCTCCACCATGTTCTTGCCGGACCGCGCGACCTGGTCGCCCGCGTTCAGCGTGCCCCGGTAGATGCGGGCGAAGCAGTGACGCCGACCGTCGATGAGCTGGACCTTGAACACCAGCGCCACCAGGGGCTGGTCCGCGTCCATCTCGACCAGCACGGTCTCCCCGTTCGCGTCGGTCGCCTCGACCGGCGGCACCTCCAGCGGGGACGGCATGAGCTTGATCACGGCGTCCAGCATCGGCTGCACACCCCAGTTCCGCAGCGCGCTGCCCGAGAACGCCGGACGCACGACCCCCTGCTGCGTGAGGCGCGCCAGGACGGACCAGATCTCGTCCTCGCCGATCTCCTCCTCCATGATGACCTTCTCGCCGAGCGTCTCGTCGTGCTCGCCCAGCGCCAGGAGCAGCGTCTCCCGGTACGCCGCCACGGTCTCCTGCTCGTGGGGCTCGAGATCCCGCACGGAGACCTCCTCGCCCTTCTCGCCCGAGAAGCTGTACGCCCGCTGCTCGATGACGTGCAGCACGGTCTGCGACTCGATGACGGGCACGCACACCGGGACGGGCTCGTCGCCGAGACGCCGCCGGATGGACTCCAGGGCCCGATCGAAGTCGGCTCCCGGACGGTCCATCTTGTTCACGAAGACCATGCGCGGGACGTCGAACCGGTTGGCCTGACGCCACACGGTCTCGGTCTGGGGCTCCACGCCGCGCACGCCGTCCATGACGATGACCGCGCCGTCGAGCACCCGCATGGAGCGCTCGACCTCGATGGTGAAGTCCACGTGCCCGGGGGTGTCGACGATCTGGATGTGATGGTCCTTCCACGGACACTGGGTCACGGCAGCCGTGATGGTGATGCCGTGCTCCTGCTCCTCGGCCTGCCAGTCCATCCGCGCGGTGCCGTGATGCACCTCGCCGATCTTGTGGGAGGCGCCGGTGTAGAAGAGCACCCGCTCCGTCAGCGTCGTCTTCCCCGCGTCCACATGGGCCGCGATGCCGATGTTCCGGACCTTGACGAGCGGCACCCCGTCGGTCTTCTTCCCCTTGGACATCGCTCCTCCGTCGGCTCTCGGCCCACCGCCGCCGCCTATCCGGACGCGCGGGCACGGGCGAGCCCTCCCCCACCGCGACAGCCCCCGCCCGGAACGGTTACACCGGTTCGTTCCACCCCCGGAAGCGCGCATGAACTGGACCGACATCCTCTGGAACGTCGCAACCGCGATCGTCATCCTCCTGTCCGGGAACGTCCTCGGCAACTGGCTCACCGGCATCGCAGCCTCCTGGCTCGAGCGCACCCGCCTCGACCCCATCGTGCGACGCCTGCTCGTCAGCCTCGTGCGCCCGGTCATCGTGGTGCTCGCCATCTTCGCGGCGCTCCAGCAGGTCGGCATCCCGATCACCACGTTCGCCGCGATGGCGGGTGCCATCACCCTCGCCGTCGGCATGTCGCTCCAGGGCTCGCTGTCCAACGTGGCGTCGGGCACGCTGCTCCTGACGTTCCGCCCCTTCAACGTGGGCGACGTCGTGACGGCCGGCGGCCAGACCGGCACCGTGCAGGCGCTCCACCTCTTCAGCACCACCCTCCACACCCCCGCGGGCCAGACGGTGACGCTGCCCAACGACGTCGTGTGGAAGGCCCCGATCACGAACTTCAGCGATCGTCCCACCCGGCGCGTGCGTCTGGTGTTCACCGTCCCGCCGGACACCCCGCCCGACGTCGTGGACGCCGCCCTCAAGGCCGCCATCGCCGCCGACGAGCGCATCCTCGCCGAGCCCGCGGCGGCCGTGCTCTACGACGAGGCGACCGACCTCGGTCAGCCCGTCGCCGTCGCGGTCCACGTGGCCAACGCCGACTACGGCAAGGTGCTCTTCGCGCTCCAGCGCGCCTGCTACTCCGAGCTGCAGGCGGCGGGCGTCACGCTCGCCACCCGCGCCGACCGGCGCCAGGTCACCCCGCGCGGATGAACACCCGATGACGCGCTGGGACGACGAGAGCGCCCGGGGCCTGTCCGCCGCGACCTTCCGCTCGGTGGCCGACCTCTGGCACCACCGCGTGGGCTCCACGCCCGACGGAGAGGCCCTCACCTACCGCACCCGCGGGGGCTGGGCGTCGCTGACGTGGCGCCAGGTGGACCGCCGCGTCCAGATGATCGGCAACGCCCTCCTGGCCTTCGGGCTCACCCCCGAGGAGCGCTGCGCCATCGTCTCCACCACGCGCCTCGAGTGGATCCTGGCGGACCTCGGCATCCTCTGCGCGGGAGGGGCGACCACCACGGTCTACCCGTCGTCCACGCCCGACGACATCGCGTTCGTCGTGCACCACTCGGGCACCGTGCTCGTGTTCGCCGAGGACGACGCCCAGGTGGAGAAGCTCCGGTCGGTGCGCGACCGCCTGCCCCACGTCCGGAAGGTCGTGGTGTTCGAGGGGTCGGCGTCGGCGGACGGCTGGGTGGAGCCCCTGACGGTCTTCGAGGCGGGCGGGAAGGTCTTCGCCGCCGAGAACCCCGACGCCTACCGCCTCGCCCACGGCGCCATCGAGCCCCACCACCTCGCCACGCTCATCTACACGAGCGGCACCACGGCGCAGCCCAAGGGCGTGATGCTCACCCACGACGCCTGGGTCTACGAGGCCGAGGCGCTCGACCTCCTCGGGGTGATGACCCCCGCGGATCGGCAGCTCCTGTTCCTCCCGCTGGCCCACGTGTTCGCGAAGGTCCTGCAGCTCGCGTTCATCCGCCTGGGCATGCCCACGGTCATCGACGGCAACCCCGAGACCGTGTTCCAGACCCTGGCCTCCCAGCACCCCACCTGGATGGCGGGCGTGCCCCGCCTCTTCGAGCGCGCCCAGGAGCGCCTGCTCGCAGACGTCGAGCGCGGCGGGTTCGCGAAGCGCCGCGTGTTCGCCTGGGCCCTGTCCGTGGGACGCGAGATGAGCGCCGTGCACCAGCAGGGACGCCGTCCCGGTGCCCGCCTGCGCGCCCGCCACGCCCTCGCGCGACGGCTCGTGTTCGACGACGTGGCCGCGCGCTTCGGGGGCCAGCTCCGCTTCTTCATCTCCGGTGGCGCGCCGCTGAACCCCGACATCGCCCTGTTCTTCCACGCCCTCGACGTCCTGGTGCTCGAGGGCTGGGGCCTCACGGAGAGTGCGGGTGCGAGCTGCGTGAACACGCCGGACGACCCCGTGTTCGGCACGGTCGGCCGTCCCCTCCCGGGCTGCCAGATCAAGATCGCGGAAGACGGCGAGATCCTGCTCAAGAGCCGCGGCGTGATGAAGGGCTACCACGACGACCCCGCGTCCACGGCGGAGGTCCTCACCGAGGACGGCTGGCTCCGCACGGGCGACATCGGCGACCGCCTGCAGTCCGGGCACGTCCGCATCACCGACCGCAAGAAGGACCTCATCATCACAGCGGGCGGCAAGAACGTCGCGCCCACCCAGTTCCAGGAGCTGCTGAAGGGCCGCTGCCCCTACGTGGAGGACGCCGTGGTCATCGGCGACCGTCGGCCCCACTGCGTCGCGCTCGTCACCCTGAACGTCGAGGCGGCCCGCCGCTTCGCGAAGGCCGAGGGCCTCAAGGCGTCCACCTACCCCGAGCTGGCCGGGCTGGACGCGCTCCGGGCCATCATCGAGGCCCACGTGGCCGAGGCCAACGAGACCCTCCCCCGCTTCGCCCGCGTCAAGGCGTGGGCCATCCTCCCCGAGACCCTGAGCCTCGAGAACGGCACGCTCACCCCCTCCCTGAAGGTCAAGCGGCGCGTCGTCGAGGCCCGCTACGCGGACGTCGTCGCCCGACTCTACGCGGAGAACCGCAGATGAGCAGCCGGATCCCCGGTTTCTACAAGCTCGATCCCGATGCCCGGCTCGACGCGCTCGCGTCCACCGGCCTCGTGGCCCCCGAGACCACGGCCGCCTTCCGCGAGCCCGGCCTCTCCATCGCCGACGCCAACGTGATGGTCGAGAACGTCATCTCCACGTTCTCCCTGCCCAACGCCGTCGCGGTGAACTTCCTGATCGACGGTCGGGAGCTCGCCGTCCCGATGGTGGTGGAGGAGCCCAGCGTCGTCGCCGCCTGCACGAACATGGCCAAGCTCGCCCGCGCAGGCGGGGGGTTCACGGCCGACTCCGACGCCGGCGTGATGATCGGCCAGGTGCAGGTCGTGGACGTCACGGACCCCGTGGCCACCGCGTCCGCCCTGGAGTCCCGGCTCGACGAGCTCGCCGCCATCGCGTCGGAGGTCCACCCGCGCCTGCACGAGTACGGCGGGGGCTTCCGGGGCCTCGAGGTCCGCGTCCTGCGGTACGAGGAGCCCGGCGAGAAGCCCGAGGACATGGTGGTCCTCCACTTCTTCCTCGACTGCGCGGACGCCATGGGCGCCAACATGGTGAACACCATCGCCGAGACGCTCGCCCCGCACGTCGAGAGCATCACGGGCCACACGGTGGGCCTCCGCATCCTCTCCAACCTCGCGGATCGCCGTCTGGCACGGGCCCGCGTGGCCATCCCGGTGTCCGCGTTCGGCCCGGACGGAGCCTGCGTGGCGGACGCCATCGCGAGCGCCTGGCGCTTCGCGTGGGCCGACCCGTACCGGGCAGCGACCCACAACAAGGGCGTGATGAACGGCATCGACGCCGTGTGCCTCGCCACCGGCAACGACTGGAGGGCCGTGGAGGCCGGTGTGCACGCGTTCGCATCCCGCGACGGCCAGTACCGCCCCGTCACGCGCTGGAGGGTCGACGGCGACGTCCTGCACGGGTCGATCGAGGTCCCCCTCCAGGTGGGCACCATCGGCGGCCCGATCCGCGTGCACCCACGGGTCCAGCACAACCTGGCCCTCCTCGGCGTCTCCGGCGCCCGCGAGCTCGCCGGTGTCATGGCGTCGGTGGGTCTGGCCCAGAACCTCGGGGCCCTGAAGGCCCTGGCCACCGAGGGCATCCAGGCCGGACACATGCGGATGCACGCGCGCACGGTGGCCGCCGCCGCGGGTGCAGAACCCCACGAGGTCGCGAAGATCTGTGCCCGCTTGTGCCGCGAACGCGACTACAGTGTGGAGCGCGCGCGGCAACTCGTGCGCGAGCTGAGGGACGCCTGATGCGCGCAAGGGCATGTGGAAAGCTCATTCTCTGCGGAGAGCACGCGGTGGTCTACAACCACCCCGCCATCGCCCTGCCCCTCGAGCTCTACACCACGGTGGAGGTGGAGGAGGGCTTCGGACCCCTCACCGTGGATCACGAGCTGTGGTCACCGCGGCACGAGATCCGGATGGAGGAGGCCCTCGACCACCTCTTCCCGAAAGGCAACGCCGAGATCCAGATCCGTAGCGAGCTGCCCGTCGGCGTGGGGCTCGGGAGCAGCGCCGCGCTGTCCGTGGCCGTGTGCCGGGCCATCGGTCTCGAGGGCGACGCGCTCATGGAGAAGGCGCTCGAGCTCGAGAACATCTTCCACGGCGACGCGTCGGGGCTCGACATCGCCGTCGCGGCCCGTGGCGAGGCCCTCTGGTACGTGAAGGGCAAGCCGCTCCAGCCCGTGCCGCTGCCGCCCTGCGCGATCGTCGTGCTGGACTCCGGCACGGCCGGCGACACCAAGGTGCTCGTGCAGTCCGTCGCCGATCGGTACGACCAGCTGGAGGACACCATCGAGGACATCGGGGCCCTCGTCCACGCCGCACGCGCGGTCCTGGAGGACCCCACGTCCCTCGGCGAGCTCCTCACCGAGAACCACGGGCTGCTCAAGCAGCTCGGTGTGAGCACCCCGGCGCTCGACCAGCTGGTGGACCTCGCGCTCGGGGCGGGAGCCTACGGCGCCAAGCTCTCGGGTGCGGGCGGCGGTGGGGTGGTCATCGCGCTCACCGACGACCCCGACCACATCCTGAAGTCGGCCGCCTCCGCGGGAGTCGAGGCCTGGTTGGCGCGCTCCGGCTCATGAAGACCGCGACCGCCATCGCGCACCCGAACATCGCCCTCGTGAAGTACTGGGGCAAGCGCGACACCGCCCTGAACCTCCCGGCCGTCCCGTCGATCTCGCTCACCCTCGACGGCTTCCGCACCCGCACCCAGGTCATCTGGGGGGTGGAGGAAGACGCCGTGCACCACGACGGCCAGCCGGCTGCCGCGGCCTTCGCCAAGCGGGTCACGGACTTCCTGGACATCATCGACCCCAATCGGCCGCCGTGCATGGTGCTCACGGAGAACAACTTCCCGGTGGGCGCGGGCCTCGCGTCCTCGGCCTCCGGGTTCGCCGCCCTCGCCGTGGCCGCCACGCGTGCCGCCGGTCGCACGGACGACCGCACGGCGCTCTCGGCCCTGGCGCGTCAGGGCAGCGGTTCCGCCTGCCGCAGCCTGTTCGGCGGCTTCGTGGAGTGGAAGCTCGGCAGCCGACCCGACGGCCGCGACAGCCACGGCGTGCCCATCGCCCAGCGCTCGTACTGGGAGGTGGCCATGGTGGTCGCCGTGGTGAACGAGGGCCCCAAGGCCGTCGGTTCCACGGACGGGATGGAGGCCTCCCGGCACACCTCGCCCTACTACAAGGGCTGGGTGGACTCGGCCCCTGCGGACGTCGAGGCCGCGAAGGACGCGATCTACGACCGCGACCTCGACGCGCTCGGCCGTGTCATGGAGCACTCCACGCTCAAGATGCACGCCTGCATGATGGCGGCGAACCCGCCCCTCCTGTACTGGATGCCCGCCACCCTCGCCCTGATGGCCGAGGTCCGGGAGCTGCGCGCCAGCGGCATCAGCGCCTGGGCGACGATGGACGCCGGCCCGCAGGTGAAGGTGCTCTGCCGCCGCAAGGACGCCGACCGCGTCCGCGAGGCCCTGACCCCCCACGCCCGCAGCGTGCACGTGCTCCGTCCGGGTGCGGGAGCCAGGCTCGACGAAGAGGAGTGATGCAGGCGTTCGCCCCCGGCAAGCTCGTCGTGCTGGGCGAGTACGCCGTGCTGGACGGGGCCCCCTGCCTCGCGCTGGCCGTGCGGAACGGGGTCGTGTGCAACGTGAGCCACGCGGCCACGCGCACGATCCGCACGCCTGACGGCGACGACCGCTTCGTCCGTGCGGCCCTCGATGCCCTCCCTGCCCCCGCGGCCACGTACGCCTTCCGCGACGCGATGCCCCTCGACCTCCCCGACAAGCCCGGGCTCGGCGGCTCCGCCGCGGCGGTGGTGGCCGCCCTCGTCGCGGGGGGCTGTCCGCCCGACCGGCTCCTCCCGCTGGCCCTCGAGGTCCACCGCGCCGTCCAGGGGTCCGGATCGGGCATCGACGTCGCCACGAGCGCCACCGGCGGCGCCATCCGCTTCGAGGAAGGCCGGGTGACCCCGTCGTCCATCCCCGCCCCCGTGGTCGTCTACAGTGGCTCGAGCGCCCGAACGGGCCCGCGCGTGCAGGCGTACCGCGCCTGGGCTGCCCGCCAGCCCTTCGTGGACGCGTCCGCCGCCCTGGTGGATCGCTTCCCCTCCGAGCCCATCGCCACGGTCCGCGAGGCATGGCGCCTGCTGTGCGGCATGGCCGAGGCGGCCGGGGTGGCCTACCGCACCCCCGGCATCGACCGCATCGTGGCGTGGGCCGAGGCCCTCGGAGGCGCGGCGAAGCCGTCCGGGGCGGGCGGGGGCGACATCGTGGTCGCGTGGGTGCCCGACGTCCCGGGCTTCGTCGCGCGCGTCGCCACCGACGGGTTCACCGTGCTGCCCGTCGAGCCCTCAGGGCCGCCGACGCGCGAGGATCCCGAGCCCACCTGACACCCCCGGGGTCGTGCAGCCACCGCTGTAGCCCCCGGTTCGCCGGTCGTCGTCCGGATCGCGCGGGTCGAGCCCGAAGTCCACCTCGTAGCCGTCGGGCAGACCGCCACCGTCGGTGTCGGCGTACCGCGGGTCGGTGCCGTGCTCGTAGACCTCCATGCCGTCGAGCAGGCCGTCGTCGTCGGTGTCCGGATCCAGCGGGTCCAGGAGCCGCTCGCGCTCCTCGAACGCAGAGAGCCCGTCGTGGTCGACGTCCCGCAGGTCGACCTCGTCCTCCGGGTCGAGCGGGTCGGTGTGATCCACGAGGACCTCCGTCCCGTCCGCCGCCCCGCCGTCGTCGGTGTCGGTGTCCCGGGGGTCGGTGCGCAACACGACCAGCTCGGTACGGTCGTCCAGGCCGTCCCCATCGGTGTCCACCTCCGACGCCGAGGTCTCCCCGCTTCCGGCCGTCCCGGTGCCCCCGATCGCCCCGGAGCGCCAGCCGTCGTGGTCGAGGTCCTCCTCGCCGTCCAGGAGCCCGTCGCCGTCGCTGTCCCGGAGGTTCGGGTCCGTGGTGGTCGTGGGGTCCTGATCCGCCCGGAACACCGAGGGATCCGTGCCCGCGAAGAGCATGCCCCCCGCCGAGAAGTGCAGGTCCACGAGCTGGGTCACCCCGAGCTCCGTGCCGTCCTGGATGCCGTCGTCGTCGGTGTCCGGGTCCAGCGGATCGGTCGCCGTCTCCTGACCGTCCGGGATGCCGTCGTCGTCGGTGTCGGCGTCCGTGGGGTCCGTAGGACCGGCGAGCTCCACGCCATCGGACAGGCCGTCGCCGTCGGAGTCGGGATCCGTGGGATCCAGGCCCAGGGACGGCTCGTCCGCATCGGGGACCCCGTCGTCGTCGAGGTCACCGGGCACCGCGAGACCCGTGAGCAGGAGGAGCAGCATGCCGCGAGGATAGTCGGTGGGCACGGCCACCCGCGCGGTCATAG
>JACKEQ010000064.1 GCA_020632885.1 Alphaproteobacteria bacterium | reverse complement strand
GTGCCCTCGTAGAGCTGCGCCACGTCGAGGTTCGTGGCCCCGAGCTTCCCGCCCCACGCGAGGGTCTCGCCGAGCTTCGCCGTGGCGTCGACCCGCACGGCGCCCGAGGTGCCGTCCAGACCCGCGAGGTCGCCGGTGATCCGGAGATCGTCGGTGGGCCCGACGATGGACAGGGAGCCCCCGAGCACGCCGCGCAGGCCGGTGCGGCTCGCCACCGGGTCGAGGCCGAGGAGGTCGATGCGCCCGGCGTCCACCTTCAGATCCATCGTGCTGCCGGCCGTGCCGGTGAGCGCGAGGGCCGTGCCCGGACCCTCCACGGCGAGCCCCGTGAGCGTGAGGGCTCCGCCGTCCCACACGAGCGGGCCGGTCGCGCACACCGGGAGCGGGCCGGGCACGACGAGGTGCGCGCAGAGGTCGGCGCCCGTGAGCGTGAACACCGGGCCGTCCACGTCCAGCCGGGTGGTCAGGTCGCCGCCCTCGAGCCTCAGGGTCTCGTCCATGAGCACGCGGGTCCCCTCGAGCACCGCCCGGTCGATCTCGAGGCCGATGGGCATCGAGAACGGCTCCGTGCTGTCGGACGCGGGCCCGAAGAGCTCGGCGAGTCGCAGCCGGCCCGAGCTGCCGGTGTCCAGGCGGAGGAGCACGCCGCGCGCATCGAGGCTCTGGATGTGCAGGGGACCCGTGATCAGGCTGGTGATGTCGAGCTTCGCGGAGGCCTCGGGCACCTCGAGGAACGGGCGTCCCAGGGGGTCGATGATCCGGAGGCCGCGGATGTCGAGGCGGCTCACGAGGTTCGTCTCGAGGTGGTCGATCTCGAACGCGCCCTCCGCCATGGACGCGCTCACGGTCGTCTCCAGGCTCCGCTTCAGCCAGCGGTTCCCGGTCGGGGTGGACAGCCACCACGTGAACGCCACCCCCGCCACGAGCCCCAGGCCGGCGAGGCTCACGAGCCCGCCCGCCGCCGCGACGAACACGCGACGGAGGCGCATCAGATGGCCTCGCCGAAGGCGAAGAAGATCATGAACGCCGGGAGGGAGGAGCTCCTGTCGATGAAGCGCACGGCGTCCAGGCGGCGCTGGATCGGTGTGGCCTGGTAGCAGGCGAGGGGGCTCTCCACGGGACCACAGTCCTCGTCCGCGTACGGGCGCATCGCGAAGTCCAGGCGGAGGGGGCCGATGCTGCTCTGGTACCTCGCACCCACGCCCACCGCGAAGCGCGCGCTCTCCGTGAGGTCTCCCCAGAACGTGTCGTCCCGGATGTCCACCGTGCGACCCGGGTTGGCGAGCGTGGCGACGTCCCCGAACACCGCCCAGGTCACGCCGTAGCCGCCGTAGTAGCGGAGCTCCTCGGAGAGCACGAGCCCGAGCGTGCCGCCCACCGGGACGTAGCGGTAGGTGCCCTCCACCGGCTGGTAGGTGCGGTAGGGGCCCATGCTGCGCGTGGGGTAGCCGCGCATGGACGACGCCCCGCCGAGGAAGGCGAGCTCCGGGTAGGGGAGACCGGCATCACCGAGGTCGACGAGGAGCTTGCCGTGGATGCGGGTGGCGAGCGTCATCGGCACCTGGTCGCGCACCCGCACGGGCCGGAACAGCCGCCAGTCGCCCGAGAGCGCGCCGAACGCGTAGTCGCCCTCCTGGAGCGGGAAGGCCATGCGGAGCGTGGTGGTGAAGAAGCTGCCGCGCTTCGTGCTGAACCGATCGTCGCGCCAGTCCACGGTGAACGCCGTGTCGATGCTCGTGATCCGGTAGCGGTTCACGAAGTCCTCGCCGTACACGATCTTCGCCTGCTCCCCCGCGACGCTGCCGGGCTCGAGGAACGGGTAGCTGAAGATCTCGACGTGCGGTCCCATCGAGATCACCACGATGTCCGACGGCTTGAAGATGCTCCGGAAGTCCACCTTCGGGTTGAAGTACTCCTGGAGGCTCTGGTCGAGGCCGCGCTCGATGTCCACCTCGAGCTGCTGGGCGACGGTCTGGTGGAGGATGCGCGGGTAGAGGACGGAGCTGTTGACCTTCCACACGGGCTTGAGGTTCGAGGCCGCCTTGTTGAAGGGCGTGTAGCCCGAGAGACCGAAGCGCCCGCCGAGCTGGAACTGGATGAGCTGGCCGAAGACGTTGGTGTGCTTGAAGGAGCTCGAGACGTAGGGCTCCCAGTTCTGGCTCTCGGCCTTCACACCTCCGCCGAACCGGAGGCTCCTGAACTTGTTCTCCGTGACCCGCACGCGGATCGGGACCGCCTCCGCCGTGGGATCCGAGAGGTCGGGCTGCACGGTGACCAGCGAGAACGTCTTCATGGCGAACACACGTCGCTGGGCCGCCACGAGCCCGTCGAGCCGGTAGGGCTCGCCCTCCTCGAGGTTCAGGGCGTCGCGCACGAAGGCCTCGCGCACCCGGTCGCAGCCCTCGACGGTGATGGGCCCGAGCTTCGCGGGGATGCCGACGACCGCGCGCAGCTCGACGTCCACCGCCTGCTGCTCGGGCCAGGCGTGCATCTCGAGGTCCACCTTCGCGTAGGCGAACCCGCTGCGACGGAGCTGGTCCTGCAGGGCGGTGCGGGTGCTCTCGACGAGCTCGAGGTCGAAGGGGTCGCCCTCGTGGACCTCGGCCGTGCGCATCACGGTCTTCGCGAGGATGCCGGCAGCGCCCGTGGCGCCCGTGACGGCGAGCTTCCTGACCGTGGACCGCGGACCCGTGCTCACCCGACCCAGCACGTCCACCACGCCGGCCTTCCGACGCGTGGACGCGCGCACGCGGTCGATCGTCCACCCCGCGACCCGCGCGTCCAGCCAGCCGTGGTGGGCGTACCAGACCTCCAGGCGGTAGGCGTCGCGGACCAGCACGTCGGGCTGGAGGAGCACGGGCTCCACGAAGCCCGACATCGGCCAGGTGAGCACGCCGAACGCGCTGTCCTCCTGCTCGATCTGCGTGCGGAGCTGGTAGTCGTTCTGGCCGGAGAACACGCCCGCGTTGCCCTGGAACGCGATGTCCCGGACGATGTCGCCGCGCACCTTCCTGCGGGCTGGCGTGCACGCGACGAGCGTGGCCAGGATCAGCAGCCAGACAGCCCTCACGTGCGCGTCACGCCTCCTCCGCCCTCCTCTACTGCGCCGGGACCACCATCCGCACCACGGCGCCGCCCAGGATGTCGGATCTCCCGGCCTCCGCGCGGCCGTGGTGGAGCTCCGCGCGGGCCGCGACCGAGAACAACCCGAGCCCGGACCCCGTGGCCTTCGTGGTGGACCAGGGCGCGAAGGCCTGGGCCGCGTCCTCGATCCCCGGGCCGTCGTCGTGGACCGCCAGCTCCACCTCGTCGCCCACCTGCCGGACGTGCACCTCCATGGTGGAGGCCCCGGCCTCGGCGGCGTTCAGGAGGAGGTTGATGGTCACCTGGTCCACCAGGACGGCGCTGGTGGAGAGGGTGACGGGGTCTGGGGCCACGACGCGGATCGTCTTGCGGGCGAAGGCGGGGTGGGCCCTCGCCACCTCGAGGGCCCCGCGCACGGCGGCCACCAGATCGATGGGCTCGAACGTGTCGGATCGCTCGCGGCCCACCCGCGTCAGCCGATGGGCGAGGTCGTGCAGCCGCGTGCACGCACCCGACATCGCCTCGAGCATCCGGGTCTCGGTGGGATCGGCGTCCCTGCGCAGGGTCTGGAGCTCGTCGATGCCCATCTGGAGCGGCATGATGAGGTTGTTGAAGTCGTGGGCGATGGCGCCCGCGAGGGTCCCGGCGAGGGCGCGCCGCTCGGAGGCCGCCAGCGCCGCCTCGCCGGCCCGGATGGCCTCCGCGTCGCGCTCGGCGCGACGGAACATCACGACGAGCACGGCGAACAGGGCCGCACCGGTGACCAGGACGAACGCGGTGCCCTTGATCGAGCTGATCCGCGCGAGCGTCTCGGGGTCGCGGACCAGCGCCAGCAGCACCGTGTCGGACGACCAGATGTAGGCGCCAGCCACGAGCACATAGGTGGCCGCAACCTGTGCGGCCCTGGGAAAAGCAGCGTTCTCCCGCATGGATTTCTCGTGCCTACTCCGTTCGGGTGAGACTGTACCTCATCCGGGGTATGCGGGGGAGCCCATGAACCATCGGTGATCCGAATCGAACGCCGCTTCCGATTCGCTCGACGGTGGTAGACTGCTGGCATGCGGTTGCCCGAGATCCCCCAGCTCGAAGCGTTCCGCGCGGTCGTGGTGGAGGGTCACTTCGGCCGCGCCGCGGAGGCGCTCGGGATCGCTCAGCCCACGCTCAGCCATCGCATCAGGGCCCTCGAGGAGGCCGTCGGTGCCCGGCTCTTCGAGCGCGGGCGTGCCGGCGTGCGGCTCACGGCGGCCGGCGTGGCCTACGCGCGGCGGGTGGACGGCCTGCTCGATCTCCTCGGGAAGGCCGGGAACGAGGCGCGGTCGGCGGGCGAGGGGCTGGGGGGACGGCTCGTGGTCGCCTGCAGCGGGGCGCTGTCGTGCACGCCGCTCCCGGACGCCCTCGACATCCTGTTGCGCGAGCGCCCGGACATGGCGGTGGAGCTGCAGACCCGCGGGCTCGCGGACCAGCTCGGGGCGCTGCTGGACGGCGAGCTGGACGTGGGGTGCACGTTCGCCGCGATGCCCGCCGTCCCCGTCGGCGTGGGGTGGCGCGACCTCCGCTGCGAGCCCCTGTACGCCTGGGTGTCGGCGGGGCACCCGCTGGCCGGGGAAGGGGCCGTGGGCCTCGAGGCCCTGCGCGCCGAGCGGTGGGTGACGCTGAGCGAGCGCGCGGAGGTGGGGCTCGCCCGGTCGCTGGACGCCGCCTCCCGCCGCATGGACCGGCCGCCCGTCGAGGCGGAGACCCTCGATGCGGCGCTCGGGATGGTGCGCCGCGGGCACGTGGTGCTCGTCGCGCCGGACACCGCGATCGTGCCCGCCGACGTGGTGCGGCTCGCGCTCCGTCCTGCGCTGGAGGCCACGCCGCGCGTCCTCTGGCGGGAGGGCACGGCGAACCCGCTGGTCGGGCGGCTGCTCGCGGTGCTCGGAGAGCGCCGGGCGGCGTGAGCGGGGCTCCGGGTGGTAGAACACCCGCGGAGGCCCGATGACACCCGCCGTGAAGAGCTTCGCCCTCGCCGTCGTCGCCTGGGCGGTCGTGTGCGTGGGCGTGTTCCTGTACGCGTCGGACTTCTTCAGCACCTGGCACGGTCAGGCCGTGTCGGTGCGCGGGATGGACCCCGATCGCGCCGTCCTGCAGGTGCTGGTGGTGGAGGACGACGGCGGGCGCTTCGAGGCGGCCTGGCCGCGCGAGGCCCTCGACGGCATGAACCTCGCCATCGACCGGCTCGCCCTCCCGCCGAAGCCCCTCCCCGAGGGGCTGCCGCGCACGAACAAGGACCGCTTCGCCCTCACGTTCACCCTGGAGCCCGACGGTGGCGGCGTGCGCACGGTGGCCACCACGGGCATGCGTCCGCTGGGGGTCGCGCTCCTGATCTTCCTCGTGGGCGTCGGGTTCCGGAACATGATGGTGGCGGGCTCGCCCCTGGCCCTCGCGCGGCCCGAGCAGGCCCCGCGCACCCACACCGCGGCACCACCACCCCCGCCGAGCGCCAGCGCGTCCGGGGCCTCCGGGGCGGGGCGCCCGCGGCCGAAGAAGGGCCCACCGCCAGGCCGCCCGCGCCGTGGCTCGGGTCGGAGGGGCTGATGGGCGGCTTCGCTGGATGGATCGACGGCGGCGCGGCACCCGATGCGGGCGTCGTGGCGCGCATGGGACGCGCGGTGGCCCACCGTGGCCCCGACGGGCATGGTGCGTTCGCCGAGGGTCCCGCCTCGTTCGTGCAGCACGTGCGCCGGATCACGCCGGGACGTTCGGCGATCCCGCTCGTCACGGACGACCTGGTGTTCCTGCTGGACGGGTGGTTCTACGACGCCCACGACGTGCCCGAGACGGTCCTCGGCCCCGCGCCGCCCCTGTCGCTCCACGGCAAGACCCTGCTGGCCGCGTGGCGTCGGTGGGGCCGGCGGTTCGTGGAGCACGTGGAGGGCGACTTCGCGGTGGCCGTCTGGGAGCGCGGCTCCGGCGACCTGCACCTGTTCCGCGACCGCTTCGGCATCCGGCCGCTCTTCTGGTCGTCGAAGGGTGGCGCCTTCGCGTTCGCGAGCACGCTGCCCGCCCTCCTGGAGCTGCCGTGGGTGCGCCGGGAGGTCGATCCCGAGCGGATCGCCGAGTACCTCTCCTTCCAGGTCGTGCACGCACCCCGCACGCTGCTCCGGGACGTCCGGCAGGTCGAGCCGGGCCACTGGCTCACGGTGTCGGGCGGCGAGGTCCGCACGCGCCGCTGGTGGAGCCCGCGCTACGCGCCGCGTGGAACGGCCCGCCCGAGCGACGGGGAGATCATCGACGCCGTGAGCGAGGCCGTGCAGCGCGCGGTCCGGCGTCGCGTGCCCCAGGACACGCCCACGGGGCTGTACCTCTCCGGTGGGCTCGGCAGCACGGCCATCGCGGCGGCCGCGCGTCGCCTGCACCTCGAGCTGCCCACGTTCACGATCTCCTTCGCCGACGACCCGTTCCCCGAGACCCCGTTCGCCGGGCGGGTGGCGCGGTTGCTGGGCCTCGACCACACCGAGCTGGTCGTGGGCTCCGCGGACATCGCGCGCAACTTCGACCGCACGGTGGCCGCCATGGGCCATCCGGTCGGAAACCCCACCGCCATCCTCCAGGGCCTGCTCGCGGAGTCGGCCGCTCCCCACGTGCGCGTGGTGCTGGCGGGGGACGGGGGCCCCGAGCTGTTCGGCGGCCAGATGCTCGATCGGCTCCAGCGCGAGCTGCGTCTGGCGAAGATCGGGCGTCGTCTGCCCCGGCGCACCCGGTCGCTCGTGGGGCGCATCCTGGGCTCGCGGGGCATCGGGCTCACCTCCGACCCCGACGCCATCCCGCTCGCGGAGGGCATCGGCGGAGCCAACCTGTTCTCCGAGGTCGACCGCCGCCGGATCCTCGCGGACGCCGCGTGGGTGCGCCCGCCCGTGCGTCACGACGTGCTCGCCCAGTTCCACGCCAACCTCGACACCGACCCCATCAACACGGCCCTGCACGGCTTCCTCCGCTCGTGGCTCGGGGAGGGTGCCCTCGCGCGGGCCGACCGCATGGCTGCCCTGCACGGGGTGGACGCGCGCTTCCCGCTCCTCGACGCGGAGGTCAGCGACTACGCGATGGGCCTGCCGGGCGGCGTGAAGGTGCGGCGGGTCGGGGGCAGCCTGCACACCCGCTGGCCGCTGCGTGCCGTGCTCGACGGCGTGCTCCCGGCACCGCTGGTGAACCGTCCCCGGCGCGGCATGGCACGTCCCCCGGACGACTGGCTGGAGCGCTCGGGCCGGCTGTTCTTCGAGCAGCGCTGGGAGGCGCTGCGGGCCAACCGGGCCGGCCTGTTCGACGTGGACGGGCTGGAGCGGCTCCGCGGTCTCATGCCGTCCGACCCGAAGGTGGCGCTCCAGTTCTGGAGCCTGTTCATCCTGGACGCCTGGCTGGCCGAGCTCTGAGGGAACCTCCCCGGGGGCTCGTGCGTGTCACCCTGCGATGACCCTCGATCCTTCCGTGCTGCCCGCCGCCATCGCGGGTGATCGGCCCGCCAGGGAGGCCCTCGTGGCCGCCCATGGTCGCCGCGTGTTCGGCATGTGCCGCCGCCTCGACCCCCATCCCGAGGATGCCTACCAGGAGATCTGGGAGAAGGTGTTCCGGAGCCTGGCGAGGTTCGACACCACCTCCGGGCCGCCCCTGCAGGCCTGGATCACCACGGTCGCGCGGCGTCACCTCGTGGACCGGCACCGTCGGCGCACCGTGCGCGGCGAGGTCGTCGATCTGGAGCTCGCGCCGCCCACGGAGCCCGAGGCTCCCGCCCACGTCGAGCGCGCCGAGCTCCTCGAGCGCCTGGAGGCCGCCCTCGACGACCTCCCGGAGGCCCAGCGGTTCGTGGTCGTGCAGCACCACGTGCACGGCTGTGACCTCGCGACCCTCTCCGCCGACTCGGGGCTCCCGGTCGGCACCCTCAAGTCCCGCCTTCACCGCGGGAGGGCGCGGCTCGCCGCCCTCCTCGGGAGGTCCACGTGAACGACGAGACCCTCACCGACCTGCTCGCCGATCTGCCCGAGGACGCCACACCGCCCGCGCTGCCGGACCGGATCTACGCCGTGCGCACCGAGCGTCCCCGGACGTGGTGGCCCGCGGCGGCCGCGCTGCTCGCCGCTGCTCTGGCGCTCGTCTGGCTGGCGGGCATGCCCGCGGAGCGCCCGGTGGTGGTGACGGACGGGGTGGTCGTGCTGGACGGTGCGATGGACGTGCTGGTGCCGGGGTCGCGGATCGTGCTCGATGGGCGTGCGCGCATCGCGGTGGAACCGGAGCGGGGGGTCGTGCGTGGTGTGCCGGTGGAGACCCTGGAGGACCCCATGCTCACCCGCGAGATCCTGGCCGGCATCGCCGGCGTCGCCGTCACCATCGCCGTCTACGAGGGGTCCGCCCTCGTGCACGCCGGGCCCGGAGGGGCCGAGCCCGTCGAGCTGCGCGCGGGGCAGCGGCAGACCTTCGGGACCCCGTCCGCCGCGCCGATCCTGGAGGCGGGGGTCGCGCCGATGGGCTCCGCGGACCCGGAGGTCGCACGCCTCCGGGAGGAGCTCGCGGCCACGAAGAAGGCCCTCGACGAGGAGCGGTTCGCGGCGGCGCTGGTCCGCGGGCAGCTCACGGCAGGGCAGGGGGAGCCCGTGCCCTGGCCGACGAGCGGGGTGCCCTCGGCCTTCACCCGCGATGCCTTCGAGGCGAGCGTGAAGGCGCAGATCGCGGAGGTCCCGGACGTGGAGGTGAGCGGGGTGGACTGCTCGGAGTACCCGTGCCTCGCGACCCTCCGCTACACCGGCACGTCCGACACCATGGAGTGGACCGAGGGTCTCATGAAGCGCCTGGAGCCGTGGTTCGACGATCAGTTCCCGGACGCGGCCGTCTCCGCGAGCGGCTCGGGCTTCAAGAACGACGGGCGCGACGAGAAGTTCCTGACGTTCGGTGTGGTGGGCGGCCAGGACGAGGCGATCGACCAGCGTATGCGCTGGCGGATGAACCAGGTCGGCGAGCAGCTCGGCGAGGACATCCGGGCTGGCGTGTTCGATCCGCAGTGAGGGTGTAAGCCCGCCGGGTCCACCGCGTTCGCCGTCCGAGGTGAACATGCGGACCGACGAGCTCTCCATCCCCGACCCCTGCTCCGTGCCCTGGGACGCCATGGACGGCACCGGCTGCCGGCGCTTCTGTCGTCAGTGCCAGAAGACCGTCACCGACATCTCCCAGATGACGGAGCGCGAGGCGCGGGGCTTCCTGGACGCGAACCCCACCGCCTGCATCCAGATGGACGTCTGGAACGACACCGTGCTCTTCCGTCCCGAGCCCCGCGGGCGCTCGCTGCGACCGTCCGGCCGGCTCCGGCGGCTGGCGACGGCGGCGGGTCTGCTGGGGCTCGGGACGCCTGCCTTCGCGTCCGGCTCGGCGGAGACGGGCTCGTTGGTGGAGTGGGTCGCGAGCTGGTTCGCGCCGGCCGAGACGCCCACCACCACCGACCCCATCCCGGAGGTCGAGGCGGAGCCCGTCCAGCCCTTCGTCCCGCCGAAGGACACCCCGATCACCCGCCTGGGCGGGGCTCCGATGCGCGTGGTGGACGACCGGCCGCCGCCCGTCCAGGTGAAGCCCGTCCGGAAGAAGCGCACGCCCTGACGTCACGGGATACCGGAGGCTCCCCTCGGAGCGCCCTTGTCCTACCTCGCCATCGCCCGGAAGTACCGGCCCGCGACCTTCGCCGGGATCGTCGGTCAGGAGCACGTCACCCGCACGCTCCAGAACGCCCTCGAGCGCAACCGGATCCACCACGCCTACCTGTTCTGCGGGGCCCGCGGCGTCGGCAAGACCACGGCCGCGCGTGCGCTCGCCAAGTCGCTGTCGTGCGTGAACGGGCCCACGCCCACGCCCTGCGGGGAGTGTGTGCCGTGCCGCTCGATCGCCTCGGGCACCTCGCCGGACCTCATCGAGATCGACGGCGCCTCGAACAACGGCGTGGACGACGTGCGCGAGCTCCGGGAGACCGTGGCGTACCTGCCCACCCAGGGCCGCTACAAGGTCTACCTCGTGGACGAGGTCCACATGCTCACCCGGGCGGCCTTCAACGCGCTCCTGAAGACCCTCGAGGAGCCGCCGGCCCACGTGGTGTTCCTGTTCGCCACCACCGAGCCCGCGAAGATCCCCGACACCATCCTGTCCCGCGTGCAGCGCTTCGACTTCAAGCGCATCCCCGTGCGGGGCGTGGTGGAGCGGCTCCGCGAGATCGCCGACGCGGAGGGCACCGAGATCTCGGACGCCAGCCTGCGCCTCATCGCGCGGGCCGGCGAGGGGTCCATGCGCGACGCCCAGTCGCTGCTCGACAAGGTGATCTCCTTCGGCACCAGCAAGGCCGTCACGGACCGCGAGGTCTCCGAGATCCTCGGGCTCATCGACCGTCGCATCCTCCACTCCACCCTCGAGGGCATGGTGAAGGGCGAGCCGGCAAAGGTCCTCGAGGCCATCGACACGGTCTACGGCTACGGCTTCGAGCTCACCCAGTTCAGCGAGGAGCTGCTCGAGGTCCTCCGCAACGCCACGTTCCTGCGGCTGTCGCCCGAGAGCGCGCGCTTCGTCGACATCGCGGAGGACGAGGCGGAGGCGCTCGTGGCCATCGTGAAGGACGCCGAGCCCGAGCAGCTCCACCGCCTGTTCGACGCCCTGATCGACGTGCACGACCAGGTCTCCCGGGCGCCCCGGCCGCGCCTGGTGCTCGAGATGGCCGCCGTGCGGCTGGCCACCCCGCGCTCGGCCCAGCCCCTCGGTCAGCTCGTGCGTCGCCTCGAGGAGCTCGAGCGGAGGACCCGCACGCCGGGAAAAGCCGAGGGGACGCGCCGCGCCCCGCGCTGACGACGACGTCCCCCCCGCCCGCACGACGCCCGCCGCCGCCGGAGCCCGCAAGGCCCCAGGGCGACCAGCGTCCCGCGCCTCCGGAGCGACGTCCGCCGCCGCCACGCCCGCCTGCACCGCGTCCGGAGCGCCGCCCCCCCGAGATGCCCCCGGCACCTCCGGACCCTCCGGAGGTCCACCACGCGCCCCCCGAGCTGCCACCGGAGCCGCCAGGGATGTTCCGCGCGCCCGCCCGCGCCGCGAAGCGGGGCCCGTGGGAGGGGCTGGTGGTCGACCTCGAGAAGATGGGCGGGTCTGCCGCGGTGCTGGCGAAGGGCAGGGCCACCCTCGATCGTGGCACGCTCACGGTGGCCCTGCACGGCGGCCGCGAGCTCGCCGAGGGTAGGCGCGCGCTGCGCGACCCCACGGTTGTGGAACTCGTGGCCCGGCATTATGGCGAGCGCGTGAAGGTCGACGTGGACGCGTTGCCCGACACCGGCACCGAGAACGACCGCCAGAAGGCCCTCGCGCGCAAGGTGCTCGCCGACCCGGACGTGAAGCGTGTCGTCGACGCGCTGGGAGCCACGCTCCTCCGGGCTGTCCCCCTGACGGATGGAGAGTGAGATGGACCAGTTCGACTTCGGGAACCTCGCCGGGCTCCTCGGTGGCTTCCAGCAGAAGATGGCCGACATGCAGGCCCGCCAGAAGGCCCTCCGCTGCGAGGGCACCGCGGGCGGCGGCCTCGTGAAGGTCGTGGTCACGGGTGACTTCCTGGTGGAGAGCGTGTCCATCGCCCAGGAGGCGTCCGAGGACCGCGAGCTCCTCGAGGACCTCGTGCGCGCCGCCACCAACGAGGCCCTGCGTCAGGCGCGGGACTCCATGAAGGACGGCATGCAGGCCATGACCGGTGGCCTCCCCATCCCGCCGGGCCTGCTCGGCTTCTAGTGCCCGACCCGATCGCGAGCGCCGTCCAGCAGCTCAAGCGGCTGCCGGGCATCGGGGAGAAGACCGCCACGCGGCTCGTCTACTGGATGCTCAACGCCCAGCCGGGCACGGCGCACGCCATCGCCGAGGCCCTGCTGGGTCTCGAGGACGGCATCCACCCGTGCAGCCAGTGCTGCAACCTCACCTCGTCGGACCCGTGCGCCCTCTGCGCGGATCCGCGGCGCCAGCACGACACCGTGTGTGTGGTGGAGCACCCGCAGGACATCCTGGCCTTCGAGCGGTCCGGGGAGTATCGCGGTCGTTACCACGTGCTGCACGGGGCCATCGCGCCGCTGGACGGCATCGGTCCCGACCAGCTCCGGATCCGCGAGCTCCTGGCGCGTCTCGGCGGGGTCTCGGAGGTCATCCTGGCCACCGATCCGGACGTGGAGGGCGACGCCACGGCGCTCTACCTGGGCCGTCTGCTCCAGCCGCTCGGCGTGCGGGTGACGCGCCTGGCCCACGGGATCAGCGTGGGCACGGAGATCGAGTACGCGGACGCCGTGAGCCTCGCGCGTGCCCTGCAGAACCGCCGTGAGCTCTGAGCTCCGGGAGGTCTGGCGCGACGGTGCGCTGGTGGTCGTCGACAAGCCGGCCGGCCTGCCGAGCCAGCGCACGAAGGGCGGTGACGACGGGGTCTACGAGCTGCTCTGCCGGACGGAGGCGTACGTCGGGCTGCACCATCGGCTCGATCGGCGGGCGTCCGGGCTGCTCGTGCTGGCCCTCGATCGTCGCGCCAACGCGGGGCTGGCCCGCGCCTTCCGGGAGCACCGGGTGCGCCGGACGTACGCTGCCCTGTGCGAGGGTCACGTGGACGCGGGCACCTGGTCGTGGGACGTCGACGGCAAGCGGGCCCGCACGGACGTGGAGGTCGAAGAGGCCCGGCCCGACGGGGTCACCGCGGTGGTCTGCCGCCTGCACACCGGGCGCACGCACCAGATCCGGGTGCACGCGGCCATGAACGGCACCCCGCTGCTCGGCGACCGTCGGTACGGCGGGGATCTCGCGCGTCCCTGGGACCGCCTGGGGCTGCACGCGGCCCGCCTGGAGCTCGTGCACCCGCTCACGGGCGAGGAGCTGGCGTTCGAGGTGCCGGCGCCCTGGGCTCAGGGGTAGGGCTGGCCGTCCAGGGTGGCGGTGGCGTTCTCGAGGCAGATGGGCTCGTCGCCCACGAGGGTCAGGTCCGTGAAGGCCAGGGTGATGGGCCAGTCGACGGGCGCCTCCACATCGAAGGCGCAGGCCTCGGGCTGGTCGAGGTCGAGTCCGGCGAACACGTAGGCGCCCTGCGTGGCCCCCGGCGTCATGGGGAGGTGGAGCGCGGCGCCCGTAGGCGCGGTGTTGGCGGTGAACACCGAGTCGGTGAGGCGGATGGCGTCTCCGGGCAGGCGGGGCTGGAGGAGCAGGGCTCCGCCCGACGTCCCCGCCTGGTTGCCCACGAAGCTCCCGCCTTCGATCACGAGCGTGGCGGGCGTGGTGGGTCGGGGATCGAACCCCGTGTCTTCGTAGTGGTAGTGCTCGATCGCGCCGCCGTGCTCACCAGCGACGTTGGCCGTGAATGTGGAGCCGAGGACCTGGAGGATCCCATGACGCTCGTTCTCGATGGAGAGCCCCCCACCCCGGGAGCGGCTCGTGTTGGCGTCGAATGCGCTGTCGACGACGCGGATCGCCTCTCCCCCCCCGAACAGCCAGGCGCCGGCACCTCTCTCGGCGGCGTTGGCACGGAAGGTGGTCCCGACCACCTCGAGCCCGCCGGCCGAGGGGGGGGCCAGGGAGATGTAGGCCAAGCCTGCCCCAACGTCGCGTGCGACGTTGGCCTCGAACAGGCTGCCGATGATCCTCGATGGCCCGAAGCTCGTTCCAGCTCCCCCGCCCAGGCTGCACGCCACGTTCTGCAGGAAGACGACATCGTCTGCCACCAGGGTGAGCACCTGCGCTCCGCCCCCGATGTCCCGACTGTACCCGCGGCGGATCGTGAGCCTCCGCAGCGTGAGGTCCCGACCCTGGAGCACGGAGCCCAGGAGCCGCGCGGTGAGCACGGTGGCCTCTCGTTCGGGGGCGATGCCCTCGAGGGTGACGTCCTCGGGCATGACATAGGCGAAGGGGCCCTCGTGGATGCCGGGGCAGATCTCCACCGTCTGGCCCTGCTCGACCGCAGCCAGGGCCCCGTGCAGATCGGCGTAGAGCGTCTCGCCGATGCGCGCGCCCACCCCTTCGGGGCACTCCGTCGTGGTGGGTGCGGGCGCGGCGGTGTCCTGGAGGTGTGTGAGGTCGACGACGCCGCCCGACGGACAGTCGAACAGGGTGCCTGCGGTGGGCGTGGGGCCATCCGGAAGCTCTGGACGAGGGCCCGGACCCACGATGTTCGGCTCGGTGGAGGCGAGGAAGACCACCCCGAACGTCGACGTGTGCGCGATGGCGAGGCCGTCCTCGATGGTGGTGTCGAGGGGCTCGAAGGCGAA
>JACKEQ010000063.1 GCA_020632885.1 Alphaproteobacteria bacterium | reverse complement strand
GTCCCAGCGGTGGCGGGCTCAACTGGGGCCTGATCCCTCGGCCTCCGACGCCCTGATCGCCGCGAGCACCGCGCGCGGCACGAGGGCCGAGACGTCCTCCCCGCGGGCCAGGGCCGCGCGCACGGCCGTGCTCGAGACCTCCGGGAAGGTGGGCACGCCGGGCACCGCCGCGTGGCCCGCACGACCGACGATCAGGGGGGCGTACTCGGCCTCGATGCGCGACCAGGCCCGCCAGCGTGGCGTGTCGGGGAGGACGTCGGCGCCCACCACGAGGCGGAAGCCGTGGTGCGGGTGCGCCTCGGCGAGGGCGTCCAGCGTGTGGATGGTGTAGCTGGTGCCGCCCAGCGCCCGCTCGACGGGGTCCACGCGCACCCAGGGGCCCACGGTGTCGGCGAGCGCCCGGCACCAGGCGAGGCGGTGCGCGAACGGGGCGAGCTCCTTGCCGAAGGGGTGCGACCAGGCGGGCACGAGCCACACCTCGTCCACCTGATCGGTCCACCGCAGCCAGGCCGCCACGAGCGCGTGCCCCACGTGGGGTGGGTGGAAGGAGCCGCCGAAGACGCCGACCCGCACGACACACCTCCGCCCGGCAGATAACGCTGTCCGCCCCCGCGGACGGCGGCGTCCGGGGTGCCCGGAGGCGCTGTGCGGATCGGGATCTTCGACTCGGGCATCGGCGGGCTCACCGTGCTCGCGGCGGCACGCCAGGCGATGCCGGGCCACGAGATCGTCTACCTGGGCGACACCGCGCGCATCCCCTACGGCACCCGGTCTCCGCTCACGGTGGTGCGCTACTCGCTGGCCGTGGCCTCCCACCTGGTGCAGCACGAGCGGGTCGAGGCCCTCGTCGTGGCCTGCAACACCGCGTCCACCCACGCGCTGCCGGCGCTGCAGGCCGCCTGCCAGACGCTGGACATCCCGGTGTTCGGCGTGGTGGAGCCGGGCGTGGAGGCGGCCCTCGAGGCCCACACGGGCGGCGCAGTCGCGGTGCTCGGCACGGCCGGCACGGTGGGCGGGGGTGCGTACCAGCGGGCCCTGGCCGCACGGGCGCCCACGCTGGAGGTGCACGCCGTCCCCTGCCCGCTCTTCGTGCCGCTGGTGGAGGAGGGCTGGCTGCACGGCGACGTGCCCCGGCAGGTGGCCGAGGCCTACGTGGGCTTCCTCCGCGACCGCGCCACCACCGTGATCCTGGGCTGCACGCACTACCCGCTGCTCACCGACGTGCTCGGCGAGGTGCTCCCGGGCGCGAGGCTGGTGGACTCTGCGCACGCGACGGCGCGGGCGGTCTCGGCGGTCCTCGGTGCGGGCGAGGGGTCGGGCGGGGTCGAGTTCCTGGTCACCGACCACGTGGAGCGCTTCCAGCACGTGGGCGCCCACTTCCTGGGCACGGTGCCCTCGCCGGTGCGGTGGGTGGATCTGGGGCCCGCGGTGCCCCCCTTCACGTCCCCGTAGCGGCCGACGCCCTGCCGCCACGCGCCGAGACGTTAGGATCGGCAGGTGGAGGTCTCCTGCGCACCTCGCCCACGGTCGCCACCCTCACCGTGCTCGGCCTCTTCAGCAGCGGCCTGCTCGGTGGTGCCTGGCTCGGCGCGCGGGCCGCGGAGCATGCGCAGGACCCGTACGGCGCCCTCGACACCCTGGTGCGGGTCATCGGCCTGGTCGAGACCACCTGGGTGGACGAGATCGGCACCGAGGAGCTCGTGGAGGCCGCCCTGCAGGGCATGGTGGACCGGCTCGACGCCCACTCCGCCTGGATGACCCCCGAGGCCTACCGCGACCTGCAGCGCGAGACCCACGGCGCCTACACGGGGCTCGGCGTGGAGGTGCGGCTCACCGACGAGGGCCCGCGGGTCACGCGCGTGCTGCCCGGGAGCCCCGCCAGCCGCGACGGCATCACCGTGGGCGACCTGATCCTCGAGGTGGACGGACAGCGCCTCGAGGCCAGCGAGATGGAGGAGGTCAACCGGGCACTGCTGGGTCCCCGCGGCCAGCCGGCGCGGCTGCAGGTGCGACGCGCCGGCGACGGCAGCGACCACACCATCCAGACCGTGCGCGACCGCGTGGAGGCCCCGAACGTCGACGTCGACGCGCTGGCGCCCGGCATCGCGTACGCCCGCATGGTGCAGTTCCGCGAGGGCGCGGCGGCCGACCTCGAGCGGCAGCTCGCCCGTCACGTGGCCGAGGGTCCGGTGGAGGCCCTGGTGCTCGACCTGCGCGACAACCCGGGGGGCCTGCTCACCGAGGCCGTGGCCACCGCCGACCTCTTCCTCTCGGAGGGCCCCATCGTGTCGACGACGGGGCGCGTGGAGGGCGAGCGACGCGCCTTCGAGGCCACGCCCGACAGCCTCGGGGTACCCGTGGTGGTGCTCGTGAACGGCCGCTCGGCGAGCGCTGCGGAGATCGTCGCGGCCGCCCTGCAGGACACGCGTGCCGGACGCCTCGTGGGCACGCGGACCTACGGCAAGGGCAGCATCCAGACGGTGTTCGAGCACCGCGACGGGTCGGCGCTGAAGCTCACCGTGGGCCGCTACCTCACGCCCTCGGGCACGCCGGTGGCCCCCCGCGACGGTCGCCTGCCCGACGTGGTGATCCCGTGGCCCGGCGAGGACACCTCGGTCGACGATCTGCGCGAGGCCATCGTCGGCCTGCCCACGCTCACCGACGACCAGCGCACCGAGCTGCTCGATCTCGTCGACGGCCTGCCCCACGCCGAGCTCCGCATGCTGCGGTCGTCGATCCCCTGGGACGGTCCCCCGGCCAGCCGCCTGGCCCGCGACCCGCAGCTCACCGCCGCTCTCACCGAGGCCCGCCGCCTCGCCGACGAGGCTGCCGCTGCAGACGCGGATGACGGCTAGGCACGGGCGGCCGTGCAGAACCCGCCGCCCCCGACGGCCGGACGAGGCGAGACGCCGGCGGCGAACCCGTCACCCCCGACGGCCGGACGAGGCAAGACGCCGGGGGCGAAACCGCCACCCCCAGCGGCCGGACGCCGGCGGCGAACCCGCCACCTCGGCCCCCAAGGCGGGGCGGGGCCCCCGCCGTAATTTGGTCACAAGGCGGGGCGGGGCCCCCGCCGTAGTCTAGTTCGTCTCGCGGATGACGCTCACGCCCGTGGGCGGCGTGAACACGAACTCCTTGTCGTCGACCGCGGGATTCAGCTCGACGTTCTTCAGATCGAGCTCGGTGACGTTGTCGAAGGTGTCGGTGATGACGACCCGCTCGACCCCCAGCGCCCCGCCCAGGTGGATGACGACCTTCTTGAAGTTGTCGTCGCCCTTGGGCTTGAGCTCCACCACGTGGCCGGCGGCGCCCGAGGACACGACCGTGACGAGGAACTTCTCCTCGAGCTTGTCGAGGGAGGTGAGCATCGTCTCGGTGGCGCCGCGCTGCCCCGACACGTCGTCGTAGACGATGACCTGCTTGTCCTCGGCCGTGTAGACCCACATCTTCGCGCCGTCGGTGACGAAGAGCTTGGCCGACGCGCCCGAGCCCGAGGCCCACCGCATCTTGCCGGGCTGCTTCACCAGCAGCTTCGCCTCCACCGTCTCGTCGCCGAAGAGCGCGGAGCGCTGCGTCTGCACGACGTCGGCGCGGATGGCCTTGACGTCCTTGTACTTGGCCGAGAGCGCGTCCACGATCTGCTGCTTGGTCATCGGGCTCGCGACGGCGTCCTCGGCGCAGGCGCGCGGGACGAGCGGCGGCACGGTGACGCTGCCGAGCAGGAGCGCGGCGCAGATCACGGCGGCGGTGCGGGCGGCGGGGCGGAAGGCCATCAGGGTCTCCTGGGCGGAGCGGCCGGGGCGGTCGAGGACGGGCATCCGACGAGCGCGACGGCGGGGCATTCGATCCGAGGATGGGTTCGGCAGCCCGACACGCGGGATCGGACGAAGATGCCCGCGCCTGGACGATGTAGCACCCGAGGGATCGGGGAGCCACGGCGGCCTGCCGCCGAGACGGCACGGCGGAGCGGCTCACCCGCCATGGGGACCCACCAGCACGTCGCGCGGCCGTGCCCCGTCGGCCGGCCCCACCACGCCCGCGGCCTCCATCGCGTCGATGAGGCGCGCCGCGCGGTTGTAGCCGATCTTCAGGTGCCGCTGGACCATCGAGGTGGACGCCTTGCCCTTCTCCACCACCACGCGCACCGCGTCGTCGTAGAGGTCGTCGTCGACCTCGGCGTCACCGAACTCGTCGCTGCCGCCCTCCCCTGCGTCGGTGACGCCCTCGACGTAGTCGGGCTCGCGCTGCTCGCGCAGGAAGTCGATGACGCGCACCACCTCCTCGTCCGACACGAAGGCGCCGTGCATGCGCTTGACCTCGCCCGCACCCGGCAGGTGCAGCAGGTCGCCGCGGCCGAGCAGCTTCTCGGCGCCGCCCTGGTCGAGGATGGTGCGGCTGTCGACCACGGAACGCAGCTTGAAGCTGATGCGCGTGGGCATGTTCGTCTTGATGAGGCCGGTGACCACGTCGACCGAGGGACGCTGGGTGGCCACGATGAGGTGCATGCCACATGCGCGCGCCATCTGGGCGAGGCGCACGATGCTGTCCTGCACGTCCTTCTTCGCCACCATCATCAGGTCGGCGAGCTCGTCGATGACGATGACGATGTAGGGCAGCGGCTCGGGGGCAGGCGGCGGCAGCGGGCTGTCCCAGTCCTTGGGCGCGTAGCGCCAGGCCTTGTCGGGCCCCCAGCTGCGCACCTCCTTCTCGACCTTCTTGTTGAAGCTGTCGATGGAGCGCGTCTTCCAGTCCGACAGGAGCTGGTAGCGTCGGTCCATCTCGCGGCAGGCCCAGGCCAGCGCGGCCGCGGCGCCCGCAGGCTCGGTGACCACCGGGTGCAGCAGGTGGGGCACCCCGCCGTAGGCCTCGAACTCGAGCTTCTTCGGGTCGATGAGGAGCAGGCGCAGCTCCTCGGGGGTGCGGGTGTAGAGCAGCGAGAGCAGCATGCCGTTCACGCCGACGGACTTGCCCGACCCCGTGGTGCCACCCACGAGCACGTGCGGCATCTTCGCGAGGTCCTCCACCACCGGACGTCCCTCCACGTCCTTGCCGAGCACCACCGGCAGCGCGGCGTCGGTCTTGCGGAACTCGTCGGCGCCCAGGAGCTCCCGCAGGAAGATGGTCATGCGGTGGCGGCTCGGGATCTCGATGCCGACCACGCCCTTGCCCGGGATGGGCGCCACGACGCGCACCGACTTGGCGCGCAGGGCCATCGCCAGGTCGTCGGCGAGGTTCGCGATGCGACGCACCTTGATGCCCGGGTCGGGCAGGAACTCGAAGATGGTGACCACCGGGCCCACGCGCACGTTCTGCACGCTGCCGGTGACGTTGAAGTGGGCGAGGCTCTGCTCCACCGTGGCAGCCAGGGCCTCCAGCTCCGCCGTGTCGATCTGGGCGCGCTGCTCGGGCACGGGATCGAGCAGCGAGAGCGCCGGCAACGCGAAGTAGAGCGAGCTGTGGTCGGAGACCGAGCGCCCGTCGTCGGCGACGCGGGACTCCAGGCCGGCGGCGGCCTCCACGTGCAACGGACGGCGGGGCCCCGTGGGCGCGGCGGCAGGGGTGGGCCCCATCGTGCGGACGTCGTCCTCGTCCTCGTCGACGTCGTCGTCGGGCCCGTAGGCCGTGGACAGGTCGTCCTCGTCGGGGGGCTCGACGAAGGCCGGCGGCGGGGTGTCGAGCACGGCCACCGCGGCGGCCGCCGGCGCAGGCGCAGGCGCAGGCGGCACGTGCACGACCGGGGACCGCTTCACCTGGGGCGGCGCCGGCGGTGCAGCCGTCTTCGCGCGCGACGGCCGCGCCGCGGGCGCGGGCTCGTCGGCCTCGCGGGGCGCGAGCTCGGGGAACATGCCGAGGAGCGACGCGGGATCGCCGGCCTGGGTGGGATCCCACTGGACCTCGGCGGCGGGCGTGGTGGCGTCGCCCACGGCGGTGACGTCGGCCACGTGGCTGAGCGGACCGGTGGCGCCCCCCGAGGAGGGCGGGCGGGTGAGCCCGGTGAGCTGGCGCCAGGAGGCCTCGTCGAGCTCCTCCACCTCGGTGCGGTGCAGGGCCACCTGCCCACGGCGCACCGCCTCCCAGGACGATCGCGCCACCACGCCCAGCCCGCGCCACGCGGCCCGCACGGTGCCCACGAGCGCCGCGATGGCCGCGCTCCCGATCGCTGCGAGGCTGCGGGCCGTGGCGCTGGCCAGGGCACGGAGCCCCGCCGTGGTCCAGGCCCCCACGCGACCGCCCGCGGCGGCCGCCTGCTCCTTGACCACCGGACGCGCGGCGTCGATGCCGTCGACCGCGCGGCGCGCCACCGCGCTCCACGACACGCCGGCGAGCAGGCTGGCAGCACTGGCCACCGTGGCCACGAGCGCGAGCCACGCGCCTGCCGTGCCGATGACGCCCACGAGCGCATCGCCGAGGGCAGCGCCCACGACCCCGCCCGGAGGGAAGGCCTCCCCCGCCGGCAGGGCCAGGTGCACGATGGCGAGCGACATCAGCACGAGCCAGCCGGCCACCAGCCACTGCACCGGAGAGAAGAAGCGCCGACCGGCCAGCGCGTACAGGGGCGCCACCCAGCCGGGAACCACGACCATCCAGGCGCCGTGGCCCACGGCCTGGAAGAGCAGCTCGGCGAGGTTCGCGCCGAGCCACCCGGCGGGGTTGGCGAAGCCCGACGTGCCGTCGAGACGCGGCCGCAGCCAGGTCTCGTCCGCCATGTCGAAGCCGGCCAGCGCCACGAGGGCGAAGGCCGTCACCGCGACCACGAGCACCGCGAGGATCTCCCCCCGTCGCTCTCCGAGCACCGATGCGACCGTCCTGGTCGAACCGGAGGGGGCCGTCACCGCCGTCTTGCTGCGTCCCATCGAGCTCCCACGCCCGCGCAGCATAGCACCTCTTGACGCGTCATGGGACCGGGTGAGGCATCGTCGAGGGCGCCACGCGCGCGCGTCCCGGAGCCCAAAGGCACGCCGACGGCGCAGCCTAGAAGATGCCGCGCGGGATGATGATGTGGTCGTCGGGCTGGAGCACGATGTCCTCCTCGACGCCGCGATGCACCCGCAGGACGTTCACCCGAAGCCGGGACCCGTCGGCTCGACGGACGAGCACGCGCTTGAGGTTGGCGTAGAGGTCGGGCCCTCCGGCGCTCGCGAGCACCTGGGTGACCGTCATGGCCTCGTGCAGGGTGACCGTGCCCGCCCGCTTGATCTGGCCCTCGATGTACACGACCTCGCCCGGGCGCAGCACGATGCGGTCGCCGGCCTGCGCCAGCACCCGCTCCGGCGAGGACATGAGCTTCTTGAGGTCGTAGGCCTCCTTCGTGCCATCACGGCGGATGACGTCGACGGAGACCACGTTGTCGGCCGACGGCCCCCCGGCCATGCTGATCACCTCGACCACCGAGGTGTCGCCCTCGAGGAAGAGCGGCCCCCGCTTGCCCACGGCCCCGAGCACGTCGACGCGCTGGCTGCGGTGGCGCGTGACGAAGACGCTCACCGACGGCTGCACCAGGTAGCCGTCGGCGTACGCCGACGTGATGGCCGTGGCGAGCTCGGTGGCGGTGAGCCCGCAGGTGGGGACCTCGCCGACGAGCGGCAGGGACACCGTGCAACCCTCGCTCACGTCGACCTCGCCCGACAGCTCGCCCTCGTCGTACACGTCGACGCGCAGCCCGTCACCCGGGCCGATGCGGTACTCCGCGGGACCCGCGGCGACCGCGCCCAGCACGAGCAGCATCGATGCGCGCCTGCGTCCTGCCATCGTCACCTCCCGCGCCACCTATCCCAGCGGGACGGAACACGCGCCACGGCGCCCCGCGTCCGTGAGCCACGTCGCATCCCCGGACCGGGCGGTGACACGCCCGCGGGGATCGGGGGCTCAGTAGACGAAGGAGATGTGGAAGCGCCCGACGAAGTTCAGGTACTCCACCGTGGGGTCGTCGAAGGACACGCGCTGCATGTACTCGACCGCCGGACGGAGCGTGAGGTAGCGCGTGGGCCGGATGGGCAGCGCCAGCGAGACATCGGGGAAGATGTCGTTGCGCTCGACCGCACCGTGGTAGCCCTCGAACCGCACGGACCCGGCCAGCTGCACGCCGAAGAAGCGGCCGAGGTTGCTGTCCCAGCCCAGCCCGACCTGATGGTAGGCCAGGTAGTTCGTGAAGAAGGAGTCGTTGTAGTCCTTGCGGTAGGACACGTGGACCCGCTGCCCGAAGCTCTCGCCGTCGGTGTACCCGAAGTCGAGCTCCGGCCGGACGTACACGATGAGGGAGTCGAGCAGGCTGGCGTTGTTCCGGTTGCTCAGGCTGAAGTCGCCGCCCAGGGCGTCCTGGTACATCGCGAAGCCGTAGCCCACGAGCGCCTGGAGCAGGAAGTGGCGCGTGAAGCGACCACGGATGCCCGTGACGGCGCGCAGGTACTGGCTGTCGGGCAGCGGGCGCTGCAGACCGGCCTCGTACTGCCGCCAGAGGTTCATCTCGTACGACGCCTCGAACA
This sequence comes from Alphaproteobacteria bacterium, assembly GCA_020632885.1. GTDB lineage: Bacteria > Myxococcota_A > UBA796 > UBA796 > JACKEQ01. Next base: position 6,120 of record JACKEQ010000063.1, on the reverse strand, counting down.
CGAAGGCCGTGTTCGGGAAGAACAGCCAGGTGAAGTTCAGGTGCGGCGCGATGGTGTTGCGGTCACCGTAGCCGCGGCTGCCCACGGCGCCCGGGATGCGGAAGGTGTGGAAGGACCAGCTGGCCCCCGGCTCGATGGTGAACTCGGGCCCGGGCCGGATGGGCAGGCCCACGGCCAGCGTGTTGCGGATCTGCGTGACCAGCGCGTTGCCCTTGAAGGGCTCGTCGTTGCTGTTCGCCGAGAAGCGCGCCCGATCGCTGAGCTTGAACCCGACGATGCCCGACGGCGCCACGCTGAGGGCGGCGCCCGCCGCGAAGTTGCCGAGCTGGTTCAGGTTCTGGCTGGCCGGCGTGAGGAAGATGCGCGGCTCCCACTTGCCGTCGAAGTCGAACCACACCTTCGGAGCACGGAGCTGCACGCCCAGCCCGACGCGGCCGACGAAGTTGTAGCCGGGCAGCGTGCGCGCAGGCGCCTCGGAGCGGTAGGCGTTGCTCTGGATCTCGACGCCCGCCATCACCTCGGGGGTGATGACCGCATGGCCCGCGACGACGTGATCTCCGGGGGCAGCCCACGCCACGCCGCCACTGCACAGGAGCCCCGCGGCCCATCGGCCGAGGCTCCGCAGCGCGCGCGCGGTCCACGCAGGACTCCTCCCCTCCCCGCTCATGCATCCTCTCCGGTGAACGTCGCGATGAACGTCGTGTTGGGTCCGCGATCCGTCAGAACGGGGACGTGTTGCCGGGATCGGACCCGAAGTTCAGCAGCTCGACGACGATCTCGCGGACATCGCGCGAGGCATCGGCGAACACGTCGGTGACCTCGACGAGCGTGTCGCCCGTGAGCTCACCTCCGTCGCCCGAGCACTCGTGGGCCTCGGCGTACAGCTTCGACGCACCGTTTGCAGCGATGATCAACGTCTGCAGGAGCAGGTCTGCACGGACCGCGTTGCCCGCGGCTCGCGCCTTGTCGTACTCGCCCTTGGCGTTCTTCGAGAGCGACGCCAGCGAGGCCAGCAGGCCGCCCTTGTCCTTCACGCAGCTCTGGGCGGCCTCGTTCTTCGCCTTGGCCTTGCCCTTGCCCAGCCGCTCGCGCAGCGACGTGACCCGGCCCTGGGCCTCCTCGATGGCCGCCATGGCGGCCGTAGCCGTCTCGGCCTTCTCGGCGTCGGACTTCTCCATCTCGGTGGCCACGCTGAAGGTGGGCAGCGGCTGCTCGGCTGCCCCCGCGACGAGCGGGAGACCGGAGAGGACCACGATGGCGACGAGCTTGACGATGCTCATGACGAGCTCCTCCCCCCGGGCCTCGTACGCCGCCCCGCGCATGCCGTCAACCACGTGTGAAGCGGCTGGCGGCAGCCCCCGAGGACGTCGTCGTCAGCGAAACCGCCCGACAACGTCACTCCTGGGGAGCGAAGATGAACGGTGACTTCGCCTCGCCGTCCTCGACGTCCTTGAAGTCCCACCGCGCCACCTTGCTCTTGATGCAGGAGGCGAGCTCGTCGTCACCCGTGGTGTTGTCGGCGATGTACACGTCGGAGGCGGCGCCATCCTCGACGTACCACCCGACCACGACACGACCGGCGAGCTTCGGGTTGGACTTGAGGGACTTCTCGTAGCAGTACTTCAGCTGGCCCTGGTACTTGCGGACGACCGCAGACACACCGGCCACGCTGGCTCCGTCGACCTCGAGCGCACCTGCAGAGACCGTGCCCTTGGGCGTCTTGAGCGCGGGGCCCGGACCGACCGCCACACCGCCGCCGCCCTCACCGGCCTCGACGCCGCCGATGTCGCGGGTGCCCGTGCCGCCGGCCACGCCGTCGGCTCCGCGGAGCCGGCTGCCGTCGCCGATGGGTCCACCGGCCGCCTCGGCCGCCGCCAGGCGCTCGGCGATGTCGGAGTAGTCGCCGTCGGTGTTGGAGATGAGCACGCTGCCCTTGGCGTTCTCGCCCGTGGTGCCGATCATCTTGGCCTGCATGGCCTGGAAGAGGGCGGACTCGCCGGCGAGCTTGTCCTTGCGGGCCTCGTTGGCCTTCGCATCCGCGACCTGCTCGGCCTTGGACTTCTGCTCGGCGGGCTTGTCGGAGGGCTTGGGCTTCGTGGCCGCGGCCGTGGTCTCGACCGCCATGGCGTCGTCGACCTCGGGCTCGGGCTCGGGCTCCTCGATCTCGGGCGGAGGGAGATCCAGCACGACCTTCGTGAAGCGGTCGGGGATCTCCTCGAGATCGTACTCTCGCGGCTCGACGGAGTTCACGAGGATGGACAGGGCGATGCCCAGCGCGATCCAGATGGCGAGGAAGCCCAGGAAGATGGGATCCTCGTCGTCCTCGATGAGACGCGGCCGGAAGTCGAGCTTGAGATCGACCGGAGGCGGCGCGGGCCCCACGGCCGCAGGCTCCACGAACTTGAAGAGGATCGTGACACTGCCGAGCCGGACCTTGCCCTTGTCGGACTCGTCGAGCTTGACCGTGTAGACGCCGCCCTGCTGCGGGACCTTGCCTTCCTTCGCCGCCTTGTCGAGGGAGATGCGCTCGCCGCTGGCGGTGATCTTGCCCTTGACCGCTTCCGTGTACCGGAAGTGGTAGGCGCCGTCCTGCACCTGGAAGAGCGGGAAGGCGTCGTTGCCGAAGGGCGTGTCGGGGAAGGCGAAGGTGGCCTTGCTGGCACCGCCGACGGTGACGGTCTCGCCGGCGGGCATCGCCCGCTCCTGCACGACCTTGCCGTCCTGGACGACGCCGATGAACAGGACCCTGGAGGTGGACTTCTGTGCGCTCATCCGGTCAGCACTCCACCGCGCCCGAACGCGCGCGGCCCGCGACGTCGCGCGCGACATCGGGAGTCTGGGAGTGGAGCCTGCGGAGAGACATCATGGTCGCCCTGCCCGTGACGGGGTGCGGACCACTTCGGACAACCCGCAACGCGAGGTGGTTCCACCCGTGGCCTCGCCTACGATAGTCCACCGCACCACCCCCTGACAAGGCCACCGACGTCGTGTTCTCCTGCGGATCCTCGACCTGCGGCCCGACCGCTGGCCACCCCAGGGCCCGACCCGCGGAGATGCCCCCCGGGAAGGGGGCCGCGGCATGGTGCGTGGGAGGCGTCATGATGCAGGACCCTCGCGACCGGCGAATCAGCCGGAGCCCTTGATCACGACGAACCGGAACTCACCGAACTGCGCCTGGCCCGCGGTGTACATGACCTCGCGGATGACGGCGAAGGGGAGCCGCTTGTCGCACTGCAGCAGCACCTGGCCCTTGAAGTCGAACTGATCGTTGCCAGCGCGCTCACCGAGGCGCTTGGCCTGCTCGGCCTTCGCCACCAGCTTGTCGTAGAGCTCGATGATCTTCGCGCCGCGCTTCGCAGCCTCGGGCACCTTGATCACGGGCTGGCCCGTGGTGGGGTCGGCCTCCTCCACGAGGGAGAGCACCGGCTCGCCATCGACGAGCACCTGGGCACGCGACACGATCACGTTCACGGCCAGCTTCGGCGGCTTCAGCGAGGTGGACACGGGCAGGACGAGGTCGTCGTTGCCCTGCACGCTGATGTCCTCGGCGGAGTAGGACTTGAGGAGGAACACGAGGATGATGGTCATCATGTCCATCATCGAGGTGATGTTCAGCTCCTCGTTGCCACCACCGCGGCGAACGGTCTTCTTCTTGGCCATCGGTGCGTTCCTCGTGGACTACTGCACGCCGGCAGCGATGACGACGTAGGGGAAGAGGGTGCGTGCCTTGCCCTGATCGTCCTTGTCCTCCTGGTCGTCGCGAGCGGCGTCCATGGTGAGCACGAGGACCTCGTAGGGCACGCCACCGTCGGGCACGAAGATCACGTTCTCCTCGCTCTCGTACCGGTCCTTCACCTTCTTCAGGCGCTCGGTGAGGGCGTGGTAGTCGTAGCTCTCGGGCGAACGGCAGCCGGCGTCGAGGCACGGGATGCGCGGGCCGTCGGTCTCGCTGTCGGGCGGGAGGACCTTGTCGGCGCCGGTGAGCGTGAAGCCGTTCGGCGTGATCAGGATCGAGAGGTTGAGCTTCTCCTCGGGATCCTCCTTCTCCTGCGTCACTTCGACCGTGATGGCCGGGAGCGTGGAGTCGATGACCGCGAGGCTCACGAACTGCGCGGACATGAGCAGGAAGGGGATCAGGATCGTCACCAGGTTCATGATGGGAACCAGGTTCAGGCCCTCTTCTTCGACGGTGCGATGCTTGCGCATGCGCTCTGCTCCGGCTTGTCGGGAGGTGGGGTCCCTGGGGACCGACCACGGACGCTCGAGGATGGTTCCCAGGCGCGCCTCGGCGGCGCGCGCTCCCCCCGGTTCAGGGGAGAGCGGCGCCGCCGGGGATCACGCCTGCTGGGCCGCGTTGCTCTGGTCGAGCGTGCCGCGGCGACGGGCCGTGAGCAGGTTGACCGTCTTCAGGCCGTACTGATCGACGTCGTCGAGGATGCGGTTGGACTGGTTCTGCACGATGGAGTGCAGGACCATGGTGGGGATGGCGGCCATCAGACCACCGGCGGTGGTGTACATGGCGACCGAGATGCCCTGGGCCAGCAGGGTCTGCTTCATCTCGGCGGACGCCTTGGCGACGGCCTCGAAGGCCATGACCAGACCCCAGATGGTGCCGAGCAGGCCGATCAGGGTGGCGACGTTCGCCAGCATGCCCAGGTAGCCCGTGCGCTTGCTGATCATCGGGCCGACCTCGAGCGTGGCCTCGTCGACCGCGTTCTCGATGTCCTTCTCGGCGAGGTTGGCGCGGGTGAGCCCGGCCTTGACCACGCGGGGGAGGGCCGCGTGGGGCTCCGCGTTGCAGAGCTTGATCGCGCGGTCGATGTTGTTGGCCATGATCAGCTTCTGGATCTGGGCCATGAACGCGGTCGCGTTCAGGTTCGCGCGGAAGGTGACGTAGAACAGGCGCTCGAACGCGATGGCCATCGCGAACACGAACACCAGGAGGATGGGGTACATGAAAGTCCCGCCATCCTGAAACATCTCGATCATCCGGTCGAACATCGGGCGTTCCTCCGCAAGCGACTTCTGTGACTGCGGGGAGAACTGCCCCCCGAAGCCCGGGTGTGCCGCCGCCGAATCTAGTCCGTGCGGCGAGTTGACGTCATTGGGACTGTGTGAGGAGGTTGTGAGCAGGGCCGACATCCAGCTGCCACGAAGGCGCCGTGATCGCCGTGCTCCTCGGGGTGTCGAGCACTAGAACGGGGGCTCCGCCGCCGCCTGGACGATGCGGTCGAGGAAGTCCTCGTCGAGGCCGAGGTCGAAGCCCTGGTCGAGCTTCTTGCGGTCGACGACCACGACGACCTCGGGCTTCTGGACCTTGCCCTCGATGACGAAGGCGCCGTCCTGCATGACGAGCTCCTCCTGGGGGGGGAGCGCATCCTGCGCGAAGGCTGTGCTGCCGACCAGGAGGCTGGCGGTCAGGGCGATCCTCGTCACGGCATCCCTCCCCCACCCTGGGTGTCCCAGGGCGATCCACCGGAGGCCGGGGCACCGCTGCCCTGCTCCTCCTTCTCGGCTTCCTTGAGGAGCTTCTCGCGCTTGGCGCGGTCCTCCTCACGCTTCCGGCGGGCCTCGTCGCGCTCGCGCTGACGCTCCGCCTTCTTCTTCTCGCGCTCGATGTCCTCGATGTACTCGAGCGCCAGCGTCGACTCCGGCCCCCCCGCCTCGATGTAGCGGTTGAAGTACCGGACGGCGCCGTCGTAGTCCTTGCGGTCGTCGCCGAGCAGGATGCCGAGGTTGAACAGCGGCACCGGATCGGCCGGCTTCAGGTCGAGGGCCTTCTCCCAGCTGCGCTGGGCCTCGTCGAGGCGGCCCAGCCCACGGTACGCGATGCCCAGGTCGACGAGCACGCCGTGGTTCTCGGGCGCCTTCTTCAGGGCCTTCTCGAGCAGCGGCACCATGTCGCCGAAGTTGCGGTCGGCCAGGTAGAGCTGCGCCAGGTAGACGAGGCCCGGCACGAACTCGGGGTCGAGCTCCACCGCACGCTTGAGCCGGATCTCGGCAGCGTAGGGCTCGCCGAGGATCTTGAGCGTCCACCCGAAGTTCGCCTGGATGCGGGCGTCGTCCTCGGCGCCCTCGACCGTCTCGGCCTTCTCGTAGACGAAGCGCGCGCGCTCCGGC
>JACKEQ010000062.1 GCA_020632885.1 Alphaproteobacteria bacterium | reverse complement strand
GCGGCACTCCGCCCCCAATAGGACACGGACGCCGGACCTAGCGACTCTGGGCGCGCGCCAGGCGGTCGAGCTCCACGAGGGTGCGGGAGAACAGGTCCGCGACCTCCGTGACCTCGTCGTCGAGCCCGTCCGGGAGCCCACCGTCGCGGGTGGCCTGCTCCAGCACGAGGAGCCGCTGCTGGAGCGCGATGGCACCCAGGTTGGCGCTCGCCCCCTTCATCCGATGGGCGGCCTCGTGCACCCCACGCGCGTCCTGGCCCTGCGCGGCCACGCGCAGCATGCCGAGCACACGCCGGCCGTCCGCCTCGAACACGGCGAGGATCTCCGTCACCGGATCCGGCTGTCCGGGGATGCGGAGCTCTGCGAGCATCTCCAACATCGCGGCGTCGACCAACATGCTTCCTCTCGGGGCCACCATAGGTTCTCATCGGCACGAGGAGATTTCATGGGCATTTCAGTGTTCGGCGCCGGGACGCTCGGCGCGCGCGTGCTCGCGGGCACCTCCGGCGTTCGTCGCGCCATCACGCGGACAGAGGCCCGATGGGCGCAACTGCGCGCCCTGGGCGCGATCCCGACCCTCGATTGGCCGACGCCCGGGCGCGACGATCTCGTCGTGCTCGCCCTCCCCGGCAGCGCCGCACAGGCCGAGGCCATCGCGCGTCTGGCCGGCAGCCGACCCGACCGCGCGGTGCTCGTGTCGACCACGGGCTACCACGCCCCCTACGCGGGCGAGGTCTCCGCGGGCAGCCCACCCGGAGCCAGCGCGCGCGCGCAGGAGGCCGCTGAGACCGAAGCGGCATTCCGGGACTGGATGGGCGACCGGGGCACGATCGTCCGGCTGGGCGGCCTCTACACCGCCACCCGCGGACCCGCAGCCCACTTCGCCCGCACCCTCCAGGTCCGACCCGGTCCGGCGGACGCCCCCCTGCCCCTCGTGCACTACGACGACGCCGCGACCCTCGTGATCCGCGCCCTCGAGAGGCCCGCCCCGCCCGTCGTGATCGGGGTCACCGCCGTCCCCACCCGCGAGGCGTTCTACACCACCGTCGCGGCCCACCTCGGCGTGCCCGTCCCACCCCTGGGGCCCGCCGCCGGTGCCGTGGCCTTCGACCTCCGCACCTGCCGGGAGCTCCTGCCCGATCCGGCCCAGCCCGACTGGCGCGCACACCTCCCACCGGCGAGCTAAGAGCGGAGACCGCAGGAGCCCGGATGCCCCAAGAGAACCGCTGTCCCGCAGACGGCCGCGCCCTCGTCCCCGTACGCTGGACCGAACCCTCCGCCGTCGCCGAGGTGGTCGCCCGCTGCCGCGCCGCCCAGCCCGCGTGGGCCGCCCTCCCGCTCGCCACCCGCCAGAAGCGCATCACCCTCCTCGGTCGGCGGATCGTCGAGCGTCGCCTGGAGGCCATGGACGTGCTCGGCGACGAGCTGGGTCGCCACCCCACCGACAGCCTGATGAGCGAGCTCGTCATCGCCGGCAACTACGCCAAGGGAGCCGCCGCCCTCGCAGGCGACGCCCTGCGCGACGAGCACGTCCGCCTCTCGCCCATCGAGTTCCCCGGCAAGCGAGCCGTCATCCAGCGCGTCCCACGCGGCGTGGTCGGCGTCATCGCACCCTGGAACTACCCGCTCCTCCAGTTCTTCAAGCCGCTCTTCCCCGCCCTGCTCGCCGGGAACACCGTGGTCATCAAGCCCTCCGAGCACACGCCTCGCTCCGGGATCTGGCTGCACGGGCTCCTGCAGGAGGTCCTGGGCCCCGACGTCGTCGGCATCGTCCAGGGCGACGGCGCCGTCGGACAGGCCCTCGTGGACCAGGTGGACGCCGTGGTGTTCACGGGCAGCGTGGCCACGGGCCGGAAGGTGGCCACTCAGGCGGCCGGCCGCCTGATCCCGAGCTCCATCGAGCTCGGCGGCAACGACGCGGCCATCGTGCTCGCGGACTGCGACGTGGACCGCACGGCCGCAGGCCTCGCGTTCTGGAGCTTCCACAACGCCGGGCAGGACTGCTCGAGCGTCGAGCGCATCTACGTGGAGCGCGGCGTGGCCGACGCTTTCGTCGACCGCCTCGTCCAGGTGACGGCGGCCCTCGCGGTCCACCCCGACGGTGACGGCGAGGTCCCCCCGCTGCAGAACCCCGCCCAGCTCGCCATCGTCGAGGACCACGTCGCCGACGCCATCGCGAAGGGCGCCATCCTCCGCACCGGCGGCCAGCGCTGCGGCGAGGGCTACGGCTACCGTCCCACCGTGCTGGACGGCTGCGCGCCCGGCATGAAGGTGATCGAGGAGGAGACCTTCGGGCCCGTGGTGGCGATCGTGCGCGTCGACGACGCCGCTGCCGCCGTGGAGGCCGCCAACGCGAGCGTCTACGGCCTGAACGGCTCGGTGTGGACGCGCGATCTGGCCCGCGGCGAGGCCCTCGCACGCCAGCTCGAGGTCGGCGTGGCCTACGTGAACAACCACAGCTTCACGGGCGCGATCCCGCAGCTCCCGTGGACCGGCGTGAAGCACACGGGCACCGGTGTCGCCGGCAGCCGCCACGCCTACGCGACGTTCACCCGCCCGCGCACCCTGATCGTCGACAAGGGCCGCCAGCCCGATGTCTTCTGGTTCCCGGCCAACGCGGACCTCGCGCGCCTGGGGCACGCGGTCGCGGAGCTCGGCCTCGGACGCGTGAGCCGTGTGGCCACCTTGCTGCCCCTCCTCGCCAGGCGGGGCGCACAGATCCTCGGGCTGGGGCGGTAGGCCTACTCTTCGACGGCGGGCCGGCGGACCATGACCACCTGGTCGCCCTCGCCCTCGCGGATCTTCACCGCACCCTCGAGGAGCAGCTCGCCGCGCCCGTTGTGCACAGCCCAGACGTGCTCGCCGAGGGGCAGCTCGAAGGCGTTGGGCAGCTTGCCGGCCTCCTCACCGTCGATCGAGAGCACCTGTCCCGAGAACTCGCTGCCCGCGAACACGACGTTGCGGAGCACCACCGGCGCGGCGCGGGGCCGCGGAGGCGGCTCGGGCACCACACAGCGGTCCGGGAGGGTCTTCATGCCCTCGGGGCAGCGCGGGATCCCCACACAGGCCTTGCCGTTCCAGGCCTGACCGGGCCAGCAGCAGTTGCCCAGGGTGAACTCCGAGCGCACCTGACCGGCCGGACAGGCGTCCTGGGCGAGGGCGATGGTGGCGAAGACCCACAGACCGAACATCGAAGAGCGCTCCCGGCTACAGTGTGGCATGCGATGGGCGGACCCACCAACCGACGAGGCCGCTCTCTTGTTCCGCACGACCGCGTTGGCCGGCCGTCGGCTGGACGAGCTGGCCGCCGCGATCGGGGCCACGGTGCCCCGCGACCTCAAGCGCGACAAGGGGTGGATCGGCACGCTCCTCGAGGCGGCCCTCGGCGCATCGGCGTCCTCCCGGCCCGTCCCGGACTTCGAGGCCCTCGGCATCGAGCTCAAGACCCTGCCGCTCGGCGCGGACGGGCGCGTGCGGGAGTCCACGTTCGTCACGAGCGCACCGCTGGACGGCTCGATGGCGCACACCTGGGAGGCGAGCCGGGTGCGCGAGAAGCTCGCGGCGGTGCTCTGGGTGCCGATCGTCGGCGACGGCCCGCCCGGTGAGCGGCTCATCGGCCAGGGCGTGCTCTGGCGTCCCGACCCCGACGAGGAGGCCGTGCTCCGGGCCGACTGGGAGGAGCTCTCCGCGATGCTCGCGCTCGGGGAGCACGGCGAGGTCGACGCCCGACGCGGGGTGGCCCTGCAGCTCCGCCCCAAGGCGGCCACGTCGAGCTCGCTGACCTGGACCCTCGGCGAGGAGGGCGACTGGGTGCAGGCCGGCCCTGTCGGCTTCTACCTGCGGGCGACCTTCACGCGCGCGCTCCTCGAGCGGCGCCTGCGGCTCGCCACATGATCACTCACCGGGTCAGCCGCCGACACGCACGCGCATGAACGGCTTCCTCGGCCCACTCGAGGTGGTGGAGACCTTCATGATCTCGGGACGGGGCCTCGTCGTCGTGCTCGATGGAGCCACCGATCTCCCCGTCGGAAGAGCGATCCGGGCGACCGTCACCACTCCGGACGGCCACCGGATCGCCGTCTCGGCGTTCCGAGAGTGGCTGCTGCGCCGAGAGCCCACCCACCACGAGCGCGAGTGCTTCCTCCTCGCCGCTCTCGCGAAGCAAGACGTCCCCGCAGGCTCGACGGTCACGTTCGAGGGGGCGTGAGGCGACCGATCGCGTTGCACCGATGCTCGCGCGGACGCCGTCAGCGGCGGGTGAGCAGACCGAGAATGCCGGTGGGCACGAGCCCCTGCGCACAACCGCAGCCCGCGGGTTCCTCGACGGGGTCGGGGTCCGTCGGCGTGGGTGTGGGGGGCGGGGGAGGCCCGTCGCCCAGCGCGAAGCACCCCTCGTTCCCGGCCCGGTCGGTCATGCAGACCTCTCCGCCCGCACCGGGGAGCTCGACGGCGAACACGTCGCCCCCGAGGTGCCGGAAGGCCGTGCGCACGCCTGCCTGGACGAGCTCCACCCGCAGGTCCTCCGCCCGCACCGGGGTCTGCCGGTCGTGGGCCCGGAGGTGCCAGCGCGCCGGGAAGGCCGTGGGCACGGGCTCCACGCCCGCGAGCACCGGAGGGAGCACGTCGGCCGCGATGTCCGTGCCCCGGTAGACCTTCTCCCGATCCGCCGCCTCGCCCTGGCCCATGAAGGCGTCCAGCCTGCCGTCGCCGTCCAGGTCGCCGAAGGCCAGGGCCAGCGTGCCGCCCGTGAAGGGCCCGCCGAACGCCGAGCCGGCCTGGAGCGCGAAGTGGCCGCCCTCGTTGATCAGCAGACGGTCGGGACCCGACAGGGAGCCCACCACGACGTCCGGATCACCGTCCCCGTCCGCGTCGAGCGCGAGGGCCACGTTGTCGTCCTCGGTGAGGTTCGCACCTCCCCCGAGCCACTCCGCGGTGCCAGCGGTGAAGGTGCCGGACCCGTCGTTGACGAGCACCCGGTTGCGGCTGCCGTTGCCGTCGTTGATGGTCAGGAGATCGAGATCCCCGTCGCCATCGAGGTCCATGGGCTCGTACTGGTAGTTGTTCGAGGCCGCGGGCAGCCGCTCGCTCGCGTCGGTGAACCCGCCGGTGCCGTCGTTGAGGAACAGACGCCCGTTCCCGTCGAGCTTGCTGGACACGAGCACGTCGAGATCGAAGTCGCCGTCGACGTCCGCGAGGGTGAGGTCCCAGGACATCCCCACCGCGACGGCCGGGAAGGCCCCAGCGTCGGCCGTGAGCACGCCCCCGTCGTTGCGCCAGAGCAGCACGGGCCCGCCACCGCTGCCGAACGGGTCGGCCCCACCCCAGTCGACGAGCACCGCGTCGAGGTCGCCGTCGTCGTCCACGTCGCCGAGCTCGACGTCGCCGATGCTCTGGAGGTCCCCGGGCGCACGGTCGACGACCGCGAAGCCGCCGCCCGCCTGCCCGGCGAGCACCCGGGCAGCGCGCTGGTAGGCACCGGGCACGAGGATGTCGGGGAGCCCGTCGCCGTCGAGGTCGCCGACCGCGAGGGAGCGGGCCAGGCCGGGTCCGCCCGGCAGGGCGAGCTCCGTGAGCGCACCCGTGCCGTCGTTCACGAACAGGCGGGAGACCTCGGGCGTGCCGGGGCTGGCGTAGTCGCCGCCGTTCGCGAGGAGGACGTCGAGGTCGCCGTCCGCGTCGACGTCGGCGAGCCGGACCTCGTTGGTCCACTCCCCCGTGACGCCGAGCCACGTGGACGTCATGTCCTCGAACAGGGCCGCCGAGGCGACCCCGACGAGGGCGATCACGCCTCTTCGTCCCGGGGGCCGCTCATGGCCTGGTAGACCCCGAAGCCGAGGATGAGGAGACCCACGAAGGCGAGCGCCATGGGCGAGTCGGTGCCGAGGAGGGCGAGCTGGCCGGACAGGCCGCCGCCGATGAAGACCAGCCCGATGAGGATGTTCCCGATTCCGCGCATCATTCCCTCCGCCGGATGGCTATCCACCGGAAGTACGGGGCGCACCCCCGCCCGGTGCGGTGAGGGCGGGCTAAGCTCGTGGGCGGAGGCGGACCGTGCTGTTCCTCTCGGCGCTCTGCGCCCACGCGGCCATCGTGATCAACGAGCTCCTGCCGGACCCCGCGGGCACGGACGGCGGGAACGAGTGGGTGGAGCTGCACAACAGCGGCGCGGCCCCCGTGGATCTCGCGGGCTGGCAGGTGGAGGCGGGCACGTCGTCCCTCGCGGTGAAGCACACCTTCGCGCCGGTCTCCATCCCGGCTGGCGGGTTCCTGCTGCTCGGCGAGGAGCTCGTCCCGGCAGACGTCGTCATGGCCCCCGGCGCCCGCCTGGGCCTCGGGAACGCGGGGTCCAGCGGTGATGCCGTGCGGCTGCTGGACGCCGCTGGGAACGTCGTGGACACCGTGATCTACGGGCCCGACAACAGCGACGGCTTCGTGGACGACGCGGGTGCCGTGCCCTCGGTCGTCCCTCCGGTCCCGAGCTCGGGCGTGTCGCTCGCGCGGGCCGCTGACGGTGCCGACACGAACACCGCGTCGGACTGGGTGCCCCTGTCGCCGCCCACCCCGGGAGCGCCCAACGGCGGTGCAGCCCCGTCGTGCGACCCCGCCTCCGCGGGCGTGCGGATCAACGAGCTCCTGCCGGACCCCGCGGGCACCGACACCGATGCCGAGTGGGTCGAGCTCGTGGCCACCCAGGGCGCCGTAGACATCTCGGGCTGGGTGATCGCGTCGGGCACGAGCGACTACACGGCCCTGGCGACGCTCCCGCCCGGCACGTTCATCGCGGGCGGTGACGTGCTCCTGGTCGGGCAGTCCGCCCTGTCGTCGCCCGACGTCGTGGCTCCGGGGTTCTCCCTCGGCAACGCGAGCAACGCGGACGCCGTCCAGCTCCGCGACTGCACGGGGGCCGTGGCGGACACGGTGGTGTACGGCACGTCGAACACGGACGGATGGCTCGACGACACCGGTGCGCTCGCCTCCCTCGCCCCCCGGCCGGGCTCCGGGGAGTCGATCGGGCGGGTGGACGGCATCGACACGGACGACTCCACAGCAGACTTCCTGGTGCTCTTCGCGACACCCGGCGAGCCCAACGTCACCGAGCCGCCGGATTGTGGTGGGCTCGGCTCGGGCCTGGTGGTGAACGAGCTCCTCGTGAACCCGGAGGGCACCGACGACGGGCTCGAGTGGGTGGAGCTCTTCCATGCCGGTCTGGCCCCGATCGACCTGGACGGCTGGGAGGTCCAGTCCGCCACGAGCTCGTCCTGGACGGCCCGGATCACGTTCGGCCCGCTCACCCTCGAGCCCGGTGGGCGCCTCCTCGTCGGGGGCTCCGCGGTCCCCGGGCGCACCCACGATCTCCAGGGCACCCTCGGGAACGGCACGGGCGGCGACGGCGTGCGGGTGGTCGACTGCGCGGGCTTCCCGGCAGACACGGTGATCTACGGCGCCGACAACACCGACGGTCTGGTGGACGACCTCGGCGAGGCGGCGCGCAGCCTGGCCCCCCTGCCGCCGGAGGGAAGCGCGCTGCAGCGCGTGGAGGACGGCCACGACACGGACCAGTCGGGCCTGGACTTCGTGGTGGCGCCCGAGGCCACGCCCGGCGCGCCGAACATCCCGTTCGAGCCGCTGGCCTGCGAGCTCGCCGGTGGCGTGCGGATCAACGAGGTCCTGCCGGACCCCGACGGTGTGGACGACGGTCTCGAGTGGATCGAGCTGCACAACAGCGGGCCGTCCGCCGTGCGCCTGGACGGCTGGGCGCTCGCGGCCGGAACCAGCGACTATGCCGTGCTGGACGTCGTCTTCCCGGCAGACACGACGATCCCAGCGGGCGGCTTCGTGGTCGTCGGAGGTGCCCTCGTGCCCGAGGTGGATGTCGTGGCCGAGGGCCTGTCCGTGGGCAACGGCAGCACCAGCCGGGACGGCGTGCGGCTGTTCGACTGCGAGGGCACACCCGTCGACACCGTCGTGTACGGGCCTCCCGCGGAGGACGACCCCGAGCCGGGCATCGTCGACGACGCGGACACCGTGGCCCCTCCGTACGGCGACCCCGCGTCGGGGCTCTCGATCGCGCGCGTGCAGGACGGCGTCGACACGGACCTCGCCGCGGACTGGCGGGTGGGCCGGCCCACTCCGGGGTCGTCGAACGTCTTCGAGGCCACGCCGGGCACCTCGTCGCCGGACGTCCCGCGCGGGTGCGGGGCGGGCGACGGGCCCCGGGATCTCACGCCGCCACCGGGCGGTCCGCAGGGGCAGGCGCCCACCCGCAGGACGGGCTGCCGCGTGGCCCCCGCACCCATGGGAGCGCTCGTCCTGGCGGCCCTCCTGGCCCTCCGGAGGCGTGTCCGCGCACGGGTGTGATATGCGGCCCGCAGGAGGCAGGATGGCGATCCTCGACATCATCACGGCACCGCACCCGATCCTCGAGATGGCCGCTCGGGACGTCGAGCCCGACGAGCTCGGGCCGGAGCTCGAGGCCCACATGCGCGACATGGCCGAGACGATGTACGCCGCTCCCGGCGTGGGGCTCGCGGCCCCGCAGGTCTCCGACCCGCGTCGGATCGTCGTCATCGACAGCTCGCCCAAGGAGGAGCGCGGCAACCGCCTGTTCCTGATGGTCAACCCGCGGATCGTCGAGCGCAGCGACGACACCATCCCCTGGTACGAGACCTGCCTCTCGGTCCCCGAGATCGAGGTGAAGGTCATCCGGGCCCGGAAGATCAAGGTGGAGTGGGTGTCCCCCCTCGACGGCGCGCCCCAGAGCGCGTGGTTCGAGGACTACGAGTCGGTCATCGTCCAGCACGAGCTCGACCACCTGCAGGGCACCGTGCTCCTCGACCGCGCGAGCCGCATGAAGCGCGCCCGCTACCTCCGCACGCTCAAGAAGAAGGTCCGGGTCACCGCATGATGTTCCTCGTCGCCCTGGCCCTCGCGGCCCCGCCTCCCTTCGAGCCCGGCAAGGACGGGAAGAAGTGCGCCAAGGACCCCGAGGGGGCCCAGACCGCAGCCGCCGAACTCGCCGAGCTGGTCGAGCTCTCGCGATCGACCCCCGTGATGTCCACGGCTCCCGAGCACCGCGACCGCATGGCGCGCGTCCAGGCGGCCCGCAAGGGCTACATGTGCTCTCGCCAGGCCATGCTGGACGCGGCGCTGGTGCTCCTGACGTCCACGAGCGCCAAGGACCTCGACGCGGCGGCCGCCTACGCTCAGGAAGCCGCGCTGGACGCCCTCCCGCTCGCCCACTTCGCCTACACCAACGCCCACGACCGGGCGCTCGTCGCCCGCGGTCTGCCGCAGGACTTCGGCACCCAGTTCGGCCTGATCGGGAGCGACCCGCGGGGCTGTATGCACCCCGTGGCCACGGACGCCATCACGGATGCCGACCGGGCTGCCTGGTCGGTGGCCCCCCTCACCGAGCTGTACGCGGCCTACCTGAAGGAGCGCGGTCACGCGGGGCAGCCGCCCAACGAGGCCACCCTGCGTCGCCTGAACCTGATGTGCCTCTCCGGGAAGTTCTGAGTGCGCGTCGTCTTCTTCGGCACGCCGGACTTCGCGGTGCCCACCCTGCGCGCGCTCCACGGAGCGGGGCACACGATCGAGCTCGTCGTGGCGCAGCCGAGCCGCCCGGCGGGTCGTGGGAAGGCCCTGCGGGACCCGCCCGTGGCGGAGGCCGCCCGCGAGCTCGGCCTGCCGCTGGCCCAGCCCCGCGCCATCCACTCCGGCACCTTCGCGGACCGCTACACGGCCCTCGCGCCCGACGTGGCCGTCGTCATCGCCTACGGACGCATCCTCAAGCCGCTCCACCTCCACACGCCCCGCCACGGGGCCGTGAACCTGCACGCGAGCCTGCTGCCGCGCTGGCGGGGAGCGGCGCCCATCCAGGCCGCCCTGCTCGCGGGCGACACCGAGACCGGCGTGTGCGCGCAGCGCATGGAGGAGGGCCTCGACACCGGTGACGTGTACCTGGAGCGGCGGATCCCGATCGACCCCCGCGAGACCGGCGGCACGCTGCACGACAAGCTGGCCGCCCTGTCCGCCGAGGTCGCCGTGGCCACCCTTGCCCGGCTCGGTGAGCTCGAGCCCGTGCCGCAGCCCGAGGAGGGTGTGTGCTGGGCGCCCAAGATCGAGAAGGTCGACGGTCAGCTCGATCTCGCGCAGGACGCGGCGGACCTCGACCGCCGGATCCGCGCCATGACCCCCTGGCCGGGCGGCTGGATCGCGGGGGCGAAGGGACCTCTGAAGGTCCTCGAGGCGCGCCCCGTGGACGGTGAGGGCACCCCGGGCACCGTGATCACCACCGAGCCCCTCACCGTGGCCTGTGGGCGTGGGGCCCTCGAGCTCACGAGCCTGCAGACGCCCGGGAAGAAGCCCGTGTCGGGCAGGGACTTCGCGAACGGGCGGCACCTGCGCGCCCACGATCCCCTCTGGAGCTGAGATGAAGGTCGCACCGTCCATCCTGTCGGCTGACTTCGGTCGGCTGGGCGACGAGGTCCGCGACGTCATCGCGAAGGGCGCGGACTGGATCCACGTCGACGTGATGGACGGCCGGTTCGTGCCGAACCTCACGCTCGGCCCGCCCATCGTGAAGGCCGTGAAGGCCGCGGCGGGCGCGGTCCCCCTCGACGTCCACCTGATGATCGTGGAGCCCGAGCGCTACCTCGAGGACTTCCGCGCGGCCGGGGCCGACACCCTCACCGTGCACGTCGAGGCCTCCCCGCACCTCCACCGCACCCTCGGGGCCATCCGCGAGCTCGGCTGCCGCGCAGGGGTCACGCTCAACCCGCACACCCCGCCCTCCTCGCTGGAGTACGTGCTGGAGGAGGTGGACCTCGTGCTCGTGATGTCCGTGAACCCCGGGTTCGGCGGGCAGTCGCTCATCGAGAGCAGCCTGCGGAAGATCGCCTGGCTCCGCGAGCGGCTCGATGCGCTCGGGTCGAACGCTGACCTCGAGGTGGACGGGGGCATCAAGCCCGACAACGCCTGGCGGTTCGCAGAGGCCGGCGCGACCGCGCTGGTGAGCGGGTCGGGTGTGTTCGGGGCTGCAGACCGGGCCGCTGCCATCCGCGCGCTGAAGGAAGCCCGCCGCCCGTCGTGACCGGCCGGTGACACGACCGCGGTTATCCGCAGGTCGGAGGCAGACGATCCAACTCTCGACGGCCATCTCCGACGGTGCGCTCATGCTCGTGGCGTTCGGGTGCACCCTCGTGCTCCGCAGGCGAGGCGAGCGCTACGTGTCCACGGGGACCCTGCTCATCGGCATCGCCGCGTTCATCGGGATGCTGCGGTTCGGCGTGAACCCCGAGCTGGCCGACCTCCACCGCTTCGTGAGCGCGCTGGCGACCTGCGCCGGGCTGCCGCTGATGGCCGTGCAGTACGCGAGCACGCGGTTCGGCTGGCCGGGACGGGACGGTCGGATGAACACGATGGGTGCCAGCGTGGTGGGGTTCGCGGCGTTCGGGCTCGCGTTCCCCGTCGACCTCTACCCCACGGTGGTGGGTGCCCTGGCGATGATCGTGGTGCTCGTGGCGGGTCTGGCGACCCTCCCGGGACCGGAGCGGGCACGCGGCGCGATGGCTGCGGTGGGTGCTCTGCTGTTCGCCCTCGCGGGGCTCGTGGTCGGCACCACCGGGACGCTCGGGCCCTTCCTGCGGATCGACGTCTTCCACGCCGTGCTGTGCGTGGCCGTTGGGCTGCTGGCCGCGGGCCTGCCGGAGCGTCCGGCCGACTGGTGAGGGCTACAGCGGCGGCGGCGGCGGCGGGCCCCCGGGCGGCCGCATGCTCTCGTGGAAGGCGTCGGCGAGGGGGTCGCCGAGGGCTGCCCGGATGTCCTGGTCCATCTGCTGGAAGCTCGCGTGCATCGCCTCCCGGTGCGCCGGATCGGGCGGACCCCCGCGCTCCAGAGGACCCAGCGCGCGCATCCGCTCGTGCATCGCCCGGACCGCGCGCTCCAGGGCCTCCTCTTCGGTGATGGTGAGGTCCTCCGCCTCGGCGAACGCGGCCACCCGATCGAGCATCTCCTCGAAACGCTCGGCGTGGCGGCGCTCCCGGCGGGTGCGCTCCTCCTCCTCGAGCTCCGCGACCACCTCCGCTCGGACCCTCGCCTCGATGGCCTCCACGGACGCCGGAGCCGCGATCGAGGCCGCCGTGACCGGGACGTCGCGCTGCACCACCCGGACGACCGGGCGCGCGGCGACCTCCCGCACCACCGGCTCCACGACGTAGGGCGCGGGTGGCATCTCCAGGGCGGCCCACCAGGTCGACACCCAGCCGAGCACGGCCACCGCGGTGGCCCCACGCCAGAACCAGAGCTCCATCTTCCCCTCCTGGGGAACCTCTACCCCCCGGTTCCTTGCGGACACCTGACGGCGCCGGTGAGGCAGGCGAGCAGGCCACCTTCGGGCGCATCGTCGAGTGTGAGGGTCCAGCCGTGCAGGGCGGCCACCCGCGCGACGATGGCGAGACCGAGGCCCTCGCCCGCGGTGTCCCGGTTGCGCGCCGTGGTCCCCGTGAACCCACGCTCCACGATCCGCGCCCGCTCCTCCGCGGGGATCCCCGGCCCGTCGTCGGCCACGGCGAGCACGAAGCCCTCCCCCTCGAGGTCCAGGGTCACGGCGACGTTCCCGCCCTCCCGGTTGTGGCGCACGGCGTTGTAGGCGAGGTTGGAGAGCGCCTGCTCCACGAGGGTGACGTCGCCCGCCACCACCACGGGCTCGCCCGGCGTGCCGTGGTGCAGGGTGACCCCCGCGCGGCGGGCCAGGGGGGCGAGCCGGCCCACGACGCGCTCCACGACTCCCTCCAGCTCCACGGGGCCGTCCATGCGGGGCTCCTCCAGCCGGGCGTGAGCGGCGAGGTCGTCGAGGAGGGCCCCGAGGTAGTGGGCCTCCACGATGGCCGCGCGCACGACCTCCGGATCGTGGGTCGTCTCCAGCGCCACGAGGTGACCGCGGAGGACGGTGAGCGGGATGCGCACGTCGTGGGCGGTGTTCGCCACGAACTCCCGGAGCGCCTCCTCGCGCTGGCGTCGGGCCGCGGCCTCGGCCTCCCGGGCGTCCACGGCGGCGTCGAAGGCCCGGGCGAGCTCCGCCAGCTCGTCGTCACCGTCGAGGGCGATGGGGTGCTCGTGGGCCTCGACCGCGCGCGTGAGCCGCCGGACCCGGCCCACGACGGGCCCCACGGCCAGCCACATCACCGTGCCCACGGCGAGGGCGGGCCCGATCCACATGGGGCTCGCGGGCAGCACGCTCCCCAGGAACCCCGGCACCGTGTTCCCGCGCACGGCCACGACGGCACAGGGCCCCTCCCAGCCGGTCCGCACGACGACCTCCACACCCGCGTCGAGCATGGCCAGCGTGGGCACCGCCACGACCAGCCCCACCGGGAGCTCGTCGTAGGGCACGGGGGATGCTTCGGACGTGAAGGCGTGGATCTCGGGCGGCATGACCCGCACGCCGTGGGGCGGCCCTCCGGGTGGCCGGTCTGGGGGCCCCTCTCCGCGCGCGCGGTCTCCGGGAGGCCCGCCACGGGGGCCGTCGGGAGGCGGCCCGGGTGGACCGTGGGGCCCCTCGGGGCGGGCCCAGGCCGTCGGGTTCGCGAGGCAGGCGGCGCGCGCACCCGGCTCGGACACCGCGCGCTCGGCCATCCCGGCGAGCACGGCCTCCGCGGCCCGATGGCGGGACGACGCGTCCCAGGCCACGAGCAGGGCGAGCTGCGGGAGGGTGACGAGCAACGTGACGAGCGCGATGCGCCCGCGGATCCTCACGTGTCCACCCGGTCGCCGGCCAGCCGGTAGCCCACGCCCCAGACGGTCTCCACGAGGCCCGGCCCGAGCTTCTTGCGCAGCCTGGAGACGTGCACGTCGAGGGTCCGGGGGCCTCCGTCGCGGTCGGGATCGAGCACGTTGGCCACGAGCCAGCGCCGGGTGACAGCGGCCCCCGGCCGCCTGGCGAGGGCCTCCAGGATCCCGTGCTCGGCGGGCGTGAGCGCGACGGGCGCGTCGTCCACCCACACCTCGCGGGTCTCCAGGTCGAGCACGAGGGCACCGAGCGTGACGCGGTGGCTCCGCAGGAGCACCGGACGCCGTAGGCGCGCACGCACCCGCTCGGCGAGCTCCTCCGGGTAGAACGGCTTGGCGAGGTAGTCGTCCGCCCCGAGCCGGAGCGCGCGCACCTTGTCCTCCGACCCGTCCCGTGCAGAGAGCACGAGGACCGGGATGTCCGAGCAGGCACGGAGCTGCTCGAGCACCTCGAAGCCCGAGAGACCCGGCAGCATCAGGTCCAATACGACGAGATCGGCATCCGGCGGCATGTCCGGATGGATGGGGTGGCCGCGCGTCCAGCGCACGACGTCCAGCCCGAGCGACTCGAGCTGTGCGGTGATCTGGGCGCCGAGGCTCGTGTCGTCCTCGACCAGCAGCACGGTAGGCATGGGACTGCAGTATGCCGCCCCCGGGCGCGAGGGTGCCGAAGCTTCAGATCTCCGCAACACCCCCCCGCCTACGGTGGTCCCAGGAGGTGATCGATGGAGCTGGATCGGCGGCAGGTGTTGGTGGGGATCCTGGCGGGCACGGCCCTGGCGTGCGCGGGGGACGGCGCGATCCCGGGGACCACCTCGGGGACCATCGAAGGG
>JACKEQ010000061.1 GCA_020632885.1 Alphaproteobacteria bacterium | reverse complement strand
GCAAGGCCCGCGCACAGCGGGCCGCGCAGGCCGCCTTCGGCGGCCGGAGTGATAGTTTCAGTCGAGCGGGCTGCGCACCAGCGGCGGGTGGGAGAACAGGTCGAGGCGATCCTCGTCCGTGTTCTGGGTGACCCACATCCGCAGCTTCACCTCCTTGCCCGCCCACTCCGGCGCGGACGGCGAGAACTGGCTGCCGATGAGCGGGGTGACGAGGTCGGCCATGCCGTTGCCGCCCGTGCGTGCCCCGTCGTGCCAGGGCGGGTCGCCCCAGAGCGCGGCGAGCGGCGCCAGGAGGCCCTCGCCGTCCTGGTTGCGCAGGGAGAGCATGCCCATCGAGGACGACACGGTCTGGTCGATGGCGATCTGCACGGTGGATCCGTCACCACAGGTGGCGCTCACCCAGCCGTTCGCCGAGACGGGGTTCCACGCCTCCACGAGGTCCGGGACGGCCACCGTGCGCACGGTGTCGCCGTACGAGCGCCAGGTGATGGCCTCGATGCCGCTCGGGCAGGTGACGGGTGCGAGCACGATGGACATCAGCCCACCCGCGTCGGCCGCCTGGTCGATGGTGCCGGTGACCTCGACGATCGCTCCGGGCAGCTCGTCGCGCTTGCGGATGACGCGACGGATCGTGGAGCGCGTGGCCTGGGCCTGGCAGGAGGGCAGCTGCCACTCCTCGATGCGCGCGTTCTCGAGGCCCCACTCGCCGATCGTGGTGGCGATGGTGCCGCCCGTGCCGACCACCCGGCCCGACGCGCACTCCATGAAGGGCGCCTGGAGCAGGAACTGGCTCGGGATGTCCGCGGGCGTGAGCTGGCCGCGCGCGTGGCGGATCTCGCCGGGGTCGTACGCCCAGTCCAGGATGGTGCGGCTCTCGGGCGCCAGGACGACGGTGGCGTCGACCCGGACGACGTCGTAGCCCCCGAGGTCGCCGAGGAACTGCGCGCGGATCGGGAGCAGGGTGTTGCCGCGCTCGATCACGAGACCGGCCTCGCCCTCCCAGGAGCCCGGCGGCATCCGGAGGTTGAACGGCACCGTCACGGCTGCCCCGCCACCCACGCCCGAGTGGAGCACCTCGAGCTGCTGGGCACCCAGGGGCGCCTGGGTGTCGATGGCCGCGCCGTAGGCGATGCGGGCCTGCTCGAGGGCCTCGGCGGCGTAGGCTTCGGCGGCGGTGACGCGCTGGGGGTGCAGGTTGGGCTGCGTGAGACCGAAGTTGTTCACGGCCAGGGCATCGAGCCGGGCGTCCAGCGCGGTGCGCACGGCCGCCCCCACCGCGCCGTCCGCGGGTGCCACGAGCTCGGCGGCCTCGGTGAGCTGGCGGGACTGCTCGATGGCCGTCCAGACGCGGTGGTTCAACACCTTCTCGGACCAGGAGGAGAAGCCGTCGCCCACGCCGTTCGCGACGTCGCCCGGCAGCGGGTGCGTGGCGCCGGGGTCGTGCGTGGTGAGGTAGTCGTTCAGCGTGGTGTAGCGGACGAAGGGCAGGTCCGCGATGGCGTCGAGCTCGCGGTCGAAGTTCTCCCAGCTCTCGGCGTCCGCGTCGAAGTGCAGGACGAGCAGCGTGTCGCCGGGGTGGTTGGCGTTCAGCTGCTTGACCCACCCCCGCAGGCCGCCGTGATCGAGCAGGTCGCCGTGGTGGTACACGGGCATCGCCGTGAGCGTGCCGCCCGTGGCGGGGTCGTAGAGGTTGAACGGGTTGTGGGCCTGGGCGCCCTCGAGCGGGATGACGTTGCGGGGCCCGGTGAAGCCGTTGGCACCGTAGTAGAGCGTGGTCCACTCCATGCCCGCCTGGGTGTACCAGGAGAGGTGGTCCGGCGAGATCATGGAGTCCGCGGGCTGCACGCCGGGCACCCAGGTGCCCACGTCGAGGCTCGTGAGGTCCTTGGCGCGGTCGAGGGCCTGGTCGAACTCCACGCGGGTCAGGCTGGCCATGGGGGCCGCCGTGGAGCTCATGAGACGCACGTCGTCGCGGCCGCTCGAGATGCGCGTGCGGATGCGCTCCAGGAGCTGCGGTGCGTGCTCGGGCATGCGCTCGTGGGTGGTGCGGGCGTTCTCGAAGACCCAGTCCGCGCGGACGTCCGGACGCTCGTCGAGCCAGTCCAGCACCGCGGTCATCACCCGGATGTCCTGCCCGAAGCCGTCCTCGGTGGGGGTGTCGCCGCGCGTGGAGTGGTAGAAGTTGCCGAAGAAGGACAGGGCCACGTAGACGGTGCCGTTCTCGGCGGACGGCGGGCTGTCGCCCAGACCCTCCTCGAGCCCGAACACCTCACCGCTGCGGAGCACGCCCACGCCGCCCGCCACGCCCACGGCTGCACCCGTGCCCACGGCCGTCGCGAGCTCACCGTCGAAGCGCCAGAGGCCACGGGTGGCGGAGGCCACCGAGAGCCCGCCGTCCACCCACTCGACGTCGATGACGTCCGAGGGCCCGAACAGCGGCGTCCACGCACCGTCGCCCGAGCCCCGCACCACGCCCTGGTCCATGGTGCCGACGTAGATCGTGCCGTCGTCACCCACCGCCACCGAGGTGGGATGGTCGGACGGGAAGGCCTCGTCGGGCGTGGACCACGTGAGCCCGCTGTTGTCGGAGAGGTAGACCCGCCCGTCGATCAGGCCGGTGAACTGCTCGGGGATCAGGCCCGACGGCAGCATCGCGACGGACACGACCCGCCCGTCGCGGGCGTCCACGTCGGTGAACACGATGTTCGTGTCGCCCGCGCTGCTCGTGTCCGCGCGGTCCCAGGTGACCCCCTCGTCGCTCGTGTAGTAGAGCCCGCCGATGGCGGAGAGCCAGGTGACGCCGTCCGACGCGGAGGTCGTCATGCCCGTGGGGATGGGCTTGAGGCCGGGCCGGATGACCTCGAGGAGCGGCGACTGCAGGCCGTTCACGCGGTCCCAGGTGCCCGAGCCGGCCCAGTTCCGGAAGAAGCCCTGCCCGTGCACGTGGGCGAAGAGCCACTCGCGGGAGCCGTCGATCGTGCCGAGGAAGGTGACGTGACCGGGGGGGAGGTCGCCGCGGCTCACGAAGGTGAACGCCTCCTCGGGCGACTCGCGCAGGGCGAAGTCGTCGCCCAGAGCGAGCCAGAGATGGCCACCCGTGCCGGAGGCCAGGGCCACGACGTCCTCGAGCTGCTCGGTGCGCGTGAACCGGTAGGAGGGATCGGGCTCCTCCGTGGGCGTAGGGGGCTTGCAGGCCGCCAGCAGCGCCGCGACGCAGAGCACGATCGGTTTCCTGGGCATCCTTCCTCCGTGGGCGGGGGAGCTTAACCGCTCGCGCGCAGACCTGCGGGACGCCGGCTTCCGGGGTAGGAGGGGCACCATGCAACCGGTCGACGTCGTCGTCATCGGATCCGGCCCGAACGGGCTCGCCGCCGCTCTCCGGCTTGCTTCTGCCGGGGTCTCCGTGCGCGTGCTCGAGGCGTCCGCCACCCCCGGTGGGGGGATGCGTTCGGCGCAGCTCACCCTCGAGGGCTTCGTGCACGACGTGTGCTCGGCGTGCCATCCGATGGGCGTGCTCTCGCCGTACCTGCGCACCCTGCCGCTCGCGGACCACGGGCTGCGCTGGGTGTTCCCCGAGATCTCCGTGGCCCACCCGCTGCCGGGCCGTCCGGCCGCGCTCCTCGGCGGATCGGTGGACGCGACGGCCGCCGGGCTCGGTGTGGACGGGGCGGCGTACCGCAGCCTCCTCGATCCCCTCGTGCGCGACGGCGAGGCGCTGTTCGAGGGTGCGCTCGCCCCCCTGGGTCTCCCGAGGAGCCCGCTCGTGATGGCCCGGTTCGGGACGGTCGCATGGCGTTCGGCCGTGGGGCTGGCCCGCAGGTTCCGCGACGATCCGGCCCGGGCGCTGGTGGCGGGATGCGCGGCCCACGCGACCCAGCCGCTCGAGAACCCCCTCACCGCAGCCATGGCGCTCGTCTTCCTCGTGGCCGCCCACCGCTCGCCCTGGCCCGTGGTGGAGGGCGGCACCGGCCAGCTGGCGCGCGCCATGGTCCGGCTGCTGGAGGCCCGTGGGGGCGAGGTGCTCTGCGGGCAGCGCGTCACGGACCTCCGCGACCTCCCGCCCTGCCGTGCCGTGCTCTTCGACACCTCGCCCGACCAGCTCGCCTCCCTCGGGGGG
The DNA here is from genome assembly GCA_020632885.1 of Alphaproteobacteria bacterium. Classification (GTDB taxonomy): domain Bacteria; phylum Myxococcota_A; class UBA796; order UBA796; genus JACKEQ01. The sequence goes on along the minus strand of JACKEQ010000061.1, from coordinate 10,683 downwards.
CCATGGCTGCCCGAGCGCTACACGGCCGCCCTGCGGCGCTTCCGGTACGGCCCGGGCGCCTTCAAGCTCGACTGGGCCCTCGACGGGCCCATTCCGTGGGCCGATCCGTCCGTCGGCCGCGCGGTGACCGTGCACCTCGGCGGCACGCTGGAGTCCATCGCGGCCCACGAGCGGGCGGTGTTCGCCGGTCGCCACACCGAGGACCCCTACGTGCTGCTCGTGCAGCAGAGCGCGATCGACCCCACGCGGGCGCCGGCCGGGAAGCACACGGGCTACGCGTACATCCACGTGCCCCATGGGTCCACCCGCGACGCCACGGACCTGATCGAGGCCCAGGTGGAGCGAGCGGCCCCGGGGTTCCGCGACCTGATCCTGGCGCGCCACGTCACGACGCCCGCCGACTTTCATGCCTACGACGCGAACTACGTCGGCGGGGCGGTGACCGGCGGCGTCGCGGATGCCGCGCAGCTCTTCACGCGGCCGGTGGCCCGTCTCGACCCGTACAGCACGCCGTCTCCGCGCCTGTTCATCGGATCGGCGTCGACCCCGCCGGGCGGCGGGGTGCACGGCATGTGCGGCTACCATGCCGCGGGTTCGATCCTCGGACGTCTCGGGTCCCTCGACGCCCGCAGCCCATCCGCCTGGGGAAGCCCGTGATCCTGCTGTTCCTCGCCTGCTCGACACCCACGCCCGATCCCGCCCGCTCCGCGCCGATCCAGGCCCGCCAGGCGATCGCCTCCGACGTCCAGGCCGCCCACCGGCTGCGCATGGAGGGCGACAGGCCGGGAGCGCTGGCCGCCTACGAGGCCGCGATCACCCGCGACCCCGACGACCTGCTCGCCCGTCTCGCCATCGGAGAGCTCCTCCGCAGCGAGGGGCGCTGGGAGGACGCGCTCCCCCACCTGCGGCGCGCCGCCGAGCTCGCACCGCAGAGCCCCGTCCCTCACGAGCACCTCGCGGTCTGCCTCCACGAGCTGGCCCGCCACGAGGAGGCCCGTGCGGCCCTCGACCGTGCGGAGGCCCTCGGTTCCGACCAGATCGGCGTGCTCGGGCCGGTGATCCGCCGCTGACGTCCGTCGACCCGCCTCCGTTTTCGCGCTACCCTGCGGCACGGAGACGCTTCCCGATGACGATGACGAGAGCCCTCGGTGCCCTGCTGCTCGCCCTGCTGCCGGCCGTGGCGGGCGCCGCCTGCCCGGAGCCCCGGTCCAACAACGACCTCGTGGTGGCCCTCGAGGACGCCACGGCAGCCTTCGGGAAGCTGGAGATCGACGCGTTCAACAAGGCCGCCGAGGAGGCCTCCGCCATCCTCGTGTGCCTCGACGAGCCCATCTCCCGGCCGTCCGCCGCGGAGTACCACCGCGTGATGGGCATCCAGCTCTTCCTGTCCCGGAACAGCCCGGCGGCCCAGAAGAGCTTCGCCGCCGCCCGGTCGGTCGAGCCGGACTACACGTTCCCCACCGACCTCGTGCCCGAGGGGAACCCCATCCGCGACGACTACACGGCCGTCGACCCCCAGCTCGGGCCCATGGAGATGGCCACGAACCCGAAGTCCGGGAGCATCCGTCTCAACGGGTCGCGCTCGCTCAACCGGGCCCGTCCGCTCCCCGTGATCTTCCAGCTCCTCGACGGGCGGGGTGCCGTCACCCAGACCGTCCTGGTCGGGCCGGACACCGATCTCCCGTCCTACGAGCTCGAGGGCCCGGCCACCAACGAGCCCCGCCCGCCCAAGGAGGCCGGCGCGGGTCCGTCCAAGCCCCTCCTCTTCGGTGCGGTCGGTGCGGCGGTCGTGGCGGCCGGCCTCTACGGGGGCGCGCTGGCCACCAAGGGCTCCTTCAACGGCGCCACGGACCCCTCGGTGCTCGCGGGCAAGCAGAAGACCGCGAACAGCCTGGTGATCACGAGCGGCGTGCTGGGCGCCGTCGCAGTGGGCTCGGGCACCACGGCCTTCCTCGTCTCCGGGCGCTTCTGAGCCCATGCTCCAGCTCGAGCCCGGCTACACCGTCGACCGCTACCGGTTGGTCGAGAAGCTCGGCGAGGGCGGGATGGCGGTGGTGTACCGGGTGGAGCACGCCACCCTCGGCACGCCGCACGCGCTCAAGGTGCTCACCATGGGCGGGCGGCAGGTCAAGGACCGGCTCGTGCAGGAGGGCCGCGTGCAGGCCACCCTGCAGCACCCGCACATCGTCGCGGTCACCGACGTCCTCGACATCGAGGGGTCGCCCGGTCTCCTCATGGAGTACGTCGACGGGCCCGCGATGGACGAGTGGCTCGCGAAGTACAAGCCCACCGTCGAAGAGGCGGTCGTGGTGTTCCGGGCCATCGTCGCCGGGGTCGGCCAGGCCCACGCGCGCGGCCTGATCCACCGGGACCTCAAGCCCGGCAACGTGATGCTCCAGGTCACCGACCAGGGCGTGGTGCCCAAGGTGGCGGACTTCGGGCTCGCCAAGGTCACCGACGACTCGGGTGGCGGCGGCTCGATGAAGCGCACGCGCACCGGCATGACCATGGGCACGCCCGCGTACATGGCGCCCGAGCAGATCAAGGACTCCAGCTCCGTCGACCGTCGCGCGGACCTCTACAGCCTCGGGTGCATCCTCTACGAGCTGCTCACGGGGGAGACCCCGTTCCAGGGCGACAACATGCTCGCCCTGTTCGCGGCCATCGCTGTGGGCAACTACACGCCGATCCGCGAGCGGGTGCCCGACGTCCCGCGGAACGTCGAGGAGGTCATCGAGGCCCTGATCGTCGAGGATCCCGACGACCGCCTGGCGGACTGCGCATCGATCCTCGACGTGCTCGACGGTCGCGGGAAGAACCGCACCGCCATGTTCCCCATGAACGACGGCGTGCTCGGGCCTCCCGCGCCCATCGGCGAGGTCGGGCGCACCACGCTGGCCCTGAACTCGCCGGCGGCGGACGTGGCCCGCGCCATGACCCGCGGGGTGCAGGCACCCACCGCGATCAGCCAGGCCCGCTGGACCTCGAACGCGCCCGTGTCGGTCGCGCCGGCCACGAATCCCCCGACCCGCACGCGGGATCCGGACGCCCAGCCCGCGGGCGCCACCGTCTCCGTCACCACGATGGAGCCCGCGCCCGGCGACAGCTTCGATGCGTCGACCTCGATGGTCCGGCCGGTCGCCCGCGGCGCCATGGGGGTCGCGTTCCTCGGGGGTGCCGGCCTCATCGTGTTCGGAGGGGCCGTGGTGGCCTCGATCCTCGTGGCCCTGTTCGTGTTCGCGCCGGGCTCCACCGACACGCCGGAGCCCGCCCCGGTGGCCGATCCGCGCCCGGTGGCCGCCCCGGATCCCGCGCCCGCCCCGGATCCCGTCCCTGCGACGCCGGACCCCGTCCCCACGACGCCGGACCCCGTCCCCGCCGTCCCCGATCCTGCGCCCGTGCGTCCCGATCCCGCACCTGTGCGCCCGGACCCCGCGCCGGTGCGTCCCGATCCTGCGCCCACGCGTCCCGTGCCGCGTCCCGACCCCGTGCCCGCGCCGCCCCCCGTGCCGGAGGCCCCGCGGCCTGCACCGGTGGCGCCCGCGCCCGCCCCGAAGGTCACGGGCGGCACGTTCGCGTTCTCCGGCGACGTGCGCGGTGTGGTGCTCAAGGACACCGCGTCCGGCCGCACGTACTCCGCCGGGCAGACCGTCCCGCCCGGGTCCTACCGGGTGATCGTGGACGGTGCCTTCGGCGGCAGCACGGTCACCGTGCGCGAGGGCCAGCACCTCGATCTGAAGTGCGTCGGCGTCATGAACAGCTGCAGGGCCCAGTAGGGCCCGGGGCTCAGCCGAACCGGTAGGACAGGTGCATGCGCGCCTGGCGCTTCCACCAATCCCAGTCGTGCCGGACCTCCTTGCCCCAGATGTCCTCGCGGTGAGGGATGTTCTTCATCCGGCAGACGTGCGCGAGCGCCTGGGTCTCCTCGATGCAGCCCTCCTCGTAGGCCCCCTGGCCGCACACGAGCGTGAGGAAGGTGTTCCGGGTGCGCTCGAGGGCCGGGCCCTGGAGGTTGGGCACGAAGGCCAGCGGGTTGTTGAAGTACACGCTGGGGGAGTCGTAGCCCTCGGTGAGCGCGCGGGCCTGGTAGCGACCCGACATGCACAGCGCCCACTGGAAGGTCTCGGGGTGCTTCAGCGCGAACAGCGCGGCGTACATGCCGCCGAGGGACGCGCCCGTGACGGCGATCGGGATGTTCGGGCTGTGGCAGTCCCTGCGGATGTGGGGCACCAGGTGCTCCATGACCCACTGCTCGTAGACGGCGTGCCGCTGCATCCGCCACTCGGGGTCGGTCTCCTTGCGGGTCCACGCCTCTGCGACGTTGCTCTCGGGACAGTAGAGCTTGATCTTCCCGCGGCCGATGAGGTCCGCGAGCACGTCCACCATCCCCTGCGACTTCCACTCGTGGGCGAAGCCAGCGGCGCTGGGGAACGCGATGACGGGCTGGCCGTAGTGGCCGAAGCTCCACATGTGGACCTTGCGACCCATCGGGCCGCCCTCGAGCATCTCGTGCTTTCCGACCATGATGACCTCCAGGAGCGCGGCGGCTATCACACCCGTGTCGAGGCGGGTAGAAGAGACCCAGGAGGACGCGTGGACCTCGCAGCCCACATCGAGAGCTCCGGCACGATCGCGGACATCGCGGCCCACCTCGCGAACCTGGCGCCCGACGCCCGGTGGGCGTCTCTGGCGGCCCTCCAGAAGCGTCACCAGCGCACGCTCTGGCTCAAGGCGGAGGCCTCCAGGCCCGTGGAGGCGGGCGATCTGGTGGAAGGTGACCAGCCCGTCGTGCACCGCGGCAAGAACAGCCTGCCGCTCTTCCGGGACTTCGAGAAGCGCTTCGTGCGCGAGGGCGATCGGATCTGGGGCTACAACGAGGGCCGCACGCGTCGCTTCCTCGGGCCGGGCTACTTCCTGGCGCGCCCCACGGGAGCGGAGGAGAGCGCCCGCGCCGCGTGGCTGGTGGACTACTTCCAGGTCCCTGCCGCACCGCCGTGTCCGGGGTGGCCGGAGGTCCGGGGCAACGGTCGCGGGCTGTCCTTCTTCGTGTACCACCACACCCGCGACTACCTGCGCGTGGTGGGGGACGGCGTGCTGATCGGCAGCGCCCACCGCGTCGTGCTGGGTCGCGAGCGGCGCCTCGACAGCTACTTCCTCCTGCACCGGACGTGATCATCTGGACGCCCGCGATGCTCGAGACCGGGACGACCCGGGCGGACACCGCGCGGCTGGTGGTGGGTCCCTGGCGGGTCGACCTCCACACCGGGTACGACCCGCTCTACGGGCACGAGCGGTGCACCTCCGTCTCCCACGCAGCGGCGCTCGCGGGCGAGCTCGAGGCGGGCGTACGGGCCGCGTGGGGAGAGGACGGGCTCCGCTGGCTGGTCGAGCGTGTGGCGGAGGCTCCGGTGCGCTTCGCGTCCACGCTGGAGGCCGACCGTCGGGCGGCGCAGGCCTGGGCACTCCTGCCGCGCGAGGCCTCCGATCCCGGCTGGCGAGCCTCCGGGCGTCCGCGCTTCTCGGAGCCCGTGGCGGCTGGGGGCGCGAGCTGGGACGGGCGGAGCACCCTCACGCTGGCCGACGGGTCCACGCGGTCGCGGTACGGCGACGCCCGCGGGGCGCTGGCGACGACGCGGGGCGTCTGGGTCGTGCAGGACGGGCTCCTCGTGGCCGTGGACGGCCTGGAGCCCGCCTGGATGGGCGCGCTGGCCACGACCTGGGCGCTCGGGGGCGAGCGGGCGTGGGTGCAGCCGGTGACCCTGGCGAGAGCGGGGGAGGCCGTGGCGGCCCACGTGTATTGTGGTCTCCCGCCGGAGAGCGCGATGGGCGCGGCCTTCGTCGGGGTGCGTCACCTGCGGCTCGATCCCGACGTCGGCCCCGTCGCCGTGAGTCGCTGAAGCCGCTATCTGACCGGCCGGAGGGCAGGATGCGCCACGACCCGCACAGCTACGCCGATCTCACCCAGGCCCGCACGGTCCACCTCGATCTCGAGCTCGACGTCCGCATGGACGCGCGGGTCCTGGAGGGGCGCGGCACCCTGACGTTCGCGGAGCCCGCCAGCGGCCCCGTCGACCTCGACACCCGCGGGCTGGAGATCCTCGAGGTGCGCGACGCCACGGGGCCCGTGGGCTTCACCCTGCACCCTGCGGACCCCGTGCTCGGCAGCCGGCTCACCCTGCAGCTCGAGCGCGCCACCCCGACCGTCACGCTCACGTGGCGCACCTCCCCCGACGCCAGCGCCCTGATGTGGCTCGATCCCGCGCAGACGGCCGGCACGCGGCCGTTCCTGCTGAGCCAGTGCCAGGCGATCCACGCACGGTCCATCGCGCCGCTCCAGGACACGCCGGCGGCGCGGATCCGCTACGACGCCCGGCTGCGCGTGCCGGACGGGCTCACCGCGGTGATGTCGGCCGCCCCGGGCGTGGCCCGCGACGGCTGGCTCGCGTTCGCGATGCCCCAGCCCATCCCGCCCTACCTGCTGGCCTTCGCGGTGGGCGACCTCGCGTCCCGCGACCTCGGGCCGCGCACGCGCGTCTGGGCCGAGCCCGCCACCCTCGAGGCCGCCGCGTGGGAGTTCGCGGACGCGGAGTCCATGCTGGAGACCGCCGAGTCGCTGTTCGGGCCCTACGCCTGGGACCGCTACGACTTCGTGGTCCTGCCGCCGTCGTTCCCGCTCGGGGGCATGGAGAACCCCCGGATGACCTTCCTCACCCCCACGCTGCTCGCGGGCGACCGGAGCCTCGTGGGCGTGCTGGCCCACGAGCTCGCCCACTCGTGGACCGGGAACCTCGTCACCAACGCCACGAACGAGGACTTCTGGCTCAACGAGGGCTGGACCGTGTGGGCGGAGCGCCGCATCGTCGAGGTGCTCTACGGCGAGGAGGAGGCCCGCCAGCAGTGCGTGCTCGGGCGGCTCGGGCTCGAGGCCGTGATGGAGGCCCGCACCCGCGGCGGTCGCCGCACGGCCCTCGTGTACGACCAGGCCGGCCTCGACCCCGACGCCGAGTTCTCGCGGGTGCCCTACGAGAAGGGCTTCCTGCTCGTCACGGCCCTCGAGCGTGCGGTGGGACGCCCGCGCTTCGACGCCTTCGTGGCGGACTACATCGCCACCTTCCGCTTCCGGTCGATCTCCACCGCCACCTTCCTCGACTTCGTGCGCGAGCGGCTCCCGGACGCGGGCGTGGACCTCGATGCCTGGACCACGGAGGACGGTCTGCCCGCGGACGCCCCGACGTTCCGGTCCGAGCGGCTCGAGGCCCTCGAGCGGATCGCCCGCGAGGGCGGCGACCTCACCGAGGCCCGCACCACGACCGAGAAGCTCTGGGTGCTGGCGCGGCTCCCGTCTTCGGTGGACGCCCGGGAGGCGGCCGGGCAGCTCGGCATCGACGCTCTCTCGAACGCAGAGCTGCGCGCGTCCTGGCTCGCCCTGGCCGTGCGTACGGGCGCGCGGGGCCTGGAGGACCAGCTGCGCGGCTTCCTCGACACGGTCGGGCGCACGAAGCTCCTCGAGCCCGTGTACGCCGCCATGGTCGCCCGCGACGACCTCCTGCCGCTGGCCCGCGAGCTCTACGCCGCGAACGCGCCCCGCCTGCACGGGTCCACCCGTCTCAAGCTGAAGGCCCTGGGGCTGTGACGCTCGACGAGATCCTGGCGTTCTTCGACCGGATCGGCCTGCCGTACCGCACGGCGGAGGTGACCGCTGGCTTCCTCCCGGGCCTGATGACGGACCGGGGCTGCCTGCTCGTGGACGCCGCGCGCCTCACGCACCCGGGCGACGCGCTCCACGAAGCCGGCCACATCGCGGTCGCGCCGGCCGATCAGCGGGCCTCCCTCACCGGGGACGTGTTCGCGTGCGGGCAGGACACCGGCGATGAGATGGCCGCCATCGCCTGGTCGTGGGCCGCCCTGCAGGCGATCGGAGGTGCGCCGGAAGCCCTCTTCCATGCTGACGGCTACAAGGGCAGCTCGGAGGCCTATATCCAGGCGTTCACCTCGGGAGGGGGTTTCGGCTACCCGCTCCTGGCCTGGTACGGCATGACCGCGATGCCGGGCCAACCGGACGGCTTCCCGGCGATGGGGCGGTGGATGCGGTGATCGTCACCAGCGGTGGCTGGCGTCCAGCCACGCGGGGTCGATGGAGTCGACCGCCTCCACGGCGACCTGGATGGCGGCGCGCTCCGTGCGGGCGATGAGGTCCTGCTCGACGGCTTCGCTCTGCACGCGCGCCGCGATGATCGCGCACACGGTGCCCGCGCCGATGCCGTAGACGCTCGCGAGCTTGAACAGCGTGCCGCTCTCCATCTCCATGTTGAGCACGCGCAGCGCCCGGTACTCGTCCAGCATCCCGCGGTTCCGGCGGAGGAGGTGCTTGTTGAACGAGGTGTCCGCGCGCTCCTGGCCCTCGAAGAACGTGTCGACGGACGCGGTGATCCCGACGTGCCAGTCGAGCCCGCGGGCCTTCGCGGCCCCGGCGAGGGCCATCGTCCAGAACGGGCTCGCGGCGGCGGGGTAGCCCGTGGGGGCGATGTCCTCCGCGGCTCCCTGGCGGCAGAGGGCGGCGCGGGTGATCACGACGCTGCCGGGCTTCACGTGCTCCTGCAGGGAGCCCGACGTCCCGATGCGCAGGATGTGCCGCACGCCGACCTGGGCGAGCTCGTTGACCACGATGCTCGTGGAGGGCGCGCCCATGCCGCTCGTCGCGGCGATCACGCGCCGACCCCCCGGGGTCACGCCGATGTGGCTGTGCAGGCCCCGGTGCGTGGAGAGCGTGCGCTCGAAGGTGAGGTGCTCGTTCGCGATGCGGGTGGCGCGGTCGGGGTCGCCGCACAGGAGGACGGTGTCGATGCCCTGGACGTCCTCGGGCCCGAAGCCGATGTGGTAGCGCGCGGTCATGGGGTTCTCCGAGCCGCGGAGGATAGCGCGGCCGGCCCTGCGCGTCAGGTCGGCGGCGCCAGCGCGTACCCCACGCCCCGCACGGTCACGATGCGGGTGTCCACGCCCCACGGCGCCAGGCGGGCGCGAAGCTCACGGATGCGGCTGTCGTAGCCGCGGTCCATCCCGTCGTAGGCGATGCCGCGGATGCGCGCGTAGTACGCGGCCCGGTCGACCGGCTCGGGTGCGGTGCGCGCGAGGAGCAGCAGGAGGTCGAACTGACCGGTGGTGAGGGGGACGGGCTCCTCGCGCACCGACACCAGGCGCCTCGCGCCATCGATGGAGAGCTCGCCGTCCGTCCACGTGGGGCTGCTCTGGACCCGGCGCAGGCCGGCGGCCACGCGGAGCACCAGGATGCGCGGGTCCACGGGCTTTCGCACGAAGTCGTCGCCGCCGAGCTCGAAGGCGAGCAGCTCGTCCACGTCGGTCCTCCGGGCGGTCAGGAACACCACAGGGCCCGTGTAGCCGCCGCGCCGGGCCTTGTTGCAGATACCGAAGCCCGTCATGCTCGGGAGCTCCACGTCCAGGAGCACGAGGTCCGGCTGGGTCTCGAGGATCAGGTCGAGCGCGCGCCGGCCGTCGTCGATCACGACCGTGTGCCCCTGGAGCTCGAGGAGCTCGGCCGTGAGCTCGGCGAGGTCCCGGTCGTCCTCCACGAGCAGGATCCTGGCTACGGGACTGGCCTCACCGGCCGTCTGCATTTCGCCTCCTGCTGCGATGGTGGCCCGTCGTGGGCCGCGCTGGTGTGGAGGTTGCGTATCACCAGGCCATCACCGGCCAGGTGGAGGTGTCCAGCGGCGGTACCCACGGGTTCCCCCAACCGTCCGGCCACTGGTCGCAGTGGTAGCCCGCGGCCCCGCAGAACCCGGTGCCCGCGGCGATGGAGAGCTGGGGGTCCACGAGGGCGAGGTCCGCCTCCAGCAGGTCCACCGTGAGGATCGACCCGTCCACGGCCACCGTCGGTGTACCGAGCGGCGTCCAGCCCTGCTGGCGCACGCCGTACAGCGCAGCACCCGTGGGCCCGAGGGTCACCACGTGGGCCTGGAAGGTGGAGCCCGGGTTGTGCATCCAGAGCTCCACCACGGGGTCGGGCGCGATGGGCCCTGCCGCCGTCAGCTCGACGGTGAGCGTGCCGGCGTCCCGGCGCCAGCGGGCCTCGCGGAGGTCGAGGGACGCGCCGGGGAGGGCATCACCGGCGGGGTCGAGGGGCAGCACGGCCCACGGCACCCCACCGAGGGCGAGGGAGACCGGGAGCACCCAGGTGCCGCGGTCGCCCACGCAGGTCAGCACCAGGGGCAGGGTGTCCCCAGGGGATCCGCCCACCGCGGTGACCGTCGTGGGCTGGAGGGCCACGGAACCGGGAGGGAGGTCGCCGTACGGGTTCGTGCCGCCCGTGACCGTGGCGGCCGGTCCGGTGGACGCCAGGGTGCAGGTCATCGGCCCCGTGGACAGCGCACCGTCGTTGCGCACGGTGATCAGGACGTGCGCGGTCTCGTCGGGGTCGAGCACCCCGTCACCCCCGACCAGGACGGACCCGATCCCGACGGACGGCCAGGGCACCGGGACGTCCGTGGAGACGGCGAAGGACTCCGCGTCGTCGAGGAGATCCAGGGCCAGCGGCAGGGGTGTGCTGTCGGTGTGGGACGCGGCGACGGTCACCGGGACCTCGACCACGGCCTGTTCCCCACGCTCCCAGGCACCAGGCGCGATCACGACCGGCAGGCTGGTCACCGCGAGGTCCGGGTGCAGCGA
>JACKEQ010000060.1 GCA_020632885.1 Alphaproteobacteria bacterium | reverse complement strand
CACGAGCACCTGGCTGCCTGCCCGCACCTCGGCCGACCACACCCCCGCGGGCATGGTGATCGGGGACTCTTCCCTCGATGGCGTCGGCAGGGGCAGCAGCGTGATCCGTGACAGCGTCTTCTGTCCGACGACGAGCTCCGCGGTCCGCTCCGCGCGGGCGTGCCCGGGCAGGTCGAGCACGATCGGGTGCTTGCCCTCGCTCATGGCCAGGGTGAGCGGCGTCACGCCGCGGGGCCCGAGATCCACGCGGTCGACATACACCGTGGCGCCGGGCGGATCGCTCGTGATCTCGACGCGGGCCACCCGCTGACCCAGGCGCAGCAGCGCGGCCTCGGCCTCCGCGCGGGCCTGTGGGTCGGGCTCGGCGCGGGCGTAGTCGTCGTAGTGGCGCCAGGCCTCGTCGAGCATGCCCAGCTCCTCGAAGCAGCGGGCGATGTTGAACTCGACGTTGCGGTTGGGCACGAGGCGCTGGGACGCCAGCATGTACTGGAGCGCGTCCTCCGTCCGACCCTCGGAGTACTCGCGGACGCCGAGCCGGAACAGCAGGTCGGCCTCCTCCCCGAGGTCCGACTGGCTACCGGCGAGGGCCGCCAGCGCGAGGCACGCGAGCCACATGCGTCAGCGCTCCACCTTGATGCCCAGGTTGCGGCCGCTGGGCGCGGGGCGCGGCTGCTGGACCGGGGCGGGGGCCGGACCCGGAGCGGGCGCGGTCGTGGGCTGGACCGGCCTCGGTGGCGCGGCCTTCGCCAGCGTCAACGTGTGCTGCACGTCGACCTTCGAGAAGGCCTGGACGACCTGCTGCGAGGCGTACCCCGCGAGCTTGAGGTCGAACGTGCGCGGGTCGGTGCTCTTCTTGGGGTCGAGCATGATCTCGAGCGGCGTGAGCCCCACGAACTGCCCGGCCTCCCACACCTCGGCGTTGGGCGGCTCGGTGCGCAGCGTGAAGATGGCGGGGCCGGCGGGCGTGAGCTCGGGCCCCGCGGGCTCGGCGGGCTGCATCGGTGCGGGGCGGACCGTGGCCACGCCGCTCGCGCCGCTCGTGCGCCCACCCGTCCACAGGACGGTCGCGGCCACCAGCGAGAAGCCGATCAGCAGGGCGCCGCCGATCACCGCGGCGGGCAGGATCAGCGAGCTCGGCCGCTGCTGGACGCGCGCGGGGGAGACCACCGTCCGGGTGGGCAGCGGCGCCATGGAGGGCGCGAGCGTGGCCTGCGTGACCTGTGGCGCCGGCGTCATCCGCAGCACGTGCGCGCTGGGCGGGGTGTTCGCGAGCGCGGAGTCCAGCGTGTCGCCGTCGTCCCGGGTCATCGGATCGACCGTCCGGTTGACCGTGGGCGGCGTGATGGCGGCCTCGGGCGGGGAGGTGGCCTGCGCGGACCAGGTGCCGAGCGGCGCCGCCTGCCCACGCGCCGCCATCTCCTGGTCCTCGATGCGGTCCACCAGCTCCTGCAGGGGCGGGCGACGCATGGGATCGCGCTGGAGCCCCTCGACCAGGATCTGGCGCACGTCGTTCGACACCCACTCGGGGAGCGCCGGCAACGGCTCGTCCGCGGTCACCCCCGGCGGTGGCCCGGAGCGGCGCACCGTCCACGGCTCCTGGCCCGAGAGCATCCGGAACAACAGCGCACACAGCGCGTAGGTGTCGGCCGACGGCGTGGGCGTGCGGCCCACGAGCTGCTCGGGCGCGAGCTCGGACATCGAGCGCCGCCCCACGTCCATCCCCGCCGCCTCGAGCCTGGAGGCCAGGCCACCCCACGCGAGCCGCGGCTTGTCCTTCGCGTCCACCAGGATCACGTTGCTCGGATCGAGGTCGCCGTGGACCAGCTGGGCGCGGTGGACCACCTGCAGCGCCGTCCCCACCTGGCGCGCGATGTTCAGCGCGTGCTCCGGCGCGACCAGCGGGTGGATCGCGAGGCGCTCGGCGAGCGAGGTGCCGACGACCTCCTCCTGCGCCCAGTAGCACGTGATCTGCGAGGGGAGACGGCCGGTCTCGAGCGTCGGCATCAGGTTCGGGTGCCGGAGCGTCCGCCAGCGATCGCCGTCCTGCTTGAGCCGCTCGAGGAAGCGAGGGAGCGGCTCGCTCCCCTGGTACCGCCAGATCGCGATCCGCGCGGGGATGTCGCCCGAGGCCCGGTGGACGTGCACGTCGCCCCTGACCTCCACGGCCTCCGCCAGGGTCCAGGTGCTCACGGGATCTCCGGCCATCATCGGAGAGCCGCGAGAGATCTGTTCGTCGAGCCCGCGCATCGCAGGGGCGATGGTACCCCAGACCGGTGCCGACGCGGTAGCCACCGACTCCGGGTCGTGTCAGGGGGTGTCATGAACCGCTTCCCCTTCCGGATCGACGGGCGCGACGGCGACGCGCGCGCGACCACGCTCGACCTCCCCCACGGTCGCATCCAGACCCCGGTCTACATGCCCGTCGGCACCCAGGCCGCCGTCCGCTCGGTCCATCCACGGTTGCTGGACGACACGGGCACCCAGATCCTGCTGGCGAACACCTACCACCTGTCCCAGCGGCCCGGAGAGAAGCTCGTGGCGAAGGCGGGCGGGCTCCACCGGTTCATGGGCGTGGATCTGCCGATCCTCACGGATTCGGGCGGCTTCCAGGTCTTCTCGCTCGAGAAGGAGGTCGACGAGCAGGGCGTCCGCTTCCGCTACGAGGTGGACGGCAAGCCGACGGTGCTCACGCCCGAGCGCTCGATGGAGATCCAGCAGGCGCTCGGCGCGGACGTGGCTATGGTGTTCGACGAGTGCCTCGCGTTCGGCACGGACAAGGGGTACGCGGCCGACAGCGTCGAGCGCACGACCCGCTGGGAGGAGCGCTGCCGCCTGGCCCACACCCGCGAGGACCAGGCGCTGTTCGGCATCGTCCAGGGCGGCTTCTGGCCCGACCTGCGCCAGCGGAGCGCCGAGCAGATCCGCGAGCTCGACTTCGACGGGTACGCGGTGGGCGGCCTGTCCGTCGGCGAGGGCCACGCCACGATGGTCGAGGTGCTCGACTGGACCACGCCGCACATGCCGCAGGATCGCCCGCGGTACCTGATGGGCGTCGGCCGCCCGGTGGACCTGGTGGAGGGTGTCGCCCGCGGCATCGACATGTTCGACTGCGTGATCCAGACGCGGCACGCCCGGTCCGGGGTGGCCTGGGGCTGGATGGGCCGCGTGCGGCTCACGGACAGCCGGTACCGCTCCGACCTGTACCCGATCGACACCCGCTGCACGTGCAGCACCTGCAAGACGTTCAGCCGGGCCTACCTGCACCACCTGTTCCGGGTGGGCGAGGTGCTCGCCGCCACGCTCGTGTCGGTCCACAACATCGCTTGGTTCCACCAGTACATGGCCGAGATGCGCACCGCCATCCTCGAGGGACGCTTCCAGTCCTTCCGCCAGAAGGCGCACGAGACCTGGCCCGCGGAGCGGCAGGAGAAGCCCCGGAAGGGCAAGCCGAGCCGCGAGGACCACGAAGACTGAGCGCGGTGGCGGGCGGTCGACGGCGGGTTAGACCCAGCCCCCGGAGGAGAGCACTTGGCTTCGGACGACCTGATCGAGATCGAGGGCATCATCCAGGAGGTGTTCCCGGGTGGGCACTTCCTGGTGACCACGGACGCGGGGACAGAGGTGCACGCGCACCTGGCTGGCAAGCTGCGCCGGTACCGCATCCGCGTGGTCCTCGGCGACCGGGTGACGGTGGCCGTGTCGCCGTACGACCTGACCAAGGGTCGGATCGTCTTCCGCCACAAGTGACGCCCTCGCCCGCCGCCGTCGCGCTCCTCGAGCGGTTCGTGCTGTCCTGCCGGACGCGGACGGTGGGCTCGCTGGTGAGGGAGCGCCTGGCGCCCCGCCCGGGTGACGCGGCGCTGGTCTTCCGCCCCGAGGTGGCGCCCGCGGTCGAGCAGGCCGCGTCCGAGCTGTTCGCCGCGTTCCGGCCCGAGGTGGAGCTGCACTTCCCGACGGCTGCGCAGACCGAGCTGACGGTGTGGGCGGCGTGGATCGACGAGCTGGCCGACCACCCCGAGTTCCCCGGGGGGTACGCGGCGGTCGTGCCCTTCCTGCGCGAGGGGCCGGTCTGGTACCGGTGGCGCATCGCCGAGCCGGGCGCTGACGCAGGCATCGCCTACGACGGGCTCGTGGACCTCGGCGACCGCTTCGCGTGGTTCCCCAAGCCCTGGCGGATGCTGCCCACCCACTAGGAGGTCCCCGTGCGCTCACGCGAGCTGCCTGCCTTCCGGACCCTGTCCCACGCCTGGCCGGGGGTCGAGCGCGAGGAGCGGGACGATCACGTGGTGTTGGCGCTGCCCGGGGGCGAGCGCTGGGTGCTGGACGATCCGCCCGACGACGTGGGCGCCTGGCTGAAGCGGGCGGGCGGCGCCGAGCTGTGGTGGGAGGACCGCCTGAGCAGCACGCGTCCGGTCGTCCAGGGGAGCGCGGTGCGGGCGGTCGGTGCCCCTCCTCCCTCCGCCGAGGAGCTGTACTGCTTCATGCACGACGCCGAGCTCGATCCCGGGCGCCCGGAGGGGGTCCGCGACCTGGGCGACGAGCTGGACGCGGCGGTCGCGCTGCTGGCCGAGGCGATGCCGGGCGGCTCGGCGCCGACGACGTGGCGCTGCTGGGTGAGTTCTGCGCCGCGGTGCGCGGGGTGGGCGACGACCCGATCGACGACGACTTCCTCGCGGACGAGGAGGGCGCGGTCGACGTCGTGGCCGGTCCCTCCGAGCGGCTCGTGGCCGAGCTGCTGGCGCGGCGCACGGAGGTCGTGGAGCGGCTCGTGGCCGCGCTGGGTTCGGGTCCGGTCCTCGAGATCGGGTGCGGCGCGGGCACGGCCACGCGGCGGATCGCCGCACGTCCCCTGGTGGTGGTCGACCGGTCGGTCCGTGCGCTGCTGCGCGCCACGGCCGGCACGGACGCGACGCCCGTCGTGGGGCTGGCGGAGGCGCTTCCGGTCGCGTCGGAGGCCTTCGGGACGGTGGTGGCGGCCAACGTGATCGACCTGCTCGACGACCCCGGCGCCTTCGTGGCCGAGGTCGCGCGGGTGCTGCGTCCGGGTGGGCGCCTCGTGCTCTGCACGCCGGACCCGGCGCTGGGCGCGGTGGGCGGCACCGACGAGGCGCTGGTGGACCTGCTCGAGGACGAGGGGCTGACCGTCGTGCAGGACGTGGACGGCCTGCCCTGGGTCCGGTCGCACGGCCCGCGTCACCACCAGCTCTACGTCGTCCGCCTGGTCGTCGCCGAGCGCTGACCCCTACATCATCCCCCAGCCGATACCTCCGAGACCGCCGAGCGCACCGCCCGCGCACAGGCCGGCGCAGCTGACGAGGCCGGCGACGAGCACGACGACCGCCAGCACCGTCGGCCACCTGCGCGTGCGCACGGCGGGCGTGGGCGTGGGGGCGGGCCGATCGAACGAGGCGACGGCCGGCGACGAGGGCTGGTTCGAGTCCTCCTCGTCGATCAGCATCGTCTTGATCATCGAGGGGCTCGACGACTCCGGTGGCCGTGTGACCGGCCGCCAGCGCCGCGTGGTGCCGCCGAAGTCGTCGTCGTCGAGATCGTCGTCGGTGTCGCCGGTCCGAGGGGGGCCCGTCGGCACCGGGTCGGTGGTCACGATGAGCGAGGTGGCGTCGAGCTCGGTCCGCTCCACGCGGTTCAGCGCGTCCCGCAGCGCCGCCTCGAAGGCCGCCGCCGTCGCGTAGCGGTCGCCCGGGTCGGCCGCGGTCGCCGTCGTCACCAGATCCCGCGTCGCCTCCGGCAACCCGTCCAGCGCCCGGTCGCGGTCCGCGGCGACCAGCGCGGTCGGACGGCGGGCGGTGAGCATCGCGAACAGCGTCGCGCCGGCGCCGTAGATGTCCGCGCGGTGGTCGACCTTGGAGGCGTCGCGCTGCTGCTCGGGCGGCATGTAGGCCAGGGTGCCCAGCGACATGTTGGACATCGTCATCCGCGTGTCGCCGGCCGCCTGCGCCACCCCGAAGTCCGCGAGCTTCATGTGGCCGACGCGGTCCAGGAGCAGGTTCTGTGGCTTCACGTCCCGGTGGACGATGCCCGCGTCGTGGGCGGCTCCCAGCGCGCTGCACAGCTGGGCGGCGATGGTCAGCGCCTGCTGCGGGTGGAGCGGTCCGCGGGTCAGCCGCCGAGCGACCGTGCCGCCCTCCATGTACTCCATGGCCATGTACGGCGTCTCGACGTCGTCCCGCAGGTCGAACAGCCGGATCAGGTGCGGGTGGGAGAGGCGGGCCATCACCCGCGCCTCCTGTGCGAACCGGTTGCGGAGCACCTCGTCGGACACCGCCTCGCGCGACATCACCTTGAGGGCGCCCCACATCCTCAGCCGGCTGTCCCACGCGAGGTAGACCCGGGACATCCCGCCCTTGCCCAGCCGGCGCGTGATCTGGTACCGGTCTCCCACCAGGACGATGGCCACGCGGGAAGCCTACACCCTGCGCGGTCGCGGAGCGGTCACAACCCCGTGGGCGGGACGGGCCTGGCCGACACCAGGGGTCCAAGCCGATCGACTCGGGGCGCCAGCAGGTCGTACAGCTCCCTCACCCGATCCGGCCGGCGCGCGGCGAGGTCGTTCAGCTCGCGAGGATCGGCGGTCCGGTCGTACAGCGCGAGCTGGCCGGTGGACCAGTCGTACAACAGCTTGTCCGGGCCCTGCAGGACCGCCTGCTGGACGCCGGCGCGACCGTCCACCACCGTGAAGCGGGCCCGCTGCGGGTCGGCCGTGCCCACGACCTCCCCGTCGAACACGTCGGGGACGGGCAGCCCGAGCGCGGCGATGGCGGTCGGCGCCAGGTCGATCGCGGTCGTGGGGCCGTCCCAGCCGACAGGCTCGAGGCCCTTGGCCCAGAACCCGGCGATCGCGTCGTTCTCCTGGGCGTGCAGCGTCCACGCGTGGGTCGGGTGGCCGTGCTCGAAGAAGGCCTCGCCGTGGTCGGTCCACAGCATCACCAGCGTGTCGTCCAACCACCCGAGGGACTCCGCCTCCGCGAGCACCTCGGTGAGCTGGTCGTCCAGGTATTGGACCTCGCCGGCGTAGCGGGCGCGCTGCAGGCTCACCATCAGCGCCTGCTGCTCGGGGTCGAGGTCGGGCCAGGTCGCGAGCATGTCGTACACGGTCTCGTGGTTGCCGAGATCCCAGGGGTCGGGGGGCAGGTCGTCGAGCGCGGACAGGTAGGACTCGGGCGGAGCGTAGGCCTCGTGTGGCTCGACGACGTGCACGTGGAGCAGCCACCGATCCACCCCGCCGCGGTCCATCGCGGCCTGCAGCATGTCGCGCCCCTGCTCCCAGAGGCCGAGCGCGTAGCGCACGCCGGTCAGCTGGTCCTCGTCGTACCCCTGGGCGTTGTTGCGTTCGGACGACAGGTAGACGCTGGCGGTCGACAAGAGCGTGGTGAACCCCTCGTCGTGGAGCGCTCGCGCCAGGCTGGGCAGGGGCGGCAGGGAGGCCCGGCTGCCCGCGATCGACGGCACCACGCCGAGGTCGTCGAGGTACCGCCCCGCCTGGGTGCAGGTGGTGCTCGGGAAGGTCCAGTTGCTGCACTGGACGTGCTGGTCGAGCGCGACCCCCTCGCCCAGGAGGCGATCGAGGGTCGGGGTGGAGGGCCCGCCGTAGCGGCCGAGGGCGTCGCGACGCAGCGTGTCGATGCTGATCACCAGCAGGTTGCGGGGTGGATCCCCCTCGAAGACCAGCGCCGGGCCGAGCTCCTCGGTCGTCGTCGTGCCGGTCGGCCCGAGCGGGTGGGTGGGCGTGCTCCCGGTCCGGCACCCCACCGAACAGGCTAGGCTGGCCGCCACCATGACCGCACGCACGTTCCGCATCCATGTCAGATACCCCGCGCGGGAGGGCGACCGCATCGTCCTGCGCACGTCGCTGGACTGGGACACGGACGTGGAGCCGGTCACGGTCGCGGACGACGGGGCCACCTGGTCCTTCGAGGTCCACGACGGGGATCGGCCGCACATCTACTTCAAGGTCTGCCGGCACCGGGGCGGCGGGTTCCACTGGTCGGTCGGCGCCAACGGGATCGCGTCCGCCGAGGAGCGATGGATCTACCCGCACTTCGACGGAGGCCCCAAGGGCGCCATCAGCGACCGGTTCCAGATCGGGACGCGCACGGTCCGGGTCTACACCCCGCCGGGGTACGTCGAGAACACGCTCAAGTGCTACCCGACGCTGTACGTCCACGACGGCGCGAACGTGTTCTTCCCCGAGGAGGCCTTCTCGGGGGTCGAGTGGCAGGTGGACGAGACGCTCGATCTGCTCGACGCGGTGCACATCGTCGACCGGGTCATCGTGGTCGCGGTCTATGCGAGCCCCGAGCGCCGGGAGCAGGAGTACACCCCGCCGGGCTGGCAGGGGTACTCGGACGAGCTGTGCGCCGTGGTGAAGCCGGAGATCGACCAGCGGTACCGCACGCTGACGGCGCCCGACGCGACCGCGGTGATGGGCAGCTCGCTGGGCGGGGTGGCCTCCTTCTGGCTGGCCTGGAGCCGCCCCGACGTGTTCGGGATGGCCGCGTGCCTGTCGTCGAGCTTCGGCCTGCGTGACGACATGGAGAGCGCGGTCTGGCGGGAGCCCCGTCCGGAGGGGATCCGGGTGTACCTCGACTCCGGGTGGCCGGGCGACAACCACGAGGCGACGGTGGCGATGCGCGACGCGCTCCTGGCGCGCGGCTTCACGATGGGTCGCGACCTGCTCCACCTGTCGTTCCCGGGGGCGAGGCACCACGAGACCGCCTGGGCCGAGCGGCTCCACCTGCCGTTCCAGTTCCTCTTCGGGCACGCGTTCCGGGCGCCCCCGCGCGGCTAGAGCGACGATCAGGAGCCCGGACCGAGCACGCTGAGGCAGGCCCGTCCGGGACCGCCCAGCGGGCGACGGGAGGGTTCCTGAGCGGCGCTCTAGATCTGGTAGCGGGAGCGGTCGCCGATGTCGAAGTGCAGCGGCATCCGGGCCTTCGCCACGGCGAGCACCCCGAGGAGCACGCCCGCGCCCGCGGTCAGCGCCGCCGCCGGCCACGCCGCGCCGAGCACCAGCGGGATCAGCGAGCTCGCGAGCAGCACCGGGACCGCCTGCATCAGCGGCAGCCGGAAGCAGAACTGCTCCTTGAGCGCGACCCCCGAGAGCGTCACGTAGAGGAAGCCGAGCCCCGCGTCCGCCACCAGGCTCCCGGGCCACCCCTCGAGCCCCGGGAACGCGCCCAGCACCACCCCCACCCAGGCTGCCGCGCCGAACACCCAGCGGATGCGCTTGTCGTACAGGTGGAGGTCCGCTGCGATGGCCGCCACGCCGAGGAGCACGAGCCACCGGCCCGGCAGCGCCAGCCCCGACGCGAGGGCGCCCGCGTGCAGCAGCAGGCCCAGCGACGCCGCTCCGATCCCGGCGCGGTACAGCGTCACCGTCGTGCGGTCGAAGGCGTCCAGCTCCGGGTGGTGGTGCGGGTCCGCCACGGCCCTCAGAACTTCCAGGTGTTCAGGCTGGTCACGTGCACGTACAGGTCGGGATCGGCGGCGCCCATCGTGAGCGTCGCGGTGTACACCCCGGCGGGCCAGACGCCGCCCACGTCGTAGCGGAACGCCGGGTCCTCGTCGCAGTGCTCGTTCTTGATGGCCGTGGGCAGCTCCACCGGGCCCGCCGGACCCAGGATGGACGTGAACCGGTCCGCGCCGCCCGAGCCGAACGCGTCGGTCGGGAGGTAGAGCACGGTGTCGTCGTCGACCGTGATCTCGAGCTCGACCTGCCCCGTGAACGGCAGGAGCGGGTCGTACCGCAGGACGTAGGGCTCGCGCTGCTCGACCAGCGGGATCGGCGTGGCCCCGTCGGGCTCGAGGACGGTCTCCGTCTCCGCGATCGGGTTGCAGGCGAACTCCTCCATGTCCTGCAGCGCGAGGCAGGTGTCCACGTCGCCCAGCGACTCGGGGCAGGTGAACAGCTCGACCTGGCCCTGCTTCAGGTAGACCGACTTCTCGCCCACCGGGGCACAGACGGCGCCGGTCTGCAGCTGCCACGAGAGCGCGTTCTGGATCGTCGCCAGCACCGAGGGGTCGGCGCCCTCGTTCGTGTACGTCTTGTACACCCCGAAGCCGCCGGTGGCCGTGCGGTCGATGCCGACGGCCTGCGCCTCCGCGCACCCGAACGGAGGGATGCCCGTGAACTCGGAGTTCCACCGGTCGACGCAGTCCTGCCCCGAGCCGGGGATCCACGTCACCAGCATCTCTCGCTGCGAGAACGGCCGCTCCGCGTGCGGCAGGACGATGACCTCGCGCACGCCGATGCCGGGGTGGACGTACGTCTTGACCCGCTGCAGCACCCCGAACAGGCCGAACTGGAACTGCTCGGCGTGCAGCATCACGGGCACCTGGAGGAAGCCCGGGTTCAGGTCGGACAGGAACGTGCCGATCAGCGAGCCCCACAGCGCGGGCGTGCGCGTCAGCGGGTCGGGCTGGATGTTGACCACGACGTCCAGCATGCCGTCGAAGCGGACGTTGGACAGCACGACCTCGACGGTGCCGTGCCGGATCGCGTCGCAGGCGCCACCCTCGCAGATCGTGGGCTCGAGATCGCCGAGGTCCCCGCCCGCCTCGGTGACCATCGGCGGGGTCACGAACGAGGCGATCAGCGGGTTGCCGCAGGTGTCGGTCGCGCCCGGCACGACCTGGCCGGAGCCGGCGAAGGACGCGACCTGCTCGACGGCCGTCCCCGAGAGGTCCGCGGCGGGCGGCGTGATCGGCTCGCCCTGGTCGTCGGTGCGCAGACCGCCCCGCATGAACAGCGAGGTCAGGTCGATCTGCTCGTTGAACATCCGGTTCAGGTCGGCGTACACCCGGGGGTCGATCGTCGCTCCGTTCGTGGTGCGGAGCACGAGCACCGGCGCGCCACCGACGGCATCCTCCGGGACCGCGACGGGCCGGGCGGACGTGGTCGGCTCTTCCGTGGACCCACCGCCGCAGGCGGCGAGGAGGGCGAGGGGCAGGAGGGCGCGGCGCATGAGGTTCTCCCGGATGGACGGAGCGAGGAGGGCTCCTGGGTCACCGATTCTACAGCGACCGCCGCCCGGAATGAACCGTGTCGTCGCAGGTCGCCTGCTCATGCTCCCGGATCGGGCAACAGCCAGGCGTAGAAGGTGCCGAGCGTCGCGCGTCGCTCCGGGGGCAACCACTCGAAGTTCACGCCCCGGTCGCTCATCTCCCAGTACTCCTGCTCCGCCACGCGCTCGAGCTCGGAGCGGATGGAGCGCAGCCGGTCCGCGGGCTCGGCGCGCATGTCGTCGGCGATGCGCTGCGCGAGCTCGGGACGGCCGGACACGAGGTAGCAGGTGGCGAGGCGGATCTGGGCCTTGCGCACCCCGCGCAGGCTCGCCTCCATCCCCTTGGACTCGGGCTCGCGGTCCACGTCGAGGAACACGTCCAGCAGCGGGTCGTGGCACTCGGCGCCGCGCTCGTGGGCACGCTCCAGCAACATGCACAGGTCGAAGGCCACGGTCTCGAGGAGGAACGCCAGGTTCATGCCGAACGCGAGCTGCCCGTAGAACTTCATGTGGTTCGCGACCGTGACGACGAGATCGGTGCGCTGCACGTCCATCGCCCGCTCGGCGAAGATCCGGTACTCGTTGAACAGGTTGTACGTGCTGCGCACGTCGCGCGCGTTGATCGCGGCGCGCAGGTACGTGTTGAAGAACCGGATCGAGAGCTGGACGGCGTGCGGGTCGTCCACGCGGATCGCCGTGACGGCCACGTGGCGCGTGTGGATGGCGATGAGGTGGTTCACGTCGCGCATCCGGTTGAGCGCCTCGCCGAACACGTCCTGGTACTGGCGGAAGACCTTGGTCTCGAGCCAGGTGCGCCGCTCGGTCAGCGCCTCGACCATGTCGGGGTGGAGCGCGATGAAGTCCTGATCGGTGCGCACGAGCGTGGTGGTGTCGAACCAGGGCTCGGGAAGCCGCGACTTGTGCTCGATCGCGTCGAGCGCCAGGCGCTCCAGCGCGCGGACGGCGGCCAGCGTGAGCGACTTGTCCTTGTTCTCGATCGAGTTCAGCGCGATGTCCCCGAGCTGCTCGAGCGACAGGATCACGTCGACCCGCGCGCCCTCGATCGCCTCCCGGGAGACGTGCACGCGGCCGGACAGCCCGCGGACGCAGCTCGAGCCGGCCTCCTGGATGCGCTCGATCACGCGGGTCGGCGACAGGAAGTCGAAGACGTAGGTGAAGTAGGGGAGCAGCACGAGCAGGCTCGTGGTCTGCAGGACCGTGGCCGTCAGCATCATCGCCTTCGGCTGCCCCTCCTCGCCGAGCGACATCTCGACCCAGAGGACGACGACCGAGGTGACGACGAAGAAGCCCATGACGGCGGCGTTCGTGCGGTCGCGCACGAACAGCTCGGTCACCCGCGCGGTGTACCGCGTGGACGCGAGCTCCACGAGGATGGCGACGACGGTGATGGCGGCGCCGAGGACCCCGATCGTGACCTCGGCGAAGTTCAACAGCACGTCGTAGGCAGCGGGACCCGTCCACAGGACGAGCGGGTTGTGGTCCCAGCTGCCGTAGTCGACGAACCAGAGCGCGCCATACAGCAGCGACGCAGCCAGGAACAGGATCAGGAAGGGGACCAGACCACTGCTCGACAGGGGACGCCGTTGCCGCATGGCCCGCAGCCTACCAGCGGTCCGCGGCCCGCTCCACGAGGAAGGCGTTGATGTCCTTGCTCTCGTACAGCACGGTGCCGTCGTGGAGCAGCGCGGGCGCCTGGTTCTTGCCGCCCGCCGCCGCCAGCCGTTCGCCCTGCGCGGGGTCCCGGGTCACGTTCGTCATCGGCAGCGAGGCCTCGAGCCCGAGGTTCGTGCGGACGTAGCTCGACCAGCGGCTGAACATGCAGTGGTCCTTCACGAACAGCTCGGTGCCCGCGGACAGGCCGGGTCCGTCCTCGAAGGCGGGCAACGCCCCGGACCAGCTGGCGTCGAGCTCCTCGCAGAGCTTCACCAGCGCGTCCATGTCACGCTTGCCCGCGGGCGTCACGCTGCTCGCGTGTCGCACCACGCCGTCGGCGTCGATCAACACGGTGGCCCGGTCGGTGATGCCGGCAGGAGCCAGGAACATCCCGAACGAGGCGGCGACGGCGCCCTTGGGGTTGAAGTCCGCCAGCAGGGGCATCCGGATGCCGCCCAGCGCGGCGGCCCAGGCCGCGTGGCTGTAGACGCTGTCGACGGAGGCGCCGCAGGCGAGGGTGTGGGAGGCCCGGAGACGATCGCGCAGCGCATCCAGCGCCGGCATCTCCGAGCTTCAAGTGGGGGTGAAGTCCAGGGGGTAGAAGCAGAGCAGCACGTGGCGGCGACCCAGGAGCCCCTCGGAGTCGACGGTGCGCCCGAGATGGTCCTGGAGCTTGAAGGGGGGCGCCTTGGCGCCGACCTCGATCATGGTTCCTCCGGGCCGCGCGATGCGGCCGAGCGCAGTATGCCGGTCGCGGCTCGCGTTAGGTGCGGACACGATGGCGATCCTGCAGCTGCTGGACGAGACGTGGCGGGAGTGGCGGGACGACCGCGCCTCGCAACAGAGCGCGGCGCTCGCGTTCTATGCGCTGTTCTCCGTCGCGCCGCTGGTGCTGGTCGCGACGGCCGTGGTCTCCGCGGTGTTCGGGACCGACGCGGCGGAGGAGCGGCTCTCGCGGGAGCTGCAGGGGCTGCTCACGCCGCAGATCGCCGACGCGGTCCGGGTGCTGGTGCGCAACGCGGCCAACGGGCGCTCGCCCTGGGCCGCCGGCGGTCTCGGCATCCTGGTCAGCTTCTATGGCGCGGCGCGCGGCTTCTTCCAGCTGCAGGCCACGCTGGACCACATGTGGGGCGTCCGCGCGCTGCCCGGCGCGACGTGGCTGGAGCTGATCCGCCGCAACCTGCTGGCCTTCGCGAGCGTGGCGCTCTGTGGCTCGCTGCTCATGGTCTCGCTCGTGGCGACCATCATCCTGCACGGCATGGCCGACCAGGTGACGACCTGGTTCGACGCGCCCCTGTTCGCCGTGAGGCTGGTGGAGGAGGCGTCGAGCTTCGCGCTGGTCTCCGTGCTGCTGATGGTGATCTACAAGACGCTGCCCGACGTGCGCATCCGGTGGCGCGACGTGGTCGTCGGCTCGCTCGTGTCCGCCGGGCTCTTCGTCATCGGCAAGCACGCGATCGCCTGGTACCTGCGCCACGTCGGCTCGGTGTCCACCTTCGGCGCCGCGAGCGCCATCGTCGCGCTCATGCTCTACGTGCAGTACACGGCGCAGGTGCTGCTCTTCGGCGCGGAGTTCACCTTCGTCTTCGCCCGCCGGCAGGGCCGACCGATCGTCGCGGGCCCCGGCGCCGAGCGCATCCGTCGGTCGATCGAGCGCCGCGCGAACGGCGGCGAGGAGTCGGCGAACGAACCGCCATGAGGGGACCGGTACGCCGTTCGTCGGCGCAGAGGACGCGAAGAAAAAATTCCAACCGACGCCGGGGCGCCGGAGTATGGTCGGGCGAAGGGGGTTGCCATGGTGGCGTTGATGTTGTTGGGGGCACCGTTCTCTCCGGGCGGACCGGTCGAGCTCGTGGCGAGTGGTGTCGCACCCGGTGAGACCGTGTGGTTCGGGGGTGCGGTGGGAGCGGGCGGCGTGGGCCCCTGCTTGGGAGCGTCCTGTCTGGGCCTGGGTCCGAGCGCGGTGGTCCTGGGGTCGGCGGTCGCCGACGCCGCGGGCGAGGCGCACCTGCCGGCGACCGTTCCGGGTTCCCTGCAACTCGACGGGACCTACGTGGTCCAGGCGTTGGTGCAGCGCGGCCTGGCGAGCGCGGTGTCACCGGTGGTGGTCGTGGACGGCACGTCGCTGGATCAGGACGGGGACGGCGTCGTCGACGCTGTGGACAACTGCGGGCTCGTCTCGAACCCTGGCCAGGATGATGTCGACGGGGACGGGCTCGGGGATGCCTGCGACCTGATCGGGAGCTCGACGTGGACGGTGCTCGGCGATCCTGGAGAGGACTGGTTCGGCGCGGCCTTCGATGGGGTTGGCGACGTCGACGGGGACGGATGGGACGATGTGGTGGTGGGCCACCCGGGCGGCGGGCAGACGCTGGGTCGCTTCGAGCTCTACCTGGGCTCGGCGCTCGGCCTGTCTCCCGTCGCCTCGCACGTCGTGTCGGGCACGCAACCAGGGGCGTTCTTCGGGGTAGGGCTGGCCGGTGGCGGCGATCTGAACGGTGACGGGTACGACGACGTCGTGGTCTCTGCGCCTTCCTGGCGTGGTGCGGTGGGAGACTCCGAGGGCCTCGTCCAGGTGTACTTCGGATCGGCGGGCGGGCTGCCGGCGATGCCGTCCTGGACGTGGGCGTCCGGCGTCCCGTATGCCTCGGCGGGAAACGTGGTGGTGGCGGCTGACCTGAACGGCGATGGGTACAGCGATCTCGTGGCAGGCGCGCCGGGCTGGCAGAGTAACGATGGCGCCATCATGGTGTGGTACGGCGGGTCCGCCGGGCTCGGAGCGTCACCGGACAGGATCGTGGCGTCCGGGTCGGCGGATGCGCTCTTCGGGTCCGATGTCGCCAACGCGGGCGACGTGAACGGCGACGGGTACGACGACCTGCTGGTGGGTGCCCAGCGGTACGAGGCCTCCCCCAAGTCCCCCGAGGAGGGAGCGGCCGTGCTGTTCCTCGGCGGTGCGGCGGGCCTGGCGCCAGCGCCGACCCAGACGTTGCTCGGAGGGCACGGCTGGGCGAACTACGGCATGTTCGTGAGCGGACTGGGCGACGTGAACGGCGACGGATGGGACGACGTGGCGGTCTCGGGCAGCGGGGGGTGGTTCATCTACGGAGGGGCGCAGTCGGGTGACGCCCGCGTCGACGTGTTCCTCGGCGCTCCCGGAGGGCTGGAGCCGACCCCGGTGTGGAGCCGCTCCTGGCGTCCGGTGAAGCGCCGCCCGCTGGCTCGGGTGGGGGACATCGACGAGGACGGGTACGACGACCTGATGATCGGCGAGACCGAGTTCCTCGCGGGGCCGCTGTACCTCCCGCAGGGTAGGGTCCAGCTGTTCCGGGGTGGCGCCGCCGGTCCGGAGCAGGTGGCCGCCTGGTCACAGCTCGGGAGGCTCGGCGACGGGTTGGGTCTGGCCATGGCGGGCGCAGGAGACGTGGATGGCGACGGTCACGTCGACGTCCTGATCGGCGCGTCCGGCGGGGACGGTCAGGTGCAGCTGTTCCCCGCCACACCGTGAGGACGGCGCGGTCCTGCCTTCCGGCGGGGCCGGGGCGACCTCCTCGA
>JACKEQ010000006.1 GCA_020632885.1 Alphaproteobacteria bacterium | reverse complement strand
TCGACGCCGCGAGCTGGCTCCACCAGGGCGGGCATCCCGTGCTGGCGAGGGCGGTGTTCGATCGGGCGATGTCGCACCTCGACACCCTCGTGGATCCCGCCCGCTACGAGGCGGACATGGAGCGCTTCGTGAGCCTCGACCCGATCGAGCCCGACGCGGAGTCCATCGCCGCATGGTCCGCGGCTCCCACGTCGGCCGATCAGCTCCGTGGGGTGGCGGACCGCTGGCGTCAGATGGGCTTCGCGGACCGTGCAGACGCCGTCATGGCGGACGCCGCTGCGCGCTTCCCGGACGACGTCGCGCTCTACGAGGAGCGCTGCCGTCTCGCCATCCGCCGTCGAGACGGGGACGCGCTGGACGCGCTGGTGGCGGCACCTCCCGACCATCCCGACGGAGCCGACAACGCCGGGTACTACGAGGGGGTCTTCGCCCACGAGACCGGCGACCGGGAGCGCGCCATCGCGGCCTTCGAGCGGGTGTGGGCCCGTCGGCGGGACTGGTCCGATGTCGCCCGGCGCCTCGGCACCCTCCTCCTGGAGGACGATCCGCGGCGCAGCATGGAGGTGTGGGTGCAGGCCGCGGACGCCCATCAGGCGCCCTACTTCCGCTGGCTCGGCCTCGTGGGCGCCACGCTCGCCGAGGACTGGCCCGCTCAGGCCCGCCTGGGCGCGGAGCTGGGGCTGCCCGAGCTGCCCGATGATCGGCGGGTCGACCTCACCTGGGGCTACATCCGCGTGCGGCTGCCCGGCCTGCCTCGACCCCTGATCGCCATGCGCACCGGCCCGGTCACGGCGCGGATCCTGGGGCTACTGCCTCCTGGAGAGGCCCAGCACCACGGGGAGATCGTGGTCTTCGACCCCGAATACGGCAACGCGGACGAGGTGGAGGCGGACGACGAGGTCCTGCGCGTGCACGACGCCTGGGCCGGGGTCGAGCCCGCGACGCACGACTGCGTGACCCTCGACGGGATCTGGCCGGGTGACGAGGCCGTGGAGGCGCTGACCGACGCGCTGGACGAAGCGGGGGTCCACTACCAGTACGGCGCGGGCGAGGGCTACGGCATCACCGACCCCGACGGTGGAGAGACCCATCGCGGCCTGTTCCTGCTCCTCGCTGTCGACGACGGATCGGCCCCTGTGGTCAGGGATCTCTTCGAGGCCCATCGACCCGGGACCGGTCCCTGGGTCTACCACGAGCTGCTCGACCGGCTGGGCGAGCGCGACGAAGCCGAGCGGCATCGGAGCCTGGCCAGAGCGTGGGCGATGATCTGACGTCGGTGGGAGCGCTGGCGCGGCGGGCTCAGCACGACAGCGTGCTCACGTTCCGACGCACGCGGCTCGGGCTGACCTCTGCCTCCCGCTCGGCGCCGCTCCCGAGCGCCCTTCCGACGAACGCGAGGAACATCGCGGCCATCGGCCAGGCCGCCAGCACCGACAGCACGAGGATGGCGCCCACGGCGGGGCCACAGCGGCGCCGCGGTTCTAGCCCGAGAGCACCTCGGGGACCTGGAGCGACGGCATCCCCTCGAGGCGCCTCGTGGCCGTCAGGGGCCGGGAGGATTCCGTCGGGCCACGCAGAAGGGCGTCCCGCACCCGTAGGGCGGCTCCAGCTCCATCCCGGGCGGCGGCGCCCAGGTGACGAGCGCGCGGCACTTCCCCTCGACCTGCTGGTACTCGATCTCGAGGGTCCGCCCGGCATGCTCCAGCGATGGCAGGATCTGCGCGTCGCCCATCCGGACCCGGAAGGCCACCTCCAGGGCGTCGAGGGACCCACATCCGGCCGGTAGCGTCCCGACGACACCGAGCTTCGCCGCGGAGTACACGAAAGGCGCGGAGAGGTCCATCTCCACGGGGACCTCGGGGGGCTCCATGCCCGGAAGCGGAGGACCCGGCACGGTCCAACCGACCTGGTAGCTGGTGAGGCTTGGGTCCATCGAGTAGGAGCCGTCCTCCCGGCGCAACCAACGGTCACCGTGCCGACGGAAGGTCAGCTGCAACGACGAGCCGGGACAGGTCTCCTCCACGCGGGCCTCGTCGGGACCGCGCATGCGGATCCCGCCCGTCGTGCAGTGCCTCCGCAATGCTGCGGCGTCCTGCCACATCTCCCGCGTCGCCGTGTGCCACTGCGACCACAACGTCGACCCGTCGAACAAGGCCAGCAGGGCCTCGAGGTCACCGTTTCGCAGGGCCGCTTCCTTCGCCGCCTGAGAGGCCTGGAGGTCCGCCTCGGTGAACGGGTCTGCGTAGGGGATCTCGGGCTCGATCTCCCCCCGTGCCAGCCGGCAGGCGGGGGTGTTGCAGCCGAAGGGTGTCGGCAGCGCGGTCGACGACTCCTGCACGAGGCGGAGGATGCAGCGTCCGTCCCGGTCCAGGAAGTGGAGGACGGCCGAGTCGGTCGCGGCGCTCAGGCGCTGGGTCCGCCAGGGGCCCTTGTTGCCCGAGAATCCGAGCGCGCCACCGAGCTGGTCGCAGGTCTGTGGCGATGAGCCGATGCTCACGAGGTTCGTGTGGGAGAAGTCCCGCTCCACGAACGGCGGGGACATGGTGACGTCGTAGCGGATCGGTGGGAGCTCCACCCCGTCGAGCGGGGGGCCGGCCACGAGATCGGAGGGTCGGGCCTGGTTCACCTGCATGACCGGTGGCTTCTGCACCACCCGCGAGGTCTGCACCCACCGGCCGTCGCGCAGCTCGAGGGTGACGAGGTCGTTCCGTCCGCCGCAGGCTTCCTGGAACTGCCGGACGGTGGGGCTGGGGGTCTGGACGGAGCCCACCGTACAGGACTCCACCCTCCGAGCCAGGTCGAACCACCGGGTCCAGGGTGCGTCCAGGAGCCCCCTGGAGGATGGGTTGTCACCGTCGAACAGGGCGGCGTAGGCCTGGAGGTCTCCCTGGGCGAGGGCCTCGATCTGGGCCTGCCTGTGGTCCTCGACGGGCCCTGCCCACGCGATGAGGAGGAGGGAGGGTACCACAGCGGGACCTCGGGTTCGCTCAGCGCTCGGGAACGGGCACGACGTCCAGCCGCCAGTGCCGGATGTCCCGGCGCACACGCGTGATCAGGACACGCCGCCCGGCGTCGCTGCAGCCCGCGACGAATGCGTCCTCCATGGGGCCGGCGATGTGCCGTACCGCCTGGCCGGGCGACCACCAGGCGTAGCCCTCTGGGGACCGGAGGAGCAGGCGATCCCCGCAGGGGGTGACCTGGTCGGCGTCCGGCATGCGCTCCAGGGAACCGTCGCGCGGGTCGTACAGCGCACGCCCGCCTCGCTGGGAGACCAGGACGCGCTCGCCCCTGGTGTCCCAGCCGTCCACCTCCCAGCCCATGAGGGCCTTCCCGCGGCGCTCCACCAGCGCCGTGGAGATGTCCGGAACGTCGAGGGGGAGGACGATCACCCGCAGATCGGCGTCGGTCACCGCGAGCCGCGTGCCGGTGGGATCCACCTCGAGGCCGAGCACGGTCTCGGGGACCACGAGCCGGGTCGCCCAGCCTTCGCGCGTGGCCTCCAGCAGCGCTCCTCCGCCTTCGGGCAGGGGCTCGAGGAACCACATGCGGTCCGTGCTCGTGATCGTGCTGCTCAGGGACAACCCGAGGCCCAGATCCCGCGTCAGGAGGGTGCTCTCCACGATGTCTTCCGCATCCACGGGCGCTTCGGTGAGCCGGATGGTCCCGGTGCCCGCACCGAGCGGCTTCTCCACGCGGGCCATCAGGAGCCGCTGGCCGTCCTCGGTGAGGCTGACACCCTTCACGTTGGCGGGGATCGGGAGGGTCCGGCGGTGTGCGATCTGGTGCTGGTCGTCGAGCTCCCAGAGCTGATCGATGCGCTCGCGCGTCTCACTGGAGCCCACCAGGGCCGCCAGGCCGGGGATCCCGGACGCCGTGCGGACCTCCGCCTGGAAGTCGGTGAGGACCGTCGCGCCCACGCCAGGTCGGAACAGGCGGACGTCGAATCGGTCGAGCTCCGCGCGGACCATGAGAGCTGCCTGCCCGCCCCAGATCGAGGCCACGACGGACTCCCGGGCGTCGCGAGGCCACTCCTCGACCGACGCGCCGCGGCGTCGGAAGAGCGTGCCCGTCCGCCTGCCCCACAGCGACCCGTCGGCGCCCAGCCAGCCGGAGCCGGCCACGTCGGCCTCCGCGAGTCGCGCTTCGCCCGAGGCCAGCGTGTACGTCCAGAGGTCGGCGCTCGCCGCGCTCCCGTGTTGGGTCATGGCGCTCGGGACCAGGTAGGCCAGGGTCCCGCCGTCGGGAGACCAGTGTGCCGCCATCCCCCGATCCACGAGCAGCCGCGGGTTCCCCTCCGGGAGATCGGTGATCCAGAGGGCCTCGTTCGCGCTGTAGACGATCTGTCGGCCATCCGGGGAGGTCGACGGGTAGCTCGCGCTTCCTTCGAGCTCGGGGGTGAGGTCGCGGGGCTCGCCGCCCGCCACGCGGAACCAGACGTGGTCGTCCTGCGTCCACGCGAGCGTGCGGCCGTCCGAGCTCGAGGTGACGTGGGATGCCCCCGGAGGCAGGTCCAGCTCCGTGATCCGGGCCTCCACGTTCTCCGGGAGCCGCGGGGAGCCGCCAGCCAGACCCCGGCGAGCCCGAAGATGCCGACGACGGCCAGGAGCCCGAGCGCGACGCGTGCCACGGGCCGCCGCTCGGCCGGTACCGAGACCGCCGCACCCTCGGAGAGCGCGCGGAGGTCGGAAGCCAGGGCCGCGGCGCTGGGGTAGCGGTCTTCCGGCCGCTTCGCCACCGCCCTCCGCAGCACGGCATCGAAGCCCGGGGGCAGAGCGAGGTGGGTGGACGCGGGCGGCGGTGACTCGTGGAGGATCTGGTGCACGAGGCGTTCCCGGCTGTCACCGTCCAGCGCGGGGTGGCCGGTGAGGACCTCGTAGAGGGTGGCACCGAGGGCGTACACGTCTGCGCGTGCGTCCACGCCCTCCCGGTTCTGGGTGAGCTGCTCGGGAGGCATGTAGCGCAGGGTCCCGAGCACGCGGTCGTCCGCCGCCGTGAGGCCCTGGGAGGCATCACCGATGCGGGCCAGACCGAGGTCCATGATCACCAGCCGGTCGCCGGCGTGCATGATGTTCGCGGGCTTCACGTCCCGGTGCACGATGCCGTGCTCGTGGAGGTGCTGCAGGCCCTGGGCAGCGCCCTCGAACAGGCGCGCGGCCGTGCGGGGCTCGAGCTCGTCGGTGTGGGAGAGATCGCGGCCCTCGATGAACTCCATCGCGTAGTAGGGGAGCCCACCCCGCTCGCCAGCCGCCAGCACCTTCACGACGTTCGGGTGGTCGCATCGTGCGAGGGCCTGCACCTCACGCTGGAACCGACGTCGGGCGACCTCGTCGGTGGCGAGAGCCTCGGAGAGGGTCTTCAGGGCGACCTTCCGCCCGAGCCCGAGCTGTCGGGCCTGGTGCACGACGCCCATCGCGCCCTGCCCCAGCACCGACTCCACCAGGTAGTCCCCGACGCGCTCGCGCTCGCTGGTGGCGTCGTCCTCGATGGTGTCGGTGCCGAGGAGCTCCTGGAGTACTCCGACGGTGTCGAGCTCGGCCGTCTCGCCCGTGGCGTAGTCGAGGTACTCGACGCGCCGGACCTTCGTGCCCCGGACGACCGCGCGGTTGAAGAAGAGGACGCGCTCACGGTCGAGCCCGTCGTCTGTGGCGCCCATGACGAACGGGGCCAGCGTGAGGTCGTGAACGGAGAACCCGCGACCCGGGGTGTCCGGCCCGGCCACCGACCCGTCCCAGAGCCATGGGATCCTGCCGAGCTGCTCGAGCACCGCGTCGAGCAGGAGGGGCCCCACCACCTCGTAGAAGCCGCTCACCCTCTGCGCGCCGTGCCCGATCACCTCGTTCCGGTAGCGCACGAGCTGCTCGAAGAAGCCCAGGGGGCCGGCCCTGCGCAGGGATCGGAGGGCGGAGCGATCGAGCACCTCGCGCTCGATGGCCTGCTCCGCCCAGCGTGTGGCGGCGGCGGTGGCGCCGACCTCGATGTGGAGGATGGGCGGGGACAGGGCGCGCTCGACCTCGCGGATCCACGCCACCCAGTGCCCCAGGCTCGGCCGGGCCAGGAGCTCGACGCGCCTCCAGAGAGGGTCGTCCGGTGGCGGCTCGCTGTGGAGCCAGGTGGCGACGGCCGTGGCACCCACCACCTTGACCGCGGCCTCGCCGAGGTAGTAGGCGCAGTTGTGGCGTTCGAGCGGCGACTTCCCGTTCTGGGCGCGGAGGAGGAGCTGAGCCAGCGGGACGGCGAGATGCTCGATGGGAGGGGAGAGGTCCATCGCCGGGCATCCTCGCACGCGGCGGGGCGGGGAGGTGTGGACTCGTCCTTCACGCTGGATCTCGGGGGTTCGGGTCCATCGGAGCCGTCCGTGTCCACGTGCAGCGCCCTGGGCGCCGGAGCCGTCGTGTGCCTCCTTGCTTCGCGGGCCATCGTCGTGGGTCGAAGATGGTCTACACCCGTCACGGGCGACGGCGCCTCGGACGCGGACCGGGCAAGAACGGCCTCATGCTCCTGTTCCCCGTCCTGCTCGCCTGTGGGCCCAAGCCCGCGTCCCCGACCTTCACCGGTGCCTCCGGTCCGCCCCCTACCGACGAGGCCCACAGCCGCGCCCTGTTCGAGCAGGCGCGCCGTGTCCCGCGGGTGCTGGTACTGCTCTCTGCGGGTTGAACCGAGTGTGTGCAGGGGGCCTCTGCACTCCAACAGATGCTGAACCAGACGGACGCCGAGATGCGTGTCTTCGCGGTCTGGGAGCCCATTCTCGACGGGCAGCCGCCCCCGAGGCCAGAGGCCGTCGCACGACTCACCGACTCCCGGGTGGTCCAGCTCTGGGACCCCGATCGGACCTGGTCCGACGCCATGCGCGACCTGGAGCCCATCACTCCCCATGCCCGCTGGCGCACGGGCGAGACCGAGGCCGGCGTGCTCTACGACACCGTGGTGGTCTTCCCCGCGAAGTCCCGTTGGCGCGGAACGCTGCCCGCGCCGAGCCTTCTGGTGGGTGGGCTGGAGGCCAACCTCGACGCCCTCAGAGACGAAGTGGGGAAGTGACAGCCGTGCACCCCGAGAATCGCTCTCGGTCTCCAGCCAGCGGCCAGCGTGGATCCCTCGCGACTTCGGGTGCGTGACACCGATCGGGCGGGAGGCCGTGCCTCTGGCCCGGTCTCTGCCCGGAACGTTGCGTGATACGCCCGGCCTCCTGCGCGATCGAGGGAGGACTGTTCGTGTCGCTCGTCCCAAAGCTGCTTTCGGTCTTCCGTCGAGCGCCGGGAGGGGCGATGTCGGCGGTCCTGGTGCTCGTCGGCCAGTCGGTCGCCGCCCTCACCGGACCCTTCCTGCACCGAGCGCTCTTCGACGACGCCGTGAAGTCCGAGGACTCCGGCTATCTCGTCGCCCTGGTGATCGGGCTGGTCGGGCTCTGGGCCGTCAAGGGTCTGCTGTGGGCGGGTCGGGCGACCTTGCTGGCACGCCTGAGCGCACAGGTCCTCACGTCGCTCCGGGAGTCGCTCCTCGACCGGAGACTCTGGACGCCCTCCGTCGAGGCCGTGTCGATTCCGAAGAAGCTGGCCCCGTTCACCGAGCACCTGGACGCCCTCGAGTCGTTGCTCATCGAGGCCGGTCCACGCGCGCTGATCGGCGTCTTGGTCAGCCTCATGAGCTTCGTCGCCCTGTTCCTGGTGAAGTGGGACCTCGCGCTCGTCTTCCTCGTGTCGCTGCCCCTCGCCGCCGTCCCGCCAGCGCTCACCCGCGCTCGGGTCGCTACGTCCACGAAGGAGACGCGCGAGGCGAAGGACGCGTTGCTGGTGTCCCTGCAGGACATCCTGTCCGCGCAGCACGTGATCCGCGCCTTCGGCTTGGAGTCCTGGTGGCGCTCGCGGTTTCTCACCGGAGCGACCGTGCTCGAGGGACGCTCACGCAGCGTCGCACTGTGGACCCTGCTCACCCAGGGAGGAACCGAGGTCGGGGCCGACGCCGTGTTGACCGTGGCCATCGTGGTGAGCGCGGGGTTCGTGTTCGCGGGGCACCTCACGATGGGGGCCCTGTTCGCCTTCCTCGGCCTGTTGCTCAACGTGGTCGCCGGGATCCGCATGATCAGCGAGAGCGTGCCGACCCTCGTCCGGGCGTCCGAGAGCCTGGCCGTGCTCGAAGCCGAGCTCCAGGGTGAGGATCGGGAGACTCCCGCGGGCGCGTCCGGGACCGTCCCGGTCTTTCGTGATTCCATCGAGCTCCGCGACGTCTCGTTCGGCTACGTCCCCGGATCTCCCGTCCTGGACGGTCTGTCCTGCAGGTTCGGGCGGGGCGAGCGCACGGCGATCGTCGGACCCAGTGGATCGGGCAAGAGCACCGTCGTCCGGCTGCTGCTCGGCCTCGACCGACACGGCGCGGGCGAGATCCTGTGGGACGGGCAGGACACGTCGACGCTGGATCCGGGCGCCCTTCGAAGTCACTGCGCGATCGTGTTCCAGGAAGCCTCGCTCTTCGGCCTGTCGGTGCGTGACAACATCCGCATGGGACGGCTCGACGCCACGAACGAGGAGATCGAGCACGCGGCGAGGCAGGCCCGCATCCACAGCACCATCCTCGCGATGCCAGACGGCTACGACACCGTCCTGAACCCCGCTGCGTCGAACCTCTCGGGTGGCCAGCGACAGCGCATCGCGATCGCGCGTGCCCTGGTTCGCGACCCGGCCATCCTGGTCCTGGACGAGGCGACGAGCGCCCTCGATCCCGGGACGGAGGCCGTCATCAACGAGACTCTCGCGGTTCTCTCGCGGGGCCGAACGGTCATCTCGGTGACCCATCGTGTCGCCTCCGCGCGCGACGCCGACCGGGTCCTGGTGCTCGATCAGGGCCGCCTCGTCGAGGCCGGCGACCCCGAGTCCCTGCTCGCCCAGGAGGGGCTCTTCGCGGAGCTCTTCCGCCATCAGGCGCGGTTCTCACTGGGAGAGGACGGCAGCCCGGTGGATGTCTCCCCAGACGGGTTGCGCTCGATCCCCATCCTGTCCCGCCTCCCGACCTCCGCGCTGGAGCGCCTCGCGACCCAGTTCGAGGTCGAGCACGTCCGAGCGGACGTCGACATCATCCGGCAGGGCGAGATCGGGGAGCGGTTCTACGTCATCGTCCGGGGAACGACCTCGGTACGGGAGACCGGTGCCGACGGGGTGGAGAAGGAGATCCGCAAGTGCATCGACGGCGACTACTTCGGGGAGATCGCGCTCCTGCGCAACGTTCGCCGGACCGCGAGCGTGCGGTCGCTCACACCCTGTGTGCTCCTCTCGCTGAGCCAGGTCCAGCTCGAAGAGCTCCTGGAGCAGGAGCAGGTGGAGCTCGGTCCCGATCCCTCGGTGCCCACCACGCCGTCGTCGTGACCCCACGCGGGGGTGTCCCCGCGCATCTTCGTCGACCCAGGTGTCCATGAAGACGGACGACCCACCCCCGGACCAAGCATGCCCGACCTCGACCTGCTGACGCTCACCCCAGGCGAAGTGCTCTACGAGCCCGGCGACCCTTCCGAAGCGCTCTACACGGTCGAGGCCGGCGAGATGGAGGCGTTCCTGCTCGCCGAAGGGACCCCGGTCGGGATCCGCACCTTCGCGGCTGGCGGCACGTTCGGCGCCCACGGCGTCCGCACGGGGGAGCCGCGGACGGTCGGCATGCGAGCGGTCACCGCGGTCACGCTGCGCCGAGGGGCCGGGAGCGACGACGTGCACCCGAAGGACCGCACCATGGACATGGTCACGAAGGCCGCGGTGGATCGGGTCGGACGACTGGCCCGTCGCTACGGGGTCGATCCGGGAGGGAGCCGGCTCGTGGTGTACGCCGCAGGACACGTCGTGGCCGAGCAGGACGCGCCCCCGGATGCGGTGTGGTTCGTGCTTCGCGGAGAGGCCGAGGCGAGCCGGAAGGGCAAAGTGCTCGGAACCATGACGCCGGGTGACCTCTTCGGCGAGGTCGGTGTGGTCGACGGGGCGCCGCGCTCCGCTCGCCTGTTGGCGCGCACGGATCTCGTGTGCCTCGAGGTCGATGCGGAGACCTTCTCGCGCTGGCTGGTCGACGACATGGGGCTGCGGGCGATCGTCGCGCTGCAGCGCAGTGTCTACCGCGGACCCGGCGGCCGCTCGGTCACCCGCATCGGATCGGGGACCTACGAGGGCGAGCCGTGTGTGACGTCCGTCGTCACCCAGGACGACGGCACACGCTGGTCGGCCACCAAGACCGCCGAGCGGACGCTCTGGAAGCGTCTCGAGGACCACGGGGTGGCCAGGACGGTCGTGGGTCCGGAGGGCGACCGGTCCATCTCCCTGACGGCGGACGATCGGCTCGTCGCCATCGAGACCATGGGGGACTCCGACGGGCTGGAGCCCCTCTGCCGCAAGCTGATCCAGGGCCGACCGATCAAGCCCGTCCTCGTGGAGCGCTTCGCGGCGACGGGGCGCATCGGCGGCAACGACGGCCCGAAGCTGCTCTGCGCGTGCGTCGGGCTGACGGAGGCCGACGCGAAGACCCTCGACCCCCTCGTGATTCGCGGCACGACGGGCGCGGGCACGGTCTGCGGCGGCTGCGACCGCCGAATCCGCCAGCTCGAGACCACTGCACGCGGGACTCCCGTCCGTGGCCCCATCACCGAACAGGTTCCGCTCCAGCCCTTCCACACCTATGTGGAGGGCGTGCTCACGGGCCGGATCGTGCAGCCCACGACCGATGCCATCGACGCGGCCCTGCGGGACGAGCGTCCGGAGGTCTTCGCACCGGAGAACCGCGGGGTGGGCGTGGTCGTCGGGCTGCTCCTGCGCGTCGTGCTCGTGGCCCTCGCGTCGGTGTGGTCACTGGACCATGCGGTCTGGCTGCTCCCGATCCTGATCGCGGTCCAGGGACTCAACGGCTACGGGCTCTCCTCCGTCGCCCACGACACCGCGCACGGCGCGATGTTTCAGGGGGCACGCGCGAACCGATGGGTCGGGACGGCCACGACCTGGCTCCTGTTCGCGAGCTGGCGTGGCTTTCGGGCATCCCACCTCCAGCACCATCGCCTCAACCAGAGTGGCCCCGACCCCAAGGTGCGGCTGCCCACCGACCACCCCCTCCCGGACATCGTGCGCAACGGCCTCGATCTCTACCTCCGGCGGATCTACGAGCCCGCCCCACGCTGGTTGGCGGCCGTGTTCCAGGCCTGCCTGCTGCTGGTGCTCGCCTGGCCGATGATGCTGAAGAACAACGAGTTCAGCCCGTTCCGGCGACCGACCGGGGCTGCCCACGTCGCCGAGCTGGTGGGGTTGGTCGCGTTCTGGGCGGTGATGGCCCGGGTCCTGGGGCCGTGGGCGCTGCTCGTGGTCGCGGTCCTGCCGCTGTTCGCGTCCTTCGCGCTGATCGCGATCGTGTTCTCCACCCATGGCGCCGAGACCACCCTCCGGCCGGTCGAGCACGACGACCGCGACGCCGACCTCATGATCTTCAACATCACCGACCTGACCCTCGGCCCCGCCCTCGACCGCCTCGGCCTCTACTTCCACCGGCACCACGTCGCGCACCACCTGCAGCCCTCGCTCCCGTACTGGAAGCTCCCGGAGGTCGATGACTTCATCCGTGAGCGCTACGCGGCCCACCTGTTCCCCGTGCAGGCGCTCACCATGGACTTCGTCAAGCGTGGCTACTTCGACGCGCTGGTCGGCTGGCAGCCCTGGACCTGCGCGGGCCGCACCTTCCTCGTGGGGCCGCGGTTCCACGAGCAGGAGTTCGGCGGCTGAGTCCGATCGGCGCGCGCGGTGGCAAGTCGGTCAGGGCATCGGGGATTCACGTGCACCTGCACGACTGCGGCGACAGCTCTGGGGGCGGACCGCCGTATGCGCCGGTCGGAGCGCGGCGTGGCGGTCAGGAGTGTTCGCCTCTGGCCTCCGACAGGCGAAGGCGGTCGACGATGGCCGCGGCCTGCGTGCACTTCAGCCCGGCAGGTCGATCCCGATCGGACAGGAAACCCCTGTCCCGCCGAGCCCGCAGTAGCCACCGGGGTTCTTGGCCAGATATTGCTGGTGGTAGTCCTCCGCGTAGAAGAGCTCGGGCGCCTCGACGATCTCCGTGGTCACGCACCCGAAGCCCGCCGCCTCCAGGCGCGCCGAGTACGCCCGCTTCGCCGTGTCCGCCGCGCGGGCCTGGCTCTCGGAGAACGTGTAGATCCCCGACCGGTACTGCGTGCCGACGTCGTTGCCCTGCCGCATGCCCTGCGTGGGGTCGTGGCTCTCGAAGAACAGCTTCAGGAGCTCGCCGTAGGAGATCACCTTCGGATCGAACACCACCAGCACGACCTCGTTGTGACCCGTCTGCCCCGTGCACACCTCCTGGTAGGTCGGGTTCGGCGTGATCCCGCCCGCGTACCCGACCGCCGTGACGTACACGCCGTCCGTCTGCCAGAGCCGGCGCTCGGCACCCCAGAAGCAGCCCATGCCGAACATGGCGCGCTCCAGACCGTCCGGCCACGGACCCTTCAGCGGCCGCCCGTTCACGAAGTGGGCCTCCGGCACGCCCGGCATGGGGTCCGGGCGACCCCGCAGCGCCGTCTCGGCGGTCGGCATCTCCGTCTTCTTCCGTCCGAACAGCGCAGAGAGCATCGGGTCCTCCTCGTGACCCCCCAAGCTCCACACCGCGAGCGCCGCCGTCAAGTATGCTACCCGCCATGCTCCCGTTCCTGCTCGCCTGTGGCGCGCCCCCCAATCCCCCGCCCGAACCCGCGCCCGAACCCGCGCCGCCGCCCGAGGTCGCCTCCATGGCCCTGCCCCCGCCGTTCCCCGCGGCCACCATCCGCGACGCCATGCCCGTGGGCACCACCCTGCGCTTCATGATGCAGGGCGAGACCGAGCGATCGTGGGTCCGCTGGGTGGTCGAGGGCCACGACGCCGATCAGGTCACCATCCGCTTCACGCCGCTCACGGTGGACGGCGAGCCGCTGGGCGAAGGGAACCCCCGCACGTCCACGTGGGACGAGCTCGAGCACCACGCGCACTTCCCGGTGGGTGCCACCCGCGAGCGCACCCCGAGCGACCACGGGCCAGCGTGGACCTACACGGTCCCCATGGAGGACGGCAGCGT
Source organism: Alphaproteobacteria bacterium (assembly GCA_020632885.1). Lineage (GTDB taxonomy): Bacteria > Myxococcota_A > UBA796 > UBA796 > JACKEQ01. The sequence continues at coordinate 256,763 of JACKEQ010000006.1, read as the reverse complement.
CGGCACCTTCGTGTTCGCGGACGCCCTCCCCGGTCCGCCTGTGCTGCACGAGACCCGGAGGGACGGGCAGGTCGTCGACCGCATGGTGCTCCTCGAGCGTCACTAGGCCGCTCGCGGGACCTCGAGCCGGAAGCACGCCCCGCACCCGTCGCACGCCAGCAGCCCGAGCGAGCCACCCGCGCGCTCCGCGAGCAGCCGGGCGCCCGGCAGGCCGAGACCGCGGCCCGGGCTCGTGCCCGTCCCCATGCCGGGCCCGTCGTCGCACACGTCGATCTGCACGCTCTCGCCGAGGTTCCTGACGGTGAGCGTGATGGTGCCGTGCTCGCCGACCGCATCGAGGGCATTGAGCAGCAGGTTCAGCAGGATGCGCTGGAGCACCACCGCACCCACACCGAAACGCACGCCCTCCTGCGGGAAGCTGGCCCTCAGCGTGAGGGTCTCCGGCGTCTGGGGTGCCACCAGGCCGAGGGTGCCCTCGATGATCCGCTCGTCGCAGGTGCCCTCGGGCGCGAGCAGCCCGTCCAGCCCGTTCCGCAGGAAGGCCAGCACGGGCTCGATCGCCGCCCGGACGCCCGCGATGCGGTCCTCGCACGCCAGGCCCGGTGTGGACGCATCGATCCACGGCAGCACGGCCTGCACGAGGTTGTTGAGGTCGTGCAGAGCGAGCGCGCTGCGTATGGGAACCGGATCGTCGTTCATGGGTTTCTCCTGGTGTGATCCATCGCTCGCACCGCGATCGCCCACAACGGTCCGAACACGACAGTTTCTTGTCGCTCGCCGGAAGCCGGCGTAGACTCGCCGGATGGCGATGCACGCGTTCATCCCTGTGGCCTCCACGCTCGCCCACGTCGAGGCCGCCGAGGCCCTCGGAATGGACGCCCGGGACGCGCGGATCCGCATCGCGGAGTCCGTCAGGCAGGGGCGCCTGCCGATCGACCTCCACGTCGCCGTGCTCATGGAGGTGGTCGAGCGCACCGGGCACCGCGAGCTCCCCGCACAGGTGGCGGTGGCCCGGCCGAACAACAAGTTCGGCGTCTTCGGTTTCCTCGCCATCACCCAGCCGGACGTGGGCGCGGGTCTGGAGGCGGCCAGTCGGCAGCTCGGGATCTGGATGCAGGCCGTTCGCTACCATCCTTCAGACGAAGAGGACGGCGCGCTCGTCGTCCGCATGGAGGTGGACGACAGCGTGGCCCGCCTGGGCAGTCTCCCCTGGTGCCTGCTCGTGGAGATCGGGCTGGCGAGCCTCGTGGGTGCAGGTCGCATGCTCTCGGGTCGGCCCGACTGGCTTCCCGCGGGCCTCTCGGCACCCGACCCCGCCAGCGTGCGCGTGCTCGAGCAGGTCTTCGGCGACGGCGTGGTGCGCGGCGAGCCGGCGATGCGGGTCGGTGCGGACGGGCGGCGCGTGGAGTGCAGCCACCACCACCCCGCGATGGCCGCGTACTTCGAGGCCACCCTGCAGGCGTCCTCGGAGGCGCTGGAGCGGGCCGACGTCCTGGTGCGCCAGGTCCGGCAGGCCATCGTGAGCGGGCTCCCCCGCGGGAAGGGCGCCCTCGAGAGCGTGGCTCCCCAGCTCGGCATGAGCGCGCGCACGCTCCAGCGTCACCTGGAGAGCCAGGGGGAGAGCTTCGCCCTCCTCCGCGAAGACGTACGGCGTGCGCTGGCCCTGCGGCTCCTCGGCGAGCCCCAGACGAACGTCGCCGCTGTGGCCGCCACCCTCGGCTACGACGACGAGAGCTCGTTCCGTCGGGCCTTCCACCGCTGGACGGGCATCGCGCCGTCCGAGTGGCGTGCCCGCGTCCTCGGCGACGGCACCGCTCAGTAGACCGGGAACGCAGCCAGCACGGCTGCGGCGGCCTCGTACGCGGCCGACATGCCCGAGGTGCAGTCCAGCGCGCGGTCGTGGGGCTGACCGTTCACGTCGATGTCGAAGGCGCCGGGCATCCCGGGCCTCGGATGGAGCGTCGCCGTGGTGCCGTCGCGACCGGTGAGCACGATCGTGCCGCCACCGATGGCGCCCGTGATGGCGACCTCCAGCGGCTCCCCGGTGGTGACCTCGACGGTGCCGTCCCCCGCGAGCCCGACAGTGCCCGCGGTGATGGTGACCATGGCAGGGAAGGCACCCGAGCGCTCCGACCGCATGCCCTCGACGTAGTAGGTGTCGCCAGCGTGCTCCAGGGTGATCCGGTCCACGGTGGTGACGTCCGGGCTGGACGCGTCGGGGATCCCGGGCGACCAGGTCTCGGGGGCGCCATAGACGGTGCGCACCCCGGCCACCTCGAGGGTCCCCGCCTCCCCGGCGACCTCGACGCTGACAGGACCGTCCGTCTCCATCTCCAGCGCCTCGATCATCGGCCCGGCATCCGTGGGCGTGCCGTCCTCGAGGGCGCGCACGGTCCCGTCGAGCACCACGTCGCCGTCCTCCGTCGTCATGCAGAAGGCCTCGAACACGGCGGTGTAGTCGGTGTCGCCGTTGGCGTGCTCGAAGTCGACCGTCACGCTCCCCCCGCAGGAGCCCGAGCTGCCCGTGCCGGCAGCGAGCAGGGGAGCCTCGGTCCTGGGCAGGAACCGACGGGCGGCGAGCGCCTGGGCTCTGGTGGCCTCCGCGAGCACGACGGCCCTGCGGACACCCGCCATGCGCGCCTGGACCGTGGGCTCAACACTCTCGCAGGTGGCGATGGCGGCCTCGATGCGGTCGATGCGGTCGTCGACCAGGGTGGCGTCGATGAGCAGCGGCTTGTCGCGCCCGCAGGCAGCGAGGACGACGGGGAGCAGGACGAGCTCTCGCATGGGGACCTCCGTCCCCCTGCACTTCAAGGGCCGTGCCACGGAAGATCGGCGTCCTCTCGTGACGCGTCAGCGAGAGTGGGCGATGTCCCTCGCGCACCGTGGCGGTTCACCCATCACAGCAGGGGACCCAGCAGGAGCCCGACACCGGCCGAGAACGCGTTGGCCGACAGCGCCCAGCGGAAGGGCTGGGGCACCCCGAAGGCCCGCAGGTACAGGGTCTCCACGACGACCACGGTGCCCTCGGTGACGAAGAAGAAGCCCCAGTACCCGAGGGGCCCGAGCAGGGCGGGGTAGAACACGTACCAGACGAACGGGTGCGTCAGCGCGCTCGCGCCGAAGGCCACCGCGAGCCGCATGGGCACGTCGAGGTCGGAGCCCCGGAAGCCCCACAGGTACACGGGCATCTCGAGGATCTGGGTGAGCACGAAGGCCTGCAGCCACGTCATGGGCGCAGCACCGCGCGGCCCTCGACCGCCACCACGCCGAGCACGGCGAGCTCGAGGGGACCGTGGAAGAGCGCCAGCCGCAGGTAGCCCTCGCGCGCACCGACGAGGTCGAGGGCACCCCAGACCACGATGGCCACCGCCACGCCCAGGAAGCCCACGAGCGCGCGGTCGCCGAAGTCCACCCGCAGAGCCGCGAGGCTCGCTGCCCAGCTCCGCGGAGCCGGGCGCTTCCGACCCACCTCGGGCATCACGCGCAGCCACAGGCCGTAGTGCACCGCCTGTGCGTACGCGAACAGCACCACCCACCGGGCCGCCCAGACGGGGTCGAGGCCGGGGGCCAGCGACGCCACGTGGTAGCGCAGCGAGGGCCCGAGGGCCGGGCCGATCCAGCCGTCGGCCGCACCGCCGAGGAGGGCGGCTCCGCACGCCAGGAAGGGGATCACGGTGGCCCACCGCGCGGCACGGCCTGTCGGAGACGGTGGGTGGAGCGCGGTACCGAGCACCACCCAGAGCACGACGGCGACGAGGTTGTGGGCGTGCCCGATGGCCACGTGGGTGGGGCCGAGGGCCATCAGACCCGCCGCCAGGAGGGCGACGAACGGCAGGGCCACGACGAGCCGCCGGCCGGCGGGGCCCCTGGCGAGCAGCGGAGCGACGGCGGCCGCGAGCAGACCCCAGCGGAGGTCCACCAGCACGGTGCACAACGCGAGCGGGAGCCCCACGAGGCCCGCCAGCGCGCGCCGGTGGAGACCCGGCCGCACGACGAGGTACCGGACGTCGGCGAGCAGGTGGGGCACGCCGAGCACCAGGGGCCCGAGGGCCAGGAGCACGAGGGGTGCGAGGAGGGCGAGCACGAAGGACCCGAGCACCACGGTCACGCCGTGCACGCCGATCCGGACGTCCCGGTCGCGGATCCACGGACCCGACCAGGGAGCCAGGGCACGGTAGAGCGCGCGGCGGAGCCGGTCGAGCGGCACGCACAGCCGGCCGACCCCCGCGATCACCGTCGCCGCCGGGCCCATCGGGGGCTCAGCGCCTCCAGAACGCCAGGAGCGCCGCGCCCGCGATCATCCCGGTGGCGAGCGGCGCGGTGGCGGCGGCGCAACCGCAGCCCCCTCCGGGTGCGACATCCGCGAAGGCCGCGAGCGGAACGAACAGGAGGACGAGGGGGGCGAGGCGGGTCATGCGCGCCTCCGGCCGATGGCGAGGAGCGCGAGGCTACAGGCCACGGCCGCCCCAGCACCGCCCATCCCGACGGCGGAGCAGCTCTTGGGCTCTGCGGCGTCCGCGACGCACGCGCCGTCCTGGCAGGTACCGGCCTCGTCGGCCTCGGTCGTGCAGGTGTCGCCGTCGGCGGCACCTTCGCAGGGCAGGGGTGCGACGTCGGCGAAGGCCGGCGTGGCGGCGAAGAGCAGGGCGAGCGTCAGAGCGCGCATGGGTCCTCCAGTCCGCGCCAGTCTACCTCACCGCCTGGCGATCCGTCCTTCGCCGGAGAGCTCGGCGGCCTTGGCGATCAGGCGCAGGAGCTCGGCGTGCTGGGGGTCGTCGCCCGCGACGGCCGCAGCCTCCGCGTAGACCTGGCGGTACGACACCTCCTCCACGAACTGGCTGGCCCGCAGCTTCTCGGCGAACGTGGCCACGGACCACGCCATGCGGAGATCGCGGGTGGCCTCGTCGAAGTCGTGTCCGACCGCCTCCACGGGCACCGTCCAGCTGTACTCGCGCGCCGGAGTGTCGGGACCGGGCTTCTTGGCGCGCATGCGCACGGTGGCCAGGGCGTCCTTCGCCTCGGCACCGTCGGCGAGGATCAGCTCGTACAGGGCGGTGACCTGGTGACCCGAGCCCATCTCACCCGCGTCCACGGCGTCGCGGCGGAAGTCCTCGTCGGCGATGTCGCGGTTCTCGTAGCCGATGAGGCGGTAGGCCCGGACGACCTCGGGGTCCATCTCCACCTGGATCTTCACGTCGCGCGCGATCGTCTCGATGGTCCCGGACAGATCGCGGCCGAAGACCTTCTTCGCCTCGTCCGGGGAGTCCAGGTAGAAGTAGTTGCCGTCGCCCTTGTTCGCGAGCTGCTCCATGAGGGTGTCCTTGTAGTTCCCCATGCCGAGCCCGACGGTCGTGAGGGTGATGCCCTTCCCGGCGTAGTCCGCGATGCTCGCGAGGATCTGGTCGTGGGTCGAGCGGCCGATGTTCGCGTCACCGTCCGAGAGCACGATCACGCGGTTCTCGGAGCCCGGCAGGTAGGCGTCGCTCGCCAGACGGTAGGCGAGCTCCATGCCCGTGCCCATGGAGGTGCCCCCGCCGCTCGTGAGGCCGTCGATGGCGTCGTGGATCCGGCTCTTGCGCGTGGTGGGCGTCGGCTCGAGCACCACGCGCTCGGACCCCGCGTACGTCGCGAGCGCCACGGTGTCCTCCGGCCCGAGGTTCTCCACGAGGTGGTGCAGGGCGGTCTGGGCGAGGGGGAGCTTGTCGGCGCTGTGCATGGAGCCGGACACGTCGACGAGGAAGGTGAGGTGCACGGGCTTGCGGGGACCCTGCATCGCGCGGCCCTGCACACCCACACGGAGGATGTGGCGGCTCGCGTCCAGCGGGTGGGGCGCACCCTCGAGGTGCACGGCGAACGGCGCGCCGTCGCGGGGCTGGGCGTACGCGTAGTCGAACGCGTTCACGAACTCCTCCACGCGCACGGCGCCGGGCGGGGGAAGCGAGCCCTCCTCGAGCTTGCGACGGCTGATGGCGTACGAGGCGGTGTCGACGTCGATGGAGAACGTCGACTGGGCGTCCTGCGCCGTGAGGACCATGCCGTTCACGCCGTGGTCGGTGTACTGCTCGCTGCCAGACGGCTCGACGTAGACGGGCTTCGCCGGCCGCGGAGCTGCCGAGAGGGGCGGGGGAGGGGGGGCCGCGGGGGCGATGGACAGCGACCGGGCGGGTGCGCGCGTGGCCGTCGTCTTCTTGGCCGACTCCTTCCGGGCCGGGGCGCTCCCGGCCGCGCCGCGCGTGACGTCGGCGGGGATGGCCTCGGCGGCTTCGGGCTCCGGGGCGACCATCGCGGCGAGACAGGTGTGGACCAGCGACGTGTCGCCCCCCTCGGCCGCCACCTTCGCGGTCATCTGGGCCACGCTCATGCCCTCGGCCTGCCAGCGGACGATGTCGCTGCAGTCGAGCGACCACGCCGCCGTACCGGCGAGGTTGAACAGCCCGAAGAGGGCGACGAAGCTGACGAGTCGATTGTTCATGGTTCCCTTTGACCTCCGCGGGGCCAACGGGCGGACGCTAGACACCTTTCGTGCTTGACATGTTCTTGACATTCCGGGACCGTCGGTCGTCGGGTACTTGCCGCTGGGAGGTCCCTCATGCCCTGGCAGACCACGTACCGGAGCCGTCTCGCGACCGCGGAGCAGGCCCTCGCCGGCCTCGGTCCCGGCGCCAACCTCTACCTGGGCGGCAACGCGGCCACGCCCCGCCACCTCGTGGCCCAGCTGGCCCGCCAGGCTCCACCGGGAGCCGGGATCACCCTCGGTCACGTGCTGCTGCTGGGTCGCGATCCCCTCGCGACACGCGAGCACCCCGGGGTCCGTCACCACGCCTGGTTCGTGGGTCCCGCCGACCGCGATCAGGTGAACGAGGGGCGTGCCGACTACGTGCCGTGCAATCTCTCCGAGATCCCCCGGCTGATCCGCGAGCGGTCGCCGGGCCTCGACGCCGCCCTCGTCACGGTCTCGCCGCCCGACAAGCACGGGTTCCTCTCGCTGGGCACGGAGGTCATGGCCTCCCTCGCCGCGACGGAGTGCGCCCGGAAGGTCGTCGTGCAGGTGAACAGCCGGATGCCACGGGTGCTCGGCAACAGCTTCCTGCACGTGAGCGAGGTGGACGCCATCGTCGAGATGGACGAGGAGCTGCCCGAGCTCCCGCCCCACGACCCCACCGATGTGGAGCGCCGGATCGCCGAGCACATCGTGCCCCTCGTGCCGCGCGGGGCCACCCTGCAGCTCGGGATCGGCGGCATCCCCGACGCCGTCATCGCGCTCCTCTGTGCCACCGAGGGCCTCGATCTGGGCGTGCACAGCGAGATGATCAGCGATGGCGTGATGAAGGCCGTGGAGGCCGGCCTGGTCACGGGTCGCCAGAAGACCCGCCACCGCCGCAAGGTCGTCACCACCTTCGTGCTCGGCAGCCGCGCGCTCTACGACTGGGTCCACGAGAACCCCATCGTGGAGGCCCATCCGTGCGATCACACGAACGACATCGAGGTCGCGAGCTGCAACGACCGCCTGGTGGCCATCAACAGCGCCATCTCGGTGGATCTCACGGGCCAGGTGAGCTCCGACAGCATGGGCACGCGGATCTACAGCGGTGTGGGCGGCCAGGTGGACTTCATCCGGGCCGCCGCCCGCAGCCGCGGCGGCGTGCCGATCATCGCGCTGCCGAGCACCGCGCAGGGCGGGAAGGTGAGCCGCATCGTGCCCGTGCTGGCCGAGGGCTCGGGGGTCGTCACCAACCGGTCCGACGTGCACTGGGTCGTCACCGAGCACGGTGCGGTGAACCTCTACGGGTGCACGCTGAAGGAGCGGGCCAGCCGTCTCCTCCGCATCGCCCACCCGGACTTCCGCCCGGCCCTGGAGGAGGGTCTCCGTCGGCACTACCGCTGGTGAGCCCGCGGGTCGGCGTGCTGTTCCCGGCCGACCTCTCCGGCCGCTACGCGTGGTCGCCGCGCGAGGCCGCCACCGTGCTCGAGGGGCTCGGGCATCGCGCCGGACCGCTCCTGCCGCCGTCCCTCGGGGCTCCCGACCCCGTCGTGGTGGTCGCGACCCGGCCCGAGGACCTCGACGTGCTGGACTGGCTGGGCACGGTGCGCACGCTGCTCGTCCGGGCACCCGCCAGCGAGCCCGACGAGGAGCTCCTGTGGGAGGAGGGGATCGCGGCTTGCGACCCCGTGCGGACCTTCATGGGCCTCGCGAGCCTGCCGGTGGCGCTGGACGCCGCGCTGGAGCTCGAGCCCGGGGAGGGGCTGGCACCGGCCGGCCGGGAGGTGCTCCCGAGGCTGCCGGCGGGTCCGTGGATCCCCTGGACGCCCGCCCTCGACTACGCGCCCGTGGCGACGCGGGTGGCCCAGGCCGTTCGCTGCACGGGGGAAGGGGTCTTCCTGGACGACGCGGAGGGCACGGTGGACCTCGCGACCGGCCTTCGCGGACCGCCCGGCCACGTCGAGGTTCCCGTGCGCACGGGCCAGGGCCGGTGGACGCTCGGTTCCCGGCCGACCGTGCGGGGCCCGTACGGCATGTGGCTGCACGACGATCCCCTCGGGCGCGTGGGCTGGTCGGGGTTCCGCTGCGTGTACGACTGGTGGGCGGGGAGCCGCGACCGTCGGGTGCCCTGGGTGTCGAGCGAGCACGACTGGCCCATCGGTCACGGCAAGAAGCTCTGGGGCTACGAGGACAACGACCCCGTGCGTATCGAGCTCTCCGCGGACGCCCGGTACAGCCTGTCCCACTACGAGCACGACGTGCTCCTCACGGGTGGGCTGCCCCTGCGCTGGCGGCGCTTCGGCGAGCTGGCCGTCGCTCAGCGCTTCCAGGAGGGCCCGCGGGTGGTGCTCTACGCGAGCGACCCGGAGGAGGAGGGCCTCGGCGACCCTCGTGTCGCGAACGACGAGGACGGGCGGCACGTGGCGCCGGCGGTGGCCCTGGGTCCCGGGGACACCTATGCGGTCGACCAGGCGCTACCGACGTGGCGCCTCACGGACCCGACCGCCGAGGAGGCCGAGCGGCTCGACGGCCAGGGCACGGTGCTCTACCGCGATCGGGCCGTGGTGTGGCGTGCGGACGCGCGGCTGGTCGGAGGGAGTGCGGGACGGCTGGTGCTGCGGACGGGCACAATGCTCCACGGCCCGGACGGAGAGGATCCACTGGAGCTCGGGAGGACTCCGCAGGGGGCAGTCCCGGTGGTGGGCCGGGCGAACCTCGTGGTCTGGGACGCCGAGGGCGTGAGGCTCGTGTAGCGGCCCTGCAACCTCGGGCTGCACCCGGACCCACGAGGACGTGGGCCGGGCGAAGGCACACTCACCCCTGCTGGAAGGCCCCATGCCCCGTCCCCTGCTCGTGCTGCTCGTCCTCGCCGGCTGTCCCCAGCCGTCCTCCACCGACGACACGGACATCTGCCCGCCCCCGACTGCCGGCGATCCGGAGGTGCTGCCCGAGGATGCCGCGGACTGCTCGGCCCCCGCGTCCACCACCCAGGTGCGCTGGATCGCCTTCGACGTGGAGGACGGCGGCGTGCGGGAGACCGCGACGTTCCGCACCCCGCCCGGTTCGTCTCCCCATCGCATCACCTTGACGACCTCCCCGGTCCGTGGCGCCGACGGGACCGTGCTGGCGGCCGTGTTCGCGGACCTCGGCGAGGGCGACACCCGCGCTGCGGGCCTCTCCACGGGCGACCTGCCCGTGTCCCTCGTCTTCGAGGCGCGTCCCGACGTGGACCTCACGCTGGGTGTGGACCTCGACATCTCCGAGGCGGGCCAGGCGTTCCCGTCGCTCGGCGCCGGCTTCACGGTGGAGATCACCACGATCCCCGACTGCCACGAGCCCAACGACACTCCGGACGGCGCTTCGCCCATCCCGACCAACGTGCCCGTCCAGGGGTGGCTCACGCGAGGGGAGAGCCCCGAGCCCACGGCTGTCGTCGACGACTGGTACGGCTTCGTGGCGGACGGCGTGTCGGAGTACACCGTGTCCTGGGGCGACCTCCCGACCGGTCACGCCACCGTGGTCACCGTTCAGGACGGAGCGGGGAACGAGCTCGCTGGAGCCGCCACGTGGGACGGCCAGGACGGGCCGCTCGCGCTGGGCGTGCTCGCGCCGGGTGCCGTTCGCGTGGGCTTCCTGCCGTTCGTGGGCTCTGCCGCGTCCTGTGGTCTCGATGGCGGGATCGTGCCGGCGGACTGTGGCGCGGTCGAGGGGCCGTACTGGGTCCAGGTGGACCGCGTGGTGCCAGCGAGCCCGCCAAACCCGAACGAACCGTGTGAGGTCCCTGCGGTCGACCCCGTCGTGCCGCCACCTCCGCCGCCCGCACCCGCTCCGGAGGACCCTCCCGCGACCGGCATGCCCCCCGGCGTCACCGACCCGGCAGACGCGGACCCGTTCGATGTCGGGATCGTCGGTGACCTCGCAGACCCGGGCCCGTCCTGGCGCGGACCGTACGCGCTGGGGTCCACGCTCACCACCGCACCTACGGCCACATGTGGGGGCCGCTTCGAGCTCCAGTGGGACGCATCGGGCTCGCCCGCGCTCCAGGGGTCGGCCGTGGACGGCTGCTCCTTCACGCCGGATGGTGGGTTCACGTGGGTGCACGGCACCGTGTGGCTGGAGGCGACCCCGGGGGGGGACGGTCTGCTGCACGGCTTCGCGTACTGGGACGAGGAGCCCGTCGACGGCACGCCGGATGGAGACGGCCCGTTCACGGGACGCTTCGGGGTGGACGCCGGTGGGGAGCCCGCCTTCGTGGGCTCGGCGGAGGTGTCGATGCCCGTCGACATCTTCGGCCAGACGATCCCCCTGATCCAGGAGCTCCGGCTCGCGGCGACCCCGTACACGCCGCCACCGCCGCCGCCACCGCCGGCCCCCCTGCCGCCGGGCGTCGACGGCCTGTGGCGCTTCGACCTTCCCTATCCCGGGGCGACCTGGTACCCGGCGTGGTCCACCCTCGACGCGGACGCCACTCCCGTGCTCACCCCCGTCCTGGACGGCTACGTCGAGACCATCCTGCTCGGCTCCCTGCAGACGGCCATCGTGGACGTGCGCGAGGGCGCGGCCAACGGGGATCAGCTCACCGTGACCGTGGCCAGCCGCTCCTCGGCGTTCGACCCCGAGTACATCCATACGGTGCCCATGGCGGTCGGCACGGACAGCCTCGAGGCTGCGCACCCGCCCGCGTACCTCTCCATCTTCACGGTCTTCGGTACCAACGTCGGGGACTTCCTCGACTTCCGGGCCCGACGTGTGGGCACACCCGTCGCTCCTGCGGCGGGCAGCTGGTCCGGCACGTTCGAGGTCCTCGACGTCACGGGCTCCCCGGTGTGCTCAGCGGTCGCTTCTGCGTCCGTCGACGCGTCTGGCATGGCCTCCTTCGACGTCCAGCCCTGCGACATCCCCGCGGGGGCGCTCCCCCAGCAGCCGGGAGCTCAGCAGGTGCCGGCATGGACCCAGACCGCCGACCTCGGTGCCGCGCCCGCCGCTCGCCTCGTCGGTGGGCTGTGGGAGGACCTCGTCGCCTTCAGCGTGGACGACGGGGGCGCGGTGCTGGGGGCGGACGGGCGCTACAGCGCGCTGCCCGGGGCCCCGACGGTCGCGCTGCGCCTGCGCCTCACCCCGGACCCGTGACGGGCGCTCCTGCCGCTGGCGTCGTGTGCCCGAGGGCGTCGAGGAGGCGGCGGGGGGCCGGGCAGGCCGCACAGCGGGCCGTAGCACCATCAAGGGTCTTCCGGGCGGCGTCACGCTGGCCGAGGGCGAGCTGCACGGAGGCCAGGTAGAGCTCCGGCACGACGTCCGCCTCGGGGGCTCCGGCGCGCAGGGCGTCGTAGCGCTTCTGGGCCTCCGCGAGCTCGGCCAGCTCGTCCTCGTCGAGGGGGACCGCGGCCACGGCCTCTCCGCGCACGAGCGTGTGACCTCCCTTGTCCATCTCCGCCCGCTGGAGGAGGGCCGGGAGGTCCGCGAGGGCCTGGCCCACGAGGGCGTCGCCCGCCTGGCGCGCCACGGGCGCGGTGGACCCGCCCACCACGAGCTCCAGGGGACCTGCATACGTGTCGGAGTGACCGTCTTCGAACCAGGTGAGCTGGACCCGGGAATCACCCGGGAGCACGAGCACGTCGCCCTCCCGCACCTTCGAGAACGCCACGAGGGGCGCGGGCGTGGCGCCCTTCAGCACGACCTCGCCAGACACGTCGGTGGCGAGCGCGAGGTCGGGCGCGGCGGCGAACGCGGACAGCGACAGGACGATCATGCTCCCTCCACCAGGATCTCCACGACCTGTACGGGCTCCTCTCTCCCCTTTACCGCCATCTCCGCCGTTCGTCCGGTCGCGGGCGACATCCGCGAGGCGGCCAGGGTGGCCCGGCTCACGAGCAGCCTGCACCCGACCGTCTTCGTGAGCCCCTCCAGCCGCGACGCGACGTTCACGGCATCCCCGATGGCCGTGTACTCCGTGCGCCGCTCGAACCCGATGTTCCCGATCACCGCTGCCCCCGTGTGGATGCCGATGCCCACGTCGAAGCGGGGCAGGTCGCGGTCCGGGAACCGCGCCTCCATCCAGGGCACCAACCCGTCGGCAGCGGCGGACAGTCCGCGCGCGGCGGCGATGGCGCGATCGGCGTGGTCGTCGGTGTGCACGGGCGCTCCGAACACCGCCATCACGGCGTCGCCGATGAACTTGTCCACCACGCCACCCTGCTCGAGGATCGGTGCGCACGCGCGGTCGAACCACACGTTGAGCATCTCCACGGTCTCCTCGGGGGTGAGACGCTCCGAGAGGGTCGTGAAGTTGCGGATGTCCGAGAAGAGCACGGTCACCACACGCCGGTCGCCGCCGAGCCTGAGTCCCTCGGGCGACGAGAGGATGTCGGCAACCACGGCGTCCGAGACGTACCGGCCGAACACCTGGCGCAGGTGCCGCTTCTCGCGCTCCTCGCCGAGGTAGCGCCAGCCCAGGGAGGCCGTGCCCACCGTGGCGATCGCGAGCGAGGCGGACGCCACCGGCAGCGCGGTGTCGAGGGCGACGAAGGCGAGGAGGCCGAGCAGGGGCATGCCCGCGAGGACGGCGAGACCCACGGCCGCCGCGCTCCGCGTCTCGAGCCGGAGGAGGACGAAGGCCACCAGCGAGGCGAGCAACCCCACGCCGAGCGCCCGGAACGGACCCCCGGGCGACGCGAGCCGATGGCCCGAGAGCAGCGTGCCCACCGCGTTGGCGTGGACCTCGACCCCCGGCATCAACGGGGGCCCCCACGGGGTGCGCAGGAGGTCCGTGGAGCTCGCGTGCGTGGAGCCCACGAGCACGATGGCACCCTTCAGGAGCGCGGCCTCGTCGGGGCCGAGGGCGCCGGGCTCGGTGAGCTTCCAGAAGGGCACGCGGGGCCAGGTGCCGGTCGGGCCGCGGTAGACGATGGGCACGGTCGCGTCGGTCGCGGGGATCGATCGGCCCGCGAGGGTCCACGCGTCCCCCTTCGCCTCGAGGCCGAGGTGGTGGAGCACGAGCACCGTGGACAGCGCGTGGATCGGGGCCTTGGCGACCTCGACCAGCTCGGGGTTCACCACGGGCCGGAAGCGCCGCACGGTGCCGTCGGTGTCGTGGGGGAGGTTGTCGAGACCCACGCGGGCCCGCGCATCGCCGAGCACGAGGAGGTTCTCGCTCATCGGCATGTCCAGGCGGTCCTCGCCGTCTCCCGAACCCCGGGATGCGACCAGCACGACGTCGCCCTGGAAGAGCTCACGGCGAAAACCGCTGTCCCACGTGCGTGCGATGGGGTGGTCCTCGAAGCCGTTCCGGCGGAAGAAGTCCTCGCCGCTCACCTTGGTGAGGAAGTCGAGACCCACCACGGTGGCCCCGTGCTCGCGGAGCGTCGCGAAGGCCGTGGCGAACCGCGGGCCCCAGAACACGAAGGGGTCGGGGATGCGCTCGAGGGAGGCGTCGTCCACGGCCACCACGACGATCGGCAGGTCCATGTCGTGGCGTGGGCCGCGCACCGTGTGCCAGCGGTCGACGAGGTCGGCCTCCACGCCCTCCAGCACGCCGACGGTCCACAGCGCCTCCACCAGGAGCGTGGAGCACAGGCCGAGCGCGAGGGCGCGGGTCGCGTTCACCTGCGCGCCTGGCCCGAGACCACGAACGCGCCCCAGGTCTCGGGTCGCGCTTCGCCGGTCGTGGCGAGGTTGGCGTCCCGCAGGCCCCGCTGAGCCTTGCGCAGGGCGGCGGCCTCGTCGCGGGCGGGGTCGGCGAGGAGGGCCGTGTAGAACCGCGTCATCAGGTCGCGGGTCGCGGTGTCGTCCACCGGCCAGAGGCTGGTGATGGTGGCCCGGGCGCCCGAGAGGGCGAACGCGCGCTGCAGGCCGAGCACCCCTTCGCCCACCGCCACCTCGCCGAGCCCGGACTCGCAGGCCGAGAGCACGACCAGATCGACGTCCTGGAGGGCCAGGGTCGCGATCTCCTCGGCCGTCCAGATGGCCGCGGGGTCGGTGTTGGCCCCCGCGAGCGCCAGCCCCGAGAGCAGCATGGGGTTCAGCCCGCCCACGTCTCCCGTCCCGTCGAGCGCCGAGCGGCAGGCGCCCGTCGCGAAGAACCCGTGTGTGGCGAGGTGGAGCATGCGCGCCCCCTCGAGGGCCTCGACCACGCCGGTCTCGTCGGCGGCCTGTCCGCCGAGCCGCCGCACGTCCCCGAGGGGCGCCAGCATCGCGCCCACGGCGTCGGCCTCCGCAGAGGTGCCCGGGAGCGGGGGGAATCCGGCGGCACAGGACGCGCGGGAGGTCCCGGGCTCGCCCGCCGACCCGTAGTCCACGCCCCCGACCACCACCGCAGGCCCGGCAGGCACGGGGGCCTCGCGGGGCACGGCGTCCACGGCGGCGTCCAGGGTCCGGAACGCGTACCGGTCGAGCAGGTGACCGCCCGAGGTGGGCAGCGTGGCGAACGCGAGGGACGCGAAGGCCCCGTCCGGCACGACCTGCACGGCGTCCGCGTCCGCCAGTGCGCCCTCGAGGGGGTCGAACACGGCCTTGCGCACCTTCTTCCCCTGGCGGTCCACCCGCGACGTGGGTGCCCGGCTGGCGAGGAGCTCCCGGTAGCGCTCGATCTGGCCGTCGATGGAGCCCGCGTCGCCGAGCTGGGTGAGCACGAGCTCGCAGGCCGGGGTGAGCAGGTAGGCGTCGTAGGTCAGGCCGGTCTCGGTGGCCGCCTCGTTGAAGCCCACCCCTCTCTGGACCAGCTCGAGCACCGCGGTCCGCGGGGGCAGGGAGGCGCACAGATCGTGCGGCGTGAGCGCGTCCACGGCGGCGGCCTCGGCGGACACGGCGGCCGCCAGGCGCCGCTGCAGGGCCTCCTTGGCGTCCGTGAGCGCCAGCACGGCGTCGGGATCGGCACCGCCGGCGTGCAGGGCCGTGGCGAGCTCGGCCTTCACCCTCCGGAGCTCCCGGAAGGCCTCGGGGTCGGAGGTGGCCAGGCGGGCGGGCGTCTCCGAGGCGAGCGAACGGCTCGCCAGACCCCGGGTGCGCAGGATCGCCGCGTAGGCCACGGCGGGGTCGCCGCCGGTGTCCGCATGGGCCTGGAGGAACGCGTCGAGCACGATGCGGTGCTGGCGGACGAGGGCCAGACGCTCGCGCTCGGCGAGCCCGCCGAGGGTGTCGAGCAGGGCGTGCTCCGACCTGTCGAGCAGGTCCTGCAGGCGCTCGCGAGCCTCCTCCTGCCTTCCCGCCAGCAGGATCTCACGGGCCACGAGCACCTCGAGGTCGAGGGTGCCGGGCGCTCCTGGGCCCCAGCGGGCACGCACGTCCGGGAGCAGCGCCTCGCCGAGGGCCACGGCGCGGGCGTGGTCGCCCTGCTGGCTCGAGAGCGTGATCCGGAGCTTGGACACGGACTCCGTCAGGTTGGACCCCCGATCGGCCACCAGGGCCTCGGCACGGTCGAGCAGGGGTTCGACCTCGTCGGTGCGCCTGGCCATCAGCAGGACCTGGACGAGACCGGCCAGGCTGGTGGCCACGTCGAGGTGCTCGGGGCCCAGCGCGGCCTCCCGGATCGCGAGGGAGCGCCGCGCGAGCTGCTCGGCACGGTCGTGGTCGCCAGCCCACAGCTCGACCCGTGAGAGCGAGTCGAGGGTGACCGCGAGCTCGGGGTTCTCGCGTCCGAGGGCCGCCTCTTTGAGCTCCAGGCTCCGGGTGAGCAGCCGGCGTGCCGCGGCGTCGTCGCCTCGGGTCATGGCCACCGTGGCGAGGTTCGTGAGGGGGACGGCGAGCTCGAGGTGGTCGGCACCGAACACGCTCTCGGTGAGCGCCGCCGACCGCTCCAGCAGGTCCTCGGCCCGGAGCAGGTCACCACGGAGATCGAGCGCCATCGCCAGGTTGTTGAGCGGGGCGGAGAGGTCGGGATGCTCGGGACCCAGGGTGGTCTCGAGGGACTGGAGGGCGCCCTCGAACAGCGCCTCCGCCTCGTCCAGCCTGCCGCGCTCCAGGAGCAGCACCCCGTACCCGTTCCTCGCCTGGGCGACGTCGCCCGCGGTGGGTCCGAGGAGCTCCTCGAGCGTCTGGATCGCCTCCAGCCAGGCACGCTCGGCCGCCTCGAGCCTCGACAGCTGGGCCAGCACGGCGGGTACCGCGCTGATGGCGTACACGCGGATCTCCAGCATGTCGGGGTCCGTGGCGCCCGCCGCGACCTGCTCGAAGAGCGAGAGCGACTCCTCGTACCGCGCTTCGGCCCTGAGGATCTGGGCGCGCGCGACGCGAACGGGCCAGAGCTGGCGGTCTTCGGGGCCCAGGGCCGTGACCAGGTCGGCCTCGGCGGTGTCGAGGAGCTCGCGGGCCTCGTCGAACGCGGCGGCCTCGGCGAGCATAGAGGCGAGCTGCACGCGCTGGGTCGCGAGCCACGGGTTGTCGGGCGTGGTGGAGGCCGCCACCAGCTCGACGACCTCCCGCTGGATCGCGACCGCCTCGAGGGGCCGGCCCAGGGCGACGGCGAGGGCCATGCGGCTCCGCAGGATCTCCTGGCGTCGCGCTCCGTCGGGGAAGGCCTGCTGGTACAGGATCGTCGCTTCGTCGAGGACCTCCCGGGCCTCCTCGAGACGGTCGGCGCGCACCAGCGCATCCCCGCGCGCCCGCGCGGCCATGGCGACCCGGTCGTGGAGCCCGGCGGACGCGAAGATCGCCCGTGCCACCAGCAGGTGATCGAGGGCGGTGTCCACCTCGCCCACGGAGATCATGAGGTCGGCGAGGGCCATGCGGGCGGCCGCGATCTGGGGGTCGCCGTCCGGCTTCTCGTTCTGCAGGCTCGCGAGCACCCACTCGCGCAGGGTGCGCGCCGTCGCCCAGTCGCCCTGGGCCTCACAGGTGTCGGCGTACGCCGAGGCGATCTGGAACCGCGCCTCCACGTAGAGCTGGTTGGTGGTGAGGAACTGCCAGGCCGCCTCGTGCCACTCGCGCGCTTCCTGCAGATCGCCCCGCGCCTGCCAGATCGCGCCGAGCCCGGAGCACGCCAGCAGCAACGCGACCGCCTGGTAGTGCTCGAGCTCGTTCAGCTTGTTCACGCGGTCCACGATCGACTGGTAGGCCGGCTCGGCCTCGTCGTACCGCTCGAGACCGGCCAGCGCGTCGGCCACCTTGAGGTCCGAGATCAGCCGGGTGGAGTCGGCCTTGCCGAGCCCCTTCGCCTTCTGCTGGGCGCGCAGGGCGACCTCGAGGGCCTCCGCGAACCGGCCGTCGTTCACGAGGGTGTTGGCCTCCGCGTTCGCGGCCTGCACGGTGGTGCGCAGCGCGTCGTCCGCCGCGTGTGCGAGCCCTGCGACCAGCAGCCAGGTGAGCATTCCCGGAGGGTAATCAGCTCGCGCGAACGCGGCTCTCGGCCATCTCCAGCAGCTCGGCCACGCGGTGGTGGAGGCCCATCGTGCGCACCCAGCCCGGGTCCGGCTCCGGCGCGCCCTGGAGGTGGAGGCGCACGGCCTCCGCCAGCCAGCAGACGGCGTGTGGGCCGAGCCCCGCCGAGGGATCTGGGAAGCTCGTGCGACCCTGGCCGACGCCAGCGACGACGGCGGACGGGAGCCGCCAGCGGGCGAGGAGGTGGGCACCGAGGAGATCGCGGTCGAGCCCGAGCCTCTCGGTGTCGGCGGCACGCTGCGCCCCCACCTCCAGCCGGGCTGTGGACTGCAGCCAGGCCCGGTGCCGCTCGAGCAGCAGGAGTGACCCGACGTCGAGGAGGAGGGCCGCGGTGGCCGCCTCGTCCGAGATCGCGCCCAGGTGCCGTGCGATGGAGAGACGCTCGGCAGCCCGATCGCGGAGACCCGCGGCGCTCACCTCGAAGCGATCGAACACCCAGGCCGTGAGCACGGCGAGGCGGAGGGAGCGGCCGCCGAGGAACACCGCGGCGTCCCGGACGCTGACGACCCGCCGGGGGATCCCGTGGTACGCCGAGTTGGCCAGGGAGAGCACGGATGCCGCGAGGGCGGGGTCCGCTTCGATGGCCGCCCCGGCCCGGTCGAGCGGGGGCTCGGGGTGATCGAGGAGCTCGAGCACCCTGCGGACGGCGTCGGCCATCGCGGGGAGCACGGAGTCGAAGTCCCGCGGGGGCGCGACGAGCCCGTGGCCACCGAGGTGGATGTCGACCAGCGAGCGCTAGCGTGGCGTGGTGGTGGGCGTGTGCACCTGTGCCGTGCAGAGCCCGACGAGCTCGGAGCGGAAGGGCCGTCCCTCCTCCAGGAGGACCACCCGCGCCGCGTCGGGCTGGGCGCGGATCGCGGCCCGCAGGGCGGGGATCAGCTGCGGTCCGGGCAGATCGAGCAGGACGAGGCCCACGCCGGGCGCCTCCAGGGCTCCGTCCAGCGCGGGTCGCGCGTCACCGCCGTGCACCACGCGGGCCCCCACGTCGGGGAGGGTGCGACGGTCGCCGAGGAGGAGGACGGTGGAAGGGCGCTGCATGGCATGCCCTTCGGCACATCCCGCGCGGCGCTGAGGTCAGCCTTCGAGGTACCGGATGCGGGCGTGGGAGAGCACGTGGTCCACGAGCTGGATGTGGTACGCGTCCTGCTCGAAGGCCGCGCGCCCGGCGGGATCGTCCTTCAGGTCCGCCTTGATCGCCTCCGGTGTGGCTCCGGTCATCGCGGCAGCCGTGTCCAGCGCGTCCTGCAGGGCCTCCCGGGAGAGCGTGACCCCGTCGCGCTCCGCGATGGCGGCCAGGATGACGGCCACGTGCACGCGACGCTCGCAGTCCGCGAAGGTGGCCTCGTCGCGCAGCCAGGCGGCGAAGGAGAGGTTGAGGTCGGACTCGCCAGCCCCGAGCTCGAGGAGCACGCGCCCCTCGTGACCCGCCCAGCGCGTGTAGATCTCGCGCTCTACGGCCTCCCGGGGGACCGTGTACGGCGCGCGCTTGCGGAGGAGGTCGAGCGTGATCTCCACGGCCTGGTTCTTCAGCTCCAGGGCCATGTTCGCGATCTCCTCCTCGCGGAGGGCGACCATGAAGTCGTCGAGGGACAGGTCGATCCCGTGCTGCGCGAGGAGATCCGGGGCCTCCCAGTCGGGCTCGGACACCACGTCGATCTCCAGGATGCGCGCGCGCCAGGTGCCCGTCACGCCGCGGAGCCACGCGGCCTCGTGGTCCTCCGGGAAGGTGGTCCGGATGGACGAGAGCTCCTCGTAGGTCGCGCCGATCAGGCCTTCGCCCACGCCGGGCACCGACCAGGGCTCGCCAGCGACGAGCAGCTCGCGGTCGACCGCGGTGAAGGCGAGGGCCTTCCCCTCGTGGAAGAAGGCCATGGTCACGAGGACCTCGTCACCGGCCTTCGCGAACTCCCCGGTCTCGCGTCGGCGCCGCGGGGCAGTCTCGCGGATCCGGGCCTCGTAGAGCTCGAGCAGACGGGCCTCGTCGACCTCGCGCTCGGGAGGGAGTGCAGGCACGACCACGATGAGGTCGTGCAGCGGCGGCGCCTCGATCGGAGGGAGATCGAGCACGGGCGGAGGCGCACCCGCGAGGGTGGCCTTGAGATCGTCGATCAGCACGCGGGGATCACCAGAAGCTGAGGGCGAAGTCCGCGATGGCCGAGATACCCGCGCCCACCTGCGAGACGACCGGGATGTTCGTGGCGGCGGCGATGGAGCCGAGCGCCCGGACACCGCTCACGGCGGCCTTGCCCACGCTGCCCTTGCCGTTCCACGCGTCCGCGATGTCCTTCCCGGCTGCGACGGTGTCGATGGCGGCCATGGCCACGTTCACGCCGGGCGCGAACCGCGCGGCGGCCTTGCCGATGGCCTTCCCACCGGCCTTGGCGGCGACCTTGGCGAGCTTGGCGCTCTTGCCGGCGGACGCGGCGGCCTCGGCGGTGTGCTTCGCGACGTTGGCGAGCTTCCCGGCACCGGCGCGCTGCGCTGCGGCCTTGATGGCGCTCTTGGAGCCACCGCCCACGGCGGCCTTGGCGGCCTTCTCGGCTGCGGCTGCGGCCTTCTTGGGGTCGAGCCCCTTGGCGACGAGGGCTTCGGTCGTGGCCTTGGTGACGGTCTTGGTGTCGAGGTGCTTGGCGACCGTCTCGACGCCCTTGGCCGCCGAGCTCGCGACGTCACCGGAGTCCTTCACGAGGGACACGCCCGCGCGCGCCTGCTCGGTGGCGGTGGCCTCGCTGCCGTCGGCCTTCTTGCCCGTGACGAGCTGCGAGACGTTGTCGGCCATGCCGACGCCCTTCGCGACGCCGCCCGCGACCTTGCTCGTGGTGCTCAGGGCCTTGGAGACCTTGCCTTCGCCGAGGAGCTTCTCGGCACCCTTGCCCGCGACGTCCGCCACGTCGCCGACCGTGCCCGTGAGGTCGCCCGCCGCCTTGGCCTGCTCGCGACCGGAGACGTCCTTGCCGTCCTTCTGGCCCGTGAACGCGGTGACGGCATTGCCGGGCGCCTCGAGCAGGCCCTTGGCGACCTTGGCCGTGGTGGCGACCCCACCGGCGACCTTCTGCGTGGTGGTCTTGTCGGGCCCGCCAGCGGGGACGTCCTTGGGCGCGAAGCCCTTCAGGACGGACTCGTTGGTCTGGGTGCCCGTGCCCGACATGCTGGACGCGAGCTTCTCGATGGCTCCCGTGGCGCCGATGGCCTGGTCGAGCGGCGACTTCTCGAGGAAGCCCTTGCTCTCGGGCGCCGTGGGGCTCGGGCCCACGCCCGCAGGAGCGGGAGCATTGCCCGCCGGCGAGGTGATCTCGGGCGCCAGGGCGGGCGCGATGCCGGCGGCGGCAGCGGCGTTGCCGGCGTCCGGCGTGACGGCCGCGATCCCGGCCGCGACCTCTGCTGCCTTGGCGGCGTTGCCTGCTGCAGGAGCCTCCTTCGCCGGAGCGGGGGCCTCCTTGGCGGGCTCGGGAGCCTTGACCTCGGGGGTCTTCTCCGGACCCATCTCGTCCGGACCCATGCCATCCATCATCACAACACCCCACACACAGCGAGAGAGGGAGGAACCTCGTGCGTGAGGATACCAGGCACGACGGGGGTTGGGAAGCGATCAGGCGCTCCGCCACCCCACGATCGCCTCATGGTACCGGGTCCCGCTCGCGCTCGACCTCCACGTCGTAGACGACGGTGCCGTCGGAGGTCTCGCGGCGCAACCGGTGAACCCCGGCCTCCCAGGGGGCGGAGAGGCGATCGGTGCCCACGGCCCACCCGGGCGGCGCGGGGTCCACGGGGCCGGGGATCGTGGAGGTGCTGCACCCGCGCGAGGCGTCGGGGCCGCGGCGGGCGTCGTGCACGATCGTGGACGGTGCGCCGTCCCGCTCGGTGAGCGTGGCCGACAGGCAGCATCGGCGCGCCTCGAGCGCGGCCTCCTCCCGGGGGGAAGGCGGGTAGCCGTTCGCCCACCCGACGCTCTGTACGGTGATGGCCATCGACCACCGCGCGTCCTCCGCCCAGACGTCCTGCACCCACGCCATCCCGGTGCACGCCGGTGGGGCGGGGAGCGGCAGGCTGGCCACGGACGCACCGGATCGGGGATCCACCGTGTGCACCGCGTCGTCCCCGAGCACCAACACCTGTGCTCCCAGGCAGGCGCCGAGGAGCCCGGCGTGCCTCCAGCGTGCCTCGCCCGTGGAGAGATCGCGGGCCTGCACGGAGCGGTCGCCGAGCTGGAGGATCACGAGGTCGCCGCGCACACAGCCGCCCCGCAGGCGGTCGGCGCGCGCCTCCAGGCCCGCCGCGGAGACCGGGACGTCCGGTCCCGGCGGGAGGGGTGGAGGTGGCGCGTAGTCGTCCACGGGAGGCGCAGGGGTCCGTCGGCAGGCCGTCAGGACCGCCATGGACGTGAGGAGGACGGAGAACGTCCAGAATCGCATGGACCCCCGCTATCCCTCGTGGGGCGCCGGGGTCACTGTCCGTCGGCGGGCGCGACCGGGGCTCCGAGCTGCTCGAGGCTCACGCAGCCGCGTGCCCGAGGGCCGTCAAGGCGCCGATCCTGGCCTTTCCGGAGCGCTCCTCCCGCAACAGGTGGCGCACTTCGTCCAGAGGCGGGCCCGACTCCAGCCACACGTCGAGGTCTGCGAGCGTGCCCTCCAGCACACGCGAGACCCTGACGAGTCGCAGGCGGGCCTCCAGGGCGGCCAGCGCTCCCTTCCTGCCGTGCGTGCAGGCCTCCCGGTCGCACAGCGCCCCGACATCGTCGTCGTGCAGGCCCGCGGCCAGCAGGAGCTCCAGATCGGGGATGGAGTGCGCGAGGATCCCGTCCAGACGCACGAGGTACCGCCTCGCCTCCAGAGCCCGGATGGCCCCCTTCCGACACCCGTTCACCCGCTCTGCCTCCAGGAGCTCTGCAAGGATCGCGTCGTGCTCTCCGGTGGCCAGGGTGCTCCGAAGGTCGCGGATGGGCTGCTCCAGGACCTCGGCAGCCCCGGTCGCTTCTGCGATCACAGGCGCGAGATCCTCGGCGACACCATGAAAATCGCCGGCCAGCATGCTCCGGACGGCGTCGGGATCGGTCCCCTGAGCCACCTGCCAGTCCAGCCAGTCGCGCAGCGCCGATCGCTCGTTCTCCTCCAGGGTCACTCCTCCCGGGAGCACCTCGCCGACATTGCATTCAGTAAAGTGTGCCACGTCACATACCTCCGCAAAACCATGTAATGCGACCATGGAAATCTTTCAACGCTTGAAATCTGCGTGAAGTTGCTGAGATGTAGACGGTCTACTACGTCGATGTCCAGGAGGGTCGTTGGAGGGGGTCGCTGTCGGAGTCGCCGTGTTGGGGGCCGTGCTCGCGGGCCTCAGTGCGATCGGTGCTGGCGGGGCGGGTCTGATGGTGCTCTGGAGCCGGAGGGCGGTGGCTCGGCCGGGTGACGCGTGGCTGGAGGGCGCGTGCTCCCTGGTCGGGGGGTTCCCGGGCGGAGGGGCGGTGGCGGCCCGCGAGGCCCTGGACGGGGGGTGGGGCGTCGTCACGGCCGACGAGGCGTTCGCCCTCGCCGACGAGCTCACGTGGCGCACCGACGCGGTCGCTTGGAGCCGTGTACGGGCGCTGTGGGTGCTCCGGCGTGCGGTCGAGGCCGGATGGCTCGACGCCGATGAGGGTCGCGAGCGCGCACGGGCCCTGGCTGCGGAGCTCAGGGAGCGATTCGGGAGCTGGGAGGAGCTGGCCGCCGCGGTGGCCGCCGAGCGGGCCGCGATCGTGGGGGAGAGCCCGCCCGTCGTGATCCCCCGCGTGCCCTGGGACACGCCCCTCTCTTGAATACGGCGGGCCCGAGCGCGTAGGGTCTCTCACGCTCGAAGAGGAGGAGACCCTTGGTCACGCTCGGCCTGATCGCATCCCTCGGGACCCTGGGCAACGCCCACGCGACCTGGACCACCAACATCGACTACGTGCGCGCCGCGAACCTGCCGCCCCCGGACGGCACCCGGCGCG
Organism: Alphaproteobacteria bacterium; assembly: GCA_020632885.1. Lineage (GTDB taxonomy): Bacteria > Myxococcota_A > UBA796 > UBA796 > JACKEQ01. The sequence goes on along the minus strand of JACKEQ010000006.1, from coordinate 232,944 downwards.
TGCTGCTCCTGGACCTCGCGGCGCGGAACGTGCGGGGCAACGATCTGATCATCGTCGACCGGGCCGTCTCTGCCTTCCGGGAGAAGGCGAGGTCCAACGAGGCCTTCGAGCTCGTGTTCGTGCCGACCCAGAACAACCCGGACCTGTCCGTCGACCCGTCCTGGGAGGAGCTCGCGAAGCTCGCCAAGCAGAACCAGGCCCAGGCGATCATCAGCTTCGACAGCCTGAGCTACGAGCTGGGGCAGTACCAGCACGACCTCGTGGACGTCACCAACACGGTGAACGGCGTGCAGGTCGTCGAGAACCGCCACCGGGTGAGCCGGTCCGTGAAGGGCAATCTCGGGATCCGGTACATGGACCCCTTCAACCGGGTGATGCTGTTCGACGACACGTACTACGCCAGCCGCACGGCCTCCGCGACCAGCAAGGCGCGCATCCGGGCCCGCGAGCAGGTGGCTCCCGAGGTCTCGAAGATCAAGCCGGGTCTCGCGGTGAGCTGCGCGAACGGCTTCGCCAACGAGGTGTTCGCGGTGCGCATCAAGGGCCGCCGGTCGTTCTTCGCCAACGGCAAGCTCAAGGAGGGCCGGCGCTACGCGGAGGTCGGGAAGTGGGTGGACGCCCGCAAGGCCTGGAAGGAGCACTGGAACGCCGGGGGCAAGCGCGGCATGAAGGCGCAGTACAACGTCGCGCTCACCTTCGAGGTGATGGGCCGTCCCGACAAGGCGCTCGAGACCCTCGATCCCATCGTGGGCCGCTGGAACAAGGACATCGTGAAGAGCTACTACCGGCAGCTCAAGGCGCGGGTCGACAACGAGCGTCGCCTCGAGGACCAGGGCCTCAAGTAGCCGTCCAGGCGGCCGGCAGGGCGTGCACGAACGCCGCCCACGCGCCGTCCAGGTCGGACAGCGTGCGGCTCTGCTCGCAGGCCGTCACGAGCGCGTCCAGCGCGGGCGGTACGTCCACCCAGACGTGCCGTGCCCAGCGCGGCTCGAAGCGCGGCACCTCCCGGACGAGCGAGCCGGGCCCGCGTGCCGCGAGCAGATGGGTGACCGCGGGCCAGCCGGGCTGGGGCGACGCCACCGGAGACCACCCGGGGACCTCGTGCAGCACGCCCTGCCGGAGGAGGCTGCGGGTCTGCCCGAGCACGGCCCAGAGACCCGAGGCCACCAGGGCGCCGGTGGTGTCGATCTCCGGGATGTCGGGGACCACGAGGGCCTCCCAGGCCTCGACGATGCGCTCCGGGGGGGCCGCGCACACCTGGCGGGACCCGTGCAGCCAGCCCTCGTGCTCGAGGCGGTCGACGACGGTGCCGGGGGGCACCAGGGTGTGGAGGGGCTCTCCAGCAGACCCTGGCGAGAGCAGGAGCCAGCTCGTGAGGGGGCGGGTGATGCCGAGCACCGTCTTGAAGGTGGCCGCGTCGGTCGCGGGCACGGGTCGGGGGCCGAACAGCGGTGCCCAGCGCAGGGCGCAGGTGGCCAGCCACGCGTCGCCCGCCGTGGGACCCGATGCGGCCCGGAGGGCGGCCAGGGCTTGCTCCCGGTGCGCGAGGACCTGCGCGAGGGCGGCCGTGTTCATGGGTCTCCCGCGCCTCGACCCCGCGAACGGGCAGGCGCGCTCGCCCTCACCGTCCCACAGCGGGCTGGCGGACTCCCCGAGGGGCCTGCCTTCGGTGTCGATCCAGTCGAGCAGGCTGTCGTGGACGAGCGCCTCGAGGGGCGTCACCCCATTCGATCCGGGTTCAGGACGGGCATGGGCGGCAGCGGGAACATCCGGCTGTCCTCGCCCCGCCAGACCTGGATCTCCGCGTGCAGGCGGGCGGTGGCCGTGCGCAGGGGCGCCGGCACCATGGCGTGCAGCTCGCCGATCGCGACCAGCCGCCGGGGAGGGACATCGACCATGTCCGGGGCCAGGAGCCGGCGCGACCAGGGGTGGTTGTCGCCCGACCAGGCCATGACGCCCGTGGACGTGGTGCCGTCGACGACGCGCACCGCGGCGACCAGCCAGCGCAGGGAGACCCCCTCGCGCTCGCCGTGGCGGGCGCGCAGCGTCCAGGTGACCTCCGTGTCCGTCGCCGACGCCCAGACGCCGTCCAGGACCAGCGGCTCCGCCTCCGGCTCGGCCGTCGCCTTCGGGTCGGGCGTCGCCTTCGGGTCGGGGATCACGGCCTGCTGGACGGGCTCTGCGGCCCATGCGTCAGCGGCGAGGAGGGCGGCGCCCGCCCAGAGCCCGAACTGCCTGCGTGTCCAGTCCAAAGCACCTCCTTCGCCCAGTCTACCATGCCCCCGGGTGCGGTCCCCGGGGGTGCCGATTAATCGTGCGTCGGAGGTGACCTTGTCGCTCGTGCTGCTCGCCCTGGCCTGTTCCACCCACCCCCCCGAGGCCCACGACGCCGGGCATGCGGCAGGCCACGATGCCGGCGCGCAGGCGAAGCACGGCGCGGAGCACGGGCACGGCGAGCACGGCACGGCCCACCACAGCTTCGACGACCCCGAGAAGTGGGCCGAGGTCTTCGATGCCCCGGACCGCGACCGCTGGCAGGAGCCCGAGAAGGTCGTGAAGGCGATGCGCATCCTCGACGGCATGGTGGTCGCCGACATCGGTGCCGGCACGGGCTACTTCAACGCCCACCTCGCGAAGGCGGTCGGCGATAAGGGCCGTGTGCTCGCCCTCGACATCGAGCCGAAGCTCGTCGAGCACATGAAGGCCCGGGCGGCCCGGGAGAACACGCCGCAGGTCGAGGTGCGGGAGGTGAAGCCCCAGGATCCCGACCTGCCGCGCGAGTCGGTGGACCGGGTGCTCCTGGTGGACACGTACCACCACCTCCAGGACCGGCCGGAGTACTTCGCGCGCCTCTCGCGCTCGATGAAGCGCGGCGGCGTGCTGGCCATCGTCGACCTCCGCAAGGACGCGCCGTTCGGCCCGCCGGCGGAGGAGCGCCTGGAGCCCGCCCAGATCACGGCGGAGCTCGGTGGGGCCTGGAACCTCGTGGCCACCGAGGAGCTCCGGCACCAGTACGTCCTGCTCTACGAGGTCGTGAAGTAGGTCAGGCGAGCAGGCTCCGCAGCATCCAGGCGGTCTTCTCGGTGATGCTGGGCGGCGGGCACGCCCTCGGCCTCCTGGATGCTCGCGTTCCGGGCGATGTCGGCCCAGGGTCCACTCGGGAACCCTCCCAGCGCGCGGATGGATATGGATAGGCCATGGCTATGAGCTTCCGGAATCCCGACTTCACCCTTCGTCAGCTCCAGTACGCGGTGGCCATCCAGGAGACCGGTGGCTTCGGGGCCGCAGCCGAGGTCTGCGGCGTCTCCCAGCCTTCGCTCTCGGCCCAGGTGGCCAAGCTGGAGGACGTCCTCGGCGTCACGCTCTTCGAGCGCCACGCGCGCGGCGTGCACGTCACCCTCGCGGGGGAGGCGCTCCTCGCGCGCATGCGGGCGGTGCTCGACCACACGGCGTCGCTCGAGACCGCCGCCCACACGCTGGACGACCCGTGGGCCACGCCCGTGCGGGTCGGCGTCATCCCCACCGTGGCTCCCTACCTCCTGCCGCGCATGGCCGAGCGTATCCGCAAGCTCGAGCCCCGTCCCCGGGTGCACTGGCTCGAGCTGCAGACCGCAGTGTGTGAGGAGCAGCTCGCGTCGGGCGACCTCGACGCCGCCCTCATCGCGGACCCCACCACCACCTCGGGCACCGAGGACATCGTGGTGGGCTGGGAGCCCTTCCGGGCCCTCGTGCCGAGCGACCATGCGCTGAAGGGGCCCGTGTCGCTCGACCAGCTCGCGGACGACGAGCTCATGCTGCTCGACGACGGGCACTGTCTGCGCGACCACACGCTCGCTTTCTGTGGGCACTCCCAGGCGCGGGAGTCACCCTACCGGGCGACCAGCCTGCCCACCCTCGTGCAGATGGTGGCCGCTGGCCTCGGGGTGAGCGTGATCCCCGAGACCGCCGTGGACGTCGAGGTGGGCCGGGCGCCGGTGCGCGCGCTGCCGTTCCGCGAGGAGGGCGTGGGGCGCTCGTTGCACTTCGTGTTCCGCAGCCGGAGCCCGCGTTCGGACGTGCTCCTCCAGCTCGCCGAGATCGCCCGGGAGTCCCTCGGTCACCCCTGACGGCGGGCCCGGTCTGCGGGTCGCCACGACTCCACGAAGTCGCGTGGGTGCGTGGGGCGGTCGAAGGCCACGCGCAGGGCGGCGTCGAGGTCCGTGGGGCCCTCCGTCTTCGCGTAGATCGAGAGCCGGTTGTGCAGCGCGAAGAACAGCCGGAACGGGAAGAAGACCTTCACCATCGTGATGTCCGCGCGGCTCGGGTGCAGCCCGAGCTCCCGGTAGAACGAGGGCTTCGCGACCAGCGGGGCCTTCTCGGACACGACGAGCTGCACATGACCGACGTCGAGGGCCACGCGTCGACCGAACGCGGGGTGCACGGAGCGCGCGAGCACGCGGCCGGTGAGCTCCAGGGCCGGTGAGCTCCCGGGGTAGCGCCCGCCGACCGTGAAGCGTTGGGTGCTGCCGATCCGCTCGTCGTACAGGGCCTGTGCGGTGGGGGTGTCGCGGATGGCCGCCAGGCAGCGCATGTCGCGGGCGTGGTCGAGCAGGGCGCCGAGCAGGCGGGTGTTGTCGCCCGGTGCGCCCGCACCCACGAGGTCGCTGGCGTCCGCCATGCAGACCGTCCCGAGCCGGCGTCGGAGCCGGGCCGCCCGGGCCTGGTCGATGGCCGTGAGGGGATCCGGGAACTCGGGGGGGAGCTCGAACCGCACGGACCACGCGAGGTCGGCGAGCTCCTCCGCGATCCGCTCGGCCAGCTCGGGGTCGTCGTGGGTGACGACGTAGGTGGACCACCCGAGGTCGGGGGCGTCCAGCCAGAGGTGCGACATGCACAGCGACACGCTCGCCACGCGCGGGTGGCGCTCCAGCTCGGCCATGCGGCGGAAGACGCGGCGCATGGGGTTCAGGAAGTCGAGCGTGTTCCCGCCGCCCATCACCATCGGCAGGTGGCGCCAGGCGACCCGCGGCCGCAGTTCGCCCTGCATCACGTCCAGCAGCAGCCGACCCGCCCGGTAGCCCGTGTCCGCGTGGTCGCGGTGGGGGTTCGTGCGGTACGCCACGATCAGGGTGAGCGGGTCCACGAAGTCGGGTGTGAGGTGGGCGTGCAGGTCGATGGACGCCGCGATGGGCAGGTCGGGTCCGAGGAGGTCGCGCAGGTCGTCGAGGAGCACCGTCTCGGGCCGCGAGCCCTCCTCGCCGACCATGGCGCCGTGCAGCGACACGAACAGGCCGTCCAGGGGACCCGCGGCGTCCAGGGCGCGGCGGAGGCGCTCGCGGAACGTGGCGAGGGCGCGGTGGGAGAGGGGACCCGCGGGGAAGGCCCAGACGCTGAACAGGGGGACGATCTCGAACCCGGGCCGCTCGCGCACGGCCCGGCAGAACCCCGACAGCTCGGCGTCCTTCATGAACCCGATCACCTCGGTCTGGCCGGGCCGCGTGGCCTGCAGGAGGTCGTCGCCCTCCCGGTCGTGCGCGAAGTCCTCCACCTCCGAGAGCACCGGCGCGAGCGCGTTGGACTCCTGGGCGATGCGGAGCATCCCGATCCGCTTCATCGGCCCCTCCGCAGCGCGCCCTTCACGCGGTCCACGGCGTCGAGCGCCCGGGTGGCCCAGCGCTGCACGGGGTCGTCGCCGTCGAGGTCGGGCGTGCCGCCGTCCGGGGCGTACATCTTCTCCATGACGTCGAGCACGCCGCTCTTCACCATGCCGCGCAGGGGCACGCGCGCGAGCAGCCCGTACACGGCGGCGTCGCCTTCGCGGGCGAGCTCCGGGTGGGCGCGGACGTGGGCGACGGCCTCGCGCAGGTCGTCGAGGTAGAGCGGCACGCTGGGCAGGTTGCTGGCGTTGCAGGTGCAGTGCACGCTGGACGGGTGCTGTTGGCGGTCGACCCCCCAGCCCTTCGCCTGCAGCTGGTCGGCGACGGCGTAGACGTCGACCTCGGCGCTCGTCCAGGTGACGATCGTGGACATCGGCTCGCCGAGCACGCGCAGGCCGGGGATCGCGCGGATGCCGGCGCGCAGGGCCTCTGCGGCCTCCCAGGCGCCCCTCGCGCGCTCCAGGTAGCCGTCCTCGCCCATGCCGAGCAGCGACGCCCATGCCGCGGCGATGGGCCCGCCGGGGCGGGTGCCCGGGAGGCCGGGGGAGATGTAGATGCCGCCGGGCCAGTCGGTGGACGCGAAGAACTGGTGGCGGAGGTAGCGCATCTCGCGGAAGAGGAGGACGGAGGCGCCCTTGGGTGCGTAGCCGTACTTGTGCAGGTCGGCGGAGACGCTGGTGACGCCGTGCACGCGGAAGTCCCACACGGGCATGCGCACACCGAGGCGCTCGAGCCAGGGCAGGATGAAGCCGCCGAAGCAGGCGTCCACGTGCATCGGGACGCGCCGCTCGCGGGCGATGGAGGCGATGGCGGGGATGGGGTCGACGACGCCGGTGACGTACTGGGGCGCGCTGGCGGCGACGAGCACGGTGTTGCGGCAGATCGCGCGGCGGACGGCGTGGGGATCGACGTGGCCGTCGGCGTCGACGGGGACCTTGCGCAGCCGCACGCCGAACAGGTGGGCGCCCTTGTCGAAGGCGGGGTGGATGGTCTTCGGGGCCACGATGACGGGCCGGCGGATCCAGGGCCAGCGCGCGCGGGCGAGGTCGCGGTAGGTCTTCACGACGAGCAGGAGGGACTCGGTGCCTCCGCTGGTCATGGTGCCCACGGTGGTGGGCGGGCCGTTCAGGAGACCCGCGCACATCTGCACGACCTCGGTCTCCATGCGCTTGAGGCCCTTGAACGCGTACGGGTTCAGAGCGTTCTGCGCGAGGCAGAGGTTGTTGGCGGCCTCGGTGAGGTGGTGGTGCTCCTCGCCGGGCCAGTACACCATGGACCACGTGCGGCCGTTCTTGTAGTCCGCATCGTCGGCGATGTAGGCGCGGGCGTCTTCCAGCACGGACGCGGCGTCGCGGCCGGTGGTGGGGATCGCCAGGCGTTGGGTCATCGGGCCTCCTGACGCATCCTACGACGTCCTCGGGTCATGGACAGCCGGAGGCAGGCCACCAGCACCGTGGGTGAGCCTGGTGGCCCGCAGACCTTTCTCCTCCCGTTCACCCGAGCTCCACATCCGGTTGCGACAGGGTGGGTGGAGGTGAGCGGAATGCGCGTTCTGTATGGAGTGGCTGGTGAGGGCCTGGGGCATGCGATGCGGAGCCAGGTGGTGCTGCGCCACCTCGTCGACGCGGGACACGACGTGCGGGTCGTGACCTCTGGCCGTGCTGCCGAGGTGCTCTCGGCCCGCGGGTTCGACGTGGAGCCCATCCGGGGGCTCTCGCTCACCTGCAGGCGTGGGGGCGTAGCGCGAACCCGGTCGCTCGCGTCCTTCCTGGCGGCATCGCCGTCGATGGCCGGCCACAACCAGCGCGTGTTCCGGGCTGTGATGGAGGCGTACGACCCCGAGGTCTGCATCAGCGACTTCGACTCCTTCGCGCACGCAGTGGGGCTGTGGGCGGGGCGCCCGGTGCTCTCGCTGGACCACCAGCACGTGATCGACCGCTTCCACCACCCCCGGGACCTGCGGGTCCGCCACCTGCACGTCGCTCGGGCGCTCGTGTCGGCCAAGCTCCCCGGCTGTGAACGGTACGTGGTGACGTCGTTCTACGCTCCCCGGGCACGGCCCGCGCTCGCAGCGAACACGTCCCTGGTGGGTCCGATCCTGCGGGAGCCCGTCCGGGCGCTCGAAGCACGGCGTGGCGACCACGTGCTGGTCTACCAGTCCGCGCACGGGGACCCGGGGCTGCTGGCGGCTCTCGCGGCGATGCCGGACGTCCCGTTCCGGGTGTACGGGGTTCCCCCGGCGCACGTGGGGGACCACGTGAGCTTCCGCCCGTTCTCGGAGGCGGGCTTCCTGGACGATCTGGCCTCCGCGCGCGCGGTGATCTGCAACGGCGGCTACACCACGCTGTCCGAGGCGGTCTGCCTGGGCAAGCCGGTGTTGAGCGTGCCGTTGCGCCGGCACGGCGAGCAGCAGCTCAACGCCGCCTGGCTCGAGCGGATGGGGCTCGGCCGGCGCGCGCCGCGCGTGTCGCCGGCTGCGGTCCGGAGCGTGCTGGAGATGGAGCCCCCGACTGCGCCGGTCCGACCGGGCAACGAGGACGCCCTCCGGGCGGTGGACGCCTTCCTGGAGGCAGCGTGACCCTGTACGAATCCGAGGACTTCGAGGCGTTCTGGTGCGAGTACGACCAGATGCACGCGAACCCGATCACCCGGCGGGTCCACGCCGTGGGCACCCTGTCGGCGTTGGTGCTCACGGCTGCGGGCCTCTGGACGGGAGCGTGGGGGCTGGTGCTGGCGGCTCCATTGGTGGACTACGCCGTGTCCCAGGCGAGCCACCGGCTCGTGGAGGGGAACCGCACGCAGCCGTGGCGGCGCCCGGACTGGCACCTGCGGGCCGAGCTCCGCCTCTGTCGACGAACGCTCTCCGGGCGGTGACCGACGCGCGGGATCCCGCCCGATCAGGCAGCCTGGCGCCGCGCCAGCCGCTCCAGGTGGGCCGCGCTCGCCCACAGACCCGGCAGGACGAGCGCCACCATGTGCGCGTCGTGGTTCGGGAAGCCCCGCACCATCGCGAGCAGCGCGCCCAGCGTGGCCACCCCCACCACCAGCCAGGTGAACGGGCGCGCCCGCCGCCAGCCGAGCGCCTGCAGCACGAGCGCCAGGGCCAGCGGGTTCGCGTAGGCCTGCCCGTGGTTCGACCACCACGGGGACCCCGCCCCCACGGCGTACCCGAACAGGTCGATGCCCGCGATGCCCACCAGCGCGAGCCCGAACAGCGCGACCAGCGCGCGCCCCAGGCCCGGCACGAAGCCCAGCAGACCCACCGCCGCGGCCACGCCCACACCCACCTGCCCGAACGCACGGCCGAGCGGCGGGGCCGTCCGGGGCGCGAAGCCCCCGCCCGCCTTCACCAACCGGCAGGTCTGCGAGACGAGCTCCTGCCCGTCCGGGCGCTGGACGTCCGCCAGACCCTCCATGAGCGCGTCCGGCAGGAAGGCCGCCTGCCAGGCCGTCAGCGGCGTGGACGCCAGGGAGCCCGTCCCCCACGAGAGCACGGGCAGGAGCGGCGTTCCCGACGCGTGCGCCAGCACCTGATCGCGGACCGTGTGGTCCGTGGGCCCGGCCAGCGCGACCTGCAGGTGACCCCCGAGCACGCCGTCCAGGCTGTCGCGGACCCGGGTGGTGCAGTTCCGCTCGTACCACTGGTACCGGAAGGTGTTCCCCTCGGTGGTCAGGGCGAGCTGGTCGGCCACCAGCGCGTCGAGCTCCTCGTCGGTCAGCCGCAGGCGCTGGGCCACGATGTCGCGCTTCCAGTACTTGTAGAGCCCGCGCACCCGGGAGAGCGAGCGCACCTTGCCCCAGTACTCGGCCCGCTGGAGCGCGTAGTCCACGGCGAACCAGGGGTCCTTGCTGTCGTAGTGGCCATGGTCGTACACCGGCGACTCCTGGCCGGTCTTCGGGTCGTACACGAGCAGGGCGGTGTGCCCGAACGTGGTGGGGATCGTGCCGCCGGGCACCATGGTGAGCAGGAACGCCGTCCGCTCCTCGGGAGCGCTGCACGGCGGGAGCTCGGCGGCCAGGGCGAGGGGGACCAGGATCACGGCTGCACGCTCTCTGCACAGAAGGTCGGGAAGGCCCCCCCACATCGCGCGGCGGGATGCCCTAGATTCCGAGCATGGTCGCCAACGCCCTCCTGCTGCTCGCCTGGGCCGCCCTGCACGCGGAGCCCGCCCGCTGGCTCGGCCGTGGGCTGCTTGCCACGGAGGGACCCCTGCACCTGGCCGTGGCGGCCGTGCTCGTGGGCCTGCTGGCGCGCTCGGTGCGCCTCGGGGACGTGCGCGATGCCCTGACGCGCCCGGCGGGCGGACCCTGGACCGCGTGGCTCCTGGCCGTCGGGCTGCCCGTGCTCGCGCGACCCCTCCCGGGACCCCGCAGCCTGCTCGGCGCGCTGATGGTGGTGTCGGCGTACGGCCTGCTCGGCCTGTTCGTGGCGCCGGAGACCTGGCGCCGCGGACGTGCGGTGGCCCTGCTCGCGGCCGGCGTGCTCCCGCTCTCCCAGCACCTCGACGTGATCCTCGGCCTGCCGCTGCGCGCCGCGACCGCCGCGGCGGTGTCGGGGCTGTTCGGCTCGCTGTCGTCGGCCACCGTGCTCGAGGTGGAGGGCGGGTACGCCCACGTGGACCTGCCCTGCTCGGGGGTCCAGAGCCTCTGGTCGGCCACCGTGGTGCTCGCCGCGGCCACCCTGGCCTGGCGGCGCACGCCGGACCTGCGCTGGCTCGGGGCGCTGCTCGGTACCTTCGTGCTGCTCGTGCTCGCGAACGGCGTGCGGATCGCGGTGCTGGTGGGCGCGCATCATCGCCTCGGGCTCCCGGTGCTGGCGGAGGTGCTCCATACCCCGCTCGGCGTCGTGGGGTTCGTGCTCGCTCTCGCTCCGGCCCTCGGGTGGCTCGCGTCGTCCGCCGAGCCTGCCGCCGTCACGACCCGGAGGCCCGGATCCTTCGGTCCCGTCGCCCTCGCGGCGGTCGCCCTCGCGCTGGCCGTCGGGGTGCCGCGCCTGGAGCGCCAGGTGCGCGCGGGCCCGGTGCCCACGCTGCCCGCGGGCTTCGCGGAGCTCGAGCCGTCCGCGCAGGAGCGGGAGTTCGTGGAGGGCCGTGGAGGCGCGCTGCGCAAGGCGTCCTTCGCGGTGGGGGGGCTCACGGGCACGGTCGCCCGGGTGAGCAGCCACGACTGGGTGACCCAGCACGTCCCGGAGCTCTGCCACGCGTCCGGCGGCTGGGAGCTGGTGGCCGACCACCCGGCCCTCGTGGGCGACACCCCGGTCCGCTGGGCCCGGATGGAGCGCGCGGGCGAGGTGGCCACCGCGCTCTGGTGGTTCGAGAGCCCCGACCACGTCACCGCCGACCACACCGAGCGCATCGCGCGCGGGCTCGTCTCCGACACCCCCTGGGTGCTCACGAGCCTCCTCGTCCCGGGTGCCCCGTCACCCGCCGATCCCGACCTCCTCGCGGTCGTCGCGTCCCTGCGCGCCGACCCCGTCGCCAAGCTGGAGTCCCCATGAACCGCGACCTCCTCGTCCTGCTCGCGAAGGCCGCCGCCTACACGCTGTTCTGGGGCTGGAACCTGCTCCTGCTCTCGGTCGTGGGGCTCGGCTTCGGGCCGGTGATCCTCGTGGAGCTCCTGGTGGCCACCTGGAAGGGCATGGTCCCCTGGGGCTTCGCGGTGTTCGCGTTCGCCGTCATCGGCATCCCCACGCTCGGCTCGCTCCTGGCGGTGCTCACACGGCTCCGCAGCGACCCGGGCCGGCTGCTCTCCATGTTCTACGGCATCCAGGTGCCCGTGATGCTCCTGCTGCTCGTGCGGCTCTTCGCCATCCACGAGCTCGTGGCGGCCAACACCTTCGCCCTCGCCGTCGCGGGCCTCGGCGCCCTCGGGCTGCTCCGCACCCTGCTCCACGGGCCCTCCGAGGGGTCGGGCGTGCTTCAGGCCGCACGGCTCGGGAGTGCCGCGGGCTACGCCGTGCTCGGCCTGTGGTGGGCCGCGGCGACGGCGATCCTCGCGCTGCCCATGGCCGGCCACACGCTCTGGCTCCTGGCGATCGCTCCGATGAACATCCTGGAGACGCTCGCGGAAGACCCCGGCAGCGTTCGCTTCATGGCGGCGTCCGTGCCGTTCTTCCTCTTCGGATTCGCCACCGTCGCGATGTTCATGGTGATGCCGTTCGCCGCGCTGGGCGTCACGGCGCGCAACCTCCAGCTCGTGCACCGCGCGTCCCGGGAGCGCTGGGGGCTCGGGGCCACGGCCTTCGCGGCGCTGTGCATGCTCGCCGTGGTCACGACCTTCGGGGTGCTCGCCCGTCAGCCCCAGGCGGAGGTGTTCGCGCGCATCCAGGCCGCCCGCACGGACGCGGATCGCCGGGCGCTGATGGAGGACCGCGAGACCCTCCGCGAGGGCCTGCTGGCCGGGCGTCTCGGGGGCGACCGGTACCTGGAGGGCGACGGGTCCTTCGTCGTCGAGCTCTGGGACGACTTCGTGGGGGAGGCCGGCGCCACGGTGCCGCGGGCCGTCTGGAACGTGCTGATCGCGCCCATCACCTACCAGGCCGTGACGGACGACCACCTCTGGACGCGCGGCGGGCACGTCTCGGGTGACGTGCGGCTGGCGACGGACCTGTACGCGGAGGTGTTCGACGCCCCGATGCTCGAGGGGGAGCGTGAGGCCCTCGTGCGCAGCGCGACCTACACGTGGAGCTGGCGGGACGCCGCCGCGGGCCTGCTCGACGTGGGGCAGCAGCGGGCGCGCCTCGAGCGCCAGGACGTGGCGGTCGAGCGGCACGGCGACGTCGCGAAGCTCACGGTGCACGACGTCTGGCGCAACCAGACCTTCGAGCGCCAGGAGATCCGGCTCTCCTTCGACCTGCCGGAGTCGGCCGCGGTGACGGGCCTCTGGCTCGGCCAGACCGACGGCCGCGCGGACGCGTTCGCCTACATCGTCGCGCCGCGTGGCGCGGCCCAGGAGGTCTACGAGAGCGAGGTGCAGCGCCGCGTGGACCCCGCGCTGCTCGAGCAGGTCGGGCCTCGCCAGTACCGGCTGCGCGCGTTCCCGGTGGAGCCGCGCGAGTCCTCCCGGGACGACGTGTGGAACGTCGGTGACGAGGGGCCCCCGCTCCACGTCTGGGTCGAGGCCACCGTGCCCGCGGTCGACGGTCGCTTCCCACTGCCGCGCCTGACGGAGGCCCGGAACGCCTACTGGGACGAGCGCACCGTGCGCACCCTCGACGGGCAGCCCGTCCAGGCGGCCTCCTGGCTCCCCGAGGCCGTGGACGGCGCCGGACCGGCCCAGCGCCACGAGGTCGTCGTGGCGGGGCAGCGCGTGGTGGCCGAGCCCGCCACGCCGGGGTCGACGGGGCGACGGACGGTGGACGTCGTGGTGGACGGCAGCGCGTCCATGGCCGCCCACGCGGCCGAGGTCACCGAGGCGCTCCAGCACCTCGGCGAGCGCCTCGACGTCACCGTGCTCTGCGTGAAGGAGCAGCGGCTCCAGATCTGCGACACGTCCTGGTCGGACCCCGTGTGGTGGGGCCACCGCTCGCCCGCGGAGCACCTGGCCGAGTGGAGCGCGCTCCACCGGGAGCCGGACGCCCTCGTGGTGCTCACGGACCCCGGCTCCTACGCCCTGATGAGCCAGATCGCGGACGACCAGCGGGCCCGCGATCGTCGCAGCCCGTCCCCGACGGTGGAGCAGAGCCTCCCGGACGTCGAGCTGCCCGAGCTCTGGCTCGTGCACTTCGGGGGCTACCCGGCCGCCTACCCGGACTGGACCCTCGACCGCATCCAGCGCTCCGGTGGCGGCGTGGTGGGCTCGCCGGACGAGCTGCTGGCGCGCATGGCGGACCCGTCGGTGGTGGACGGCTGGCGGTTCACGGTGGTCCAGGAGCCCGCGGCGGAGCCCGCCGGGGAGGGGGAGGTCGTGGCGACCCCGGTGCGCACGGCACCCTCGCCCTTCGACGCCATCGCGGCGCGCGCCGCCATCCGTGAGATCGCGGGCCACGGCGCGGGTCGCCTCGGCGAGCTCGACACCCTGCACCGCATCGCGGTCGAGCAGCACGTCGTCACCGCGTGGTCCTCGATGATCGTGCTCGTGAACGACTGGCAGAAGAAGCGGCTCGAGGAGGCGAGCCAGCGGGACGACCGGTTCGAGCGGGAGGCCGTGGACGGCGAGTCGTTCGCGGAGGTCTCGGCGGTGCCGGAGCCCACGACCTGGCTCCTGCTGGCCCTGGGTGGCGGGCTCGCCCTGGGTGCCCGCCGGCGTGTGGACACCCCGTGAAACGCGCGTGGAACGGCGGTCCCGCGGCCCCGGGTCGCGGCGGGGGTGGCTACGATCCTGGTCATGGAGGTCCCATGGTCCTGCTCGGCCTGGCGCTACCCGGACTGATCGTCGCGTTCTTCGTGCTCGTGGGGAACCTCGCGGCGTTCGAGCTCGGCGGGCCCACGGCGCGCATCGCTGCCCTGCTCTGGGGGGCCACCGCCCTGGTCGCGTGGGCCTGGATGATGGACCTGACGCTGAACGACACCGACTCCACGGCGGCGGTCGTCATCCCGTTCCTGCCGGTGCCCGCGCTGCTCGGCGCCACCTTCCTCCTGCCGCTCCACGCGGTGGTCGCCTGGGTCGGCGTGCGGCTCGTGTGGGGTCCGCCCGCAGATCCCGTCGCCGAAGGTTAGGATCTCCGGCGATGGACGCGTCCACCCAGAAGCAGACCTCCGCCGCCATCGGCATGGCCGCCCTCGTGCTCGCCCTGGTCGTGAGCGTGCCGTCGGGCATCGTGGGCTTCGCCACGGGCTACGGGGCCTCGCGGTCCGGCAGCGGCAGCGTGCACACGGTCGTGCACACCACGCAGCAGCCGGCACCTCAGGCCCCGGCGTGGTCGTTCAGCAACAACGACCCCGACTGGCTCGAGGACCCCGACGCCATGGCGTCGCTGCCCGAGCGCATCGCCGGGCGCGTCGCGTACGCCGGGCGCTTCAAGTTCCTCTCGGTGGGCACGGACAAGACCGTGGTCGCCCAGGTGGAGGTCGAGGGCCACGGCGTCGACTCCGTGGTGTTCTCGTGGGGCCAGGTGATCGCCCAGCCCGTCGCGATGGACGCCGAGGAGGAGGAGGCCCTCGAGGCCCAGCTCTTCGAGCTCACCCCGGACCGCCTCCGGCGCCTGCCGGCCCTGGTCGACGCGGCGATCGACGCGCATCCCACGGGCACCGTGGTGGATCGGGTGAACATCCTGCCCTGGCCGGACGGGCGGGGGTCCACCGAGGCGCGGATCCAGATCTCGCTCACGCACCCCCGGAAGGTGATCGAGCCGATGTACTACGACCTCGACGGCCGCCCGATCGCTCCCTGATGCGCGGCTGCCTGCTCATGGGGGCCACGGTCCTCGTCCTGCCGTGGGTCGGCCTCGTGGCGGACGGCCTCCTCGGCGCCACGCGCTTCGCCACGTTCGTGCACTTCGGGCTCTGCGCGGGGGGTGCCATCGACCCCGACGACGCGGACGCCCTCGGCATCGGCGGCCAGGTCTGACCGGTCAGGCGTGCAGCACGAAGGGCAGGGGATCGGTCGCCTGCCCGTTGACCCGCGCGTCCACGGCCTGCTCGCCCGGGTAGAGGCGCCGGGTGGACACCTCGCGGAGCGGGTGGGCCTTGGTGAGCACGAGGGTCTCGCCGGCCGCCAGGTCGCGCTCGGTCCAGTGGAAGACCTTCGGCGTGCGCGACCCGTTCGCGCGCAGGTGGTGGATGGCGTAGTCCACCCGCACCCGCTGGGCCCGCCGTGCGGTCAGGGTGAGCGTGAGGGCCAGCGTGCCCCCGACAGCCACCGTGGACGGGGCGCGCTCCAGCCGCACGTCACCCGCGAAGGGCCCGACGCCGAGGAGCTCCAGGGCCCGCGGATCGCCGGCCTTCACGAGGGTGCGCAGGGCGTGCCGGACGAGCTTCTGGCGCTCCGTGGGCCCCGGGAGCCACGCGCGGGCGATGTCGAGCACGACGTCCGGGTGGTCCTTCGCGATGTCGTTGAGGTGGTTGGCCACCGAGCGACGCACGTACGGTGAGGGGTCGTCGCGGAGGCGCTCGAGGGCCGGTAGGAGGGCGGTGGGCTCGTCGATCCTGCACTGCAGCCGGAGACCCCAGGGCAGGCGCGAGCGGCTGCCTTCGCTCGCCAGGCGGCGGACGTGCACGTTCGGGTGGGTCGACCAGCGGTCCACCCAGCGCACCATGGCCACGGGGTCGTCGCGGAAGTAGGGCCGCACCGCGAACTCCGCGGACCAGAAGGGCGTGAGGCGCTCCAGGGCCTCCAGGGACGGCTCGGGGTGCGCGAGCCCGTGCCGCTCCACGCACGCCAGGACGGGCCAGAGGCCCATCTGATCCGTCAGCGCGTCCGCGTGGTCGGGCGCCTCGGGCAGGTCGGCCAGCACGTGGCCGAGGGCCGCGGGCCAGGTGTCGGGCAGGTGGGCGCGCAGCGCGTCGGCCACGTGGTCCACCCGCGCCTTGAGCTCGAGGTCGTGCAGGCCGTCCAGCGCGTCCCGGGCGAAGCCCGCGCGGTCCCAGCGTCCCCCGACGAAGGCTGCGATGGCGTCGATCGCGGCGGCGTCGATGCGCTCCTTGAACGGCTCCACGCCTACTTCCCGGGGTAGCCCTCGACCTTCGCCTCGTGGCAGTCCGGGCAGCGAAGCCCGGCATGGCGTCCCGAGAGCACGAAGCCCGTGGTGGCGTGGTCGAAGGTGGAGGGTGCGAACGCCGCGACGACGTGGCACGTCGCGCAGGGCCCGAAGCTCCCGTGGGCCGTGTCGCCCTGCTCCTGGTGGCAGGCCTCACACGCCTTCGGCGCGGCCTTGAACGCTCCGCCGGGGTGGCACTGCACACACGACACGGCCTGGTGGGCGCCCTCGATGCGGAAGGTGGTCTGCCGGTCGTGGTCGAAGGTGTTCTCCTTCCACGACGTGGCCGTGTGGCACCTGCTGCACTCGCCGAGATCGTCGTGCTCGCGGTCCTGCGTGTGGCAGCCCGAGCACAGGATGGGCGTGTCGGTGAAGTCGAACCCCTCGTGGCACGCCAGGCACTCGACGGTCTGGTGCTTGCCGGGGAAGGCGCAGGTGCACGGCCCGTGGTCGAAGCGCGCGGGCTTGAACCCGGTGACGTCGTGGCACTGCCCGCAGTCGGTGCGCACGCCGTCGTGGGCGTCCGGGTGGCAGTTGGCGCACGGCGCGAAGGACTCGAGGTTGGCGCCCTGGGTGTGGCAGTCGTCGCACTGCTGCTGGCTGTGCTTGCCCTCCATCGCGAGCCGATGGTCCGTGAGGGCCTTCAGGCCGGCGGTCCACGCGATGGGCTGGTGGCAGGTGGAGCAGGCCGGGCCCAGCGCAGAGGAGTGGATGTCGGTGTGGCACCCGGCGCACCCGCCGCCCAGCTCGTGCACGGGCTTCGTGTGGCAGTCCTCGCAGGACTTCTCGGCGTGGGCGCCCAGGAGCGCGAAGCCCGTGGACGCGTGGTCGAAGGCCTTCCGGGCAGGGTCGCGCGTGAGGGACGCATCGGTGCCGCCGTGGTCCGCGTGGCAGGCGATGCACTCCTGACCCTTCACGGTGGCGTGGAAGCTCTTGCCGGACTGGATCCGTGCCGCGAGGCCCTCGTGGCAGTCCAGGCACTTCGCGTCGGGCACGCCGGCGAACGAGAGGTGACAGGCGTCGCAGTTCCCGCCGAGCGACTCGTGGGCGGGCGCCATCGGGCCGGGCGAGAGCATGGTGCGCCAGTCGCCGGCGAGGGCGGTGCCGCAGAAGAGCAGGACGACGAGGCCGAACCGCACGTCAGAAGAACCTGAGGCTGGGGGTGAACATCAGCGCGAGCAGGAGGTGCACGAGGGACAGGATGTAGAGGATGGCGGCGATGGGCCGGTGGAAGAAGATCCAGAGCCGGAACAGCCGCTGGGTCACGGAGAGCGCGGCCTTGTGGCGCTCGAGCACGAGGCGCCGGTGCGCGAGCTCCTTCACCCGGTCCGGCAGATCGAGACCGTGCAGGGTGCGGATGGCCGCACGCCGCTGCTGGGCCGCGCGCAGGATGCCGAACACGCTCTGGGTGGCCGGGACGCCCTGCCAGAGCACCGTGACCGACGGCGGCAGATCGGCCTGCAGCGTGGACAGCTCGGCCTCCACCTCCTTCGCCGCCATGTGCTGGCCGCCGAGGGTGCGCGGGACCTGCTGGAACAGCCAGCGCCCGAAGATGCCGCTCGCCATCACCACGCAGACGGCGAGGAAGTTGAGCACGCCGGGGTTGAGCCACATGAACCGTGCGCCCGTGAACATGGGCAGGCTGTGGAACACGACGAACACGAAGCCCTGGAACGCCAGGAAGATGTGGAAGTGCAGCCAGTGCCGGAGCTCGGCGATGTGGCGCACCGCCTTGCTCCGGCGCGCCACGGCGTACACGAGCAGCACGACCATGCTCGCGAGACCGAGGGTGCCGAGCCACACGGACAGCGGATCGCTCGGTCGCGGCGGCGCCAGCGCGTAGATCGTGGCGAGCACCACGACCTCGAACACCAGGGTCGCGACGTAGACGAAGGGCAGGAGGCGGAGCACCGGCGGATGCTACCCTGCGCGACGACGGAGGTGGCCGTGGGCCTGGAGATCGTCGTCGGACTGGGCGTGCTGGCCATCCTTCTCGTGGTGGTGGTGTCCGCCGCGGGCATGGTGATGGGGATGGCGCGCGAGAGCGTGGCGCGTGCGGACCTCGCGGACGCGATGGCGTCGGGGGCCCTGCCACCGAGCCTGCACCCGCGCGTGGACGTCGGGAAGTGCATGGGCTCGGGCACGTGCGTGGACGCCTGTCCCGAGAACGACGTGCTCGCCGTGATCGACGGGCGTGCGCACGTGGTGAACCCCACCGCCTGCATCGGGCACGGCGAGTGCCTGCGGGCCTGCCCGGTGGACGCGATCACCCTGGTGCTCGGGAACGACCAGCGGGGCGTGGACATCCCGTTCGTGGACAAGGCCTTCCAGACCAACGTGCCCGGCCTGTACGTCGTCGGCGAGCTCGGCGGGATGGGGCTGATCTACAACGCGACCACCCAGGCGCTCCAGTGCATGGAGGCCCTGCTGCCCTCGCTCCCGCCCGCCTCGGACGGGGTGAAGCAGGTCGTGATCGTCGGCGCGGGGCCTGCGGGCCTCGCGGCGTCGCTGAAGGCCATGGAGGCGGGGCTCGACTTCCTCACGGTCGACCAGGAGAGCCTCGGGGGCACGGTGCTCCAGTTCCCGCGCCACAAGCTCGTGATGACCAAGCCCGTGGTCCTGCCCCTGTACGGGCCCCTGAAGATCGGGGAGATCCGCAAGGAGGAGCTCCTGGAGATCTGGCGGGACATCGTGGCGAAGACCGGGCTCCAGGTGATGGAGGAGACCCGCGTGCTCGGGGTGACGCCGCTGGAGGACGGCACCTTCGAGGTGGCGCTGCAGGGCGCGAAGCCCGTCCGCACGCACCGCGTGGTGCTCGCCATGGGGCGGCGGGGCACGCCCCGGAAGCTCGGGGTGGCCGGCGAGGCGCTCGGGAAGGTCGTGTACCGGCTGCTCGAGCCCGAGCGGTACGCAGGGACCCGCACGCTCGTGGTGGGTGGTGGCGACAGCGCGCTCGAGGCGGCGGTGGCCCTCGCGGAGGCGGGCGCGGAGGTCACACTCTCGTACCGCGGTGACGACTTCGGGCGGGCGAAGAAGAAGAACCGCACGAAGATCGAGGCGGCCATCGAGGGCGGGAAGGTGCGCTTCCTGCCGAACAGCCAGCTCGTGTTCATCTCGGACGACGACGTGAACCTCACGACCCCCGAGGGTCCGCTGGAGCTCCCGAACGACTACGTGCTCGTGTTCGCGGGCGGCGTGCTCCCCACGAAGTTCCTGACGGAGGCGGGCGTTCAGGTGGACACGTACACCGGCCAGGCGTACGCGCCGGCGAACCGCTGATGGAGCTGCCGGATCCCGAGCGTCTGGAGGCCGACCGGCGGGCCTGGATGCGCCAGGCGACGCTGTACTGGGCGGGCGTCGGCGCCGCGTACCTCGCCTTCACGGTGAACATGGTGGGGGCCGGGGCGATCGCGGCCTACGTGATGGTCACGTCCCCTCCCGCCGCCACGGCGGCCGCGGCGGGCACGGGCGGGGTGCTGCTCGTCGTCCTGCCCATCGTCGCGATGGTGGTGATCGCGACGCGCTCGCGCCGGACGACCCGCGAGGTGCTCGGGGCCCTGCGCGCCCGGCTGGGCATCCAGCGCTCCGTGCTCCGCGAGGTGGTGCTCTGGGTCGTGATGCTCGGCCTGATGGGTGTAGGCGGCGGCATGGGGGCAGAGCTGCTCGACGGTCGCGGGTCGGTCGTCACGCTGCTGATCCTCTGGTTCGCCTTCGTGCTCTACAGCCGCCGCTGGCGGCCTCACGATCCACCCGCCGTGAAGGGGGCCGTCGCGGCCCTGGGCATCATCTCGATCGGAGCGGCGCTCGTGGCTCCCGACGCGTGGATGTTCACGGTCTTCTGCAGCTCGTTGGGGGTCACGGGGCTCGGGCTGGGCCTGTGGAACCGGCAGCATCCGGTGGACCTCCCGCGGGAGCGCATCCTCGGGCTGCTCCGCATGAACCTCCAGACGGCGGCGGTCGCCCGGATGCTGGGGATGCTCGTCCGGCAGACCGACGACGCCGACGAGCGCCTGTTCCTCCAGGTCTGCTGGGCCCGCCTGGCCCCGCACCGGCCCGAGCCGTTCCGCGCCCTGGCGGACTCCGTGGAGGCCACCGATCCCGTGCGTGCCGCGGCCTACCGCGACTTCGCGGAGGCGAACGCCGCGCGCTCCAGCCCCTTCAGGGTGGAGCGGTAGCCCCGCTCAGAAGCTCCAGCGCCAGAGGCTGTGGCAGTCCTGGCACTCCACGCGCCCGAAGCCATGGGCATCGACGGTGCGGGGCGCACGGGCGGCGTCGCCCGCGTGGCAGTCCCAGCAGACGGTGGTGAGGCCGATCCAGCGCTGGTTGGTGTGGCAGCTCGTGCAGGGGGTGACCATGTGCGCGCCGCGCAGGGGGACGGCCGTGAGGTCGTGGTCGAACCGCACGAGGCTCCAGCGGTCGGCCGCGTGGCAATTCTCGCACTGCCCGCCGAGCTGGCCGTTGTGGGGCGAGAAGTGGCACGAGGCGCACCGGGTGTCCGGCGTGGGCTTGCCCTTCTGGTGACACGAGCCGCAGCGCTGGGCACGGTGGCGCCGCTCGAGCGGGAAGCCCGTGGTGCGGTGGTCGAACACGTGGGTGCCGCGGGCCGAGGCGAACGTGGTGCCGCCGGTGAGCGGGTGGCAGTCCTGGCAGGCCGACCCGATGTCGCCGTGGGTGGCCTCGTGGCACGTGGTGCAGGCAGACCCCTTGCCCTCGCGGAGCTTCTGGCCGAGGGGGCCCTGGTGGCAGCTCGCGCAGGCGGCGGTGGCGTGGGGACCCTCGAGGGCGAACCCGGACTTCGCGTGCACGAAGCCCTCGACGGGCACGAAGCGCTCCACGCTGTGGCAGGCCTCGCAGTCCTCTCCGAGGATGCCGCGGTGCCGGTCGATGTGGCAGCCGGCGCACTCGCCGGGGAGCCCGTGGAGACGGCCGCCCACGTGGCACAGCCCGCAGTCCACCTCGACGTGACGGCCGAGGAGCGGGAACGCCGTGCTGGCGTGGCGGGCGACGTCGAACGTGCTGGGGGCCCAGTGCTCCTCGGCGTGGCAGGAGGCGCACGCCTGGAAGTCCTGGCCCTCGCGGGGCGTGTGGGGACCGTCGTGGCAGTGGGCGCAGGCGGCGTCCGGGTTGCGCGCGGAGGCCGGGTGGCCGACCGGGCCCTCGGCCGTGGCCGTGCCCACGAGGAGCGCGAGCAGCCCACCCGCGACGAACGGCAGGGCGCGGCTCACCAGCCCACCTCCGTGAGCACGCCGATCTGGAGGAGCGCGCGCACCTCGTCCTGCGACAGGTGCTTCTCGACGTCGAGGCCGGAGAACCAGCGCTTGCCGCTGTAGAAGACCCGGGCGGACGCGATCGGATCGGCTTCGAGCACGAAGGGCATGAGGTCGTCGGAGGTGGTGGACGTGGTGGTGCGGGACGACACCGGCTTGGCGCCGCGCTGCACGTACGACGCGCCGAGCGACCCGTCGAACCCGTCCTTGCGCCAGCCGAGGGACGCAGCGCCGAACGTGCGGTCGCGGGACCCGACGTCCTGGGCCTGGCCCTCACCGTGGATGTCGTCGAAGGCGCCGCGCGTGCGGAGGTAGAGGCCCGGGACCACGAGGTCGTTCACGTCGAACCGGAGCTGCATGCGCACCTCCGTGCGGTCCGGACGCACCCGGTAGCGCACGGAGGGCTCGAGCCAGCCGACCTTCGGCGGACCGAGGCGGAGCTTCGCCCGGACGTCCGTGAAGCGCGGGCGGACGATGGCGTCGGTGCTCTCGTCCACCAGGCCCACCGACCAGCTCTGGACGTTCTGGTGGAGCACGTCGACGTCGAGGCGCACGGGGTCGGACGGCGACCAGGAGCCCCACCCGGACGCCTGGAAGAGCCCGAGCGCCTGGGCCTCCACCACGCCGTCCGCCCAGGTGGGCCCGATCGCGTACGTGTCGCCCTGGGTGAAGGACGTGTGGGCGCCGACCAGGACGGTGTCGTTGGGACGCACGGTGGCGCGGAGCTGGCCCGTGAGCCCCCCCACGTCCTGGGTGACGCCCGTGCCCCCGACGAACAGCCGGTCCTCCGACCACGCGACGGAGCCGTCCACGACGACCCGATCGCCCGTGTACCCCACGTCGAGCCCGGCGGCGGGCAGGAAGCCCCCGACGTTCCGGCGCGACGTGGAGATCGCGCGGCGGCCGCCGTGGACCTCGGCCCAGAGCCGCTCGTGGGACAGGCGGACCCGGACCCCGTCCACCACGGTGAACGTGGGGCTCGAGGTGACGAACCGGCCCACCCCGACCGAGACGGCGTCGCTGAACCGGTAGCGCGCCTCGGCGGCGTAGAGCAGCCGCAGGGTCTGGTTGCGGAAGGTGCCCCCGAGCGCCTCGCGCCCCCGGTAGTCCACGTGCACGGTGGCCTTCCCGTCCAGCTCGCGCAGGTCGAGGCGAAGGCGCATCCCGAGGTCCTGGTGCGACAGGCGCTCGGAAGGACCGGCACCCGGACCGGGGTTCACCGAGGAGGCGGTGAGCCCGTCGAGCGCGATCATCCCGTCGAGGTCACCCGCGAGCGCGGTGAGGAGGAGGGCGAGCATCGGGGGCGAGGATGCCGGAGGACGGGCCGGACGGCAAGGGGCGTGTCATCGAGCGCAGCGGAACCCCGTCCCACTGACGACGTCGTCGGGTCGCGCGGGGTAGACCTCCCCCTTCTCCCAGAGGCTCACGAGCTCGCCCCCGCGGCGCCGCCACTCCATCCCGGGCGGCGGGTTGGGGGCTGCGTCCACCGACGCCAGCGCGCTCCCCGACCAGGCGCAGTACCGGCTGGCGATCGAGACGGACACATCGCGGACGGGGGCGGTAGGCGCGGGAGGTGTGGTGCCCGACCATCCCTGCAGGTACGCGCCCTGGGGCGCGCGGGGTCCTTCGGGAGCGAGGTCCGGGTTGGCCTCGAGGAACTTCGCGAACCGCGCCTGGGTCACGAGCTTCGCCTCCCTGGTGACCGGTGCGGGGGCGGGGGTGGGGGCGGGCGTCGAAGCCACGGGCGCAGGCTCGGGCACCTCGGGAGCCACGAGGGGGAGCTCGAGGGCGACGTCGCTGGACGCGGGCACCACGAGATCCGCCATGACCTCGGTGCACCCGTCCGGGCAGGCGTCTGCGCAGGGCTCCGGGGGGCAGTCGCCGAGCGTGGCGCGCACCCGGTGCTCGCCGGGCGGGACCGGACCGCTGTGGATCCGGCCGTCCGCGACCAGGGGCTTCCCGTCGACGGTGACGCGGGCGTCCGGCGCTCCCACCGTGATGTCCACGCGGCGGGGTTCGGCGGGCGGCACGTCCAGGGCGAGCGGTTCGGTGCCCACCACCGCGTCGACCGCCCCCGTTCGGCACCACAGGGGGCACGCCTCGCCGGGGCAGGTCGCGTCCGTGCACCCTTCGCCCGCGACCCAGGTGATGGCGGCTGGACCCAGGGGCACATCCGGCGCCAGCCAGGTGCCGTCCGCGCCGCGCAGGGCAGGCCGACCCGCGACGGCGACCGCCACGACGGGGCCGCTCACGCGCACGGTCACGTTGCGAAGCGGTGGGGCCGTGTTGGCCCAGAGGAAGCCGAGGCCCACGGCGATGCCCGCCGCCGCCGAGAAGGTCGCGATGGTGCCGAAGGCGCCGACCAGGATGCCCGCGCGCACGACGGGATCGGCCGCCACCGGCGCCTCGGGTGGAGGCATGGTGGGGGTGGTGATGCCCCGCATCCCGTCGAGGATCCGGACGAGGTGGCGGGCATCCACGAGCCGCCGCGTGGGGTCGGCGTTGGTGAGGGCGCGCACCAGCCCGCGCAGCTCGTCCGAGAAGGGCTCGCCGGGGTCGAGGGGCGGGTGGCCCTGCTTGCCGACGATGACCTGCATGGCCTGCTGGCGCGCGCTGCCGGTGCCCGAGATCGGGAAGGCCACGCCACCCGTGAGCATCTCGTAGAACACGACCCCCACGGCGTACATGTCCCAGGCGGCCGGATCGAGCCGGTCGGGGTCGACCCACTCCGGTGGGGCGTACGACACGGTGCCGAAGCTCGAGTTCTCCGCCGTGATGCGGTCGGTGCCGGCCTCCAGCGCCAGGCCGAAGTCCACGAGCTTCAGCGTGCCCCGGGCGTCGATGAGGATGTTCGCGGGCTTGATGTCGCGGTGCCGGATGCCCCGGCTGTGCAGGTAGGCCACCGCGCGGGCGAGCTGGTGGGCGAGGTCCAGGGCCTCGTCGAGGGGCACGGCACCCGTCTGGAGGCGGTCCTCGAGGGACCTGCCCTCCACGAACTCCATCTCGAGGTACGGCGGATCGTGCTCGATGCGGATGTTCCGCACCTTCACCACGTTGGGGTGGTCGATCTGGAAGGTGAGCTCGGCCTCCCGCACGAAGCGCTCGCGCGCGCCACGGGCGGACCGCGCCGTCGTCTCGAGCACCTTCACGGCCGCGCGGATCCGGGGCGCGTCGTGGTTGTGGCACCGGTACACCGAGCCCATCCCGCCGGCGCCCAGGGCCTTCTCCACCACCCAGATGTCGACTCGGTCACCAGCAGCCAGCACAGCGCCCCCGGGAGCGGGTATCTTCGCACTGCCGTCCGGGGCAGTCTCCCGGCTGGAGTCTTCTCTGCTCGTCTTCGTGTGCATGGCGCTCGCCCAGGACGTCCCGTTCGACGCCAACGGGCCCGATCTGCCCGTGTGGGCCGGAGGACCCCAGACCGTGTGGGACCCCGGCGCGCTGCTCCGTCAGCCGATGGTGGGGGCGGTGGCCGACGTCGGCACCGGGCTCCTGGGGTCCTTCGGTGGGTCGACGTCCACGGGGCTCGCCACCGGCATGGGGCTGCAGCTCGGGGGCGCCTGGGCGCCCATCCAGGGCCTCGGGCTCGTGGGCTCCCTCCCGGTCTACCCGCTCGCGGTGGACGGCTTCGCGCTCGGCGACCTCCGCATCGCCGTGCCGCTCGTGGTGGATGGAGGCACCGTCGGCGTGGTGCCCTGGCTGCGCGCCCCCACGGGATCCCGCGCGAAGGGCGTCAGCGCGGGGGTCTCCGGCGGTGTGGTGGCCACCGGGGCCGCGCGGATGGGCGACTTCGCTGTGCACGGCAACCTCGGGGCCTCCCTGCGGCCGGCCGTCCAGGCCACGACCTACCAACGACTCGGCGGCGCTGCGCTGGACGCCGGGCTCGCCGTGGGCCGGCAGGTGGACAGCTATGGCGCCTTCCTCGAGGTCCGTACCCGCTGGACGCCGGGGAGTGGCCCGACCCTCGACGTGCCCGACATCCCGGACGCCTCGCTGTTCGGGGAGGTCGGTGCCTCCGTGCACGCGAACACGGGCCCCTGGACCGTGGGAGGCACCCTGGCCACCGGGTTCGGTCGGGCCCCCGGCACGGCGGTGGTGCGCGCGGTGCTCGGGATCGCGCGGCGCTTCGGTACACCTCCCGAGGCGATCGACGATCCGGCGGGGCCGGTGGTGAAGGCCTCGCTGCCCTGCCTGGCCATCGAGGGGCCGACCGGTCCGCTCGTCGGGCTCGCCGTCACCGTGGGCGACCGGGTCACGTCGTCCGGATCCGTTTGTCTGGACGGCGAGGTCACGACGGTCGAGGTGGCGGCGGACGGCTACGCGCCCCTCGTGGTCACCGTGGATCGCGCGTCCAGCGAGGAGGCGCCCCAGCGGGTGGAGCTCGTTCCGCGCGCGGTGGGCGTGGTGCTCCACGTCACCGATCAGCTCGGCCGCGAGGTCCCGGCGCGCGTGACGGCCACGCGGGAGGGCGAGACGCGCGAGCTGGCGGCGGGCGACGCCCTGGATCCGGGCACCTGGACGGTGAGGGTGGAGTCCGACGGGCTCGGTGTCCAGCAGCGGGTGGTGGACGTGCGTCTCTCGGGCACCGAGGACGTCGACGTCGTGCTCCAGCCCGTCGCCGGCGATGCTGGGCTCCGGCTGGTCGTACGGGACGCCGAGGGCTCGCCGGTCACGGCAGCCCAGGTGCTCCTCGACGGTCTCCCCGTGGGCTCCACGGGTGCCGACGGTGCCGTCGCCCTGGAGTCGCTGGCCCCGGGCCGGCACGTGGCGAGCATCCAGCACCGCGCCTTCGAGGACCTCGAGGCCACCCTCGAGCTCCGCACCGGTGAGAACCCCAGCGAGGTCGGTCTCGACGCGCTCCCGGGCACGGTGCGGCTGGCGGTGGTCACGCCGGTCACCCGCCTGGGTCGGCAGCTCTGGGTGGCCGTCCAGGACGCCGTGGTGCGCTTCGTGGGTCCCCGCGAGCTCCCACCCCTGGCGCTCGGCGGGGAGGGGAAGGGCACCCAGGTCCTCGGGGAGGGCACCTGGCAGGTGGTGGTGGCGTCGCCGACCCTCGGGATCCAGCAGCAGGAGGTGCGGATCGACCCGTCCAGCCGGGCTGTCGACCTCGAGGTGGTGATGCGGGCCCCGGAAGACGGGCGCGTGGAGCTCGAGGTCCGCGTGATCGACCCGACCGGGAGGCCGCTGGAGGGGGTCGACATCGAGCTCGACGGGGAGCTCGTGGGCCGCACGTCCACCGGGGGTGCGCTGCGGCTCGCGGGTCTCGACCCCGGCGTGCGCGTGCTCCAGCTCCGGTCGCCGCTCCACCGGACCGCCGAGCCCGCGCGCCTCGAGCTCTTCGAGGAAGGCCTGATGGAGCACGTGCGGGTGCTCGACTGGCTCCCGGGCGTGGTGGAGGTGCGGGCGAGCCAGGCGGCGGGCGCGGTGCAGGACGCGTCGGTGCGCTTCTCGGGGCCCCGCCTGACGGACCCCGTCGCCCTCGGCCTGGATGGTCGTGCGCTGGAGCGCGTGGACCCCGGCGCGTGGGAGGCCATCGTGGCGAGCCAGGCGCTCGGGGCCCGGCAGGTGGCCGTGGAGGTGCCCACCACGACGCGGCTGAACCTCCTGGACGTGTACTTCGGCGAGCCGGAGGGTCGTGCTGCGCTGGAGGTGCGCGTGAAGGGCCCTGGTGGCGAGGCGCTGGACGGGGTGCCCGTCGCCCTGGACGGTGTGGTGCTGGGCCGCACCCGCGCCGGGGCGCTCGAGCTGGATGGCCTGATGGCGGGCCAGCGCTCGCTCTCGGCGGGCGGGGAGCAGTGGGGCCGCGTGGAGCGCGATCTCCGGCTGAAGGCCGGGCGCCAGTCCCAGGTCGTCGAGCTGGGCTGGCTGCCCGGCACCACGACGGTCACCGTGAAGGACGGCGACGGGAAGCCCGTCCGCGACGGGGTGCTCCGGGCGGTCGGGGCCACGGCGATGCCTCCACGTCCGGTGGATGCGGACGGCGTGGCGCGCCTCGTGCTCGCGCCGGGAGACTGGCAGATCATCGCCGCGTCGCCGACGCTGGGCATGGAGGTGCTCACGGTGACGGTGGGTGATCGCCCGCTGGACCTGGACGTCGAGCTCGCGACGCCCGACCCGGCCACGGCGGAGGTCGTGCTGCGCGTGGTCGATCAGGGCGGCCGCCCCGTGAGCCTGGCGGAGGTCCTGGTGGACGGCACCCGCGCCCAGGGCATCGGCGGCGGTGTGGTCCTGCTGGAGGGCCTGCCGGCGGGGCCGATGCGGGTGGAGGCGCGCGCGCCCGGGCACCTCTCGGCCACGGAGTCCCTGACCGTCGTCCGGGGCAACCAGGTGCGGTACGTGGAGCTGCAGGCGCTGCCGGGCTGGGCGGACGTGCGGGTGCTCGCGGACGGCGCACCGGTCGCGGCGGAGCTCGCCTGGCTCGGTCCGGCGGAGGTGCCGCGCACCTCGGTGGACGCCTCGGGACGGGCGGGCGTGCAGCTGGTCCCCGGGACGTGGACGGCCATCGCGATGGCTCCCGGTCTGGCCGCGACGCGTGCGGAGGTGCAGATCGAGCCGGGTGGACGGGCGCCCGTGAAGCTGGAGCTCACGTCGAGCCAGGTCCAGGTGAAGGAGCGCGAGGTGGTCCTCCGCGACACCGTGCTCTTCGACGTGGGGAAGGCCACCCTGCGCCGAGAGGCCGACGCCGTGCTCGACGAGGTGGCGAACAGCCTGCTCGCCCTCGAGGGCGCCGTGCGCGTGGAGGTCCAGGGCCACACCGACGATCAGGGCGACCTCGCGCTGAACCAGCGGCTGTCGCGTCAGCGCGCGGATTCGGTGCGGGCCGCGCTGGTGGGCCGCGGCGTGCCCGCCGAGATGCTCACGACCCGCGGCTACGGTCCCCACCGGCCGGTGGCGGACAACACCACGCCCGATGGGCGCGGGCGGAATCGGCGGGTGGAGTTCGAGCTGCTACGATGACTTCTCGGGGGTTCCGATGCTGATGGTGCTCTGGCTCGCGGGTTGCGGCTCGACCGGCGTCGAGCGCCCAGGGTGGGTGGCGGCGCGGACGTTCGACGCCGCGGACACGGACACGGACACGGACACGGACTCCGACACGGACACGGACTCCGACACGGACACGGACTCCGACACGGACACGGACTCCGACACGGACTCCGACACGGACACGGACTCCGACACGGACACGGACTCCGACACGGACACGGACTCCGACACGGACACGGACACGGACACGGACTCCGACACCGACACAGCAACCGACCCGCTCGGGTGCTCACCCGAGCTCGAGCCGCGGCCACTGGTATGCCCTCCGGGCCTCCTCTGCGCGCTGCTGGATGGGGTCTCCGCTGTGGACCCGCTCGATCGCTGGTCTTTCCAGCTCGGATCGGGGCAGTCGGTTGGCGCAGCGACGACGGTGGGCGTGGGCAGCATGATCCTCGTGCGGAATGGGTTGTCCCATCCTCGGGGCCCGGGAGCTGCGTGTCGTCAACCACGTCAACCCGGGTCCAGGGCGGCTGACTACGAGCTCCAGATCTCGGGTTCCGGCCCGTGCTCACCTTACTCCCTCGACTACCGATTCAGCCTTCAGACGCCGATACCGATACAGACGCCGACAGCGACACGGATGCGGATGCGGATGCTGGACAGTGACGCGGACGCGGACGCGGATGCCGATTCAGACACGGACGCGGATGCCGATGCGGACGCAGAGGCGGATGCCGACTCGGACGGGACGCCGACACCGACACCGGACACGGACGCGGACAGCGATTCGGACATGGACGCCGACAGCGACTCGGACACGGACGCGGACAGCGACTCGGACACGGACGCGGACAGCGACTCGGACACGGACGCGGACAGCGACTCGGACACGGACGCGGACAGCGACTCGGACACGGACGCGGACAGCGACTCGGACACGGACGCGGACAGCGACTCGGACACAGACGCGGACGCCGATTCGGACACGGACGCGGACGCCGATTCGGACACGGACGCGGATTCCGACGCGGACACGGACGCGGATTCCGACAGCGATACGGACGCGGATTCCGACAGCGATACGGACGCGGATTCCGACACGGACGCGGATTCGGACACGGACGCGGACGCCGATTCGGACACGGACGCCGACACGGACGCGGATTCCGACACGGACACGGACGCGGATTCCGACACGGACACGGACGCGGATTCCGACGCGGACACGGACACCGACGCGGACTCCGATTCCGACGCGGACACGGACACCGACGCGGACGCGGACAGCGACGCCGGGCCCCCTGTGGTACGAGGGTCGAACGTGCGAGACCGCCCGTCCGGGTGGGCTCCTCGAGGTGCTCGGGCGCCGGTCAGGCCGGTAGGTCGATGGTCTCCCCGGGCGCGAAGCGGAGCTTCTCGCCGTCGCGGCCGAACACCACCACGTCCTCGTCACCCACACTGGCGCCGCGTCCCAGCGGCCGTCGCGGGGGCGGAGCTCCATGACGGACCCGGCGTTCAGCCCCACGCACCAGCGGTCGCTGAACCGGGACGCCAGGTAGGCGAGGTTCGCGGGGTCCTCGGTCTGCACGCGATCCGTGCAGTGCGGGAACACCTGGAAGCCCTCGACCAGCCGCACACCGTTCTCGAGGAGCTGGAACTCCTCGCGCGGCTCACGGTGGTCGTGGAAGATCACCACGCGGCGACCGAGCACCATGGCGCCTGCCGAGGTCCCGAAGAAGCTCGTGCCGCGCCGCAGGGCCTCGTTCATCACGCCGGTGAGGTTGAAGAAGCGGAAGCCCACGAGGAGCGTGCTGGGGCTGCCGCCCGGCAGGACCATCACGTTGGACTTCAGGATCTTGCGCACGAGGTCCTCGCGGAGCTCCTGCCAGTACGGGTCGAACTCGATGCCGGCCGCGTGGTGGAAGTGCACCCAGAGGTCCTCGAGCCGCTCCTCGTGGCGGAGGTCCGCCTCGCGCAGCGTGCGCACCATGCGCTGGAGCTTGCCGGCGTAGGACGCACGGAGGAACTGCTGGATCGGACGTGCGCGGGGACCCGGTGGGAGGCGCTCGCCGTCCGCCAGGAACCGCGCCATGTTCGCGTGGTCGTCCTTCTCGCCGGCGCGCTTCCACGCGTCCCGGAGGTGCTGGACGGTGGCGGAGTTCTCGTCGCTGTAGCTCTGGAAGAGCTCCCACCAGAGGTGCTCGTGCTCCTCGTAGAGGCTCCGCACCATGTCGCGCTTGGCGAGGTACTTCTGCACGGCCGTGTAGAGGCCGAGGTTGACGACGTGCTTGCCGTCCTGGCCGCGTCCGGTGGCCGCGAAGCCCTTGCGGAGCGGGGCGTCGTTGAGCTCCGTGCGACCCCAGGCCCCGGTGCAGATGAGGACCTGGTCGCGCTCCCGGGTCACGGGGTCGCGGTGGGTGGAGGCACCCAGCGTCGTGTGGGCCAGGTTCACGAAACGGTCGAGCGTCTCGGCGTTGCCGTTGAGCAGCACCCGTCCGGGGGTGGCGCCCATCGGGTCGGAGATCATGGGGGCTCCTGAGGAAACCACGCGCTTATCGGTGGGCTCCCCGGTGCGCCACGGCCGTCAGGGGCAGACGGAGGCGTCCTCGAGGGCCTCCGCGAGCACGAGGGCCTCCTCGTCCGAGCCCGCGTCGCCCGCCGCGCGGTTCGCGAACCACGCGTGGGCCGCGTAGACCGGGGTGAGCGCGGTGTCCTCGCCACCCGCGGAGAGGTTGAGCTCCGCCACGACGAGCGCGGCCGAGAGGCGCTGGACGGGCGTGGGGTCCGGCAGCTCGAGCAGCTCGATCGCGGCGGCCTGATCCAGCGGCGCGTCTCCGAGGAACAGCGCGTCCGTCGGCCAGCTCGCGGCCCGCTGGCTCCAGGCGTGCGCGTCGGCGCAGAAGGCCTCGGGGGCCGAGTCGGCGGTGGGCACGGCGCAGGCGGCGGCGACGAGGAGGGCGGCGAGAGCGGGCAGGCAACGGAGCATGGTGACCTCGAAACAACTTGAGTTCACGTGTTGACGAAGCAACCTCTGTGCCAACCCGCGGACCCCGTGGCGACGGGCCGTCGTCGGCGATCTGCGATCCTTTTGCCGCGATCCGATGGGGCGATCGGGATCCCCGGATCCCACCCCGACGGGATTACCGGATAGACTCCGGCATGTTCTGGCTCTCCCTGGCCCTTGCGGAAGATCCCTGCGAGCCGGTCCGGCCTCGCGCCCTGGCTGACGACGTGGACCGAGCCGCCGAGGCGTTCGCCGCCGGTGGGCTCGTGGAGGGGGAGCTGGCGCTGGCCGCGGTCCGCCGTGACCTCGCGTGCCTCGCAGCGCCGGTGGACCCCGCGGTGCTCGGGGCCGTCGCGTGGCTGGAGGCCGAGGAGGCCGCCCTTCACCACGACGCGGACGCCGCGTGGCCGTGGGTCTTCCTGGCCCGCGACCTCCGCGTGGACCCCCCACCGCACCTCCAGCGGGCCCACCCGCTCCAGTCGGCCCTGGCGTACCTGCCCGACGCCCCGCCCATCGGCGGGAACGGGGAGGCCTTCGCCGAGCCCGGTCGCACCCGCATCGTGGTGGACGGCCAGCACCTCGAGCTGCCCCGGGTGCGCGAGGGCATCCCGCACCTCGTGCAGGTCTTCGACGGGCGGGACCCCGTCGTGTCGTGGTGGCAGCACGGGGCCCGGTTCCCCGGCGACCGGATCGCGCTCCGGGTCGAGCTGCCCGCGGGGAAGTCCAAGGAGGGGTCGGCGGCGTACTGGGAGAGCTGGTTGCGCGAGCACCCGGACTCGCGTTGGCGCGGCTACGCCCTCGACCAGCTCGACGATGTCCGGTTCCGCGAGGCGCTCGCGTCGGGCGGAGCGGGCCTGGAGGCGTACCTGGACGGGGATCCCCGGCACCATCGGGACGCCGCGCTGGGCCTTCTGGAGCCCATGGACTTCGCGCGTGCCGTGCTGGACGGCTCCCGCGCGTCTCTGTCGGGCTTCCTGGAGGCCCATCCGGACGGGCGCTACACCGGCGAGGCCCGCGACGCGCTGGATGCGCTCGACTGGGAGCTCGCCACCGAGCAGGACACCGCCACCGGGTATGCTCGGTACCTGGAGCGTCAGCCGCGTGGGCGGTGGGCGCCCGAGGCCCACCAGCGGCTCGCGAGCCGTCGCCTCGCGGTGGCCGCAGCGCGGGACGACCGCCAGGCGCTGGCCGAGCTCACCGTGGACCACCCGGGCACCGTCCAGGGGGCCCGCGCCCGTGCGCTGGCACAGGGCGTTCGTATCCAGGCCCTCGTGGTGGCCGGTGACACCAACGAGCCGATCGTCCAGGAGGCCCGGCAGCTCGGTCTGCGGGTGGAGCGCGCGGTGGACGCGGCGGATCCAGGCCGGACGACCGTGGACGACCCCGCCGGAACGGGTCGGGTGTGGTCCCGGGTCGCCGAGGTCGACGGGGTGACCTACGCGCGGGGCGAGCTCTGGCTGCCCGGTTCCCGCGCTCCGGTGTTCACCTGGCGGGCCTCCGGGATCGACGACGTGTCCGCCAGGGAAGCGCTCGCTGCGGGTATGGTGGACCTCGAGACCTGGGTGGGGGCTCCATGATCCTGCTGGCCGGCGCCCTCGCGCAGACGACGCTCACGCTGGACGGCACGGTGACCGAGGGGGGCTCCGAGTTCGTGCTCGTGCCCTTCGACGTGCCTGCCGGCACCGCGGAGATCGCGGTGTCCCACGCCAGCCTGACGGGCTCGGTGCTCGACTGGGGCCTCTCGGGTCCGGACGGCGCCATGCACGGCTGGGGTGGGGGCAACGGGGAGGACGCCTGGATCACGGCCACCGCGGCGTCCCGGAGCTACCTCCCGGGGGTGGAGGTGGGCACCTGGAACGTGGTGATCGGGAAGGCGAGGCTGGAGCAGGCCGACAACCCGTACACGCTGTCGGTCACGCTGCACGAGACCGCCGTGCACACCGACGCCCAGCCCCGCGAGCCCTGGGCGGAGCCCGCGCCCATCGAGGTGGGTGCGCGTTGGTACGCGGGCGACTTCCACGTGCACTCGCGCGAGAGTGGCGATGCCGCGGCGACCTTCGACCAGATCGCCGATCTGGCCCGCGAGCGGGGGCTCGACTTCGTGGTGATCACCGACCACAACACGACGAGCACGCTCGATCTGCTGGTGGACGCCCAGCGGCGGAACCCCGACGTGCTGTTCGTGCCGGGCATGGAGTACACGACCTACCACGGGCACATGAACGCCATCGGGAACACGGCGCTGCTCGACCATCGGCTCGGTGTGGGCGACGCCACCGTGGACCGCGCGATCGACGACGTGCACGGCGTGGGTGGCCTGGTGTCCATCAACCACCCGGAGCTCGATCTGGGCGGGCTGTGCATCGGGTGCGCCTGGGAGCACGACGTGGATCCCGCATCCCTCGACGGCGTGGAGATCCAGACCGGCGGCCTGCTTCCCGTGGGCGGGCTGTTCAGCGACGCGTCGATCGCCTTCTGGGAGTCCATGACGAGCGCGAGCCACATGCCGGCCGCACTCGGCGGCAGCGACGACCACAAGGCGGGCATCGACCTCGGGTTCCAGGGCTCGCCCATCGGTGACCCCACGACCCTCGTGTGGGCGGAGTCCCTCTCGGTGCAGGGCATCCTCGACGGCGTGCGCGCCGGACGCACCGTCGTGAAGCTCCAGGGGCCCGCGGATCCCATGGTGGAGCTCGTGGCCACCGACGTCGGCTTCGAGGCCACGGTGACGGGCACGGCGAGCTTCGTGCGCTTCGTGGTCGACGGGGAGCCCCAGGTGCTCGAGCCCGTCACGTCGGACCCCTTCACCCACGCCATCACGCTCCAGCCCATGGGGCAGGTCGTGCGCGCGGAGGCCCTGATCGGGGGCGACCGCCACACGGTCACGAGCCACGTGCTCAACGCGCGCGCCATCCCCCCGGAGGAGGAGGGGACGTGCGGGTGTGCGGCTACGGTGCCCAGCGCCCCGTGGGCCCTGCTCTCCCGCCGCTGAGGGTCAGTACCGGCGCTCGCGCGTGGGAGCGGGTGTGCCGGTGAGCCGCTTCTGGACGTCCTTCGCGACCGTGAGGCGCTGCACGTCCGAGCGGAGACGGTTCTGTTCCTTGAGGTCCGCCGGGAGGAACGGCGCGGAGCCGCCCCTGACCGAGGGCGACTCCGTAGAGCACGCCGTAGAGCATCGCCGAGCAGATCGCGAGCATCACGAGCGCGAACGGCACCAGGCCGACGCCCGGGATCTGCGCGAACGTGCGCGCGATGTCGTCGGAGGCGAGGGGAGCGACGGCCATCGCGACGGCGAGCACGACCATCGCGGCGCCGGAGAAGAGCGTGAAGCTCATGCCCAGCAGGGCGGGATGCCGGGGGTTGTTGTAGCGGAGGCGCGCCATGCGATCCTTCCCACGACGCTCGGCCTCGAAGGCCTCGAGCCGCTGTCGGGCCTTGTCGAGCTCCTCCTCGTTGAAGTCGTCGTTGGCGTAGCGTCCAGCCATCCGGTCTCCCAGCGACGCAGACTATCACAGGGCCAGGTCGCACAGCACGGATGTGTCGTGCGCCCCGGGCTCGGCGACGGCGCGCCGGGGCTGTATACTCCGCGCGGAGGGGATCATGCTCAGGTTGCTCTTGTGTGTGCCGTTGGTCGTGCTGGGGTGTCGGAGGGTCGAGGAGCCGCCGCCGGGCTCGGAGACGGACACGGACACGGACACGGACACCGCCACACCGGACGTCGACAGCGATGCGGACGCGGACGCCGACGCGGACGCCGACAGTGACGCGGACACCGACACGGACGACTGCCTCGACGACGACGACGAGCCCGTGCTCGACCCCGACACCAACCCCACCGAGGGGCCCGAGGACGCGCTCCAGCTCTCGTCGGCGGACGACCGGCGGCTCACGCTCGCGTCGCCCGTGGACTACTGGCGCTTCGCGATGACCGAGAACAACACGGTCACGGTCACCGTCACCTTCCCCCAGGACGACGGGAACATCGACGTCGAGATCCTGGGTCCCGACCGCACCACCGTCGTGGCCACGGGCACGTCCACCGACTCCCCCGAGGTCGTCACCTTCACGGCCGACGTGACCGGTGCCCACTACCTGAAGGTGATCGCCGTGCCGGCCGGGTGTCGCGCGTACGGCTTCACGGTGTCCTACCAGTGACCCTGGAGATCTGATGGAGCTCGCGACCGGCGCGACCGTCGATCGCTACGTCGTCGAGGGCGTCCTCGGCGAAGGCGGCATGGCGATCGTGTACCTCTGCCGTCACGTGCAGCTGGGCACCAAGCACGCCCTCAAGCTGCTCACGATGAGCAGCAGGGCGATCAAGGAGCGCCTGGTCCAGGAGGGGCAGGTCCAGGCGTCGCTGCGCCACCCGAACATCGTGGCGGTCACCGACATCATCGTCGTGAACGGCGCGCCAGGCCTGGTGATGGAGTACATCGAGGGCCCGTCCCTCGACGATCTGCTCGACCAGCAGACCCTCACGTACGAGCAGGCGGACGTGCTCGTGGAGGGGCTGCTGCGCGGGGTCGCGCACGCCCACTCGAGGGGCCTCGTGCACCGCGACCTCAAGCCCGCCAACATCATGCTGGCGGTGGAGGGCGAACAGCTCGTCCCGAAGGTCATGGACTTCGGCCTCGCCAAGCTGGTCGAGGGCGACGACAGCCGCACGCGCACGGGCTCCACGATGGGTACCCCCAGTACATGTCGCCCGAGCAGGTGGAGGACTCGAAGAACGTCGACCACCGCACCGACGTGTTCGCGTGCGGCGCCATCCTCTACGAGATGGTCACGGGCCATCGGGCCTTCGGCGGCGACAGCCTCTACCAGATCTTCGGCGCGGTCGCGGAGGGGAAGTACAGGAATCCCCTCGAGATCCGTCCGGATCTCCCCCAGCGCATGGTGGACGCCATCCTGGGCGCGCTCACGCCCGATCGGGAGGAGCGCATCCAGTCCATCGACGAGCTGCTCGCGATCTGGAAGGGCCAGACCCTCCGTCCGGGCCAGGAGCCAGCGCCCGCACCCGCGGGTCCGTTCTCGGCGGACTTCGTGAAGTCGGTGCGCTCGCTCACCAGCGAGGCCACGCCGAGCCAGCCGGAGGGCACCTTCGCCCTCGACCCCGCAGCACCCGTGAGCGTCGAGAGCCTCTACAAGGCGCCCCAGGCGGAGTCGATGGGCCCGCCGGAGAACCTCCGCGTGTTCCCGACGCCCCCGGTGCCCTCGCCGCCTCCGGCACCCACGGATCGTCACGCCGGTGTGCCGGCCACCTCGGCGGTCTCCACGGGTGCTGCCGTGGCGCTCGGCGGTGGCGCGGTGCTCCTGGTGGTGGGCGTCGTGGCGCTGGTGGGGCTCGTCGGCCTCGGTGCGGTGTACGTGATGATGGCGTCCTCCCCGAAGATGCCCGACCCCGTGGTGGTCGTGGTGCCGGGCGCGCCGGCGCCCGTGGCCCCCGTGGATCCCGTCGCGCCGGTGGCCCCCGTGCAGCCCGTGTCCACCGCGCCCACCCCCGGGGGGCGTCCCGTCCCCGCACCCACGACGGCACCCGTAGCACCCTCCGCGCCCGTGCCCGTCGTCCCGGCCACGCCTGACGTGCCCGACACCCCGGATCCCCCAGAGGAGCCCGATGCTCCCGAGGCGCCCGATGTTCCGGTGCCCCCCGGCCCCGCCGTGTCGGTGGAGGGTCTGGACAGCGCGGATCCCGGGACGCGGATCCGCGCGCTCGATGGGAGCTGGAGCAACCCGGCCCTGACGGCGCGCTTCGTGGACATGGCGCGCACCGACAGCAACCGGGACGTGGCCGTGAAGGCGTGGCAGAACGTCATCCGGCAGTACAAGGCGGGTGTCGGCGACCGGTCAGCCCAGGAGAGCCTCATCATCGAGGCGATCAACACGAACGTCTTCTCCCAGGCCGAGGCGGCCGCGACCTACGGCCGGGTGGGCACGGATCCGAGCGTGCTCCTCCCGGTGCTCCGGGACGGTGGCGTGCGGGCCAAGAACGCCGCGATCAACGCGGTGGTGTCCGTAGGGCAGCGCGGGGATCGCGACGCGGCACGTCGCATCCTGCAGGACGAGCTCCTGAACGCCAAGGGTCCGATGCGCCTCCGCATCGAGATGGCGATCGGCGAGCTCTGAGGCGCCTGAGACGAAGAACCCCCGCGCGGCCGTAGCCGGGCGGGGGTCTCGAGCGGACCCGCCGGAGCGGGCCGCGCTGGCCGCCGGTGTGGCGGCCGGGCGCTCCCTAGGGAGGCGTGGTGTCGGTGTCGGCGTCGGTGTCGGTGTCGGCGTCCGCATCGGTGTCGGCGTCGGTATCGGCATCGGTGTCGGTATCGGCGTCGGCGTCGGCATCGGCGTCGGTGTCGGCGTCGGTATCGGCATCCGTGTCGGCGTCGGTGTCGGCGTCCGTGTCGGTGTCGCTGTCGGCGTCCGTGTCGGTGTCGCTGTCGGCGTCCGTGTCGGTGTCGCTGTCGGCGTCCGTGTCGGTGTCGCTGTCGGCGTCCGTGTCGGTGTCGCTGTCGGCGTCCGAATCCGTGTCGGTGTCGGTGTCCGTATCGGAGTCGGTGTCGGTGTCGGTGTCCGCGTCACCGCCGGTGTCGCCGGTGTCCTGCGGGCCGCAGGCGTTGCCGTCCGCGTCGGGCGTGTAGGCGGTGAGGAGGATCAGCGGCTCGCTGTTGTTCTCCTGCGCGTCGACGAGGCCGACGGCCCAGTCGTAGCCGGTGCAGAGATCGATGCCATCGAGGTCTGCAGGCACGATGCGCAGCGGGAGCACGAGCTCGGTGTAGGAGCAGGGCTCCTCGCCGGGATCGAGGCTGAGGTCCGCCGCGAGGTACTGGTTCGCGTCGATCACGGCCTGGAGGTCCATCTGGCCGTCCGGGACGTTGTCGTAGAACAGGAAGTACGTTCCGGGGATCAGGTCGCCGTCGGCGTCGCTCACGTCGTACGTGACGACGAGGTGCGGCTCGGGGACGTCCGCCGTGATCTCGCCGGGGACGATGGTGACGTCGTTGACGACAGGCGGGGTGCTGCCACAGGACTCGGTCCCCGTGGGGGTCGGCGGCGGCGGCGTGGATTCCGTGGGGTCCTCGCCCTTGCAGGCGAGCAGACCGATCAGGGCGATGTTC
Organism: Alphaproteobacteria bacterium; assembly: GCA_020632885.1. GTDB lineage: Bacteria > Myxococcota_A > UBA796 > UBA796 > JACKEQ01. Next base: position 194,305 of record JACKEQ010000006.1, on the reverse strand, counting down.
ATCGCCAACGTGAAGCGCATGTATCCTCCATACGGTCCACAGCTACATGACCGGGACCGGATCCGCAACCTGAAATCACCCGCCCCTGACACGTTCCGGACACGCGCCAGGGGCTCGCCGGCTCACGGCCCGAGCACCACGTGGACCTGAGTGACCACGGCCCGCAGAGCCTGGACGGCTGCATCCGTGGTATCCGCGCGGACGATCACCCAGCCCTCGCCCTCGTAGCCCGAGGACCGGGGCTGACCCGGCACCGGCCACTTGGCGTCGACGAACGAGGCGCCGAGCGATCGCACGAGGGCGTCGACTCCCTCCACGCGCGCCACGCGACGCCCGCGGCCCTGGCCACGGAGGAACGCGCAGCCAGCGGCGCAGGTGCGCTCCTGCGGCATGTTCCAGGTGCCGAAGCACTGGATCTCGAGCCACGCCTTCCAGGTGTCGTAGCCGGCCGTGATGCTGTTGAGGCGCATGATGTTCACGCCGGGCGGGCGGGCACCGACCTCGTTGACGACGGGCGTGCCGTCGGCGCGGAGGAACCACTCCATGTGCGAGAGGCCGGTCTGCATGCCGAGGGCCTGGAGGGCCGCGGTGTTGATGGGCGCGAAGCGCTCGAGGTGCGGCTGGGTCTCCTTGGGGAGGAGCACGCAGTACTGCATCCACGGGTTCTCGAGGACCTTGAGGGGGCCGGGCAGGTAGTAGGTGCTCGTGCGCCACACGGGCTTCCCGTCGATGAACGCGGTCTCGCAGGTGTGCTCCTCGCCGGTGACGAACTCCTCGCACTGCACGGGGGCGTCCGGGCGGGGCATCATCTGGTTGAGGATCTGGTAGAGCTCGTCGTGGTCGTTGGCGCGGGCCGTGGCCTTGGAGCCCATGCCGTCCACGGGCTTGATCACCACGGGGAAGCCCACCTCCTCCACGAAGGCGAGGGCGTCGGTGGGGCTCTTCACGAGCTTCTGGCGCGCGACCGGGACGCCGGCCCGACGCAGGACCTCCTTCATCCGGTTCTTGTTCCGGAAGTTGCGGGCGACCTCGCCGCGCATCCCGGGGATGTCCTCGCTGTCCCGGGCGTCCGCCAGCGGGATCTGGAGCTGCTCGAGGTAGCCGATGAGCCGATCGACGCTGCCCCACTGGGCCTTGAACGCGCGAACGGCCAGCGCGAGCTGGGCGGCGTCCATGGAGTTGTCGATGCGGAAGTGCCCGTCCAGACGCTTCTTGAGCGCCGGCGGGAAGGCGTCGGACGCCTGGTGGCTGATGACGCCTACGCGCACGTTCATCTGGGTGAGGATGTCGAGGCAGTGGACCATGTGGGCGCCGAGGTACGGCGCGACGAAGACGACGTTCATGATCGCTCCAGAGCGAGGCGCGCACGCTCTACCCTGTGTCCCTCCCGTCCGCCGCTCCCGATCCGACGAAAGATCGCGGCTCCTGGCGGGCGGTGGGAGCGTCAGACGTAGCCCGCGCTCCGAAGCACGAAGAGCGCCGCGATCAGGACGATGACACCGATCATCACCAGCGCTGCACCGAGGCCGACGAGGAGCGCCACGCCGAGGGCCATCGCGACACGTGGCGGGCCGGTGGGGACGACGAAGTCGCCGTTCACGTCGAGGGGGTAGAGCGCTGGCGGCTCAAGGGACGAGCCCATCCCGGTCTCCAGCATCTGGACGATCCGGTAGGCGCCCGGGCGCTCCTCCGGCTTCTTGGCCAGCGTGCCCGCCACGAGGGCATCGAGCCACTCGGGCACGCCCTCCGCGTGCTTGGAGAGCGGATCGGGGTCCTTGCCCACGTGGGCCTGGAGGACGTCGAGGGTGGGGCCGGTGAACGGAGGCTTCCCGGCGACCATCTGGTAGAGCAGGGCGCCCAGCGCGTAGAGGTCGCCCTTGGTGTGGTAGGTGCTCGTCTTGATGTACTCGGGCGCCATGTACTCGGCGTTGCCCACCCGGGTGTTCTGCGTCGTGAGCCCGGTGTCCTCGTCGTCGACCTTCTCGAGCTTGGAGAGCCCGAAGTCGCGGACCTTCACGAAGTCGGCACCATCGACGGCGTTGTCGAGGAGCAGGACGTTGGAGGGGGCGAGGGCGCGGTGCACGATGCCCTCCTGGTGCGCGGCCCCGATGGCACGGGCGATCTGCACGGCGATGCGCACGGCGCGCTCCACCGGCATGGGCCCGTCCTTCAGCTCCTCCTCGAGGGTGTGTGCCCGGAGGAACTCCATCACGAGGTAGTGGAGGTCTCCGTCCTCCCCCCAGTCCAGCACCTCCACGGTGTTCTGCTGGGTGATCATCCAGGTGTTGGTGATCTCCCGCCCGAAGCGCTTGAACTTCGAGGCGTCCTCGGTGAGGTGCGGGTGGAGCACCTTGATCGCCACGCGGCGGCCCGCCTGGCGGTCGAGGCCGGCGTACACGCTCCCGAGGAGCTCCTCGCGGTCGAGCGCGAGCACCTCGTAGCGGTCGTTGAGCACCTTGCCGACGACGTCGGCGGAGAGGACGGTCATGCTTGGGGTCCGGGTGACGACCCACCCTACCTCCGGTGCGCGCGTCACAAAAGTGCTAGAGTGGTCACGCGGTGCGCCGGTGCGTCCCGCCAGGTCTGTGTTGATGGTCTCGGATGCGTAGCTCGTTTGTCGTGTTGTCGGCCTTCGTACTCCCCTGGGCGTGGATGCGCTCCCGCCTTCCGCTGTTGGCGGCAGTGCTCGTGCTCGCCCTGGGTCCGGTCGACGCGCTCGCCCAGAGCAGCGTGTCGGGCTTCCTGAGCCCCGGCGATCTCGCGCGCGTCCACGAGCCCAACGAGAACAACTGCTTCACGTGCCACGCCATCAACGGGCAGGGCGTGGACCCCAACCTGTGCATGAACTGCCACGAGACCGTGCGTCAGCAGGTCCGTCAGGGTCTGGGGTTCCACTCCGACAAGGGTCGGAACTGCGAGAGCTGCCACAAGGACCACCGCGGCCGGAGCTTCAACCTGATCCCCCGCGGGTTCGAGGCCGACTTCGACCACGACAAGACCGGCTTCCCCCTCAACGGCGCCCACCGCAAGGCCACCTGCGAGGACTGTCACACCACGCCCGGCCAGTACACCGGGCTCCGGTCCACCTGCGAGAGCTGCCACGACGAGCCCCACGGGGCCGAGAAGAGCAAGCGCGACCTGCTCGCGAGCTGCGACCAGTGCCACAACGAGACCGAGTGGAAGGCGCTCCCCATCGCGCCGGAGGTGTTCGACCACACCTCGGGCACCCAGACCGACTACGTGCTCACGGGCGCCCATCTCGAGGTCTTCTGCGGCGACTGCCACTTCGACTGGCGCTTCGTCCCGGTTCGCCACGACCAGTGCATCGACTGCCACCAGGATCCCCACCGGGCGGACTTCGGGAAGGACACGTGCGAGGACTGCCACGGCAGCCCGGGTAGCTGGAAGGTCCAGAAGTTCAACCACAACCGCACGGGCTACCCGCTCGAGGGCCTGCACGCCGAGGTCGACTGTCACGCGTGCCACAAGGGCAACGCGACCACGCCCCTGCCCCACGACACGTGCGAGAACTGCCACGAGGACATGCACAGCGGGCAGTTCCGGCCGCGCCAGTGCGAGGACTGCCACACGGTGGACGTCGCGGGCTTCGCGCTGCGCAGCTACGACCACGACACCACGAGCTTCCCGCTCGTGGGCCTCCACGCCGGCGTGAACTGCGAGGACTGCCACGGAGACCGCGAGACCGCGGTGTACCTCGGGCGCCCGTTCGACGACTGCGACGCCTGCCACGTCGACGAGCACCAGGGCCGCTTCGAGCCCACGATGTGCCAGCGCTGCCACACGGCGGAGGGCTTCCGCGCGCTCTTCTTCAACCACGACGACACCAACTTCCCGCACACCGGGAAGCACAAGCAGGTCGCTTGCAACGGGTGCCACGAGGACTTCCGCTGGGTCGGCTTCCCCTACGGCAGCTGCGCCGACTGCCACGAGAAGGCGAGCCCCCACCAGCCCGGTGTGCTCGGCTCGGACACGTGCGACGACTGCCACAACACCGAGTCGTTCAAGCAGATCTCCTTCGACCATGCGGCCAACACGCGGTTCGACCTGGGCCTCCCCCACGGCGACAAGGCCTGCGGCGCCTGCCACGAGGGGATCGACCGCTTCGAGGGGCTCACGGGCGAGTGCACGGCCTGCCACCAGGAGGAGCGGCCCTGGGGTCACTACGACGGTCAGTGCGGCACGTGTCACGAGGCGGCCCACTGGTTCCCGGGCGGGCTCGGCGACCAGGAGCACAGCGTCACCGGGTTCGCGCTGCGGGGTGCGCACACGGTGCTCGACTGCGAGGAGTGCCACATGCCGGACCGCGCCCGCGGCGAGGCGAAGCCCCAGTGCATCGGCTGCCATCGCCAGGACGACAGCCACCGCAACCAGCTCGGGAACGTGTGCGACGACTGCCACACCGAGATGAGCTGGTTCCGGGTCCGCTGGCGTCACGGCACCACGGGATGGCCTCTGCGCGGCGCCCACAAGATGGCGGAGTGTGTGGACTGTCACCCCTCGAGCTACACCGGCACCCCCACCCAGTGCTTCCGGTGCCACGCGTACGAGGCCAGCGCGAGCCCCTACCACCAGAGCGGCCTGCTCCAGAGCTGTGACACCTGCCACCGCGTCTACGGCTGGCTCCCGGTGCGCGGCGCCGAGGTCCTGCAATGATCCCGACGATCGCGCTGCTCCACACCGTCGCCCTCGCCGAGCAGCCCACCGAGCGGAACCTCGCGGCCACCAACCTCGGTGTGCAGTACTGGAACGCCCCGGCGCTGAAGGCGGCGGCGCTGGCTCCCGGCGACATCGACGGTGACGGGATCCCCAACGACCAGGACCCCGACAGCAAGAACTTCTCGGACCTCGACCTGATCTTCGGGCAGCGGATCCGCTGGACGCTGTCCGACAACGGATCCACCTCCGTCCGGCTGCGCGTGAACGGCCAGTTCACGTACTCGCCGGGCGAGCTCGGGGGCAGCCCGGCCTGGAAGCGCAACCGGGTCCGGCAGCTCGGCGTCTCCATCGTGAACGACAAGGTGAACGTCGACATCGGTCGCTCGCAGATCCACAAGGGCGGCCCGCGCCTGGTGGACGGGCTCCAGGTCGTGGCGCACGTGAACAACACCACGGACGTGGGCGCCTGGGCTGGGCTCCAGCCGGACCTGTTCACGACGGATCCCCGGATGCGTCCGGGTGCTGGGCCCATCCTCGCGTACGCCGCCTCTCGCGTGCAGGCGTCCGCGGTGGGCGAGGTGGTCTTCGCCGGCGGGGGCCTCGATCGCATGGGCGCGCTCCTGCAGGCCCGCGCGAGCGCCGCGCGTACGGTGGACGTGGCCGTGCGCGCCGACGTCGACCTGGCCGGCGGCCCGCGGCTGGAGGACGGCCAGCTCTTCGTCCGCTGGTCGCCGGTCGACACCCTCTCGATCGACGCGCTCTACAACGTGTTCTCGAGCTTCCTCTACCAGAACACCCAGAACCTCGACCCCGACCTGCAGCGGTTCGGGCAGCGGATCGTCTCCGTGGGCAACGAGGACTACCTGCCGGCGCTCTACCAGGACTGCATGGACCCCGGCATCGCCCAGATGGCCGGGATGGACTTCCGCCTCCGTCCCGACGGCGAGGCCACCGGGCTGGTGGCCAAGCTCAGCGCCCGGTACCGCTTCGGCAACAACGCGCCGCCGCTTCCCGATGCGGGCACCCCGCCCCAGTGCATCCTCGCGGACACGAACAGCTACGTCCGCGTCAGCCCGCGGATCGGGGTCGCGAACCTCGGTGTGGGTGGGGGGCTCGACATCTCCCTCGACGCGAACGTCTACAACATCGAGGGCCACGGCCAGTCCGACGCGGGTCTCACGATCTACTTCGAGCCCAAGGACGAGGGCCTGTTCGCGATCGACACGAGCTACCGGATGCTGTTCAACAAGTACGACGCCCAGAAGAACCCGGACGGCTACTCGGGCACGGGCCACTACGCGGACCTCTTCGTGGACGTCGTGGTGGAGCCGGCCGACATGATGCTCGGCATCGGTCTGAACTTCGAGTCGGAGCCCGGCGTGCAGGCCGATGGCGCCACGCCGTTCAACGAGGGCGCGCTGGGCGGCTTCCTCCGGGCCACCAAGTACTTCCGGCCCAGCAAGTAGGGGCCCGGGAGGAGCCAGCTCGTGTCAGCTGGCCTCCTCCTCCAGGTCGATGACCTTCTTCCCGTGGTGGCGCTTGATCTTGATGCCCGCCTTCCGGAGGAAGTCGGTGGGCAGGATGCCGCCCGCGAACACGAAGACGTAGTCGTTCGGCAGCACGATCTCCTCGCCCTTCTGCTTGAGGACGACGCGATCGACGCCGATCTCCATGACCTTGGACTCGAGCACGAGCTCGACCTTCCCGGCCTTCACGGAGTCGCGGAGCTTCTCGACGTTCTTCTTCTTCGGACGCGTGAAGGACGCCGAGCGGTACGAGAGGAACACGCGGTTGCCGGGCTGCTCGCCCAGCGCCATGGCCGCCTCGACCGCGGAGTCGCCTCCGCCGACGACCAGCACGTGCTCGTAGGTGAAGGCCTCGGGGTCCTTCAGCCAGTACGCCACCTTCTCCTGATCCTCGCCCGCCGCGCCGAGCTTCCGGGGGATACCGGCGCGCCCGATGGCGAGGATCACCTTGGTGGCCTTGAGCGTCTGCTTCGTGGTGTTGAGCACGAAGGACCCGTCGGGCTGCGGCAGCACCTCCTCGACGCGCTCGTCACCATGGACGTCGATGCCCGAGGTCTTCACCACGTCCTCGAGCACGTCGACCAGCTCCTCCTTGAGCAGGCTGGTGAACTTCACCCGGCCGTAGCTCGGGAAGTCGATGGGGCGGATGAAGACGAGCTTCTTGCGGGGGTAGTGCAGGATGGCCCCACCGAAGTCGCCCATGTCCACCAGGTAGTAGCGCAGGCCCTTCTGTTGCGCGATGAGCGCCGCGCCCAGCCCCGCGGGCCCGGCGCCCACGATGACCACGTCCCACCGGTCCGGGTCGGACACGAGCCCCTCGGCCGCGTACCCCATGGACTGCACGCCCTGCTCGACGGCGTTCGCGATCAGGCCCATGCCGCCGAGCTCGCCGGCGACGTAGATCCCGGGGACGTTGGACTGGAAGTCCGGCCCGACCTCCGGGATGTCGATGCCCACCTTGCTATCGCCGAACACGAGCTCCACGGCGTCCACCGGGCAGGCAGGCACGCAGGCTCCGTGCCCGACGCAGGCGGCCGTGTTGATGAGCACGGCCTGGCCGTCCAGGATCGCCAGCACGTCCTCCGGGCAGGCGCGCACGCACGTCGCGGACCCCATGCACAGCTTGAGGTCGATCTCCGGCCGGATGGACGTGGGGTGGATCCGCCCGGACTCCTTCGCTTCATCGAGGTCCTTCCTCGCCTTCCACTCCATGACCTGCATGTAGAGGAACGTGGGGAGCACGAGGAAGACGAAGATGAACCCGACGCAGAAGAAGTGCCAGATGTACTCGAACAAGTCAGACGCCTCCGAAGAGGGTCTTCATCACGCCGCCGAAGAGCAGGGCGTTGAAGATGTGGATCGTGGCGAGCAGGTACATCGCGATGGCGAGGGGCTGGTGGAAGATGTGCCAGTACTTGAACAGGCGCTTGGCGACCTCCCAGCTCGCGAGGCTCCGCTTCATCTTGAGCTGCTTCACCAGCGTGGAGCGCGCACGGTTGTAGACGCCCCGGGGCAGGCCGGCGCGCCAGAGCAGCGCCTTCACCACGTCCGAGCGCCGCCGGATCTCGGCATCGAGCATCACCAGGCCCACGAAGGTGGAGGGCTCGTCGTGGAGCTCGCGCGCCATGAGGATCGCCTGGCCGATCTGGTCGCCCGTGGCGTCGCGCGTCTCGGCCACGAGCTGCGCGCGGAGGTCGGTGAGGCTCTCGCGCGCGTGCTTGAGGTCCATCCGGCGACCGGCGGCGGCGCGCGGGAAGTGCCCGAAGAGGTAGCGGCCGAAGATGCCCGAGCCAGAGACCAGGATCATGCACCAGAACGCGATGCCGACGGAGCCCGTGGGCATCTTCATCGCGCCGTGGAGGATGATGAACACGGGCCCCATCACGCCGCAGACGATGTGGAACCGGAGCCACCACTGCATGGACCCGACGAACTCCATGAAGGCCAGGAAGTTCAGCCACTTCCTGACCGAGTAGAGCATCATCACGACCATGAGGAACGTGCCGAGCAGCCCGGCCAGCAGCCCGACGATCCCGCCCGATCGGAAGTAGGGGTGGAGCGGGTGCTGGATCCGCGCGTCGAGCCCCGTGATCCAGTACGGGATCCCGATGAGGAACATCAACACGGCGAGCGACACCAGCACGAACGTGAAGCAGCCCACCCCGAGGGTGCCCGCTATCTCCGCGTATTCGACCTTCTTGCTCTTCTTCGGCCCGGACATCGAGACCTCTGCGACTCCCCGCCGGCAGAGGCCACGGGGCGCCCCCATATACTAGTAGACGAGAGGCCGCCCGTCCCCCCCGGAGTGGAGCTGAGGTGGTGTCCGGTGATGGTCCGTGACGACCCGCGCGATTGTCCGATTTCGGCGAACCGCTTCATTCGCCCGGTAGACACGACGTTTTTTCGCGCGATGCGCCGCGGGGCCCTCCGCGATCGCTCAACTGATTTTTAAGGTGAAACGCCGTCTTTTCGTGGTTGTCGCGAATAGTCTTGATGGTCGTGTGGACAGCCCATATGATGACGCCAGGTGGGCCATCCCGACATCGTTCGGAGGAATTCGAGACATGCGACTACTTCTACTGACCCCGCTCCTGGCGCTTGCGTGTAAGGACAACGGGCCGACGGAGCCGACGGAACCGACCGGCGAGCCGACGGACTCCGAGTTCGTGCCCCCACCCGTCCAGGACTGTGCTGCCTACGACTACCGTGGGCAGACGTACAACTGTGAGAACACGGTTGATTTTTGTGACAACAGCCCCGAGAACCTGACGGCGCGCCTCGCCTGCTGTGAGTGCGAGCCGACCTACTGCCTCGCGCCGACGGACTGTCCGCCGCCGCCCCCGGGCACACCGACGCCGCCGCCGCCGCCCCCCCCGCCGCCCACGCCGGTCCAGCAGTCCTCCTGCATGACCTGCCACAACGGCGCGCAGGTGGGCGCCCAGCTCTACTCGGGCCCGGGCATCACCAACCCCCACTACTTCGGCTCCGCCGCGTACATCTCGTGCACGAGCTGCCACGGTGGTGACGGGACCCCCGGGAACACCAAGCAGCTGGCGCACGTCGCCTCGCCGCCCCAGTTCCAGAACGACAGCCAGCTGATCAACGATCAGGTCGCCTACTTCAACTTCCTGACGAAGGCTGGCGTCGACAAGTTCCCGGACTGGCAGGCCAACGGCAACACCGTCACGGGCCTCGACTGGCTCCAGTTCATGAACCCCGGCGACACGCGCGTCATCGCGCAGAACCGCGGGTGTGGCCAGACGGGCTGCCACGGCGCCGAGCACGGTGCCTGGGTCCAGAAGCTGCCGATCAACACCGAGGTCGGGTTCTACTCGGCCACGATGTACACGAACGGCGTCGACAACGCCCTCGGCATCACCCAGTACAACAACACGGCGGGTGACTACGCGTTCCGCGCCGTCACGGATCCGGACTTCACCGCCAACGGCGGCTACGAAGACGGCCGTGTCCCGCAGCTCCTGGAGTTCCCGGAGTACGCGACGTTCGGTGCGGTGGGCGGAGACAACTTCTTCCAGAACCAGAACATCCTGGCCGCCAACCTGAACAACCAGATCCACGACGGGACCTTCGCCGGCTTCGAGGCGAACCGGATCGTCAACGGGTCGGACCTCCAGCACGCCGTCATGGAAGCCGTGGCGCTGGGCTGTGGCGACTGCCACCTCGGCCACATGGGCGCCAACAACCGGTACGCGGACTTCCGCTCCTCCGGCTGCACGGCCTGCCACATGGAGTACACCTCGGACGGCCGCAGCCGCTCCGCGGATCCGAACGTCAACCGCTACGAGCCCGCGAACCCGGACGCCATCGCCGCGCCCGAGCGTCCGCACATCGACTCGCACCAGATCCGCAACGTCGCGAAGTTCCTCCCCGGTGGGGCCTTCATCCGCGGCGTCAGCGACAAGGCCTGCGCGGGTTGCCACCAGGGCTCGAACCGTACGGTCCTCCAGTACTGGGGCATCCGTATGGACCAGAACGCGGACGTGGTGAACGGGTTCCAGTACCCGGCCAACCCGCAGAACTTCGTGACCACGCAGTTCGACCAGCGCCTGTACGACCCCACGATCCAGAACAACACCTGGAACGGTCGTAACTTCAACCAGCACCTCCTCGAGGAGGACTACGACGGCGACGGTCTCGACGACACCCCGCCCGACGTCCACTACGTGGCGGGCATGGGCTGCATCGACTGCCACGGCAGCTTCGACATGCACGCGGGCACCGAGGGTGGCCCGGTCATGGGCATCAAGTCCCACCAGAGCCAGGCCATGGGCATCACCTGTGAGTCCTGCCACGGTGACCTCGACTACGCGCCCGCGACCGTCGCGTGTGTGGACTACGAGGGCAACGCCGCCGAGTGCCCGACCGACCGCTTCGGCAACCCGCTGCGGAACGTCACCAAGGTCACGCAGAACGGTGGTGAGTACTTCCGTATGCGCAGCCGCCTCACCGGCCAGCTCCTCTGGGTCCCCCTCACGAAGGACTCGGTCAACGCGGTCAGCGGCAAGACCCACCCGGTCACCAACCAGCTGCTGTACAACCCCAACGCGTCCTACTCGATGGGCCGTATCGACGTGGTGCCGGCGGATGCCGACGGTACCGGTCCGATGCAGACCAACCCGCAGTGGGGCCCGGTGGGCTTCTCCCACATGGACACCATGGACTGCAACGCCTGCCATGCGTCCTGGGAGAACAACTGCATCGGCTGCCACCTCTCGGCGCTCTACAACGCCGATCCCGCGAACTTCTTCTTCTCGAACACCACGGGTCAGCGCATCGCGATGAACTTCGATGCGCAGTTCACCTACCAGACCCCGGTCCTGAGCCAGCTCATCGTCGGCACCCAGGGCAAGATCACCCAGGGTCAGGGTGGGATGAAGATGTTCTTCAAGTACCAGGACATCCAGGGCAACTTCTCGGATGTCTTCGCGTTCAACGACCGCAACGGTCTCGGGAACAACCCGAACCTCAACGGCCGCAACGCGTTCCCCGCTCTGGCGCACAACAAGATCGCTCCGCACAGCACGCGCGGTCGGACCGATGGCCAGAACGAGGGCGGGAAGGGCTGCCAGTCCTGCCACCTCACGGTCGCGGGCCTCGCGGACGACTTCAACAACGACGGGTTCACCAACGCGCAGGACTACAACGAGTTCATCACGCGCTACCTGGACAACAACGACTTCGCGGCGATGAACGCGGCGATCGACCCGAACAACGCCAACACGGACACGCTGTTCCAGGTGCTCCAGCAGGTCATCGGTCAGAACACCGGCAACCAGCTGAACCACCCGATCTTCGTGGCCATGAACGCGGGCCTCGGAACCGGTCTTTTCCTGTTCGACGCGAACGGCTGTCCGGTCAACCCCCTCGACGCGAACGCGAACCGGTTCTTCTGCCAGGGCAACGCCCCGGCGGACAACTTCGACGCGAACAACGTCGTGTACGACCTCGACCGTCTGGCCGAGCGGGTCACGGGCGTCGAGAACATCTCGATGTCCCAGCCCATCCAGGGTGGCAACGTGCTCAACCTGCGCGGCGGCCTCAAGCCGAACCTCGCCGGTCCTCTGAGCGGTGCCCTGATCGAGCGTCTTGCTGACCCGAACGTCGGCATCATCCTCGACTCCTGGCTCGACAACGAGGGCAACGCCCAGGGCGACGCGGCCAACTACCTCTACTTCGTGAACTAGTAGAGCGGTCGCGCTCCTCTGGAGCCAGGGGCCCCGTCACCTTCGGGTGGCGGGGCCCTTCTGCGTTCTGGGGTATGCTCCCGCCGGAGGAGCCATGGACGTGCGCTTCACGCCCATCGTGGACGGTCGGGACGCTGCGGTGGAGGAGCACACCGCCGACGGCCGGCTGCGGCATGCGATCGGCGTCCTGGCCCGCGACGTCCCCGCGGAGGAGTGGGCTTCGACGGTCGCGTGGTTCGCCCGGACCCGCGACGGCAACGTGCTCGACGGGGCGCGCGACGCCGTGGTCGCGCTCGGCGGTGAGCTCGTGCCCGAGACCGTGCGGTTGGGTCCGGATTGGCCCGAGCCTCCGCGCGACGGACACGTGTTCGGAGACCGGTTCGTGGGCCCGACGGCGGACGCCTGGGTGGCCTGGGTGGCGCGGTGCATCGAGGCCGGGCAGACAGAGGTCGCGATCAACGGGGCCCTACGGGCGCTCGGCATGCCGGGGAGCGCGGGTGCGGTCCGGGACGCGCTGGTGCGGCCGGTCGCCCGTGATGCCGTCGAGCGCGAGCGTCGTCTCGCTCATCTCGAGGCCCTCCTCGACGCTCACCTGCTCTTCGCCCGGCAGGGAGGGGTCGCCGAGGTGGACGCCCTCGACGACGCCGTGTTCTTCGCGCACTTCTGGGTGGCCCATCGCCCCGTGGTCTTCCGGGGGGCGGCCAGGGCGTGGCCGGCGTGGTCGTTCGAGGCGCTCGCCGCCCGGTTCCCCTCGGCCACCGTGCAGGTCACGGCGTCGCGGTGGGGTGCGTGGTGGCGGGACCGACCGTCCCACCACAGGGACATGCCGCTCACGGAGCTCCTCACGCTGGCCCAGGAGGGCTCGGGTGACGGCACCTACGCGGTGGGCCACAACCGCCTGTTCGAGGCCCTGCCGGCCCTCCTGGACGACGTACGGGTGCTCCCGGGGCAGGAGCGCATCGTGCATCCGTCGCTCTGGATCGGTCCGGCGGGCACCCTGACGCCACTCCACTTCGACCCGGGCTCCGCGTGGCTCGTGCAGCGGGCGGGCCGGAAGCGTGTCCACCTCGCGAGCCCGCTCGAGCACGGGCTGCTCGAGACCGCCATCGACGGCTCGTACAACAGCGTCCGTCCGAGCGCGCTGTCCGACGAGGAACGCGCGGCCCGCGGCTTCACGACCGTGGAGCTGGGACCCGACGATGCCCTCTGGATCCCCGCCACCTGGTGGCACGAGGTGGCCTCGCTCACCCCGAGCATCTCGGTGCGCACCGCGGGCTTCCGCTGGCCCGACGACCTCGCGCACCACGTGTTCGTGTAGAGCCCCTACTTCAGCGTGAGGTCCAGGCCCTGGGTGCCCAGGGCCACCGTCTCCAGCGTGACCTGGGGGTCCGAAGGACCCTTGGAGAACGCGTTCCCGTCCTCGTCGAGGCGCAGCGAGAGCTGCACGTTCGCCGGGAGGGGCTTGTTGGCCATCGGGCCCATCGCGATGCGGTCGGCCTCCGTGATGCGGAACTCCATCGGGAACGGACCCGGCGGGAGCTTCACGGCCGCCAGCGGGGGACCCGGCATGGCGGGGTCCTTCACGTTCACGAACAGGGTCTGCGCCTTGAAGGACGCCCGGCCCGGGTCGATGGACACCCGACCGCTCGCGATCACCGCACCGCCACCGGCGGGTGCGGGGGCAGGTGCCGCCATCGGCCCGCCCGTGGGACCGCCGGCCTTCGCCTGCTGGAGCGCGCTCGTGATGGCGTGGTCGGTCACGCCGAGCTCGATGGCCTTCTCGAGGGGCGCCACGGCCTCGGCGTACCGCTGGAGCTGGAGCAGCGCCAGACCCTTGTACGCGTACGCCTTCTCGTTGGAGGGGTTCTTCGCGATCACGGCGTCGAACTTGGTCATCGACTTGTCGGGCATGCCCATGATCATCGTGATGACCGCGTCGTAGATCAGGGCGTCCGCGTTCTCGGGGTCGAGCTTGAGCGCCTGCTGGTTGTAGTTGTACGCCTGCTGGGGGCTGTTGAAGTTCAGCTGCGTGAGCGTGTTCAGGGCCTCCATGTCTTGCGGATTCCCCGCCAGGGCGGCCTCCGCGTTGGCCTTCGCCTGCGCGAGGAACGCGGGCTCCGCGCTCGCCGGGGGCCGCTCGTTGCTGTCGAGCTGCTGGTTGCCCGTCATGCCCTGGCCTTCGCTCCGTGGCTTCACGTCGCCCTGCATGAAGTAGAGGAGCGCGCCGATGAGCAGGAAGCCCGCCAGGGCGTAGATGGCGCCCGTCCACTGGGGCGCCACGGAGCTCTCGCCGCGCGCCTGGAGGTCGGGAGGCGGTGGGGGCAGAGGCATGCTCGGCTGGGCCTCGGCGGCCGGCGCGGCGGGTGCGGAGCCCGACGCGGCCGACAGCGCGGCGACGGCCTTGGCGTAGGTGATCTCGTCGATCTCGCCGCGCGTGAGGGCCTCGGTGAGCTTCTTCACACCCTCGGAGAGGGCATCGGGTCGGGACACGTGGGGGCCTCCGGTTGGCGAGGGGGAGCCACCGAGCTGGTCGAGCTCCCGAAGGGCTTCGGCTCCACGCGCCAGGAGCGCCTTGCGCTCGGCGGCGTAGTCGCCGGGGTCCATGATCGACTGCTGCGTCTCGAGCGCTGCGAGGGCCTCCAGGGCCTCCGCATGGCGTGCCGTGAGGTCCTTCCGGTGACCGGCGGCCTCCACGGTGCGGGCCTCGCGCTCGTCGCGACCCAGCGTGGACGCCAGGCCGATGCCGCCCACGACGGCCCCACCCAGCACGATCAGCGGGGGGCCCCACTCGTCCCAGGACAGGTGCTCGCGGTAGGCGGCGAGCACGCCGGCAGCGACGACCAGCACGCCCCCCCCGAGGATGGCGGCGATGTTCGGGGACGAGTCACTCATCGGCGTTCAACTCCGCGAGCAGGCGGCGCTCGTAGTCGTCGAGGGTGTCAGGGGCGGCGGGCTGGGCCACGATGCTCTCGCCGGGCTCCTTGCGCCAGCCCACCACCGCCCAGATCGCGAAGGCCAGCCCGAGCCCCACACCGAGGCCCGGGGCCAGGTAGAGCATCGCGTTGGACCCGTCGGACTGGGGGTCGAGCAGGACGAACTCCGTGTACTTGTCCACGAAGTACTGCACGATCTGCTCGTCGGTGTAGCCGGCCGCCATGAGCTGGCGGGTGCGCTCGAACATCGCCTTGGCCGTCGGGGACGGGCTGTCGGTGATGTTGGAACCCTGGCACACCGGGCAGCGGAGCTTGCGGCCGAGAGCCCGTGCCCGCGGGTCGATCTCGTGGGCCTGCGGCGGTGCGGCCGCCGGCTCCACGCCCGGGATGAGCTCCACCGCCTGCGGCGTGTAGCTCTCGGCGGCCGGGGTGGGGATGGTCTGGCCGTAGGCCTGCAGACCGAGCAGCAGCGCGATCATGCCGCGGCTCCCATGGTCTCGCGCTTCGTAGGCCACACCGCGATGATCGTGCCGAGCAGGATCAGCGGGGCGGACCACCAGAGCCAGGCCATGAACGGACGGCGGATGAGCTTGAGCTGGACCGACTTCCCGTCCTGGGGGACCTCGATCAGGCTGAAGTAGAGGTCCGAGGAGAAGGTGCTCCGTACGTCAGGGCTCCAGATGGGGTCCTTCATCTTCGAGCCGACGTAGTAGTTCATCTTGGGCTCGAAGATGGTGCGCGGGGCGACGGCGTCGATGAGCCCGGAGGCCACCACGCCCACCACGCCGCGGCGCAGGAACGACTTCGAGGTCTCGCTCCACTCCTGCGCCTCCTCCTTCATCACGGAGAGGTCGGGAGCGTCGCCCGGGACGGCATGGATGCGTGCGACGACGCTGTCGCGGTGGGACTCCTTCGTGAGCTCACGGCCCAGGAAGGTCACGCTGTACCCCTGGAACTGGATGGTGCCCTCGACCGGGATGTTGAAGTCGGTCTCCACCCGGTAGCCGCGGGACAGCGCGAGGGCGAACGTGGCGAGGACGACGCCGTAGTGGGCGATGTGCCCGCCGAAGCGGCGTCGCGTGCGCTTCACGACCGTCACCGTGGCCGTGACGGGGTTCTCGCCCTTCTGGCGCACCCGCTGCAGGACCGGCGTGAGCAGCTCGTTGAAGTTGGACCACAGGGCGAAGCCGCTCACGAACACCGCCAGGAGCGGCACGGGCTTGGTCATCCCCATGCTGGCGATGACGCCCGTGAGCACGGCGCCCACGACCACCGGCGGGACGAACCGGGACGCCACCTGCTTCGTGGGCATGCGTCCCCACGGGAGCACGGGACCCACGCCCATCATGAACACGATGGCGAGGCCCACCGGCAGGGCCCAGCGGTCGAAGTAGGGCTCGCCCACGGAGATCCGGCGGTCCTCGAACTGCTCGACGAGCAGCGGGTAGACCGTGCCCAGGAGCACCGTGAAGGTGAACACCGTGAACAGCGCGTTCTGGACGAGGATGGCGAACTCACGGCCGAGGAGACCGCGCACGAGGCTTCCCGGGGTGACCTTCCCGTCCGGGCCCAGCACGTTGGTGAGGGCCCCGAGGTCCTTGTCCTCGCGGTCCAGCAGGTGGCTCCGGGTGGCGAGCAGCACCACGCTGTACACGAACGTGATGAAGATGAACGTGAGGAAGGTCGGCCCGATGTCGCTCTGCGTGAAGCTGTGCACGCTGTTGAACACGCCCGAGCGGGTCATGAACGTGCCGAGCATGGTGAGCAGGAACGTGGCGAGGCCCAGCGTCAGGGTCCAGTCGCGCAGGAGCCCGCGCCGCTGGAGCACCATGGCCGAGTGCAGGAACGCGGTGCCCGTGAGCCACGGCATGAAGCTCGCGTTCTCGACGGGGTCCCACGCCCAGGCGCCGCCCCAGCCGAGCACCGCGTAGCTCCACCAGCCGCCGAGCACGATGCCCACGGAGAGGAAGGCCCACGGCACGAGCATCCAGCGTCGCACGGGCGTCATCCAGCCGGAGTCCAGCCTGCCGGCGAGGAGGGCCGCGCAGATCAGCGAGAACGGCGCCGCCATGCCGACGTACCCGAGGTAGAGCGTGGGCGGGTGCACCGCCATCAGCCAGTGGTTCTGGAGCAGCGGGTTCGGACCCGGTCCGGTCTCGGCCACCCCGCGCATCGCCCAGTCGTGCCGGAGCGTGTCGGGGTCGAGGTAGGCGAACGGGTCGGCGATCGAGCTCACGAGGAGTGAGAAGAAGATCGCGATGCCCAGCATCACGTGCAGCGCCCAGGGCGCGTACTCCCGGTACTCCGGGGCGCGCAGCAGGTTGACGATCGCCAGGACGTACAGGGCGAGCACACCGCCCCAGAACAGGATCGAGCCCTCGAGCGACGACCAGAGGCTGATGATCGAGATGATCGTCGGGCTCTCGGTGGACCCCACCTGCGCCACGTACGACACGGTGAAGTCGTGGACGAGCAGGGCGTACACCATGAGCAGGTTGGCGGCGAGCATGCTGCCCGAGAACGCCACGGCGAAGGTGCGGGTGAGCTGCCACGCCCGCTCGGAGTAGCGCGACCCGGCCACGAAGCCCATCACGCTCCCGAGCGTCGCGAACAGGAGGGCGGCCATCACCAGGCCTCGACCCACAACGGAAATCATCAGCGCTCCACAACCAGCGAGGGCCGTAACGTACCAGAGTCCCACATCAGGGCATCCCTTCTATTGTCTGGAGAGGTCACCGGTCACGCGCGTCCGGGATAGGCGGGCTGGGGGAGGGTGCGCGTGCGCGTCGGAGCGTTCGAGCTCGACAGGAAGATCGGTGCCGGCGGCATGGGCGAGATCTGGATGGCACGCCATCTGGAGCAGGGCGTGCCGGCTGCGGTGAAGTTCGATCTCCACCCGCCCGACGACACCTGGCGGGAGGCCTTCCTGGCCGAGGTCCGGCGCATCGCGGAGCTCGATCACCCCAACGTCGTGCACCTCTTCGACACCGGGCTCGTCACGGCCGGCGAGGCCCGCGCGGCGGGCGGATTCATCGCCGAGGGCATGCCGTGGCTCGCCATGGAGCTCGCCCGCGGCGGGTCCGTCGCGGACGCCGGCAACACGCCCACCGACTGGACCGGCCTCCTGCACCTCGCCACCGGTCTGCTGCGCGCGCTCTCCCACGCCCACGCCCGCGGCATCGTGCACCGCGACATCAAGCCCGGGAACCTCCTCCTGGCCGGGCCCCGCTCGAGCTTCGTGGCCACCCCGGACGACCTGCTCGAGGCGCGCGTGGTGCTCTCCGACTTCGGCATCGGGCACGATCGCGACCGGCCCGGCTGGATGGACGAGCAGTCGGTCGGCACGCCGCGCTTCATGGCGCCCGAGCAGATCGAGGCCAACTGGCGCGACCAGGGCCCGTGGACCGACCTCTACCAGACCGGCATCATGCTCTGGCGGCTCGCCACCGGGCGCTATCCCTACGAGCAGAAGAAGGCCGTCCAGCTCTACCGCGCGCACCTCCTCTCGCCGCTGCCGGACTTCGAGCCGTCCATGGACGTGCCCGCCGGGCTCGAGGCCCTCCTCCGGCGGATGCTCGAGAAGGACTGGCGCAAGCGCCCGGCGTTCTGCAGCGACGTGCTCGAGGAGCTCGAGTCGCTGGGGCCCCCGGTGCCGGGCAGCGGCGGGGTGCCCGCGGGCATGGCGCTCGAGATCGAGGACTCCGAGGCCCCCACGCTGGTCGAGTCGCTCTCGGCGACCACGGCCGGGCGCACCCAGCCCTCCCTCGGGCCCCAGGTGGCCTTCGTGCTCGATCTGGGGCTGCGGGGTGCAGGGCTCGGCCTCTGGGGGCTCCGTCCGCCCCCGCTCGTCGACAGGGACGCCGAGCGCAAGGCGCTCTGGGCAGCCCTCGGTGACGTCGCCAGCTCCGGGGAGCCCGCCGCCGTCGTGCTCCGCGGGCCCCCGGGGGTGGGGAAGTCCCGCCTGGCCCAGTGGGTCGCCCTCGAGGGCAACGAGCGCGGACGGTGCCACGTGCTCCGCGTGGCCCACCACGCCGTTCCGGACGACGACCACGGCCTCCCGGGGATGTTCCGGCGCGAGCTCCGCCTCGGAGGCCTGCCGCGCGAGGAGGCGGTGCAGCGGATCCGCGACCACCTCGATCTCGACGACGGTTCGCTCGATCTCCTCGCGACCTGGGTGCTCGGCGTGGCGCGGCCGGAGGACCGCGAGCCGTCCGCCACCGAGAAGCTCTCGCTGCTCCGGCGCTGCCTGGCCCACTGGGCCGCCGACCGTCCGGTGCTCGTGCTGGTCGACGACGCCCACTACGGCGCCATCGCGCTCCGCCTCGTCTCCGCCCTCGTCCGTCGGGTGCGCAAGCTGCCGGTGCTCTTCGTGTTCGCCCTGCGCGACGACCTCCTCGTGCAGCGCCCCGAGGAGTCCCGGCGGGTGGACGACCTCCTGCAGGGCCCGCGCACCTCGGCTCTCGCGGTGGCCCCCCTCGGCGAGGACCACCAGCGCGAGCTCGTCCGCAAGATGCTCGGTCTCGAGGGCTCCCTCGCGGCCGAGGTCGAGCGCCGCACCGCCGGCAACCCGGCCTTCGCCGTGCAGCTCGTCAACGCCTGGGTCCGCAGCGGCGAGCTGGAGGTCGGTCCGGCCGGGTTCCGGCTCAAGCACGGCCTGCCCGACGATCTCCCCTCCGACCTCCTGGCCGTCTGGACCGAGCGCGTCGCCAGCCTGGCCGAGGAGCTGCCGTTCGAGGACATGGAGGCCTTCGAGCTCGCCGCGATGCTCGGGGTCGACGTCGAGGTGCGGGCGTGGCGCGACGTCTGTGCCCGCGCGGGCATCCGCCTGCGGCCCGGGCTCATCGGGCGTCTCGTGCGCACCTACCTGCTGAAGGCCGATCCGCGCATGGAGCGCGTCACCTTCGCCCACAACGGCGTGCGCGAGGCCCTCCTGCTCCGCCTGCGCGCCATGGGCCGCGAGGCCCGCTCGGCCGGGTTCGCCGCCGACTACCTGCTCGCCCACGGCGGCGACCCCGGGCGCACCGCCGAGCTCCTCCTCGCGTCCGACCGCCTCGACGACGCCACCGAGCCGCTGCTCGCCATCATCGAGGACGAGCTCGCCCAGGGCGACCTCCGGAGCTCGCGCTGGCTCGAGCTGCTCGAGGGTGTCCTCCGCGACCTCGGCGTGCCGTCCACCGACGAGCGCTGGGGCACCCTCTGGCTCAACTGGGCCTGGCTCTTCCGCCTGCAGGGCAAGCGCGAGGAGGCCGACCAGCTCGCCGCGCGCACCGAGAAGGCCGCGCGGCGCCACGGCTGGAAGGCCGTGCTGGGCTGGGCGCTGAGCGAGGCGGGCGCCACGGCCCTCGATCGGGCCGAGTACGCCGAGGCCATCAGCTTCCTCGAGGAGGCCGAGGGCGTGCTGCGCGAGGCCGGCAGGCCCGAGTCCGCGGCACACTGCCGCAACCGGATCGCGGTGGCCTGGGAGTCGCTCGGGCGCTTCGATCGCGCCGAGCAGAGCTTCCGGTCCTGCCTGAACGCGTTCGTCGACAACCCGAAGAGCTGGGTGTTCGCGGCCACCCCGTGGCTCGGCCTCGCCCAGCTCTACCAGAAGCAGGGGAGGCTCGACGAGGCCCTCGACCACGCGGCCCAGGCGCGCGTCTGGTCCGAGCGGATGGGGCAGCACGCGAACCTCGCGCTGATCGAGCTGCTCGAGGGCGAGGTCGCGCGGTATCGGGGCGATCTCGTCGGTGCCGACGACCACTACCGGCGCTCGGCCGAGATCTACGAGACCTTCCACCACCCGATGTCCACGGTGGCCACGCTCAACCTCGCGGTCGTGGGGGTCCTGCGCGGGCAGTTCGCCGAGACCCGCGCCATGACGGAGTCGTTGCTGGCGAGCCTCCTGGAGGCCGACCGCCGGCCGGCCTTCGCGGCCTACGCGCGCTCCGTGCTGCTCGCGTGCACGGCGGCCCTCGGCGACCAGGCCGCCTTCGACGTGCACCACCGTGAGCTGTCGGCGTTCCTGGAGGCCACGGGGGCCGCCGAGCCGGACATCGCCAAGCTCGCCTCCATCGCCGCCAACCGCGCGCAGACGGCCTCCATGCAGGACCGCGCCCTCGCCATCCAGCGCCAGCAGGAGAAGCGCCTCGAGAAGAAGGCGTGAGGCTCCTGGTGATCGGGGGCTCAGGCCAGCTCGGCTCCGCGCTGCTGCGGCAGGTCCCGGGTGCCGTGGGCACGTCGCGGGCGCACGGGCTCGACCTCCGCGACCTCTCCGGGCTGTCGGCCCTGCTCGACGCCGTCCGGCCCGACGTCGTGGTGAACGCGGCCTACGTGCCTTCGGGCCCCGACCTGGAGGCCGTCACCGCCGAGGCTCCCGGGCGCCTCGCGGCCGCCTGCCGCGACCTCCGGTTCGTGCACGTCTCGTCCGACGTCGTGTTCCCGGGCGACCCCGTCGCCGTCGACGAGCACGCACCCTGCCGGCCCACCACCGTCTACGGCGCCGCCAAGCTCCGCGCCGAGGACGCCGTGCTCGCGGCCCATCCCGGGGCTCTGGTCGTGCGCACGTCCGTGCTCTGGGGCCATCCGGGGGGCGGGGGCGCGGAGCGTCAGGTCGCCACGCCCGGCTTCACCTTCTACGACGACGAGATCCGCTGTCCCACCCACGTCGACGACCTCGCCGGGGCCCTGCTCGCCTGGGCGGGCACGTCGCACGCGGGCCCGCTCCACCTCGTGGGCGCGGACGTCATGGACCGGGCCACCTTCGCCCGGCTTCTCGCCCGGCGGCTCGGGGTGGGACCCATCGCGTCGCGGCCCACACCGGAGGGCTCCGACCGGCCGCGGCACCTCGAGCTCGTCAGCCGCCACACCGGCCCGCTCCGCGGGGCCCTCGCTCACCTGGAATGACTGTGCCGGACCTCGATCCCCACCCGCCGATCCCCCTGCGCCACCTCGTCCTCTGGGACGGTGCCTGAGGCTTCTGACGCCGCGGGACCGCCTGGTTCAGGCGGAAGGACCATCGCGGGCAGCTCCTCTTCGAGGCGTACCAGGACACGCAGGACCCCCGCGTGGACGACGACCTGCGCGCGCGCTGCGCGGATGCGCTCTACGTCGTCACCACCGACGACGAGGTCATCGGCGGGGCGGCGGCACTCGTGTTCATGGCGGAGACGGTCGGCCTGATCGGGGCCTCCGCGCGCCTGCTCCGCTTCCCCCCCGTGCTCTGGGTGCTGGGGGTGGGGTACGGCGTGATGGCGCGCAACCGGCCGCTGTTCGCGCGCTTCCTGTTCCGCTCCGACGAAGGTCCCTTCGCCCGACCCCGATAAAATGGCCCTCTCGGCCCGGTCGCGCTACCGGCCGGGCATGGAGACCGAACGTTCCGTCGCCGTCGTCATCCCGTGCTACCGGGTGACGGCCCACGTGCTCGACGTCATCGCGCGCATCGGGCCCTGGTGCGACCGCGTCTACTGCGTGGACGACGCCTGTCCGGACCGCTCGGGCGACCACATCGAGGCGCACTGCACGGACCCCCGCGTGCGCGTCCTGCGCCGCGAGGCCAACGGTGGTGTGGGGGCCGCCACGATGACCGGCTACCAGGCGGGCATCGACGAGGGCATGGACGTGCTCGTGAAGATCGACGGGGACGGCCAGATGGACCCCGCCTTCGCGCCGCGCCTCGTGGCCCCCATCCTGCTCGGCGAGGCGGACTACACGAAGGGCAACCGCTTCTTCAGCCCGGCCACGGTGGCCGCCATGCCGCCCCTCCGGCTCGTGGGCAACGCGGGCCTGTCGTTCATGACCAAGCTCTCCACGGGCTACTGGGATCTCATGGACCCCACGAACGGCTACACGGCCCTCCACGCGGCCGTGGCCCGCGAGCTCCCGTTCGACCGCATCCACCCGCGCTACTTCTTCGAGTCCGACGTGCTCTTCCGGCTGGCGACCCTCCGCGCGCGGGTCGTGGAGCTGCCGCTGGTGGCGACCTACGCGGACGAGCGCTCCAACCTCTCGGAGCTGAACGCCCTGCTCACGTTCCCCCCGCTCCACGCGCGGAACTTCGTGAAGCGCATCTTCTACGGGTACTTCCTCCGCAACTTCAGCGCCGCCAGCCTCAGCCTGGTGATCGGGCTCGGCTTCCTCGCCTTCGGGGTGTCGTTCGGCAGCGTGAGCTGGGCCACCTCGTCGTCCACCCAGACCCCGTCCACCGCGGGCACCGTCATGCTCGCCGGGCTCCCGGTGTTCCTGGGCATCCAGCTGCTCCTGTCGTTCCTGCAGCACGACGTCGCCAGCGTGCCGCGCGACCCCCTGCACCGGCGCATCGAGGACGTGCGGATCACGCACCCGTCTGGAGCCACTCCCGGAACGCCGTGATCGCGCCCTCGTGGCGCGGCGAGAGGGGACCCTGCACCGCCAGCCCGGTGTCCAGGTTGCGCTGGACGGCCTCGCAGATGGCGACGTCCTCGGCCGTCACGATCTCCGACTGGGCCAGGGCGCGCTCGCGCTGGTCTGGCTTCACCGCGGGGTCGAAGAGGTAGGTGTACTCGATGGTGCAGCGGCCCGGGCCCTCCGGGAGCACGCGCTCGAGGTTCATCCCGCCCTCGTAGACGTTGAGCATGGTCGCCGGCCAGATCCAGGCCCAGAAGCCCGCCGCGGGAGCGTTCGGCGCGCGCTCCACCTCGTGGGTGACGAAGCCCTCGTGCACGTGCACCCTGTACGTGTCGAGCACGACGTCGCGAGACAGGGACGGGTGCACGAAGGGGATGTGGTAGGCCTCGAGGTAGTTCTCGACGTACACGCTCCAGTCGGCCGCGAGCGGGTGCCGGCTCGTCGAGTGCACCTGCCAGCCCGCGGCGGACGGCGCGCCAGCGGCACGGAGGGCGTGAAGGAAGGGTGGGGCTCCGGGTCCGGTCCCGGCCGGCCGCACCCAGACGAGCCCGTCCGCCTCGTGCACGGCGACAGCCGTGAGGGCGTGCTCGCCCGCGTCGCCCCCGAAGCCCGGGGTGCGCTGGAGCCTCCCGTCCGTGCCGTACGTCCAGCCGTGGTACGGGCAGCGGAACCGGTCGCACCGCTGCTCGTGGAGGACGACGGGCGCCGAGCGATGGGCGCAGATGTTCAGCCACCCCCGAACGGCGCCGTGCGCGTCGCGGTAGAGGAGGATCGGCAGGCCGAGGACCTCGACCGGCAGGGCCACATGGGGCTGCAGGCGTGCGGAGGCGACGGCCACGGCCCAGGCCTCACGGGGGACGGTCGTGCTCATCGGAGCTCCACGGTGTCGGCCCGGAGGGTCAGCAGGTCCATGTCCACCCAGGACAGGTCGGTGATCCGGACCTCGGAGGGGGTCTGCACGCGCTCGGGCCTGCTCGGGTAGGCGTACTCCACGAGCAGCTGGGCGGCCCGCCCGACGTCGCGGCTCGTGGCATCCACGCGCGTGACGCGGTGGGTCTCCTGGTCGATCCACACGAGGTACTGGTCGGCCCCCCGGTCCAGCGCGAGGCTGTCGGCCCAGGTGACGAAGACGACGTCGTGGGGACGCCCGTACAGCTCGCGCCGCGCGACGTACTCCTGGATGGCGCTGTCCGGCAGCTCGAGCGGCAGCGCCAGGAACCGTCGCAGGGCCGTGGCCATCCACGTGGTGCCCGCGGGCCCGGGGTCGCGCTTCTCGGGGGTGACGAGCCAGCCCACGCCGTCCTCCAGCACGAGCTGGACCTGCGCGCCGCCCTTGTCGACGGTGGTGTAGACGGGGCTCGGCGACCCGGCGTCCTCCAGCACCAGCGCGACGGGACCGATGAGCGGCAGGGTGAAGGCGAGGGGGTGGAAGGCCACCTCGAGCTCCAGGGGCACGCGGCGCTTGCGGGCACCCACCCAGGCGTTGCGGCCGTGGACCTTCGCTGCCTCCCGGACGATGTCGCGCCCGCTCTGCTCGAGCTTGTGGAAGCTCGCCCACTCCTCGGGCCGGAGGTCGACGGTGAAGAGGTCGGTGGTGACGACCACCCCGCCGCACACGCCCACGAGCGCGCCCAGCGCGACACCGCCCTTCACCAGCGTGGCGAGCTTCATGGGGTGCGCCTCCGAACGCGATCTATCGGGTGGGACGCGCCCGGGCCACGGGGCTCAGCGGTCCCTGGAGCCCGACAGCAGCGCCTGCAGACGGGCCTGTCCGGAGGCCCGGAGCGTCGCGAGCGCCTCCGCCGCACGGGCGCGGGCGGACTCCGCCTCGGGGTCGCGGCCCGCGACCTGGAGCGCCCGTGCCTCGAGGGCGCTCGCGCAGGCGGCCTGCACGCGGTAGCCCGCCCGCTCGGACGCCTCCCGGCTGCGCGCCGCGTACGCGAGCCCGTCGATGGGTCGGCGGGCCGCCAGCTCCACGGCAGCCTGCTCCAGCGCCACCCGACCGAGCAGCCAGGGCTGCGCCTCCACCGCGGGGTTGGCCCGGGCCTCCCGCAGCAGCGTCCGGGCCCGGGCGGGGTCGCCGTACGCCGCGGCCAGGGCGGCGCGCTCCACCTGCCACTGCACCGCGAGCGAGGGGTCCTCGGCCGCCTGCACCAGGGGCTCGGCCTGGAGCAGCAGGGCCTGGGCGTCCGGGAGCTCGCCCTGCTGGAGGGCCACGCGCGCGAGCAGGATGGCGGCCGCCCCGTCCCAGCGCGGCTCTCCCGTGCGCTTCTTGCGCTGGCGGATCGTCCCGAGCAGGCGGGCGGCCTCCTCGAAGGCGCCGCGGTCCACGGCGGACGCGCCCATCCAGTACAGCACGATGCTGTCGAGGTCCTCGGGGTTCCCGGTGCGCGCCAGCACCCCCCGGGCCTCCTCGAGCGCCTCCAGGGCCTTCCGGGTCTCGCCCTGCACGACGTAGACGCTGCCGAGGTTCAGGAGGTTGCTCGCCTCCGTGCGCCGCATGCCGAAGGCCCGGCTCTCGCGGATGGCCCGGAGGTACGTCGCCGCCGCCGCGTCCAGGTCGCCCCCGAGATCGTCGATCAGGGCGAGCGCCCCCAGCGCGCGCAGCCAGACCTTCCGGTGTCCCGTGCGCTCCGCGCTCTTCTGGGCCCGCTCCAGGACCTGGCGGGCGGGCTCCAGGTCGCCCACCTCGATCAGGTGCGTCGCGAGGGCCACCAGCGCCGCGCCCCGGACGTGCTCGGCGCCCCGCTCGTCGTAGAGGTGGCCCGCGCGCTTGTAGAGGGACCGCGCCTGCTCCGGGCGCCCCCGGCGGTGCTGGATCGTCGCCAGGCCCTCGAGGGCGCGCGCCTCCACGAGCGGATTGTCGCAGCGGGGGGCGAGGGTCAGCGCCTCCCTGAAGCTGTCGCGGGCGCGCGTGAGCTCGTTGCGGGTCAGCAGACCCTCGGCCACGAGCAGCAGCGCGTCGGCCAGGACGTCCGCGGAACGTCCGGTGGCCAGGCGCGCCGCCTGCACGGCGAGCGCGGCGTGGCGGGCGCCGGTGGCCGCATTGCCCACGAAGAACCCGAGCCGCGCGAGCATCGCGAACACCCGGCTGCGCGCGTCTGGCGCCAGGGGCTTCTCGGCGAGGGTCTCCAGCGCGTCGATGGCGGTCTGGTGGGGCCCGCGCAGGTGGAGCACCGCGGAGGCCGCCAGGGTCGCCGCCACCTCCCGCTCGAGGTCGCCGAGCTCCGCGGCCGTGCGGGCGGCCGCGAAGAGGTTGTCGAGCTCCGCCGCCAGGCGTTCCAGGCGCGGGTAGCCCCCGCGCCGCTCGAGCGACGAGAGCACGTCGGGATGCCCGAGCTGGGCGAACCACGCGACGTGCCGGGTGCGGGCGCCGAGGGCGTCGGGGTCCGCCAGGTGCTCCTTCGCGTAGGCCGCGGTGGACGGCAGCATCCGGAGGCGTCCCGAGCGGTCGATCTGCAGGAGCGAGCAGTCCACCAGGAAGGCCAGGGCGTCCTGCACGCCGGGCCCGTCCACCACGGCGATGGCGGCCTCCGGCAGGAACCCGCCCGCGAAGACCGTGAGCTGCGCCAGGGTGGAGCGCTCGGTGGGCTGCAGGAGGGCCCAGGAGCCATCCAGCGTGGCGCGGAGGCTCTGGTGGCGCAGGGGATGCTCGCCGCTCTCGTCCTCCACGGCGTCGAAGGCCCTGGAGAGGCGTCGCTCCACCTCCTCCACGGGCACCGTGCGGGTCTGGGCTGCGGTGAGCTCGATCGCGAGGGGGCTCCCCTCCAGCCAGCCGACGATCCGGTCCAGCACGGCCTCGTCCGCGCGCTTCAGCTCGGGGTTGCGCTCGGTGAGCAGCTCGAGGGACGCCGTGCCGGAGAGGGGCTCGAGCCGCACGACGGTCTCGCGCTCCAGCCCGAGCGGCACGCGCGACGTCACCAGGAGGGGAGAGGTGGAGGCGGCGGCCGCGATGCCCTCGATGATCTCGGCACCCGCGCCGGGAAGCTGCTCGACGTTGTCGAGGACCAGGAGACGCGGGGTCGCGAGCACGGCGTCCAGCGCGCCCTCCTCGTCGGCCTTCAGCCCGAGAGCGCCGGCCAGGGCGGGCCGGATGCCCTCCAGGGCCGTCACCTCCGAGAGGTCCACGAACCAGCTCCCGCCCTCCAGCTCCCCGTCGAGGCCGGCCGCCACAGCGAGGGACAGGCGCGTCTTCCCCATGCCTCCGAGCGCCGCGAGGGTCACCACGGACCCCGGCGCCAGGGCCCTGCGCACCTGATCGAGCACGTCCGCGCGCCCGATCATGGCGGTGGGCACGCGCGGGAAGCGACCCCGGCGCAGGCGGCTCTCCGAGGAGGCCGGTGGGCTCGGCTGGGCCTCGAGGCGCACGGCCGCCACCCCGTCCTCCAGGGACCGGCCCTTCAGGCCGCGCAGCAGCCTCCGCAGCCGGTCACCGAGGTCCGCGGCGGTCGGACGGGCCTCCGGCTCCTGGGCCAGGCAGTCCGCGACGACCGCACCCAGCCCCGGCACGAAGGGCTCGATGCTCGTGGACAGGTCGAGGCCCGCGATGGCCCGGCCCATGTCGAGCACGGCGCGGATGGCGTCGTCTCGCTTCCCGAAGGGCCGACGGCCGCTCGTGATCCGGAACAGGGTGGCGCCCAGGGCGAAGATGTCGGCGGGCGCGCCCTCCCGCCCGAGGAGCTGCTCGGCCGGCATGTACCCGGGCGTGCCGCCCACACCGGAGGCCGCCCCGCGCAGGCGTGCCACCCCGAGGTCCACGATCTTCACCATGCCGTAGCGGTCGACGACGAGGTTCGACTCCTTGATGTCGCGGTGCACGAGACCCGAGGCGTGCACGTGCTCGAGCCCCCGGCAGGTCTGGATGCCCGCCTCGATCACGGCCCGCGGTGAGAGCAGCCCCTGCTTGGCGAGCGTGCGCAGGGTGGCGCCCTCCACGAGCTCCATCGCGATGAACCAGTGCCCGCCGTCGTGCCCGAGCTCCAGGGTCCCGCAGATGTTCGGGTGGTGGAGCATGGCGCCCATCCGGGCTTCGGCGATCAGGGTGTTGCGGCTCTCGTCGTCGATGGCGTCGGCGGTGACGATCTTGAGCGCCACGCGGCGCCGGAAGCCGTGCAGGCCGTGCAGCGAGGCCTCCCACACCTCGCCCATGCCGCCCCGGCCGAGCAGGCGGTCGAGCACGTAGCGGCCGATGCGCTCGCCCTGACCCGCCACGCCCGACCCTCCTTCAGCAGGACATCCCGCCGTCCACCGCGATCACCTGCCCCGTCACGTACACGGCGCCGGGACCCGCGAGGAAGCGTACCAGGGGTGCGATGTCCTCGGGCTTCCCGAGCCTGCGCATCGGGATCGCGGCCTTCGCCGCCTCGAGCACCTTCTCGTCCACGTCGGCCACCATGTCGGTCTGCACGAACCCGGGAGCCACCGCGTTCACGCGGATCCCGCGGCGACCCATCTCCTTGGCCAGCGTGCGCGTGAGCCCGATGACGGCCGCCTTGCTGGCGCTGTAGTTGGCCTGGCCGGGGTTCCCGCGGATGCCGGAGATGCTCACGATGTTCACGATGGAGCCCTCGCGCTTGCGGAACATCGCGGTCAGGGCGGCCCGGCACATCCGGAAGCAGCCGGTGGCGTTGGTGTCGAGCACGCGAAGCCACTGCTCGTCGGTCATGCGGACGGTGAGGTTGTCGTCGGTGATGCCCGCGTTGTTCACGACGATCTGGGGCCCGCCGTGGGCCTCCGCCGCCGCGAACAGGGCGTCCACACCCTCCTGGGTGGAGACGTCGGCGCGCACGGCGATGCCGCGGCCGTCGAGCGCGTCCACCACGGCCTGGGCGGCCGCCTCGTCGCTGCGGTAGTTCACGAGCACCGTCGCGCCAGCGCGTCCCAGCTCGAGCGCGATGGCCCGTCCGATGCCGCGGCTCGCGCCGGTCACGATGGCGAGCTTGCCGTCGAGCTCCATGTCAGTCCTCCCGGTGGGCGGCGAGCAGCACGCAGCTGTTCACGCCGCCGAAGGCGAAGTTGGTGTTGAGGATGGTCCGGGCCTGGAGCTCGCGCGGCGTGCGCACGAGGTCCACCGGGGCCACGTCGGGGTCGACCAGGTTGCGGTTGGCGGGGACGATCCCGCGCAGCAGGCTCTGGATGCACAGCGCGGTCTCGATGGCACCGCACGCGCCGAGCGTGTGGCCGAGGTGGCCCTTGGTGCTGCTCACGGGCACCCGGTCGCCGAACACGCGGTAGAGGGCCTCGGCCTCGCTCGCGTCGCCCGCGACGGTGCCGGTGGCGTGGGCGTTCACGTAGTCCACGGCGTCCGCCGGCAGCATCGCGTCCGCGAGGGCCCGGTGGATCGTGCGGACCATGGCGTCCGGCTCGGGCGACACGATGTGCACGGCGTCGCAGGAGCTGGCGCTGCCCGCGACCTCCGCGAGGATGGTCGCGCCGCGCTCCAGGGCCGCCTGGCGCTCCTCCAGCAGGAGGATCCCGGCCCCTTCACCCACGACGATGCCGTCCCGACCGCGGTCGAAGGGCCGCGGCGTGCTGTCGGGGTCGTCGTTGTAGGACGTGCTGGCGGCGTCCACCGCGTTGAACACGACCGCGGAGAGCAGGTGCAGCTCCTCGGCACCCCCGGCGAGCGCCCGGCGCACGTAGCCGTCCCGGATGCGCTGGGCGGCCACGCCGATGGCCTGGTTGGAGCTCGCGCACGCCGCGTTGGTGGCGAGGATCTCGCCCTGGATGCCCAGGTGGAGCGCCACGTTCGCGGCGCAGGTGTGGGGCATCACCTGGAAGTACGTGGTGGACTTCAGGCTCCGCGGCCCGTGGGCGAGCAGATGCGCGATCCAGTCGTACTCGGCCGCGCTGCTGCCGTCCGTGCTGCCGACGACGACCGCGGTCTCGCCGTCCTGGAGAGTCTCCATCGGGATGCCCGAGCTCCGGACGGCCGCCTCGGCGGCGCTGGCGGCGAGCTGGGCCACCCGCCCCATCGTGCGGCGCGCGCGGCGGGGGATGTGGCTGCCGTCGAAGTCGGGCACCGGGGCCCACACGGCCGTGCGGAGATCCGGGATGGCCGCCCACTCCACCGAGCGCACGCTGGCCGTGCGTCCCGCGAGCACGGCGTCGAACACCCCGGCCACGTCGTCGCCGAGGGGGGTGTGCAGGCCGATCCCGGTGACCACCACGCGCCGTCGCAAGTGTCCTCCACGCTACGCGCTGCGCAGCTCGTCGAGCAGGGGTCCGAGCCCGAAGAGGTGCCCGACCGCGTAATACGCCGACAGCGCGGTTCCAAGCACCCCGGGCGAGAACACGCCCTGGCCCACGAGGAGCACGTTGGGCACGCGGATCCGCGCGGACGGGCGGGCTCGACCCATCTGCTCGCGGCTGTGCAGGTGGCCGTACATGGCCCCCTCCGGCGAGCGCGTGAAGTGCTCGGTGGTGAGGGGGGTGGAGGCCTCCACGCGCCGGATCCGCCCCGCGAGGTGCGGGTGGTCGGCCAGGAACGCGCGCACCGTGGCATCGGCGAGCGCGCCCTTGTGGTGGGTGTAGGCCGCGGGCCGCTCGCCCCACGCGGTGTCCTTCCAGCGGGCGACGTCCTCCCAGGCGTGAGGCGCGATGAGCAGCACCACGGAGCGCCCGTCACCGTCGCGCCGCTGGCTCGGAGAGCACGCGAACCAGAGGCTCGGACCGGCCGCGGTGGTGCTCTGGTAGCCGCGCTCCAGGTCCCAGCGGGTGTGGCGGTAGAGGTTCCGGCGCTCGAGCTCGGGGACCGGACCCTCGAGCTCCAGGTACACGCCGAGGTGCCCGTGCCCGAGACGCGTGGACGCGACCCGCGACCGGTACGCCTTCCGCGTGGCCTGCTCGGGCAGGAGACCCAGGGTGAGCCGCGGGTGCAGGTTGCTGATCACCAGATCGGCGGGGAACACCTCGCCGTCCGCCACGCGCACGCCGGTGGCCAGGCGTCCGTCGCAGATCACCTCGGTGACCTCCCGCTTCAGGAGCACGCGCCCCCCATCCTGGCGGATCCGGCGGGCCAGGGTGAGCGCCAGCCGGTCGCCGCCGCCCTTCAGGGCGAACGCGCCCTGGAGGAAGTGGTCGAGGATCAGGGCGTGCACGCCGAAGGACGCCTCGTGGGGCGGCACGCCGTAGAGCACGGCATGGCCGGCCAGCACGGCGTGGAGGCGCGGATCGCGCACGTGGGCACGGACGACGTCGAGGAGCCCGGCCCCCTCGACGTCCAGCAGGTGGGCGACGTCGGTGTGCTCGACCATCCGGTAGAGGCCGTACGCGTCCACGGCGGCCCGCATGCGGGCGAACAGCGCGTCCAGACCGGCACGTTCGTGGGGGAACACGGCTGCCAGGCGCTCCCGCCAGGCGTCCCAGCCCCGCGGCATGGACACCTCGAGCCCCGGGAAGCGCAGCACGTCGAACCCGTCCGGGTCGAGCTCCTCGAACTCCAGGTCGCCCGCGATGCCGATGTGGCGGAGCACCTGGCCGAGGGGCTGCCCGGCGTCCACCGAGCCGCAGTAGTGGAAGCCCGTGTCGTAGGCGAGCCCGTCGCGGAAGAACCGATGGAGGAGGCCGCCGGGACGGGTGTGCTGCTCGAGGATGGTGACGTCGAGCCCCTGGCGCTGGAGCAACCGGGCGGCGACGAGCCCGCCCATGCCGGAGCCGACGACGACGGCGCGCTTCACCCGACCGTCCCGGTCACGCGCGCGGTCGCCACCACCACGTCGTCCAGGAGCACGCGGGCATCACCCTGGAGGGCCGCGCCCGACCGCCCGCGCAACCCGAGCTCCACCCGGACCGTCGCCGGAGGGACCACGGGCGCCAGGAACCGCACCCGATCGAAGCCCGCCAGCCGGGGCCGTCCCGCGATACCCAGGCCCTCCGAGAGCACCAGGAGGGACTGCGCCACGGCCTCCAGGAGCAGGGCCCCCGGCACGACGGGGTCGCCCGGGAAGTGGCCCTCCACGGCGTCGGGCATGAAGGTCGCCTCCGTGACGACCTCCGTGGGTCCGGTCTGCACGACGCGGTCGAGCAGGGCCCAGCGGCCGCGGTGGGGGAGACGGTCGATCACGCCCGCACCCGGGTGGTGTGCGCCAGGATCGGTGTCTCCGGGGTGGGCACCTCCAGCGCGACTGCGACGGCCTGGTCGGCGTACCCGTGGCGCACCAGGCGGGCGGCCTCCTCCGTGGCGCGGTCGGGGTCGTCCACGAACGCGAGCATGGGACCCCGCAGGCCCAGCGCGATGCTGGCGGCGGCGAGGGGAGCGGCCGGCAGCGTGTCCACGAAGGCCCGCCGAGAGGCCCGGGCATAGCCCTCCTCGACGATCCGGCGGTGGTGCGCGCGGTCCATGATCGCGCAGTTGGTCCGTGAGGCGAGCACGAGGGCGGTGGTGGGGGGCAGGGGCTCCCGGAGGTGCTCGGCGACGATGGCGCCGAGGCCGGTCTGCACGTACCGATCGTACCGGGATGCCGTGACCGGTGCGTCGGGCCAGGCCTCCGCGAGGGGCACGTCGTGGGCCCGCGCGGGGTCGACGCGAACGACCCGGGGTTCTGGCGCCAGCCCGGGCCAGCGGCTCAGCACGACGGACGCGTTCATGCCCCCGAAGGCCGAGGAGAGCGACAGCACGGCCCCGTCGACGCCCTGGAGGGACCGGAGCGCGACCGCGGCCTCGAGCACCCCGGCGGCCCCGAGCGTGTGGCCCACCATCGCCTTCACCAGCTGGACCGGGCGGGGCTCGGGGAACAGCGTCCGGAGGACGTGGGCCTCCATCGCGTCCGCGAACGGCGTGCCCGTGCCGTGGGGGGAGACGGCGACGATGTCGTCCGGACCGACGTCCGCGCGCTTCAGGGCATCCAGGGCGGCCCGCAGCGCCCCGCGCCCCTCCCGGTCGGGGGCGGTCGCGTGCAGGGCGTCCGACGCGAGGCCCGTGCCCGCCGCGTACAGGTCGCCCTCCCGGCCGAGGAGCACGCCGGCGAAGGCCTCCCCGAGCAACATGCCGTCGTGGGCGTCGGTGAAGGGGCGGGGCAGGGAGGCCGACAGCGCGCCGAGCCCGGAGAACCCGGCCTGGACGTAGGGGCAGACGGCGTCCACGCCCACCACGGCGACCTCGTCGCACAGGCCGTCCGCGAGCCAGCCCTCGGCCACGGTGAACGCTGCCGTGCCGCTGATGCACGCCAGCGACAGGGTGGTGACGGGGCCTCCGAAGGGCGGCCGTGCGGCGAGGGTGGGTCCGTCGCGGCCGGGCCGTACGGCCTCCACGGGTGTGCCGGCGAGCTCGGCCCGGTGGGCGGCCTCGAAGACCCCGGCGATGTTCCCGGAGGTGGTGGCCACGACGAGGCCCGTGCGGCGCAGGTCGCGGTCGCCCAGCAGCTCGAGGAGGCCGCGCAGCAGGAGGTGCTCGGCGGGCCGGTCGCGGGGGAGGTGGTCGATCCAGGCTGCCAGGGGCGTCTTCAGGCCGTCCGTGGGCCAGGGGCACGGGCGGAAGCAGGGGGAGCCGGTGCGCACGGCCTCCCAGGTCGCGTCGAGCTCTCCGGCCGCGGAGCGGACCACCGTGCGGATCACGCCTGGCACAGGGCCTCCACGGTGTCCGAGCGCAGCGAGCGGGCCTCCAGGGACGCCAGCAGCTCGGGGAGCAGGGCGGCCGTGGGCTCGCGTCCGTCGTGCAGGAGCACGATGTCGCCGGGACCCGCCCGTGCCACGCGTCGGGCGAGCTCGCCGTCGGGCAGGGGTCCGCCGTCGCGGGTGCGCACGGAGCACCACACGAGCTCCAGGCCGGCGCGACGCGCGCTGGCGTACACGCGGGGGCTCACGGCGCCGAAGGGCGGGCGGAAGCGCGTGACCGGTCGGCCCGCCAGAGCTTCCAGGCGGGCGCGTGCCTCGGCGAGCTCGGCGGCTCCGCGGGTCGGCGACATCACCGTCAGCCACGGGTGGTGGCTGGCGCCGTGCAGCGCGATCTCGTGGCGCTCGGCGATGGCGCGCGTGAGCTCGGGATGGGCCGCCGCGCGGTCCGCCAGCAGGAAGAAGGTCGCGCGGTGGCGGTCGCCGAGGGCCTCGAGGATGCGCGGGGTGGTCTCGGGGAGCGGACCGTCGTCGAAGGTGAGCGCGACGGCCGCGGCGCCTGGCACGCGGCTGATGGTGGGGCCGAACAGGGCGAGGCCCGGAGACGCGCTGGCCACGGCGATCAACGCGAGGATGCCGAGGAACACCGCGGCACACACGGCGAGGGCCACGCCCTGCGTCACGACCCCTGTGCGCGCGCCGATTGCCGCGAGGGCGCACAGGAGAATACCGGAGACCAGGGTCGTCCCGAGAGGCCGCATCGTCCCGGGGTACTGTCGCTGAACGCCATCCGCAACCGCCTGGCCGCCTTCCGGCTGCACCTCGAGGCCGAGCAGCGCGCTCCCGGGCGCCTCGCCGCTGCGGTGTTCCTGGGCATCTTCCTGGGCGTGGTGCCGTTGTACGGCATCCAGACGGGCATCTGTCTCGTGGTGGCGCACGTGCTCCGTCTGAACAAGCTCACGGTCATCGCGGCGGCCCAGGTGAGCATGCCGATGTTCGCGCCGTTCCTGATCGGCGGGAGCATCGCGATCGGCGAGCTGCTCCGGTTCGGCACGGTTCGCTGGCCGTCGGCGGGCGACGGTGCCGAGGCGCTCCGTTGGACCGAGATGTTCTCCGGGGGTGCGCCCGACGTCGTGATCTCGTGCTTCCTCGGGAGCCTCGTGCTGGGTGCGATCCTCGGTGGGCTCGGCGCCGCGGCCGCGTGGGCCTTCGCCGTGAGGCGCTCGGCGACGACTCCGACGACCTGACGCGGAATCCGGTCGTCAGTCGTGCTCCGTCGCACTATCCTGCGGGCCGTCACTGGACCGACACTGGAGACCCCCATGTCCAAGCTCCCCATGATCGCCATGCTCGCGTTCCTCGCGGCTTGTAAGGGCGAAACGCCCGTCACCCCGATCGAGTCCGACACGGACACCGACGCGGACTCCGATTCCGACACCGACACGGACGCCGACACCGACGCGGACACCGATGCCGACACGGATGCAGATTCCGACGCGGACACGGACACGGACACGGATGCCGACACCGACACGTCCTTCTGCGTGGATGATGCGAACGAGGACAACGACGACTCTGCGAGCGCCCTTCCGCTGCCCACACCGTCCACCGACCTCGTCGTCCTCTCGGGTGACAAGGACTTCTGGACGATCTCGGTGCCCCCGCTCTCGTCCATCGTGATCGACCTGTCGTTCATCCACGCCCAGGGTGACATCGACGTGACGCTCCGTCTGAACGGCGTGCAGCAGGACTCCAGCGCCGGTGTCACGAACACCGAGCAGGTCGAGTTCACCAACTGGGGCTCGACGGCCGTCGACCTCGAGCTCGAGGTGCGGGTCCTCGGAACCAACCGCTGCAACCCCTACGACGTCGTGACCACGGTCACCGCGCTGCCGCCTTGCGTCGACGACAACGAGGAGGAGAACGACACCGACCTCACGGCCGTCCCCCTGGTGGCGCCGCTCACCGGCATGGTCGTGAGCCCGGTCGACCCCGACTACTACACCATCCCCATCGGCACGAACGAGGGCATCATCCTCGATCTCACCGAGGCGGGCACCAACACCGCGGGGGACGACCTCGAGGTGCGCCTCAAGGACGCGGGCGGCGCCACCGTCGACAGCGACCTCTTCGGCCCCTCCTACGAGCTGGAGTACGTGAACACGGGCGCACCGCAAGACCTCCTGATCGAGGTTCTGGGCGACGGCTGCATGTCCTACGACCTCGACTACACCGTCGTGGTCGGCCCCGACTGCACGGTGGACGACGCGTACGAGAACGGCGGCAACGGCACCATCGCCACGGCGTTCCCGGTGACCGCGCCGGATCTCCTCACCGATCTCCGTGTGAACGCGGTGGACGAGGACTTCTTCTCTCTGAGCGTGGCGCCTGGCGAGATCCTCGAGGGTCTCGTCATCTCCGACGGCCTGTTCGGCACCCCGACTGTCTCCATCATCGACGGCACGGGCAACACGGTGCTCGACACCGACAGCGCCGCGCCGTTCGACGTCTCGTACCTCAACGAGACCGCCGCCGCCGTCGACGTCTTCGTGCAGGTCGAGGGCAACAGCTGCATCTCCTACGACCTCGACCTCACGAGCACGCAGGGCCCGAACTGCTTCCTGGCCGACGCCGAGGAGCCCAACAACGACTTCGCGACCGCCACGTCCCTCGACGCCGCCACGAGCCCGCTCGCTGGCCTGACGTCGTCTTCCACCGAGCCCGACTACTACACCATCAACGTGCCGGACGGGTACGCGGTCCAGGTCTGGACGGTGGCGACCGCGGACGACGACCTCTTCGGCGAGCCCGAGATCAAGCTGTTCGTCGGCGACCCGGCGGTGAACACCACCGCTGTGGACACCGACACGCTCGCCCCCTACGACGTCTCCGATGCCAACGTCACGGGCGGCGCGGTCGTGTACACCGCGGTCGTGACCGGTGACGGCTGCGCTGAGTACGAGCTGCACTGGGAGCTCATCCAGGGGCCGGACTGCGGCACGCCGGACACGTACGACGCGACGATCACCAACGACACCTACGCCACGGCCACGTCCCTCGTGGGGCTGCCCCAGAACCTGACGGACCTCAACGCCAGCGACACGGCGTACGACTACTTCACGATCTCCGTGCCGGATGGCTCGGCGCTGGAGGCGGTCGCCACGCCGACATCCCTCGAGTTCGGCGACCCGGACATCAGCATCTACGACGCGGACCCCGCCGGCGGCGCCACCGCCCTCGACTCCGACACGTTCACGCCCTTCGACGTGAGTGCGCCGAACCTCTCGGGTGCCGCGGTCACCTACACCATCGAGATCGCCCCCGACTCCTGCGTCGGGTACGACCTCCTCTGGCACGTCGAGGACTGCTCCCTGGACGACACCTCGGAGCCCAACGACACCGCGGCCACCGCGCTGTCGGCCACCAGCGGCGTGGATCTCCACGTCACCGGGACCTCCGAGGACTACTTCCTCATCGGCACCGCACAGCCCGGTGAGACCGCCGTCGCAGACCTCACGTTCGTGCACGGGTGGGGCGACATCGACGCCGATCTCGAGGACACGACGGGCAACGACCTCCCCGGGCTGACGGGTGGCGCGGGTGTCCTGGACGTCGAGCACGTGACGTGGACGAACACGGGCACCACGGCCCAGGACGTCGTCCTCCACGTGTTCCACTTCGGCTCGCCCGCCTGTGAGAACAACGCCTACAGCTTCACGACCTCCATCGGCATCTCGGCGCCCTGATCGACCTCGTGAGCTGATCCTGGGCCCGGTACGCCTCGTGCGTGCCGGGCCTTCGTCGTTCCGGGGGGAGTCGATCCCGACGGCCCGGCCTGGGCCGTCAGCTCCGCGAGATCCCGCTGCGGACCGTGGAAGGTGACGCTGGAATCAGGCTTATGGCCTGGTCATCCAAAAAACCGTCGTCAGTCGGGACGTGCTGCATTACCATGCGCGGCGACCAAGGCTCTGGAGGAACCACATGTCCAAGTACACGATGATCGCGGTCCTCGCGATGCTCGCCGCCTGTAAGGGCACGCCCACGCCCACCGCGACCGAGACCGACACCGACACCGACACCGACGCCGATTCGGACACGGACGCGGACACCGACGCCGACAGCGATGCGGACTCCGACACCGACGCGGACTCGGATGCCGACTCCGACACGGACGCCGACGCCGACACCGACGCCGATGCCGACGCCGACGCCGACACGGATGCCGACACCGATACCGCCGGCGGCATCGACTGCACCGAGGACGCCTACGAGGACAACGACACCCTCGCCACGGCCGTCGCGCTCCCCGCGACCCCCACGGGCCTCGTCGTCTCCACCACGCCGGACGACCCCGACTTCTGGACCATCGTGGTGCCCGCGGGCCAGTCCATCACCGTCGACGTGACCTTCATCGACGCCAACGGCGACATCGACGCCTACCTGTACGACTCGAACGACACGCAGGTCGACTCCTCGCTGTTCGGTAACGGCATCGAGACCCTCGAGTACGCCAACTACACCGGCTCCGACGAGACCGTGAAGCTGCGCGTCGACCTGTACGACTCGTTCAGCAACCCCTACGACTGCAACGTCTACGACGTCGTCACCACGTTCACGGCGAACCCCGTGTGCACGCCCGACGCGGGTGAGGAGAACGACACCCTCGGT
Organism: Alphaproteobacteria bacterium; assembly: GCA_020632885.1. Classification (GTDB taxonomy): domain Bacteria; phylum Myxococcota_A; class UBA796; order UBA796; genus JACKEQ01. The sequence goes on along the minus strand of JACKEQ010000006.1, from coordinate 155,884 downwards.
GCCGCCAGCGCGCTCCCGACGGGCACCGTCACGGGCTACTCGGTCGATCCGGGCGACTCCGACTACTACGTCGTGACCCTCGCCGCCGGCGACAACCTGCTGGTGAACGCCAACAACACCTCCGACGACGTCGAGGTCCGGGTCTGGGATGCCACGGGCACCACGACCTACGACACCGACACGTTCGGCCCCGACTTCGATGTCGAGGTCACGAACCTGACCGGCGCCTCGGCCGACTACGTGGTCGAGATCGTCAGCGACGTCTGCGCGACCTACGACCTCACGTCGACCATCACGCCCGCCACGCCGTGCCCGACGCCGGACGCCAACGAGCCCAACAACACGATGGGCACCGCGATCGCGCTCAACGCCGACACCACCGGCCTGAACGTCGACGCCGTGAGCCCCGACTGGTTCACCTACAGCCTGGCGGCCAACTCGGGCGTCACCGTCACCGCGACCTCCGCGTCCTCGATCGAGATCGAGATGTTCGACGCCGCGGGCAACTCGGTGGAGACCGACAGCTTCACGCCCTACGACGTGGCTGCCGTGAACGCCACGGGCGCCGCTGTCAACGTGACCTACCTCGTCACGGCCGAGGACTGCGCGGACTACGACGTCGCGTACGCCACCGTCACCTGCGCGACGGACGACGCGAACGAGCCCAACCAGTCGGCCGCCACCGCGGTCGCCCTCGCCAACGCCACGGGCCTCGTGGTCACCGGTCCCTCGACCGGCGGCGACGACTGGTTCGCCCTCGGCACCGTGCAGGACGGCGAGACCATCGACGTGCTCCTCACCTTCACGCACGCGAATGGTGACATCGACACCCGCTTCTACGACGCCACCAACACCACGACGTCCCTCGACAGCAGCGCCACCAGCACGGACAACGAGGACCTGCACTGGTCGAACACGACCGGTGGCCCGGTGGACATCGTGATGCGCGTGAACCTCTTCGGGGCGAGCAACACCTGCGCGGACTCGAACACCTACGACATGACCACGACGATCGGCCCGACGCCGTGATCGTGTAGGAGCTCCGGCCGGGCACGCCCGGTCGGCTCTCGCCAGAGCCCCCGTCCGCTACGGCAGACGGGGGCTCTCGTGCGTTCGGGGGTGCGGATCGATGCCGGTGGATTACCGTGGACGGCGGAGGATCCGATGCACCGCTTTCCTGTCTGGCTCGTAGCCACCCTGGCCCTGGGCTGCTTCAACGAGTACGCCCCGACCCCCGTGGAGGCGGACGCGGACACCGACGCCGACACCGATGCGGACACGGACGCGGACACCGATGCGGACACGGACGCGGACACGGACGCGGACACCGATGCGGACACCGACGCCGACGCGGACAGCGACACGGACACCGACGCGGACAGCGACACGGACACGGACAGCGACACGGACGCGGACAGCGACACGGACGCGGACAGCGACACGGACGCGGACAGCGACACGGACGCGGACAGCGACACGGACGCGGACAGCGACACGGACGCGGACAGCGACACGGACGCCGATACCGACAGCGACACCGACGCGGACACGGACAGCGACACGGACGCCGACACGGACAGCGACGCGGACGCCGATACCGACACGGACACCGATGCCGACACGGACACGGCCTTCGACTGCACCGACGACCGGTTCGAGGACAACGACACCGTCGGAACGGCTGTCGCGCTGCCCGTCCCGGCGACCGACCTGGTGGTCTCCACGACCCCGGAGGATCCCGACTACTTCACGGTCGTCGTGCCGGCAGGGCAGACCGCCACCCTCGACGTGCTGTTCCAGCATGCGGAAGGCGACATCGACGCCGCCATCTACGACCTCTCGGGCAACACGCTGGCGTCCTCGGTGTCCATCAACGACAACGAGACCGTCGCGGCCGCGAACTACACGAGCGGCCCCGTGACGGTGGTGCTCGGGGTCGAGCTCTACGACTCCTCCGTCAATCCCCGCGAGTGCGCCCTCTACGACGTGGTCGCGACCTTCGCGCCCAACCCCGCCTGCGATGCGGACGCCGCGGAGGCCAACGACACACCCGGCACGGCCTCCGCCCTACCCGCATCTGTCACGGGGTACACCGCGGATCCGGGTCACCCCGACTACTACAGCGTCGTGCTGGCCGCGGGCGACGTCCTGGACGTGCTCGTCGACACGCCGGACGACGTGGAGCTCCGGGTGCTCGACGCCACCGGCACGTTCGAGCTCGACTTCGACTCCTTCGACCCGTACGACCTCCAGGTCACCAACCGCACGGGCGCGACCGCGACCTACCTCGTCGAGGTCGTCAGCGTCGCCGGATGTGCGACCTACGATCTGACGTCCGCCATCACCCCCGGCACGCCCTGCCCGTCACCCGACGTGTACGAGCCCAACGAGACGTACGCGACGGCGCTGACGCTCACGACCGACACCTCCGGGCTCAACGTGGATGCCGTGAGCCCGGACTTCTTCGCGTACCCCGTGCCTGCGGGCTCGGCCGTCACCATGACCGCGACCACCGCCGGCAGCAGCCTGGAGGTCGAGCTGTTCGACCCCGCCGGGAACTCCGTCGACATCGACGGTCTCACGCCCTACGACGTGACCTCCGCGAACCTGGGGTCGACGAGCGCGGACTACACCGTCGGCGTGTGGTCGGACGTGTGCACGAGCTACGATCTCACCTTCGCGACAGCCGCCTGCGCGACGGACGACGCGCTGGAGCCCAACCAGAGCGTCGCCACGGCCATCACGACCACGCTGCCGGCCGCCATGACCGTGCTCGGTGGCCCCCGGGTCGGCGACGACTACGTCTTCGTGGGCTCCGTCCAGCCGGGCCAGCTCCTAACGGTGGACGTCCTGTTCACCCACGTCACCACGGTCGGCGACATCGATGCCGAGCTCTACGACGCGGCCACCGGGCTCGAGATCTTCTCCGACAACTTCGGTGGAGCCTCGGTGTCCGACAACGAGGTGCTCGAGTGGTTCAACGGCACGGGGGCACCCGTGGACGTGGTGACGCGTGTGTTCCTGTTCTCCTCGAGCCTGGACTGCACGACCTCGGCCACGTACACCCTGGACGCCTCGATCCTGACGCCCTGAGCTCTTCAGGCTCCGAGCACCATCCGCTCGATGCTGTCGAAGCGGGCACCCAGCCGCCGGGGGCCCGTGAAGTCGGGGTCGAACACGTCCCCGGCCAGCAGGCTCACGATGGCCTTCCGCACGGTGGGCTGGTGGCGCTCGGCCTCCGCGAACGCCACGCGCAGGAACCGGTCGCCTTCGTACCAGGCCTGGACCACGGGCTCGAAGGCCTGAACGGCCGCCCGGCAGCGCGCCTCCCACGCGTCCAGATCGCCCCCGGCCGACCATGTGCGCGCGAAGTCCCGCCCGCCGAACAGGCCCAGCGCGATGCCCGTGCTGAACACGGGGTCCAGGAAGGTGGCCGCGTCGCCCACCAGCGCCCAGCCGTCCCCGTGGAAGGCCGTGGACGACACGCTGATGTCGCTCGTGCCCCGGAACGGCTCCAGCCGCTCGGCACCCTCCAGGCGCTCCTGGGCATCCGGGCACCGCGCGAGCGCCTCCGCCCAGCGGTCGGGTCCCGTGGGACCCCGCGGTGTCAGGGTGGTCCCGACGCTCCAGGTGCCGTCCGCGAAGGGGATGAACCAGAACCAGCCGCCGTCGTAGGCGCAGATCACGACGTCGCCCGGCTCTTCGTCCTGCACCCGCACGCCCCGGTGCCACGCGCCCACCGCCGCGTTCTTCAGCCACGGGTGCTTCGCCCGCACCCCCAGCGCACGACCGAGGAGCTGGTTGCGCCCCCCGCAGTCCACCAGGAAGCCGGCCTCCACCTCGCCGAGCCCCGTGGACACGGTGCGGTTCGGCACATCCACCGCGCGCACGTCGGTCTGGGCGAAGCGCACGCCCGCCCCCCGCGCGACCTCCCGCATCCGCCGGTCGAGCTCCGCCCGTGGGGTCTGCCAGGCGAGCACGTGGTCGGGCCGCATGCCCTCGTCGAACCCGAACCGCACCGAGCGCCCGCCCCACCGGAACACGGCACCGTGCTTGGGCAGGAAGCCCGTCATGTCCACGCCGAGGTCGTCGAGGACCTCGCGGCACACGGGGATCAGCGACTCGCCGACCGCGACGCGGGGCGGGTCGTCCCGGTCGATCATGAGCACGTCGTGGCCCAGGCGGGCCAGCGTGGTGGCGACGGTGCAGCCCGTGGGACCCGCACCGATCACCAGGATCTCAGCCCGCACCCTGGGCCTCGACCCACGCGGCGATGGAGCGCACGCTCCGGAGCACCTCGCGGGACGCCTGGTCGTCCTGGAGCTGCACGCCGAACTGCCGCTCGAGCTCCATCACGAGCTCGAGCGCGTCCACCGAGTCCAGCCCGAGCCCTCCGTCGCCGAAGAGCGGTACGTCGGGGTCGAGGTCCGCGGGGGAGAGCTCGTCGAGGTGGAGGCCCTCGAGGATGAGGGTCTTGATGCGCGGGATCAGATCGTTCGACACACGGCCTCCGTGCCGAGGGTCTATCAGAAATCCGCGCGCAGCCCCAGGAAGGGCCGCATGGGCAGGTGGCGCAGCATGGACGTGGACAGCGACCCGTCGATCACGTCGTGGATCGGCAGGAAGTCCGACTGGATGTTCCCCACGTTCAGGACCTCCACGTAGAACGTCATCCGGTAGCGCTCGTAGGCCCTGCGCCACTCGGCGCGCAGGTCGAGCTGGTGCGTGGGCCCGAGGCGGTCGCAGTTCAGGCACGTGAGGCGGACGGTCTCGGCGAGCGGGTCGTCCACGTCCACCCGCGACACCGGGCGGCCGGAGTGGAAGGCGTACCGCGCCGTCATCCGCCAGTGCGCGAAGAGCTGGTAGTCGCCGGCGATGGAGAGCGTGTGCCGCTGATCCTGCTGGGGTGCCACCTCGGTGGGCCAGACGCGGTTGGTGGGGTTGTCGCGCGTGGCGAAGAGCAGGCCGTACGCGAGCTGACCGTTGAACCGACCCATCCTGGCCGCGGCCATCACGTCCACACCGCGGTTCAGGCCCGTGCCGTCGTTGGTGTACGCCGCGGTCGCCAGCCGCTCCGGGGTGTCGGGCGTCACCACGAGGTCGGTGAGCGCGATTCGGTAGGCCTCCACGCGCAGCAGGCCCCCGGTGCCCTCGCCCGGCAGGGGGATGGCCTGGTCCACGCCCACCACGAGGTGCCGCGCACGCGACGCGCGCAGGTCGGGCGACCCGTAGCCGTCCGCGAGCTTGATGGGGTCGCGCATCACCTGCTGGTAGTGGCCGAGGGAGACCTTGGGGATGGTGCCCGTCGGCAGGGGGACCGCGATCCCGGCCCGTGGGGACGGGAGGATCTCACCGGTGAGCCCGGCGTACTGCACACGGGTGCCGGCCCGCAGCTTGATGGCCGGCTGGAGCGTGCGTCCCCGCCGCGTGACGGGCTGCCCGAGCGGCGCCTCGATCTCGGCCTCGGCGTAGAGGTTGGCCTCGGTCCAGGGATCCGGCGCGTTGTCCACCCGGGCCAGCTCGAAGCCGAAGTCCGCGATGCCCGCCTGGGTCCACGTGGGGAGCAGGCGGTTGTCCTCGAGATCGCCGGAAGCCGCGAGCTGGAAGCGCGATGCGTCCCCACCGACCTTCACGCGCGAGTGCTCGGTGATCGGGACCACGCCGTCGGTGCGGACGAACGACCGCGACAGCCGCGTCGTCCGCTCCACCGTGCCCGCGAGGTCGCGCCGCTGGAACGACCGGTCCCAGGTGCGCGCGACGGTGGTCTGCCAGGAGAGCCCGTGCGGCGTGACGTAGCGGTGGTCGGCCGACAGCAGCGTCAGCCCGTTCTTCAGCTCGAAGGCCCCGGAGAAGTTCACCAGGGAGTCGTCCTCGGAGTCCACGAGGGCCAGCGAGTCGCTCGACCGCAGCGCCGACACCATGACCCGCGTGCGGCTGTCCGGCCGCCAGGCCGCCCGCGCGGAGAGCTCGCTGAACTCCGGTGCCGCGAAGGCGTTGTCGATGACGTTCGCCCACTTCAGCACCTGGAAGTAGCCCTCCATGTACGTGCGGCGGGCGGCCAGCGCGAAGGTGAAGCGCTCGTCGTCGTCGAGGGGACCCATGAGGAACACCCTGGCGCTCGAGGCCGAGAGGTCCACGGCGCCGTCGAGGCCCCCTCCGGGCTCGCGGGGCGCGCCGTCCCAGGTGGTGACGTCCATCACGGCACTCGTCCCGCTCGGCACGTTCGCGGGTGCCGCGCCCGCGAAGAACCGCACGCCGTCGATCATGTCGGGGTTGAACAGGCTGTTGAACCCCGCCAGGTGGAACGGGTTCTCGAGGGGCACCCGGTCGAGCAGGTACACGACCTCGTCCTGCTGGCCTCCCCGCACATGGAACCCCGCCAGCATGTCGCCGTCGGAGACGACCCCTGGCAGCGCGTGGGTCGCACGGGCCACGTCCTCCAGCGACCCCGGCGTGCTCTCGATGTCGCGCCGGGTGAGCTCGTAGACCCCCGTGACGGTGCCCGCGTCGGCCACCAGCTCACCGCGGTCCACCTCCCGCCAGGTGCGTCGGCTCGCCCAGACCACGACCTCCAGAGCGTCCTCCGGGGTGAGCGTGAACGCGGACTCCAGGGTCTCGCCCGGCCCCAGGGTGACCTCGAAGACGCCCGCCTCGAAGCCCTCGCGCGCGATCTCCACGAGCCACACACCCGGCGGGAGGAACGGCAGGTCGAAGCGCCCCGCGGCGCTGCCGGTGCGGGTGATGGGCTCGCCGGTGCCGTCCGCGCGACGGGCGGTGATCGTGGCTCCCGGCAGCTCGAGGCCGTCGGCGTCCTCCACCGTCCCGTGCAGGGTGGCGGGCCGCGCGATCCCGCCCTCCTCGGAGGACCCGAGGCTGAAGACGAACCGGTAGCCCACCTCGGCACCCGCAGGCTCGCCGTCCACCGTCGCCGGCGCGAACCGGAGCTGGCGGGCCGCTGCGAGGGCAGCCGGATCGAGCTCGGGGTGGGGGGAGCGGACCACCACGGCGTCGGTGACCGTACCCGTGGCGTCCACGGTGAGCCGGAGCTCGACGATGCCCTGCAGGCCGCGCTCGCGGGCGTCTGGCGGGTACGTGGCACGGACGTCGGCCACGAGCCGCGGCGGGGTCGTCTCGGCGGCACCGGCCACGAGGAGGGCGAGCAGGGCGATCACGGCCCCAGCCTACACCAGGGCCCCCGGGGGTGAGGACTCCATGAGGATTCCATGAGGCCCGCACGGTGGGGTGTCCGGCGCCCTATCCTTCCCGTACCTGGGACCGGCGGTGACCGCGAGTCACCCCAGATGCACCCCGGTGGCGACTGCATCGCCTGCCACACCCAGCGCGGCGAGGGCCCGAGCTTCGTGTTCGCGGGCACCGTGTACACCGACTACGACGAGGAGGACGACTGCAACGGCACGTCCGGCGTGGAGGTCGAGGTGACCGATGCGGACGGCTCGTCCTGGACCATGACGACCAACCAGGCCGGCAACTTCTACCTGGCGAGCAACCAGGCGAGCCCGGTCTACCCGATCACGGCGGTGATCCGGTACAACGGGCTGGAGCGGGCCATGGTGTCCGGCCAGTCCTCGGGCGACTGCGCGTCCTGTCACACCGTGGCGGGATCCGGCGGTGCCCCCGGTCGCATCGTGCTCCCGGAGTGATTAGCCCGACCTCGTGCAGAGGTCCCCGGCAGGCTGGGTCCACGCGCTCGTCGGGTGGCCCATCTACGCGCTGTTCACGGCGCTCCTCGGGCTCGGCATCGCGGTCGGCGCCCTCCTGGACCGGTCGGGACGCCTGGCTTCGGCGGCGCTCGGCTTCTTCTGGGGGCGGGCGCTCTGGGTGTTCCAGCCGTTCTGGCGACGGCGGTTCACGGGCCTGGAGCGCGTCGGACCCGGGCCGTACGTGGTGGTCGCGAACCACCAGTCGGTGATCGACATCCCGTGCCTGTTCGGGCTCCCGCTCCCGGTGCGCGTGTCCGCGCGGCCCGGCATCTTCCGCGTCCCCGTCATGGGGCCGTTCCTGCGCTGGAGCCGCCAGGTCGACACGGACCGCTTCATCGAGGAGGCCGAGGCGTCCCTGCGTGCGGGCTACAGCGTGGTGGTCTTCCCCGAGGGCAGTCGCTCGCCCGACGGGTCCGTGCACCGCTTCCGGAAGGGTGCGTTCGAGCTCGCCACCCGCACCGGCACCCCGATCCTGCCGGTCGCCATGGACGGCGCGCAGCACATCCTCTCCAAGCGCGGCTTCGTGCCCGATCGGCTCGTGGTGGACGTGCACGCCCACGTCCTGCCCCCCGTGACCCCCCACGGCGACCCCAAGGACCTCGCGCGGGAGGTCCGGGGGCTGGTCGAGGCGGAGGTCCAACGGATACGCGGGGTCCCATGAACCTCGACGCTGCAGTGGCCCGCTACCTCCCCCAGGGCAAGATGGCCGAGGGCTTCGCCCGCGGGAAGATGAAGGGAGACCCCGCGTACGCCGCGGTGCTCGGCCTCCTCCGGCCGGGCATGCGGGTCCTCGATGTGGGGTGCGGCGAGGGGTATCTGCTCGCGCTGGCCTTCGAGACCCTCGAGGGCACGACGCTCCACGGCTTCGACCACGACGCGCGCAGGCTCGCCTCCGCGGAGGCCGCCCTGGCGGGCACGGGAGCCACCCTGTGGTCGGGGGACGCCCGCACCACCGAGCTCCCCGAGGTGGACGCCGTCTGCGCCCTCGACGTGCTCCACTACCAGCCGCCCGAGGAGCAGGACGCCATCCTCGCGCGGCTCGTGGGTGCGCTGGCCCCCGGCGGCCTGCTGCTCGTGCGGGACGGCCGGAGCGACGGGGGCTTCAAGAGCACCGTGGTGACCTGGTCCGAGCGATTCGCCGTCGCTCTCGGGCGCCACAAGGGCGACGGGGTGTTCTTCCGGCCCCAGGACGCCATGCGCGGCGCCATGGAGGCCCTGGGGCTCGAGGTCGTCGCGGACGCGTGCAACGACCAGACGCCCTTCGCCAACGTGCTCTTCGTCGGCCGCCGCCCGTGAGGATCGCCATCACGGGCGTGGGTGCCTGGACGTCCCTGGCCCCCGGCGCCACCGCCACCTTCGGGGCCTGGTGTGCCGGGCGCACCGGTATCGTCGGGGAGGGTCCCTTCCCCGGCCGCGGGCCCGTGGCGGCCATCCCGGAGGGCCCGCACCTCTCGAGCACCCTGGCCCTGGTCGCGGTGCGCGAGGCCCTCGGCGGCCTCGGGACCACCGGGCTCGGCATCGTCGGGGGTACCACCTCCGGCGACATGGTGCGCGGGGAGGAGGAGTATCGCGCCTGGAGGGCCGGCGAGCCCACCGGCGACGACTTCCTCTGGGCCCAGCTCGCCGATCGGCCCGCCCAGCGCGTCGCTGCGGCGCTCGGGTGCACGGGGCCGCGCCTCTCGGTGTCCACGGCCTGCTCGTCGGGTGCCGTGGCGGTCGGCATCGCGATGGACTGGCTGCGCGAGGGCCGGGTCCCGGCCGTCGTGGCCTTCGGGACCGACGCGCTCTGCAGGATGACGGTGCACGGGTTCGGCAGCCTCGGGGCGATCTCGCCGACCGGTGCCCGCCCGTTCGCGTCCGACCGGGACGGGCTCTCGCTGGGGGAGGCGGCCGGCGCCCTCCTGCTCGAGCGGGAGGACCACGCGCGTGCCCGTGGCGCCCGGGTGCTCGCGTGGCTGGCGGGGTACGGCGAGGCGAGCGACGCCCACCACATGACCGCGCCGCACCCGGAGGGCCGGGGGGCCCGGGCGGCCATCCTGGCGGCGGGCACGGCGGACGTGGGCTGGATCTGCGCCCACGGCACGGCGACGCCGCTCAACGACGCCATGGAGGCGGGGGTGCTCGCGGACGTGCTGCCGGGCGTGCCCGTGAGCTCGATGAAGGGCGCTGTGGGCCACACCCTCGGGGCCGCGGGTGCCGTGGAGCTCGTCGGGGCCGTGCTGGCCGTGGCGGACGCCCGGCTTCCGCCGAACACGGGCGGTGGCGACGGGCTCGGGCTGCCCGTGGTGGCGGCGACCCGCGAGGCGGGCATCGACGGTGCGCTGTCCGTGAGCTTCGCGTTCGGCGGGCACAACGCGGCGGTACGGGTGACCCGGACGGGGGTCGACCTGCCGGCCGTGCCGGTCCCGACGGGTCGGGTGCGTGCCTTCCGGGCGTTCGTCCCGGGTGGGTGGGACGGTCTGGCGGACGCCCTGCGCGCGGGGAGGCCCGTGGGCCTCGAGCTCCACGACCCCCCACGGCCGGAGGGCATCCCGTTCGCCCGGTGGCGCCGCCTCTCCCGCCTGTCCCGGTTCGCCGCCAGCGCGGTGCTCCCGCTCCTCGAGGAGGTCGGCGACCCCCGGAGCGTGCCCCTGGTGCTCGGAAGCGCGATGGGCGAGGTGGTCCCGAGCAGCGCGTTCCTCGATCGGCTCTTCGCAGAGGGGCCCGAGAACGCGAGCCCGCTGGCCTTCCAGGGGTCGGTGTACAACGCGACCGCCGCGGGGCTGTCGCTGGCCTTCGACCTCCGCGGGCCCAGCCAGACGGTGTCCGCGGGCATGATGACCGGGCTCGCCGCGCTCCGGCGGGGGTTGTCGCTGCTCGCTTCGCACGGGCAGGCCCTCGTGGTGCTCGCGGACGACCGCAACCCCACCACGTCCCAGGCCTACGGCGAGCGTCCCTACGCGGAGGCCGTGGTCGCCCTGCTGCTGGAGCGGGGCGACGAGATCGCCGTGCTCGACGGTCCTGGAGTGCCCGTCTGGGGTCGGGCCGCCGCGCTCCCCTACGAGGGCCGCTTCACGGCGGTGGGGCGGCCGGTGGAGGCGACCCTCGGGCTCCACCCGGCCGGCGGGCTGCTCGCGTGGTTGGCCACGGGGGAGCCGGCTGCCGAGCACGACGACGGGGTGTGTCTGCGGGTCAGCCGCCCTCGGCCCGCTCCCTGAGCACGCGGGGCTCGAGGGCCGCGCGCAGGTCGTCCGCCAACGAGGAGCGCTTCGCGTTCTCCGAGGCCTCGAGGGTCGCCATCGCGCCCTCGAGGTCGCCGCGGCGCTCGTGGTAGAGGGCCAGGTTGTAGAAGCCGCGGGCACGCACGGACTTCTTGGTCGCGTACGTCAGGTCCGTCCAGGCTTCCTTCGCCGCCTCCCAGTCCTGGTGGCGACCCTTCACGAAGGGAGCGTCTCGAACGTGCGCCGGTGCACGCGGGCGAGGGCATCCGGCGCGTCGCGGGTGGCGAGCATGCCGCTGGCGCCGAGGGTGAGCTGGCGCTTCGGGACCATCACCGAGCTCGTCGTGAGCCGGTCCTCCAGCTCCATCGACTCGAGGGTGAGGACCCCCACGGCCCCGCTGTCGCATGCGACGTCGTCCAGTGGCCACGCGCCGGCCTGCAGGTAGAGGGCGAGCTGGCGGAGGGTCGCGCGGCTGGCGTCGGTGCCCACCGCGTCGCGGATGCCGAGGGGTGTAGCCAGGGACCCGCGGGAGGCGCCACCCCTTCCGGGAGGGGTCAGAGGTCCGGCGTGTGCACGATGGCGTAGGGGTCCACGATCTCGGGCACCCCCGTGGCCAGCCAGCTCTCGAGGAAGCGGTCGAGCTGCACGGCGAACTCGTCGCTGCGGGGCATCAGGTGCTCGGAGGGCCGCACGGTCCCGTTGCGCGTGATGCGGTCGTACTGGAAGTAGCCCGCGGTGACGCCGTCGAGGTTGCCGGCGACCTGGGAGGCCCCGGCGTCCGGGATGCCCGCGACGGGCACGGCGATCGGGTGCACGTGGGGCAGCCCGTAGGCGCGGGCGAGCGCACGACCGGCGGCGAACGGCACCACCTCGTCGAGGGTGGCGACGGGCAGGAGGACGTGCGGGGGGTCGCCGTCCACGGCGCGGTCGCGGAGCACGTTGGAGGCGTAGAGCACGGGGTCCGAGGGGTCGATCGCGGTCTGGAGCACGCTGAACGCGGTCTGGAGCTGCTCGGGGCCACCCGCCAGGTTGGCGAGCAGCGGCATGAAGGTGGCCGCGAACTCGCCGTCGCGCACGATGGTCATGAGGTTGCCGCCGGCGATGGCGAGCACGGCGGCGTCGATGTCGTCCGAGCCCACCAGCAGCCCGCTGCCGAGGATGCCGCCGAGGGAGAGCCCGAGGTAGCCCACGCGGTCGGGGTCGATGTCCGGCGTGCCGTCCCCGTCGAGGTCCGGCTGGCTCCGGATGAGCGAGAGGAGCTGGCGGCGGTCGAGGTTCGACTGGTCGAAGGACGCGCGCATCTGCTGCGGGTCGAACGCGATCCCGCCGTCCAGATCGATGCCGAGGAACACCTCGGGCGACGGCGTGCCCTCCGCTGTGGGGTGATCGCCGTGGAACAGCGCGTCGGACCCGACCATGGCGACACCGCGCGGGGTGACCAGCCGGGCGATCTCGTCGCCGTCCCCCCGCCACTGGCCGAGCCCGTGGCCGTAGACGAGCAGGGGCGCGTTGCTCATGCCGTCCGGGAGCCAGACCCGGACGGGCACCCTCTGCCGCTCGGTGGCGCCGGGCTCGACGATCTGGTCGGGCCCCCGGAAGTCGATCGGATCGAAGGCCGTCTCGCAGGCGCGGTAGCCCTCGTGCTGCTCGCACTGCCAGAGGGGGCGCCACGCCTGCTCCGACAGGCGCGCCTCCTCCATGGCGTCCAGGTAGGGGAGGTGGTCGAGGTGCGTGGTGAAGGCCACCATCGCGCTGACCTCCTCGCGGTCCACGCCCGTGCGGCGCAGCGCGCGCTTCAGGGCCTTCGCGCGGTCCTCCAGGCCCTCGGGAGGGTCGCGGTCGAGCAGGGCGCGCAGGGTGCCGCTCGGAGCCGCGCAGCGGCCCTGCTGGTCGAGCTGGGCGGAGGTGACGATGGCGGCGTGCTCGGCCCCGGGGCGCAAAGGGCCCACCGGGGTGAGCAGGATCTGGCGGCCCAGCGGGCCCAGCCGGGCGTCGTAGGGCACACGCTCCTTCGCGTCCACGTCCCAGAGCTGGATGCGGGGGTCGGTGGTGGAGGCGGCCACGTCCGGTAGCTCGCCCATCTCGGCCGTGAAGCGGAAGGTGATGTCCGCCTGCGTCCCGAAGCCCGTGAGGCCCTCCACACCGGCCGCGATGCCCTGGAGCAGCTCGGGGAGCCCGGCGTACCAGGGGGTCTGGAGGATGCTCACGCGGCGTCCTGTCGGGCTGTCGCGGTCGTCCTCGCTGAAGACGTCGTCGGGCCAGGCGTCGAGGGTGGTGGAGGCCAGCGGGTCGTAGACGACGGACGTGGTGCCGTCGCAGTAGGTCCCGGGACCGGTGCACGCGAGGAGGAGGTGGAGGAGCAGCATGCCCCAATCCTAGCCCGCGCAGCACGGCTCCCGGGGCCTCTCGTGGGTCAGATCTCCTGGCAGCGCTGCGGGTGGCTCCAATACACGGCGTCCTCCGCGAAGCTCACCTGCCCGATCAGGCCCCAGAGGCCCTCCACGTCCATCCAGACGTCCCCCTCGGCGTCGAGCTTGTAGCGAAGCGGGGGAGGCGCGAAGATCGGGAAGCCGTCGATGCAGGTGGAGTCGAGGGGCAAGGCTCCGCTGACGTCGAAGATGCGGCCCTCGGGGTCCGCGGTCTCCGTCACGGTGCCCTCGGCGACCAGGTAGCAGGCCTCGATTCCGATCGCTTCGGTGGCGAGGTCGTTCGGGGTGGCCCAGAGCACGTGATCGCCGGCTGCACCGGGGACCACGTGGGTGCCCCAGTAGGTCGCGAGCATCGGCAGCTCCTCCCAGCGGGGGTCGTTCCTGCACGCGTGCACGGGGTCCTCGGGCAGACCCGGCATCGACACGGTGGGGTCGAAGTACGCCTCGCCGCTCGGGGGCACGTTGCAGACGAGGTCACAGGCCTCCGGCGCCACGACGCCGCCGTTCGCACCGCACGCCCAGGCGCCCGTCAGGCAGCTCTCCGCGGCGTCCGCGTCGAACCACAGGCAGCGGGGCGGCTCGTCGTCCACCCCGCACGTGACGCTGGCCGGTGGCTCCGTGCCGCACGAGAGGGCCTCGTCGCAGGTGAGCATCTCGAAGTCCGCCCAGAACGCGGCCACCAGATCGGGATCGGACAGGCGGGTGCGCTGCTGGCAGCCCAACAGGAGGAGGGAGAAGAGCATGGACACCTCGTCCCCTACTCATCGGTCGGCTGCGCGGAGACTTCAGCGGGGCTCGTCTTGCCGGTGAGACGAGTGTGCCGTACGCTCGGTGCTCCTGCTCGAACGGAGCTCGCTCGTGGTGATGCGGTGGGTGTGCTGGTTGCTCGTCGCATGCCCGTCGCCGACTCTGACGCCGCCCACGGAGGTGCCGACGGTCGAGACGGGCTTCCCACCCCCGTCGCCGCCCCCCTCGCCGATGCCGCCGCCCGAGTGGCCGACGGCGTGCGGTGTGCAGTCGCAGGTGGACGGGTCCTACCTCGTGGACCCGTGCCGTTCATGGCGAGGGCTGAAGGCAGGCCAGGGGTTGGGCTACGGGTTCGCCGCCGGGAGGATCGGAACCACCGACCTCCTGGTGGCCGGTGCGCCCTGCGTCATGGCGGACGACAACGGGGGTAGTTGCTACAGCGGAATCGTGCGCCTGGACGATCGGCCATTCGGCTACGTGACCCAGGACGACCTCACCTGGGCGGAGCCCGGAGCGGAGTACTACTTCGGTGCGGGTTTCGGCTTCCCGGGGGACGTCGTGGGTACCGGTGCCGGCCTGGCCTCACGGGGGCAGCACACCACCTACTTCCTCCCCACTCTGCCAGAACGGCGCGTCGTGGTCAGCGACCCACTGGGTCCGTTTCCTTCCTCGGACGTCGTCGTCACCGAGCGCGACGAGCCGCTGGGCCGAGAGGTCCTGCCGTGCGGCGACGTCACGGGAGACGGGCAGGACGACCTCTGCATGGTGGGGGGGGTCGTGCAGATCTACGAGGGTCCGGTCTCGGACGGCGCTGCTGCGTGGGCGACCTACCCCGTGGGGTGGCGAGGCATGGGGGTGTTCGAGCCTGGTGGGCCCCGGATCGGCTTGTGGCTCCGACCTGCTCCCAACGGCGAGAGCGGCGCATTCCTCGTTCCCATCGACCCGGGGCAGCATGACGAGTTGGTCGGCGAGCCCGTCTGGGTGGATCCGCCTGGGGTGCTGCTGGGCCAGGGAGGCGACTGGATCGGCGACGTCGACGGCGATGGCGACGACGACCTGATCCTCGCCGACAAGCTGGCGGACGAGCGCGCGGGGCGGGTGGTGGTGCTGGTGGACGACCCGCTCGCCGGCCCGTTCGGGCACCAGCTCACGCTGTTCATCGGACCTGAGCCGTACAACCAGCTCGGGTCTGCCGTGCACGTCGCGGACCTGGACGGGGACGGTCACCAGGATCTGGTGCTCGGTGCGCCGGGCTCGCCGCTGAGCCCGACCGTGGGTGGGCGGGTGCACGTCCTGCCCGGTCCGATCGCGGAGGCGACGTGGTCTGACGCGGTGACGTGGGACACGCCCGTCGGGTTCGACTACTTCGGCAAGTGGCTGGCGACCTTCGACCAGGACGGCGACGGCCACCTGGAGCTGTTCGTGGGCGCAGAGCTCGACAGGTACGCGGCGGAGGGGGGAGGTGCGGTCTACAGCATCGAGGATCCGCTGCGGGTTCGCACACCGTGATATGTCAGGGATGCTCTGGGTGAGCCAGGCCCCTCAGTCGATCAGCAGCGCCGAGACCGCCGCGGCGTCCAGTCCCCACCGCCCGGTGTAGTCCTCGTCGGCGCCGGGCTCGTCGACGATCCTGAGCCCCTGGGCCTCGGCCTTCAGGCGGAGCAGGTTCCCGATGTTCAGCCGCGCGTCGAGCTTCCCGAGCAGCAGCTCCACGAGGCCGATGTCGAGCTGGGCCGCGAGCTGCCCCGCCGCCGGGATCTCGAGCCAGACGACCTCGTGCGCCGCGACATCGAGGACCCCGAACACCAGGCCCTTGCTGAGGCTCTGGGTGACCCGCACCTGGTGTTGGACCGTGGAGGGGTCGTAGGCCACGCCGGTCTCGGCGCTGATCGCCATCGGGTGGGCGCTGTTCATCCACCCCACGACCAGGCCGGGCTCCAACCCGCCCATGGAGTAGGCGTTGCAGAGGAACACCGCGTAGCGCGCACCCGCCTCGCGGAGCGCGGCCAGATCGAGCTCGATGTACTCCGCGGTGCCGACCCGATCGGGGATCGCGCGGATGTCGCCGCTGTGCTTGCAGCCCGTTGCCGTGAGGGCGTAGTACGCGCAGATCTCCTGGCGATCGGGGTACGCGACCCGACAGCTCAGGTCCATGTCGAGGTGCCGTGCGGCCAGGCCCACGCCCCACTGGAGGAACAGGCGGAGCTGGTCACCCTGGACGGGGAAGCGGGTGCCCATCAGCGCGGAGGGCAGGTCCTGCACGGTCTCGGAGCGCTCGCCGATCGCCACGGGCATCTTGAACAGGGCGGGATCGATGTACATCGTCTGCGCGCCGGGCGTGCGGGTGCGGGCGAACCGGCGCTGCATCGCGAGCACGCACAGGTCCTCGACGCGCGAGGGCATCGCCCGCAGCGCCTCGCGTGTGTACCGGGAGCGCAGGGGGCTGGCGGGGACCTGCTTCGGCGTGCCCCCGAGCGGACGCACGATCCGTGCGTTCCCGTGCACGAAGGTGGCCTCGGCCATGCTGTGCAGGGTGAACAGGAGCCGGGCTGGCACCCGGTCGAGCACGCGGCTGAACGACGCGACGACGGGATCCGGTCCGAAGTGGAGCATGCACGAGAACAGCGACCGTGCGAACACCCCGGGTCGCTGCTCGAGCAACCGGAGCGCGGAGGCGGAATCCCCGGCGAGGAGCGCGCGCTGCACCTCGCCGGCGTGCACCGTGTAGGACCGGGAATGGAACGTGGAGAGCAGGGCGGTGAGGCGCGGGAACCGGGCGTCGCGGGCGAGCTCGACCAGGCGGAGCGCACGGATGAAGCGCACCCACATCCGGCGCTTGGGGTGCATGATCTCGCACGCCACCTCGGGGGAGAGCTCGAGTCCCTCGAGCCAGCGCGCCACCTGGCGGCACATCGGGCGGGTGTAGTGGAGGCGGAGGTCGGCGCGGGCCTTCTGCTCGGCCGCACGCTGGAGCTCGGGGTCGCCGCGGAGCGACCGGTGGTTCCGCTTCGATCGCCGGATCAGGGTGCGTGGCTCGACGATCTGGGCGTGGCCGGTGTGGGCGAACCAGAGGTAGCGGAGGACGTCGGTCGGGGACGCGAACAGGGCCTGCGCGTCGTCGCCACGCCCGCTCGCGACGAGCGCGTCGATCACGAACATCCGCGTCTTCTTCATCGCGATCCGCGGGGCCTCGGGCAGGCCGAGCGCACCGAGCAGGCCGCGGAGGCTCTCGCGCTGGGTGGCGTCGAGCGGTGTCTGCGCGCGCAGCAGCGCCTGGAGGTGCTCCTGGGCGTCGCGCGTACGCCAGACCTCGAGGACCTTCGGCGTGCTCCCCTGGCCCTCACCAGAGAGGTCGAGCGATGCGTGGACGAAGGGCGTACCGCAGTACGGACAGCCGTTGTCGCGCTCCAGCGGGAAGGTGCCCGGCGGGATGACGTGACCGCAGGCCAGCGTGGTCCCGCGCCCGCCGACCAGGTTCACGAACCAGGTGACGAGGTGGTCGATCCGGTCTTCGCCGGTCGGGACGTCCCAGCCCTTCACGAGCGGCGTCCAGTTGCGGTCGACCCCCCGCACCTCGCGCACCGCCGCGAGGACATCGGCCTGCCAGCTGGCCGGGGCCGCGTTCAGGGCCTCCAGGAGCGCCTCGCTCACCGTGAACCCCAGGCGGCGCAGGTCGGCGATCAGCATGACGGTGGTGTCACCCAGCGCCCCTGCCGACCCGGGATGCCCGTCAGGGACGTAGATGGCCTGGTTCCGGAGGGCGACGGCGAGGATCGGGTGCATCGGGCTTCGCGGGCGATGGAGGGAGTGGAGGCGGGCCGGATTCGAACCGACGTCCCTGGTTCTGAGTTTGGAGTAAGCTCCGCTTGGCCTCCGAGGAGGCAGGCGCGGAGCTGGAAAGACCAGTGCTCTACCGCTGAGCTACCGCCTCCGTGGCGTAGGCCACAGCTATTCTGCCTGTCGCGGAGGGGCTGTCAACGGAACGCGCCGAGCTCCGCGATGACGAGCACGCGCCCTCCGTCTCGGGATAACCGGCCGGATGCCCAGCCTCGCCGACCAGCTCCACAGCTACCGCCCGGTGCTCCGTGCGCACTGCTACCGCATGCTGGGCCATCCCCAGGACGCCGACGACGCGGTGCAGGACACCCTGGTGCGGGCCTACCGCGCGATCGACAGCTTCGAGGGCCGCGCTTCGCTGCAGACCTGGCTCGTGCGCATCGCCACGCGGGTGTGCCTGGACGCCGCCCAGCGTCAGCGCCGAATGCCCACGGAGGCCCCACCCGGAACCGCGGCGGGCCCGTTCCAGCCGACGCCGTCCGAGGAGTGGGTGGCCCCGATCCCCGATGCGTGGCTGCCGTCCGCTGCACCCGCGCCCGACGACCACCTGGCTCTGCGCAGTCGGGTGGATCTCGCGCTCGTCACCCTGCTCCAGACCCTGCCGGCCCGGCAGCGCGCGGCCCTGTTGCTGGCGGACGTCTTCGACCTCTCCGCGACCGAGGTGGCCGACGCCCTGGACTGGACACCGGCCGGGGTGAACAGCGCGCTGCAGCGCGCGCGAGCCCGCCTGGACGGCCTCCCGCCGGCCCCGTCCGCCGTGGAGACCGCCGTGGTCGACCGGTACCGGGACGCGTTCGCGCGCTACGACCTCGACGCGCTCGTCGCGCTGTTGGTCGACGACGTCACCTTCGACATGCCACCCATCCCCCTCTGGCTGCGCGGGCGCGAGCACGTAGCGGCCTTCCTTGCGGGTCCCGGTGCGGAGTGCCGCGGGTCCGCCGTGCTCCCGGTGCGGGGCAACGGGGTGTCGGGCTTCGCCCAGTACCGCCACGGGGGCCGCACGCCCTGGGCGCTCGTGCTGCTGGAGACCCGCGGCGACCGGATCGCGGCGGTGCACAGCTTCCTGGACACCGCCTCGTTGTTCCCTTTGTTCGGTGTTCCTTCGACCATCGACCCAGAGAGTACAGCAGGGGCGATGAGGTCCGGACGGTCGCACGGTCTATCAGGGTAGCCCCAACGACGGGGCGACCCAGGAGACCCGAGATGATCACCGAAGCCACCCCGTTCCTGAACTTCAACGGCGACTGTCACGAGGCCATCGCGCTGTACGGCCGTGCCTTCGGGGCCACTGTCGTCGACCGGAGGGGCTGGGACCCCGCCATGTTCGGCGGCGAGCTCCCCCCCGGATTCGACGATGGCGTGATGTACGCACGGCTCACCGTCGGGAGCGTCCCGCTCGAGATGTCCGACGTTCCGCCCGGCATGACCGTGGAGGCGGGATCCAACCTGTGCGTGAACCTGCATGTCACCGAGGCGGACGAGCTCGACCGCTGCTTCGCGGTCCTCGCCGAGGGCGGGAACGTGGTGATGCCGCCCGAGGACATGTTCTGGGGCGCACGCTACGGAAAGGTCGTGGACCGCTTCGGCATCGCGTGGTCCCTGCACTGCCAGCTCGCCTGACAGGTCGGGTCTGCGCTACCGGGCCTGGTCCCAGGGATCGAAGAAGTTGTACCACTGCAGGGGGTACAGCTCCGTCCAGCGCTCGAGGACGCCCGCCCAGAGCTGTGCCCAACGCGCGAGGTCCTCCTCCCGCGACGCCCGGGACGCGAAGGAGAGGACGTGGGGGCCGTCGGCCTCGAAGCGGTACGTGTCGGGACCGGTCTGGAAGCACCCCACGAACAGCACGGGTGCGCCCGAGAGCGCGGCCAGCAGGAAGGGTCCGGTGGGCAGGCGGATCCGGCCCCCCAGGAAGTCCACCGAGGCCGCGCGCCCGTCGACGACCCGGTCGCCCTTCACCGCCACGACATCTCCGGCGCGCAGGGCACGCAGGGCGGCCAGGGAGGCGTGCTGGTCGCCGTCGTTGACGAAGATCAGGCGCGGTGGGTCGGGGAGATCGCGGAGCAGCGTGACGTAGGGGTCGTCGGGCGACCCGTAGAGCATCAGGTGGGGTGTGCGGCCGCGCTCGGCCAGGAGGGACCCCGCGAAGTCCGCGGCGCCGAGGTGGCCGCTGATCACCACCAGCCCCTGGCCCGCGTGCGCCTCGAGCTTCTCCTTCAGCCCGGGCACACCCGAGCGGTCGAGCACGAGGCCGTCCGCGCCGCGCTGGAGCACCCAGAACCGATCCACGATGCTCGTGGCGAACGACAGGAGGAGCTGGAGCCGCTTCCAGGCCCGTGCGGGCGGGCCGACCGCGGGGAGGCGGCGCGTGAGGTACGCGTCCACGCCGGCCTGCTGGGCGCCCAGGAACACCCAGTAGAAGACGACGAGGGGCACGAGGGCCAGCCGCACCGGGCGTCGCCCGAAGGCCCGCAGCCCCCAGAGGTACAGGCGCCACCCGAGCACGAAGCCGCGGTGGCCGCCCTTCCACGTGCGTCGCGACGGGAACCAGCGCGGGGGCCAGAGGACCCGCTCGGCGATGAGGTGTGCGTTGAGCCAGGAGATCCGCAGCGTGTCCACCACCTTCCGGTAGGACGACACGCGCTCGTCGGCGGGCGGGTAGTAGACGCGGCAGGGCAGGTCGACCACGGGGATGCCTGCCCACACGGCCCGGACGAGCACCTCGACCTCCCACTGGTAGCGTGAGGGGACGAGGCAGAGCGCGCGCACCGCGGCCACCGGGTACGCGCGGTAGCCGCACTGGGTGTCGCCGATGCGCTGGCTGGTCTCCACCCAGACCCAGAAGTTGCTGTTCGCCCGCGCGTAGCCCGCGCCCTTCGGGGCCGCGGACATGTCCCGGAGGCCCGCGACGATGGCGTGGGGCTCGGCCTTCACGGCGGCGAAGAAGGCCGGGAGGTCGTCCGCGTGGTGCTGGCCGTCGGCGTCGATGGCGACGATGTGCGAGAACCCGTGCGCGGCCGCCCAGTCCAGCGCGGTCTCGAGCGCGGCGCCCTTCCCGCGGTTCTGTGGGTGCACGAGGAGGGTGGCCCCGGCGGCGCGGGCCTCCTCGCCCGACGCGTCCTTCGAGCCGTCGTCGATGCAGAGGACCGGTGCACCATGGGTCAGGCAGGCCCGCACGACGTCCCCGACCGTGCCGGCGTTGCCGTGGGTCGGCACCACCACGAGGACCCGCAGGCCATCGGGCGCCGGGAACGCCTCGCGCTCGCGGCGGCGGCTCGCGTGGGTGAGCACGAGGTAGAGCGCCGTCCCCAGCGCGGCCAGAGCCACGGGGGCCACCATGTCGCCCACCGCGCGCACGGCGGCGAGGCCCGCGAGGGCGACGCTCGCGCACAGCGCCAGCCAACCGTCCCAGCCCGGCCAGCGCCTCATCGCAGCCAGGCCTCGATCTGCTCGCGCTGGTGGGCGTACTCGGGCACCAGCTCCAGCGCGCGTCGCAGGTGCTCACGGGCCTCGTCGAGCTCCCCGCGCTCGGCCAGCACACGTCCGCGCTCGAAGTGGGCCTCCGGGTGGTCGCCCATGGAGATCAGCGCCCGCGCGGTCAGGCTGTCGGCCCTGGCGGCCCCCGAGCGCCGGGCGGCCCGGAGGAGCTCGCGCCCCTCGCGCATCGCCAGCGCGGTCGGGGCGTCGCCCGCCACGGACCCGACGGATCGGGCGTGCAGCTCACCTGCGAGCAGGTCGTCGAGGCGGAGCTCCACGAAGCCCGCCGAGAGGTTCGGGAAGCGCGACACCCGGAGCGTGCGCGTCGTCGCGTCGATGACCACGGCATGGGTGGCGATCATCGCGTCCAGGGCGTGACGGTGTCCGTCCGGGAGGGGCTCGCCGCCCTCGGAAGCCCGGTCGCCCAGCACGCGGAGGGCCACGTCGGTGTCGAGGGCGCCGTGGTGGGTGCGGAGCAGCTCGTTCATCCGCGCGAGCCGCTGGACCGTGGTGGACGTCGCCATCCTGTGGCGGTTCGTGGGGTCGTCGAGCAGGGCGCCGGACCGGAAGTGGTTGGACACCCCCAGGGACCCCGTGACGTCGATGCGCTCGACCTGGGCGGGCGTGACCTCGAACAGGGCCGCCCTGCCGTGGTCGGCGTCGACGACGAGCACGTTCTCGCTCACGAAGCCCGTGCGCTCGCGGAGGATGCGCTCGACGTCGTCCAGGCTGCCGGCGGACTCGAGCACCTCGCGGAGGATCAGGGTCATCGGTGTGCCCGGACGGGGCGGGACGCTCGAGCCGCTGGCGTTGATCGCGATGGCGATGCCCGCGTCGTTCACGCCGGAGACGGCACCGATCATCCCGGCGAACCCGACACTCGCGTAGCTGTGGCCGTCGGGGCTCCGGTGCACGCGGACGATCTTGTCGCGGTCGAAGGCCACGCCGCCCTCGAAGTCGAAGTTCCGCGCCAGGAGCCAGTGGCCGTCCGCGGTGGCCCCTGGACCCGCCAGGAGGCCCGTGCACGCGAGCAGCGGGGAGTCCACCAGGGCCTGCCCGATGTCGTGGAGCGCGTGGTAGTAGACCTTCCGCGTGTAGGACGGCCCCGCCAGCCAGTACGGGTCGTCGGACGCGTCGTCGCCGCCCTGGATCTCGGCCCGGTGCGCGGGGAGCAGGTGCTCCTCCAGCGACCATCCGGCCGCCAGGCTGCCCCGGGTGATCAGCCAGCGGAACACGGGGGTCGGCACGTTGCGGGTGAAGCTGTCGAACAGCTCCTCCTCGAGCCGCGGGCGCAGGTGGGAGGTGACCCGGCGGGCGCGCCATCCCATCTCGTAGGGCTCGCCCTCGGTGGCGAGCACGTGGATGCCCTCGGTGCGCACGAGGCGGACGGGCCCGGAGGACCGGGTGTCGCCCTCCACGACGACCTCGCGGGGAAGCTGGCGCTCCGGGAGGGGCGGGGTGAACGACGCCAGCGCGATCCAGCCGACGTCGAGGTGGACCGCGAGCACGGCGGCGAGCGCCAGCCGCTCGACCCACACGCGGGTGCGCTCGCCTGGCCAGCCCCTCTGGAGGGCAGGCAGGAGCACGACAGCCACGAGGCCGGCAGTACCCACACCCGCACCCATGGCCAGCCCGACGCCCGCCAGCGCCGGGCTCTCGGCGAGGGCGAGGGGCAGGAAGCCCGCCAGGGTCGTCCCAGCGGAGAGGGCGACCGCCCGGGGTGCGCTCGGGTGACCCTCGGCGAGGAAGACCCCGTAGTCCACCGCCAGACCGAGCACAGGGACGAGGGTGGCGAGCGACACGGCGTTCCACGGGACCCCCGCCAGCACCATGACCCCCGCGCTCCCGGCGAGTGCCGCGGCGGCCGGGAGCAGCGCGAAGAGCGCGCGATCGACCCGACCATGGCGGACGATCAGCACCACGAGCACCACCAGGCCCCCGAACGCCCCGAAGCGCACGAGGTCGCTCCGCGCGCGGTCGAGGCTGTCGCGCGCCCGCTGGGACGGCACGACGAACGGCACGTCGTCGACGGCCGCCAGCGTGTCGGCGAAGGTGGGCACCACGGTGGCGTCCGCGAGCGGCACGACGACCAGGGCGTCGTCGGCGCCCAGCAGGGAGCGCCCGGCGTTCGCGGTGCCCTCCCAGAGGTCCAGGGGCACGTCGGCCGCCCGGTCGTGCACCCGCTGGGCGGCGCCCGGGTAGGGACCGATGCCGACCTCCGCGGCGGCCGCGTCGATCCGGGCCTGGAGCACGTCCACGGGCGGGAGGGCGGCGCGCCGCCGGGCGGTCTGAGCGGGCGAGGGGAGCACGCTCCCCGGGCCGTGCACGGGTCCGAGGTGGAGGTCGTGCAGCGCGGCCTGCGCGTCGGCGGCCCGGTCGTGGGCGTCGGGACCCCGGAACAGCGCGAGCCCACGCTCCCGGCCGAGGAGGTGGTGATCGGCGAACCAGGCTTCGTCCGCACGCACGTGGGCGGGGCGGGCCACGAGGGCCATGGGGTCGGCGTCGAAGGTCCCGTCCATGCCGACGAAGCCCAGCAGCACGGCACCGATCCCCACCGCCGCTGCTCCGGGCAGGACGGGCCAGGGGGTGTCTCCCCGCGAACGTCCGACCCAGGCGTACATCGCGGGACCCAGCAGCCGCACACCCAGCAGCGCGCCGAGGGTCGCGGCCGCCCCGGTCCAGCCGAGGGTGCGCACCACCGGCAGGTCGCTGCGGGTGAGCACGAGGAACGCGAGCGCGGAGCTGCCGGCAGACACCCAGAGGCCTGTGGAGAGCTCGGCCACGGCGGCCTCCCCGTCCTCCCGGGGGTCGCCTCCCCGGGCGGACGCCGCGAGGTACACGTGGATCCAGTAGTCCACCGCGAGCCCGGCCAGGGCGGCCCCGAAGCCGAGCTGCAGCCCGTGGAGCGGGCTCGCCCACCAGGCTCCGAGCGTGCTCGCGGCCGCCGCCACGCCGAGGGGACCCAGCGCGCCCGCCACAGGTCGCCAGGAGCGCAGCCCGAGCGCCATGACGGCCGCGAGCAGCAGGGCGCCCACCACGCTCGTGCGGGTGACGTCCGCGCGCACGGTGTCGGCGGTGCCCGCGGCCAGGCGGAGACCCCCGAACCAGCGGACCCGGAGGCCGCTCGACGCCAGCACACCCTCGATGGCCGCGACGTCGGGGTCGCCGGGCATCACGGCGCCCGGCTCGCGGGTGGTCTCGGCGACCAGGAGGGCCTCGCCGCCCTCCGTGCGCAGCAGACCCTCCGAGAGGTACGCGCCCGGCAGGTCGCTCGCGAGGGCGCCGGACGCGAGGGGACGGAGGTCCAGCGGGTCGTCCGCGGCCGACGCGGCGAACAGGAAGCCCCCCCACCCCGACAGGCGGGATGCCTGGTTCGCGAGGGCTTCGCGCACGCCGGCCTCCGAGGTGCGCGCCGCGAGCTGGTCGGCTGGCACGAAGGCCGTGGTGTGGGGGCCGAGACGGGCGCCCATCGCCTCCAGCTCGGCTGTGGTCACGCCCGTGCGCACCTCCGCGATGGCCGGGAGCGCGCGCAGGGCCTCCGCGAGGGCATGGATCTCGTCCCGCAGGCGGGTGGGGTCTTCGGGCGGCTCCACCGCGAACAGGAGCGCGCGCGCTCCCGCCGTGCGCCTGGCGGCCTCCAGGGTGGCCGTGAGCGCGGGGTCGTTCGGGAGGAGGACGCTGGCGTCGCTCGTGATCCGGGTGCCCGCCAGCGCCGCGACGGCCGCCACGAGCAGGGCGGCCAGCGCGAGCACGCGGGCCGGATTCAACGGGCTAGACCTCCGCGAGCTCTTCGAGGTCGTCGTCGTTCCAGTTCATGCCGGGGACGGCGTTGCGCGCGTCGAACGCACGGCCCTCCACCAGCGTGGAGCGCGGCGTGGACAGGAAGCGCAGGAGATCGATCCCACCCGGCATGCCGTTGCTGGCCCGGCCGAGCCCGACGCTCGGGAGCCGCAGGCTGGCGCCGATGGTGCCGCGGTTGACGTTGAGGCTGCCGGTCTTCAGGCGCGCCACCATCTCGGGCAGCTCGCTGTGCTCGGGGTCGATGAACAGCGAGGTGCTGACGCGGTACTTCAGCTTGTTGTGCAGGGCGACCGCCTCCTCCCAGTCCTTCACCTTGTAGAGGAGCAGGCTGGGACCCGGCGGCTCGTCGTTCACGAAGCCGTGCCAGCGCTCCCAGTCCACCCAGTACATGCTGGGCTCGACGTAGAAGCCGCGGCGGTTCGGGACCTCGCGGTTGGCGGCCTGGAGGATGGGGTTGTGGCCCCGGGCGACGACGGCGCGCCCGTACTTCCGGTAGCGGTTGCGGAAGTTCTCCGAGATCAGCGGCCCGAAGAACGTGGAGAGATCGAACCCGTAGCCGACGTTCAGGCGCACCGAGCGGCGGGCCAGCTGGTCGACGAACTGGTCGAACACGTCCTCCGTGACGATCGCGCGGCCCGTGCTGTTGTGGCGCTGGCCGGCCGTGAGGTAGGCGCCGACCACCACCTCGTACGTCGCCCTCTCGAGGTCGCAGCCGCCCAGCACGAGCGCCGCGCCCTTCCCGCCGCACTGGTAGAGCGTGGGGAGCTCGGGACGGTCGAAGGTGGCGCGGCGGATCGCCATGGCGGTGTCGAAGCCGCCGGAGAAGATGAGCGCGTCGAGACCCGGGTGGGTGACGAGACGCTGGCCGATGCCGGTGCCCGAACCCTGCACCATGTTGAACGTGCCGCGCGGCAGCTTGCAGCGGTCCATCATCTCTGCCACGCACTGGCCGACGCCGGGCGTGAACTTGGAGGGCTTCAGGACGACGCTGTTGCCCGCCAGGATGGCGGCGCAGCAGTGCAGCGTGGGGATGAGGAGCGGGAGGTTGTAGGGGACCACGACCCCCACGACGCCACGGGGGCGGTAGTCGCTCCGCGCCTCGCGCTCGTTGAGGATGCGCGGCTCGAGGAGCTGCAGCCCCTCCTCCAGGAGCAGATCGACGGCGCGGATGGAGGCGATGACCTCCTGCCGGGACTCCCAGATGGGCTTCCCGGTCTCGCGCGTGATCAGGATCGCGCACTTCTCCTGGTGCTTGTTCAGCGAGTCGCGGAACTTGCGGATGGCCTTGGCGCGCTCCACACGGGGGACCCGTCGCCAGGTGAGCTCACCGCGCTGGGCGCAGTCGATGGCGTCGTCGACCGAGGCGTCCGAGAAGGGGAACCGCCCGAGGACGTCGCTTCGGTCCCCCGGGTTCACGCCGACGATGTACCCGTCGACCCTCTCGGCCTTGATGAACGACCCCCAGATGTAGTCGCCGCGTCGTAGCAGGCGTTCGCGATGGGGCTCCAAGCGGCTCTTCCTCACCCGTGTGTGCTCCGGGAGAAGCGCCCGGAGGGCAGCACCCTACCACGCCCCTGGCGGCAGGGGGACCCCTGGAATACGAACGCCGGCCACCGAGAGGGAGCCCTCGATGAAGAACGCCCACGAAAACATCCTGTCCACCGTAGGAAACACGCCGCTCGTGCGCCTCAACAGCGTCACCCGGGGCCTGAAGGCCAACGTGTGGGCCAAGGTGGAGTACCTGAACCCGGGCGGCAGCGTGAAGGACCGGATCGCCCTGAAGATCATCGAGGACGCCGAGGCCCGCGGGGAGCTCCAGCCGGGCGGGACGATCGTGGAGGGCACCTCCGGGAACACCGGGGCCGGCCTGGCCATGGTCGCCGCGATCAAGGGGTACAAGTGCATCTTCGTGATGCCCGACAAGCAGTCCGAGGAGAAGCGCGCTGCGCTCCGCGCCTACGGGGCCAAGGTGGTGATCACGCCCACCAACGTCGAGCCCGAGGATCCCCGGAGCTACTACAGCGTCTCCAAGCGCCTCTCCGTCGAGACGCCCGGCGGGTTCTACGCGAACCAGTACCACAACCCCGCCAATCCCCAGGCCCACTACGAGATGACGGGCCCGGAGATCTGGGACCAGTGCGGCGAGGAGCTCGACGTCTTCATCGCCGGCCTGGGCACGGGCGGCACGATCTCCGGCATCGGGAAGTACCTCAAGGAGAAGAACCCCAAGATCCGCATCGTCGGCGTGGATCCGGTGGGCTCGCTCTACTACGACTACTTCCGGACGGGTCAGCTCACCCCGGCCTTCAGCTACCTCATCGAGGGGATCGGCGAGGACTTCCTGCCGTCCACCATGGACTTCAGCGTGGTCGACGACGTCGTGCGCGTGAACGACGCCGAGTGCATGCACATGACGCGTCGGATCTCCCGCGAGGAGGGGATCTTCGTCGGGGGCTCGTGCGGTGCGGCCGTCGCGGGCGCCCTGAAGTGGATCCGCGCCAACGACGCCGAGGGCCTGAACGTGATGGTGCTCCTGCCCGACTCCGGCAGCCGGTACCTCTCGAAGGTCTACAACGACCAGTGGATGCAGGAGAACGGGTTCCTCGGTGACGAGCCGAGCTCCCTCGGCACCGTGGCGGACATCCTCGTGGCCCTCGGCGAGCGCGAGACCGTGTCGGCCCCGCCGAGCCTCGAGGTCACCGCGGCCATCGGGCAGCTCAAGGCCCACGGCATCTCGCAGATGCCCGTGATCGCGAACGGCAAGGTGCTCGGGATGATCCACGAGCGCGCGCTCCTCGAGGAGGCCCTCGCCCGCAAGCCGGTCCCGGCCCGCGTGGGCGAGCTCGCCGACCAGCGGTACTGCACGGTGTCCAAGGACACCGAGATCTCCGTGCTCACCGACCTCCTGCGCAAGGTGCCGGTGGCGCTCGTGTTCGACGGTGACGTGTTCACCGGCGTGCTCACCCGCATCGACGTCCTCGATCACATCGCGCGCATCTCCAGCTGATGCACGGCCGGGTCGCCGGCGCCGGGGTGCTGGCGCTCGACGCGCTCTGCGGCACCCCGTGAGGGTCCTCGTGCTCTGCGGGGACCCCGGCGTCCCGATCCACGGGCCGTCCGGCGCCTCGGCCCACCTGCGGGGCATCGCGCGCGGCCTGCAGGACCTCGGGCACGAGGTGCTGCTGGCGGCCCTGCTGGCCCACGACGCCCGCGGTCGCCACGATGTCCCGCTCGGTGTGCCGTCCGTGACGGTCGGGCGTCCCCGGTGGCCCGAGGGCCTGCGGACCTTCGGGGAGTGGGTGGACGGCCGGCGGCTCGCCCGTCGTGCCCGGGCTCCCTTCGACCTCGTCTACGAGCGGTACAGCCTGCGCTGCGACGGAGGCCTGCGGCTGGCCCGCCGGCTCGGGGTCCCCCACGTGCTCGAGGTGAACGCGCCCCTGTCCGTCGACCGCGGACGACGGGGGCTCGAGGACACCCTGCTCCGGCGCACCGACCGCGTGGTCGCCGTGAGCGCCTGGATCGGCGACTGGGCCCGGAGCCGCGGGGCCCACGACGTGCACGTGGTCCCGAACGGCTCGTCCCTGGTGCCCCCCGACGTCCCCGTCGCACCTGGGCTCCGGCTGGTGCACCACGGGAGCCTTCGTCCCTGGCACGGGGTCCACCTGCTGCCCGCGGTGCTCGACCGTCTCCCGGAGGCCACCCTCGACGTCCTGGGGGGCGACGCGCCCGCGCACCCGCGCATCCGGCGCTGGCCCCACCTCGACCCCGCGCCCCTGGCCGCCCACCTGGCCGGCGCCCACGTCGGTCTCGTGCCCTATCCGCCCGACGCGCCGCCCTGGTTCGACCCCCTGAAGCTCCACGACTACCGGGCGATCGGACTGCCCACGGTGGGTTCGATGCATCCGGCCGCCGCGTCCTGCGACCTGCGGGCACCGATCACCGAGCCGGACACGTGGGCGGTCGCCATCCGGTCGGCCCGCGAGCTGCCACGGCGTCCGGTGGCCCGCCCCTGGTCGCAGGTGGCCAGGGAGGCGCTGGCGGATCTGCTGTAGCGCGGGTCAGGGAGGTGGGGGCAGGGCGTCCGGGTTCTCCAGCAGACCCCGGATGAAGCTCTGCCACCACGGCAGGTACACCTGCTCGAGCAGGACGTCGTACGCCCCCATGCACAGCAGCAGCGCCTGGAGGAAGAAGAGCACCACGACGAGCTGCAGGCCGGCGTACGTGACGGCCCGCATGCGCTCGACCTCCGCGCGGTCGACCTCGGGCAGGTAGCCGCTCTCGAGCCGCTCCAGGTCCTTCTCGACCAGCAGCCACGCGAAGAGCACGATGAGCCCGCCCGGTGCGTTGATGCAGGCCATCCCGACCACCGTGAGGAACAGGCCCACGGCGAGCAGGGTGCCGATCAGGGCCGACCGGGGCCGCGGACGGCCGCTGCCTTCGCCGAAGAGCTCGTCCACACCGGTGTCGGTGGGACCCGAGCGCGCTTCGGGTGCCGGGGGGGCGGTGGGGGGCGCCCGGGTGTACGCGATGCGCTCGCCGACCCAGGCGTGCCCGGCATCGAAGTGGAGGTCGCCGTCCAGGGTCCCGTCCGGCAGCGCCTCGACATCCAGGGTGCACGGCAGCTCCAGGCCCTCGAGGGCCCAGCCCCAGCCGTCGCCCTCCAGGCCGATGGCCTCCAGGGTCTCGGGGGACGCCCCGCCGAGGTCGGGCCCCTCGAGCAGGACCTGCAGGGCGTCGCCGAGGGTGCGGCCGAGCACGTCGACGGTGCGGGGGCTCTCCGTGATCCGCAGCACCCAGAGGGCCTCCCCGGGGGCGAGCAGCACGTAGCCTCCGCCCAGCGCGCGGCGGAATGGGACGTCGGGAGCGAGCCAGGCCGGCGGCTCGGCCTCGGAGGCGAAGTCGATGCGCACGCCGTCCGCCTCGATCCCGCCCGCGCGCTTGAGGAGGCGCGCCAGGGCGTGCGGGAGACCGTCTCCCAGCTCCGGCCGTGCTGGCAGGGTCTTCCAGCCGGCGGCATCGAGCCGGACGAGCGCTTCGAAGGTGTCCACGTCACTCCACCATGGGAGCGAGGAGGCGGTCGGCCGCCGCGCATCGCTCCTCATCGGCTCCTAGCGCGTCGCCGTCGGCGGTGAACAGGCCGAGCTCCAGGAACGCGCCCAGCGCGTTGCCCATCGTGATGGTGGACAGCGCCTCTGGCCGGGTCGCGAGCCCGGTGGCCAGGAACCGATCGGACTGGCTGGCCAGGTGCTTCGCAAGGGTCTTCCTGGACTGTCCGGCGAAGTCGATGCGGGCGGAGAGCACCACCCGGTAGCTCTCGACGAAGTTGCGGAACAGCGCGTGGATCTCGCCCATCCGCGAGGCCTCGGCCACGCGCCAGCCCTCTCCGTCCACCTCGAGACCTCCGTGGGCCACGAGGTCGTCGAGGCCCTGACGGACGAGGGCCTCCAGCGGCCTGTCGGGGTCGAAGCGGAACTCGCGGTCCCAGAGAGCCACGAGATCGCGGGCGGTGGGCAGGAGGTCGTCGACCCCGAAGGACCCCTCGGGCAGCGTGCGCACGCAGAGGGCCGCCACGCCGGCCTCGAGCAGGTAGTGCACGAGCTGGTTCTTGTAGAACTCGAGCTCCATGCGCGCGCCGACGACGACGCTCCAGACGCGCTCGCCCTCGTGCTCGTAGGGCTCCACGTGGCCCTCGCGGGCGAAGCGGTCGAGGGCGGTGATCACGGCCTGGTCGAAGTGCTGGAGGCTGGCGGCCTCCATGGCCCCCTGGCGGGCGAGGAGGGCGCGGAAGCGCCGCACCCGGTCGAGCAGGACGGCCTGCTGGAGCCCACGCCGGTGGTGGGCGAGCAGGGCGGCCGCGCACAGGCAGGTGGGGAGCACCACGGTCACCCGGCCGATCCGGTACATGATCCGGCGCCCCACGCGGTCGAGGGTCTCCTTCCGCTCGTCCTCGGGCCGCTCGTTCCAGGTGGGGTGGCCTTCCGAGGCGTCCACGATGGACGAGCAGCGGATCGGCTCGCCCACCCGCAGGTAGACGCGCCCGTAGCGGCGGGAGAGCACCGACCGGGCCTTGATGACCTGCCCGAGGTCCTCGGCCTTCTTGTCCTCGCCACCCGCCTCGCGAACGTAGGCCCCCTGCTCGGCCACCTCCTCGTAGGCGAGGGAGACCGGCAGGAGCGTCACCTCGTGGTCGTGGGGGCGGACCTCCGCGGCGTCGAAGAGCATCGCGAGCACACCCGTGCGAGCGGGCAGGAGCTTGCCGGACCGGGTGCGCCCGCCCTCGATGTAGAACTCGACCGGGTAGCCCTGGAACACGAGCTCGCGCAGGTAGCGCGCGAACACGGCGGGGTGGATGCGCTCGCCGCGGAACGAGCGCTTGATGAACAGCCCTCCCACCGACCGCAGGAAGTGGTTCACGAACACGATGTTCAGGTTCGCCCCGGCGATCACGTGGGGGACGATCATGTTGTGCCGGTAGAAGACCCACGAGAGCAGCAGGTAGTCGAAGTGCGACTTGTGGCACGGCACGATGACGGCGCTGCCGGTCCGCATGGCCTCCCGGATGGCCTCGATGTCCTCGGGACGCACGTCCACGCCGGAGTAGATCTTGGTCCAGATGGGCCGCAGCGCGACGTCGCTGACCCGCACGACCCACCAGCGGAACCGGGCCGCGATGAGCTTGAACTCCGCCTCCATCTCGCGCCGGATGGCCTCGATCGGGAGCCCCCGCCGCTCGGACTCCTCGCGCGCGAGCTTCTTCAGGCCCGGCGAGTCGAGCACCACGCGCTTCATCTCGGTGTACGAGAGGATGCGGGGACCCTGGATGATCCGGGACTCGCGCTTCAGGTAGCGGCGCAGGACGGTGCGGAGGGCCCGCACGGCCTCGTCGGGGCGCGCCCGGCGCACGAGCTCCGCCAGATCCAGCGGCTGGCCGGCCTGGACGACGGTGCCGCGGTTGTTGAGCCACGCGTTCCGGAGCTGCCCGAGGGGCCCGGGGGCCTGGTGGCGCCCGAGCAGCCAGTTCTGCACGGGGTTGCCCACCTCGGGCGCGCGGTTCCACTGCACCACGACCGGCACGATCTGGATGGGCCGGGGGCAGGACCGCTGGGCCTCGACGAGGGCGGCGAACGGGTCGCCGCGGGTCCCGGAGAGCCAGCCCGAGCCGTTCAGGAAGAGCGTGACGACGTTGCCCGCCGCGATCTGCGCGGCCAGCCAGCCGCTCTCGACGGGGTCGTCGTGGGCACCGTTCAGGCGGGCCCAGAGGTCCGTCCAGGCGTCGCGGAAGGGCTGCCACCAGAAGCTGTTGGTGCCGTTGCTCCACACCGAGAGGGGCAGGCGACGGCGGTTGAGCACGGCGTTCAGCGCGAGGTGGTCGATGGCGGACGCGTGCTGCAGCACGTACACCACGGGCCCCGTGTTGTGCGCGGCCCGCACGCGCTCCACGCTGTTCTCCTCGAACTCGACCGCCGAGAAGGCCCGCCCGAGGCCGAGGACCTTGTAGAACAGGTTGAAGTGCCGGAGCATGCCGGTGCCGTAGCGGGGGACGGGGAGCTGGGCGCTCATCGCGGGACCCCCGGGCGGAGCAGGTCGTCCGCTCCGGTGTCGTCCACGTCGGTGTCGACGACCGTGACCCAGCCCTCCGGCGGCTCGCAGCCGACGTAGGCGGTGCCGGGCTCCCCCACGCCGTCGCCGTCCTCGTCCGGCCAGTAGATCCCGCGGTCGGCGCAGTTCGGGGTCGGGGGCAGCTCGAGGAGCGAGCACCCGACGGCCAGCATCCAGAACGTCATCCGGTCCCCTGCAGACGGGCCCACTAACCGACCCGACGGCCCCTGGCGTCCGGTATGCTGACCGCGGAGGCCGCATGCTCGCGTTCATCCTCGGTACCGCGCCGGCCTGCGAGGGTCTGTCCAACGTGGACGCCCTCCTCGAGGGCCTGATCGCCACCGAGGCGGCCGTGCGGCGCGGCGATCCCACGCCGCTCCCGGAGGCCAGGGTGCTGCGCGAGACCGTGCTGTGCCAGGTGGACGCCTTCCCGCGCGTGGTGCTGCCGCGCGTGATGCGAGCCATCGGCGCGGGTCTCCCGGAGGAACGGGAGGCCTGGTGGCGCACGGCCCGCGACCTCGATCCCGCCTACCGATACGGACGGGACGAAGCCCCGCAGCTCGTCGAGGCCTTCGCCGCCGTCGCGACGGACCCGGTGACCACGGTCACGCTCACCGTGGGGTGGGTGGTGGACGGTCGGAAGACCCACGTGCCGGTGGGGCCGGGGCTCCACGTCATCCAGCTGGCCACCGCACCCGACCACTACGACACCCGACTCGGTTCCGTGCTGCCGCCCGAGGCCACGGCAGGACCGCCCTGGCCGGAGACGAAGAAGCCGGCGCGCAAGCAGCGACGGACGGTCACCCAGACCGGGTTCGGACCCGTGCGCATCCCCCACCGCCCGAAGGAGAAGACCCCGCTGATGGTCGCGGGCGCGGTGCTCCTGGCGGGCTCCACCGTGGCGCTGGTGGCGGGGCGGAAGGGCGATCGCACCCTGACGACGATCGGGGCCGCGGGGTTGGCGCTCGGGCTGGGCACGGCGACCTGGGGGGTCCTGATCGCCGACTGACTCAGCCGAACAGCGCTCCGAACAGGGCGGCCAGACAGCCCCGCCGCTGGGCGACCTCGCGCTTGCGGGCTGGCGGCGCGGGCGGCGGCGTGAAGCCCGGCACGTCCACCAGAGCGTCGCCGTGGGGGGCCAGCGAGCCCAGGCACGTGCGACACGCGTCGAGCTGGAAGGGCTCGGCGGGCGACGGGGGGGCCATGACCTCCACCTGGCGGACCAGGCCGTGCTCCTCGCAGGCGGGGGACGGGCAGCTCACCGGGATGACGAGGGAGGCGAGCTCCAGGCGGCCCTCGAGCACGGGCAGGGTGGCCAGCGCGTCCCAGACGGCGCGGGGAGCGGCCCGCACCGTGACGCGCGAGAGGTCCGGGGCCACCGAGGCCAGCGCGCTCGCGAGCCCCTCCACGCCCTCGTCGGTGGTGCGGGTGACCTCGGTGAGGTCGAAGGCGACCTCGCCCTCGAGGCCGTCCAGCAGGCGCTTCCAGCGCAGGCTCTCGTCGAGGGAGCGGCGGATGTGGATGGTGGTGCGGTGGTCGTCGAGGATCTTCTCGATGGGCGGCTGGTCGCGGTCGGCGTCGAGGGCCTCGATCACGGCGAGCACCTGCGCGGGCGGCTCGGCGACGAAGGCGTCCGAGAGGACGTCGTAGAGCTCGAGGTCCTCGTCCAGCGTGGGCCGGTGGGCCGTGCCGAGCGGGCAGGGCACGTGGGGCACGTCGCCGAGGGCGAGCATGCGGCGGGCATCCTCGCCGGCCAGCAGCGCGCGGATCTCCGTGTGGTCGTCCGGGCACAGGAAGGGTGCGTAGAACGAGCACACCGAGGCCTTCCCGAGCAGGCCGCGCACCATGCTCACCTGGTTCACGAAGGCCTGGGGCACCCGGGCCAGGTACAGCGGGCGGGCGCGGCTGACCCGCATCATCTCGAGCCAGGAGCGGATGCCGAAGGACGTGATGCGCTCGATGCCTTCCAGGTCGAAGATCGTCGGGCCGTCGATCTGCTCGCCCACGGTGCGGCCATCGAAGGCCTCGTTCAGGCGCCCGCGGAAGTGGACCACCGTGAAGCCCCCGAGGGACCGCAGCTCGGCGTGGGGCGTGGACCGGAAGGACGCACCGGGACGGGGCGCGCGGGTGATGCTCGCCGTGCGGTTGGGCGTGGGCCCCTGCGGGGTGGGCAGCAGGTCGCGCAGCCACTCGCCGAGCCGGATGGGCGAGAGGAAGATGCCCTGGGCCTGGCAGTAGTCCTCCAGGGCCTCCTGGAAGTCGCGGGCGCTCTGGAAGCGGGCTGCACGCTTCTTCTCGAGGGGCCGCATGACGATGCGCAGCAGGTCGTCGTCCAGGATGATGCCGTGGGCCGATGGCGGCGGCACGGGCTGATCGAGGATGGCGGCCTGGATCTGCGTGCGGTCGTCGCCGAGGTGGGCCCGCCGCCCCGTGAGCAGCTCGTAGAGCATCACGCCTGCGGCATAGACGTCCGAGCGGGGGTCCACGGGCGCGTTCAGGCACTGCTCCGGCGACATGTAGCGGAGCTTGCCCTGGACGAGGTCCTCGTCCTCCTCCGCGAGGTTCGTGCTGGCGAGGGCCACCCCGAAGTCCAGGAGCTTCACGCTCCCGTCCCAGGTCACGAAGGTGTTGTGGGGGCTCACGTCGCGGTGCACGACCCCGAGCGGCTTCCCGTCGGCGTCCGACTTGGTGTGGGCGTAGTGCAGGCCCGCCAGGACGCCGATCATCACCTGGATCGCGAGCTCCTTCGGGATGCTGCGACGGTCGTGCTGGAGCTGCGAGAGCACCCGCCGGAGGTCCGCGCCCTCCAGGTACTCCATGACGAGGTAGAAGCCCTCCTCGTCCTCACCCACATCGTAGGTCTGCACGATGTTCGGGTGCTGCAGGAGCATGGCCACGCGGGCCTCGCTCACGAACATGTCCACGAAGTCCGTGCGGTGGGCGAGCGTGGGCAGGATGCGCTTCACCACCACGAGCTTCTCGACGCCCGCGAGCCCCGTCATGCGACCGACGTGCAGCTCCGCCATGCCTCCCCGGGCCAGGGGGCGGAGCTCGGTGATGGACGAGGGCGACGTCATGGGTTCTTCCGCAAGGGTACCCTTTTCTCCGTGACGCCGTCGTGAAAGGTGAGGGACAGGGTCTCACCCGCGGGGAGCGCGTCCCACTGGGACTCCAGCTCCTGGCGTGCGACCTGGAGATCCAGGGTGCGGGCGTCACCGGTGGCCAGCAGCCGATCCCCGGCCTTCGGCTCCGCGAGCCACGTGCGTGTGGCGACCACGAGCACGTCGCTCTCGGGCTGTTCGGGCTGCAGCGGGAACCGGGGCGAGAGGTCCATCCCGCGGAACGTGTAGACGGTGCCGTAGTGCTCGACCACGCGAGCCCACGCCTCCGGAGCGAGGTCGTACCGCACGAAGATGCGGGTCTCGGGCCCACCCTCGCGGACTGCGACCTCGGCGCGCTCGGGCAGCCCGAACGGCGCGACGGCAGCCAGGTAGTCGTCCACGACGGCCGCGCGCCACGCGGGGTCGTCGCGGTACGGCGGTGCGGGGATCAGCGGGTGGATGGCCCGGTCCCGCAGGGCGTCCCGGAGGTGCTCCACGAGCTGGAACAGGGCCTTGCGCCTCGCGGTCTCCAGCGCGGCCTCGAGGTCGGCGGCGTCTGCGCCCGCCACGACGTGGACCCCGGTGGTGTCCTCAGCCCACTGGGTCTCGGTCCAGCGCGGTGGAGGCGTGCGGCCCGCGATCCAGGCGTTCGGAGGGGGCCCGGGTGTGGGGGCCAGGAACCAGAGGGCCGCGAGGAGCACCATCCCGACCAGACCCGCGAACACGGCGGACCCGGTGGCGAGCATGCTCGTGATCCAGAGGCCGATCGACAGCCGCTGGCCCCGCGGGGACGGCTCGGGCTCGGGCTCCGGCTCCGGAGCGACCTCACCGAAGCCGAGGCGTTGGGCGAGGGTGGCGAGCATCGTGCGCTGGGAGCGGAAGGACAGCGCGTCGTCGCACCAGTCGCAGCGCACCTCGGGCGGCTTCCCGCTCGCGAGGGCCTCGCCGTGCTCGACGATGTCGACGTGCACGTCCCGCTGGCCGGGAGGGCTCGCGCAGGTGGCCCGCACGACGACCGACATGACCCGGACGCGGTCGTCCGGCGGGCGCCCGACGAGGGCCACCGCCAGGGCCTCGGGACAGCCGACGATCTCCACCCGACGGACCTCCGGGTCGAGGGCGTCGAGGGCTCGCAGGAACGTCGTGGCACCCCGCTCGGTGACCTCGGGCACCCCGCCCATGTCGAAGCGCGCGCGACCCTCCAGGCCGTCGAACACGCGCCGCAGGCGCACGCTGGCGTCGAGCCGGGTGTTGAACTTCACCACCGTGAGGTTGTCGCGGACGGACTTCTCGATGGGGTCGGCGTCCACGCCGAGCGGCGGGAGCTTGCCCAGCGCCTGCTTGAGCTCCTCGGACGGTGCCTCCACCAGGGGCCCGATGCGGAAGAAGGAAGCCGGGTCGTCGTCGAGGGTGCAGACCGTGCGGCACCGCGGGCACTGCACGTCCACCGGACGGCTCTCCGCGATGGCCGGGGCGTCTTCGATGGCGTCGTAGAGGACCTGGAAGGCGTTCCCGCAGCCCTCGCACAGGTACGGGGCGAAGAAGCTCGTGATCGAGCCGTTCCCGGCGAAGGCCCGGATCATGGCCATCTGGCTCAGCACGGCCTCGGAGCACCGCGCGAAGTACAGGTTGTCGGTGTCCATCGCGTCGAGCATGGCGAGCCAGGCGCGCACCCCGTAGGAGGTGACGCGGTCGACCTGGCGGGTCTCAAGGATGATGTTGCCCACCAGCCGCCGCCCGAGCTCCTCGCCCTTGAAGCCCTCCGCGATTCGGCCGGCCAGCGTGACGATGGTGTGGTCGCCGGCGCGCCGGACGTCGACCTGGAGGTCGCTGCGCGGTGGCTCCTTCTGCAGCACGACGCGCTTGCCCGATCCAGCGGGGCGTTCGAGCGGCTCGGTCTCTGGAACGTCGGTCGCCGGCGGCATGCGGGTCCTCGGCGGCACGTTACCTCAGCCGCCCATCTGGATGGGTGCGTACGGTTTCGTTAGCTGGAGGCCATGCGCCTCTCCACACAGGAAGAGTACGGGTTGCGCTGTCTCCTCGCGATCGTCAGGCTCGAGGGCGACGGCACAGGTGAGCCCGTCACCATCGAGAAGATCGCGGCCGCGGAGGGCGTGGGCTACGAGCATGCCGCGAAGATGCTCCGGCTGCTCCGGCGCGCGGGCATCCTCGATAGCGTGCGCGGCGCCAACGGCGGCTACCTGCTGGCGCGGCAGCCGAGCGAGATCTCGCTGTGGGACGCCCTGGTGGCCCTCGATCCGCCCCTGGTGGGGCAGGGGTTCTGCGAGGCCTACGCGGGTCACCTCGACGCGTGCGTGCACGCGGGGCCCGGGTGCAACCTGCGGGCGTTGTGGACGCACGTGGGCAACGTGCTCGAGGGGGGCCTGAAGAGCATGTCCCTCGAGGATCTGCGGTCGGGCCGGGTGCCCGGCGCACGGGAGACCGCATGAGTGAGGTCGATCGGCTCGTCGAGGCCGCATCGGAGTACAAGTACGGCTTCGTCACCGACGTCGAGCAGGACTTCCTGCCGCCAGGTCTGGACGAGGGCGTGGTGCGCTACATCAGCGCGCGGAAGAACGAGCCCGCCTGGCTCCTCGAGTGGCGGCTCGCGGCGTTCGCGGCCTGGAAGGAGATGGAGGAGCCCCACCACTGGGCCAAGCTCGACTACCCGGCGCTCGACTACCAGTCCGTGAGCTACTGGGCGGCCCCGAAGGCCCGTCCCAAGAGCCTGGACGAGGTCGACCCCGAGATCCTCGAGATGTACGAGAAGCTCGGCATCCCCCTCAACGAGCGCGAAGCCCTCGCGGGGGTCGCGGTGGACGCGGTGTTCGACAGCGTCTCCGTGGTCACCACCTTCAAGGAGAAGCTCCGGGAGCTCGGCATCCTGTTCATGAGCTTCGGCGAGGCCGTCCAGGAGTTCCCGGACCTCGTGCGGCGCTACCTGGGCTCGGTGGTCCCCATCACCGACAACTACTTCGCGGCCCTCAACGCCGCGGTGTTCTCGGACGGGAGCTTCGTGTACATCCCGGAGGGCGTGCGCTGCCCGATGGAGCTGTCCACCTACTTCCGGATCAACGCGGCCAACACGGGCCAGTTCGAGCGCACGCTCGTGATCGCGGAGAAGGGGTCCTACGTCAGCTACCTCGAGGGGTGCACGGCGCCCCAGCGCGACGAGAACCAGCTCCACGCCGCGGTGGTGGAGCTCGTGGCCCACGAGGACGCGAAGATCAAGTACTCCACCGTGCAGAACTGGTATCCGGGCGACCAGGACGGCAAGGGCGGCATCTACAACTTCGTCACGAAGCGCGGGCTGTGCGCGGGCGACCGCAGCCACATCTCGTGGACCCAGGTGGAGACCGGCAGCGCCATCACCTGGAAGTACCCGGGGTGCATCCTGAAGGGTGACGACAGCGTGGGCGAGTTCTACTCGGTGGCCCTGTCCAACCGCGCCCAGCAGGCGGACACCGGCACCAAGATGATCCACCTGGGCAAACGCACCCGCTCCACCATCGTGAGCAAGGGGATCAGCGCGGGTCGTGGGCAGCAGTCCTACCGCGGGCTCGTCTCCATCGGGCCGAAGGCGGAGGGCGCCCGCAACCACACCCAGTGCGACTCGCTGCTCATCGGCGACCGCTGCGGGGCCCACACCTTCCCCTACGTGGACGTGCGCAACGGCAGCGCGGTGGTGGAGCACGAGGCCACGACCTCGAAGATCGGCGACGATCAGCTCTTCTACTGCAAGCAGCGCGGCCTCGGCGAGGAGGACGCCGTCTCGATGATCGTGAACGGGTTCTGCCGGGACGTCTTCAAGGAGCTCCCGATGGAGTTCGCCGTGGAGGCCCGGAAGCTGCTCGAGGTCAGCCTCGAGGGCGCGGTCGGCTGACCATCACGGCCCGCTGAGGGCCAGGCCGAACCGCACGTGCTCCTCGAGGGTCGAGACGAGTCGCTGCCGTCGCGCGAGCGTGGCGGTCGTGGTGTCCGGCTCGACCATCTGCGACCACACCGTCCAGGGATGGCCGTCGGGGTCGTGGACCGTCCTCCAGAGGCGCCCGCGACGGCCGATGGCCTCGGTGGCGCAGGTGCCGGCCGTGGGCCCGTCGCCCTGGGGAGAGGCCCCGGCCAGCAGGCAGGGCCAGCTCTCGCAGTCCACCCAGACCGGCGCTCCGTCGTCCAGGCAGGCCTCGATCCGCTCTGCCGCCTCGCTCGCGGCGGGCTCGTCGGGCGCCCGGGGTGCAGGGAGCTCTTCCCGGGCGTCCGTCGCGGGCGACGGGAGGGCGTCGGGGACACACGGCACGGTGAGCACCCGGTCTGTCGGGCAGGGCGGGGCATCGGGGGTGGATGGGGGTGAGGGGAGGGTCGTACAGAAGAGACCGAGCAGCGCGCCCCACCCGAGCGCAACGAGCGTCCTCACGGGACGGCCTGTAGGAACGGGCTCTGGTTCAGGCGCTGCTTGCGGGCTTCCTGGCGCTCGCGCCAGAGCTGGTCCTGCCAGCGGTCGAGCAGATCGACGTGCGCGAGCCACCACGTGAACGGGTAGGTCGTGCGCCCTCCGCTGACGAGGGCCCCGGGGATCCCCGGCAGCTCGGGCGGCAGCCGGTCGCGGCAGGTACGCGCGTCCTGGGCCGCCTGGTCGGGGTACACGATCTGGAGCATGCAGGGCCACTCGTCGCACGCGAGGCGCACCGGGAGCCCGTGGCGCGTGGTGCACTCCAGGAGGGCCGCGAGGTCGTCCTCCTCGACGCGCTCGAGGTGGGAGTCGACGGCTGGTGGGCTCACGAGGGTCGCCGCGGGTCCATCGGAGGACACGCAGGGCTCGATCCGGGTGATCGTCCGGGTCGGGGGACAGGTGGCCGCGGGCGGTGCTGCAGGGCGGGAAGCCGGGAGGTTGCAGGCTCCCACGGTGACCACGAAGCCCACCAGGGTCGCCAGCGCCTCGCGGGCAGGCCTCCGGGGCGAGGGTCGCATCGGTCCTCCTGCGCACGCACACGTCCACCCTACCTCGCGTACCATGGCTGCATGTCCGCGCTCTTGCTCCTGCTGGCCTGCGATCCGCTGTCCCCGGTGGCCCGGGAGGAGGCCGTCTGGTGGGGGCCCACCGCGGCGATCGAGGCCCGGGAGGGTATCGATCTCGTCGAGCTCCCCGCGGGCGAGCCCGTCGGCTACTGGCCGCGGATCGTGGTGTACGCCGACCGGATCGAGGTCGACACGCGCGCCTGGTGGCTCTCCGTCCCGCCGTCCGCCTACGACGCGCTCGGACGCCAGGGGGTGCTCGAGGCCATGGTGGCGTCGAAGGTCGTCGCGTCCGTGGTGGACGGGCAGGTCCCGGCGGACCAGAAGCGGGGCCAGCTCATCACCGGCCTGTACGAGGTCCTCCTCGCCCAGGCCGAGGCGCGCAAGGCGCTCGCGCAACGCACGGGGGATCCCGACCTCGAGTTCCACGGCCGGGTCCTGATCGTGCCGGATGCCTCGGCATCCGTCGAGCTCCTGCGGGAGGCCCTCTATACGGCCGGTCAGGCTCAGTTCGGTGGCAGCACGTTCGCTGGGGCGATGGGAGGTCGACTGCGCGCGGCGTCGGCCTCGTCGGACGTGGGGTGCGCGCAGCAGGTGGTGGTCGACGTCGTGCCGGCGGGTGTCCACATCCTCGCGGGTGGCGTGCCCATCCAGGGCGACCCGTGCCCCTTGCCGCTCGAGGCGCTCCCGGGTCAGGTCTCCGAGGTCTTCAGGGCCTGCGAGGACCTCTACGATGCCATCGCGACCGAGGTCGCCGCGGCCCATCCGACGGTCTCTCCGATCGACCCCTCCGAGTGGCGCTGCACCCAGGCTCTCGTGCACCTGGGTGGAGACACCACAGCCTCGGACCTCCTCCCCGCCGTCGCGTCGCTCCACGCGCTCCATCCGCGCGTCGATCAGGGGCAGTTCATCGGTGGACCCGATTCACCGTCTCCGGCGCGGTGCACCGACAGGGTGTCCATGGCCGCGCTCGCCCCCGACTCCCTGTCGCGGCTGTGTGTGCCGGCCAACGCGCGTGCCAGGTTGGAGATGGCCTACAGCTCGCTGGAGGCCGGGCAGGGCCTGCATCGGTGGGCACCGCGGCGCCTACCGCGACCGGTCTGGCCGAGCACCGGGGGGCCTGCATGGAGTGCCCGGGCTTCCGTCCCGGGTGCCGGACCCGAGGCGCCCCCGCTCGTCGTCGTCCGCCGGCACCAGAACCAGCTCGCCTACTGTGTTCAGCGGCTGGTGGCTCAGGAGGCGATCGAGGCCCCGAAGCCGTTCACCATCCAGGTCCACGGGGAGCTCGTGGACGGTCGGTTCACGAACGCCCGGATCGAGGGGGCTGGGGCCGCCGAGAGCTGCATCGCCGGGCGATTCACGCGGATGCAGTTCCCGGAGGAGCTCTCGGGCCCGCTCTCTGTGGAGCTCGACCTGGACCAGCGGGAGGTATGGTGATCCCCGTGGGAGCGGCGCTCTTCATCCTTCTGGTCGGTGATGCGCGAGCCGACATCGTGCCCCCGCAGGCCCCCCCACGAGGTCTCGTCGACCGGGACCTGCCCCCGCCGGCACCACCGCCCCCGGGCGGCGCATCGTGGGTCGTCCCCATCGGTGTCGGGCTGGGCGTGGCCGGGGTGGTGGCCGTCGGCACCCTGGGCGGTCTCGGGGTGCTCGTACGGCGCCGGCGGGCACCGTAGGACCTCAGGCGTCGAGGAGCACCAGGGCCCAGCTCACGAAGGGGAGGACGAAGATCAACGCGAGGGTGCCCAGCGCGAGCAGGATGCAGAACATCACGAAGCCCGCGATGCTGCAGCCCATGATCTTCTGCCAGTCGGGTCCTTCCTTCGCTTCGGCCATCGGCGTCGCCTCCGGCGCGGAGTCTAGCGCGCGTCCGTGCCCGGTACCACGGTCCCCCAATCTGGATGGGACCGTCCGGTTTGGTTAGCCGACGGTCCTGGAGGACGCATGCTCGAGCTGGTCGACGTCCACGCGGAGATCGACGGCACCCCGATCCTGAAGGGGCTCACCCTCACCCTGGGCGCCGGAGAGGTGCACGCGGTCATGGGGCCGAACGGTGCGGGCAAGAGCACCCTGTCCAAGGTGATCTGCGGGCACCCGGACTACACCGTCACCGGCGGAGACATCCGCCTCGACGGGGAGTCCCTGCTCGGCCTGGAGCCCGAGGAGCGCGCCCATCGCGGCGTGTTCATGAGCTTCCAGCACCCGGTCGAGATCCCCGGGGTGTCCACGAGCTACTTCCTGAAGGCCGCCCTGAACGCGGTGCGCACGGCCCGCGGCGAGCCCGAGCTCAACGCCGTGGACTTCCTGAAGCTCGCGCGCGAGAAGATGAAGCTCGTCGAGATGCCCAAGGAGCTCCTGAACCGCTCGCTCAACGAGGGCTTCTCGGGCGGCGAGAAGAAGCGGAACGAGATCTTCCAGATGGCCGTCCTGGAGCCGAAGCTCGCCGTGCTCGACGAGATGGACAGCGGGCTGGACGTCGACGCGCTGCGCACCCTCGCGGCCGGCGTGAACGCCCTGCGCGCCCCGGATCGCTCCATGCTCGTGATCACGCACTACCAGCGGCTCCTCGACCACCTGGTCCCGGACTTCACGCACATCCTCGTGGACGGGCGCATCGTGAAGAGCGGGGATGCCACGCTCGCGAAGGACGTGGAGACCCGCGGGTACGACTGGATCCGGAAGGCCGGCTGATGAGCGCCCCCTACCAGGCGGCCTTCGAAGCCGTCGCCGACGCCCTGCCCGGGAACGGCTCCTGGCGCCGTGCCGCCATGCAGGGGCTCACGTTCCCCGGCCGCCGCGACGAGGCCTGGCGCTTCACCTCGGCCGCCCGCCTCCTCGCCACCGAGCACGCCCCTGTGGAGGGCTCCGTGGAGCTCGAGGGCGCCGTGCCGCTCCTCGAGGGGCCGCGCGACGCGGTCGCGAAGCTCGGGCGCGCCGCGGGCACCGAGGGCTTCCAGGGCCTCAACGCCGCCTTCTTCCGCGGTGGGGCCCTCGTTCACGCCCCGGCGGGCGCGCGGGTCGGGCCGGTCCGCGTGAAGCTCGGCGGCGCCGACGGCCTCACGACGCCCCGGGTGCTCGTGGTCGCCGAGGCTCGCGCGCGCGTCGAGGTCCTCGTAGAGCACACGCTCGGATCGGGCCTCCACGTCCCCGTGATCGAAGTGTTCGCCGGCACCACGGCCTCCGTCTCGCTCACCCACGTCGTGCGGGGAGAGGGCGGCCACGCGGTCGTCCGCATCGCCGCGGACCTCGGTCGCGACGCGCGGATCGACGTCCGCTCCTTCGTGCTCGGCGGGTCCATCGTGCGCGTCGAGCTCACCAGCACCGGGCAGGCCCGCGGCGCCCTCGATGCACGCGGCCTCGTGCTGGGTCGAGGCAAGCAGCACGCCGACCACCACCTCGAGCTGCAGCACGCGAGCCCGGGCATGGCGAGCCACCAGCTCTTCCGGAACATCCTCGACGACCGCGCACGTGCCGTGTTCACGGGCCAGGTGACCGTCGCGCCGGGCGTCACCGGCACCGAGGCCACCC
Source organism: Alphaproteobacteria bacterium (assembly GCA_020632885.1). Classification (GTDB taxonomy): domain Bacteria; phylum Myxococcota_A; class UBA796; order UBA796; genus JACKEQ01. The sequence continues at coordinate 111,437 of JACKEQ010000006.1, read as the reverse complement.
AGCAGGCCAACACGCTCCTGCTCGCGGACGGGGCGAGCGCGGTCGTGCGGCCGTGGCTCCAGATCGACAACGACGAGGTGGTCGCCAGCCACGGCGCCACGGTCGGGCGGCTCGACGACGAGGCCCTGTTCTACCTCCGCCAGCGCGGGCTGACGGTGAGCGAGGCCTCCCGGCTGCTCACGGGGGCGTTCGCCTCGGAGGTGGTGGCGTCGGTCCCCGACGCGTTCCGGGAGGAGCTCCAGGCCGCCGTCGACGCGTGGCTGGCATGAGCTACGACGTCGAGGCGCTCCGCGCGCAGTTCCCGATCCTCGCGGAGACCGGTCGGAACGGGCAACCCCTCGTCTACCTCGACAACGCGGCGTCCACCCAGCGGCCCCTCGCCGTCCTCGATGCGGTCGACCACTACGAGCGCCACGCCCACGCCAACGTGCACCGGGCGGTCCACGTGCTCTCCCAGCGTGCCACGGAGGCCTACGAGGCGGGCCGGGCGCAGCTCGCGGCCTTCCTGAACGCGCCGTCCCCCGACGAGGTCGTGTTCACCCGCGGCACCACCGAGGCCCTGAACCTGGTGGCCTACGCCTGGGGCGGCATGCTGGCTCCGGGCGACGAGGTCGTGCTGACGGCCCTCGAGCACCACAGCAACATCGTGCCCTGGCAGCTCGTCGCGGCCCGCACGGGTGCCGTCATCCGCGTGGTGCCCATCCACGACGACGGTAGCCTGGATCTCGACGCGTACGACCGGTTGCTCGGCCCCCGCACGAAGATCGTCTCGGTGGGCCACACGAGCAACGCGCTCGGCACCGTGAACCCGGTGGCCGAGATGGCCGCGCGGGCCCATGCCGTCGGGGCGATCCTCGTGGTCGACGGCGCCCAGGGCGCACCGCACGCCCCCATCGACGTCCAGGCCCTCGGGGCCGACTTCTTCGCGCTGTCGGGCCACAAGATGTACGGCCCCACCGGCATCGGCGCCCTCTGGGGTCGCATGGAGCTCCTCGAGCGCATGCCGCCGTGGCAGGGCGGCGGCGACATGATCGAGACCGTGCGGTTCGAGGGCTCCACGTGGGCCGCACCCCCCGCGCGGTTCGAGGCGGGCACCCCGTACATCGCCGGGGCCGTCGGGATCGGCGCCGCCGCGCGGTTCCTCATGGACGTCGGGCGCGACGCCGTGTCGGCCCACGAGGCCCGGCTGCTCGCGCGCGCCACCGCGGGCCTGCAGTCCCTCGACGGTGTCCGCATCCTCGGCACGGCTCCGCACAAGGCCGCCGTGCTCTCGTTCGTCGTGGACGGCCTGCACCCGACGGACGTCGGCACCTTCCTCGACGAGGACGGCATCGCGGTCCGCACGGGTCACCACTGCGCCCAGCCCCTCATGGAGCGCCTGGGGGTCGAGGCGACCGCCCGGGCGAGCTTCGGCCTCTACAACACCGAGGCCGAGGTGGACCGCTTCCTCACCAGCATGGCGAAGATCGTCCGGCTGTTCCGCTGATGCCTCAGGGCCAGGAGAGCGGAGCGCCGTACCAGCTCTCCACCGGTCCCGGGAGCCCGGCGCCACCGTCGCAGGTGCCGTAGAGCCCCACCACGACGCCGCGGCGACCGGCCACCCGCACCCAGGTGCCCGCCAGGAAGCCACCGTCCGAGGTCGGGGCCGCGAAGCGCGAGCCGCGCCAGGTCCCGTCCGCGAACGTCAGACCCCCGAGCGATCCGGCGAACACGCCGCCGCCGAACGTCGCAGCGACCGGTCCGCCCGTGGCGTCGCCCGTGACGCGGTTGCCGACCATGGCACCGCCGAAGCCCGAGAGCGTATCGGGGTCGAGGGTGCAGCCGCTGGCGACGAGGTCGTCGGCGAGGTCCTCGAGGACGCCGGTGACCCTGTCGGTTCCGAGGGAGCCGGTCCCGGGCACCAGGACCGTGGAGCCGTAGGCGGTGTTCGCGTCGTCCACGGCCTGGGCGAGCGTGGCGCAGAGGCCCGTGCACCCGGGCGCCCCCGAGGCGTCCACGGCGAGGTCGACGACGAGCGTGCTCGAGCAGACACCCCCGCGCTGGACCGAGCAGATGTTCGAGACCTCGAGCTGGTAGGCCCCGGGGTCCAGCACCCCGTCGAAGGAGCCGACGAGGGGCACGTCGAGCACGATGGAGCTCGTGGTGAGGTTCCGGAGCACGACCGTCACGGGCTCGGCGACGTTGCGGTCGACGTCGACATCCAGGGTGAACGGCGAGAGGACGTCCACCCGGAAGCGGGTGTCCGAGAGGGCCGACCCGTCCGCGGAGACGAAGAACGAGCCCGGGGACGTGCCCTGGTCGATGGCGAACGCCGAGCTCGTGTGGGACACGGTGAGCTGGTCGCCGGCGACGGAGAACGTCTCGTCGTGGGTGACCTCACCGTGCATGGCGCAGAGGCCGGCCACGGCGGCGTCTGCGGAGAACGCGCGGCTCCAGGGGGGCGTGGCGGTGCCGAAGTCCTGGGTGACCTCCCCGTCGCCGGGAACGGTGTCGCAGAGCGCCGACGCCCGGGTCTGCACGGAGTCGAGCGGATCGAGCACCGAAGCGCTGGCGAGGGCGAGGATCGAGACGAGCATGGGGGCCTCCTGGGGTGTGCAGGGTGTACCTGCGCCTCCCGATCGGAACCTTCCGCCCGTCTGACCCGAACCTGCCCTCAGGCGTAGCGGCGCCATCCGCCAGTGTCCTCGGTGAGGCCGAGCTTCACGAGCCGCGCGCGGATGGCGTTCTTCGTGCGGTCCAGCGAGGCGGCCAGCGTGACGTCGTCGTCGCCCGCTCCGAACCGCGCCGCCAGCACCGCGTCGTCGTCCGGCCGCCAGGGCCGCCCGGCGTTGAACGGCCGGCTGGTGACCGCCGCCGCCACGTGTCGCGCGAGCAGCTCGAAGCCCTCGCGGTCGTCCGTGAGCACCCCCTGTCCATCGATGGCCAGGGTGTACCCGGCGTCCCCGCGCCGCACCTCCAGCGCTCGCTGTCCGTGCGTCCAGCTCCTCTCGATCGTCGTCATCTCGGCCTCCTCGGTGGAGCCCGGCACCTTGCAGCCTGCATGCCTGCGATTCCAGACGTTCGCCCGATGGGCACCCCGACGGTGGTCGGTGTCCGCCGTCGGTCCGTTGTAGACTGGTCCCTCACGACGGCGGTCCACGATGCTCCTGTTCCTCGCGCAGCTCGCGTGCCGGCCCACCCCGGCCCCCACTGCACCCGTCGGGGAGGCGGACGCGGACGCCGATGCCGACGCCGACTCTGACGTCGACACGGACGCCGACACCGATGCTCCCGGCGACTGCGCGTCCGCGCAGGCCACGATGGACGCCCGCTGCGTGTCCTGCCACGGCGGCGAGCTGCCGCTGGCGGGTCTCGATCTCACCGACATCACCGCGTCGGTCGGCGCGCCGAGCAGCACGTCCCTCGACCTCATCGCGCCCTTCGCGCCCGCCGACAGCTACCTGCTGCTGAAGATCGACGGCACCCACGCGACCGTCGGCGGCACGGGCACCGTGATGCCCCCGCCGGGCACGGCGTCCGTCCCTCCTGCAGAGCGCGCTGCCCTGGGCTCGTGGGTGGCTGCCGGGGCGACGTGCGACCCCGGCGGTGACGCGGACACCGACGCCGATGCCGACGCCGACGCCGATGCGGACACGGACACGGACACCGACGCGGATCCGGGCTGCGACGTCGTGCAGACCGTGATCGACGCGTCCTGCACGGGCTGCCACGCAGGTCCGCTGCCTGCGGGTCACCTCGACCTCACGGACGTCGGCGCCACCGTCGGGGCCCCGAGCGGCCAGAGCCCCCTGGTCCTCGTCGAGCCCTTCGCCCCCGACGACAGCTACCTCTGGCGCAAGCTGCTCGGCACGCACTTCGCGGCGGGCGGTGACGGCGACGTCATGCCTCCACCGGGCGAGGCGCCCATCTCCGCCGGCGATCGGGCCGTCGTCGGCAACTGGATCGCGGCCGGTGCGGTCTGCGACGTCGAGGCCGACACCGACACCGACACGGACTCCGACTCGGATGCGGACACCGACGCCGACACGGGCGACACCGGCGTCGACCCCGTCAGCCTCGAGTGTCTCGAGGTCCAGGCCATCGTGGACGGCAACTGCACCGCCTGCCACGGGTCCGTCGCCCTCGGAGGCCTCGATCTCCGCCGTGTGGAGGGGCTCGTCGGGCTACCGAGCCACCAGTCCGGCCTGGCGCTGGTGGCCGCCGGCGACAGTGCTGCGTCCTACCTCGTGCACAAGCTCCAGGGCACCCACGCGAGCCAGGGCGGCTCGGGCCAGCCCATGCCCCCCGGTGGGCCCCTGGACCCCGCGGATCTCTCGACCATCACGGCCTGGATCGACGGAGGGGCGAGCTGCGTGCCGGACCCCACGCCCGTCGAGCCCAACGACTACGACCCCAACGACCTCGACCAGGCCGCGCTGTTCATGTGCGACGGCAGCCCCTCGAGCTCCCAGGCCCGGCTGCGCCGCATGGAGGCCACCTCGTGGCGGAAGACCATCGGCCAGAGCAGCGGGTCTCCAGCCGCCTCCAACCCGCTCGCCACCCCGTCCTCGGCGCGGTTCACCACGTACCCCGAGGGTGTGGGCATGGACGCGCCCACCCTCGACCTCTACCTCGGAGTCCTCGACTACGCGGGGGCCGGCTGGACCCAGCGGTTCCCGTCGAAGGGCCGCCAGCACCAGCCCTCGAGCGACAGCACGCTCAACTGCATGTTCAACGACGCGAGCCCGACCCCCACCTGCATCGACCACTACCTCCGCGAGATGCTCGAGAACGGCGCGTACTACCGGCCGCCGACGCAGGCCGAGGTCGACCGGCTCACGGCGTTCACGGAGGCCGCGCTCGTCCGCGAGGCCAGCGAGGGCTGGACGCGCCCCGAGACCCTCACCCACGTCACGTCCGCCGCGTGGCTCACGGTCCCGGCACTGTTCCCGAGCGAGCTCGGCGAGGGCACCCCGGACCCCGATGGCCGCCACCGCCTCTCGGACTGGGAGATCGCGCGCTGGGTGAGCAGCGTGATCAGCGACCGTCCCGCGGGCGCCCAGGGGGTCTTCCGCTTCGGGCTCGGTCCCTACGGGAGCTACACCGACCCCTGGGAGGGCCATCTGCCCGACATCCAGCTGGCCGCGGCCAACGGCACCATCCAGCAGCCGGCCGTCGCGGGCGCCCTCCTGCGCCAGTACGCCATGGGCACGGACGCCGCGCGGGTCGACACCCTCTTCGACTGGGCCGACGACCGCCGCATCCAGGGTCGCGCTGCGGAGTGGACGTCCGACCGCATCGACCGCTTCTTCCTCGAGCTCTTCGACGTCGCGGACTTCCCGACGGTGTTCAAGGACCGCCCGGAGGCCACCTCGGCCTGGGACGGCACCGCGGAGGTCTCGAACATCCGGCGTTCCTACGGGAACCTCCAGTCCGGCTACTACGGCCACGAGTCCACCCTGCTCCAGCAGCTCGAGGACGCCATCGCGCGCGTCGTGGTGAACGATCAGGACGTCCTGCACGAGCTCCTCACCACCCGGGAGCTCTTCCTGGCGTCCACCACGCGGTACGCCACCTCGAGCTTCGCGGGCAGCACGACCCACACGTCCTACCCGTACGGGATCTCTGCACCGATCGGCGAGACCACGGCCGAGCGCTGGCAGACCCTGCCCACCACCGAGCGCGCGGGCATGCTCACCCATCCCGCCTGGCTCGCGAGCCACGGTGACGCCTTCGAGGACGGCCCGAGCATGGTGTCCCGCGGGCGCTGGATCCGCGAGAACCTGCTCTGCCAGACCGTGCCCCCGCTGGAGTTCGTGACCGTGGAGGCCCAGCTCCTCGCGACGGACGGCACGAAGACGGCCCGCGAGCGCGTCGACGAGAGCATCGAGCCCCGCACCGAGTGCATGGTCTGCCACCAGTACATGAACAGCCTGGGACGGGCCTTCGAGACCTACAACCACGCGGGCTTCCTCCGGGCCGACGACCACGGGAACGCCCCGAACGGCGCCACCACGCTCACGAACCTCCCGGACCCCGCGCTGAACCGCACCTACACCGACGCCATCGACCTCGTGGAGGCCCTCGCGGACTCCCCGTACGTCGAGCGGTGCTTCGTCCGGCAGACGTTCCGGTTCTTCGCGGGCCGCGACGAGACCCTCGAGGACGCCTGCGTGCTCGACGCCATGCAGACCGCCTACACCACGAGCGGCGGCTCGTTCGTGAGCATGCTCGAGGCCCTCGCCACCCACGACGCCATGCTCTACCGGCACCGCACGGAGGACGCGCCATGATCTCGCGTCGCAGGTTCCTCGCCGGGCTCGGGGGCGGTGCGGGTGCCGCGCTGCTCGGGCCGTTCCTCCGTCAGGCGTTCGCCACGCTGCCCACCCCGGCCCGCTTCGTGTTCGTGGTGGAGGGCAACTGCATCGAGCCGGTGTGCTTCATGTCGACGGGCGCGCGCACCGCGATCGACGCGGCGGCCACGGGCTCGACCGTGGGTCGTCGCTGGTTCCCGACGCTCTACGGCCACGCGAGCGCCCTCGTGGACACGACGGGCGACCTCGGCACCGCGCGGGCCCTCGACCCCCTGCTCGGCGGGCCGGGTCTGTCGGACCTCACGTCCCACGCGGCCGTCGTGCTCGGCCTCTCGTCGACCATCACGGGCGGCGGGCACAGCACCCACTTCGGGGCGCTGTCCTGCTCGCGCTCCCGGCCGTCCCGCGCCGCCGGGCAGACCATCGACGCCTACCTCGCGACCCTCCCGGACGTCCGGGGTCAGACCCCCTTCGACGCCGTTCGGGTGGGCGTGGACAGCAGCGGCGCGCGGCTCGCGAACGTCACGTGCGCCTTCGACGTCGGGCGCTCGGCGCCGGTGACCCTCGACCCGCGGCTCGCCTACGACAACCTGTTCGGCTTCCTGCCGGGCTCCTCCGGGGCCACGTCCTTCGCGCGTCGCTCGGACCTCCTGGACTTCGCCCACGCCGACGTCACCGCGGCCCTCGCGACCTTCCCCGGCAACAGCGCCGAGCGCGCCAAGCTCGAGCAGTACCTCGCGAGCCTCGAGACCGTGCGGCAGCGCCAGATCGACCTCGCGGCGGTCGCGGCCGCCATCGACCCCCTGGATCCCACGACGGCCTTCGCCTCTCCGGAGGACCCCTCGACCAACCCGCTGTACGCGACGGGTGCGCACCTCGACGTCCTGCACGCCCAGTTCGACAACGTGGCGGCCGCCCTGGTCGGCGGGCTCACCAACGTCGCCGTGATCACGTCCGGCACGGGCGACTCGGGCTTCGGGCGCATGGTGTACGGGTCGGTGCTCCAGGGCTACCCGGCCCTCGACAACGCGCTCGAGCGCCACGACCTCCACCACCTGTCGTCGGGCAGCCAGCCCCACATCGACGCCATCCACGACGTCAGCCGCGAGCACGTCCGGAGGATCGCGGACCTCGCGCGGACCCTCGAGGCCACCCCGGAGATCGGTGGCGGCACGATGCTCGACCACACCGTCATCGTGTACCTGCCCGACAACGGCGAGCAGCACCACAGCACCGCGAGCGAGTGGCCCGTTCTGCTCGTGGGCGGGCAGGGGCTCGGCCTGCACACCGACGGCCGCACCGTCGTCTACCCGGGGGTGGACCGCACGAACAACCGGCAGCTCTCCAACCTGTTCAACACGCTGGCCCACGCCGCGGGGAATCCGCTCGACACGTTCGGTCAGGAGGGCCAGACCCGCATCGCGCCCGGCCCGCTGAGCGAGCTGCTCTGACCTACTTGGTCTGGTGCGTGAACACGCCGTCCCAGGGCTGCGGGGGCTCCCCGAGCAGCGCCATGCGCTCCAGGTAGAGCCCGGCCACGCGGTCGTCCGGGTTGGCGTCGCGGAACCGCGTGAACGCCGCCCGGGCCGCGGGGAAGTCGCCGTCCCGCCAGGCCTGCACGCCGGCCTCCCAGGCCTCGGGCTCCGCGTGGGCCACCACGGTCACCCGGTCGTCGCCGCAGAGCTCGAAGATCTCGACGGGCTCCTCCTTGCCCTTCACGCGCACGAGGTCCAGCCGGCGCACGCGGAACACCGGGGGCAGCGCGCGGGCCGTGCGCTCGCCGAGCAGGCAGAACACCCCGTACGTCTTCGTGAGGCCCTCGAGGCGGCTCGCGAGGTTCACGGCGTCTCCGAGCACGGTGTACTCGAGCCGGTCGGCCGAGCCCATGTTGCCCACAGCGACCACACCGGAGTTCACGCCGACTCCGATCGCGAGGTCGATGCCGTGCTTCGCGGCCTCCGGGCGCACCGAGTCGAGACCCGTGAACATGTCGAGGGCGGCCCGGCAGGCGTGCTCGGCGTGGGCCTCCTCCGGCACCGGCGCCCCGAACAGCGCCATCACCGCATCGCCGATGTACTTGTCGACGAAGCCGCGGTTCCTCATGACCGCCCGGGTCATCGGGGTGAGGTAGTGGTTCAGGAACCCGATGAGATCGAGGGGCTCGATGCGCTCCGAGTAGGTCGTGAAGCTCCGGATGTCGCTGAACAGGATCGACAGGTCGCGGCGCTGGCCGGCGAGCTGCACGAGGCTGGGGTCCTTCACCATCTCCGCGAGGAGCTCGTCGCTGACGTAGTGCGCGAACGCCTTCCGCAGCGCCCGCGCCTCCGAGCCCTCCTGGAGCCAGGCGGCCGTGAAGGCCACCAGCGTGCCCCCGAAGGCCGCGAGCAGGGCGCCCACGCCGGGCAGCCAGGTGCCCTGCGCGAGGAAGGCCGCGGGCGGGAGGACCACGGCGGCCGCGCACCCCGCGAGGGCGCCGAGGAACCGGGCCGGACGCCAGGGCAGCAGGAAGCCCAGCACGACCAGACCGCCGCACAGGCCCACCAGCGCGAGCTCGGCGGGCTTGCCGGCGCGGATCAGCAGGTCGTCCGCGAGGATGTTGTCCATCAGGGTCGCGTGGGTGAGGGCGGCGGGCTCCCGACCCCACGGTGTGCTCGCCATGTCCTGCGAGAGCGCGTTGTAGGCCACGATCACCATGCGACCCCCGACGTCGATGTCGCCGTCCAGGACGTCGTGCGCGCTCACCACCGGGAAGGCCCCGCGGCCCCGCCAGTTCAACCACACGGAGAAGTCGTCGTCCCCGCGGACCTCGCGATCGCCGAGCCGGACCGTCCGCTCACCCCCGAGGAAGGCCATCTTGCCGCGCGAGACACCGAGGCGCGTCGCGGCCATCTGCACACCGAGGGGGACGAAGTGCCGCTGTCCGTGGCGGCGTGCGAGCTTCACCTCCCGGATGGTGTGGTCGACGTGTTCGTCGACCGTGATCACCCCGAGCCTCGAGGCGGCCTTCGCGTACCGCTCCATGCTGGAGAGTGCGCGGCTCTGGCTCTGTGGGAGGGCGTCGGACGGGGCCACCTGACCGTACGTGCCCCGCGTGAGCTTCAGCTCCTCGATGGGCTCTCCGGTCTCCACGCCGAGGTGGAAGGCGAGGGTGACCTCCCCGGCCCGCATGGCCGCCTCGAGGACGTCGTCGCCGTGCGTGATCGCCTCGGTGCGCTGGAGGAGCCCGGTCGCGAGGGGCGGCGTCTCGGGCTCGGGCGCCGCGACCCACGCCCGCAGATCGTCCGTGAGTGGGGTCGGGAGGAGCTTCTCCGGGGTCGGGATCATGAAGTCGAGCACGATATGTGGGGCCCCGAGCTCCCACAGCCGACGCAGCAGGCGGGCCATGCCCTCGCGCCGCTCGACGAGGTCGGGGTGGGCGGCGATGGCGTCGTCGTCCACGAGCACGACGAGGACGGCGTCCTGGGTGGTCTGGGGTCCGCGGAGGTGGAACCAGGTGTCCACGAGGCTCGTCTCGGCCAGGGCCCACATGCGCGGGCTCCGCTCGTCCCGCGCGCTGGCGGCGGCGAGCACGAGGGCCACCACGAGGCCCCCGAGGGCTGGCGCCAGACGCATCAGAGGTCGCCGAATTCCCAGGCGTACCCGAGGGACAGGGAGCCTGCGAGGTTGACGGGGACGGCGTCGGCGCGGACGAACAGGCCGTGCCGCGAGCCGTTGTCGGTCTCGAAGGGCAGCAGCATCGCGCGCACACCCACGGAGAGCTTGAGGAGCCCGGTGTTCACGTAGGGACCCACGCGCACCGCGCCGCCGCCCGTCTGCACGCCGAGCGTGGCGCCGAGCAGGTGCACCATCCGGCCGCTGGGGGCGAGGTAGAAGAAGGCCGGGGCGGAGTCCACCCCCGCGAACCAGGAGACCTTCGGGCTCCCTCCCGCGCAGCTCGCCGCCACGAACGGGCTGGCGGAGGGCACGACGTCCGGGAGGCCCACGCTCGACCACTCGGTGCGGTGGTTGGCGCTCGCACCCCCGATGGCGCCGGCCTCCACGAAGCACTCGCGCACGGCCCAGGGGCCCTTCGGTGGCCGGGGGCGCACGACCGCACGGTCGGCCACCTCGCGCACGGGGATGGCCGGCCGGTCGTCGCGCACCTCGAGGACGATGCCGGTCCACCGGCGCTGGCCGTTCTCGCCGATGAGCTGGATGGCGGTGCGCCAGAGCCCGATGTCTGCCCGGGTGGCCCCGTAGCGCAGCATCCCGTGCTCGCTGAGCGTCAGGCGGGGTGGACCACCGTAGGCGTAGAACCGCTGGGCCTTCCCCTCGGCGTCCGAGAGCTGGATGGTGGCCGACTGACCTGGGTCGAGGCGCAGGAGCAGCCACGACTCGCCGAGCTCCATCGCGGTGGGGACGTCGGGCGCGGCCTCGCCGTCCGCCTCGGCCACGACGGGCTCGGGCTCCGGCTCGCAGTCGCCCGCGATGCGGAAGAGGCCCGTGGGCCCGGCAGCGAGCACCTCCGGACAGGCGCCCGCGCGTGCCGAGACGGCGACGAAGGGCTCGCCGACGGGCTCGATCGCCCAGGGGGTGTCGCCGGTGCGCACGAGCAGGCTGTCGCCGAGGGTGCCGATCGCGTCGTCGCCCGTGCCGAGGTCGGCGGCCGCGAGCGCGCGGGGTGCGTCGGGCAGGGGGATCACGGATCCATCCGGGAGGGCGAGGTGCGGTGCGGGCCCCGCGACGGCGAGGACCCACCCCTCGGGGTCCGGCGCCACGGCCACCACGTCCGCGGGTGCGGGGTAGCGCGTGACCCGACCGTCCTGGCGCAGCGCGATGTCGTCGCCGACCGCGGCCGCGCGGCCCGAGCCGACACCGAGGGCACGGGGGTGGGTGACGTCGGCGAGCTTGCGGACGGCGGGAGGGTCCACCTCCACGGCCATCATCCCGTCGGCGAGCAGGGCCACCAGGGTGCCCTCCATGCGCTCCAGGGCCAGGCAGGGCGCGGGGGTCAGGGCGCGCGGCTCGCTGCCGGGGGTGGGCGAGAGGGCGTGCACGCCGGTGTCGCCGCACGTCACCACGGTGACGGGCCCTTCGCTGCGGGGGTCCAGGGTGACCACCGCGCGGGCGGGCAGCGGCACCTCGGTGCGGGTGTCGCCCGTGACGAACACCGTGCCCTCGGGGCCCACACCGACCACGAGGTCGCCCTGCCAGGCCACGTCCTCGAACGACCCCTCGGTGATCCGGGTGACGGCACCCGGGCTCCAGGCCATGGCGACCCCCGGGAGCAGCGCGACAACGCCCACGACCCACGACCGCAAGCCCACCTCCGGGCCCAATGTACACGGTCCGGACGCCCTGTGGGAGCACGGGGAGTTAGGGACGAGCGCCAGCCGCTGGAGCCATGCATGCGAACCATGAAGGCGTTGACCTTCGACCGGACGAGGGAAGACTGGGACACGAGCACGGGCATGGTGCTCGAGGACGTGCCGGTCCCGGAGCTCACGAGCTCCCCCGGTGACCGCTCCGAGGTGATCGTCAAGGTGCGCTACGCCGGGTTCTGCGGTTCCGACCGTGGCATCTGGTGGCGGAAGTCCTTCGGCGACATGATCCTCGGCAGCCTCGACGAGGAGGGCCGGGACAAGCGCATCTTCGGTCACGAGCTCCTCGGCGAGATCGTGGACGTCGGCGCCCGGGTGACGGAGAAGTACGGCTACCGTCCCGGCGACATCGTCAGCACCGAGTCGCACATCGTCTGCGGCACGTGCCACCAGTGCCGGATCGGCGAGTACCACGTGTGTGCGCGCGACCGGATCATCGGGATCAGCCTGGACGGGTGCTTCGCCGAGTACGTGAAGCTCCCCGCCAAGGCGCTCTGGCGCACGGACCTCAGCCGGATCCGGCCGGAGGTCGCGGCCGTGCAGGAGCCCTTCGGCAACGCGATGCACGCCTGCCAGGTCACCGACCTGCGCGGCAAGACCGTGGCCATCCTGGGCACCGGCACCATCGGACTGTTCGCGGTCCTCATCGCCAAGGGCATGGGAGCGCGGGCGGTCATCGGCATCGAGCCGGACCCGCACCACCGCGAGATGGCCGCTCAGCTCGGTTGCGATCTGGTGCTCGATCCCGGGCGGCCGCCAGCGGATCGCCCCTGGCTCGCGAACCCCGAGCTGGAGGCGCGGGTCAAGGAGGCCACGCGCGGGGTGGGTGTGGACGTCGCCATGGAGATGGCGGGGTTCAACAGCAGCGTGAACAACGCCATCAAGATCACCCGTCGGGGCGGTCAGGTCGTCCTGTTCGGCGTGAAGAACGGCGACACCGTGCTCCAGGACGCCCACCGCATCGTGATGAACGGGCTGAGCCTGCACGCGGTCGTGGGTCGGAGGATCTTCGAGACCTGGCACATGACGCGCGCCCTCCTGGAGACCCAGGCGAACGGTATCCAGGACGCCATCTGGAAGGTCATCCTGAACGAGGGCCGCGGCACGGTGGTCGACATCGGCTCGTGGGACCGGGATGCCTTCGAGCAGGTCATCCAGGCCCACCCGAAGGCCGTGCTCCGCTTCTGAGCGCCGGGGCGCCCGAGGCCTACTTGGCCTCGGCGCCGCGGTTCAGCAGGCCCGCGACGGCCGGGAGGATGCTCCCGGCCTTCTTCACGGTGTCGCGCACGAGGTTGTCGGCCAGGGCCGCCACGGGGCCGGTCCGGGCGTCGTAGAGCTCGCCGAGCACCTCGTCGAGGGTGTTCAGGTAGTGCTCGATGTCGTCCTCGGTGACGACGACGGGCGGGAGCACCTTGATGGCGGACATGCCCGGCCCGGGGAGCTGGACGATGATCTTGCCCTTCTTGAACATCTGGACGTTCACGGCCGCCGCGAACGCGCCGCCGTCGTAGGCCATCATCGTCTTCTGCTGCGCGAGGAGCGCCGGGTTGGCGGAGTCCTTGAAGTAGCAGACCAGCATCAGGCCCTGGCCCTCGATGCGGTCGATGACGTCGTACTTCTCCTTCAGGCGGTTCATGCCGTCCCGGAACAGGGCGCCCTTGCGGGCCGCCTCCGCGGGAGCGTCGAGGTCCTCGAGGAGCTCGATCGTGGTGAGGGCCGCCGCCATCGCCAGGTTGTTCTCGGCGAAGGTGGAGAAGTACACGAGGCCCGACCCGAACTTCGCGTAGATCGCGTCGTAGACGTCGTCGCGCATGAGGCACGCCGCCACGGGCACCTGACCGCCGGAGAGCGCCTTGCTCGTGGTCATGATGTGCGGGCGCACGCCCACACCGGTGCTCGCGAACCAGTGGCCGGTGCGGCCGAGGCCGGTCTGGACCTCGTCCACGATGAGCAGCGCGCCGTGCTGCTCGCAGAGCGTCTCGGCCTCGCGCATGTAGGCGGCGTCCATCACCACGCCGGTCATGCCCTGCACGGGCTCGAAGATCACGGCGGCCACGTCACCCATCTTGAGCTCGCGGCGGAGCTGGCGGATGTCGTTGGGCTTGATGGGCGTGCAGGTGGGCATCAGGGGCTCCATGCCCTCCCGCATGCTCTCCCAGCCGCACATGGAGGCCGCGCCGAACGAGCGGCCGTGGAAGGCCCCGTCCATGTAGAGGAACCGGCGCTTGCCGGTGGCCTTGCGCGCGAAGCGGATGGCGACCTCGGTGGCCTCGGAGCCGGAGTTCGCGAACACCACCTTCCCGAAGTCGCCGCCGGCGATCTCGAGGAGCTTGCCCGCGAGCATGCCGCCCAGGATGGACGCGTTGACGACCGGCATGTTCGGGAGGTCCATCTCGAGGACGTCGCGGCACGCCTCGTTGATGCGCTCCTGGTTGCGGCCCATGAAGTAGACGCCGCCGCCGGCGAGGAGATCGAGGAAGCGGTTGCCCTCGATGTCCCACATGTACTGGCCTTCGGCTTTCGTGAAGACCGCCTTCATCCCGCCCATCTCGAACATCTTCATGAGACGGGGATGGACGTGACGCTTGGACAGGTGGGTGCTCGAGGACATGTACTCCTCGACGCGCTCCTTGAACTCCGACATGGCGGCCTCCGATAGAGCCCGCCCCTTAACCCGTGCGCGCGTCGCGGGTCGTCCACGACGCGCGCCGGTCGGTCAACGCTGGAGCGTCACGGTGGAGCCCTGGGAGACGTTGCCCGCCGTGTCCACGGCGCACACCCGGAACGACCAGGTCTCCTCGCTGGCTGGTACCTGGGCGCGTCGTGGGGTGACGGCGACGTGTGCGGCGTCGTCGCAGGCCGCTGGAGGGGTGTCGCCAGGGAGACCGTAGACCACGTAGTGATCGAGCGCACGGTCGTCGGCGTAGCCGGACCACGAGAGGAAGACGTCGGTTCCGAGCGTGCCGGTCCACGTCGCCGTCACGTCACCGTCCGTCGGAGCGGTCTCGTCGAGCACGACCAACGCGCGGTACGCCGTGCTCTCGTTGCCCCAGGTGTCGCGGAACCTCGCGTACACGTTCTGGCTGCCCGTCCCCGGGTTGAGCTCGAACACCGTGTCGTCCACCCACTCGAACCACTGCTCCGGGGTGCAGGTACGCTGGGAGGAGAGGCAGGCGTGGGTCACACCGGACGCGTCGCTCGCCTCCAGGTGGATCGAGACCAACCGGTGGTTCACCATGGTCGCGCCGTTCTCCAGGGTCACGGTCCCGACCGGAGGGTCCACCTCCGGCAGTGGATGTCCCAGGACGGTGGTGCCTGCGTTCATGTGACCCAGGGCGTCTTCGGCGCAGATGCGGAAGGCGTAGTCCTGGTCGAGGAGCTGCTGGAGCTCGAAGGTCGTGTCCATGCCCTGGTAGATGGGGACACCCGAGCAGTCCGCGGGGGCGGTGGACCCGTGGGCCACGTAGACGGAGTAGGACGTCGTCCCCGCACCCTCGTCCACCATGCCCGACCACGAGAGCGTGATGCTACCGGGACCGGCCAACGCGGTCGCGGTCCCGAGGGCCGGAGCGGCGGAGTCCACCGAGATCGTGGCGGCCACGGGCTCGGAGACGTTGCCCCAGCTGTCGCGGAACCAAGCGTACACGGTGTGCGTGCCCTGCTCGTCCTGGAGGGTCCATGTGGTGTCGTCGCGCATCGGGAACCACGATGTGCAGGCGTCCGGGGTGTCGGACAGGCAGGCGTGCGTCACTCCGGAGAGATCGAAGGCCGTGAGGGACACGGCCACGGACAGGTCCTCCGTCCACTCCGCACCTCCAGCCAGCACGATGGTGCCGGTCGGTGCCTCCACCTCGCCGGGCGCGCTGGCCGTGACCGTGGCCCCGGTCGAGAGGTTGCCCGCCGCGTCGACGGCGCAGACCCTGAAAGCATGGGGCGCTCCGACGGCGAGTCCGGTGATGGTGGTCGCGGTGGCGGCTCCGCTCCAGACCGCAGGCCCCGTGCAGTTCCGCGGCGCACGCGTGCCCTCCGCCATGACCAACTGGTAGGAAGCGACGCCGGAGAGCGCGTCGGTGAAGCCGACCCACGACAGCGTCACGCCGCCCAGCTCGGGGGTCGCGGTGACGGTTCCGTTTAGCGGGCGCCCCCGGTCGATCCCGATGGTCGCCGAGACGGGCTCGCTGGTGGTCCCCCAGGCGTCGCGGTACCAGACGTAGACGGACGAGGGGCCGGAGCTACCCGAGAGTCGCGAGGTCGTGGTGGGCTGCATCGCGGTGAACCGCGAGCAGGTGGTGGACCTGGTGGACACGCAGTAGCTCGCGACCCCGGAAGCGTCGGTGGCAGCCAGGGACAACGTCGCGGTGGTGTTGTTGGTCCAGGGTGCACCACCGTTGATGAGCACCGAGCCCACGGGCGGGTCGCTCTCCGGCTTGGGCGTGACCGTGACCTTGGCTGGGCGCGAGATGTTCCCGGCCCCATCTTCCGCGCAGACCGCGAAGGAGACGGGCTGGCCGTTGGTCAGCCCCTGCACGATGACGCCGTCCTCCGGGCCTCTCCAGGCCGGGGTCGCCGTGCAGCTGGAGGGCGCCCGGGTCCCGGCCGCCTGCATCACCCGGTAGGTGGCGACGCCCGAGCCCGCGTCCGTGAAGCCGTCCCAGGCGAGCTCGACGGCTCCGTCCAGCGAGGCGCTCGTGAGGGTGCCGGTGAGCGGCTTCACCTTGTCGACCTCGATCGAGTCGGAGACGGCGTCGGACACGATGTTGCCCGCGCGGAACCACGCGGTCACGGTCTTCGGGCCCGTGCCGCTCCCGAGGCGCCAGGTCGTGGAGGACACGTAGGGCAGCCACACGGCACAGACGTCGGTGTTGGTCAGGCAGACCTCGGTAGCGCCGGGTGCATCGAGGGTGAGGGGGACGTTGGGTGTGCGCGTGCCCGTGGCGCCGTCTGCGATGACGATCGAGCCCACGAGGGAGGACGGCCCGCCGCCGCCGCCGCCCCCGCCGCCCCCGGTGCCACCGTCCGCGGCCTCGGCGACGTTCAGGCGGGGGAACTGGAGCCCCGTGCGGTGGTCCGTGACGAGGTCACCGCCGTCGAGGAGGAGCTGCTCGAGCTCGTCCAGCGTGGCGTCCGGCCAGGCTTCCCGCAGCACGGCGACCGCGCCGGCCACGTGCGGAGCCGCCTGGGACGTACCCGCCATGGTGTGCCCACCGGCCGTGATCATGGCGCCGGGCGCGAGGATGTCGAGGAACGGGGCGGTGTTCGAGAAGCAGGTGACCTGGTCGGGCACGGACGCGCCATCCGAGCACGACGAGTAGCCGATGCCCGAGAACGGCGCGTCGTACACGGCCCCCACGGTGATCGCGGAGGCGTTGCACGCGGGCGACGCGACCGCGTTGGTGTAGGCGTTGTTGCCGGACGCGATGACCACGGACACGCCGGAGGCCCGGACCGCCGCGATGGCGGAGGAGTAGACGTCCGTGCAGGTCGAGGTGTACGCACCGGCCCCGAGGCTCATGTTCACGGACGCCACGTTGTAGGTGGCCTCGTTGGCCACGACCCAGTCGAGGGCGGCGAGGATGTCGCTCGACCAGCCCGCCCCACCGCGGAAGGCGTCCAGCGCGATGAGGTCGGCGCCGGGAGCGACCGAGCCCACGATGGCCGTGACGTTCGTGCCGTGTCCCCCGTCGTCCCGCGAGCCGTCGTCGGGTGCGGTGTCCGCGGCGTAGATCACCCGGCAGCCCGGCGAGCCCACCGAGGTGCACGTGCCGAAGTCCGGGTGGGTCCAGTCGGCCCCCGTGTCGATGACGACCACCGACGTCCCCTCGCCGATGTGGCCGGCCGCCTCGGCGGCAGGCTGCTGGATCAGCGCCAGGCTCTGGGTGTCGAAGGCCTCCACGATGGACTCGCGCTCCACGGAGACCACGAGCGGGTGGGCCTCCAGGGCCCGGAACGACGCATCGCTGCCGACCTCCAGGGCGAGGATCGGGAAGCTCGTGTAGCGGCGGACCACGGTGACGTCGGCGGGCAGCGTGCGGAGCACCTGGTCGGCCCGCTCTGCGAGGTCCTCCATGCGCTCGGCGAGCTGCTCGCGGGCGGCGCGCCGGTGCACGTCGGTGCCGGGGAGCGGCGTGAGGTCGTCGTCCATCAGGTGGACGATGAGGGTGCTCGAACGGGCGTCCACGCGGGCGTGGGGGTCGGCATCGAGGGACTCGGGGGCGGTGCCGGGCGCGCACGACACCATCAGGGCGAGCGCGAGCGCTGCCGGGATCCTGGCCATCCTGGCCTCCAGGGGGGAGTGGGGAGCGTCGCGCTCCTCGGATCGCTCCGTCGCGGTGTTGAGGCGCCTCCGGTGCGATACGACCGATTTTCTCGGAGGGACATGCTCTGGACCGCACCCGCCTGGGCCGCTTCGGTCGTCGTGCTCGGCGACGCGCCGTTCCGCGCGCCCGACGGGGTGAGCGACGTCGCGGTGGCGGACGACGGGAGCGCCGTGGTGCTCTCTCCCCGCGGCGAGATCGCGCGGTTCGACCGGTCGGGACGGCTCCTCGGCACCTTCCAGGCCTGCCCGGACCGGATGGCGCGCGTGGACTTCGCGGTGGCTCCGAAGGGCGACCGGCTCGGGATCTCCTGCGGCACGAGCTACCGGATCTGGAGCGCGACGGGCACGGCGGGTCCGGTGCTGGAGATCGACGCGACCCACGCGGCCCTCTCGCTGGACGGTCGGCGGGTCGGCATCCTCGGGGAGCGCTTCGTGGGCGAAGCCACGGAGGACCGGAGCTTCCTCTTCGAGGTCGACGCGGTGTCCGGGGAGATCCTGCGGGCCTGGGAGGGCGAGTGGGATCGGGTGGTCGCCACCCCCTCGGGCTGGGTGGTCGCACGGGGTGACGACGACGGCCGGCAGCTCTCGCTGCGGGGGTTCGTGGAGCGGCCGGGACAGTCGACGATCCAGTGGTCCTTCGACGTGCCCGCCGAGAAGCTCAAGGGCGGCGGCTGGACCACGGACCGCGTGCTCTCCACCCGCGGTGGGCTCGTGTGCGTCACGCACGACAACGGGGGGTCCTGCTACGACAGCGCCAACGGGGCTCCCGGGGCGGCCTGGACGCCAGCGGACCGTCCCTTCCGGGCTCCCGGACCCGACGCCATCGCGTGGAGCCCGGGTCGGAAGGCCTCGCTCGAGGTGCGCGCCACGCACCTCCGCGTGCCGGGGCGTGCGTTCCCCTCGTGGACCCTGCCTCGCGACGTGGACGTCGGGGAGGGCCGGATTGTCGTCACCGATCTCGGTGGAACCGTGTGGGACGTGACGGTCGGGTCGCAGCGGGTGATCACGTCCACCGTGGGCGACGCGGCGCTCTCGGCGGACGGTCGGTGGCTCTGGGTGCCCACCGGCACGGGGTCCACGCGCATGGATCTCGCGGGTGGTCCGCTCCAGGCGCTGCCAGCGTTCCCCGTCGCGACCTTCGACGGTGAGGCGCTCGTGGCGCTACAGGGTCGCTCGCTGGTCCGCGTGGAGCCCGGCGACACGAAGCCGATCCCGGGTCCCGCAGTCCCGACCCTCTTCGAGGTGACCGGGCTCCAGGCGCGCGGGGGGGTGACCCTCGTCGACTTCCTGGTCGCCGACCGGTTCGCGGTGGTGGGGGCGGACGGCTCGACCCTCGCGTCGGGCCCGCACGTCTACCACTCCACCGAGGACCTGGCGCTCGTGGGCGGCGGCCCCGTCGAGACCCGCACCGCCGCCACCCGCGAGGTGGGCCCACCGGGCGGTCCGTACCGATCGCTGCCGGTGGACGCCCAGCGGATCCTGCGGCTGCTGCCGGACGGCACGGTCGCGGCGCTGGACGGCGACGGAACGGGCCTGGAGCTCCATCGGGCCGGTGGTGTCGAGCGGCTGGAGCTCCCGGGGCGCACCCACGATGCGTGGGCCACAGCGGGGCGGTTGATCGTGGCCCTGCGGGACGGGCGGATCGCGGTGGTCACCACCGATTGAGCGCGGCCTCCACAGGTCCTCCGCATCTGCGCGATACTGATGGGCAGCGACGGAGAGGACGATGGGATCGACGTGGATCGCGCTGTGGGCGCTCAGTGGCTGCCTGAACCGGTACCAGACCATCCCGGACGACCTCGTCGAGCCCGACCTGGACGCGGATGCGGACACCGACGCGGACACGGACAGCGACACGGACGCGGACACCGATGCCGACAGCGACGTCGACACGGACACCGATGCCGACAGCGACGCGGACACCGACACGGACACCGACAGCGACGCGGACGCGGACTCCGACAGCGACGCGGACTCCGACAGCGACTCCGATGCGGACACGGACAGCGACACGGACTCCGACAGCGACACGGACTCCGACAGCGACACGGACGACACGGACTCCGACAGCGACGCGGACAGCGACACGGACGCGGACACCGACAGCGATTCGGACACCGACGCGGACACGGACACCGACGCGGACACGGACACCGGCAACGGGCTCGAGCCCACGTGGAACCACGTGCTCGACAGCCTCTCGGTCGCGCCGTTCCCGGCGGGCTTCGACCTCGACGGCGACAACGTCGTCGACAACGCCCTCGGCACCGGCCTGGTGGCCCTGCTCGCCGACCCGCTGATCCAGACCGCCTTCGCCACCGCACCCCGGCCCTTCGTGCTCCAGACGTCCGCGGTGACGGGCCCGAACGACCCCGACGTCGGCATCGCGCTCCTGTTCCCCGACGACACCGACAACGATCCGTCGGACAACACCAGCGGCACCGAGGTGTTCGACGGCGGGATCCAGGTCGACGGCAACGGGGTCGCCTGGGTCTCCGTGAGCGCCGGGCTCTCCGGGGGTGCCTACGACGTCGACCTGGGTGCTGCGACCCTCCAGCTCGGCACGTTCACCCTGCAGACCGACAGCGACCTGCGCGTGGCGGGCACGGTGAGCGCCGCGTCCAACGACGGTCTCATCGGGATCGCGATCTCCGCCTCGGCCCTGCAGCAGGCCCTGACGGCCACGGGCAACACCACGCTGGCCCTGCTGGTCGCGGGCATCGCGGACATCGACACCGACGGCGACGGCATCGACGACGCGATCAGCGGCGCGTTCTCGTTCACGTCCGTCCCGTGCGGTGTCGTGCCCTGATCCTCGCGGCGGGGGAGAACCGACGCGGCGTCAGGCCGCGGGCTTGCGGCGCCTCCAGGTCTCCGGGGTGAGGGGCTCGAGCCCGTGGCGCGTGCGGGCCCGGTCGCATTCGGGGTTCGGGATGCCGTCCTCCCACGCGGGGTGGAAGGCCCGGCAGGTCGAGCTGCGGTTCTCGTAGATCGAGCACGCGACCGCCTCGCCGACGTCGCCCAGCAGCGCGCCGCAGCGCGGCGGGGAGCGATCGGTGCCCACCATGGCGCGCAGGTGGCGCCCCACCTGCACCGTGAGGCCGGCGGGGACGAGGCCATATGCGTCGTCGGCCTCGCCCCAGTAGAAGCTCACCCGGAAGGCGGAGCAACACGCCCCGCACCGCCTGCAGGGGTGCACGTCTGGGATTCCACCTGACCCGTTCTCTGCCGCCCGCCGCATGGTTGCGCCGCACGACCTCCTGTCGTCGACTCTGTGCCTCGGCAGGTGGATGTCGTCAAGGGCGACCTCCCACACCCACGGAGGCAACAATCCAGCTGTGACCTTCCGCCGGACACCGAGCGCGCATAGGCGGCGGTGCATCCACGAAGGAGCCCGTCATGCGCACCCTGTTCCCCCTCCTGGTCCTCGGCTGCCGCTTCGAGGCAGCGCCCCTCGGCGAGAACGGCGTGCGCGACCTGGAGGCGTTCGGGCGCACGAGCCTGGGTGAACGCATCACCCTCACGGATGACGACCTCTTCGAGGTGAGCGAGTTCGGACGCCACGTCGCGGTGGACCAGGCGCCCTTCGCGCAGGCCGAGGTGTTCGTCACCGAGGCTGCTGCGGGCCCCTGCCCACGCCGGGTCCGGAGCTACGACGGGTGGTCGGGCACGTTCGCGGACACCGTGGACGAATGCGACAGCGCCGGTACCCCCCTCTTCGGGGAAGACCTCCTGGCAGGTGGCGGTGTCCGGGTCACGGGGTACGCCGTCGCGTGGACCGGCAGCAGCTGGTGGGAGGACATCTCCGATCGCGTGCCCTGGGACGCCGGCCGCAGCGCCGCGATCAGCCCGACGTGGCCCCGGTTCGTCGCGTTCGGCACTCCCTCGACCCAGCAGGTCCGGCTGCTCGAGCGCTATGGCTGGGACGAGGTCGACGTGGTGATCGACGCGCCCGGGTGGCTCTCCGACTCCGCCGGTTTCGGAAGTGCGGTCTGGGTCCTGGACGGCGTCCTGGTCGTGGGGGATGCCTTCGGCGGCTTCCACTTCTACTACGCGACCGAAGGGGACGATGGGGTCGTGTGGACCCACGGCCAGGGCCCCGCGTTCGACGGTGTGCTGGCGCACGACGCCGACGAGCTCCTCGTGCGGCGGAACGGCATGGCCGACCTCGAGGTGCTCCGTCACGAGAACGGCGCGTGGACGACGAGCTCGATCCTGCCGAACGCAGCCGGCGGGGCGTACACCCAGTGGGTGATGGACGACGTGGCGGCGTTCGCCGTCGTGCCGCGTGACGGCCAGCGCCACGGATCGGTCGACCGCTACAACCGGTCGACGGGGGAGCTGGAGGCCAGCCTGGCCCTCGTGCGACAGCACTCCGGCGTCCACATGGCGCTGGACGCCACCACCCTGGTCGTCTCGGAGATCGGTGCCGGTGCTGTGCACGTCTTCGACTGGACCGAGGACCGCCAGCGCCTCTTCGAGGAGCGCGGAGAGCTGCACGAGGAGGTCTGCCTGGTGCCCGACTCCAGCGAGGAGGAGCCCGTGCCGCTCGATGAGCAGGAGACCTCGGAAGCGGACGTGTACCTGCTCACCGGCGATGCGGGAGGCCGCTACTCCTGGCAGGCGGACAGCGTCTGGACGTCCATCGGAGTCCCCGGCGCCAACACCCTGTTCCTGGAGCTCCGGGACCCCCGCGCAGACCGGACGGACCTGCTCGACATCGAGCTCCACGTCGACGGGGCGCCGGTCGACTCCTGGTCCACCCCCGACGAGGACGGGGTCCTTCGGTTGGAGTGGCACAACTTCGATCGCTGGAACGCTGTGGAGGTCGACCTGGAGATCCGTGGTTCGAGCGCCAACCGTCGACCCTGCACCTCCTTCGAGCTTCGCGCCGAGCTGGCCTGGCAGGCCGACTTCTGCCCCGACCCCACCGAGCCGGAGTCCTGGGAGGACCCACCCGCGCTGCTCGAGTCGCTGGGTGTCGCCCACCGCCTCCCCGCGAACGAGGCGGACGACATGTACAGCGTGCACCTGGAGCCCGGCGACGTGCTCGTGGTGGAGCGCGATGGCGACGCGACCGTCACCCTCCTGGACGCTGGGGGCTCCATGGTCGCCCAACAGGGCGTGCGCGTGTCCGCCACCGTCTGGGGGAACCACGCCCACGTGTGGGGAGGGATGCCGGACAACGCCTTCAGCTTCGAAGCCATCGACGCGGGGACGTACTACGTGAGGGCAGAGACCCTGGGGCGCTACATCGCGTGCGCGGAGTACACCCTGGAGGCCAGCGTCGAGCCTCCGGCACCCGAGGCGCAGTAGACCCACCAGGTGGCGTACGGGTGATCGTTCTCCGCCGGCGGTCCGAAGAGACTGCCGGGAGGGGAGCATGGAGTGCGCGCGGTGCGGTGAGGCGACGGTGGACACGCCCTGTCGGGTGTGCGGTGAGGACCCCCGGCTCGATGGGCGCTACCGCCTCCTCGAGCCCATCGGACGGGGCGCGTCCGGAAACACGTGGCGCGCGCGGGACGAGCGCACAGGGCAGGTGGTCGCCATCAAGGAGATGCTGCTGTCGCGCGCGAGCTCCGCGAAGACCCGTGAGCTCTGGGAGCGCGAGGTCCGCGTGCTCCAGCAGCTGGACCACCCGCAGATCCCCCGGTACGTCGACAGCTTCGAGGCCGGACGGGGCCGGACCCGCAGCCTGTGCCTCGTGCAGGAGCTCGTCGAGGGGCGCACGCTCGAGGAGGAGATGCGGCGCCGCCGGTACAGCGAGGACGACGCCCTCGCCGTGGCCCGGGGCCTGGCACCGGTGCTCGACTACCTCCACGGTCTCCAGCCGCCAGTGGTGCATCGGGATCTCAAGCCGTCGAACGTGATCCGCGCCCGGGACGGCCGGCTCGTCCTCATCGACTTCGGGGCCGTGCGGGACGCCCTCGCGGACGCCCAGCTCGGCGGGTCCACCGTGGCGGGGACCTTCGGCTACATGGCTCCAGAGCAGTTCCGCGGGGACGCCGGTCCCGCGACGGACGCCTACGCGCTCGGCGGGCTGCTCGTGACCCTCCTGACGCGGATGCCGCCCCACCGTCTGCTCGACCCGCGGGGGCACCTCGTCTGGCAGCCCCACTGCAGGGTGAGCCCGGCCACCGCGCACCTGGTGGACAGCCTGCTCCAGGCCGACCCCGCCGACCGTCCCACCGGGGCGTTCGAGATGGAGCGGACCCTCGCGCTCGGACCGCCCGCCGAGCTCGTGCACGTCGCGTCGTTCCCGGATCGCGCCCTCCGCGTGGCCGCGGGGATGGTGGCCGTGGGCGGCGTGCTCGCGGCGGCCGGCCTGGCGTTCCTGGCCACGGGGGCGGCGGCCGTGCACGCGGTGCGCCCGACGCACGCGACCGCCACCGTGCTCCCGATCATGCCGCTGCCCGAGGGACCCGTGCGCGCCGTGCGCCGCGACGAGGTGCGCGCAGAGCCCGCCTGGGTCTGGAACGCCGGACCTGCGGCGCTCGCCCTGCACGGCGCGGCGACCGCGCGGCTCGAGCCCGCCCGGGTCGAGGCCGTGCCCACGGGCGCTCCCCTGACCCTCGCGGGCGCGGACGACGGCTGGGCATCGTGGATCCCGGGGCCCGGTCAGCTCGTCCGGTGCGGCGACGACGGCTGTGCGCTCGAGCCCTGGGCGCCCCTGGGCGGACCTCCCGAGCGCGCGACGCCCCCCGCATGGCCCTACGCCGCCGAGGGTCGCGGGCAGGCCTGCGACGTCACCGTGCACGTCGGGCCCGACGGGTCCGTGGTGGAGGCCCGGGCGGACGGGTGCCCGACGGCATTCGGCAGGGTCGCGGAGGGGGCCGTGTCGCGCTGGCGCTGGGCGGCCGGAGAGGCCCGGGAGGGCGTGGTGACGGTCGCGTTCGCGCCCAGGACCCCGCGGGACGTGCTCCTGGCCGGGACGGGCGAGCTGTCCGTCGACGGTGTGGCCGTGGGCGCGCTGCCCTGGATGGGCCCCCTGTCCGTGGGGGTGCACGAGGTGCGCGTGGACGGTCGGTCGACGTGGGTGGAGGTCGAGCCGGGCGACCGCGCCCAGCTCGTCCGAATGTGACGGTTGCGCAACGAACGTGATCCTGTAGTGTAGCGGTCCCCGCAGGAGGACCCGTTGCTCGCGCTGTTCGCGTTGCTCGTCAGAGCCCAGGCCGACGACACGCTGCCGAAGGTCTCGTCCGATGCCGACGCTCTGGACGTGGCGTTCGGCGACGGCATCCCGCTCACGCGTCCGGGGGCTCCCGTGGAGGTCCTCCTGCGCTCCCGGGTCCAGCTCCGGGCCTCCGTGCGTACGCCGGGCGTCGACGACCTCGCGGACATCGCGTTCCAGGTGCGACGCGCGCGCCTCGTGCTGCGCGCGAAGGTCCCCGACGACCACCTCGACCTCTACCTCCAGTTCGGGCTCGGCCCGAGCGACGTCGAGGGCGACGCGCCCTTCCCGCTGCGCGACTGGGTGGTCACCTGGAACCGCGCGTCCTTCGCGAGCGTCCGGCTCGGGCAGATGAAGGTCCCGTTCACCCGGGAGCGCCTGATCTCCTCCTCGGCGCTCCAGCTCGTCGACCGGTCCGCGGTGAACGCGGAGCTGAACCTCGACCGGGACATCGGTGCGCAGGTCTACTCGAACGACCTCGTCGGCGACGGGCACGTCACGTACCAGCTCGGGATCTACCAGGGCGAGGGTCGCAACCGGCTCAACGACGGCACCGGGCTCCTGTACGTGGGCCGCGTGCAGCTCCAGCCCTTCGGGGGCTTCGAGGGCTCGCTGACGGAGGCCGATCTCACGCGGGAGGACCGGCTGCGCGTGTCCTTCGGGGCGGCCATCGCCCACGACGACCGGGCCCGCCGGACCCGGGCGACCCACGGGCACCTGCTGGAGGGCCGCTACGACACCGACCACGCGTCGGTCGACGTGATGCTCAAGTGGCGCGGGTGGTCCCTCCAGGCCGAGGGGGCCTCGCGGCAGGTCCGGGTGGACACCGCTCCGCCGGACGGGGTCGAGGAGGACGCGCCCACCGACGCCGTCGGGGCGATGGCCCAGCTCGGGCACGTCCTGGCCTCGGGCTACGAGGTGGCCGGTCGCGTCGCGATGCTCACGGGCATCCCCGAAGGCCTGAACCCCCACACCACGCTCCGCACGGGCACCCTGGCGTTCGGGCGCTACCTGCACGCCCACGACCTCAAGCTCCAGGCCGACGCGACCGCGCTGCTGCCGGGGGAGACCCTGGAGGCGGCGTTGGACGCCCCGGGCTTCGAGGGGCGCGTGCAGCTCCAGGTCTACTTCTGACCCGTGGTGGCGGCCGCTTTGCGGCCCGGGGGCCAGGGGTTTAGGAGGTCGCCCACCGTCCCACCCCCAGGTGCGCTTGCCCTCGTTCGCCGACCTCGACCTCATCACGCCCCTCCTCGATGCTCTCGCCGAAGAGGGCTACACGACCCCCACCCCCATCCAGATCCAGGCCATCCCGCCGCTCTTCGAGGGCCGGGACCTGCTCGGGCTCGCCCAGACCGGCACGGGGAAGACCGCGGCGTTCGCGCTCCCGATCCTCCAGCTCCTGCACGAGAGCCGGGGCGCACGGCGCATCCGCGCCCTCGTCGTGAGCCCGACGCGCGAGCTCGCCGCTCAGATCGGCCAGCGCTTCGAGGCCTATGGAACGCACCTCGGCCTGAAGAGCACCGTGATCTTCGGTGGCGTGAAGCCGTCCAGCCAGGTGGCCGCGCTGAAGGCCGGGATCGACATCCTCGTGGCCACACCCGGCCGCCTGCTCGACCTCCAGCAGCAGGGCTTCATCGACCTCGGGGCCGTCGAGATGTTCGTGCTCGACGAGGCCGACCGGATGCTCGACATGGGCTTCGTGAACGACGTCCGGAAGATCCTCAAGCTCCTCCCGAAGCGTCGGCAGAACCTGATGTTCTCGGCGACCATGCCCCCGGCCATCGGCGATCTCGCCGGCACCTTCCTCAACAACCCCGTACGGGTCGAGGTGGTGCCGGAGTCCACCCCGGTCGAGCGCATCGAGCAGCGCGTCATGCTCGTGCCCAAGGCCGACAAGCGCCGGTTGCTCGCCCATCTCCTGCACGAGCTCGACATCGGCTCGGCCATCGTGTTCACGCGCACCAAGCACGGCGCGAACCGCGTGGTGAAGCACCTCGAGGACGAGGGCATCCGATCCGCGGCGATCCACGGGAACAAGTCGCAGAACGCCCGCGAGCGCGCCATGGAGGGCTTCCGCAGCGGAGACCTCCGGGTCCTCGTGGCGTCCGACCTCGCCTCCCGGGGCATCGACGTCGAGTCCGTCACCCACGTCATCAACTTCGACCTGCCGCACCCGGCCGAGGTCTACGTGCACCGCATCGGGCGCACGGGCCGCGCGGGCCGCACCGGCGAGGCGATCTCGTTCTGCGACGAGGGCGAGGTCGACATGCTCCGCGCCATCGAGAAGCTCACCCGCCAGTCGATCCCGGTGGACGCCGACCACGCGTGGCACGACCCGGGGCTGCTCGATCGCGCCGCACCTCCTGCGCCTCCCCAGCGTCAGCAGCGCCGCCAGGACGGGCCCCGTCCGGGTGGCCAGCGCTCCGGGGGGCCCCGTCGTGGGGGCCGTCGGCGCGGGGGGCGCGGACCGCGCTCCTGATCGTGTGATCCAGCGGACCGAGCGGCGCGTAGCCCCCGCGTCGACCCGGAGCTCCCATCCTCCTCGCCCTCGCCACGGCCCTCGCCGAAGACGACCCGTCGCCCGCGGAGACCGTGGTGGTCGAGGCGGCGGCGCCCGCGACGTCGGCGGCCGAGCGTCACCTGGACCGCGAGGACGTCGAGGCGTCCGTCGGGACCACCACCGACGACCTGCTCCGCCAGGCCCGCGGGCTCCACCAGAGCGCCCACGGCGGGCACGGGAAGGCCTACCAGTACTTCCTGCGCGGCTTCGACGCGGTGCACGGGGCGGACATCGCGGTCGACCTCGAGGGGGTCCCGCTCAACGAGGTGTCCAACGTGCACGGCCACGGGTACCTCGACCTCCACTTCCTGCCGCGGGAGCTCGTCACGGGCGCCACCCTGAGGCCGGGGGTCGCCACGGCGGACGTGGGGGACTTCGGGGTCGCGGGCTCGGGGAGCCTCGACCTCGGTCTCGCCGAGAGTGGGCTCCATGTCGGCATGATCGGGAGCACGGCCCGCACCCTGGGGGCCTCCGTGGGCTACCGTCCGGCCACCGCTGGACCCGGGACCTTCGTGTGGTTGGATGGCACGACGAGCCGGGGCATCGGCCAGTCCAGGGCCTGGCGTCAGGCGCGGGCGGGCGCGGGCGTGCAGAAGGTCGTCGGGGCGACGGAGCTGCGCGCATTCGTCCTCGGGTACGCCGGTCGCTTCGAGTCGCCCGGGGTCCTGCGGCAGGACGACGTCGACGCGGGGCGCAAGGGCTTCTACGACGCCTACCCGGGCTCCGGCGGGGGCCTGTCGTCGCGCGCGCTCGCCGCGGGGGTCGCCGAGACCCGGAGCGGTCGCTGGACGTCCACGACCACGATCTGGGCCCAGCTCCGGGCCCTCGAGCTCCGCCAGGACTTCACGGGCGCCTGGGAGCACCCCGACACGGGGGACGCCACGCTGCAGACCCAGCGCAGCGCGTCGGGCGGGGCGCGCTGGGTGGCGCGGGTGGACCTCGGGTCGGCGGTGGACGTGCGGATGGGCGCGGATACCCGGTTGGACACGATCCACCAGACCGAGGCGGGCATCGACCTCGACGGGGCGGTCTGGGAGGAGCGGATCGACGCGAGGGTCGACGAGCGGGCGCTCGGGGCCTGGGCGTCGGTGCCGGTGGAGCTCGGACCCTGGCGCGTCGAGCCGGGCGCGCGGGTCCAGGGCTTCCAGGTCCAGCTCGACCGGGCCGTCGATCTCGGGCTGGGCTCCGGGAAGGCGAGGGCCGTGGCTCCCGTGCTCGCGCCGCGGCTGGCGACCGCCCTGGAGGTCGGGCCCCACGTCACGCTCCTGGGCAGCGCAGGACGTGGCTTCCGGTCGCCCGAGGCGCGCGGGGTGGAGGACCGCAGCGCGCCGATCTCGGTGGCGGACGGGGGCGAGCTCGGTGCGGAGGCCCACGTGTCGGACGGCCTCGAGCTGCGTGGCGGGGCCTTCGGGACCTGGGTGTCCAACGAGATCCGCTTCGACCACGCGGCCGCCCGCTTCCTGACCACCGGGAGCACCCGGCGGCTCGGAGGCTTCGGCGGGTTCACCGCGCGGCCGATCCACGCGCTGGAGATCGAGCTCGACGTCACCGGGTCCGACGGTCGCTACACCGCGACGGGGGAGCTCATCCCGTACGCACCGCGCTGGCTGGTGGTCGGGAGCGTCGCGCTCCACCAGGCCATCACCGGGCCCATCGTGTGGACCGCCGGCACGCGCACCACCTGGCTCGCGCCGCGGGCGATCCCGGGGGGCTTCGCGAGCCACGCGTCCCTCGTCACGGATCTCACGACCCGCGCGCGCGTGCGTGACACGGTCGTGGACCTCGACATCGCCAACGTCTTCGCGACCCGCTGGCGGGACGGCGAGTTCGTCTACGCGTCGAGCTGGAACGCGACGGACCTCTCGGACCCCCCGGCGCTCCCGGTCCGACACTTCACCGCCGGCGCCCCCTTCGAGGTGCGGCTCGGCCTCGGGTGGGTGCTCTGATGCTGCTCTTCGTGCTCGGGTGTCTGGAGGGTCGCGCGCCGGTGGAGGTGGACGTCGTGTTCCAGCCCGTGGAGGGCGCCCTGCCAGCGGGTGTGCAGGTGGACGTGCTGGACCTGGATGTCGGCAGCCTCCGGGTGCTCGCGGACACGGAGACCTACGCCTGGGTCCCGTCCCTCGTGCCGTCGGCCCACGCGCATCCCGGCCACGAGCTCGCGGGCGACGTGCGGGTGGAGCTCCAGGGCCGTCGGATGCTCGACGGTCTCGGGCCCGTCGTGGATCTGGGGCTCGCCGACGGCTGGACGGGCGACGTCGCCACGGCCCGGCTCGAGCTCCATGCCGTGTCCGTGTCTGGGTCGGTGACGACGGCGGACGGCGGGGTTCTGCCCTTCGCGCTCGAGCTGGACGTGGAGCGGGGGATCTCGGGGATCCCCGTGGATGCCGTCCTCCGCGCCGACATCGCGCAGACCTTCGTGCTCGCGTTCGACCCGGGAGCGGCCCTGGCTCCCGTGGTCTGGGAGGACGAGGACGGTGACGGTCGGCTCACAGCCGACGACACGCAGTTCGTGAACACGGTGGTGTTCGGGCTCACCAGCCTGAACGCCTGGTCGCTGGAGGCGGAATGAGGTTGGTTCTTGCGCTGTCGGTGCTCGCCGGATGCGGCGGCGAGGGGCTCTGGGAGGTGGAGACCTACGGGGAGCCCTACATCGAGGACGCGATCCCCGCGTCGGCCTTCGAGGACGGCTGCAGCGTGCGGTTCTCGGGGTTCACGGTCGCGTTGGCCGAGGCGTCGCTGGTCGACGGGGACGGCACGGTGGTCGGGGGCCTGGACGGGCCGCTGTCCGTGGACGTGCACGGGGCGGGACCCCACGCCGTCGGCACCTTCGCGGTGCCCGCGGGCCACTACGACCACGCGCGCTTCGTCGTGGCTCCCGGGACAGACGGCACCTCGATCCACGCCGTGGGCGCGCTGACGTGCGACGGGGTCGAGAAGTCCTTCGACTGGCGGTTCGCCACGTCCACCGTCTACGACTGCGAGCCCGAGGATCTCACCGTTCCCGTGGGGGGCGTGGACCGCACGCAGCTCACCATCCACGGCGACCACCTGTTCTACGACGGCCTCGAGAACCCGGACGCCCTGGTCCGTGGGCGGGCCCTGTTCGATGCCGACGGCGACGACGACGGCGCGATCACCCTGGAGGAGCTCTCGGCCGTGCCGGTCGCGCCGCTGGGGTACCAGGTGGGTCGGTACGCGGAGGTCGTCGATCTCGCAGGTTTCGTCGAGCATCTGACGGGCACCGTCGGTCACGTGGACGGCGAGGGCCACTGCACGGTGAGCACGCGCGGATCCGAGTGATCCACCAGCGTCCGGCCAGCGTAGGGAGGTCCGCAACCAATGGAGGTTCGCTTGACCATACTGACCCTGGCCCTGGTCGGAGGCGCTCTGGCCGCCGACCACATCGACGGGCCCAACGCGGCGGCAGACCCGGCCGTCGACATCACCGACGTGTTCGCCTGGCACGAGGGGGGCCGTCTCTACGCCGTCCTCAACTTCGCCGGCGCGGGCGCCACCACCACCACCGGCATGTACGACGCCGACGCGCTGTACGGCATCCACATCGACACGGACGACGACGCGTCCAACGGCGCCGAGCGCACCGTCTGGATCCGCTTCGGCGAGGACGCCGTGGGCAACTGGGGCGTGCAGGTCACGAACTTCCCCGGTGCCGGTGCCCCCGTCGTCGGCCCCGTGGAGAGCGTCATCACCGCTCCGGGCGGCCACGTCTTCGTCGGTGTCCGCAACGACCCGTTCTACTTCGACTTCGCCGGCTTCCAGTCCACGATCAGCACCGGGAACCTCGCCTTCACGGGTGCGGACTTCTTCGCCGGCCTGAACGTGACGTCGATCGTGCTCGACATGGACGCGAACGTCGCCGCCGCCGGTGGCGATCACGTCAACGTCTGGGGCACTTCCGCCCGCCGCCCCATCACCCCCTGACCAGGAGACCGACATGCGTACGCTTCTCATGACGACGCTCGCCGCCTTCCTGGTGGCCGGCTGTGAAGGTCCGGAGGGCCCCGAGGGTCCCCAGGGGCCGCAGGGCGCCCAGGGCGAGCAGGGTCCCGCCGGTGCCGACGGCGCTGATGGCGCCGACGGCGAGGACGGTGCCGATGGCGCCGATGGCGCGGACGGATCGGATGGTGCCGATGGCGCGAACGGTGCGGACGGCGCGAACGGCGCCGATGGCGCGAACGGTGCCGACGGCGCGAACGGTGCGGACGGCGCGAACGGTGCCGATGGCGCCAACGGTGCGGACGGCGCTGACGGCGACCCGGGCGCCGGCAACTTCGTGTTCATGACGGACGACCCCGCGACCTACCTGCAGGTGGACCGCTCGGCCATGCCGGCCGTCAACACCGCCGTGATCGCGAGCAAGGACGCCTACAACGAGGACACCCCCGCCACGGACGCCACGCTGGCGTACGCCGGGGAGATCAACGCCTCGCTGGACTTCCTGCACACCGCCCTCGACGCGGACGACCTCGCGACCTTCACGCCCTGCTCGGTGGATCTCGTGGATCCCCTGGCCGGCGAGTGCATCCAGCAGGCCGCGCCGCTCGTGGTGCCGGACTGGCACTCGGTGGACTACACGTCCCCCGCGGGCTTCCCCAACGGCCGGGTCCCCGGTGACCCCGCCATCGACATCACCCTGGCCGTGCTGCTCCTCGACGTGGACGGTCTCGGCTCGACGAACGGCGGACACACCGCCGGGGATCTCATCGGGCTCTCCCAGACGGCGGACGACGGCATCATGCTGTCGACCTTCCCCTTCCTGGCGGCCCCGTGATGTCCGGCCTCGTCGTGGTCCTGTTGGGGCTCGGGTGCGGAGCCCCCGTTCCGGACGTCCCCGCGGGGCCCGTCGAGGCCACCGTCGCCCCGGTGAGCGTACAGCCGCTCCCCGGGGCCAACCGGCGCACGCCGAAGGCCTCCTGGGCCGCCGACGTCGACCGGTACCGCGGGCTGCTCGCACTCAACGACCGCAAGGTCGCGGCTCTCGGCGAGAAGCGCGGAGCGGCCGTGTTCAGCGAGCGCGCCGGCCTGCACTTCGCTCTGTACCGCCTCACCGGGCGGGACGCGGACTTCACCTCCGGGCTCGAGGCGGCCGCGAAGGCCTGGGAGACCGGGAAGGAACAACCGGGCGTGCGGCGCGCGTGGGCGGACGCCCTGCAGAAGCAGCACCGGTTCGCCGAGGCCCTCGAGGTCCTGGAGGGTCTGGATGCTCCCGGCGATCGGGCGGCCAGGGCTGCGATTCGCTTCGAGCTCGGAACGTACGAGCCCGCGATGGCCGAGATCGCGGCGCTGCTGGAGGCCACCGGTCGCCTCCCGGATGCGGGCCTCGCGGCACGTCTGGCGACGATGCAGTGGAAGCTCGGTCGCTTCGAGGACGCCGAGGCCTCGATGGCGCTCGCCCAGAAGGCCTACAAGGGTGCGGATGGCTGGGTGCGGGGCTGGCACCACCTCCTGCTCGGCCTGATGGACCTCGACCGCCAGCGGTACGACGACGCGCTCGCGCACTACCGGGCCGCGGACGCCGCCTACCCGGGCTGGTGGCTCATCGAGGAGCACATCGCCGAGATCCACCTCCTCCAGGGCCGTCCTGCCGAGGCGCTCGCGATCTACGACCGCGTCGTGCCGCAGACCGGGAGCCCCGAGCTCATGGGCTCCCGGGCCGAGGCCCTCGAGGCGCTCGGCAGGAAGGACGACGCCGAGGGCCTGCGCGCCGAGGCGCGGGCGACCTTCGAGCGCCAGCTCGCGGCCAACCCGACGGCGTTCGGCGGCCACGCGCTGGAGTTCCTGCTCGAGCACGGCGAGCCCGCGAAGGCGCTCGAGCTCGCGCGCGCGAACGCGGACCTGAGGCCCAACGGGGAGTCGTTGCTGCTGCTCGCCGACGCGCTCGAGAAGTCGGGTTCCGCCGGGCCTGCTGCGGAGCTGCGCGCACAGGTGGTGGCGTCGGGGTGGTGGGTGCCGCCAACATGAGGCGGTGAGCCTCCTCGTCGACACCGACCCCGCGCTCGGCCTCCCGTTCGCCGACATCGACGACGCCCTCGCCCTGTACGCGCTCGTACGGGCGGGGGTGCCGATCGTCGGGCTCACCACGTGCTTCGGCAACGCGCCGGGACCCGCCGTCACCCGGGTCGCGCGGCAGCTCGGGTCCGCCTGGGGCATCCCGGTGCACGCGGGCGCCCTCGGGCCCGGCCACGGCGAGTCGGCCGCGGTGGAGGCCCTCGTGGCGCACAGGGGCGATGTGGTGGCCCTCGCGCCGCTGACGAACATCGCGGCGGCCCTGCTGCGCGGGGCCCGCTGGCGGCGACTCGTGGTCCTCGGCGGCACGACCACCCGCCTGCCCGACCTGCGCCCCCTGCACACCACCGAGCTGAACTTCGCCCTCGACCGGACCGCTGCGCGCGTCGTGCTGCCGCACGTGGACGTGCTCGTCCCCATGGAGGTCTGCAGGCGCGTCGTGTTCACCGGCGCGGATCTCGAGGGGCTCCCGGACTGGATGCGCGAGCGCTGCCGTCAGTGGGTGCGGCTCGGGCCCCTCGTCACCAAGCGGCCCGGGTTCCATCCCTGGGACCTCCTGGCCGCCCTGCAGCTCGTGGATCCCGCCCTGTTCACGGCGAGCCCGGCCCGCGTGGAGCCCGCGTTCAGCCGGGTGCGTCCGGGTCGGATCCGGCTCCTGCCCGGAGGCCGGACGTCCGTGGTGACCGGCGTGGACGCCGAGGGCCTGCGGGCGACATGGCGGGGGCTCCTGGCATGAGCGACATCCGCCAGGTCGGGCCGGTCGGGGCCCTGTCGATCGTCGCGGGGTCCATGCTCGGGGTCGGCATCCTCCTGACCCCGCCGGTCGTGGCGACCCACGTGCCGTCCCTGCTCGGGTTCGTGGCGCTCTGGGGGCTCGGTGCGGTGGTCGCGGCCGCCGGGGGCCTCGTGTACGCCGAGCTCGCTACGCTGTTCCCGGAGGCCGGCGGGGACGTCGCGTTCCTGGAGGCCACCTACGGGCGCCGGGTGGCGGCGGCGGTCGGGACGGTCGTGTTCGTCGGGGGTTTCGCGGGATCCACGGCGGCCATGGCGACGGCGCTGGCCACCTACCAGCTCCAGACGCTCCTCGGCGCGTCGGTGGACCTCGGGTCGCCCGTCGTGGCGGGCGTGCGCGGGGATCAGCTCGCGGGGGCCGGCCTGGTGCTGGCGCTCTCGGTGGCGAACCTCGCGGGGGCGAGGCTCTCGGCGGCCCTGCAGACCGCGCTGACGGTCGTGCCCCTCGCGGGTCTCGGGGCCCTCGCGGTGTGGGGCGTGGCGACCGGCGGCGGGGACCTCGTCGTGCCCGAGCGGCCGCTCGGCGACGTCGGGACCGCCTGGCTCGGCGTGTACTTCGCGTACGCGGGCTGGCCCGCGGTGGTCTACCTCGCCGGGGAGGTGCGGGACCCCGGGCGCACGCTACCCCTCGCCGTCCTCGGGGGCACGGCCCTGATCGCCGCGTTCTACGCACTGCTCTGCGCGGCCTTCCTCGCGGTCCTGGGGTTCGACGGCCTCGCCGGGGCAGGGGAGGCCGGCACGGCGCTCGCCGCCGCGCTCCTCGGACCGTCCGGCGCGGTCGTCATGGCCTTCCTCGTGGCCCTCGCGGTGCTCGCGTCCATCAACGCCACCCTGCTCGGCGGGGCGCGGGTGCTCTGGGCGGTAGCGGGGGCCGTCGGCATCGAGGTCCTGCAGCCCCTCACGGCCCGGGGCACACCCGCCCGGGCGCTCGCGCTCCAGGCCGTCCTGGCGGCCTCCCTGTGCCTCCTCGGTGGCTTCGAGGGGCTGATGTCGGCGGCCACGGTGGCGATGCTCGTCGCCGGCAGCGTCACGGTGTCCGCGCAGGTGGTGCTCCGGGCCCGCCAGCCCGACCTCCCACGGCCCTTCCGGGCTCCGCTCCATCCGCTGCCCGCGGTCGTCTACGTGCTCTCGGCGCTGGGCGCGGTGGCCCTGCTGGTCGGTCAGTAGAGCGGCCCGAGGAGGATCCGGGGGTCGGGGTAGAGCTCGCGCGCGGCGGTGCGGTCCCGCGGGTGCACGGCGCCAGGCATGTCGTGGGTGGGCGGGGGCTGGCGGGAGAGCTGGACGTGCACGTGGGGCGGCCAGTCACCGTTCTCGGACCGGTCGCCGAGCCAACCCACGATCTCACCGGCCGAGACGGCCTGTCCGGGCGTCCGATCCGCCACGGACGCGCGGGAGAGGTGACCGAGGAGGAGCCAGAGCCCGGTGTGGGCGAGCTCGAGCACGAGGGTGTACCCGTAGTCGCCGGGCTCCGGGTTGTAGCCGGCCGCGTGGACCACGGCGTCGACGGGCGCGTACACCGGCGTCCCCACGGGCCCACCGAGGTCGATGCCAATGTGCACCGTGCGCCCCTCCCCCGTGAACAGCGCCGTGGCGTAGAGGCGACGGCGGTCCTCGTCGTAGCGGCCGATCCACCACGGGCTCTCGGAGACCATCGACGCGGTGGCGTCCTCCAGGTCGAGCACGGTGGGCGGGACGTCGAAGCACAGGATGGGGTGGGCGCGCATCGGCCGGTCCTATCCGCGCGGGGCCCGCCCCGGCGCCCTCCGCGCGGCTAGAATGGGCCATGACCGAGATCCTCGACATCATCCCGTTCCAGTTCCTCGGGGCAGACGCCCGTCGTCGGCTGCTCGACACCCTCGAGTGGCACAACCACCCGGCCGGCCGCGTCATCGTGCGCCAGGGCGACCTCACGGACGACCGCGTCTTCCTGCTCGCCAGCGGGAAGGTCGACGTGATCGACCATCGGCGGGGGCCGGACACCAAGGTCGCCGAGATCGAGGAGGGCCACTACTTCGGCGAGCGGCCCGCCCTGTTCGGCATCCCGCGGGTGGTCGAGATCCGCGCGCAGACCGACTGCCAGACGGCCCACATGCCGGGCTCCGTGTTCCTCGACCTCGTCCGGAACGAGCCCCACATGGCCCACGCCCTCACGTTCATCCTGCGTGACAAGCAGGGCGTGTTCACGGAGTTCGATCGGTTCCTCGCGGAGGTCCGGCTGGGCGCCCAGCGTGGTCACATCGTGATCGGCAAGCTGCTGCCGATCTACAAGCAGCTCTACCCGTCGCTCCACCGGCTCGGGCACAGCACGGAGGTCGACTACAACGCGCTGGCCTACGTCGTGCGCCGGCTGCCCGCCAACGTCACCAACACGTTCATGTGGTTCGCCACCGACGAGATCCCCGTGCGCTACGCGGCCGCCCAGGCCCTGTTCACCGACACCACCGCGGAGGCCCGGCGCCGGGTGACCTGGGAGATGATGCCCGGGAAGTCCCTGGTGCTGTTGCGCGACGGGATGAGCGACCTGCTCGACCTCGTCTCCCTGCTCTGCATCTACGCGGTGGAGGCCCGAAAGCTCCGGCGGCGCCTGCGCGATGGCGGGGTCCTGTGCGCGCTCGCCTCCGAGGAGGACGCCGCGGCCGCACTGGCGGGGGCCTTCTCCCCCTACGAGGTCCAGCGGCTCGAAGCCCTCTGGCCGGGCGAGGTCCACCGGCGGCTCCTCGACATGTCGCTGCACCACGAGGACATCTCCATCCACGTCTACCGGCGCACCGACAACTACAACAGCGCCCACGCCGAGACCTGGACACAGCAGATCGCCCTCGCCACGCGGAGTCTTCTCGGTGCTCACCCCTGGGAGCTCCCGGACGACTTCCCGGTCCACATCATCAGCTCCAACACCCACTCGGTCACCAACTGCCTCTCGCCGTGGCTGCAGGAGAACGCCGAGCGTGTGCTCACGTGGGGGCGCGAGGCGCACCCCGAGATCATGGACCTGCCCTGGGAGGAGCCCTGGGACCGCCTGGCCGCGCTGATGCGGCCGTTCATGGCGGCCCATCCCGAGATGGTGCCCATCCGGATGGAGCGGGACGCCGCGGTCCGCGTCCAGCTCGACGAGACCGCGTTCACCGGCATCCGCGTGCAGCTCTTCGACCTCCAGGCCCTGCGCGCGGTCGAGGCGGACCCGCACCTCCCGCGCCCCAGCGGGCCAGGGCTCATCGTGAACATCGACTACGCCTTCGGCCAGCAGGCCGAGCCCATCGTCGCCAACCTCGTGAACCTGTTCGGACGGCGCATCCGGAGCATCAACGTGCTCGGGAAGGCCGGCGGCATGCGGGGGAAGCGCGGCGACATCCTGGTCGCCACGGCCTTCGTGAACCAGAGCCAGGACGTCATGCAGTCCCTGCCCCAGGGCGTCGACCTCGAGCGCCTCCGGTCGCGCGTGAAGGGCCGCGAGGTGCACTGCGGGCGCGTGCTCACCGTGCTCGGGACCGTGCTCCAGAACGACCGTCTTCTGCACTACTACGACAAGCTCTGGGACTGCGTGGGGCTGGAGATGGAGGGGTCCTACTACGGGCGGCAGGCGCTCGAGAGCCGTGAGCTCGGCCTCATCGACCCCGACACGGCGCTGCGGTTCGTGTACTACGTCAGCGACCTGCCCCTCGAGCACACCGCCACCCTGGCCGCCAGCATGTCGCCCCTCGAGGGGATCCCCCCGTTGTACGGGATCACCCGCGAGGTCCTCACCGCCGTCTTCGAGTGAGCGCACCCCTCCCGGTCGACGCGATCCTGCCGGACCTCGCGCGGGCCCTCGCCAGCTCCCGGTCCCTCGTGCTCCAGGCCCCTCCGGGCACGGGGAAGACCACCCGCGTGCCCACGGCCGTGGCGCGGTGCGTGCAGGGTCGCGTGGTCGTGCTGGAGCCGCGAAGGATGGCGGCCCGCGCGGCCGCCCGGCGGGTCGCGGGGGAGTGGGGTACCCCGCTCGGGCAGGACGTCGGCTACCAGGTGCGCGGCGACGCGAAGCGGTCCGACCGGACGCGCGTGCTGTTCGTCACGGAAGGGGTGTTCCTGCGGCAGGCGACCGCGGACCCCTTCCTGGACGGCGTGGGTGCCGTGGTGCTCGACGAGGTGCACGAGCGGAGCCTGGACGCCGACCTGGCCCTGGCCCTCGTGCGGTCGATTCAGCAGGGACTGCGGGAAGATCTCGTCGTCGTGGCGATGAGCGCGACCCTCGACGCGGCTCCGCTCGCCCGCTTCCTGGACGCCGAGGTGCTCACGGCCACCGCCCCTCTGCACCCCCTCGAGGTCCGCTTCGACCCCCGGCCCGATGGCCGCCCCCTGGAGGACCGCGTCGCGGACGCCATCTCGGAGGTCCGCGGGGTGGGTGACGTGCTCGCCTTCCTCCCTGGTGTGCCCGAGATCTGGCGGACTGCTAGACGAATGGGCAGGCCGGTGCTGGAGCTGCACGGCAGGCTCACGGGTGCCGAGCAGGATGCCGTGCTCCGCGGAGGGAGCGGGGGACGCGTGATCCTCTCGACCAACGTGGCCGAGAGCTCCGTGACCGTGCCGGGCGTGCGGGCCGTGGTGGACGCCGGGCTCGCGCGCATCCCGCGGCTCGACCTCGCGACGGGTCTGGAGGTGCTCGAGGTGCAGCCGATCGCGCGGGACGCAGCCGAGCAGCGCGCGGGACGCGCGGCCCGCGAGGGTCCCGGTGTGGTGCGGCGGCTGTGGACCGCCCGGGACGACCGTGACCGCCCGTCCACCTCCGTGCCCGCCATCCGCAGGTCGGACCTCGCGCCGACCGTGCTCCGCCTGCTCGCCTTCGGGGAGCCTGATCCACGATCCTTCCCGTGGTTCGAGGATCCTCCGCCAGGTGCGCTCGACGCGGCCCTCGAGCTGCTCGAGCTCCTCGGGGCCACGCGCGGCGGGGCGCTGACGCCGTTGGGCGAGCGGCTGGCGGGCTTTCCGCTCCACCCGCGGCTCGGGCGGTTCGTGCTGGAGGCGGAGGCTCGCGGCGCGGGTCGTCGGGCGGCAGCGCTGGCGCTCTGGCTCGCGGACGGGGGACGGCCGGAGGGGGAGCTGGTGGACGCGCGGCCTCCCGAGGTGGCGGAAGCGTCCCGGCTCGCGAGGTCCGGCACTCCGGAGCCCGACGCCCTGGAGCGCGCCGCGCTGGCCGGCTGGCCCGACCGTCTCGCGCGCACGCGCGGCGAGGGGGCCGTGATGGTCGGGGGCACCGGGGTCGTCGGGGGACACCACGCGCTGTTCGTGGCCCTCGGGGTGCACCCGTCCCGCCGAGGTGACCGCGGCGAGGCCCTGGTCACGCTCCAGAGCCGCGTGGAGCCCGAGTGGCTCGAGGCCTCCGAGCGGGTCGTGCACCGCTTCGAGGACGGCCGGGTGCGCGCCTTCCGTCAGCAGCGCGCAGGCGCCCTGGTGCTCGCCGAGCACCCCGCACCCGTCGACCCCCATGTGGCGGCCGAGACCCTGTTCCGGGAGGCGTGCCGGTCGCTCGATCGCGTGGTCCCGGACGACCCGGACCTGCACGAGATCCTCGGTCGTCTTCGATTCATCTCACAGTGTGTGCCTTTTCACGGTCTGCCGTCAGGTGGTGCCGACGACACCCTGCTGCCGGCGCTGGAGGTGCTCTGCCGCAGGCACACGGGCTTCGGCGAGCTCCGGAAGGCGCCGTGGCGAGGCACCATCCTCGACGCGCTCCCCTGGAACGCCCGCCAGCACCTCGATGCCAACGCCCCGGAGCGGGTCACGCTCGCCTCGGGCAACACGGCGCGGATCACCTACGCGGGGGACGTCCCGGTGCTCGCGGCGCGCATCCAGCACCTCATGGGCACCCGGGAGACCCCGCGCGTGGGCGGTCGCCCGGTGTTGCTCCACCTGCTGGCGCCGAACGGTCGTCCACAGCAGATCACCGACGATCTGGCCGGTTTCTGGGCGAACACCTACCACGACGTCCGGAAGGACCTCCGGGCGCGCTACCCGAAGCACCCCTGGCCCGAGGACCCCACCGTGGTGCCCCCGAAGCGCAGGTGATCACATGAGGATGCCCTGGGCGTCGGGCACCGGCAGGGGCTCGAGGTCGCGCTCGCCCATGCGCGAGCGCAGGTCGTTCTCGATCGTCCGGCTCATCGCGAACAGCGGCAGGCCGTTCCAGAACATCGTGAAGGGGTCCTCCAGCACGCGGCCCGCTTCGTTGATCAGCGTGAACGCCATGCACACGAGCACGGACATCGGGATGGCGAGCACGTGGAGGTCGCCGACCAGCGCGAAGGGGAGGAGGTAGCTGTAGTACTTGATGAGGGTCTCGGCGATGAAGCCGTAGCCCCGGGGCAGCGGGGTCTTCTTGATGCGCTCGCAGCCACCCTGGATGTCCAGCAGGTGCCGGGTGCTCTCGTCGAGCTGCTGGAGCCGGTGGGGCGAGATGCCGTGAACGTCCGCCGCCAGCGTGAAGTCCCGGTGGTTGAGGTGCAGGATGGCGTGAGTGAGGTTCGATTGTCCTCGCAGCTCCTCGATCTCCTCGGGTGTGAGGTACTTCTTCACCCGGTCGTCGTCGAGGGGCTCCTGCACCCGCAGCAGGCAGCGGAGGGCGTGGACATAGGCGATCTGGCGGCGGACGAGGTCGCGGGCCAGGGTGTCGTCCTTGTCGCCGACGAAGTGCAGGGCCTGGGTGGAGAAGTGCCGGCTGGTGTTGATCAGCCGTCCCCAGAGCTGGCGGCCCTCCCACCAGCGCGCGTAGGCGCTGTTGGTGCGGAAGGACACGAAGATCCCGATGGCACCGCCCACCACGCCCATCGCCGTGGTGTTCATCGTGAACAGCTCGGGGAACGGCGTGAGCGCCTGGAGCTGGTAGAGCACGAAGGCGACGGTGGCGGCGACGCCGAACTGCACGACCTTGTCGCGCTGCCAGCCGAGCAGAGCGACCACGGAGCCCTGGTTGGAGACCATCATGGAGAACCTCGCGGGGCGCAGCCTAACAGCGGAGGTCCGGCGCGGGCGGTTACGTGACGCCACCGAACGGGAGGAACGATGAGCGTCGTCGTGATCAACTGCGGCAGCACGTCGCTGAAGGCGGAGCGAGTCGACCCCGCCACGGGCGAGCGCTTCGCCTCGGTGCACGTCGAGCGCATCGGCGAGGACGTGCCGGATCACGGGGCGGCCCTGGCGCGCGCCCTGCCGGAGCTCCTCACGGGCGACGTGGTGGCCGTGGGCCATCGGGTCGTGCACGGCGGAGAGAGCTTCGTCGCGCCCACCCGGATCACCCCGGAGGTCGTTGAAGCGCTGGAGGGCATCCAGCACCTCGCCCCCCTGCACGCGCCCGCGAACCTCGCAGGGATCCGGGCCGCCCTGGAGGCCCTCCCGGACGTCCCCCACGTCGCCGTGTTCGACACCGCCGTGCACCACACGCTGCCGCGTCGCGCGCGGACCTACGCGCTCCCGGCCGCCCTCGCCCGCGCCCACGGGATCCGGCGGTACGGCTTCCACGGCCCCAGCCACGCGCTCGTCGCCCGGCGTGCCGCGGACTGGATGCGGGCAGACCTCCGCGATCTCCGGGTGATCACCTGCCACCTCGGCGGCGGGTGCAGCGTCACGGCCTGGGAGGGCGGGAGCTCGGTGGAGACGTCGATGGGCATGACGCCCCTCGAGGGTCTCGTGATGGCGAGCCGCAGCGGCGACGTCGACCCGGGCGCCCTGCTGGCCCTCGCGCGGGCCGAGGGGCTCGATCTGGACGGGCTCGACCGGCTGTTGAACCGCGAGAGCGGCATGCTCGGCCTGGCGGGCGCCTCGGACCTCCGCGACGTCGAGGCCCGCGCGGCGGACGGCGACGACGACGCCCGATTGGCCATCGCCGTGTTCGCGCATCGGGTCCGCAAGTACATCGGCGCCTACGCGGCCGTGCTCGGCGGGGTGGACGCCATCGTGTTCACCGCTGGGATCGGCGAGAACGCGGTCGCCATGCGCCAGCGCATCACGCAGCGGCTCGGGTTCCTCGGCGCCACGCTCGACCCCGAGCGGAACAGCGACGCGCGCGTGTCCGTGGACGCACCGGTCGCGGAGATCTCCGACGACCGGAGCCGCTGCCGGTTGCTCGTGGTGAAGACCGACGAGACCCTCGCGATCGCCGCGGACACCGCGAAGGTCGCGGGGGCCCTGGATCAGGTGCGGATCACGGCACCCATCCCGGTGAAGATCAGCGCCCGCCACGTGCACCTCACGGCGGAGCACGTCGAGGCCCTCTTCGGCCCCGGTCACACCCTGACGCCCCGAAAGCCGCTGGGTCAGCCGGGCCAGTACGTCTGCGAGGAGCGGGTGACGGTGGTGGGGCCGAAGAACCGGCTGGAGCGCGTGGGCATCATCGGGCCGCCCCGTCCGGCGTCCCAGGTCGAGATCAGCCGCACCGACGAGTTCCACCTCGGCGTGGACGCCCCGGTCCGCCTCTCGGGCGACCACCGCGGCACACCGGGCATCACGCTCGAGGGCCCGGCTGGAAGGGTCGTGCTGACGTCCGGGTTGATCTGCGCCTGGCGCCACATCCACATGACGCCGGAAGACGCGGAGCGGTACGGCGTGTCCCACGGCGACAGGGTGGAGGTGGAGCTCGACACGGACGGGCGGGACCTCGTGCTGCGCGACGTCATCGTGCGCGTGAAGGACAGCTACGTGCTCGAGATGCACATCGACACCGACGAGGCGAACGCGGCGGACCTCGGGGCCGACGCGACGGGGGTGCTGGCGCCGACCCACGGCAAGGCGACGCTGACCCGCCGTGCCGTGCTCCTCGACACGGCCGGGGGTGCCGGTTGATCCTCCTCGCAGCGTCGGCGCTCGCCCAGGAGCCCGCTCCAGAGCCCGCTTCGGAGCCCGTCGCCGGGCCCTCCGCGGAGTTCGTCCGCGCCCGGCGCGTCGTGCTGAAGGACGGCCTTCAGGTCGTCGTGGTGGAGCAGCCCTCCGCACCGCTCGTCACGCTCGCGATGGCGCTGGACGGCGGGCGGGCCAGGGAGCCCGAGCCGGGTGTGGCGCGCGCGGCCGCGGAGACGTGGTTCCTGACGTCGGCGACCCCCACCACGTCCGTCCGGCGGCGCTACGACCGGATGGGGGCCGTGACCGAGGTCGACGTCACCACCGACCACACGCTGTTCGTGAGCCGGGTGTTCGTGAACGTGCTGCCGGCCGCGCTCACCCTCGAGTGGCTCCGGCTCACCGAGCCCCTCGCGGGGGTCGACGAGATCGCGGACATCACGCGCGAGGGTGCCCGCGACGAGGGTCGGACGCCGTACCTCGACCCCGTGTTCCAGGCGCTGTTCCCGGAGGACCACGCCTATCGGAACGCCTGGCGTCCGCCGACCGGCCGTCCGCCCGCCTACGTCGCCTCCGCCTTCGTCACCGAGGCCTGGCGGCCCGACCGCGCCACGCTGGTGGTCTCGGGTCCCGTGGCCGCCGACGAGCTCGTGTGCGCCATGGACCCCGACGCGTGCACCCTCGACACCCCGGCCGTCGTGGAGGCACCGCTCGTGCTCCCGGAGCCCCGGATCGACGTGCGTGCGAAGAAGGCCCGTCGGCGCGAGGTGGGTCCGCTCTCGGCGGGGGTGAACCCGACCCTCCTGCTCGCCTGGGCGCTGCCCGGCACCGACGCAATAGGTGCCCAGCTCCCGCGCTTCGTGCGGGACCGCGTGCAGGGCGAGCTGGCGGGCGAGACGCGTGTGACCTGCTCGCTGGAGCCCGGTCGGGAGGCGACCGCCCTCGTGTGCTCCC
Source organism: Alphaproteobacteria bacterium (assembly GCA_020632885.1). Taxonomy (GTDB): domain Bacteria; phylum Myxococcota_A; class UBA796; order UBA796; genus JACKEQ01. The sequence continues at coordinate 67,159 of JACKEQ010000006.1, read as the reverse complement.
TGCCATCCGAGACCGACCCGGAGACCCTCGACAAGGCCTTCAGGAAGGGCTGGAACACCAAGAAGCTGGCCCGCGACGTGGACGCATGGCGCACCCGCGCCATGACGGATCTGCTGGGGTCCAGCCAGGACGTCGGGTTCGCCGGTCGGCTCGCCCTGCACCTGCGCGAGGGCGGCGAGGTGGACCCCTACACCGGTGCCCTGGCCGACCTCGCCTTCGACGAGCCTGCGGTCCGGAAGATGCTCGAGGGCCCCGCGGCGTACGACGGCGCGGCGTGGATCCGCCTGGTCCCCTGAGCCCCCGTCTCAGGGGGTGATCGTCACCCCGAAGGAGTAGGTGTTCGCCTCGCACGACTGCCCGCCGTCGAGCCACGTGTGCAGGACGACCTCGCTGTCGGCGTTGGTGTTGTTGGTCCACGAGAGCGTCTCGTCGTCCGAGCTGCTCGTGCCGCCCGTGCTCCCGGGCAGCCGGATGCCGTCGGAGTCCACGAGCTCGGCGTCGATGTCGCCCTGGGCGTGCAGGAACGTGACGTCGACCTCCACCGACTCGCCGGGGCTGATCACGGCCACGAGGAAGTAGTCGTCCGAGCCCGCCGACACCGTCGCGTTCGTGATCCCGCCCGCGGCCGTGGCCTGGCGGGGACCGTCGTTGGGCTCGAAGGGGTCGTCCTCCAGGCAGGAGTTCAGGGTCCAGCTCATCGTGTAGTCCAGGCAGGACTCCGCGAGCACCTCGATCTGGTAGACCTGTGGGCCGAGGTCGGGGTTCACCGTGGTGGCGAACAGGTTGGCGTCACCGCCGTCCAGGGCGGCCACCGAGCCGTCGGGCCGGAGGAGCTTCAGGGACGTGCCGGCGAGGGCGACGTCCGCGTCCACCCAGACCAGCAGGCGGGACTCCGCGGGCACGAGGATGGAGTACGCGTCGTCGTCGCTCGCGCTGACCTCGAGGTCGAGGGGCGACTGCTCGGCGTCGATGGCGCGGGGACCTGGCACGGTGAAGGTGTTGTTGGGCTCCATCGCGTCGGGTGGACCCGGACAGTTGTTCGGCAGCCGGTCGTACTGGAGGGTGTAGGGCACACAGTCGCCGTTCGGTGAGGTGACCTCGAGGGAGACGTCGTCGCCGATCCCGAACCCCGCCTCCAGGTCGATGGACGCCCCGGTCTGCTGCTCACGCAGGATGCCGTTCACCAGGAGCCGGGCGTGGAGCGTGTTCCCGTCGGTGGCCGCGAGGTGCACCGCGACCCGGCCCTGGCCGAGCGGTCCGACGCTGTCCAGATCGTACACATCCCCGTCGGTGAACACCCGGAGCCCTGTCCACACGCCCGGCGTGATGGACGTCGGCGTGGGATTGTCGAGGGGATCGGGGGCGCAGGTGTCGTCCTCCTCCCAGCTGACCGTGTAGCTCGCGCAGTCCTGCTGCCCCTGGACGCGCAGGCGGGTGGGCTGCGTGATCGCCGGGAGCTGGTAGCTCGCGAAGGTCCCGGTGACGGTGGGCTGGCCGTTCATCCGGACGCGCACGTCGGAGCTGGCCGTGACCTCCACGAGGCGTGGCGGGCCGAGAGGGAAGACCAGGAAGTCCTGCTCACCGGGGCCGACCAGGAGGGTGATGGAGCCGAGCGGCCCGGCGAGGGTCGTGGCGGTCCCGTTGGTGTCGTTGGGCTCGAAGGCGTCCTGGGGACAGGTCGTGGGGTCGGTGTCCGCGTCGCTGTCGGCATCCGCATCGCTGTCTGCGTCCGCGTCGCTGTCTGCGTCCGCGTCGCTGTCTGCGTCGGCGTCGCTGTCGGCATCCGTGTCGCTGTCTGCGTCCGCGTCGCCGTCGGCATCCGCGTCGCTGTCGGCATCCGCGTCTGCGTCGCCCTCCGCCGGGCCCCAGGGTCCCTCATAGGGGTGGAACGCAAAACAACCGGCGAGCAGGACGACGAGGTGGGACATCAGGGCTCCGTGACCCTGGAGCCTACACGCTGTTCGTTCGGCCTGCTCGCTCTCGCGGTGTGGCGATCACCCTCGGGCCGGGGGGAGCGTCCGGTGAGGGCTGGTGGCGCGCGGCTGGAGTCCGAGGGCACGCCCATCGGCCCCATGGACACACGGATCGCGGGGACGGCGCTCGCACACCGGGGGGTGCTCGTGACGCGCAACGTGCGGGAGCTCGGGCGGGTGCCGGGGCTCGCCGTGGAGGACTGGTACGCGTAGCCAGGCGCGGAGGGCCGAGTCGAGGACCAGCGTCCGCCGTCCTCGGTCAGCGGGCCAGCCAGGCCTCCAGGTGACCGAGCCCCTCGGCTTCGCGGAACAGGCAGTTGTGCGGGTCGTAGTCCCCGAGCGCCGTGCAGTTCTTCGCCTCCGCGTCCGGCGCCGCGTGCACCAACGCTTCGGCCGTGAAGTCCGGGGTCTGGTAGTCGCCGGGTGCGATCACCGCGGTGATCGGTGCCGTCTCGTCACGGATGACCGCCATGGGGTCGCTGGGGTCCATCTGCCACTGGAACAGGGTGCCCGCGGGATGCAGGCGGTCGACGTGGCCCGTGGCCTCCTCGCTCAGGCCCAGGGCCGCACCGAGCACGAAGGTGGTGGTGATCACGCCGTCGGAGGGCGGATCCGCGCCGAGGAGCAGGAGGATGCTGTTCACGGCGCTCGCGTTGAACGTCGCCAGCGTCCCCGTGTCGAAGAAGTAGTGCAGGAACACGCCGCCGGTGCCGGAGAGGAACGCTGCATCCCACTCGTCCGGCGCCATCGCGACGCCGAGGTTGCTCGTGACGCTGCCGAGGCTGTGGCCCATCCGGCGCGCATGGGCGGGGTCCAGGGAGCCCTGCGGGAGGTCGTCGTTGATCTGCTGCTCCACGTAGCGCTTCAGGATCAGGCCCTCGAGGGCGGTCTGACGCTGGTTGTCGCGGAAGGCCGGGGCGTTCACGATGTTGTAGAAGCCGAGCGAGCCGCCGTAGCCCTCGTCGATCAGCGGGTAGCGCGTGCCGTAGAGGGTCGCGTCGCGGCCGATGACGGCGAACCCGGCGTCGCGGAACACCTCCATCAGCGGGTTGTCGTCGAGCGGGTTGCGTCGGTGCACGATGTTGTAGGCATGGCCGGACGTGCCGTGGTCGTAGATGACGTAGGGGACGTCGGTCATCGCGGAACCGTCGGGGTTCTTGGGGATCGAGACCGTGATGCGCATGTGGTCGACGACCGGCGCGGAGAGCAGGAGGTCGCCCGTGAAGTCGATCCACCCGGTGCGCACGTCGTTGTCGGTGACGTGCTGCAGGCCGGGCGACATGAACGGACGGTCCGCGACACCCTGGTAGTTGAGCACCGGGATCTCCGCTTCGTAGACGATCATCGGCCAGTCGTCGCCGAGGTCCACCACGAAGGGCGGCAGGGTCTCGTCCGGCTCCAGGTAGGTGACCGCGGTCGTCTGGTCCTCGTAGGTCACGGTGGCCACCGTGGTCTCGTTGCCCGACGGCGTCTCCCCCTGGCTGTACCCGAGGGACATCACACGCCGGAAGGACACCTCACCCCAGTCGCCTCCCCACCCCTCGAGCCTCCGGTCGACGTCGGCGGCGAGCGTGCGGAGCTGGGCCGTGCCGTCCTGGATCGTGAAGACCGTGGCGATGGCGGGCTTCCCGGTGACCCCGAGGCCCTTCAGCACGTCGCGGACCTCGCGGTCGACCTCGAGATCCTCCGGCGGCGCCACGCCCGCCGAGCGCATCACGACGGCTGCGTAGCGGTGTCCGGCGCGCGGCGGCCACCCGAGCTGCGGCGCCATGGCGAGGGTGTTCGCACCATAGGCGGGGTCGTCGAGCGGGTCCTCGACGAAGCGCAGCAGGAGCGGGAGCAGCTCGGGCTCGTCGAGGTCCACCCAGAGGAACGGGTCGTCCGGCAGACCGTCGGTGGTCTCGGGGACCTCGATGGGCCCCGCGAACCGGAAGTAGGCCGGCGTGTTGTTGCCGAAGCCCACCGAGGTCGCCTCGACGCGCTCGATCCAGCCCTCCAGCAGGCCGTTGGCCAGCGTGGTGTTGGCGAGCGGGTAGCCCTCCAGGTCGGCGAAGCCGTTGGCGTCGAGCAGCGCGTCCGACGGGAACGGAACGTCGAAATAGTGCTCACTGCGGGAAGGATCGTGGATTGCGGGCACGCCGTCCGGGGAACAGGCGAAGAGGGCGATCCAGCCGAGCATGGGCGACTCCGGGGAAGGCCGGCATTGTAGACCTTCCTGGAGCCGCCGGGCGTGTCGGCATCCTCTACGGGACGCCCGCCACGAGGCGCTTCACGAAGTCCTTGACCTCGTTCGCCATCATCGGCCCGATCACGGGCTTCAGCATCGGGGCCATCATCGAAGGCACGCCGAGGTCGATCTTCACCGTCTCGCGGTACGTGAGCTCGCAGCCCTCGTCCAGCGCGCGCACGGTGGCCTCGCCGGACTGGTCGAGGTTCCCACCGTCGAGCGACGTCCAGCGCACGCCGTCCTCGATGGGCTCGTAGCGGCAGTGGTACTCGCCCTTGAACTTCACGACACCGTGGTCCTCCTCCTTCATCACGAAGTGCACCACGCCGTCGCTCACGGACGCGTTCTCGAGGCCCTTGGTGGCCGCGATCATCGTGTTGGGATCCTGCAGGTGCGCGATGAGGGTGGACGCGTCGACGGGCAGGGTGCGGGTCTCGCTGTGGGTGCCTTCGAACCAGGGCATGGCGACTCCTCGGGGAACGGGGAGGGCCCCCTAACCGCCCCGTCAGAACAGGCTCGCCACCCCGAGACCGAGCGCCACCGTGCCCGCCCCCGCCGCGGCCAGCGTGAGCCCGCGGGCGGTGCCCCATGCGGCCCGCATCCGGTCGGGGTCCTTGGCCGTGACGGCGTCGTCGTACCGGCGTACGGCGAGGTGGGCGCCACCCCAGGCTCCCGCGGCGACGGTGGCGGTGCCCAGCGCGAGGGGAAGGAGGACGCGTCGGGCCTTCCGGCGGTGCGGGTACTCCGGGAGAGGCGCACCGGGGTCGACGATCACCGAGGTGCGCGCGCGTCCCCCCGCGTCCACCCACTGGAACACCACGGGCCGCGAGCGATCGACCGTGGCATCGGGACGTCCATCGACGAAGATCTGCCCACTACGTGGAGGATCGAGGACCGTCGGGATGGAGCGGTCCGGCGTCCACGCGTCGACGTGCCGGCTGATCGGGCTGCCCGGGGCCACTACGGAGGCGGGGAGCGAGTGGCCCGGATCGAGCCAGCGTGCGGACGCGAAGCTCGCCTCCGTCAGGGCGAGGTCGCGCCGGGTGTAGGCGTCGAGGGCCCGCAGCCGGTGGAGATCCGCCACGAGCCCACGCCGGATGGGGCCAGCGAGGCAGTGGACGTCCGCCTCGACGGCCACCGCCGCCGCGCTCACGGCGTCGAGGTCGAGGTCCGCGAAGGCCTGGATGCCGGCGTCGATGCGCTCGCGCATGGCGTCCTGGCTCGCGGGACCCTCGCAGGCCCAGGCGGCGATCAGGGCGACGAGCACGGGGCCTCCGCGGCGCAGGTGACGGTCGTGGACGCGGTGCCCGGGGCGATCCAGAGGTGGGCTCCGGACCGCACGTCCGCGGGCGTGTTCGGGCTGGGCGGCGAGCCCGCGATGACGCCGAAGGTGCAGTCCGTGCACGCGATCGCGGCGTCCGAGGCGAGGGCGGCTCCGTCCGGACCCGCGATGTTCCCGGCGAAGGCGAGCTGTTCGAGCTCCGCCGCCGCTGCGAGCCCGATGGCGCTGCCGTCGGGCGCCTCGTTCTGGACGAAGCGGGAGGGCCCGAGCACATCGAGCTGGCCCGTGGGGTCGAGCCAGAGCCCGCCGCCGGCGACCGACGCCTCACAGTGGCTCACCGTGACGTCGTCGAGCTCGAGGGTGCCGGCGACGCGGAGGCATCCGCCACGGTCCACGACCTCGGTGGCCCCTTCCAGATCGATGCCCACGAGAGACAGCGTGCCGGTCGCGAGAACCCCGGACCCCAGGATCCGCGCATCCGGCGAGATGCCCGTGACCGTCAGGGATCCGTCGAGCACCATGGGGTCTTCGGGCCACGGGGTGGCCCCGCAGAGCCGGATCTCGTCGTCGGTGGAGCCGTGCTGGGCGACGACGTCCGCCAGGGTCGCCCACGTGCGTCCGCCGCTCCCGACCAGCACGTGGCGCGGGTCGTCGTCGTTGCTCGGGTCGCAGTCGTCGTCCACGGGCCCGCAGGCCTCGGGACGTCCGGGGTTCCTGGAGGCGTCCGTGTCGTCGCAGTCGACCTCCACGCGACCCGAATCCCCGATGCAGAGGGGCCAGCCGTCGCCGTCCTCGTCGAGCTCGTCGGGACCACGGGACCCGTCACAGTCGTCGTCCAGCAGGTTGCAGCGCTCGGGAGCACCGGGGAAGCGGTCGGGATCGTGGTCGTCGCAGTCTCCACCGACGAGAGCACCCGCGCCGTCGCACGTCGGCGTGCCCGCACCGGTGCCGAAGCCGTCTCCGTCGAGGTCCTCGAAGGAGAGGGGCAGGGGACCGAAGTCGATGCCGGTGCGCAGGACCTCTTCGCCGTCCACGATGAGCAGGACGTCGCGGATGCCGCCGGGCCCGCGGGGGAGGTGCGGGATCGACCAGCGGACCTCGCCGTCCACCAGCTCGGCCATCGCGGCCGCCGAGGGGCCGTCCACCACGCGCAGGACGAGCTCCAGCGGCCCCTCGGGAACACCCTCCGCCGTACCCGTGACCTCGATCCCCGTCGAGCCGCAGGCCGCGAAGTCGCCGGTAGGGGGCCCAATCTCGAGCGTGGCGAGCACGAGGTCGCGCTGGAGCTGGGACTCCGGGATCCAGGAACAGCCGAGGGCGAGCAGCGTCAGCACGTCGGAAGCGTAGCTCATGCGCGCCGCGTTGACACTGTCTACCCGGTGGCACGCGGTGCTGCCGCCGGGGCGTGGTACCGTCGGGCCAGGAGGCGCCTTGTTGTTCCTGTCTTCCCTGGTCTTCGCCGCGGACCCTGCAGCGGTGCGCGAGATCCGTCAGCTCTACCAGGCCGGCAAGGCGGCCCAGGCCGAGCAGCTCGTGAAGCACACGGCCCGTCTGAACGCGAACGACCGCAGCTATGCGGCGGTGGGCACCTACGGGCGGTCGATGGTCGCGTGGGTGCGGCCGGATCCGGTGGGCGAGACGTCCGTGGTGCTCGTGGAGGCCGACACGCTCACCGCCGCATGGCGGGTGGACCTCGAGGTGCTCTACCACGACGGGCGGCCGCGCTTCGTGCTCGTGGAGCAGCTCTACGACCACCCGCTGCGGGTCTACCTGGACGCGAAGGGTGAGCCCGTGCGTCTACAGGTGGGCGAGGTCGCGTACGACACGCTGGACGCGAAGCAGAAGGCGTTCGTGGCGAAGGTGGCGGGGTGGGCGGGGCGCCTGCACGACGAGGCGAAGCGGCTGGACGGCTTCATGGAGCCCGGTCTCGACCCCGAGGACGTGGGACCGCACCTCGGCGAGGCGGAGTGACCCACGCTCTTCGGCGGGCCTGCGACCGGGACTTCGAGCAGGTGCACGCGTGGCGGGCGGAGGCGTACCGACCCTACGTGGAGCGCTGGCACGGCGGGTGGGACGACCTCTGGCAGCGCGACCACCTGCGGGCCGCCTGGGACGGGCGGGAGCGGTGGATCGTCGTGGTGGACGGCATGGACGTCGGGGTGCTGGACGTGGAGGTCCACGCGGACCACCTGCTCGTGGGCAACGTGGTGCTCGCGCCGGCGGCGCGCGGCCGTGGGCTCGGGACCGCCGTGCTCCGGGAGCAGCTCGCCCGGGCAGCGACCCTCGGGCTTCCGGCGCGTCTGAAGGTCTTCCGCGACAACCCGGCCGTGCGGCTCTACGCGCGACTGGGGTTCGCGGAGACGGAGGGGACGGCATCGCAGGTGTGGATGGAGCGCCCGGTGCCTACGGCACCAACGAGAGAACCCCCGCCAGCGTGAGCTGACGGGGGTTCTCGTAAATGGTGCACCCAAGAGGAGTCGAACCCCTAACCTTCGGATCCGTAGTCCGACGCTCTATCCAATTGAGCTATGGGTGCATGCTGTCCGGAGACGACACCGTCTATCGCCCCCCGTCAGGGGTGGCAAGCGACTTCGTCGTCGTCGCGGAGAGCGTGCGGAGTCGGAGGGATTCGAACCCTCGGTGGAATTTTCACCCCACACTGGATTAGCAATCCAGCACCTTCGGCCACTCGGTCACGACTCCAGAAGAAACGGCGCTTTCAAAGAGGGGCGGAGGCGGAGGGATTCGAACCCCCGGACCTTTCGGCCGGCGGTTTTCAAGACCGCTGCCTTAAACCACTCGGCCACGCCTCCAGCGTGGCCTGCTCTCGTACTTCGCCCCGGACGGAGGGTCAAGCCTTCATGGCCAACCGTTCCCGCTGCCGGTACGACAGGCCGAGCAGGACGCGCGCCCGCTGGGTGTAGCCCGCGCGCGACGCCTGCTTGGCGGCGTCCTCCACGATCTTCGCCGCCAGCGGATCGCACCAGCCGCGATGGACGTAGCGCTCCACCGCCTGGATGTGCGCGCCGAAGCCCCGCGGATCCGCCTCTGCCGCCGTGCAGAGCAGGCTCCCGAGGTGCGCGAGCAGGTCGCCGAGCTGCGATCGCGACCGCAGCACGAGCTGGAACAGCCGGCGCGCCTCCTCCTTGCGACCCCGCTCGGCCAGCACGATGCCGAGGTGGGCCCGCATCGTCCAGGCGTTCGCGTCCCCGAGCGCCGCGAAGCGGTCGGTGGCGTCCCGGTAGCCGATCTCCGCGACGTCGAGGTCGCCGCGCGCCCGCCCCAGGGACGCCCGGAGGTACGCGCAGACCGCGAGATCGAAGGCGTGCATGTGCCGCTCGGCGAGCTGCTCCGCCCGACCCACGTGACGCTCGGCATCGTCGAGGCGACCGAGCTTGATCAGCGTCTGGGTGATCTCGATCTCCACCCGGGAACGCCGGATCCCCCCGGCCCGCACGAGGTGGGCCAGCGAGCGCTTCGCGTAGAGCAGGGAGCCCACGAGGTCGCCCGAGCGCCGGTGGATCTGCGCCGCCAGCAGGCAGACGGGCGCCAGGGTCTCCTCGTGGAGGGCAGCCACCTCGTAGGCCCGCTCGAGCAGCTCGCGTGCGCGGGGCAGGTCGGTGACGGCACGGTTCTCGACGAGGAGCATCAGCGCCTCGACCTCGACCCGACCCCACCCGTGCTCCTTCGCTTCCGAGCAGGCCTGCTCGGCGTACTCGGCGGCCTCCTCCCAGCGGTCGAGCCGCGCGAGGATCTCGGCGAACGCGACCCAACCGCGGCCCCAGCGACGGTCGTGGTCCGGGAAGCGCACCTGGCGCATCAGGGCCGAGCGGGCCCGCAGCAGCCGCAGGGCCTCCTCGTAGTCACCCGACCGGGTGGCCTCCTCCGCGCCAGCCTCGAGCGGGTCGATCGCCTCCACGCCGGCATCACCCTGCAGGAGGTGACGCCCGACCCGCATGGCCGTGCCCTCGAGCGTCCGGAGCGCACGCCCCACGGTGAGGTGGTGGGTCTTCAGACGCCCGGCGGTGGCGGCCTTCTGGAGGATCGCCTCCCGGAGCATGCCGTGGATGAAGTGCCAGCCGTCGCCCTCGCGGGTGGCCAGGCGACGGGCCAGGAGGGCGTCGAGCAGGGCCGGCCACGCCTGGGTACCGGCCTTCTCGCACACGAGCGCCCACTCCCGACGGTCCACCCAGGACCCGAGCGTGGCGGCGAGCTCGAGGGCCAGCTCGTAGCGCGGGGACGTCTCGGCCAGCAGCCGATGCACCCGCTCGGACCAGACCTGCGAGAGGCTCTCGGGCAGCCCGGCGTCCAGGGCGTCGCGGAGGCGGAACCCGTCCACCGAGAGCTCGAGCAGGTCGCGGCTGACCCAGTCTTCCAGGAGCTGGCTCGCGAACAGCGGGTTTCCCTCGGTGCGGCGGGCGATGCGATCGGCGAGCTCGGGCTCCACGCGGAGCAGTCCGCGGACGAGCTCGACCTGGTCGTCGAGGGCGAGCTTGCCGACGGTGCACACCTTCACGCTCGGGTGCGCGCAGAGCTCCTCGAGGGCGATGGCGCTGGCCGCACTGGTCGCGAGGGCCTCCTCCTGGACGGTGAGGACGATGAGGGCCGGCAGGTCACCGCGCTCCAGGAGGTAGAGCGGGAACTGGAAGGCCTCCGGGTTGGCGTGGGCATCGTCGAAGCACAGGAGCGCCGCCCGCCCGTCGGACATGCGCTCGACGGCCCGGGTCACCAGCGCGAAGCGCTCGTCGGTGGAGAGCTCCTCCAGGTCCTCGCGCGCGGCCTCCCCGGGGCTCATGAGCTGCAGGAGCCGCAGGCCCTCGCCGGGGGGGCGGGGGGTACGGGAGTCGCGGAGGTGGAACGCCACGCACTTGCGCACGACGGAGGGCGGCTGGCCGAGGCAGCGGAGGCGGCGGGCCAGGAGCCCGGGCAGGCCCGGCTGGATCTCGTCGGACCACCGCGTGCGGAGCGTGACGGCGGCACCGACCTCCTCGGCGCTGCGCCCGAGCCACTTGGCGATCGAGGACTTCCCGTAGCCGGACGGCCCGCGGAGCACGACCACGCGCGGCGAGCGGGTCGTGCGGGCCTGGACGAGCGCGTTCCAGAGGGTGTCCCGGACGTCGTGGCGCCCGATGAACGGGGCGTCCCGCAGGCCGAACAGGCGGAGCCCGCAGCCCACGAGCTCCACGGGGCGGCGCCAGGAGGTGGCGGCCCGCCAGCTCCGCGGGATCGGGGGAGGTGCCGTGGACGGGAGGATCAGCTCGGTGGGCTCGCCGCGCGGGGCGTCGATGGTGCGGTCCGCGATCTCCTGGAGGTGCCAGGCGGCGTCCGCCGCGTTGGAGAAGCGGTCCTCCGGGCGGGCGCAGAGGAGGCGGGCACACCAGCCGGGGAACCCGGACGGCAGCGAGAACCGCGGCACGAAGGGCTCGAAGTGCCCGCGGTCCTTGGCGCGCCGGGCCTTGAGCGGATCCTCGGGGAAGGGGGAGGAGCTGCTCGACAGGCGCCACGCGAGCACCCCCAACGCGAACAGATCGGTCCAGGGGCCCTGTGCGGCCACCTTCTCGTCGAGCTGCTCGGGCGGCATGTACCGTGGGGTGCCCGCGTGGAGCGCCTGTACTTCCCCCTTCTCCTCGTGGTTGCGGACGGCGTAGGCGATGCCGAAGTCCATCAGCTTCACGCCGTCTGGACCCCAGAGCACGTTGGAGAGCTTGAGGTCCCGGTGGATCACGCCCGCTGCGTGGGCGTGCGCGAGTGCGTCGAGCAGCTGGACGAGCACGGTGGCCAGCGTGGCCCAGTCGAGGTCCCGGTAGAGCTGGGCGAGCGTCACCCCCTCCACGAGCTCGAGGGCCACCCACGGGCTACCGCTCGCCAGCTTGCCACCGCTCGCGGCGGCGGCCTTGGCGTCCACCTCCCCCTGATCGAACACGCCGACGATGTGGGGATGCTCGAGCTTCGCCATGGCGCGGATCTCCGCGCGGAGGGCCTCGGCGAGGCCCGGCGTGGCTCGAGCGCCCAGCACCTTGATGGCGGCGGGGACGCCCTGGTCGCGGTGTACACCTCTCCAGACCGAGGCCATCCCGCCCTGGGCGAGGGGCTCGAGCAGCTGGAAGCGACCGAGGATGGGGAGGGGCTGGCTCAACGGAAGTCGACGAGGTCGTCGACGATGAAGGTCGGCCGGCCGTGCCGGCGCAGGGGCCGGGGCTGGGGCTCGGGTGCAGGGATGCGGGGAGCGCGGGGAGTCGGGCTCTTCATGGGGACCTCCTACGCGTGCACGATGCAGGGACCGTGCCGGCGATCTCTGCACGATCCACGGCGTTCCATCGTGAGTGACAGCGGGGATCACAGACAGTGTGACGTTCCATGTGACGTTCCATCGGAGGGTGACGTGTGTGGCACGCGTCGTCCGCGGAGCAGGCTTCGGCGCGGCAGGTACCCGGAGGCGGTTACGCTCGTCGCGTGGAAGACACACTCCCGAGCGGTGCCACCGAGGAGGACGTCGACCCGCGCGAGCGGCTCGTGCTGGTCGTGGCGTACCATCCCGATCCGCAGCACCTGGGACGCTCGATCCGCATCCCGTCCGGGGGGATCCGGTTCGGGCGCGACCACGCGGAGTCGGGGCTCCACCTGCACACCGACAAGCGGATGAGTCGTTCGCACGCCGAGATCCTGCCGATCCGCGGGAAGATCTCGCTCCACGATCTCAAGAGTCGGAACGGCACCTGGCTGAACGGCGACCGGGTCACCCACGCCACCCTCGAGGACGGCGACGTCGTGAGGATGGGGTCGGTGGCGCTGGTGCTCCGCAAGGAGCCCGTGGCCACCGCGGTCCCCGAGGGGATGGTGGGTGCGGGTGCCGCCTTCCGCGGGCTGTGCCACGAGATCGCGTCCTTCGGCCCCCGGGCCTCGGTGGTGCTGCTCGAGGGCGAGGCGGGCGTCGGGAAGGGCCTCGTCGCGCGTGCGCTCCACGCGGCCTCCGGGCTCACGGGGAGCTTCGTCACCTTCGACTGCGGGGCCGTCGCACCGGGCGTCATGCACAGCGAGCTGTTCGGGCACCGCGCGGGGGCGTTCTCCGGTGCGGCCGCGGCCCGTCCCGGCCTCATCGAGCAGGCTCGGCAGGGCACGCTGTTCCTCGACGAGATCGGCGATGCGTCCCCGGAGCTCCAGAGCTCGCTCCTCCGTCTCCTGGAGGAGGGCGAGTATCGGCCCGTGGGCTCGGACCGTCCGCGGCGCGCGGAGGTCCGGGTGATCGCCGCCACCAACCGCGACCTCGACGTCCGCGTGGGTCGGGAGGAGTTCCGCTTCGATCTCCTCACCCGTCTGCGGCGGCTTCGGATCCGCGTGCCCCCGCTCCGGGAGCGCCTGGAGGACGTGCCGCTCCTCGCGACCCGCTTCGCCAGCGCGCGGGCCGGGCGACCCGTCACCCTCCACCGTCAGCTCGCGTTCGCGCTCCTCGAGCACGCCTGGCCCGGGAACGTCCGTGAGCTGGACGCGGTCATGGAGCGTGCGGTGGTGTTGTCCGGCGGCGAGCGTCAGCTCCGGTTCGACCCCTCGCTGCTCGCGACCGTGCCGGTCCGGGAGGCCCCGCGGGGCCGCCGTGCGTCGCCCGTGGTGTTCGCGGGCGTGCGGCCCACACCGCTCGAGCTCGGCACCCTGCTCCGCAACCAGGGGGGCAACGTCACACACCTCGCCCGCGAGCTCGGGGTCGCCCGCCACACGCTGTACCGCTGGCTCAAGGAAGCGGACATCGCGCTGGACGACTTCCGCTGAAGACGTCGGGGTAGGCTGGGGATCACGGAGGTCCCATGCCGGACGACGACCACGCGAGAGCTCTCTGGGACGCCCGTGCCCTGCACGCCCACCTCGGTCTGCCGCCGCCCCACGACGTCCATCTCACGGGTGCCGGGCCCTGGTACGACGTCTGGGAGGTCGCCTCGGACGACCCCGTGCGTGCCGAGCTGCTCGTGGCCCATCCGGGTGCCGTGCGCCACGTGCTGGACGTCTGGCTCGCGGGCACCCACGCCCTCCGCGACGCATCGTGGGCTCCGGGGCTCGGCATGCGCACGTCGGTCCCACCGCTGACCCTGTCGCGCTGCGCGCTGCGCGAGAAGGTGGTGGGGGAGCCCGGCCGGCCGGACGACGACGAGCACCTGGAGATGCTCGCCCGCCTGCTGCAGCTCGAGCCGCCCGGCCTGCCGGGCCCCGCGTGGCGGGCGGAGGGCGGGAGCTGGCGGGTGGAGCCGACCTGGGCGCACACGGTGGCGGGCTTCGCCGCGGAGGTCGACGTCGCCCTCCGCGCGGCCTCGGTGCACCTCGGAGCCGCTCAGGACGCCCTGTTCGCGTCGCTGGACGTCCTCCTCCCCGCGCTGCCGGACGATCTGCCGACCGGTCTCGTGCTGGCGGCCGCTGGGCCCGGGATGCTGGCGTTCCGGGACGGCCGGCTCTCGCACATCGAGCTCTCTGCGGTGTTCCTGGGCGACCCGCTCGCGAGCTGGGGGGCCCTGGAGGTGGAGGGGCCGCTCGTGTTCCTCGACGTGCGGTCGTCTGCATGGGGCGTGGATCTGGAGAGTGGGGCAGGACCCACGCGTCGGGCGGTGGGCGCCCGGCTCCGCGCGCTGGTGGCGCTCGCGGAGGCCGCCGTGGAGCCGCTCTGGCTGGCGCGCGCGCAGGCCGTGCACGGCGCGGCCGCGGTGCTGGCGCGCATCGCGGGTGTCGATCCCCCCGATCGGGCGGCGTTCACGGTGGCCTGGCGGGTGGGCGAGCTGCTCCGCGGGCTGCCGTCACCCCAGTGGGACACGGTGGAGCGGTGCGCGGTCGCCCTCTGCGCCCTGGCGCACGGTCGCGCGGACGACGCGCTGCTCGTGCTGGCGCCCGACCATGCCGTGCGCCCGGCGTCCCACGTCACGGGCTCTGCGGAGGCCGCCGGGCTCCCCGGCCAGCTCACGTCGGCCCTGGCGGCGCGGGTGGCCGGGATCCTCGAGGACTTCACCCCGGCCGACCTGGGCTTCGCGGCGACCCGGTGTGGCCGGGCCCTCCACCCCGGTCTGGTGGACCCGTCGGCGGGTCCGGCCCTCTCGGCGTGGTGCGACGGCTCGGAAGCCGCCCTCGCCCCCTACATCGACGGGCTTGCACGCGCCGGAGGGAGTCGTGTAGGCTGAGCAGGTCGGGTGATGACCCGGCGTTTGCACTTGTCTCTCTTTGCTTTGTGGAGGCCGTCGTGGCCGATTATTCGCGCAAGCCGCTCGCGCTCGCCAACCCGCTCGCCCATCTCCAGGCGCAGGGCTCGCTGAGCCAGGGCTCGATCAAGGGAGGCGTGGGCCTCCATCTCCAGACCGACCCCAAGAAGGTGCTCGGTGCCGAGATCAAGGGAGCCCGGGGCGACCTGGACGCCCGCTGGGGACCCGATGGCGCGCGGATCAAGGCAGAGGCCGTCCAGAGCGAAGGAAAGCTCCGTGTCGGCGGGCGTGACGGCGATGTGGGCGAGCTCGCAGGGTCCTGTCACCTGCTCAAGGGCGGCGGGGAGGCCGAGGTGGGCCGGCACCGGCTCGGCGCCAAGCTCGAGGGCAGCATCGCGGGCTGCGAGGCGAAGGCCCGACTCGGCAGCGAGGACAACAACGTCACGGCGGGCGTGAAGGCGGGCCTCGGGGCCGGTGCGAGCTTCGGGATGGGCTGCAAGACCGACAAGAACGGTCAGCCCGTGCTCACCGGCGGCGGCGGCGTGCAGCTCGGCCTCGGGGTGAAGGGGAACTTCAGCAGCACGTGGCTCGGTCAGAAGCTCTGTCCGGCGCTCCCGAGCACCGCTCCCGAGACGGCGCCCGCGGCGTCGGGTCCGACGGCTGCGGCACCGACGCCGGTGCAGACCCCGAACGTGCCGGCAGCGACGCCCCCGCCGGCCCCCGCGGCCGCGGCTCCCGCGGCCACCGAGGCTCCGAAGACGCCCTCCGTGATGGAGGAGGCCGCCCCCTGAGTCAGGTCTGGAGCACCGCCAGGCGCTCGTCTGGCGGGAAGACCCAGTCGTCCGACGCCACGTACGCCCTGAGCCAGGGTCCCTCGGCGTCGTCGCGCAGGTAGAAGCCGCGCGGGGCCGTCTCGTCGGGCTCGGCGCGGGCGGAGAGCACGGTGATGCGAGGGTGCACGGGGTCCGTCCAGGCGAGCCTCAGCAGGAGGGCGGTCTCGAGCGGACAGGGCGCGAACCCGGTCGTGCGCTCGAGCACCCGGTCGAGCTCGGCACCCTCGGGCCAGCCGAGCTCCGCGACGGTGCGGACGACGACGTGCACCTCCCGGGGCTCGTGGAGGACCGGGACCCGCGGCAGGAGCGCGTCGCCATAGGCGTTGGTGCGCACCCCGCGGGCCTCGAGGTCGGCGAGCAGGTCCGCGAGGGGACGGAGGCCGGCGGTGAGGGACGTCAGAGGCTGCGGGTCTTCTGGATCTCGGACGCGATGGCGACCGAGGCCTGGAAGCCGCTCTTCAGCCCGGACCGGAGGACTCCCGGCATCTGGCTGCCCATGCGGGCGATCCAGCCGGCGTCGTCGCCGAACGACAGCTTGCTCACGAAGCTGACGCGGCTTCGGCGCCGCTTGCCCGGGCTGACGACGAACATGCCGTAGACGTCGTCGACCTGGACGATCGAGCTGCCCAGCCAGCGCGTCTCCATCGTGTCGGTGGCGTTCTTCATCGACGCCTCGTACGCGGACCAGCGGTCTCCGACCCACTCGGGCTTCAGCTTCTCGAACCAGAGCACCGTGGTGTTCGTCTCGGGGTCGTGACGCTTGTACATCCGCTGCGGGAAGGTGGCGTAGAACACCGTGAGATCGAGCACGTAGAACGAGTCGCGGTACTCCGCCCCCACCGAGCTGTCGTAGCCGGACCCGAGCGGCAGCACGATCTTGGTGCCGCTCGTGTGGCGCGGCAGCCAGACGTTCCGCTCGTAGACGGTCTCGACGACGACCTCGTGCGCGAAGTCCTCGAGGCCTTCGCCCGAGATCATCGGGACATAGCCGGTCTCCAGGGACTTCAGGCGCATCAGGTCGTAGACCTTGTCCTCGAAGGACTTCTCCCAGGAATCCTTCCAGAACGACGCGTCGTCGCCCAGGATCCCGTTGAGGACGCGCTCGCCCTCGTCCTGCCTCAGGTCGACATGGACGGGCTCGGACCACGCGAGCCCCGCCAGCAGCAGCAGCATGACCCCTCCGCGCACAACATAGCAGGACGGGTCCGCGACTGACGGGTATGGCCTCGCAGGAGGCTGACATGCACGACGACGTGACGGCGCTGGTGACCGGAGCGAACCGCGGGCTCGGGCGGGCGACCGCGGAGGGGCTCGCGCGGGACGGTGCGACCGTGATCCTGGCCTGCCGGGACGCGGAACGCGGCGAGGACGCCGCCCTCGAGATCCGCGAGGCGACCGGGAACACCCGGGTGCATGCGGTGCCGTGCGACCTCGAGGATCCAGGCAGCGTCGATCGGTGTGCCGAGTCCGTGCTGTCGCGGTTCCCGGCTCTCCACGTCGTCGTGGCGAACGCCGGCCTGACGCTGCTGGAGCGCGAGATCACGGGCCTGGACGTGGAGCGGGGCTGGCACGCCGGGTACCTCGGGCACTTCCAGCTCGTGTCGCGCCTCCGGGAGCGGCTCGTGGCCAGCGCGCCGGCGCGGGTGGTCGTGCTGGCGGGCCTCTACCACCGGAAGGGCGAGCTGCGTCTGGACGACCTCGACTGGATCGAGCGCGCGTGGGACTGGGGCCAGGCCTCGGCGGACGTGCAGCTCGCGCGGGTGATGTTCGCGAAGGAGCTGGCCGTACGGCTCGGATCGCAGGGTGTGACGCCCGTGTCCGTGCACCCGGGGGCCGTGCGCACGCACGCTCAGGACGTGCTCCCACCGCACCTGCGGCTCCTCGTGGACACCGTGATGCGGGTGGCCTTCGTGTCGCCCGAGCGCGGCGCGCGCACCGTGCTGCGGCTCGCGGAGGACGAGGACCTGGCGCCGTTCGCGGGTGCCTGGTTCCGCCGCTACCACCCCGCGGCCACGCACCCGGCCGTAGACGATCCGGAGGCCCGTGCCGCCCTCTGGGAGGCGAGCGAGCGCCTCGTGTAGCGGGTACGTGCGGCCATGCAGATCACGGCCCTCGGACACAGCTGCGTGCTGCTCGACCTCGACGGTGAGCAGCCCACGCGCATCCTCGTCGACCCCTGGCTCTCGGACCACGCGGTCGGCGATGGGATGGGTCGCTTCCCGCGCGTGCGGTTCGCGGCGGAGGACCTCGCTCCCCACGCCGTCTACCTCACCCACGGGCACTGCGATCACCTCGATCCCTACACGCTGGTGCGGCTCTGGCGCGAGCTCGAGCACCCGCCCGTCCTGATCCTGCCCGTCACCCTCGCGCTCCTGGTCCCGGTGTTCCGCGAGCACCTCCTGGGCGTCCGGATCCTCGTGCTCCAGCCCCACGAGCCCGTGATCTTCCGCGGGGTCGAGCTGCTCGGGTTCTACGACGTGAGCCCCGTGCCCACCAACGAGGACGACGTCATGGTCCTGGTGGTCACGAACGGCGACGAGCGCGTCCTGGTCGAGGCGGACGCGAACCTCTCTCTCGACGACCCCGAGCTGCGGGCCTTCGTGAGCCACCTGATGCGCGAGCCGGGCATCACCTCCTCGGTGTTCCTCACCACCGAGAACGAGCTCACCGCGACCCTGGCGAGCCGGAGCTGCCGGACCCTCGAGGACCGCGAGGCCCTCGTCGACCAGGCCCGGGACGAGCTGCTGGAGGCCGTTCACGCGCTCTACGCCCCCGTCGACGACCCCGACGACCTCTGGCAGGGCGAGCACGTCGTCCGCCTGATCCATGGCCAGGGACTCACCGCCCCCCACGAGCTCGACCCGCGCTGGCAGCACATCCTGTTCCCGGTGCGCATCGAGCACCGGGTGCGCGAGGAGCGCGCGGCAGCGGAGGCCTACGGCTGCAGGCACACGATCGACGCCCTGACCGTGGGTGCTGTGCACCGCGTCGAGGGGGGACGGGTCGTGGATCGGACGCCCGAGCCGGCCCTCACGCTGCTGGACGCCGAGGAGGCCCGCACCTACGACCCCGATCTCGCGTTCTTCCCGGAGCTCCCGTGCGCTCCGATCCGCGGAGGAGAACGCGACGTGGAGGCCCAGCGCACCCGCATCGAGGCCGTGCTGAACGGTCGCTTCCTCCCGTACCTGGCGGGCTCGCGGCAACCTCCGCTGATCCACCTCCTGGCGGCCTACGGCGGGAGCTACACGGTGCGGGTGGTCTTCGGAGACGAGCCGGTGGACTTCACGCTGGGCTTCGGTGCGCACGGGTTCGTCGCGGGCGAGCCGGGCGGTGAGCCCCAGGAGGCCTGGTGGGCCGACGATCTGGAGGACTTCCTGGACGGCCGGTGCGACGCCTTCTCGGGCTTCTGCCGCGAGCCGTTCCCGGACGTCGAGAGCCGGCTCTGGGCCTGCCTCGGCATGCCGCTGCTCGACGGTGACCTGCTCCTGAAGCGCACGGCGCTGCACTTCGAGCGCGCGAGCGCCGGCCTCTCGCCGGGATCCTGGGTGCTGCCGCTCTACGCCTGAGGCGGGCGGAGCACGTCCGTGCCCATCCGGGACCGCAGGACCTCGGGCACCACGACGCTGCCGTCCTCCTGCTGGTAGTTCTCCAGGATGGCGACCATGATCCGGCCGATCGGGAGACCCGAGCCGTTCAGCGTCCAGCAGAACCGCGGCTTCTGCTTCTTCCCGTCCACGGGGGCCGGGCGGTAGCGGA
Organism: Alphaproteobacteria bacterium; assembly: GCA_020632885.1. Lineage (GTDB taxonomy): Bacteria > Myxococcota_A > UBA796 > UBA796 > JACKEQ01. Next base: position 47,918 of record JACKEQ010000006.1, on the reverse strand, counting down.
GGTTCATCCGGCGGGCCTGGAAGTCGCCGAACACGCTGCAGGAGCTGACCTCGCGGTAGGTGCCCTGGCTCGGCATCCAGGCCTCGATGTCGAAGCAGCGGTGGGCGCCGAAGCTCGTGTCGCCCGCGCACAGCTCCACCGTGCGGTAGGGCAGCTCCAGCGCCTGGAGGAGGACCTCGGCGTTGCGGACCAGCTCGGCGTGGGCGGCCTCCGCGGCCTCGGGCGTCACCACCCAGACCATCTCCACCTTGTGGAACTGGTGCTGACGGATGAGCCCGCGCACATCGCGGCCCGCGCTGCCGGCCTCGCTGCGGAAGCAGGGCGAGAAGGCCACGTACTTCACGGGGAGGTCGGCCTCTTCGAGGATCTCGTCGCGGTGGATGTTGGTGACCGGGACCTCGGCCGTGGGGATCAGGTAGGCGGTCTCGCCGTTGAGCGGCTCGGCCAACCGGAACATGTCGCCGGCGAACTTGGGGAGCTGGCCGGTGCCCACGGCCGCCTGGGCCTGGACGATGTAGGGCACGGAGACCTCGGTGTAGCCGTGCTCCCGGGTGTGCGTGTCGAGGAAGAAGTCGACCAGCGCGCGATCCATGCGGGCCGCCGCTCCCGTGAGGATGCCGAAGCGGGCACCCGAGAGCTTGGTCGACCGGTCGAAGTCCAGGATGCCCAGGCGCGCGCCCACCTCGACGTGGGCCTGCGGCTCGAAGTCGAACGTGCGCGGGGTGCCCCAGGTGCGCACGACGACGTTGTCGTGCTCGTCGCGGCCGTCGGGCACGTGGTCGTGCAGGAGGTTCGGCAGGGTGAGCGCGTGGCCCTCGATGGTGGCCTCGAGGGTCGACAGCTCGTCCTCGAGGGCCTTGATGCGCTCCGCACCCTCGGCGACCCGGGCCTTCATGGCCTCGGCCTCGTCGGCCTTCCCGCTCTTGTAGAGGCCCCCGATGGCCTTGGACAGCGTGTTGCGCTCCGCGCGCAGGTCGTCGCGCTCGCCCACGATGGCCTTGCGGCGGGCGGCGAGGTCCACCACGGCGTCCACGATGGACGCGGCCTCACCGTCGTGGCGGCGGGCGAGGTGGGCTTTGACGAGCTCGGGCTGCTCGGTGAGGACGCGGGGATCGATCATCGCGGGTCTCCAGGAGCGGAGCACGTATGCGGGCGGGTGCGCCGTGTCACCGCAGGACGTCGCCCACGTCGAGCGTCTCGAGGGGCCCTTCGGGGATGTCGAGGGCGATCGCGAGGTGACGGGCGAGGGGAGCCACCAGGGCATCGAGGGTGACGCCCGGCACGTGGTCGACGAGGCGGGTCATCACGTCCGCGCTGAAGCCGCAGGGGTGGATGCGCGCGAAGGCCGAGAGGTCGGGGTCCACGTTGAGCGCCAGCCCATGCCAGGTGACCCAGCGCCGGCAGGCGATGCCGATGGAGCAGACCTTCTGTGGGAGGACGGGCCCGGGCAGCCAGACGCCGGTGTTGCGGGCGTCCCGGGTGGGCGCGAGCCCGAGATCCGCGAGCACCCCGATGACGGCGGCCTCCAGGCTGTGCAGGTGGAGGTGCAGGTCCTCGCGGCGTCCGCGCAGGTCGACGATGGGGTACGCGACGAGCTGCCCGGGCCCGTGCCAGGTGACGTCGCCGCCGCGCTCCACGGTGACGACGGGCGTGTCGCCGGGCTCGAGGACGTTGCGCACCGCGTCGCGGGCCCGGCCCACCGTGATGGTCGGGCTGTGCTCGAGCAACAGCACGGTGTCGGGCACCTCGCCTGCGATCCGCGCGTCCAGGAGGGCCTTCTGGAGGTCGTGGGCCTCGCTGTACCCGACCTGCCCGCGCAGCCGGAGGAATCGGGTCAAGGGAGCCCGGCCACGATGGCGGCGGTGACGGCGTCGATGGGCTGGTCGCCGTCGATGTGCACGATGGGCCAGCCGCGCTCGGCGAGGAACGCCATCACCTCGACGTACGCCGCCCGCACGATGCGCAGGCGCTCCTCGGTGTCGTAGATCTCGGCCGGCTCCCCGCGGCCCTGGATGCGCCCCAGCGCCGTCTCCACGCTCACGTCTACGAAGAACACCCGGTCCGGCACGGGGAAGCGGTGGTTCAGCTCCCACACGGCCTGGAGGTCGTGGGTCAGGGACTGGTAGGCGAGGGACGACGGCACGTAGCGATCGGAGAGCACCGTGCGCCCGGCCTCGAGGGCGGGCAGGACCTCCCGGTGCACATGGTCGGCGCGGTCGGCTGCGTACAGCCAGGGGAGGGCGGGCAGCGGTGGGGCCTCGGGATCGCCGCGGAGGGACTGGCGGGCCACGCGCCCGATCGGCCCTGCGGTGGGCTCGTTGGTGGCGAGCGTGTGCGGCGGCAGGATCGCGAGGAGCGCCCGTGCCTGGGTGGTGGTGCCGGCCCCGTCGAGGCCCTCCAGCACGATGAACGAGCCCTTCATGCCGTCCTCCAGGGTGCTCCGGAGTATCCGGCGGGAGGGGCGATCGTCGGTGACGGACGCGTGAACGGGAAGTACATCGGACGGAAGCCCATCTCTCGCTGAGCACATTTTTTCCGGCACGAAGTTGCGACAATGTGACGGACGTGTGACGATGTATTCCCCAGGGGGACGGACCGAGTCCCCACGCTCCGCGAGGTGCCCATGTTCACGCCCACTGCCCGCACGTACGCTGTCGCGTCGTGGTACTCCGTCCTCTCCGCCGGCCTGGCCGTGTCGGTCGCGTGGCTGGCCACACTCTGAGCGTCCGCGCGGCCATACCTGCCGCGTGATAGCCCGGCCTCATGGATGACGTCCGGGAGAAGCTGCGCGCCGAGGTCCTCGCCTGCCGATGGGCGGACCTCGAGCCTCACCACACCCGCGGCGGGCTGTTGCTCGTCCGCCCCGATCTGGACCTGCTGGAGGCCGGCGTGGCTCTCGCCACCGACCGGACCGACCGGGTCGAGATCTGGCTGACCGTGGGTCGCCTGGGCCGCCCCAACGGGCCGGCCGTCGCCGACCTCACTGCACGAGACCCGAGGTTCCAGGTCGTGATCGTGCAGCCCTGGGTGCTCGCGCAGGAGATCGTCACATGACGGTCACACGCGGCGGTCTCGCGCTCGGTGCCGTCCTGCTGCTCGGGTGCGCGGGGTTCGATGGGTTCGACCTCCCGGACCCCGACGCCAACCCGCCCTGGGTGGAGCCCGCGGTGGATCCGCAGCCCGCGGTGGAGCCCGAGCCCCCCGGTCCGCCGCCAGAGATCGGGCTTCTCGACGGCGATCTCGTGGTCGTGCCCGCGACGCGGTCCGACGACGTGGTGATCCAGTACAGCGACTGGCGCTGCCCGCACTGCCTCGTGGCCTACCCGAAGGTCCGCGACGCCGTCCGCGAGGCGGGCGCGGAGCTGCGGTTCCGGAACTTCCCGCTCTCGGCGCCGTGCAACCCGGGCGTCTCCCGGGAGGACCCCGAGCGCTGCACCCTCGCGCTGGGCTCGGTCTGCGCCTACCGTCAGGAGGGCTTCGAGGACTTCTTCGAGCGCGTCCAGGCCGGCGGGGACGCCCTGGCCGAGCTACCGGGCGACTGCCTGGAGGACCCCGGCGTGGCAGCGGTGGTGCGCGAGCAGGCCGAGAGCGGCGTGGCCCTCGCCCTCGTGGGCACCCCGTCGTTCTTCGTGTCGGTGGATGGCGTCTGGTCGCAGGTGGACGGGCCCGACGAGGTGATCGCGCGCCTCGGGCGGTAGCGCGAATTCACAATTCGGATCCTCTCGTGATGATGTGTGGACCTATTTCGATATAGGATGCACTCATTGGAAAGAGGAGGGACGGCGTGCAGCGCCGAGGGGCTTCAACCGTTCGCGCGGGCCTTCAGGGTCTCGTGCAGGGTGCGCAGCATCCAGCTCGCCGCGTCGTGGGCGCGCTCGGCGGAGCCGCAGGCCCGCAGGAAGGCCACCGCTGCGGGCCCGCTGGCGATGGACTGCACCACGTCCAGGAAGTGCTCCCGGTCCTCCGGCGACAGTCCGTCGAGGTCGGGCCCGAGGTGGGTCTCGAGGTACGACCGCCGGTGCTCCTGGGACCGGCCGATGTCCCGGACGTTCGTCGCGAGCAGCACCGCCAGGGTGCCGTTCGGGAGGTCCGCCGCGCCGTCCCAGTTCTCCCGGGTGACCCGCAACAGCCCCTCGAGGCCGTGGAACTCCTTGCCCACGCGCGCTTTGCGCACGTGCTGGCCGATGCCGTCCTCGAGGTCCTCCTTGGTGGGGAAGTGCCGGTAGACGGTGGGCACGGCCACCCCGGCGCCGCGCGCGACGTTGGGGATGGTGAGCCGGTGCGCGCCCTCGCCGAGGAGCTGGGTGGCGGCGTCCAGGATGCGCTCGCGCGTCTCCGCGGCCTGCCGCGACCGCAGCTCGCTCGTGTACGACCGCCTCGTCATGCGCCTCTCCGGGTTTTCGAGTCCACGTCCACTATCGAATAGAGTCTCCCTATGCATGCAGCCGCTCCAGACGCTTCTTCCACCCTCGACTTCCGCGCTCCCGGCCCGGGTGCGTGGACGTTCGACGCGACGCACCAGTCCCTGCCGATGCCCCGGATCCTCTGGCGGCCCATCGAGCGTGGAGCGAACACCGGGTTTGCCGGTGGGTTCGAGGATGCGGGTGCCCTCCTCGCGACGATCGAGACGCGCGTGGTGCACGGCTGGGTCTACCAGGCTCCGCGGCCCATCGGTGCGCCACCCGACGCCACGAGCCGTCCGCCCTGGCTGCTCTTCAAGCTCGCCACGTGGCTCCACCCCGAGATCCGTCGCCGGCTGCGCACCTCCGCCGCGGTGTTCGAAGAGCGGCCCTGGCGGGCGGCAGCCACGCGCTGGGAGACGGTGCACGCCCCCGCCCACCGTGCGGCCCTGGAGGCCCTCCAGGCCCGGGTGTCCCAGCGAGCCGACGACGCCGGGCGGATCGCGGACGTGCGGGAGGGTCTGACCCTGCTGGAGGCCATCTTCGCGGACCACCTGCGCTGCGGGATCCCGGGCTCGCTGCCCATCGGAGACCTCTTCGTGTGGTCGGAGGCACGCGGGCTGGCCGCCCACGAGGTGGCCGGCGTGCTGGCCGGGGCGTCCGTGGCCACGCGCGAGCCCATGGACGCCCTGCGACGGGTGCACGCGGCCCTGGAGGCCGCGGGGGACGTGCACCTCCTGGATGCCGACGACCTGGACGCGATCCTCGCGCATCCCACCGCCGGCCCGCCCCTGCGTGACTACCTGCACGAGCACGGGCACCGCTGCCTGGACCTCGCCATCGACGTCGGTGCCACCCTCGTCGAGATGCCGGGCACCGTGCTCGGCGTGCTGGCGGCCCTCGATCGGGACCTGCCCACCGACGACGCGGGCCTGGCGCACGCCGACCGGCTCGCCGAGCGTCTCGATGCCGCTGACCGGGACGCGTTCCACGCCCGTGTGGCGGAGGCCCGCCTGGCGGCCCGCAACCGTGAGGCGTCCGCGGGGATGTGCTCGTGGGCTTCGGGGCTGGCGCGCCTCGGGCTGCTCGACCTCGCGGACCGCTGGGCCGACCGGCTCCCCACCCGTGAGGCCATCTTCCACGTCACCCCGGATGAGCTGGACGCCCTGCCGTCCCGCGGGGAGCTCGAGCGACGCCTCGCCGAGCACGCCGCCGCGGGCGCCGTGAGGCCTCCTCCCGCCTTCGGGACCCCCGGTGAGCCCCCGCCGGACGCGTGGCTCCCGGAGGCCGCCCGCCGCGCGGTCCAGGCGGTGGGGGCGTACATCAGCCGCTTCGACGCGGCTCCCGATCGGGCCGGTGGAGACGGGCTCCGCGGGCTCGGTGTGTCCCCCGGGCGCGTGGAGGGGCGGGTGTTCGTGCTGCGCTCGCTCGAGGCCCTGGAGGACGTCCCGCCCGGGTGCATCCTGGTCACCCGCACGACCACGCCGCTCCTGAACCCCGTGCTCTGCCACGTGGGTGGGCTCGTCACCGAGCTCGGCGGCCTCGTCTGCCACGCAGCGATCATGGCCCGCGAGCTCGCCTTCCCGGGCGTGGTGGGCTGTGTGGGGGCCCTCGACGCCCTGGAGCACGGCGTGGCCGTGGTGATCGACGGCTCGACCGGCGAGGTGCGCGTCACGGACCCGAGGGCCGTGCCCTTCGCGCCCCGGGGGCGGCGGAACCCCGCACCGTCCGTGGAGCCGGTGGTCCCCGCGCATCCCGGCGTGGCCGTGCCCCTCGCCGACGCCCTGGATCCGGCGGCCTTCGGAGGCAAGGCGGCCCCGCTGGCCGTCGCGCTGCGAGCGGGGCACCGGGTGCCCGAGGGCATCGCGCTGGACCTCGCGTTCACGGAGGCCGTCGCGGCCGGCGACCCCGACCACCTCCAGCGGCTCGGCGACCTGCTGGCGGATCTCGACGGTCCCCTGGCCGTGCGGAGCTCCGCGCCCGCGGAGGACGGCGGGCATGCGAGCTTCGCCGGGCAGCACGACACGATCCTGGGTGCGCGCACGCCGGGAGCGGTGGCGGCCGCCATCGCGGAGGTCTGGCGCTCCGCGAGGAGCCCGGGCGCCCTGGCCTACCGGAAGCGCCTGGGCGTCGTGGGCCCGCCGGCCATGGCGGTCGTGCTCCAGCGCATGGTGCCCGCCGAGCTCTCGGGCGTCCGGTTCGGGCGGGACCCCGTCACCGGCGAGGACCTGCGGGTCGTGGAGGCGGCTCCGGGGCTCGGTGTGAGCGTCGTGGACGGTCGGGTGACGCCGCACCGCATCCGCCTTGCTCCCGACGGGACCGAGCTGGCCCGGGAGGCCGGCGTGGTGCCGGTGCAGGTCGAGCTCGCGGAGGACGGGGTGCGCGAGGTGCCCGCCACCGCGGACCTCACCCTCGACGGACCCGTCCTGGACGGTCTGTTCGCCCTCGGGGAGGCCATGGACGCCCTGTTCGGCGGCCCCCAGGACGTGGAGTGGGCGGTGGCCGACGGCCAGGTGTGGCTGCTGCAGTCTCGCCCGGTGACCCGGTGAGCCACGTCCGCCTGAACACCGAGCTCACCTTCGTGTACGCCGTGCACGCCGCGGTCTCGACAGGCCTGCTCGAGGGTCTGGCGCGCGGAGCGGTGCCCCAGGAGCTCGACCCCGGGGTGGTGGACCGGGTGCTCGACGTGCTCGCCTCCCGCGGGTGGGTCCGCCACGACGAGGGCGGCTGGGTGGTGGCGCCCTGGCTGGTGGGCGCAGGGCCCTTCGACATCGGGCGGATGGCGGGGATCCTCGGGCACACCGACCGCGCGCTCCGGGACGGCGGCACCGTGATGCGAGGGGAGGTCCGGCACACGGCCGACGTCGTGCGGGGCCTGGCGCGGATGCTGGCACGACCGGCCGAGCACCTCGCGCGGGAGCTCGGTCCCTGCGGGGGCACGGTCGTCGACGTCGGGTGCGGAGCCGCCTCCTGGAGCCTCGCCATGCTCGGGAACGACCCCGAGGCCCGCGTGGTCGGGCTGGATCGCGACACCGTCCTCGTCGGGGCCCGTGCGGAGGCCGTCGAGCGGGGGCTCGCCGCGCGCTTCACCGGTCTCCCCGGGTCGTTCTGGGAGACGCCGTTCCCCCGGGCGCGTCGCGTGGTCCTGGCGAACGTCGTGCACCTGCTCGGGCCGACGGCGGGGGCAGCGTTGGTCGCCCGGTGTGCCGCGGCGCTGGAGCCGGGCGGGGAGCTCGTGGTGGTCGATGTCCTCGAGGGGCGGCCCCACGACGCGGACGTCGCGGCCTACGCGCTCCAGCTCCGGCTCCGGGAGCCCACCGGCACCGTGCACACCGCGGAGACGGTCGGGCATTGGTGCGCGGACGCGGGGCTCGGGGTCACGCGGGTGATCCCGCTCCGAGCGGACATCGCGGGCCTCGCTGCCCTCGTGGCTCAGAGCTCGACGACGAACCCGTCGCGCACGTAGACCACCGAGCTCTCCCAGACGTCGCCCCGCTGGATCTGCAGCAGGTGCTGGCCCTGGCCGAGCTGCGCGGTGGAGCCCCGACCGAGCTCGTTGCCCGAGAGGTAGGCCCGGCCGTCACCGGTCACGAGCACGTCGACCTTCCGGACGATGTCGGCCTTGGCGAGGGCCCGGTGGAGCTTGGCGTACTCGGTGCCGAGCTTGGAGAGCGGCTCGCCGCCCGGGTGCACGGTGAGGGCCTGGGTGGCTGCCCAGGCCGCCGCGGTCGCGTCGCCCGTGAGCAGGTTCACGTGGGCCCGCATCTGGAAGAGCTCGACGAGATCCCCCCGCGACACCGGCTGGACCTGGCGCGGCAGGAGCAGGTCGGCCTTGTCGAGAAGCGCCTTGGCGCCCTTCAGGTCGTCCTGCTTCACCGCCACCCACGCCTTGGACAACACCTCGGGGATGGTCTGTGCAGGGGCGGGCTTCGGGCGCTCCTTGGCGGCCGGAGCGGGCGTGGGCGCCGGTGCCGCGGGCTTCTCGGCGGCCTCGATGCCCTTGCGCACGTCGTCGAGCAGCACCCGGGCGCGCTCGGCCACCTCGGCTGCGCGCTTCTGGACCTGGGCGGTGACCGCGAGGTTGCGCGTGACCGCGGGGTCGTCCGCGCCGGGCAGGCCCTTGGCCTTGGAGGCGAGCTTCTCGATGTGCCCGGGGAGCCGCGAGAGGTCGGTGGCCATCACGGACACCTCCTGTGTGCCCTCGTTGAGCACGCCTGCGGCGTCCTTGGCCTCTCCGGGCGCGTTCATCCCCAGGGCGACGATGGGCCGGCCTTCGACGTTCATCACCCGGACGTCCCCACCGGCGCGGTCCTTGATGGTCCACACGGTGAGCGCCATGGGCGTCGTGGCGCCGAGGCCCATGGAGCCCGCGACCTCGCGCGTGAGCCGGCCGATGCGGCCCTCTGCGGCGTCCAGGACGTTGTCGAGGCTCGCGACCTCGGCGAACACCTTGTCGAGATCGGGCTTGCCGACCCTCTCGATCTCGGCAGCCCCGGCCACGCCGGCGAGCAGCAGGCCGAGCAGGGCGAACAGCGACTTCATGGACACTTCCCGGTGGTGACGCGGTTGGACTCCACGACAAAACACATCCGGCCCGGACCCTTCCCGCCGGACACCGCGAACGTGCCGCTGTTCGTGCCGTCCGACAGCTCGAGCTGGTGCGCGCCCTCGGGCACCTCGATGGTCATGGGGGTGCGCCCGAACGCGACGCCATCGAACACGACGCGCATGGCCGGAGGATCGCTCTGGAGCTTGAGCATGCGGGGGCCGGACGGCTCGGGAGCCGCGGCGACCGGCTGCGGACCGGGTGCGGGGACGGGTGCGGGTGCGACGGGCGCCGGAGCGGGCGCTGGCCGCGGCGGGGGGGCGGGCCGCGGCGGGGGCGCGGGTGCCGGGCTGGGCGCGGGCTCGGGGTCCGGCTGGGCGACCGGTGCCGGCTCGGGCACCTCGTCGGGTGTGTCGGGGACGGGCTCGAGGACCTCGTCGGGTGTGTCGGGGACGGGCTCGAGGACCTCGTCGGGTGTGTCGGGGACGGGCTCGAGGACCTCGTCGGGTGCGTCGGGGACGGGCTCGAGGACCTCGTCGGGTGCGTCGGGGACGGGCTCGAGGACCTCGTCGGGTGCGTCGGGGACGGGCTCGAGGACCTCCGGCGCGGGCTTCACGGGCGCGGCGTCCGGAGCCGGCTCGACGGCCGTGGGCGTGCTGGGCTGCGCGAGCATGTAGCCCGCACCCCCGGCCACCACGGCGACGACCGGGACGATGATCACGAGGAGCAGCACGGCGACGCCGATCCCGACGAACATCGCCGTGCGGCTGGAGCGCGGCGCCTCCGGCTCTTCGTCGTAGAAGACGTCCTGCCCGGCGAAGCCGTCGTCGTCCCCCGTGTCCCAGACCTCGGACGACGGAGGCATGGAGGCCGCGACCCAGGTGGAGGAGGCGGGCTCCTCGGCCGGCTGCGCCTCCTCCGGTGTCTCCTCCGCGGGGGGCTCGACTGGAGCGGCCTCCTCGGCGGCCGGCTCCTCGACGGGCTCGTCGACGGGCTCGTCGGGGACGGGCTCCTCTACCGGCGCGTCCTCCTGGAGCCCCTCCTCCACGGCATCCATGAGGGCGGCGCTGGGCGTGGGGCCGGGCCGATCGAGGTGCGCGGGGAGCGGGGGCGCGTCGGCGAGCGCGCGCAGCGGCACGGGCGTGGCCGTGATGCCGAGGGACGGGCCCAGCACGGGCGGTGGCGGTGGGGGCGGAGGTGGCGGCGCCGCCGGCTCGGGCTCCGGAGCAGGGGGCGTGGGCTCCGGCGGGGGAGGTGCCGGCGGTGGCGGTGCGGCCGGAGGGGTGCTCGTGGCGTCGTCCGCGAAGTCCACCAGGGCCGCGATCCCCTCCGCGTCCACGGGCGCGTCGGGGTAGGGCTGGGTGGGATCCTCCTCCACGTCCATCGGGGGAGGCTCGGGGTACGCGGGCGGATCGGGCCGGACGTCGGTGGGTGCGGTGGCGGCGGCGCGCAGCGCCTCGAGGGGCGCGGCTTCTTCCGCGGGTGCGGCCTCCTCTGCGGGCGCGGGGGTCGGATCGGGGGCGTGTTCCTCCTCGTCCTCGACGAACCAGTCGTCGAAGTCGTCGGCCTCCCTGTCCTTGTGACCTGGCACGTCGGCACTCCGTCGCAGACTCCCATCTCTAAGAGCGCGCAGCGATCCACGCGAGCATTCGCGGTCCTGTATGCTCCCGGCGTGGACATCGAGCTCGGCCCGTTCAAGCTGATCCGCCCCATCGGCAAGGGGGGAATGGGTGTCGTGTGGCACGGGGTGCACTACGACACCGGCATCCCCGTGGCCGTGAAGGTGATCACGCAGCGCGTGAGCCGCGACGAGCGCACGCTCAAGGCCTTCCGCAACGAGGTGCGGGCGGTGGCCGGGCTCGACCATCCCGGGATCGTCTGGGTGCTCGACTACGGCGAGGTGAGCCCCGAGGCGTCCATCGCCAGCGGCCGCCAGCTCACCGAGGGGAGCCCGTACCTCGTGATGGAGGTGGCCACCGGCGGCACGCTCACGTCCTACAAGGAGGGCCTGCCGTGGCCCGAGCTGCGGGCCATGCTGGTCGGGCTGCTCGACGCCCTCGCGCACGCCCACGCGCGCGGGGTGATCCACCGCGACCTCAAGCCCGGCAACGTCCTCATCTGCGGGCCCCAGGACCTCCGGCCCGGCCTGAAGCTCACGGACTTCGGCATCGCGCACGCGCGCGAGGAGACCGTCAGCGACTCGATGTCGAACCACGTCATCGGCACGCTCCACTACATGGCCCCCGAGCAGATCCGGGCGGACTGGCGCGACTACGGGCCGTGGACCGACCTCTACGCGCTGGGCACCATCGCGTACCGCCTCGCCACCGGCGACCTCCCCTACAAGGGCAAGCGCGGCGCGAGCCTCATGGTGGCCCAGCTCAACCACCGCCCGCCGCCCCTCGAGCCGACGTACCCGGTGCCGGACGGCTTCGAGGACTGGCTGCTCACCATGCTGCGCAAGGAGCACCCCCGGCGCTTCCAGTGTGCTGCCGACGCCGCGATGGCCCTCGCGGCCCTCACCGCCCCGTCCGACGTCCTGGGCTCCCGGCCCCCCCCGAAGGAGCGGGAGGCCGTGTTCGTGGACGAGCACGTCACGGCCCTCGTGCTCGACGACGAGCCCCATACGGTCGAGCTCCTCGACGACGGCGGGGAGGTCACGGCCCCCTCCCAGGCCCCGCCGCTCGTGGACCTCGGCTCGCCTGAGGTCGCGCGTCGCCGCGGGGAGCTCGACCGGCTGCGCCCGCCCATCCCGCGCACCTGGAAGCGGCCGGCGGCGGTGGAGGACGGGGGCATCCGGCTCCGCGGGGCCGGCCTGGGGCTCTGGGGCATGCGGTCGCTCTCCCTGGTCGATCGGGAGGCCGAGCGGGACTCCGTGTGGAAGGCGTTCCTCGACGTCACCGCCACGCGGAACACCCGTGTGGTGCTGGTCCGCGGGCCCAAGGGCTGCGGGAAGACCGCGCTCGTGAAGTGGCTGGGTGAGCGGGCCGTGGAGGTCGGGGCCGCCCACCTCGTCCGGGTCGACCATGGGGCGGACGTGCAGCCCCACGAGGGCATCCGGCAGATGCTCCGCAAGTACTTCAAGGTCGCGCGGCTGGACGCCGAGCAGCGCAAGCAGCGCGTGCTCGAGGTGTGCGACGTGTTCGGCGAGACCGACGAGGCCGACGCGCAGCGGCTCGAGCGGCTCCTCGATCCCGTCGACCCGCTGGCCACGGACGGCGGCGAGCGCCACAGCGCGCTGCGGTGGTTCTTCGGGCGCATGGGTGCGGACCGTCCGCTGATCCTCTGGCTCGACGACGCCCACTACGGCATGGACGGCCTGCAGCTCGTGCTCTCCATGCTCCGGTCACCCAGCGCGCGGGTGCTCGTGGTGCTCACCGTGGACGACGACGTGCTCGCCGAGCGTCGTCTCGAGCGTTCCTTCGTGGACCGCATCGCGCAGAACGACGCGGTGCTCCAGGTGGCCCTCGGCCCCCTCGCGAACGCCGACATCGCGACGTACGTGCGCGAAGGGCTCGGCCTGGCGCCGCAGCTCGCGGAGCAGGTCGCCGGGAAGGCCGCGGGCATGCCCCAGTTCGCCACCCAGGTCGTGGGGGAGTGGGTGGGCAACGGCGCCCTCGTGAGGGGGGCGGACGGCTACGTGCTCCGGCGGGGTACGTCCATGCCGCGGTCCCTCGACCAGGTGTGGGACGCGCGGATCCGGCAGGTCACCGAGGGTCTGCCGGCGGACGCGCGCCTGATGCTGGAGCTCGCCGCTGTGCTCGGCGACGCGGTGGACGACGGCGAGTGGGCGCGGGTGTGCGACGACCCCGACGGTCGGCTGGAGTCGGCGGGCGGGGCGCCCCTCGACCCCGAGCACGTGAAGTGGCGCGCGGAGATGCTCGATCGGCTCCTGTCGGCCGGGCTCGCCGAGGACGGCGACTCCGGGTGGACGTTCACGGCGGGCGAGCTGCGCTCGACGCTCCTGGAGCAGGCGGCCCGGGAGGACCGGCTCGCGGGTCACCACGCCACGGTCGCCTCCATGCTGGTCAACCTGCACGCGAGCCCCGAGCGGCTCGGGCAGCACCTGGTGGCGGCGGGCGACCTCGACGCCGGCATCGACGCGCTCCTCCGCGGTGTGCGCGAGCGGCAGGCGTCCGTGGGCCCGCGTCCGGCCCTGGCGCTGCTCGAGTCTGCAGAGGCCCAGCTGGATGCGGCGCGGGTCCCGCCGTCCGACCCGCGGCGCGGCCGGATCTGGGTCACCCGGGCGGAGATCATGGCCCAGCGCGGTCGCCTCGGTGACGCCCTGAAGGACTGCGAGCGCGTGCTGGCAGCGAAAGGCCGGGGGTGGGAGGTGTCCCATGCGGGGGCGTGGTTCATCCGGGGCGACGCCGCCCTGCTGCGCAAGGAGGCCGACTCGGCCCGGGAGTCCTTCCGGCGCTTCGATCAGCTCGCGCCCCACGGCGACCTGAAGCTCCAACGGGCCGCGATGCACCACGGGCTGTCGTTGCTCGCGGAGAACGACGGCGACGCGCCCACGGCGCTGAAGGAGGCCGAGGAGACCGTCCAGTGGCTCGGTTGGGCGGGCACCACGCTCGTGGAGGCCTGGAAGCTGCTCGGCATGCGGGGGCTCGTGTCCTCCCGGGCGGGAACGCTGCTCGCGAACCTCGAGCGCCGCCGCCGGGCCTACGAGGTGGACGGGCAGCTCGAGGGGGTCGCCGAGTGCTGGATGGTGCTCGCGTCCGCCACCCACAAGGCCAACCAGCAGGCCCTCGCCGAGCGGTGCCTGGAGCACGGGGCCCGGCTCTTCGAGCGCGCCGAGAGCGCCCAGGGCCACCGTGCGCGGCTGCAGCTCGCGCTGATGCGCGCGGCCGCCTCGGACTGGGAGGGAGCCGAGAAGCACGCGGTGGAGGTGGCCAACCGGGTGCGCGACGCCCACCGGAAGCCCGTGTTGCTCAAGGCCCACGCGATCCTGGCGGTGTGTGCGGCGGGCCGGGAGCGCTGGGCGCTGCTCGGTGACCACGTGGACGTCATCGGGCGGCTGGTGGGCGACACGGGCGCGGCCGAGAAGGACGTGGGCTGGGCCCTCGCCAAGGCCGGCGAGCTGGCCCGGAAGGCCGGGCGCACCGAGCCGGCCCGGGGGGCCTGGACGCTCGCGGCCGGTCAGTACCAGCAGCTCGGCGACGACGGCCAGGTACGGCGGCTGCAGGCGCTCCTGGGAACGGCATGATCGGAAGAGGAGCCCGGGCTGGCGGGTCGAAGGGGCCCCGGTGTCTTACTGTGTCGGTGGAGGAACCATGCTCGCACTCGCGCTCGCTCTGACCGCGTCCGCCCAGGTCACCGACGGTGTCGCCGTCACCGTGGTGGTGCAGGACAAGGACGGGAACCCGATCCCCAGCGCCCAGGTCCGCCATCCGGACGAGCCCCAGAAGCACAGGGTGAACGTGGAGGACGGCTCGTGGACGGGCGACGCGGTCTACCTGTCGTCGGGCGAGGAGCTGGTGTTCCAGAAGAGCATGTCGGTGCCGCTGGAGATCTCGGCGCCCGGCTTCGAGAACAAGACGATCACGCTGGTCGTGAACAAGAAGCCGAAGAAGAACCGCATCGAGGTCGTGCTGGACGCCCTGGCCATCGATCTCGACGAGAAGCAGCCCGGCGACGACGGCGGCCCGAGCATCGGCTTCAAGCACGACAACCCGCGCGACTGACCCCGACTCCGATCCCTCCGGCCGCCGAAGGCGGCCTGCGCGGCCCGCTTCGCGCGGGCCTTGCCAAGCCGGCTACTCGCCCTTCTTGCGGGGCCGGGGCGGCTCGTAGTCGCCGAACATGACGGAGAGCTCCAGGCCCATCGTGGGGTAGAAGCCGCCGCGCACGGGGACCTCGGTGCCCGTCTCGTCGAAGTAGTAGTGGTGGCCCTGCAGGTTGTACTGGCCATACACCGTGAGCTGGTAGGCCATCCAGTCGCTGCGGATCATGCCGGCCGCCTCCGCGCGCAGCGGGAAGTACGGGACACGCAGGCTGGCCTGCTCCGAGCCCTTCCAGCGCTGCGTGCCGAAGCCCGCACCACCACCGACCAGGAAGTCCACCGCGGCCGACTGGATGACCACGTCGTACTTCCCGATGATGTGGGCGTCGAAGTACTGCTTCCCGACACCGAAGCCACCGATGGCCCCGATCCGGCTCCCCCCGTTGATGTAGTACTGGGACTCGAAGCCGAACACGACGTCGGTGCGGACCTTGTCGATGACCGGAGCGTCGGGGGCGGCGGCCTGGCGTGCGTCGGCCACGATCGTCGGGAAGGCCGCCGGGTAGGCGCCGGGCAGGAAGTTGGTGCCCAGGCGGGGACCGACGCCCCACATGTACACGTCTGCCGCCATGGCGGGCGATGCGAGGGTGGTGAGCACGGCAGCAGGGATGAGGGCGCGAATCATCGGGTCTCCGCGTGGGCGTGGGGTTCGGGGCACGTGTGACGTCTTGGACACCACGTCCCTTCAGATGTGTCTCGGGTCAGTCCCAGTCCTCTTCGAACACGCCACCGTCGAACTGCGGGACGGAGAAGTGGGACGAGTAGCTCTCGGTGACCTCGAACCCGGTGATGTCGATCTCCGGGAAGGTCATCGGGGTGCTGGCGTGCCGCTCGACCCGGATCGCGAGGCCACCCTCGTCCGGCACGAACAGCACGGCTTCCGCGGGCCCGAGATCACTGCGGATCTCGTCCTCGCGGATGGTGCGCAACAGCTCGATGTGCATGGGCATCGCGAGGCGCATGGCCTCCACGATGTCGCCACGGGTGTGCTTGAGCAGACCCGAGGCGAGCCGCAGCAGGTGCAGGAACCGTTCGTCCCCGAGCTTCTGTGTCCTGGCCAATCGAGCCCTCCGCCGGCAGCTTAGCCGTTGTCAGCGGTTGACGACGTGGATCGCTTCGCCGAGGGCGGCCTTGGCGGCCTCCATGACGGCCTCGCCGAGCGTGGGGTGCGGATGGATGGTGAGCCCCACGTCGAGCGCCTCGGCGCACATCTCGATGGCGAGGGCGGCCTCGCTGATGATGTCGGAGGCGTGGTAGCCGCAGATCGTCACGCCGAGGATCAGGTGGCTCTCGGCGTCGATGAGCACCTTCACGAAGCCCTCGGTCTCGCCGTTGGCGATGGCCTTGCCGATGGCGGCCCAGGGCACCTTGCCGACCTTGTAGGCGACACCCTCGGCCTTCAGCTCGGGCTCGGACTTGCCGGCCGTGGCGACCTCGGGGTCCGTGAACACCACGGCGGGCACGGTCTTGGCGTCGTACTGCACCGTGTGGCCTGCGATGACCTCGGCGGCCACCTCGCCCTCGTGGGTGGCCTTGTGGGCGAGCATCATCCCGCCCACGGCGTCGCCGATGGCGTACACGCTGGGGACGTTCGTGCGCATCTGACGGTCGACCTGGATGAAGCGACCGTTCATCGCGATGCCGGTCTCCTCGAGGCCGATGCCCTTCGTGTTCGGGAAGCGGCCGACGGTGACGAGCACGTAGTCGCAGGGCAGCGCCTGCTTGCCGTCCTTGTCGGACTCGACGTTCACGACGATGCCGTCGTCCGCGGCCTCCCAGCCGAGCGCGCGGGTCTTCAGGAGCGTGGTGACGCCCTCCTTCTTCATCCGGCGCGCGAGGACCTTCACGACGTCCGGGTCGAAGCCCGGCAGGATCTGGTCCATCATCTCGACCACCGTGACCTCGGTGCCGAGCTTGCTGTACACACCGGACATCTCGAGACCGATGTAGCCGCCGCCGATCACGACCATCTTCTTCGGGATGGCCTGCAGGGCGAGGGCGCCGGTGCTGTCGATCACCCGCTCGTCCGCGTAGGCGAAGCCCGGGATCTGGATGGGCGAGCTGCCCGTCGCGATGACGATGGCGCCGGCCGTGATCGTCTTCTCGCCGTCCGCCGTGGCCACCTTCACGGTGTTCGGGCCGGCCAGGGTCGCGGTGCCCTCCATCATCTCGACGCCGTTGGCCTTCAGGAGCTGGCGCACGCCGCCCGTGAGCTTCGTGACCACCGAGTCCTTCCAGCCCTGGAGCTTGCCGACGTCGATGCCGATCTCGCCTTCCGGGAGCACGAAGCCCATGTCACCGGCGTGCTTGATCTCCTCGTAGCGCTTGGCGGCGCCGATGAGCGCCTTGCTCGGGATGCAGCCGACGTTGAGGCAGACGCCGCCCCAGTACTCCTTCTCGATCACGAGGGTCTTCACGCCCAGCTGACCGAGGCGGATGGCGCAGGGGTAGCCGCCGGGGCCGGCCCCGATGACGATGGCGCCGAAGTCGTGGCTCATGGAAGTGTCTCCAGTTCAGGGAAGGTTCGCTTGGACGAGGTGGGGACCGCGCGCGCTCAGAGCGGCCGCGACGGCCTCCCGGACCGCATCGGCGTCACCGCCGTCCACGACGGTGGACGCGACGCCATGAGCGGCCGCGAGCTCGGAGGGGGTGCCCGCCAGCTGGCGCGCGAGGGGCGCCTCGCCGTCGAGGGGGTGCACGGCCACCACGAAGACCACGGTGGGCTGGTAGAGCGACGCGAGGTTGAGGGCCTCGTGCACGCCTCCGTCGGCCATGCTGCCGATGCCGAGGTGCACCACGGCGGCCTTCTCGCGGTCCGCCAGCGCGAGGCCCACGGCGTAGAGGGCACGGTCGGCGGGGGAGGGGGACGCCGGAGCGACCCGGTAGGGGCGCGCGCCGTCGGCGGCGTCGTGGAGACGCTCGACGGGCACGCCGCGCTCCACGGCACCGACGCGCTCGCGCAGCCCCGGGACCCACCAGTCGGTGCGCCCGAGGGCCGCGACGGTGCCGGAGATCACGGCCTCCAGACCCGCGCAGGACACGGGGAACGGGAGGGCGTGGTGGCTCGCGAGCTCGGCTTCGGCGGCGTGCAGCGCGTCGTGGGTCACGCGAGCTCCAGCAGCATGGACTCCGGGTTCTCGAGCAGGTGCTTGAGGGCGGCCGTGAAGCGCGCACCCACGGCGCCGTCGATGATGCGGTGGTCGAAGCTCGGCGAGAGGTTCATCATCTTGCGGATGGCGATCTGGCCCTCGTGGGGCACCACGCGCTCGCGGATGACGTTCACGCCGAGGATGCCGACCTCGGGCCCGTTCAGGATGGGCGTGGCGAGGATGCCGCCGATCTGCCCGACGCCCGTGATCGTGAACGTGCCGCCCTTCAGCTCGTCGATGCGGGCCTTGCCGGCGCGCGTGCGGGCCACGAGGTCCTCGAGCTCGGCGGCGATGTGCAGCACGGACTTCTGCTCGACGTTCTTCACGACCGGCACGTACAGGCCGTTGGGCGTGTCGCACGCGACCCCGATGTTGTGGTCGCCCTTCACGATCAGCTCGAAGGCCTCCTCGTCCATGACGGCGTTCACGTTCGGGAACTCGCGGAACGCGATGGAGCACGCCTTCATGATGATGGGCAGGAAGGAGAGCTTGACCCCGCGGGCTGCGGCCGGGCCCTTGAGCTTCTCGCGGAGCGCGACGAGCTCGGTGGCGTCGAGCTCCTCTACGTAGGTGTAGTGCGGGTGCGTGTGCTTGGAGGCCGTCATGGCCTTCGCGATGGTACGCCGCACGCCGATGATCTTCACGCGGGTCTCGCTGCCGGACGGCTGGACCTGCGGGAGGGCGGGCGGGGCCACGGGGAGGCCCTGCTCGACGGGCGCTGGCTTCGCGAGATGCTCGAGGAGGTCGTCGTGGGTGACGCGACCGCCCTTGCCCGTGCCGTGCACGCTGTGGACGTCGACGTCGAGCTCACGCGCGTGGCGGCGGACGGCGGGCGTGGCCTTCGTGGGGCCCGCGACGGCGGGCGGCGCCACCGGTGCTGGAGCGGGCGCTGCGGGCGCGGGTGCGGCCGCCGCGGGTGCGGGTGCGGGGGCCGCCGCCGCGGGAGCGGGCGCGGGTGCGGCCGCGCCGGAGGTGTCCATCTCGACCAGCGGGCTGTGCACCGCCACGATGTCGCCGGGAGAGCCGTGGAGCTTGAGGATGCGCCCGGCCTTCGGCGAGGAGATCTCGAGCTGCGCCTTGTCCGTCGTGATCTCGCAGATCGGCTGATCGGCGGAGACGACGTCTCCCACACCGACCATCCAGTGCACGATCTCGGCCTCGACGACACCCTCCCCGACCTCGGGGAGCTCGAATACGAACGACATGGGGGTGACTGCTCCGGTCAGTAGTGGACGCTTCGCCGGGCGGCCTCGAGCACCGCGGTCGGGTCGGCGTGGACGTCGCCGGGTGGCGACTCCAGGTACAGGAAGGCGGACTTCAGCACGGCGGCGTGCACGCGGTCCGAGAAGCTCGCGTCGTCGGTGTGCACGGTGACCATGCGGCCGGTGTGGCGGACGAGCTCGCCGAGCGTGGGGTCGAGCGGGCTCGCGCTCACGAGGTCGACGACCTGGGCCTGCACGCCCTCGCGGGCGAGGGACTCTGCGGCGTCGAGGGCTGCACGCACACCGGAGCCCCAGGCCACCAGCGTGAGGTGCTCGCCCTCGCGCAGGACGATGGCCGTGCCGGGCGCTGCGGGACCGGAGGCCGCGATGCGCTCGAGCTCGTCGGCGGGCTCGAGGACCACGTTCACCCCGTTGCCCAGCACCTCGCCGAGCAGCGCGCGCGTGGTCTCGGAGCGCAGCACGTGCACCCCCACGCCCTGGAGTCGGCAGAGGAGGTCGCCCACGGCGGGCTCCAGCTCGCGACCCAGGCCCTGCTGGAACGGCACGCGCACCGTGAGAGCGGGGCGGAACTCCGAGCGCGCGGCGCGGGCGGCGTCCGTGAGGACCCCGGCGGCCGCGAGCAGGCTGCGGGTGGACGTGAGCTCGGCGCACACGGGACGGCCGGCCAGCGCGAGCCCGAGGGCGAGCCCCAGCACGCTGCGGTCGCCGACCGGCGTGTCGAGCACCTGCTCGGGATGGAGGGCGCCGAGGCCCGTGGTGGTGCCGGCGAAGCCGTTGCCGCGCCCCACCGACTCGCCCACGATCAGCGCGTGGGGGTCGGCCTCCAGCCAGGTGGCGAGAGCGTCGCGGACGTGCCGGGATCCGGGTTGCACGCTCATGCCTCGACGGCCTCCCGGTTCGCGCGCTCTTCGATGGCGCGCTGGATGTAGAACTCGCCGGCCTTGTAGCTCGACCGCACGAGGGGCCCGCTGGCGACGTACCGGAAGCCCATCTCGAGCCCCGCGGCCTCGTACGCGGCGAACTGGTCGGGGTGCACGAAGCCCTCGACGGCGAGGTGCTTCTTGGTGGGCTGGAGGTATTGGCCGATGGTCAGGAAGTCGCAGCCCACGTCGCGCAGGTCGCGCATCGTGCGGAGCATCTCAGGCTCGGTCTCGCCCACGCCCACCATCAGCGATGACTTGGTGAACATCCGCGGCGACGCGGCCTTGATGGCGGCGAGCACACGGAGGCTCTGGTGGTAGCCGGCGCGCGGGTCGCGCACGCGCGGCGTGAGGCGCTCGACGGTCTCGACGTTGTGCGCGAGGACCTCGGGCGCGGACTCCACGATGGGCGTGAGCAGGTGCCCGTGGCCCTGGAAGTCCGGGATGAGCACCTCGACCAGCGTGGACGGCGAGCGCGCGTGGATCTCGTTCACGCAGGCGGCGAAGTGGCTGGCCCCCTGGTCGGGCAGGTCGTCGCGGTCGACGGAGGTGAGCACGACGTAGTCGAGCTCCATCTCGGCGATGGCCTGCGCGACGTTCACGGGCTCGTCGGGGTCGAGCGGCGCCGGGGTCTTCAGCGTCTTCACGGCGCAGAAGCGGCACCCGCGCGTGCACGTGTCGCCCATCACCATGAACGTGGCGGTACCGCCACCCCAACACTCCCCGATGTTCGGGCAGCGCGCCTCCTCGCAGACCGTCGCGAGGCGCAGGTCCCGGGCGCGCCCCTTGATCTTCTGGTAGCGCGGGGAGCCCGGCAGCCGGACCTTGAGCCACGGGGGCTTGGCACTCGTCGTCTTCGCCATGGTTCGCTCCAGGTCGGGCGACCTAACAGGTTGCCCGTGCCTGCACACGACGACGTGGGGGATGACGACCGATCAGCGCTTGGGGCCCTTCTGGTCGCGGGTGTCCCACTTCGTGCTGCTCTCCTCCTCGCCCCACTTGGGCGCCTCGTCGTCCATCTTGCCGAGCAGCGCGTCGATCATCTCGCGGTTGAACGCCTGGGTCTTGGCGTCCTCGAAGTCGGGGTCGTCCTCGAGGTTGAAGCCGCCGACGGGGAAGGCCTGGGTGCGATCGTCCTCGTCGGGCATGGCGGGCTTCGGCGGCACGGGCGGGCGTCCGGGAGGCGCGTCCCGACCGGCGATCGAACGCCGGCGGCTCTCGCCCTTCGCGGGCGGCTTGGCGATCAGCGTGGCGCTCGCCTCGTCGTCGTCGTCCTCGATGAGCGCGGCGTCCATCCCGGGCGGGAGGCCCACCAGGGTGGCCTCGCTGGGGTCGTCGAGCTCGGGACCCACGGTGGCTTCGCTTGGATCGTCGACCGGGGGCGCTTCGGGCGGCGGGGGCCGACGGCGGCGCTGGCGCGGCTCGATCGGCGCGTGCTGGTCGAGGCGGAGCGCGGGGCTGTGGTCGACGGCCGTGGCCTGGTAGTCCTCGAACTCCTGGAGGCTCGGGTAGTCCTGGGCGCTCTCCGGGAGGCTGACCGGCTCCAGGGCGACCTCTCGGATGGACGACTTCGGCGGCTCGTCGGGGACGCCCTGGCGGCGCAGGCGACGCAGGCGCTCCCTTCCGGTCTCGCCGCGGCTCTTGCCCTCGCGGAGGCGGCGGAGGAGCGCCTCGGTCGGGTTGTCGACGGGCGGGCCCTCCTCCTCCGACTCCTCGGAGTCCTCCGGATCCTCGTGCTCGCGGTCCGGTGCGGGCGCCGGCGTGGCCTGACGCTCGGCGGCCTGGATGCGCCCCCGACGGAGGTTCCGCAGCCGCTCGCTCCTCGGGATGACGTCGGACACGTCACCCGGCTGCAGGAGCTCGGTGAGCTGCGCGAGGGCGCGGTCGATCTCGCGCTCCCATCGGTACCCCGGCCCGACGGCCTTCTCCGCGGCCTCCGCAGCGGACTGCGCGGCCTCGAGATCGTCGGTGCCCCCGGCGCGCTCCCGCGCCTCGGACGCCCGCTGGCCCGCCCGCCAGAGGCGGCGCTCCACCTCGGCCAGGCGATCGAGGGCCTCGCGGACGCGGGGCGGGGTGGGCACGGGGACCTCGGGCAGGGCGGCCCGCGCACGGGTGAGGTCGGCCGACAGGCTCTGGGCGAGCTGGCAGGCCTCCCAGGCGCGCCCGCGGGCCTCCTCGAGGGCGAGCTCGGCGCCCCGGGCCCGGGCGCGGTCCTGCTCGGTGACGAGCGCCGTCAGCGCGGCCTTCATGGCGGCCGAGGCCTTCTCGGTGGCCGCCAGGGCGCGCTCGGCGTCCTTCAGGAAGTCGTCGACGTCGTCGGGGCGGGCGCTCGCGAGCACGCCCAGCGCGTCCTCGGCCTCCTGGTGGGTGGAGCGGGTGTCGGCGAAGGCGGCGTCCACCCTCGCGAGAGCCGCCATCACACCGTCGTCGTCCATCGGCTCGGGGCGCGTGAAGCGCTCGATCCGCGCGCCGATCCGGTCGACCTGCGCCCGCAGCTCGGGGAGCCGGGTGTCGCGCCGGGCGAGGATGGCCGCCTCCCGCTGGCGGTCGGCCTCGACCTCCTCCTCGAAGATGGCGATGGCGCGGGCCTCGATGGCCGCCACGGCTGCACGGGCTCTTGCGACCTCCGCTTCCGCGCGGTCCGCTGCCTTCACCGCGAGCCCCGCGTGGGTCCCGGGGTCCGGCGTGGCGCCCGCGGCCTGTGCGTGCTCGCGGGCCTCGTCCACGATGGCCAGCAGGTCCTCGTTGCGGCGCGCCAGCTCGGTGAGCAGCCCGTCGATCGTGGGGTCGTCGCGATGCTCGCCCGCGCGGTCCGATCCGTCGGCCAGCAGCCTCCCGACGTCCTCGAGGGCCCTCCCGGCGCGCTCCGACGCGAGCACGGCCCGATCGCGGGCGGCCGCGAGGGCCTCGCGCTGCATGGCCGCCTGCCGCTCCGCGTGGGTGCGGTTCGCCTCCCGGAGGTCGGTCGAGGCCTGCCGGGCTGCGTGGAAGCGCTCCTGGACCTCGTTGATCAGGGTGCGCAGGCGCTCGCCCGCGTCTGCTGCGGTCTGCCCGTCCTTCGCACCCTGGACGGCCTCCAGGGCGAGCTCGGCGGTGGCGCGCAGGGCCTCGACGTCGAGGGCCTGGGAGTCCAGGGCGTCGCGGAGGGAGACCGCTTCGTCGCCAGCAGGCTCGGGCACGTCGTCGAGGATGCCCTGCAGGCTGGCCAGCAGCTCGACGACCGCGCGGTGGTCGTCGGCCGCCGCGTCCTTCGCGCGGGCCAGCCGCTCCTCGTCGGCGAGGAGGGCGTCGAGGGCGGCGTCCGCGGCACGCAGGCGGTCCTCGGCCGAGGCGAGCTGCATCTCGGCGTCGAAGGCCACGGAGATCGCTTCGCTCGCGGTGACGCGGTCGTCCAGCGCCTCCTCTGCGGTACGGAGCTCGGCGAGGGTGGCGCGCGCCGCCTCCAGGGCCTCGCGCGCCTCGGAGCGGCGGCCGAGCGGGTCGCTCGCCGCGCGGAGGGACCCGATGCGCTCCGACCTGGCCTCGAGGCCCGTCGTGATGGTCCCGATGGCGCCAGCCAGCGTGGACCGTGCCTGGGCGAGGGTGTCGACGCGCTGCTGCTCGTCGCGGGCCGCGGCGGCTGCGGCCTCCCGCACGGCCTCGTCGAGCTCGGCCAGCAGGCCGTCCACGTCGCGCGAGGCGGCCTTCTGGTCCGCGTCCTCGGCCTTCTCGGCCAGGGCGACGAGCGCCGCGGTGTCGGCGGCCTCGGGCTCCCCTTCGTCGACCCGCAGCCCCTCCAGGTGCGCGAGGGTGCTCCCGAGGGCGCGGTGGGCCGCGCGGACCGGCTCCGCCGACGGCAGCGTGGCGGCATCCGGGATCCGCGCACGGAGGGCGGCGATCCGCTCCCCGGTCCGCGAACGGGCGGCCTGCAGGCGCTCGCGTGCCTCCGCGCGGGACGCGACGGCCGCGGCCAGAGCGTCCTCCACGGCCTTCGCCAGGTCGTCGATGTCCGGTGGGCGGGTGGCGGTGGCCTCCGCGCGCTCGGCGAGCTTCCGGGCGATCGGGAGCTGCAGCGGGTGGCCCTTCTCGATGGCCTGCCCCTCCAGGCTCGCTGCGCCGGACTCCAGGGCCTCCCAGGCCTCCGCGACCTCCGGCCACTCCCTGGCGTGGGCAAGGCGCTCGACCGTGAGCCGCGCGTGGTCCTGGCGGGCCTGGAGCTGCTCCCGGGCGGCGTCGAGGCGGGCGTGGGCCTCCTCGAGGGCCTCCCGCTGGGCCTGCTCCTCGGCCTGGGCCTCGCCGACCGCCGCGCGCACCTGCACGAGGAGCTCGTCGAGGTCGTTCTCCTCCAGGCGCTCGATCCGCGAGGCGGCCGTCTTCACTGCGGTCTCGGCGGCGTCGGGGTCGCTCGGCAGCGCGTCGGGGAGGCTCGTGGCGCCGATCGCCTCCTGGGCGGCCTCGAGGGCAGCCAGGGGCAGACCCGCCTCCAGCGGGTAGTCGGTGGCCACCGTGCGGGCTTCCTTCAGCCGCGCGGCCGCGGTCTCCCGGAGCGCGGAGAGCCGCTCGCGCAGGGCGTCCATCTCCGCGGTGGCGGCCTCCAGGCGCCGATGCCGGGCCTCCGCCTCGAGGCGTGCCTCGTCCAGAGCGTCCTCGAGCAGCTCGAGGGGGCCGTCCACGTCGACGCCTCGGGCGGTCTCCACGAGCACGGTGGTGGTCTCGGTGGCGCGGTCCCAGTCCGCGGGGGCCTCGCTGTCCACGAGCGGTGCCTCGAGCGCGACCACGGACTCCACCGCGGCCTCGAGCGCGGCCTTCTCCATCACGCCGGCGTCGGGCCAGGCCTCCGCGGCTGCGAGGGCCTTCTCGAGGAGGGTGCGCACCCGCTCCTTGCGCGCCTCCAGCGCGTCGGCCTGCTCCCTGAACCGCGCCCGGGCGGCATCGAGGGCCTCCGCGTGCTGGCGGTCGAGCTCCTGGGCCACCGCCACCGCCTCCGCCGCGGTGGTCAGCGCCGCGTCGAGATCGGCGCGAGTCGCGTCCACCGCGGCCCGACCGAGGGTCACCTCGGCGACCAGGGCCTCCAGCACGTCCGGCTCGGCGTCGTCCGGCACGGTGTGCTCGAAGCCCACGAAGGTCAGTGTGTACGCCTCCACGGCCTCCGACAGCGACGCGACCGCGGACTTCACGGCCTCGTGGTGCTCGAGCAACGCGGCGTCCGCCAGGCAGGCGCCGATCGCCTCCTGGGCGTCCTCCGGTGTGCGCTCGGGGGCGAGCAGCACGTCCAGCGCGGCCCGGGCGGCCTCGATGCGCTCCCGGCGCTCCCGCGTGGCCCGGGCCTCCTCGGTGGCCTCGCGGACCGCGCGATCGACGGTGGGCAGGGCGTACTCGAGCACGGACTCCGCGATGTCGAGGGACACGGTGGCCACCTCGAGCAGCGCCTCCGCCTCGTCCGCGCTGCTGGCCTCCCCGAGCTCCTCGAGGGACGCCCGGGCCTCGGCGAGGGTCTGGGCGATCTCCTCGATCTGGATGCGGGCCTCGCGGTGGAGGCGGGAGGCGGAGGCCACGGGCGCCTCTGCCATGGCGGCGTCCAGCGACGTGCGCCGCTCCTCGAGCTGGCTCTCGAACGTCTGGTACCGTCCGCGGACCGCCCCCGCGTCGTCGAGGATGCCGGCGAGGGCCTCGGCGGACCGCATGCCGAGGTCGATGAGCCCCGCGACGGCACCCGCCTCGGCGATGGCGTCGGCCGCGTGGGACCGGACGCGCTCCGCGACGTCGAGGGCCTCCTGCTGGGACGCCTGGCGCGCGTCGTCGCCGGCCGATGCCGATGGGGTCGCGGGCCAGCGGCCCAGCGCTTCGCGCGCCCGCTCGAGGGCCGCTTCGCTCGCCTCCACGGCCTCGTTCGCCGACGTCCACGCCTTGAGGGCCGATGCGGCCGGGCTGTTCCCGAGGAGGGGGCGGGCGCTCTCCACGCTGCGGCGGGCTCCCTGGACCACCTGCTCGGCGTCCGCGAGGCGTGTTCGGACCTCGCCCTGCATGGCCTCCCGGCGCTCCACGAACGCCCGGTGGGCGGCCTCGGCAGCGTCACGGCGAGCCCGGCGCGCGTCCTCCACCCCCGCGACCGCGACCTGCACGGCGCTCTCGCGCTCGTCGAGGCGCTCCAGGGCCCGATCGCCCTGGCGGACGAGGTGCTCCAGCATCCGGCTCGGGGTCTCGGGGTCGGCCTGGCCCGCGCGCACCTCGGAGCCCGACGCGAGCTCCAGGGCGGCCTCCAGGGCGCGGCGGACCGCGCCGATGGCGTCTGGCAGCGCGGCGGCATCGTCGGCGTCCAGGGCGACGGCAGCGGCCCCCCGCATGCGATCGAGACGGTCGGTCAGGCTCTGGTGCTGGGCCCCGAGGCGGGCGATCGCCCGCTGGCGGCGCTCCTGCTCGGCGGCCTCGAGCTGGGCGAGCCGCTCCTCGAGCCTGCGCACGTGGGCCCGGGCGGTGTTCCGAGCGGCGTTCGACCGCGCCAGGGCCTGCTGGGCGACCTGCCGGAGCTCGGTGCGGGCGGGCTCGTCGGCGGCCTGCATGGCGGCCTCGAGGGCCCCTCCGAGCTCCTCGCGCGCCGACCGCAGGTGACCCAGCTGGGACGCGACGGACGCGAGGGTCTCGGCCACCTCGGGGACCGGAGCCTCCTCGTCCACGACCTCCTGCACGCGCTTCGCGAGGGCCGTGTGGGAGCCCTCCACCTCGTTGACGATCGCGTCCAGGTCGATCCGGGTGCCCTGGAGCTCCACGACGAGCTGCTCGTTGGCCGCCACGTCCTTCCGGGCCTGGACCGCGGCCTCGTGCACGGCCTCCCGGGCGGGGTCGACCGTGGTGTGGGCCCCCTCCACCCAGCCCCGGCAGCGCGCCAGCAGCTCGGCGGCCTCGTCCGCGTGGGAGGCGCTGAAGACGCCCTGCAGACCGTCGTCGATGCGCTGCAGGAGGGCGTTCGCGGCGTCGAGGTGCTCCTCTGCGGCCTCCCAGAGACGCCGGGCCCCGACCGACGGGCTGTCCTCGAGGGCCGTGACGGCCTCCTGGCTCGCCTCGTCGAGCCCCTCGCGGAGCTGGGTCACCGTGGCCGTGAGCTCGCGGGCCTCCTCGATGAGCTCCAGTCGCCTGTGCTCGTCGGCCTCTGCAGCCTCCTTGCGGGCCTCCTCCACCCGGGCGGCGAGGGCGTCGGCCAGCGGGCGGGCGGCCTCCAGGCCGGCCTCGGCCTGGTTTGCGGCCTGCTCGGCGCGCCCGGCCGCATCGAGGGCGACCTCGGGCTGCTCGGCCTCGGAGGCCTCCTCCGCCGCCGTGGACGCCTGGCGCGCGTGGGCCTCGATGGCGGCCACGCGCTCCTTCAGGGCCTCCTGATCGCCCACCAGGTGGGGCCACGACCCCATGAGGCCCCGGAGGAGCTCACGGGCCGCGGCGCCCGCGACCGCCGCGCGATCGGCGGCGGCCTCTCCCCGGCCGGTGGCCTCGCGGAGGGACGCCACGCGCGCCGTGGTGGTGGTGATGGCGGCGAGCAGGGCGTCGTGGGCCTGGCGGATGGCGTTGGCCCCGGCCCTGCGGGGCTCCACGAGGGGCACGAGCGCGTCGCGCGCAGCCTCGGGTGCGCCCTGCGGATCGATGTCGGGCAGGGGCTCCCAGCCGTCGAGCAGCTCCCGGAGGGCCTGGAACAGCCCGTCGACCCGCTCCGCCACGGCCTCGTCGTCGATCGTGGGTAGAGCGACGTCGGCCTGCTCGTCGGCGGCGCGAAGGGCGACGAGGGCGTCGCGTGCCGCGTCGCGGGCGGCCTCCCGGGCCTTCCGCGCGGCCTCGCGGGCGGCGAGGCGCTCCTCGACGGTCTCGGCGAGCGTGGCGTACACACCGGCCGCATCGTCCGCGCGCGTGTGGGCCAGGGCGGCGGCGGCCTCGAGATCGGCGAGCCAGCGCTCCTCGGGGAGGACCGACGGGTCGTGGGCGGCAGCGGAGCGCACGGTGGCCAGGCTGCCCCGCGCCGCCTCCGCCGAGCGGAGGAGGTCGTCCTCCAGGCTCTGGATGGTGTCGTCGTCGCGCAGCTCGGCGGGGATGTCGATCCGGCCGGGCAGGAGGGCCTCCGCCTCGTCCGCCGTGGCCATGGCGGTGGCGATGCGGGCCCTGGCGGCCTCCAGCGCGTCCTCGTGGACCTGCTGCTCCGCCTGGGCGAGCGCGAGGGCGGCCTGGAGCACGTCCACGATGTCCGGGAGGTCGGTGAGGTCGGCTTCGGCGAACGACGCCTCGGCCTCACCGGTGGCGACGAGGGCCTCGAGCTGGTCGGGATCGTCGGTGTCGCCGGCCGGCTCGGCCATCTGCTCCCAGTTGGTCTGGCGACCGAGGAGCAGCGCGTGGTGCTGGCGGAGGGCGTCGAGCGCGCGCTCCAGGGGACCCAGGTGCACCGAGCCCCGCGCGGCGAGGGCGGCGAGGAGCGGGCGCGCGGGGGCCTCCGCCTCGTCGAGGGCTTCGCGGACCTTCGCGGCGGCCGCCGCCACCCGCACGCCCGTGGACGCGAGCTGCTCGCGGTGCTGCACGATGGCCCGCGCCCGCTCGGCCTGCTCGTGGCCCAGCCGCTCGGTCTCGTGACGGTCGGCCTCGACGGCGCGGGAGGCCGCCTCCTCCACGGTCGCCGCGGCGTCGCGGGCCGACTGGAGGTGCGTGAGGGCCGCGTCCAGCACGGCGTCCGGGTCGTCGTCGGGCTCGAGCTCGACGGACTGCAGGGCCTCGGAGGCGCGCTCGGCATCCGCCAGGGCCTCGCGCATGGCGTCGATGGCGTCGGTGACGGGCTCGGCGTGCGGATGGGCGAGGGACACCCCGCGGGTGCGCTCCTTCGCTCGCTTCGCGAGGTCGGCGGCCTCGGCGCGCATGCCCGCCAGACGCTCGGCCACCCCGGTCCTGTGGGCGGCGTCGGCGGCCTCCGCCTCCGCGCGCTCGCGCAGGGCGACGATGTGGCCGCGCAGGGCCTGCTCGCCCGCCTGCAGACCGGGGACGAGGGGGTCGAGGGCCGCGCGGGTGGCGCTCGGGTCGGCGTCACCGAGCCGGTCGCGGGCGCTGGCGAGATCCGCGCGCAGGCCGGCCAGGGCCTCCTCGAACGCGGGATCGCCGCCCAGGGCGGAGACCTCGGCCTCGAGGGCGCTCCAGACGGCCGGCAGGGGGTCCAGGGCCGCGATCCGCGCGTCCTGCTCGGCCACCTTCTGGAGGCGCGCCTGCTCCGCGGCCTCGGCCGCGGCCTTCACGGCGGCCTCCACCTCCTCGTCCGCCTGGCGCTCCAGCTCGGGGAGACCGTGGTGCAGCGCCTTCGTGCGCTCCTCCAGGGCCTGGAGCGCGCTCGCGTCGTCGGGGGCCTCGGCGTAGGCGCGGAGCGCTGCGGTCAGCGCCTTCTGCTCGGCGCGGGCGTCCGCGGTGAGGGAGGCTGCGGTGCGGGCGTCGAGGGCGTCCAGGCGGGGGAGGAGGGCCTCCACCTCGGCCACCATCGCCGCGGCGCGCTCGCCGCGCTTCTGCCGATCGCCGGCGGCCCGGGCGTCTTCGGCCTTCTGGAGCTCGTTCGTGGCGCGGTCGAGGGCGCGCAGGGCTTCGGAGTTCGCCCCGCGGGCGCGGTCGCAGGCGTCTTCGCCCTCGGCGAGCGCAGCGTCCAGGCTCTCGTGGGTGCTGGCGGCCTCCGCGCGCTCCAGCGCTTCTGCGGCCTCCGTGACGGCGCGCTCGGCGGCGGTGGCGTGGTGCACGGCCTCCTCGCGGGCTTCGGCGGCCTGGCGGGAGAGCGACCAGTCACGACCCTCCAGGGGCTCCATGCGGGCGCGGGTGCGCTCCAGCGCCCGGGAGGCCTCGCCATGGGCGCGCTTCAGGCGGCGGGTCGCGGTGTCGCGGTGCTCGTCGTCGAGGGGCGGCGGGGGCACGGGCAGAGCCCAGCCGCGCGGGAGGTCCACCTCGACGTCCGAGGCGATCTCCGCGAGCGACTCCATGGCCGCCGCGAGGTCGTCGCCCTCGATGGCCGCCATGGCCGCCTCTGCGGCCTCGATGGCCGCCGCGAGGGTCTTCGGGCGCTGGTCGGGCCAGGGCTCGAGCACCGGTCCGAGCCAGGCCATGACGGCTTCGGGTGGCGCGTGGCGCGCGAGGGCGGCGCGGCCCTCGCCCTCGGCGGCGGCCGCGAGCAGGTCGGTGGGGCTCTCGGCTCCGTAGAGCGCCAGCCCGCCACCCAGCCGCGCAGCGATGAGCCCGAGCACGAAGAGATCGGTACCGAAGTCCTCCTCGGCGCCCTCCAGGGACTCGGGCGCGCTGTAGCGGAGGGCCTCGGTGGGTGGGACGAGCGACGCGTCGTCCAGGAAGTCGACGAGGTCGAGGCGCGGGAGGCCGAAGCCGACCACGTGCACGTTGCCCTCGTAGTCGACGAGCACGCGGTGGGGATCGAGGCTGCCGTGGCCCTTCAGGCCCGACGCGGCGTAGGCCCCACCGAGCGCCTTCGCGGCACCCGCGAACCACTGTGCGGCCGCGCGCCAGCCGATCCCGCCGCGGGACGCGCCGACGAGCTCGCGGGTGGAGCGGATCTCTCCGGTGTCGTAGCCGAACACGCCCGGTGCCGAGAGCACGAGGGGCGGCACCCCGGGGCATCCGGCGCGCGCGAACGCTGCGACGCGCTCGGCGCTGGCCTCCAGGACGGCATCGTCGCGGTAGTCCTGATGGTAGACGAGGGCCGTCCACAGCGCGCGGGGGGCGCTGAGCTCCACGAGATCGGAGATGTAGCCCCGGACCCGTCGGCCTGTCGGCTTCGGGGTCCTGCGGTCGGCCATCGGACATCCGGGTCAGAGGGCAGAGAAGTTAGCATCCCGGACGGCCCGGGTGGAGGGGTGCGAGCGCCTCCGGACCCTCAGGGCCTCGCGCCCTCCGTGGGCGCCTCGCCGATGCCCGCGTTCCTCGCCAGCGACTCGGCGTCCCACTCGACCATCACGGGCTTCACGCCCTCGGCGATGTCGCCGTCGTGCAGCCACCAGAGCGCGGCGGTCGCGGTGACGAAGGTGACGACGAGGAACGTGACGAGGCGTCGCATGGGGGCTCCGGGGAGGGTGGGGGGAGGGGAGCGAGGTGGGAGCCCGAGAGTAACAGATGGGGCCCGACGCGCGAAGCTGTGCGCGGCCCGATCGGCCTGATAGGATGGCGGCCACCGAGGGAGACGAAGTGGCGAAGGACGCGGACGGCTGGCTGCTCAGGCGGCTTCGTGCCGGCGGTGGTGACGATCAGGAGTTCAAGCGGGCCGGTACGACCGACGGGGGCGTCGAGGCGAACACCGACGTCATCAAGGGTCGGAGTGGGTTCAGGTTCCGCCTCGGCGAGAAGCTCGGGGCGGGCGCGTTCGGCGCGGTCTACAAGGCCACCTGCCTCGATGCGGACGGCACGGACGACACCCCGCCCCCCGAGGTCGCGGTGAAGGTCCTGGCCCTCACGGGCGGCCGCGGGCAGCAGCAGAGCATCCGGCAGGAGCTCGCCTCCATGCTGGCCATCCGCAGCCCGAACATCCCGCGGGTCTACGACTGGACCCTCGAGTCCGACCGTGGGTTCGTGGCCATGGGCCTCTACACGAACGGCACGCTGCGCGATCACCTCGCGGTGAACGGCGCCTACACGGAAGATCAGGCCTGGCGTCTCCTGCGCGACCTGCTGGGCGCGCTCAAGGACGCGCACAACGCCAGCGTGCTCCACATGGACATCAAGCCGTCCAACGTGCTGCTCACGAACGACGGCGGCTACGCGCTGGCGGACTTCGGGATCTCCCAGGGCGCGCAGACCACCGGGGGGCTGCAGTCCGTCGGCATGGGCACGCCCTACTACTTCGCGCCCGAGCAGCGCTGGGGGAAGCGCTCGGACTTCGACATGCGCACCGACCTCTACGGCGTCGGCGCGACCGTCTGGTCGGCGTACACGTGCGTCAACCTCGCGTCCAAGCGCGCCAAGTCCATCGTCGCCGACAACGAGGACGAGATCTACGGCCTCCCGCGGCCCACCACGTTCCGCACGTTCACCTCGAAGGAGCTCGAGGACGTGCTGATGACGCTGCTCTTCCAGGACCCCCGCCGCCGTCCGGGTGGTGCTGCCGAGGTGCTCTCGCGCATCGAGCGCATCCACGACCCCAGCCTCGCGGCCACCATCCCGGGCATCGAGCTCACGCCGGAGGAGGCGGCCCCCATCGTGGAGTCGCTGATCGACCCCCTGTGGTCGCACCTCTTCCGGAACGAGCGCCGCGGCCTGCGGCGCGTGGCCGGGGGCGAGTTCATCTGCCACAAGGGCGACCGGTCCTACTACACCTACGTGCTGCTGCGCGGGAAGGTGGAGGTGCTCATCGGCGACCGCGTGGTCGCGGTGGAAGACCGCGAGGGCACGTTCATCGGCGAGGTGTCGGCCCTCACCGGCAACCGTCGCACGGCGACCCTCCGCGCGAAGGGGGAGGTGGTGCTCCGCGTGATGAACGCGAGCCAGCTGGAGCGGTTCGTGACGCGGAACCCCGCCATCGGGGTGCGCCTGATCCGCAGCATGGCCGAGCGTCTCGACCGCAGCTAAGGGGCGGTCGGAGGCTCGGATGGGCGTGCTCGCTGCGATCGTGTTGGCCGGATGCCGCGGCGTCGCGGTCCTGGCGCTGCCCACCGACATCCCTGCCGAATCGGACGCGGACGCAGACACCGACTCGGATGCGGATTCGGATGCCGACGCTGACGCCGACGCGGATTCGGATGCCGACGCGGATTCGGATGCCGACGCGGATTCGGACGCCGACGCCGACGCCGACGCCGACGCGGATTCGGACGCTGACGCCGACGCCGACGCCGACGCTGACGCTGACGCTGACGCCGACGCGGATTCGGACGCCGACGCGGATTCGGACGCTGACGCCGATGCCGACACGGACACGGACGCGGACACGGACACGGACACGGACGCGGACACCGATCCCACCGTGTTCCTCGACGTGTTCCCCGCGCTGGGCCCGCCGTTGGCGGACGTGCTGTTCGTCGTCGACAACTCGAGCTCGATGGGTGTGGAGCAGGGACGTCTCTCGGCAGGATACGCGACTTTCCAGAACGTGCTGACCAACTCGGGGATCCCGTTCCACGTCGGGATGGTGGCCACCGAGGTCGACCTCCCCGCCTACCGGGGGCTGCTGCGGAGCGTGAACGGCACGCGGTACCTCGGGCCGAACACCGGAGACCCCAGCGGTACGTTCGCGTCGCTCGTGGCGGGCATCGGGACCATCACCGGGTCGGACGAGTCCGGTCGCGACGCGGTGGTGGCGACCTACGACAACCGCAACGAGCCCGAGAACGTGGGCTTCCTGCGGCCCACCGCCTCCCTGCACGTGGTCTTCGTGACGGACACCGACGACAACAGCGACGGCATCGGGCGCGACGCCTTCCTGACCTGGGCACGTGGCCTCAAGCCCGTCGCTGGCGCCGTGGTGTTCCACGGGCTCGCGCAGCTTCCCATGGACCCTGCCTGTGCCGGCTCCACCCGGCCGGGCTTCGACTACGTCCACTACGCCAACGAGACCGGAGGGATCATGTTCTCCTCCTGCAACGCGGACTTCGGGCCCGCGTTGGGCGTGGTGGCGGGCGAGATCCAGGGGATGGGGCAGACGCTGATGCTCCAGGGCACCCCTGTGGACCCCCTGGCGATCGTCGTGGAGACAGGCTGGTTCAACGCCCTGGAGCAGCGGACCGTGTGCCTCCAGGGCCAGGAGGTCACCGATCCCGCCTGTGAGGTCGTGTGGTGGGCCGATCGGAACGCGCTGGTGTTCGTGGAGCCCCAGAACGAGTTCCACATCGCCAACGTGAGCTACGAGGGCACGCCCTGACCGTGGCGGGTCGGCCCACCTTCGGGTAGGTAGGTCCTGCGGGAAGGAGAAGATCATGCGTGCAGCACCCTGCATGCTCCTGGGGCTCACGCTCACCGGGTGCCTCAGCGAGGGCGGTCTGTCCACGCCCGACCCCCTTCCGCTGGTGCCGAACCCACCGCAGGAGGAGCCCCTCCTCGTGGTCGACCGCTACGTCCAGATCGCGCAGCCCATGGTGGACGTGCTGTTCGTGGTCGACAACTCGAGCTCCATGGGCGACGAGCAGGCGGCGCTCGCGCTGAACTTCCCGCTGTTCCTCGCGTACTTCCAGGGCTCTGGTCTCGACTACCACATCGCGGTCGTGGCCACCGACGTCCAGCGCCCGCAGTACTCCGGGCGCCTCCGGATCTCCCAGGGCTTCAACTACATCGACGAGAGCACCCCGAACCCCGGGTCGGTCTTCAGCGGCATGACCGGCGGGCTCGGGGTGATCACGGGGTCCGACGAGTCCGGTCGGGCGGCCGCCTACATGGCCCTCGAGAGCAACGCCGATCACCCCGACAACCACGGCTTCTACCGCGATCTGGCCGAGCTCCACGTGGTGTTCGTCACCGACACCGACGACAACTCCACGCAGCCCACCCGCTCCGAGTTCATGGCGTGGGCGGCCAACCTGAAGGACAGCCAGCGCGACGTGGTGTTCCACGCCATCGTGCAGCGGCCCGCCGACACCGGATGCGGTTTCCTGCGGCCCGGCTTCGACTACCTCTACTACGCTTCCCAGACCGGCGGCGTGAACGGCACCATCTGCGCCCAGGACTGGACCCCGGTGCTCGACGACCTCGGGCTCCAGTCGTCGGGGCTGAAGCAGGAGTTCTTCCTGCGCAACCTCCCCGAGCTCGACCGCGGGCTGCTCGTGCAGGTCCGGCGTCCCAACCCCGACGGGAACGTCGTGACCCTCGCCTTCGACTGGTGTCTGGCGGGCGAGGAGGTCACCGACCCCGAGTGTGAGGTCGTCTACACGCCCGGCCGGAACAGCATCACGTTCCTCGAGTTCATCGCGGACCCCCTCGCCGAGGTCCTGGTCACCTACACGCGGGCCGAGGACTTCACGGTGCGCGAGGAGGCCACGGGGCAGTGATCCTCGCGGCCCTGGCGGGTTGCGTCGGCGACGTCGAGCCCCGCGGGCCCTGTGTGGACGCACCCGCCGGGGGCTTCGAGCTCCTCGAGGCCGGTGGGCTCGGGTCCTTCGACGGTCAGGTCTGGGACGCCCCGGAGCCCGGAGAACGGCCGGTGGCCGAGGTCCACGGAGACTGCGAGCTGCTCGTGCTGCCGTCCTGTCCGCAGGGTTGCGCGGCGGGCGAGGTGTGCCGGGCGGGCGGGGTCTGCGAGGCGTTCCCGACGCCCGTGGAACTCGGGCGGCTCACCCTCTCCGGCGACCTGCCCCGCGTCCGCCTCGACCCGCTCGACCCCGGCGCGCTGTACACGTCCGGCGTGGACGTGCCGGAGCCCGGGGCACGGATCCGGCTCGTGGGCCGCGACCTGGCGCTCGGTACCGTGGCGGTGGCGTCGATGACCGGCGGACCGACCGACCTGCGACTCCAGGCCGGGGTGCCGCTGGACGTGAGCTGGGACGCGGGGTCGGCCGGCGACGACGTGGTGCTCACCCTCGCCGTCGACCAGCACGGCGCGAGCCAGGCCGCGCTGCGGTGCACGTTCGGGGACGTCGGATCGGGCGTCGTGCCCGCGTCCGCCGTGGACGCGCTCCTGGCGCGCGGGGTCTCCGGATTCCCGAGCGCGTCGCTCGCGCGCACGCGGGTCGATCACACGGACGTCCAGGGTGGGTGCGTGGAGCTGTCCAGCCGCTCGGTGGTACCGGTGGACCTGGATCTCCAGGGTGGGCTGTGAATCCCGCGCCCAGGAGGTAGGCTGAGGCTCGGAGGTCCCATGCTCTTCATCGCGCTCGCCTTCGGCGTGCCCGCCCAGGCCCTGGATGAGGACGGTGACGGTGCCGTCGACAACGTCGACTGCGACGATCACGACCCCGCGCGGTTCCCCGGTGCCCCGGAGCTGTGCGACTCCATCGACAACGACTGCGACGGGACGGTCGACGAGACCGACGGTCCCACCACGGGTCTCCAGTACCCGGACGCCGACGGTGACGGCTACGGCAGCGGGGTCGCCCAGGACCTGCCGCTCTGCCCGCCGTCGGGCGTGCTGGTGGGCAACGACTGCAACGACGACGACGCGGCGGTCCATCCGGGGGCGGCCGACGGCTGCGACGGCCTGGACTCCGACTGCGACGGGCTGGTGGACGAGGACGAGGCCACCTGGGTGTACATGGATGCCGACGGCGACGGGGTCGGTGCGGAGCCCGCGATCCTCACCTGCGAGCCCGTCGAGGGGTACGTGGACGCGACGTACGACTGCGACGACACGGACGCCTCGATCCACCCGGGCGCCACGGACGTCCCGGGCGACTCCATCGACCAGGACTGCGACGGCCTGGACGCGGAGCCCGACCCCGAGCCCACGGGTGGCTGCGAGGGCGAGGACTGCGACCCGATCCCCGAGGGGCTGATCGGCGGCGCGTGCGGAGGGTGCGCAGCCGGCCCCACGCCCTGGCTGGGCACGCTCACGTCCTGGGTCGCCCGTCGTCCCCGTTGATCACCCTGGTCCTGATGGGCTGCAGGAACCCTCCGACGCCCACGGAGCCCGTGCCGACCGAGCCGCCGGAGTGTCCCGGGGAGGTCGGCGTGCCCGTGGCCTTCGTCACCCACGAGGGCTTCTCGGGCGGCGAGGACCTCGCGTTCGACCCCGAGGGTGGCGTGTACAGCGTGGACGCGGCCGGCAGGCTCACCCGACGTACGCTCGACGGACAGGAGTCCGTGATCCGCGGGGGGCTCGGCTCCATCGCGGGCATCGTGCGTCTCCCGGACGGTGACCTCGTGCTCGCGGACGTGCTCGCCGGCGCCCTGCTGCGCGTGCACCCCGACGGGGCCACCGAGACCGTGGTCTCGGGCCTGGCCTATCCGAACGGGCTCGCCCTGGACGGGACGGGAGCGGTGATCACGAGCGAGCAGTCCGACGACCGGGTCTCGCGGGTGGATCTGACGACCGGCGCCGTCGAGGTGCTCGCCGAGGGGCTCGATCGGCCGAACGGCGTGGCGGTGGCCCGCGACGGGTCGGTGTTCGTGGGGTCCTTCGGCGGGGGCACGGTGACCCGCATCCGGGCCGGCGTCGCCGAGCCGTTCGGCGACATCTCCATCCTCCAGCCCTCCACGCCGTGCGCGGCGGACGGCGACCCCTGCATGCTCGGCGACGCGCCCGGGACGTGCGTGGCGGACGCGTGCGAGCCGTCCCACGACACCGGGGCCTGCGCGGGTCTCGCAGACGGGAGCCCCTGCACCACCCAGCTGTTCGGTGCGACCGTGGAGAGCCGGTGCACGGCGGGCTTCTGCCCGTGGTCGCCCGGTGGGGCCCTCGACGCCTGCATGGGCGCCGCGGACTTCGCGAGCTGCACCCTCGACGGCCAGGACGGCACGTGCATCCGGAGCCCCCAGGAGCTGCTGGCCTGCAGCGTGGACGTCGCGGAGCCCTGCCTCTCCCTCCAGACCGACGACCCCTGCATCCTCGATGATGGCGTGCGACCGTTCCTCGGGACCTGTCTGGACTTCGGGACGACGCTGGCGTGCCGCCCGCCGGACCTGGAGCCCATCGGGGGCGGGCTCGACGGGCTCGGTGTGGACGTGTGCGGGAACGTCTGGGCCACCGAGTTCCGCACGGGGAGCGTGCACCTCTGGGGTCCCGACGGCGGTCGATCGACCGTGGCGGCCACCCTGCCGAGCGCGTGGATCCCGAACCTCGCCTGGGGACCCGGTTCCGGCGGGGCCGCCGCGGACAGCGTTTTCGTGATGGACCGCGACGAGGGCCGACTGTTCGAGCTCCTCGCGGGCGTGCCGGAGTAGCGCACGGTTTGTTGACACCCGGTCGTCACGCGATTGCCTACAGTGGGACGGTAGGCGCGGGGCCTCGGAGGTGCGCTTGAGAACCGGTTGGACATGGCTCCTCGGGGTGTCGCTCGGGATCGGGGGCTGCAAGAGCCCGGTGGATCCCACGGACACGCCGGCACCCATCGTGTGCGAGCTGGCGGAGGATGCCGCCTCGCCCGACTTCCTCCAGCACCTCGGGTGCGTCGGCGACTACGACCACCTCGCGAGCCTGCCCCTCGACACGTCCATCCCGGGTGCACGGTCGGCCAAGGTGGTGTTCGATCGGGTGACGGGCGAGCTGTACTTCCAGAACAGCGAGAAGTACCCGATCCATCACGCGTTCTGCTCGGAGCACCTCTCGGGCGGCGACCTGCCGTTCGTGCCGGACCTCGCGCAGTTCAACGCCACCGAGTACTTCTCGCCGGAACGGAGGTTCATCCTCGCGGCGCTCACGTACTACGAGGAGCCGGACCTGTTCGTGCTCGAGTTCTCGCCGTACGACACGGCGAGCGCGGAGATGGCGCGCACGCTCTTCGACGCCGTGCAGGCGGCCACGCCCTTCGTCGACATCCTGCACCACCCGACGTCCGAGCTGGTCGCGAACAACACGGACGCCGCGGGGTTGCCGACCATCACCACCGGCGAGATCTTCGCGGGCATCGACTACCAGCCCCTCAACCTCGCCACGGCCATCGGGCTCCTGCGCTTCGTGGACGCTGCGGACCTCGACACCGCGTACGTCGACTTCCGCGACATCGTCGTGCTCGACGAGGTCCCCAACGACATCAACGTCGTGCTGGGGCTCATCACCGAGCAGTTCCAGACGCCGCTCTCCCACGTGAACGTGCTCTCCCAGAACCGCGGCACGCCCAACATGGGCCTGCGCAATGCGCGCACGAACCCGGAGCTCGTGGCCCTCGAGGGCAAGTGGGTGGAGCTGACGGTGGGCGCGTTCGACTGGAGCATCCGGGAGGCCACCCAGGCCGAGGCGGACGCGTGGTTCGAGGCCCACCGGCCCGAGGTCGTGCAGGTCCCGGACCTCGACCTCTCCGTGCAGCAGGTGGTGCCCATCGAGACCGCGCTGGACACCGGCATCACCAACATGCGTGACCGCATCCGGGACGCCATCCCGGCCCTCGGCGGCAAGGCGTCCCACTACGCCGAGATGGCGACCATCGTGTCGGTCCCGACCCCCGACGCGTTCGTCGTGCCGGTGTACTTCTACGACCAGCACATGAGCACGAACGGCCTCTACGACGTCGCGCAGGCCATCGTGGACGACGCCCGCTTCGAGTCGGACCCCGCATGGCGCGACGCCCAGCTGGCCGACCTGCGCACCGCGATCCGCACGGCCCCCGTGAACCCCGACCTGCTGACGGCCATCGAGGCCGAGATGGGCGCCATCGGGCTCACGAAGGCACGGTTCCGCTCCAGCACCAACGCGGAGGACCTCGAGGGCTTCACGGGTGCCGGGCTCTACACGAGCAAGACCGGCGAGATCGGCAACCCCGACAAGTCCATCGAGGACGCCGTGCGCGAGGTGTGGTCGAGCGTGTGGTACCTGCGCGCGGTCGACGAGCGCCGGTACCGCGGCATCAGCCACCTCGAGGTGGGCATGGCGCTGCTCTGCCACCGGTCGTTCCCCGAGGAGTACGCGAACGGTGTGGCGATCACGGCCAACATCTTCGACCCCACGGGCCTCGAGCCGGCCTTCTACATCAACGTGCAGCGCGGCGGCGCGAGCGTCGTGAAGCCCGAGCCTGGCGTCACCACCGACCAGGTGCTCTACCAGTACGACCGGCCCGGGCAGCCCGCGATTTACCTCGGCCACTCGAACTCGCTCCTGCTGGGCGACGATCCCAGCGTGCTCACGGCCTCGGAGCTGTTCGCCCTCGGGCAGGCGCTCTCGGCCATCCACACCCACTTCGCGGTGGCGTACGGCACCGACCCCTCGAGCTTCTACGCCATGGACGTCGAGTTCAAGTTCCAGGTCGAGACGCCCGGTGGCGCTCCGGAGCTGTTCGTGAAGCAGGCCCGTCCGTACCCGGGGAGGGGACAATGAACCGCACGCTGCCCCTGTTCCTCGGGCTCCTGGTGGGCTGTCCGCCCGCCACGCCCGTGTCCACGGACCCCACGGACCCCACCGACGTCCCCACGCCCACGGACGAGCCCCTCGCGTGCACCGACAGCCCCGATGCGGGCGCCCAGGACGGTGTGTGCGGCCCGGACCTGCGCGTCGGAGGCTTCACGGTGGACGAGCAGGAGGACTTCACGGTCGTCAGCGGCCAGGTCTTCGACAGCCTGAACCCGCAGAACCTGCTCGAGCCCGCCGTCACCGAGGGCGACTGCGTGCTGCTCTCGCGTCCCGTGCTCTTCTGCGACCCCGCCTGCGGGGCCGGTGAGGTCTGCGACGGCGAGACGTGCGTGCCGTACCCGCTGTCCGTCGACATGGGCACCGTGTTCATCTCGGGCCTCGAGACGTGCGTGGAGATGGCGCCGATCCAGCCCGGCAACACGTACACGTTCAACACGCTGCCGTACCCCGGCATGCAGGCCGGCGACCTCGTCCAGCTCGACGCCGCCGCCGTCCAGCTCCACGCGGCCGGCGTGGAGCCCATCGTGTTCCCGGCGGGCGACTGGGTGATGGTGGAGGGCCAGCCCCTCGAGATCACCTGGACCCCGCCGTCTGCGCCGGGCTCCCAGGTGGCGGTGAGCATGTCGATCGACCAGCACGGCGCCTCGCCGCTA
The DNA here is from genome assembly GCA_020632885.1 of Alphaproteobacteria bacterium. Lineage (GTDB taxonomy): Bacteria > Myxococcota_A > UBA796 > UBA796 > JACKEQ01. The sequence continues at coordinate 7,348 of JACKEQ010000006.1, read as the reverse complement.
CGGCTCGACTGCAGCTTCGACGACGACGGCAGCGGCACCGTTCCCGCGGCTCTCGTCGATCAGCTCATCAACTCCGGCGTGAGCGGCTACCCGTCCGCATCCATCCGCCGCCGCACCGCCGACAAGGCCACGCTCGCCCAGGGCTGCGTGGAGCTCGTGGTGGCCTCCTCCCGTCCCCATGGTCTCGACGTCGACGGGTACACCCCCTGCTCGCGCCCCGAGGACTGCCCTTCCCCGCAGGTCTGCGACCTGCCCAACGAAATCTGTGTGGATCCATGAACATGCGTGCCTCGACCTTCCTCCTCCTCCTCTCCGTGGCCTGCAAGGACGGCGCGGTCACCGTCGTCGAGGCGGACGCCGACACCGACGCGGACAGCGATTCGGACACGGACGCGGACACCGACGCCGACACGGATGCGGACACCGACGCCGACACGGATGCGGACACCGACGCCGACACCGACACGGTGGAGACCTTCGACTGCGCCACCCTCACCGACAGCCCCGTGTCCACGGGCATGGTCACGGGGCCGCGCGGCTACCACGGCCTCGAGATCGACGCGAACGGCATGATGGTGGGCGCGAACACCGGCGGCACCCTCGTGACCGCCACCCAGACCGGGCGCACGCCCTGGGTCCCGGGGGCCGGCACGGGCGAGCAGCTCGACTACCTCGCGAACGGCGACCTCCTCGCGGTGAACGCGAACGACAACATCGTGCGCATCACGCCCGCCGGGAGCGTCACGCCCATCGGGAGCAACGTGAGCCCGTACGCCGTGCACGTCGGTCCCGACGAGATGCTCTACGCCACGAACAACTACTGGGTGGGCACCAACGCCGTCTGGCGCATCGACCCCGCCACGGGCCAGAGCACCCGCATCGCGCCCAACTTCGGGCCCTGGCAGTCCAACAACCCCCACGCGCTCATGTTCAACGCGGCCGGCGACCGGATGTACGTGAGCACGATCGGCGACGGCACGATCTACTACGTGGACTTCGACGCGCAGATGAACCCCATCCTGCCGCCGCAGGTGTACGCGAACATCGGCTCGGGGAGCGTCTGGCAGGACGCCATCGCCATCGATGCCTGCGGGAACATGTACCTGCCGGACTACTGGTCCAAGAACATCTACAAGGTGAAGCCGGACGGTACGTCCGTCGTGTTCTGGACGCCCGCGAACAGCAACAACTACACCCACGGGCTCACCTGGGGGAACGGGCAGGGCGGCTGGAACGACCGGGCGCTGTACGGCCCCACGCCGTACAACAACAACCAGGTCATGGAGATCGTGATCGGGGCGCCCTCCCAGGACTTCGACGGCATCGTGCTCAACGGGCCCGCGACCCTCCCGTGACCCGGGTCCTGCCCGCGCGGTGCCGTCCCGGTGGCCGGGACGCCCGCCATCCGCGGTGGTGACGTGAGCGCGGGGACTCTCGCGACGCCGGCCTGCGACGAGGTCGTGGAGGACGTGCGCAAGGAGCTCTCGGCCGCTCGGGCCGAGGTGGCGAGCCTCGAGCTCGAGCTCTACGGCGAGCCCATCCCCTGGCCCCACGACGTCGAGCCCCGGATGACCGAGGACGCCTTCCGCCGGACCATGGACGAAGTGCTCGCCGAGTGCTGGCCGGACGCGAAGATGACGCAGATGGACTGCGCGGAGCCACCCTGCATGGCCGTGCTCTTCGACGCGGGCGACCCGAGCGACTGCCCTGCGTGGACGCGGACACACGGCATCGCTGCGGGGATGTCCACGCGGCCGGTGGACTGCGGGGGGGAACAGAAGCGGATGACGATCCTCCTGCCTCCCTCCGGCAAGTACGCGACGGTGGATGAGATGATGGCCGCTTCGGGCAAGGAGGACCCCGCGGTCCAGGAGAACTTCACGCGGCGGTTCATGGCCCGCACGCGAGACCTCCACCTCGACGCACCCTGCCCGGAGTAGGTCTCAGACGCCGATGGCGGTGCGCCGGGCGGCGAGGGTGGCGGCGAGCTGCCGTCGATCGTCTGCGTGCTCTGGGCTGTCCGCGAGGTTCCGGGTCTGGAACGGGTCGGCGTTCATGTCGAACAGTGTGGGGCCCTCCCGGCCCTCGACCCACTCGGTGTAGCTCCAGCGCGGTGAGCGGACCTGCCACCACGTCCGCTCCGACTTCGTGAGGTGGCACCCGGAGAGCACCTCGGTGTCGGGCTCGCTCCCACCGCGCACGGCCGCCGAGAGGTCACGCCCGTGGAGCCCGGTGGGGGCGGGGACTCCGCAGAGACCGGCCAGCGTGGGCATGAGGTCCACCTGGGAGAACGGCATGGTGCTCGTGCGGGCCGGGAGGGTGCCGGTCCAGCGCATACCGAGCGGGATCCGCACGCTCTCCTCGTAGGGCTTCTGCTTGAGATAGCGCCCGTGGCTGCCGCCGAGCTCGCCGTGGTCGGACGTGAACACCACCAGGGTGCGCTCGTCGAGCCCGAGCCGCTTCAGGCCGTCCACCAGCCGCTGGATCTCGATCTCCATCGCCAGGATAGCGCCGTAGTAGTTCCGCAGGAACCGACGGGCCCCCGGAGAGGGCCTCGCGCCGGGCTCGTCCGCGCTGGCGGCGTGCTCCCCCTCCGCCCAGTCCGGCACGTTCCCGCGCAGGGCGAGCTTCGCGGCGTCCACGCCGTACGGGAACGCGTCCGGGAAGTGGGCGTCCCAGTCGCTCCGCCAGTCCTTCGGGGGGTGGGGCGGGACGTAGGAGACCATCAGGAGGAACCGCTCGTCCCGCCAGCGCTCGAGGACCTCGAGGGCCTGGGTGGTCTGGTAGGTGGGCTCGAAGAGGTCGCGGGGCTCGGGGAACTCCGCCACGTGGCTGCGGCCCGTGAACCAGAAGCTGTCGCGGTAGTGGTAGCGCTCGTTGTAGCCCTGGAAGTGGTCGTCGAAGCCCACGAGGTCCGACGGGTACTGCGGCTTCCCGCGCGAGAGGTGCCACTTGCCGACGTAGCCGGCCTTGTAGCCTGCGGACCGGAACACCGTGGCGAGGGTGGGGGTGCCGGGCGTGATGGCGCGGTCGTTGTTCGGGACCCCGACGTGACCGGGGTACATGCCCGTGAGCATGCTGGCGCGCGCGGGACCGCAGAGCGGGTTGGCCGCGATGGCGGTGTCGAAGCGCACGCCGGTCGTCAGCAGGGCGTCCATCGCGGGCGTGGTGATGTTGGTGTCGCCGTACGCCGGCAACGAGACCGCGCGGAGCTGGTCGAGCAGCACCACGAGCACGTTCGGTGCGCCGGACGGTGGCGTGACCGTTCGTCCCCCGCAGGCCGCCAGGGCGGCGCTCCCCGCGAGGAATCCGCGACGGCTCAGCATCCGTTCACATCGAGGGCTGCGGGTTGGCCTTGCGCTTCACGGGCTTCTCGAGCTCCGCCGTCTCCAGGCGCTTCAGGGTGCGCTTGCGGTCGAAGTCGGTGTCGTGGGCGTAGAGGTAGAGCACCGCCATCGAGTCGACGTCCTTGCCCGAGACGTTGTCGTACACGCTCGTGAGCTCGTATTCGTGGCCGGCCTGCAGCGGCAGGCCCTCCTGCGAGCTGAAGATGTCGACGTCGTCGATGCCGATGCGCTCTTTCGAGTTCCGCACGGTGGACTGGTAGACCTGCTCGCCGGTGGTGAGGTCCTTCAGGGTGAGGGACTCCGCCATCGGGTGGAGGTGCGTGGCGATGTAGTGGGCGCGGGTGTCCTTCTTGAGGTTCAGGAACCGCGTGACGTTCGTGCGGTTGGTCTCCCGGCCGGGCGGCACGACCCAGTGCGCCGTGAACTTCTGGCCGTGGGAGTCCTCGTCCACGTCGCCTTCGATGGCGCTCATCCCGATGCCGCAGCCCTCACCGAGCTCGTCGGCGTTCGCGTCGTCGTGGGCGACACCGTAGTAGCGGGCGTTCTCGAGCGCCTTGAAGCCCTGGACGGCGGTCTGGTAGAGCGGCACGACGTCCCAGCCCGGGTGCGTGGCGCGGTAGGGGTCGAGGTCGCTGTCGCGCACGAACTTGATCTCGACCTTGTGGCGCACGGTGAGGTCGATGTTCTCGAGGTTCAGGTTGAGCACCTGGGTGGCCAGGGACAGCTCCATGTCGCTCCGGATCGGGATGCCCATGCCCACCGGGAACGAGATGTCCTGCTGGCCCTGGGAGAGCGTGAACACGCGGCCCGAGATGGGGGGCGCCCAGGGGAAGTGCTCGTAGTACTTCTTCGCGTCGAAATCGAGGTTCGCGTGGCACATGTATTCCTGTGACAGCGGACGCTTGGTCTCGGCCTCGACGACCTCGGTCTTGTAGCCCGTGATCCAGAGCAGCTCGGGCTTCTCGGTGTCGAGGAGGTTCGCGTAGTCGAACCCGGACGGGCCGCGCATCGACGCGTACATGGCGTCGATGTGGTACGGCTTGCTCACGATCTCCCGCCGCTGGATCAGCCCCTCCCACGCACCGGCTTCCATCTGGGAAGCGGCGGGGACCTCGGACCGATCGGACTCGTCGAGCGCACAGGCTGCGAGCAGGATGGGCAGCATCAGCACCTCCGGCCTCCTGTTAACCCGGCGCGGGCGCGTTAGAAACCGGCCCATGGTCTGGATGCTCGCCGCCTGCAGCCTCCAGGGACCCCCGCCCGACGCCCATGGCACGGTGCTCCACGCGGGTCCCCACACGCTCCTCGTGCAGCACGACGATCTGCGCAATCGCGTCGTGCCGGGGGTGGAGCGCTACGAGGCCAGCGGGCTCGGGGTGGCGCCCGGCGACGGGATCGACCTCTTCCTCGACGATGGGCGCGTGCGGTCGGTGGCCGTGACGGGTCCGGAGGAGCTGCCGGCGGGCTTCGTGGCGGGCGGCGTACCGCTCGTGGGCACCGTGGTGAACGTGGACGGCGTGCGGGTGACGATCGACCACGAGGCCGTCCCGGACGTGATGCCCGCGATGGTGATGGGCTTCGGGCTGGCTCCCTGGGAGGCCTCGGGTCTCACGGTGGGCGACCGGGTGGAGGCGCGCCTGCTGCGCAGCGGGTACGGCTGGCAGCTCGTGGACCCCGTGGTGACGGGGCACGTCGAGGGCGGGCTCCGGAAGGACGTGAAGCCGCTGGCGCCCGGCGAGGTGCTGCCGCGCACGGAGCTCGTGGCGGAGGACGGCCGGCCCATCGTGGTGGGCGCGGGACAGGGCGTGCCCACGCTCCTCACGTACATCTACACGCGCTGCCCGGACCCCGACTTCTGTCCGGCCATCGGGCAGCGGCTGGCGGCGCTCCAGGGGTCCATGCGCGGCGGGCGCATCGTCACCGTCTCCATCGACCCCGATCACGACACGCCCGAGGTGCTGGCGGCCTGGGGGCGCGCGATGGGCGCGGACACGGCGGTGTGGCGGCTGGCGCGCGCGGAGCCCCTGGCGCTTCAGGATCTGGCGCTCTACGGCGGGCAGCACGTCACGATCGACGGCGGGCGAATCAGCCACCTGCACCGCGTGCTGATCCTGGACGCCGACGGGCGGCTCGTGGAGCGCTACGACACCAACGCCTGGCCCATGGATCGGGTGGTGGGGCAGCTCGCTCCCTGATCGGGGTCAGGCTCCGTGACCCAGGGTGAGAGCGGGCTCTTCGGGGGCACCGCGGAGAAGCCACGGTCCGGTGGTCTCCTCGGTGGGGGAGACCCAGTAGAGCCCAGCCAGCGAGGGCACCTCGGGCACGAGGTCACGGAGGAGGGTTCGCTGACGGACGTCCAGGCTCACGACCCTTCGGTCGGTGACCATCGCGAGACCGACCAGGTGGGTGTCCTTGGCGATCTCGACGGGCTGAGCCCCGGGCAGGACGCTGGCCGCGTCGAGCACATCGACGACACCGGGCCACTCGGTGGCCACGGACGTCACGCGCTTGGTGCCGACCATCTGGTGCAGCCACCGGACGGCGAAGGGGCGTTGGTGGCGCAGCCACTCCTCGCGGACCGCCGCGCTCATCACCACCTGGTGGCCGCCATCGCGGACAGCCTCGAGGGCTGCGACTGCGGCGGGACCGGGATGGCCGGCGTCGGGTCGGCCGACTCCGGCCGCCCGGGCCACGCTCGCGTCGACGACGATCCGCACGTCAGCCCATGGCGGCGCGGATGTACCGCGCTTCGACATCCATCGCGACATCCGCGAAGTCCACCGGCCACGCGCCGTAGGTGCCCTGGCTGTCGACCTCCGCGGTGTGCACGCGGGTCGCACCCGCCTCGTCCCGGTCGAACCAGTGCAGGGCCAGCAGGTCGGGCTCCAGCCGGCCCTCGGCGACCGCCAGCTGGAGTGCTGTGAGGAGCACGGGACTGTGGGTCTCCACGACCACGCGGGCTCCCCGGCGGGCGCTGTCGATCAGCAACGACGCGAGGCGGATCTGGGCGTCCGGGTGCAGGTGGAGCTCGGGCTGCTCGATGTGCACGAGCTGACCCGGCTCGGCGACCAGGAGGGCGACGACCACCGGCAGCACCTGGGAGACACCCACGCCGACGTCCGCGATGCTCACGAGGTCGTCGGACGCGGTGCTCGCGGGCAGCCGACCCACGCGCACCTCGACGCGCGTGTCGTCGATACGCTCTGCGGACACCCTGGCGGTGAGCCCGAGGTCCCTGAGGGTCGCCTCCAGCGTCGCCAGGCGGGCGTCTCTGGTCTCGATCCACCGGGCCACGATGCTCGGGGCGTAGGGCGTGAACGGGCCGGGGAACCGCGAGCGCACCGAGGTGAGGGGGTACTCGCGCTGGGGGTGACCGCGCAGGCCGGGGAGGTGGAGGATGTCGAGAAACCAGTCCGGGCTGACGAGAGAAGCACGTGTCCCCGGACGATTCTCCCACGGTTCGACGACCAACTCGAGGAAGCCTCTGGAGGGCGCACTGTAGACCGGAGCAGTCTCGACGAAGAGCTCCTTCTGGTGAGCATCCCAGGTCCCATCTCGAAAGGCCCTTAGTCCAGGCCGGAACGTCTCTTCGAGCACCATGAGGCCTTCATGGACACCATACCGATTCCCCTCCCAAGGTCGAGACGAGGTGCGGATCTCGAAGCGCCACTCCTCGCTCGGCACGTCGCCAGCCCAGAACAGCTCCGAGGCCCGCCGCACGTGCACGCAGGGCCCATCGAGCAGCAAGACCTCCGGCTCGTGGGGCGCCTCGAGGGTCTGCTTCATGAGCAGTAGCGGCTGCAACAGGCTCGACTTGCCCGAGCTGTTCCGGCCCGCCAGCACCGTCAGGGGGCGGATCGCCACCTCGGTGGCGTCGCGGAAGCTCTTGAACCCGTGGAGGCGGATGCCCGTGATGCCCGTGATGCCCATGGGTCCAGCCTATCCCGTCGCCCCGTCAGTAGTCCGCGACGAGGGCCTCGTGGCCGCCCGCCTTCAGCAGT